>NZ_QGGU01000032.1 GCF_003148745.1 Pleionea mediterranea | reverse complement strand
CTGGAACTTCTTCAATAATATCCCCCATTACAAAACCACCATCCTCAACAAACACTAAGTTTTGAAGCACACGCTTTCTAAGCTTGAGTACTTTAACCTGTTGTTCTAAAGGCAGACTTCGTATATAGGCAAGTGGCTTTTCAGGCACACCATCATAGCTGACACCATGCTTTTCCAGTTCTGCTTCAATCTCCGTTTGGCACGCTGATAGCAAGGAGAGTGAAATAGCTATAGCAATTAAATTCCGTTTCATTATTTATACTTTATTGGTTGTTAGGCTTGGTTAGAAATTATAACATTTTTAAAACCCAAGTTATAAAACCAGAATGAAGTTTGTGAACTCTTTCATAGTTTGATAGGCAGACTTTTAGACTTATCTTGCTATAACCATAATTTATGAGGAAAAGTCTCATCCCCTATTGCGGATAGTAAAACCAGTTTTTATCGATATACTACGGAGTTTTCGAATAAGTAAAGTGGAGTAGGCTTCGTTCGATATCTAATCAACTAAAACAGCTCATGCCAGATCTGACAGCTGCACGTTTTGAATTCGGCAGTTTCAGATTCAATTAACCGAGTTAATTTTTTATCCAGTCTTCGTAAATAAGTTTTTGTTTGGCAGAAACTTATTTACGAGATTATTTGAATGACTGGGGGGACAGCCGACGACTCAACCATTGATATGTCGAATCACCAAGTTCAGCAGCCAAAGTTGCAGGAAAAAGTAAACAGCTTATTGCGCGCCCATGATTGAAGACTTGATAGGACTCGTAGAATTAACCCCACATCGAATTCCCTCACCACTACCTGTGTTTAAGGGTTTTCTATAAGCTCTATCGAAGATATTAATTGCCGTTTCATGATCACTCAATCCACCTCCTCCTCTTGAAACCTTGTAGCGACGCACCCCTTCTAAGTCATACACTGGATTTTTGATTGGGCTGTTCTCATAAAACCCACTACTGAAAGAATCCAATACCCACTCTGGCACATTCCCTGACATATCATAAACACCCAAGGGATTTGATGGAAAACTTCCAGGAGGCTTCGTTCCATATACTTCATGATCTTTAACATTCCGACCATAATCGATCTCACCATTATCAGTTGCAAATTGAACTG
>NZ_QGGU01000031.1 GCF_003148745.1 Pleionea mediterranea | reverse complement strand
TTACTGATAGGCTGTTCAAGCCAATCATCATCTGGTAACAAGAAAGAATTAAATCAACACCATAAATTTATTATTGAAGGCTGTACTATAACTTACAATGAGAAAGAACTAGTTCTTGGTGAAGACATAAGCAGCTGGATTGACGTTTTAGGAAGTAACTATCGACAAGGAGGAGCAACCAGAAGATATATTTGGGATAAGATAGGAATTTATGCAAATACTAACTGGAAAGATACACAAGTAATAAGTTTGAGCTTTATTTTTAACTACCCTGATGAATCAATTTCACTTGAATCACGACAGGATGAACTTAATCGATATATTAAAGAAGAAAACCATAAAGCCGCTGAAGAAATACAAAGTGTTATTGAAACAAAAATGTATGTACAGAGCAACCGAGTAAAAGAGTACTTTGAAAATGCTTTAGCGCTAGATGGTGTACTATTAGATGGAGACGTTAATTTTTCTGATATAGAAAATAAGCGGTACATGTACTTTAAAGAAAACTATGATAAATACAAAAATATGAACATTGGCTTCAATACTTTCAGACAGTCTTATACTCCTGAAAGATGGACTTATAATACGATTTGTCCGAATGGTGAAGAATATGGTTTTATTTATCTATTAATTGATAAAAATACTGCCAGCTCCCTTACCATTGGCAACTAATTAAGTCGATGGCACGATAAACTACCAGAATCTGCAACAAGAGCAGCAGGAAAAATCAAAAAAACTATAGCACGCCCTTAACCGGGCGTCCCAACTGGATAACTTAAATTTACTCCACATCGAATACCATTTCCAAAACCAATATTATCAGGTTTCGCTCGTCCCCTTCCAAATACATCTAACCATTTCTCATGATCGCCTAATCCTCCTCCACCTCTGTGGACTTTAAAACGACGCTTGCTCTTTAAATCATAAACTGGATTATTTACCGGACTGTCCTCATAAAACCCACTACTGTACGAGTCTAGCACCCACTCCCACACATTCCCTGACATATCATAAACACCCAAGGGATTTGGTGGAAAACTTCCAGGAGGCTTCGTTCCATATACTTCATGATCTTTAACATTCCGACCATAATCGATCTCACCATTATCAGTTGCAAATTGAACTG
>NZ_QGGU01000030.1 GCF_003148745.1 Pleionea mediterranea | reverse complement strand
ATCAGAGAGGTATTCATCATGAATAATATTAAACTAGTTTCTATTGATTTAGCAAAGAACGTATTCCAAGTTTGTGGTATTAATCAGGCAGGTAAACCCATTGTTAATAAGAAAGTTAAGCGGTCTCAATTATTAGAGACAGTGTTGTCCCTGAAACCGAAACGTATCGTCATGGAAGCATGTTATACCGCTAATTATTGGGGGCGTAAATTCCAGTCTTTTCAATTTGAGGTTAGTGCTATTCCGGCACAGTTTGTTAAAGCCTTTGTCCGAGGAAATAAAAATGATGGCAATGATGCACTTGCCATTGCAGAAGCGGCTGTTCGACCAAACATGCGATTTGTACCCATTAAAACGATAGAGCAACAAGACCTTCAGACTCGACACCGAGTTCGTGAACGTCACATTCGAAACCGAACCGCTTTGATTAATCAAATTAGGGGAATACTTAGTGAATATGGTGTCACCATAGCTCTAGGCTCCAAAACAGTAATCAAGCAAATCCCCTTAGTTCTTGAGGATGCTAATAACGAACTATCGCCTTCAGCAAGGTCATTACTCAGCGATTTGAGTCAAGAACTCCGAACAATAACTGAAACAATAAAGCATGACGAAGTCATCATTGAACAGTTATCAAAAAGTCATGATACTTACCAGCGATTAATGACTGTACCAGGAATAGGAAAAATATTGAGTTCGTTCATCATCGCTTCAGTCGGTAATGGCCAACAGTTTAAGAATGGACGAGAGTTTTCCGCATGGATAGGATTAACGCCAAGACAGTATGCCAGTGGCGATAAGTCTTACCTCGGAAAAGTAAGTAAACGTGGAAACCGGACGCTACGCACACTATTTATTCATGGGGCAAGGGCTGCTTTCACTCGCTGTAAGCAGCGGGATCATTATTTGTTTCAGTGGTCTGAGAAGATTGCTGCACGGAGTAGCAAGCCTAAAGCATGGGTTGCTCTTGCCAATAAATTAGCACGAATCGTTTGGGCTATGTTAGTCAAAAAGACTGAATTTCAATATCGCTAAAATATTATTTAACAACTAAAATTCGTTTTTAAATAATAGGATAAACAACTATCAATTCCGGATAATGCAATTTTAATGATGAAATAACAGGTTGTCCGACCTTGCTTAACTCTGCTACGGGACAAGGCTCAATGAAGCCATATGGGTGTTAAGAGAGCAAGGTGCGGATCTCATCAGGGCTAGGCTGACAAACTCAACACAAGTCAGTCAAATGAAAAGCCGGATATATGTCAGCAACCAATACCTCATCATTGTTTACCCTTGCAATCTGGGAGGTGTTCATATATGTCCCG
>NZ_QGGU01000029.1 GCF_003148745.1 Pleionea mediterranea | reverse complement strand
CGTAATGCCGTTCACTTAAGCGAGTGAGCGGCATTTTTTTTCTTAACAGGATATCGGTTTTTAGAAGCTTTAATGAGTCTGGGATAGCTCCTTTCCCTCCGGTGTTCGAGTACAAACTGTTGCGCATCTTTTTCAATATCCATAACGAACTTTGGAATGTTCCCCGGTGTCACATAGGGTAACTGAGTTAGCTTATGGATAATATGCAAGGAAGCATGATGAAAGCTGAGTTCGTTAGGGTGAATACCTTTAAGTGACTTTGCCATCAGAGTCATTTTGTAACGAATAAGATTATAGGCCAGTAATATTCCCCACAACTCTTGTTTAATGAGTTCTGGCTGCTGACTTCGTAGGGTTAATTTGTTGTGCAGAAGATATTGTTTCATTTCTCTAAATCCCAGTTCAATCTCCCAACGATGCGCATACAAGTCGACGATATCCGCTCCCGGATAGCGCTTGGCATCGGTCATCGATGTTAATATTTGAACTGGCTTACCGTTAACTGTTTTAGTGATTAATCGGGCTTGTATGGTTTCAGGTAAACGCTTCCATTTCTGACGGGCTTGTGGCGTTGTGGTGAGTTCAACGATGGCATCATGTCGCCCTAGTTGATGAAGCACCTGATATTGGGTATTTTTTCTAAGGGGTATCATCCAGTGACGCTCTTCACCCGCTTTACACCACTGATGCAAAAGACCTAAAGAGTAAAATCCTCGGTCAAAAATCGTTAGACTGTGCTCAGGTGTTTGTTCTATTAATTGTTCAGCCAGACGCATTTCATTCGTGTCTATTCCTGCAAAAGCACTATTCACTAGCAAGTGGCTGGTGAGTTCCATCTGACAGACCATACGCACTTGTGGATAGCTCACATCCCCATGGTTATTTCTCGTTTTTCCGAAGCTTTGATTGTCGGCACTATCGGGCGTTCGCCATACAACCCCATCAACACCCAGCAAGGTTAAGCCACACCATTTGGGATGTTCTGCTTGTTGATGCCACTGAGTTTGTGTTCGTTCAAATATATAACGAATGGCTTCACTTCCCAGTTTATGGCGCGCTTGAGTGACGGCACTTGGGGCAACATAACTCCGCTCATTGGGTAAGATGATATCCAGTTGACTTAATAGCTGACGCATTGGGAATTGACGAAATAAAGCCATGCCAATAACAGCCCATACCATCGATTCCATGGGGAGTTTTCTTCGTCGAATAGTCGCTACACCATTTTGCGCCAGACCTTCATCAATAATATCCGGATCAAGTATTTCACTGAGGTTTTGAAATTGGGTGACAGGGTTATTAACTATTTGGTTTAAAGCGGATGAAAAACGCATAAAAAAAATCCGATGACCTGTGATCATCGGATTTTGATCTTTTTGCCGAAAATATCAAGCTTTATTTGCTTAACTGATCGGCATTA
>NZ_QGGU01000028.1 GCF_003148745.1 Pleionea mediterranea | reverse complement strand
TTGATAATCATTGAGCCTTCTCCCTAGTTTTAGCATTTAGCTAAACTTAAAGGCGACTAAACCCAAAGGAGAAGCTCAATGAACTTTTACAACAACATCCACCCATATTACTGTGGAATTGACCTACATTCCAGATCCCTTTACGTATGCATTATTGCTCAAGATGGAAAAACCTGTTTGCATAAAGAAATACCCGCCAATCCAGAAAAGCTAATTGAGTTATTAACCCCTTACATCGGCCAGGTGGTTATTGGGGTTGAGTGTATGCACTGCTGGTATTGGATAGCTGACTTTTGCGAAAAACATGCTATCGACTTTATCTTAGGCCATGCGCTTTATATGAAGGCAATACACGGTGGCAAAGCTAAAAATGACCGAATTGATTCATTTAAAATTGCGACATTAATCCGAGGTGGTAACTTTCCTATTGCTTTTGTCTATCCCAAAGAAAAAAGAGCTACGCGCGATTTACTTCGTCGCAGAATGAAAATAGTACGCCATGGTGCTCACCTGAAAGCTCATGTGGTTAATACGACCAGCCAGTACAACTTACCTCCCAATAAGGTTAATTTAAAAAATATTGGCGCGCGAGAAATACTAAACTCAACATTTTCCGATCCTGTTGTACAAAAGAATATTAATTTAGATATGGCGATACTGGATTGTTACGCCAAAGAACTCAGTAAAATTGAGTGGTTTATTGAACAGCAAGCTAAACAGCACAACCCTGTTCAACTGCATATTTTAAAAAGTATCTCTGGAATAGGTCGAATTTTAGCTCTAACAATCATTTATGAGATAGGAGATATCAATCGCTTCAGCTCGGTTCAGAAATTCGCATCTTACGCCCGACTCGTTAAATGTAAAGCTGAGTCAGCAGGTAAAAGTTATGGAACACAAGGTAATAAAATAGGTAATGCTCACCTTAAGTGGGCCTTCTCCGAAGCTGCAGTATTATATTTACGCGGCAATAAACGCGCGCAAACTTACCTACTAAAACTTCAAAAGCGAATGAGTAAAGCTAAAGCACTTTCTGCACTAGCTCATAAGCTCGGACGCTGTATTTATTTTATGCTTAAAAATGAAACTGTATTTAATGAAAATAAATTTCTAAAGTGTTAGTCACGCAATGAGGTTAGCGCAACGCCTAACTGGACAATCGCTGAGTGCAAACAAATTGAAGTCTGCTGACTGATTTTAAAAATCAAACCATTCAATTTATGCACCATATAGCTTGAGCCCATTCGCCTTGATTAGCCAACCTCATTGGCGTGCATGTTTAATTAATGAGTAATATCGTTTACACCTTGATTGAGCCTGAAACTAACTGGATAGGTATCAACCCGACTCTTGAATAGCGCCAGTCCAAGGTTAACCGATGAATGTCTAGTGCCCCTACTTTTATAAATGGATAGAGAAAAACAGGCAACGGTAAGACCGTAATAAGAGAGCCTCTATATGTGTTTGCTGTAAGCGATTGACTTGACAGTAACCATGACAGACGAAGTAAATGAAATTACTGATTAACTGATATTCGCCCACCTCGGTGAGCGAAAACTTTAGTATTGCTTATTGACTCAAGGAAGGCTCATATGTGTTA
>NZ_QGGU01000027.1 GCF_003148745.1 Pleionea mediterranea | reverse complement strand
TTTGTGGTGGGGGACATCAGCTTAAGCAACGCCACGGCCAGTAACTTCAGTGCCGTGGACGGCAATACCTACACCGCCACCATTACGCCCACCGCCGAAGGCGCGGTCACCATAGATGTGAACGCCAATGTGGCGCAGGATGATGCGGGCAACAACAACACCGCCGCAACGCAGGCCACCTCCAACTACGATGTGACTGCACCGGTGGTCAGCATCGACAGCGCGCCCACCGCCAACATTGATAATCAAACCAGTTACCCGGTCAGCGGCAGTTGCTCAGGCGGCGACGGTGACGTCAGCGTCAGCATCAACGGCGCCAGCCCGTCCAGCCAGAACGTCAGTTGCAGCGGCGGCAGCTGGAGCGCCAGTTTTGATGTCAGCGGCATTGCCGATGGCAACAACGTCATTACCGTTAACGCCAGTCAAACCGATGTGGCCGGCAACACCGGCAACGCCAGCAGCGCGACGGCAAACAAAGACACCAACGCGCCCACTCTGACCGCCGAAGATGTTGGGCCAACCGCCGACACCACGCCGACCTTCAGTGGCAGCTCCGATTTGGCCGACGGCTTTACCGTCTCCGTGTACACCAGCAGCAATCAACTGTTGTGCACCGGCAATGTCAGCAACAACGCCTGGAGCTGTGACAGCACCCTTGGCCTGTCCGATGGCAGCGACACCTACCGCGCCGAAGTGACCGACGGCGGCGGCAACACCGTCAACGTCAACTTCAGCGTCACCATCGACTACGACCGTGACAACGACGGCATCGCCGACATCCTCGAAGGCACCCCCGACACCGACGGTGACGGCACCCCCGATTATCTGGAAATCGACAGCGATAACGACGGCATCAATGACGCCGACGAAGACAGCGCCGGCCCGGTATTAAGCGGTAACGACAGCGACGCCGATGGCATCGATGACGCGCTCGACGTTGACCTGACCGGCGGCAACGACAGCAACAACAACGGCATCGACGATGCACTGGAGCCCATCGACAGCGATAACGACGGCACCCCCGATTATCGTGACCTCGACAGCGACAACGACGGGATCAGTGACGCCACCGAAGGCACCGCCGACAGCGACAGCGATGGCATCAGCAACTACCGCGACACCGACAGCGACAACGACGGCCTCACCGACGCCACCGAAGGCGCCAGTGACCTCGACAACGACGGCGTCGGCAACTACCTCGACGACGACAGCGATGGCGACAACCTGAGTGACACACTGGAAGGCGCCGGTGACAGCGACGGAGACGGCAACGCCGACTTCATTGACAGCGACAGCGATGGCGACGGCATACCCGACGTCACCGAAATGGACGTGGACGGCGATGGCAACCTCGACAACCCACTGGCCGACAGTGACAGCGACGGTCAACTGAACTACCTCGACCTCGACAGTGACAACGACGGCATCAGTGACGCCGACGAAGGCGCCACCGACCTTGATGGCGACGGCATCCCCAGCTACCTCGATGACGACAGCGACGGTGACGGCGTACTCGACAGCAACGAACAGGGCGACGCCGATAATAACGGCATCCCTGATTCTCAGGACACCGGCTCAGACGCCGACGGTGATGGCATCGCCGATGGCATCGAAGGCACCAATGACACCGATGGTGACGGCATTGTCGATTCACAGGACAGCGACAGTGACAACGACGGGATCAGTGACGCCGACGAAGGCACCAGCGACGTTGACGGCGACGGGATCCCCAACTTCCGCGATTTGGACAGCGACGGTGACGGCATACCCGATGCCACCGAAACCCTGCAAGACAGCGACGGTGATGGTGTTGGCAACTACCTCGACAGCGACAGTGATGGCGACGGCATTAGTGATGCCACCGAAGGCACGGTGGACAGCGACAACGATGGCACCGGCGACTACCTTGATCTGGACAGCGACAGTGACGGCATCAGTGACGCCACCGAAAGTGCGCAAGACACCGACGGCGACGGCCTCGCCAATTACCTCGACGATGACAGTGATGGCGATGGGTTAAGTGA
>NZ_QGGU01000026.1 GCF_003148745.1 Pleionea mediterranea | reverse complement strand
AACAATGTACAACGGCGTCAAAACGCTTATTGGCCTCCTCCAAAACTTGAACAAAGGCTTTAAAGTAACGTTCATCATGAAATATTGTTTGACGAGCCCTACCACGATTCATAACGTGGTAGAAAGCGCCTTCATATTCTAGTCGTTCGGCTCTTGGCATAAAGACCGTTTAGCAGAGAGTTAATACAAAACAATAATCCTGACCCCTTATTTGTTCTCTTTCTCCATTAGTATCAACAGTCTTTGTTGAAAATTATTCGAAGTTAGTATTTACTATACCCCACTCGGATAAGATTGATGGTAGCAAAGTCACATGGAAAATTACGGGACAATTTTTTTTCGTAACGATAAGAAAATAGCAGATATCGAAGAATTTGTAACCAATTCAGTACTAGCAAATTTAGATATTACCCTAGAAGAAATTAATGAAAATGGCGAAATCGTCGAGTTATCTGTTATGGGAGGATCTTCAACCGAAGACAATATTGAGTCCGCAATGGAGAGTTTAAGTAAACATAACTTTAACTTTGTAAAAGCTTATATAACTGGAGATGAGGACCCTTGGTGTATGTTGCTTTGGGTCGAAAATAATATAGTTCGTAGCGAAGATATAAGTGGTGGAATCTACGAATATATTGCAGAATGTGAAGACTCTGAGCTAGATGATTACGAGGACTTAAGAGATGCTAAAGAAAAAGGTCCAAGCTTATATTTCACGGAAAAACTCGACTCTTGGAAACAGGGAATTGAGTCTTGTGATTTATCAGAAATAGAGTCAGAGGTCACTTCAATTATTAATTACTCAAATTTTTAGTCAACTACGATCATAGGCTTAATTATTTAAGCCTATGATCGTAGGAAAGTAAATCTTTACTATTTTCAATCGTCCCACTCACCGTCCCGGGCTTTTTGAATATCAATTTTTATTTTTTCAGGTAAGTCATCTTGAGAAAAAATATTTTCAATATTCTCTGCAAGCTTAACTTGAAGTGTATGGAATTCTTGTTTGTTTTCTAAGATAGAATATACTCTTCTTACAAAGTACCCCCAGATATTAGGTATTAAATAATATCCTTCTCTTAATACACTTTCGAAATACTTCATTCGATTAAACAATATATTATGCTCGATTAGGTTTTCCTTATTAGTATAAATCAACTCTATCAACTGAGACATTATAATTTCAAATGTCCTCATTGCAGATTTCCTACCAGGCTTGCGATTACCAATAACCCAAGTTGAATCATCGAGAGATTGAGGTAAGAGTACACGGCAGAGCTTTTCTTCTAGACCACTGAAAAATGCGCTACCATCAGGAGAAATGGTATCTTTTCGGCTTTTGTCGACGTATCTAGCAAACTGAGAGTACTTCTCGAAGTTATGAACTGTAGTCTGTAAATCTTTCGAGAGAACTGTACTACTTAAGTATTCTTGGTACAACTCTTTCAAATGCTCTTCAGAGTGATTGCTTCCCAACCAATACTCGAACAACAATTTAGAAGGCAAGCCTTCCGCGTTACGAATCTTGCTAATATCACCATTTAAATAGTAATCTTTAAGTACATTTCCATAAATATCCAATTTAAGAAAAATTAATTTCTTAAGCTTTTTATTTAAACTACTCCACTTTTCTCTTGATTGCTCTGACATATATTTAAAGTCTCGATTAATAATTAAACATTATCTAAAATGAGTCACTTTGCTGAATTAAATCAACAAAATCTCTTTCAAAATCTTTTAAAAGAACATCCTTAGCTTCATTCATAATCCAAGATTTCATATTCATTTTTCGAAGTTTATTACCAACTAAAAAACAAAGGGGTCAGGTTCATTTCTTTATATTAAGTATTCGATACACTTGATTAAGCACCTTACTCATCTCCCCTTTTTCTTCGAGCTTCTTCATCTCACTTATAGCAGGGCAGACACTGCCGACGCTTTTTAAACCAAAATATTCCGCAATATTAGCTAACTTTTCATCCGATAATATTTGACATAAATAAAAAACAAAGGGGTCAGGTTCATTTCTTTATATTAAGTATTCGATACACTTGATTAAGCACCTTACTCATCTCCCCTTTTTCTTCGAGCTTCTTCATCTCACTTATAGCAGGGCAGACACTGCCGACGCTTTTTAAACCAAAATATTCCGCAATATTAGCTAACTTTTCATCCGATAATATTTGACATAAATACATAGCCAACTTCCTCGGCTGATTTTTACGCAACCGGCTGTTATGACCGTCCACTATCGATTTTAAGTCTACTTTAGACACTTTTGCCACTGCCCGGCAGATGGCTTCCATTGCAGGCTTTTCCCTAAGCACATCAACCCATTCACTCACCGGCCCTTTTTC
>NZ_QGGU01000025.1 GCF_003148745.1 Pleionea mediterranea | reverse complement strand
GTGCCGCGATTCGCAAAAACAAACTCATCATTTTGTAATATTTTTAAATACTGTTGCAGAAAAACCTGAGCCATTATTTTTCCTATGTGATAAAACATCGATATTATCTAAAAACAAGTCCCTCAAACTTTCTGACTGCAGTTCATCACTATCTTTTAAACTACTATCAGCAAGTCCTTCATTATTAATTTCTCCTTCATCAAAGTCGACATACGAAGCAACTGACAAGAGTTAATCAAAAAAATTATTTTCAATATTCATGTAGACTTCCTTATTTAAATGTATTACTCAAAAGTTCTGTTGCAGGACCGTATTTAGCTTCAAGTTTCGAGCAAACACCAAACTCATACGGATATAATACATTTACCAAATCCTGCCGCTTCGAATGACTTACTTCAGATACTGCAGAAATCACTTTGTCACTCTTATAATTATAAATATAGTATGTTATTAAAATCATGTTAAATTTATAATCAATAGAGTAGTAAACAATATGTTTAGTATTATTTATTACCATATCTCTTTCGTGATTCGCGACATCCCTGTGCTCATATGGGTACAACTTACCATCGATTAACAACTCACCAATCCTATCCTTACCAATTGATTTAAAGTCTTCTCCAACACCAACATCAACAATATATTCAAATGAAAAATTAGAGAAGATTCTGAGTAGATACTTCTCATTGATTTTTTCATACGCCCGACTTCCTTCAGGAATAAATCCAGAGTAAACAATTGAAGACGGCCTTTCCAATTTATTTTCAGGATAAAAATATACATTTTTACTGCACTCCCATTCATACAAAGTTCGCTCAAATGCGTATACAAAAAAGGGAATGCTAATTATGATTAAAGAAAGAATTGCTCGCTTCTTTTTATAATTCTTTGCTCTTTTGCGAAAAATTAAGAAAGGCATAAACACTGCAACGAGAATAAACAATGCATATACAAAAATAAATAAAAGCCCTATCATATATTTCTCCAATTTTTTACACTACCACTAAAACAACTTCGTTTTACCCAGTAACTTAAAAGTCATACGTAAATAATCGTATTAAATTTTTATACCTTTATTAACTGCGATCTTACATACAACTAAACAGTGGTAGTATTTTAAATGCGCATATTATCACTCGATCATTCATACTAAGTTATGGCTGTCCTTTTTATACTTTTCATATTCTTTTATATTCATATGGCACTATCCATTTTTAAATGTTTTTTTGAAAAAATATTTGTAGTAGTCACTAACATCAGAGTTACCAACCACACACCTTGAAAAATGATAAGGCAATAGGTACATTAATAAGCTAGTCCTACTTTTTCTATGTGATACTATGGTAAGCTCTGATATAAAATCCCTATTTTTCATATCATAAATATAAAGTGTTAATTTAGACGCGTTAAATACGCTGTATTGTTTATTATATAATAAATACTTCGCGCTACTAATTATATCAGATGCATCGAAACCTAACTTATCCGAATAAATATTTGGGTATACTTTAAAACCCTCTTCCGTAGGCACGAAGTACTCTAAATTAACATCTTTATTATAATGCTCAATTGGAGCTACTATATAATCAAACTCTACTCCATGAATAAATGATAGCTTTTCCACCTCTTCAACTTGCACATAGGGCCTTGCCGACAAGCTATCTAGTACAACTAATGATTCTGGCCAGTTAGGTTTATTATCAGGAAAGTAGACATCACCCCTACTGCACTGGTATTGAAAAATGACATAGTCAACAACAACTATATATAGGGGTATGGCAAACAACCCTATTTTCAACCATTTAACTTTCTTTTCGCTCTCACTCTTAGACTTATAAAAAGCAAGCTTTGCTATACCACTACATAAATACCAATAAAAAACGTAAAACCCTAATACCATCAGACCAATCATAATAAACCACAATAAAAGTTAATTAATTCAAACTAAGACGCATTTAACTGCGAAATTTGCTAATTTGTAAAACTATTCATGCGCTCTAATTTCCTCAAGGTTGTACATAAACTCGTCAAACTTAAATCGGTCTTCGTCAGGCTCTATAAAAATATGATCCAAAAATAAGAAAAGTTCTTTGCCAAACACACCCCATCGACGCATCGCTTCCCCTTCAACATCAATTCTGACTATCAAACCTATATCAGGGGAGAAAAATATGCGGCAATTATCGGTAGGCTTGGTATTAAAACTGTCTTCAACATCGAAATTACACCTAACATTAATTTTTGATTGGTTATAATAAAAGTAATGCTCTCTGCCAAAAGCATTATCGTCTTTTAAAAAAAGCGGCCCGGGACCGTTGCTTTTTTTATACTTTAAATCATAAGGAGGCTGTTTTGGTTTATAGGACTTATCAAAATAAATATCTCTATAAAATGTAAAACCAATATCAACAGAATGCTCGATACCTTTTACTCCTAAACTCGGTAGATAAAATCCCGGCCATAACATCGGAACCATATCAATATTATTACGTCCCGATAGATTTGCACTTGTATCGTTAACATATTCCGCATCAATAACAAGAGTACGATTACCGTATTCAGCCACAAGCCACTCTTTATTTCCTTTGTCATTAAATAGCCAATAATGCTCCGCTTTTACCGGCTCTTCTGGTGGTTCTGAAAAATCAAACAAAGAGACTATGACTATCATGCAAATCATAGTCATGATAAGAATAAAAAACGT
>NZ_QGGU01000024.1 GCF_003148745.1 Pleionea mediterranea | reverse complement strand
TAAATTCCATTTCATAAGGTAATCTCTTTCGCATATTTCGTCGATTTTTATATGCTTACTATACCACCTCATCAAGACTTTTTAAGCCATTAAATTACATAGTGTGAACCAAGTCATTTCGTTGAGTTCAGTTATAAATTATATTCAGAACATTCAAATTTTACAGAATAGAAACATATAGACTATAATCTTATTGAGTCAACTTTGTTTACGTCATTTTATCCGTATTATTTACTTCTCAAACCTATGTCAACGCTAATCGATGATGGACAAAACATTCATAACGAATTGACAGAAACAGCGATTGGAACGAACCCTACCCATAGTCAACTGGCGAAAGATCATGACAATCATCATTTCCATGAAATAGCTGCGAAATTAGCTATACATGCAGTTGAGAAGGTTGGAATAGAAATGAACAGATTTTTTAAAACAGGTAAATATATTATACATCCCTCTGACTTAGTACTAAATTTCTTTCGACATCCCAAGGACTCATCTTGGGCCGATGATAAAATAAGGCATTGGGCAGAAAACAATCTCAACAATGTAAAACGAGGAGAGTCTTTGCATGAAGTTCAACATTTACATAATGAGTCAAAACGTTTTCTATCTAAATCTATAAAAGAACTCCAGTCAATACAAAATAAATTAAATAGACTTTGGAATTATTAATATTATGTATTTTAAGCCAGCTAATTTTTTTATAACTATTCTTATTGCCTTGTTAATAAGTTGTGGCAAAGCAGAAGAACTCGATGTATCTGAAAAAAATAGACATAACTTTAATATTGAGGGCTGTAAATTAACTTTTAATGACTTAAACGTTTACCTAGGATCTCATGTCGACACATGGATTAATAAGCTCGGAGAAAATTATAGAGTTGCTGCTTATGGTAGCCGTTACTTGTGGGATGATATAGGAATATACCTAAATGTAGAAAATAAGAGTAAGAAGGTTAGCAGTATTACATTTATGTATAGCTACCCTCCAAAACTAATATCTTATGAAAAACAGCTTGAGAAGGCTGTTAAAGAAAAGAATCATTATGAGATTAAATCTATTAAATACATGATTGATAATAGACTTAAAAGCTATTTCCATGGAAAGCTCATTCTCGATGGAGCTCAGTTGGGAAAGAAAGTAAATTTTCATGAGATTAAAGAAAAACGTTATAAATACTTTAATGAAAATTATGATAAATACAAAGATATGAACATTGGCTTCAATACTTTCAGACAGTCTTATACTCCTGAACGATGGGCTTATAATACGAATTGTCCGAATGGTGAAGAATATGGTTTTATTTATCTATTAATTGATGAGAATACTGCCAGTTCCCTTACCATTGGCAACTAATCACTATCGAAAACTATTTCTCTGCAGATTAATCAATTAGTAACTCCATGCTTCACAACTCTGTTGATCAAAAAATCCTATATTGGTTGAGATATAAACTTAGACTTCATCAATGACCGAATTGGGCTGTCCTGTTTGATACAACACTACTTTAACGCACACCGCGCAAACATTGATAAAGTAAACCAGCTAATTTTCACTTCCTCGGCAATGCCTAAAATGATCACTGGCATATCTGGAAAAGGAGAGTTAGAACCCAAGGTCGATACAGAACAGCGAGAGCTTGAGAATCGACGTGTCGAATTTATTCCCTTTACTTTACAGCCAATTAAAGTTGAAGAGCCTACATTAAAACTTAATTTTGGTCATACACGGTTAAAAATTGATGGCCATGTCGCGGGGTGGGCAGGAGCGTCTCTAACTGCAGCTGCAAAAATTGATTTTGATGTATCAAATGGAATACTACAAGCTAAAACCGGAATCAAAAACGGACAAAGTAAACAAGAAGCCACCAAAAACGCAGCCAAAGCGAATGCCAATGCAGGCGGCTCAGCTGAAGCATTTGCCGGAGCAAGAGTCGAAGCAGGCATTAAAGGTGCTCTAGAATGGAAAAGCCCAAATCCAGAATCTAAAAAATCAGCTTCAGATAATCCAGAACCACCCAAATGGGGAGAACTTGGCAGCGTTGGTTACACCGTTACGGGAAGTGCAGGTGTAGGAATTACTGGCGACTTTAATATTGGCTGGGATCGAAGAGCTAGCAAGTTTGTGATCAAGGCGAAAGCAGCAGCCTGTTTAGGCTTAGGCTGTGGAGGAAGCTTTGCTTTTACTGTGGATGCACGCCACGTTTGGAACTTTTTGGTACTCGTACACGATAAATTATGTGAGGCTGATTTTATTATTAGCTTAAACATTGTAGTTGAAAATAAAACTGAAACTTCTTTGAAAACAGATTATTCAATAGCATTACAAACATGTTAAAATGATTATTTATAAATACAAAACGGAGATTATAGTCAATTGAAAGTTTACTTTTTTATTTTATGCAATCTAATATTTTTCAATTGTAGCGCCAAAAGCAATAGCTCAACACTTAATATTAAAAACAATGATATAGAGAACTGTATCATAGATTCTAAACAACATACTTTATGCTTCAGTGGTGATGAAGTTGCTTTAATTTCACTTGCATTAAGATCTAACGAATTAATTCAATTAAATAAACTAGAGAAATATTTATCAAGATGGAGTACTGAAGAAAGGAAGGTCGTTAACTTACACCAAATAATAAATAATATTAAATCAAATAAAGCATTAACGATTCATTTAACCCCTGTAATAAAAGGACGCTTATTATACAATTTCATTCATACAGGCTCTGACATTATTGACTGGCAAAATGCAACTACTTTCATCGGTGCATTGACCGCAGGACAAGATTTACATCTAGGCAAAAACTGGTTATTTGGAATCGATGAAGCTAGGGAAGAAGCGATACTGACGATTTTAGAATATGGAATCCAAAGCCAACGTGATTTTCAAGAAACTTTAGAGCATATGACACCTACGTCATGCAAAAGTAACTCTAAGACTCAGTCATGTGCTGTTGCATTAGATAAAGCTAATAAAAACAAAGCTACTTTTGATCACAACTTTAATATTTTAAGGGATTACCTCAATGATTGGGGGGATAGCCGAAGACTCAATCGCTGGCATGACAAATTACCAATTTCAGCAACCAAGGTTGCAGGAAAGAAAAAGCTGCCTATAGCGCGTCCTTAATTCGATACGAATACAGGCTCAGAGCTGTCCACACCGCAACGAACTCCATGACCAGCACTAGTGCTGTCAGGTTTAGCCCTGCTTCGACCAAAAACATCAAGCCATTTTTCATGATCACCTAGCCCACCTCCTCCTCTTGACAATTTATAACGACGTTCACTCTCGAGATCATAGATCGGATTTTTTATCGGGCTAACTTCGTAAAATCCACTACTGTAAGAGTCCAACACCCACTCCCTTACATTCCCTGACATATCATAAACACCCAAGGGATTTGGTGGAAAACTTCCAGGTGGCTTCGTTCCATCAAATACATGGTCTTTTACATTTCGACCATAATCGATCTCACCATTATCAGTTGCAAACTCAAGGGCTTTACCGCGGCTACGTGCGGCATACTCCCATTGCGCTTCACTCAGTAAATCAAAGGGTTCGCCTGTTATTTTACCGAGCCATTGGCAATAAGCACGAGCATCATGCCAAGAAGCACCAAACCAAACGGGCTTTTCTGGTAATCGATCAATACTATTCATTTCAATTCTTTTTTTATCAAAATACTCCCTGCCCGTTACTTCCGTAAAAATATCCACTTCGCCATAGGTGGCTTCGTACTTAGCAATAGAGTAGCTATCCAGCTCCACCCAGTGTGGCCAGTAAAAGTATTCATCGTAGCCATTTTTATCAAGAAACCACTTGCCTTCGACTTCTTTTAGATTAACTTTAACGGCACCCTCGGTACCTTCTGGGACTTCTTCAATAATATCCCC
The DNA here is from genome assembly GCF_003148745.1 of Pleionea mediterranea. Taxonomy (GTDB): domain Bacteria; phylum Pseudomonadota; class Gammaproteobacteria; order Enterobacterales; family Kangiellaceae; genus Pleionea; species Pleionea mediterranea. Next base: position 636 of record NZ_QGGU01000024.1, on the reverse strand, counting down.
CATTACAAAACCACCACCCTCAACAAACACTAAGTTTTGAAGCACACGCTTTCTAAGCTTGAGTACTTTAGCCTGTTGTTCTAAAGGCAGACTTTTTATATAGGCAAGTGGCTTTTCAGGCACACCATCATAGCTGACACCATGCTTTTCCAGTTCAGCTTCAATTTCCGACTGACAGGCAGATACTATGAATGTTGTACCGCAGATAAGAATTAAATTCCGTTTCATAAGGTAATCTCTTTCGCATATTTCGTCGATTTTTATATGCTTACTATACCACCTCACCAAGACTTTTTAAGCCATTAAATCACATAGTGTGAACCAAGTCATTTCGTTGAGTTCAGTTATAAATTATATTTAGAATATTCAAATTTTACAGAATAGAAACATATAGACCATAACCTTATTGAGTTAACTTTGTTTGCGTCATTTTATCCGTATTATTTACTTCTCAAACCTATGTCAACTAACGAAAGATCATGACGTTCATCATTTCCATGAAATAGCTGTGAAATTAGCTATGCATGCAGTAAAAGAAGTGGGCAAATATATGTCATTATGTTTAAACAGTGAGTCCGACGTTAGCCCTGTAAGTGTAGCAAAAAATTTCTTAAGGCATCCTAATGATATGGCAAC
>NZ_QGGU01000023.1:0-2500 GCF_003148745.1 Pleionea mediterranea | reverse complement strand
AACACCAACTGGAGGACCGAACACACGTATGTTGAAAAATGCGGTGATGACCTGTGGTTAGGAGTGAAAGGCTAATCAAACCAGGAGATAGCTGGTTCTCCTCGAAAGCTATTTAGGTAGCGCCTCGTGTCTCACTCTTGGGGGTAGAGCACTGTTTCGGCTAGGGGGCCATCCCGGCTTACCAACCCGATGCAAACTCCGAATACCAAGAAGTGCAATCACGGGAGACACACGGCGGGTGCTAACGTCCGTCGTGGAAAGGGAAACAACCCAGACCGCCAGCTAAGGTCCCAAAGTTATCGCTAAGTGGGAAACGATGTGGAAAGGCCCAGACAGCTAGGAGGTTGGCTTAGAAGCAGCCACCCTTTAAAGAAAGCGTAATAGCTCACTAGTCGAGTCGGTCTGCGCGGAAGATGTAACGGGGCTAAGCGATACACCGAAGCTGCGGATGCATAGTTTACTATGCATGGTAGAGGAGCGTTCTGTAAGCCGTTGAAGGTGAACCGGGAGGTTTGCTGGAGGTATCAGAAGTGCGAATGCTGACATGAGTAACGATAATGGGGGTGAAAAACCCCCACGCCGGAAGACCAAGGTTTCCTGTTCGATGCTAATCAGAGCAGGGTGAGTCGGCCCCTAAGGCGAGGCAGAAATGCGTAGTCGATGGGAAACAGGTTAATATTCCTGTACCGGTGTTAACTGCGATGGAGTGACGGAGAAGGCTAGGCCGGCCGGGTGTTGGTTATCCCGGTTTAAGGTTGTAGGCTGAGAACTTAGGTAAATCCGGGTTCTTAAGGCCGAGAGCTGATGACGAGGTCCCAAGGGACTGAAGTGGTCGATGCCATGCTTCCAGGAAAAACTTCTAAGCTTCAGGTTAACACCGACCGTACCCCAAACCGACACAGGTGGTCAGGTAGAGAATACCAAGGCGCTTGAGAGAACTCGGGTGAAGGAACTAGGCAAAATAGCACCGTAACTTCGGGAGAAGGTGCGCCGCCGATGGTGAAGTCCTTGCGACGTAAGCTGTTGGTGGTCGAAGTAACCAGGTGGCTGCGACTGTTTATTAAAAACATAGCACTCTGCAAACACGAAAGTGGACGTATAGGGTGTGACGCCTGCCCGGTGCCGGAAGGTTAATTGATGGGGTTAGCGTATGCGAAGCTCTTGATCGAAGCCCCGGTAAACGGCGGCCGTAACTATAACGGTCCTAAGGTAGCGAAATTCCTTGTCGGGTAAGTTCCGACCTGCACGAATGGCGTAACGATGGCCACACTGTCTCCACCCGAGACTCAGTGAAATTGAAATCGCTGTGAAGATGCAGTGTACCCGCGGCTAGACGGAAAGACCCCGTGAACCTTTACTACAGCTTCACACTGGACTTAGATATTATCTGTGTAGGATAGCTGGGAGGCTTTGAAGCAGTGGCGCTAGCCATTGTGGAGCCAACCTTGAAATACCAGCCTGGTAATATTTGAGTTCTAACTCAGGCCCGTTATCCGGGTCGAGGACAGTGTGTGGTGGGTAGTTTGACTGGGGCGGTCTCCTCCCAAAGAGTAACGGAGGAGTACGAAGGTGTACTAAGTACGGTCGGACATCGTACGGTTAGCATAATGGTATAAGTACGCTTGACTGCGAGACAGACACGTCGAGCAGGTGCGAAAGCAGGTCATAGTGATCCGGTGGTTCTGTATGGAAGGGCCATCGCTCAACGGATAAAAGGTACTCCGGGGATAACAGGCTGATTCCTCCCAAGAGTTCATATCGACGGGGGAGTTTGGCACCTCGATGTCGGCTCATCACATCCTGGGGCTGTAGCCGGTCCCAAGGGTATGGCTGTTCGCCATTTAAAGTGGTACGCGAGCTGGGTTTAGAACGTCGTGAGACAGTTCGGTCCCTATCTGCCGTGGGCGTTGGAGAATTGAGAAGAGCTGCTCCTAGTACGAGAGGACCGGAGTGGACGAACCTCTGGTGTTCCGGTTGTCACGCCAGTGGCATTGCCGGGTAGCTATGTTCGGACAGGATAACCGCTGAAAGCATCTAAGCGGGAAGCCCCCTTCAAGATAAGTTCTCCCTGAGACTTTAAGTCTCCATAAGAGCCGTTGAAGACTATGACGTTGATAGGCAGGGTGTGGAAGTGTTGTGAGGCACTAAGCTAACCTGTACTAATTGCTCGAGAGGCTTGACCATATAACACCCAAGTGGTTTACATGGAGCTGTTCCAAACAGCTACCAGTACTTCCTCCATCCATGGAGGTCGTATATGAGAGAGTCAGTAAGAATCAATGTGAACGCCGAATAAAAAACCTTGTGTGAATCAAATTACCGAATTGTAAAAGCGTTTAGCGTAAGCTAGACACTGAAATACCAACCAGTTTTGCCTGGTGACATTAGCGAACGGGAACCACCTGATCCCTTCTCGAACTCAGAAGTGAAAACGTTCAGCGCCGATGGTAGTGTGGGGTCTCCCCATGTGAGAGTAGGTCATCGCCAGGCATTTAAATTC
>NZ_QGGU01000022.1:1987-7177 GCF_003148745.1 Pleionea mediterranea | reverse complement strand
TCATAATCAACAGGCTTGTTGTTTTCCAGACACTCATTGATGTATTTATACATTATTCCACAGGGATTAATCACACGCTCTAACTTAAAGTCGTAGAGTTTTTCATTGATAACATATTCTTCTTTTAAAGGCTTACCATTAATATAGATACCTTTATCCTGATACAACTGAATCATTCGACGTAGAGAATCGGGATATGGTTTAGTTTTATCCATAAAGTGACACAGCATGGTGTAAGTCTCCGGAAAGCCGGCGACACCATCGTTGGTCGCTCCATCCACTCCTAATAACAAAAATTCGTGATACTTACCCATCCCTCCCGGCTTAAATCCTTTTGGATAATAAGGTGCGATCAACATGCCATGCATTGCACTCCCACCATACATCCAATTGATCAAACCACGAACTGCACCAAAAAAACGATGAAACGCAATGGTTGTTCCAGGGGTTTTATTTTTAAATATGCCCCCAGGTTTATAGGGAGGCACATAAACAAGACCAGTTATTCGATCAAAGACAGTCCAAAGTCCCTTTATTTTTTTTGCAAAGAACGTAAGAAGACTACTAATAACATAGCTAACACTCGATACCACAACTATGAATATTAACTCAGGAAGAAATCCTACATGAAAACCCCAAGAACCTAACGATACTAAAACCCAAATAAATGGTATAATAAACGTCATACCAAAAAAGAAAAACCCTGTAAATCCGATATAAAACCGGGCGCCATGACTTTGTTCAATAGCTAAGTATCTGCCATCACATATGTATTTGTGATCTTGATAATGAGAATAATCTAAAGGCGCTGGTTCAAAAGGACCAATAATAAACTTATCTTTCTTTATTGGAGCTTTTTGTAGCGAACTTTCTTCTTCAGTGATGCTTAAGTCGAGCCCTATAAGTGAGTCAGGATCGTATTCTGAGTAATGGATTTTCTCCCATTCAGGATCCATCACTTCCGGTTTACCACTTATATTTTTTGACTTATCTGAATTTTCCATTTATTACTCTTATATCAATTAATTAGCCAAAAGCATTAGATTTGGACAAATTATCTAATACTCTATTAGCACGTTTTTCTTGTTCTAACTGCTGAATTAATACTTCTCTTGGTGATTCTTCTTCAATATTAAGTAAAGTGTATTCCAGCCAAATATCGCTACCTTCTTTATAAAGGTGATTTTCTCGATTTTTTTCGACAGCTTCTTCGGTTAGCGTACTATCATACAAGTTAGGATTGGGTAGTACATGCTCTATAGAACCCTGCTTCATAACCTTTTCTCCTTTACCATGAGGGAAATAGCGTACTCGTAACTTAAAGTCTAACTCGACATTAGTACCCCGTTGCAATTTTAACTGAACCATCTTATTCAAAAAACTGAATGGCACTTTTATTTGCCAGTCTTGATAGTTGGGCTTAACTTCAAGAGTAGCAACACGCCAAAATGCCGTGACAATGGCTATATCTTTGTTCAGTGGATTGAGCGGTCAAAGGAATTATTATCAATAATAATAAACAAAAATTAGTTAATTCATCGGCCAGGTATATCAAGTTCAAACTTCAATAGATTTTCAATATTTTAGCTATTACTTTTTGAGATCTTAAGCCTCGTACCTTTTACCATTTATATACTTAGCAAGCTTTACTTATCATGCTCTTCCGAATCCCCTATCATCGCCTTTAGCCGCTCAATACGAGCAAACGTCTCTTTTTTCCGCTGTTCTTTTAACGACAACTTGCCTTCAAGAGCTTCGACTTCTTTTTCAGCCTGAGCCTTGGCCTGTAGGGTATCAATGGGATATTTGTTTCGATATTCACGGATGCGATACATCAACTGACTATCTCGAGGTTCTTCGCCTTTATCGAGGCATTCATTGATGTATTGGTAAGCAATGCCATTCGGATGAATAACTCTTTCGTTTTCAATATCGTAGAGCTTTTCTTTAATTTTATCTTTTTCTTGCAAAGGCTCGCCATTAACATAAGTTCCTCTGTCCTGAAAATTCTGTATCATTTTTTTCAAAGAATCTGGATAGGGTTTCGATTTATCCATAAACTGATTGAGTGTAGTGATCAATGCGGGCATTCCGCAAATACCATCGTGTGTTGGAAAATGAAGGCTTATATTAAAAAATTTAAAGCTGTGATGCCGTGGCGGCTTTTGCCCTTTGGGATAATACGGCGCGGCCAACATATTTTGTTGCGAGGAACCACCGTAAACAAAGTTAATTGCACTTTGCATTAGGGCGCTCAGTTTATTGAACTTGATATTTAAACCCGGCGCGCCTTTTTTACCGGGCACTGTGCCTGGGGAGTGCAGCAATCCGGTTTCTCGATCAAAGATAAACCAGAAATATTGTTTTTTGTTGGCTGCGGCTAAAATCCACTTCCCGAGGGATAGAAAAACAATGAAGAATGTAATCAAAAAGACGTATATATATATCAGATCTTCCGGTAGATTATCTTGCCATGGCAGAAAATTTTCACCGGTTACCAATGCTACAAAGATATTTGTTAGCATTCCCAGAAAAAAAAGAATATAAGCTCCAGCTTGAAAAAATCCACCCCAAAACTCCATAAATACGCGTTGGCCTCCTGGTACACAATTGAGCAGATAGCGGCCATCACACAAAAAGGAATTGTACTGGTCACCAATGTAACAGCTAGGTGCTGGTTGGAAGGCGCCACTTAGGTACCACTTCCCTTTAACTTCGACTCGTTCAAACTCATCTTCGCCGCGTTGAGTCGCACTTAAGTCCAGCCCTTCGGCGGCCCGTAAATGACCTTCGCCCCAAGGATCTTCCTGCCACTCAAAGTAACGAGAGTTGGGTATATCATTATCGCTCATAAGTTATTCGTCGCCATCGTAAGCTTGGGAGGTTGTTTCTTTGTACCTAACATCTCGCAGTATCTGTTTTAGATAAGCCCGGTTATTTATGGTTTCCAGATTATCATTATCACTATCTGGCAGAGGTAAGGAATAAGGTATATTGCCCGATATTACCACTTGCTGCGCTTTTCCGTTGGGGTAATAACAACAGAGTACCTTTATATCGAACTCATCATCTGGGGAAGTTCTAAAAGTTTCAAATAAACTAAACGGCACTCGCATTAACCACCCCTGGATATTAGGTTTAACAAGCAGTTCCGCTTTTTCTTGCCAAAACCTGTGTCGAAACGTACTTACTTCAACGGGTTCACCATTATTTCCGGCTGTATCGCCATCGTCAATATCCAGGCGGTGCCAAGGCGCGTCTTCTTCACTAAAACCACGTGCAATATAATCGAACGTTCCGGTTTCTGTCCGTTTGCGATACCAAAGCTGTACATCCACTTCTGACGTGCCTGCCACAAATCCAGGTAATGACAAGTCTAACTCAACCCACTCCCGGCGGGTTGTAAGATCAACAGCTCCTTTGGGTAGCATGTTAAATTCTTTGCTCATTTCATAACCAAGCCTTAACTTTGGGGTAATGAGCATGGCTTTTAAATCCAGCAGTATTTTCTCATAGTTGATGCTTTTAAGCACACCGTTTGGCTCGTTAACAACCCAGTGTTTAGCACCTTCGAATTCGCCACTGTCGAAAGGTGCATTCCCCCATGGAGTCGCCTCTAGCCAGTCAGCGATTGGCGGATCAATTAAAAATGAATAGATTAAAACGCCTGCCAATATTAATAAAACTCCTATAATACCCAATACAGCGGCAGAAAACCCAAAGACCATTGAGGCTCCACCTCCAGCGGCAACAAAGCCCGAAGCGGTTAGGCTTGTCCCCGTTAATATCAGTCCTAAGGTTATAGATGTAAATGTAAAACCTAACGTCTTTTATCCGTGTCCCGTATCCGCAAAACGGCCTTTACTTCGTAAGTCTTCAACGGCTTTTATTTCGGCAGACTTATGTTGCTCTTCTAACCACTGTTGGTAAGGATCTTCAAAATCACCGAACACTCGTGCGCGTTCAAACTCTTCTTCCGTCCACAACCCTGTGGTTCGATTATCGTATTGTTTGAAATTGACGGTATCCGGCAGTGGCTTGGTGTTATCCATATACTGTACAAGGAACGACCAGTATCTTAATGCACCCTCGGGATCGTGAATGTCTTGGGTAAGTAGAAAACCTTTGTCAGTTCCTTTTTTACTCAACCATAACCAAAACTCAGAGCGTCCGTAGCGGCCTCGGTTGAACCACAGCTCTCCTTCGCACTCTGACCAGCCTACCTCAAAGATCGTTTTTGTTGGCCAACCACCATAGAGCCTCACACTTCCATTATCTCGATCAAAAATATTATAGCGAATAACATTGGTTTTCTTTGCGTATATATATATAAAGCAGCCTAAAAAAACTCCGGCTATTCCTCCGTAAAACGTGTAAGGCTCTACCCCCTCAAAAATGAGGCTAGGTAAAATTAATAGCAAACTTATAAACCCAATAAAAAGTCCCAAAGCACCTAAGTTAAACGCCTTATCTACGTCACTGCGTCGCTTAATATGCTTATCGGTAATTTCTTCATCTGGTTTTGGTGAAGTCCAACCAAAGCAGTCAAATGGTCTAAATTGTTGCTTTGGTAATGGGTATTTCCAGGACAGTTTCATTGTTTAAAATGACTTCTAATTTTTGATAAATGCTCTTGCTTTTGATGGTAGATAACCTGTGCGTTTAATGCATTAGCGACAACCCAACCAAAGAGAATTAATGCAACCCCTGCCAACCAAAAGATAAATGCTGTTAAATCTTGAACCATTGAAGGCGCAACAAACATTCCAAATAGAACAACCAAAACGCCTACTATTCTTAATATCAACGACGCCTTGTATATAAAGACTCGATGTTTATCTATAAAACAATCACCCACGGCCAGTATCCGCAAAACGGCCTTTACTTCGTAAGTCTTCAACGGCTTTTATTTCAGCAGACTTATGTTGCTCTTCTAACCACTGTTGGTAAGGATCTTCAAAATCACCGAACACTCGTGCGCGTTCAAACTCTTCTTCCGTCCACAACCCTGTGGTTCGATTATCGTATTGTTTGAAATTGACGGTATCCGGCAGTGGCTTGGTGTTATCCATATACTGTACAAGGAACGACCAGTATCTTAATGCACCCTCGGGATCGTGAATGTCTTGGGTAAGTAGAAAACCTTTGTCAGTTCCTTTTTTACTCAACCATAACCAAAACTCAGAGCGG
>NZ_QGGU01000022.1:0-1889 GCF_003148745.1 Pleionea mediterranea | reverse complement strand
GTATCTTAATGCACCCTCGGGATCGTGAATGTCTTGGGTAAGTAGAAAACCTTTGTCAGTTCCTTTTTTACTCAACCATAACCAAAACTCAGAGCGGCCGTAACGGCCACGGTTAAACCACAGCTCTCCTTCACACTCTGACCACTCAGCCTCAAAGGAGATTTTTGTTGGCCAACCACCATACAGTCTCACGATACCATTTTCTCGGTCTAAAATATTGTAGCGAATAACGTTCGTTTTTTGGGCGTATATATATTAAGTACCCCAATGCTATAACTGCAGGCAATCCGAAGATCCACGCTGGCTCTTCAAGTGCTTTTTCAAAATCTAATAACATTACAATAATTATAGGTACATAAAAAATGCTACTAAATATCATAATAAGCTTTCCTAGCCACCCCAAATTAAACGCCTTATCCACATCACTGTGACGCTTAATATGCTTATCGGTAATTTCTTCATCTGGTTTTGGTGAAGTCCAGCCAAAGCAGTCAAATGGTCTAAGCTGTTGCTTAGGCAATAAGTATTTCCAGGACAGTTTCATTGTTTAACTATTCTCTCCATGTGTAAAGTTATAGTGAGCCGAAAGAGTTGTTCAGCTTTTCTATTTGTTGGTACTGGTAACTGCCCAATTGTTTTGTTACCGACTCTGTCAACCAGTCTTGACTGATGGGTAAAACCGTTCGCTCATCACCCATAACGTCAAGCCGAACCTTTAGCTCTATCACTGCTGGCCCATTTTGATAATTCGTTAAGAGCTGTTGTAACTTTATGGTTTTTGGGCCATTGCCTGGTACGGCAAACTGCTGAACACTGCCCTTAACAACCGAGCGATTATTACAGGTTAATTCCACAATTAAATTGCTCTTATTGTCAATAAAATAAGGTAAATGGATGTCCGCATATATAGCAGGGGTAAAGCGCAAGGACGCGCTGAACAATCTCTCCGGACCTGATCAGAATAATGTCCTGCGGAGACGGTTCATCTTTAACTGCTTTCAACTAACTGTTTAAATTCGTAATCATTCATAAACATTGACCGATTTGGCGTAACTCCAACCTTGGTTAAGGGATTCAGTTCAAATCCATGTGTACACTAAGTAATTTCGAAAATATATTTGCTCATTCACTTCGATGAGTAGAAAGGATTTGCCTTTAGTTTTTCTATAAAGTAACTCGATCTTAAACTTTTAAATCCAGTCACCCGACTCAAAATATTTTTGTAAGTCACGTCGCGCCTCCTCACACATTTTATGATATTCCAAGTGGTCAGCACTACGCCATTTATCTGGATCGCGTTTTTTCTTTTTATCGTATTCTCTTGTCGTTTTATCAAACGGCCGAAAAGGCTCTAAATGCGGCAGATCTGGCAAGGGTTCGTTAATGTCCATAAATTGATTAAATATGCGCAAAGTGACATAAAGGCTATAAATATCACCTGAGGTATTTATATGTATTTCGTTACCACTTATACGGTTAAAAAGTAAAAGATGGAACTCTTGTACTGCATTAACGCTGACGGTATAAAACATGACTGGTACAAACTCAGAATAATGGTATTTTTTAGTTTCGGTATAATCAATATTACGAGCAATAATGAAACCACTTTTTCGATCAAAAACCACATGACTGTAATGAGGAATGTAAGTCATATCGTGGTTTTTTCGATACCAGCGCATATAAAATATGGACAAAAAAACTATACCACTTGTAACCGTAAAAAAACTCCAGTATCCGATCCCAGGATCATCTCTAATAATTAATAACAATATAGATGAAAGAAAAAATACTCCGACCAATAACACACCAAAAAAAGCCAGAATATTCCAGCCATTACCAACAGACTCCTGATGTTGATGGGTATGAATAGGACTGTACCGATGGTATGC
>NZ_QGGU01000021.1 GCF_003148745.1 Pleionea mediterranea | reverse complement strand
GTCGCGGCGGTGTTGTTGTTGCCGGCATCGTCCGTCGCCACATTGGCGTTCACATCAAGAGTGACCGCGCCTTCGGCGGTGGGCGTAATGGTCGCGGTGTAGGTATTGCCATCCACGGCACTGAAGTTACTGACGCTGGCGTTGGTGGCACTGATGTCTCCGACCACAAAGTTGTTCACGTCTTCGGAGAACTCAAACGTTGCGGTAAACGCGGCGTTGCTGTCCGCCGGTACATTCTGAATGACCACACCCGGATTGCTGATGTCGTAGTTGGCAACAGCCTGTGTCGCAGCGGTGTTGTTATTGCCCGCATCATCGGTAGCCACCGATGCATTCACATCCAGGGTGACATTACCTTCGGCACTGGGAGTAATCAGTGCGGTATAGGTATTGCCATCCACGGCGGTAAAGTTACTCGCAGTACCATTACCCAACGTGATATCGCCCAACACAAAACCATTGACGTCTTCGCTGAATTCGAAGGTGGCGGTGAAGGCTCCACTGACAATGGCAGGAACATTTTGCAGATCTATACTGGGAGATGAAAAGTCGACAATAACCGACTGCTGAGTTGCAGCACTATTATCATTACCCGCTAAATCTTGCGCGATTGATGCGGCAATATTAATAACAACATTGCCCTCGGATACCGGTGAAATATTTGCCGTATAGGTATCACCATCCACCGCAATAAAATTATTCGCCGAAGCATTCGTTAACTGAATGTCCGAAAGTTCAAAATCAGTTACCACTTCTGAAAAATTGACTTCTAAAACAAAACTGCCATTCACTTGAAGCGGTAAATTCGTAAATGAAATTTGTGGTGCTGAAGTGTCAAACTGGGTACTCACTTCAACTGCCGCAGAATTATTATTACCGGCATCATCCGTTGCTAATGAAGCGTTAATGTTAAGAGTCACCATACCGTCAGCTGTTGGTGTGATTAAAGCGGTATAGGTATTGCCATCTACCACGGTAAAATCACTGGAAGTTGCATTAACGAGCGATATATCGGATCCAATAAAACCACTGACATTTTCAGAAAACTCGAATGTTGCGGTAAAGGCCCCATTCGTATTGGTGGGTACATTAAGAATCGAAACAGCAGGATTGCTGGTATCAAAGTTGCCGGTCACTTGCACCGCTGCGGTATTACCATTGCCAGCATTATCGTTTGCTACTGAGCTGCCCACACCTAGAGAAACATTCCCTTCTACCACGGGTGTGATCAAAGCTGTAAATGTATTGCCATCGATTGCAATAAAGTTACTGACATTGGCATTGCCTGCAGTAATATCGTCGACGGTAAATCCAGTGACTGCTTCGGTAAACTCAAAAGTAACCGTAACAGCAGAGTTAAACGCAGCCGGTAAATTTTCTATAGACACCTCTGGCTGTGTTAAATCGACAGCAATAACTTGTTGAACGGCAACATTATTGTCATTACCGGATAAGTCTTGTGCCACCGATGCAGCAACATCAATAAGTAAATTGCCTTCGGCAACTGGCGTGATAACCGCTGTGTAAGAATTACTATCAATGGTCGAAAAATTACTCGCACTGCCATTAGTCACTTGAATATCGGACAACTCAAATCCGGAAACGGCTTCGGAAAATTCAACCTCTAAAATAAACTCGCCGCTGATAACGGCAGGGATATTTAAATATGTAATTTGTGGTAAAGAAGTGTCGTAATTAACCGTTACTTGTGTTGCTGCAGCATTGTTATTTCCAGCAGAATCCTGTGCAACACTTGCGTTTACATTTAAAGTAACGGTTCCTTCTGAAGAAGGTGTAACGTCTGCCGTGTAAGTATTGCCGTCAATGGCAATAAAGTTTGTAGCAGTAGCATTAACCAGCTGTATATCGGACTGCGAAAAACCCGTGACATTTTCGCTAAATTCTAAAGTCACTGAAAAAGTAGAGTTAGTATTGGCTGGTGCATTTAAAATACTAACGGTTGGTACTGTTGCATCAAATAATGTTGATGCCTGACTAGCCGATGAGTTTGAGTTTCCGGCATTATCCTGCGCTACACCAGCGGCAACATTAATGGTAACGTTACCATCAACGGCTGGCGAAATAGTTGCCTGATAGGTATTGCCATCAACACTAATGAAATTGGAAACGCTCGCATTCGTTACTGAAATATCATTGCTATCAAACCCTGTGATGTTTTCACTGAACTCAAAGGTAGCAACAAAGCTACTGTTGGTTGTTGTGGGTACATTTTGAATAACAACCGAAGGCGTTGTTGTGTCGTAAGTAACATTAATCAAACTTGAAGCGGTATTGTCATTCCCTGCAGCGTCCTGTGCAACAGCTTCATTAATCATTAGACTAACAACACCTTCTGACACGGGTGTTATGGTTGCGGTATAAGTATTGCCATCAACAGCAACAAAGTTACTGGCCAGTGCATTGGTTAATGAAATATCAGCCACTAAAAAGTCAGAAACATTTTCATTAAATTCAAAGGTTGCAGTAAAAGAGCCGTTTGTTGCAACGGGTGCATTTTGTATAACCACTGCGGGACGCTGATTATCATAAGCAACGGTTGTTTGAAAACTGGTTACATTCCAGTTACCGACCAAATCTTGCACGGTGTAATCCGGTAGCGATACACCAATATCACCATTACCATCCGGGGTTATTAATAGCCGGTAGGTAGTTGTATTAATGGGCGTCACTAAATCAAGGGTTGCATTCGTCATCACCATATCACCAGGCGTAAACCCAACAACGGTTTCATTAAAGTCTACATCCAGATCAAAAGACGATAGATTAATGGCGTCCGGTTTTGTAACGTTTTGAATAAATGGCGATACCGTATCTTTTGTTGTAACAGCGACACCGGTTCCACCAATATTACCCGCCAAATCAGTTTGACTGGCCGATACCGACACTTGATTGATCCCGTCTGGAACAGCAGAAACATCAAACGTTGCGGCCCAACTGTTTGCAGTACATGCGACCGTTAACTCTGCGGGTAAAGCGCCGGTTATACCAACCGTTACCTGGCCATCACCTGTGATACAGGTTCCGCCTACGGCGAAGTTTGTCTCATTTAATAAAGAAACCACATCCAGTGCTAAAAGCGTCACAATAGGAGCGGTCGTATCAATGGTTAACTCGTTGGTCGTTAAGTCATTGGATGTATTACCTGCCGCATCAAAGCTTGTCACCGCCACTTCATTAACACCGTTTAAGTTAGGCACAAACAATCCACTTATTGGTGAAAGTGTTGCCGTGTTTACTTCCCAATACCCAACATCGGTTGCAACCACTTCATAGGTGGCACCAGCCAACAAAACCGTGACACTGGCAAATGCTTCAGCACTGCCATAAACAGTCGGTAATGCCTCATTCGTAAGGATTGAAGTCACCGTTGGTTCAACGGGTGCAAGTGTGTCAAGCTGTGTTTGATTTTCTAAAAGAAAATCATTATCAATATCACCATCAAGATTGAATATTCGCAGACCACCATCGGTTTCAAATGTAATATCAATACTGTCTGTGGGTTCAAAGTCTGTGCGCAGGGCATTTCTTAAACTGTCGGTAAAATCTTGAGTGGACGTAAACTGAAGTCGATCGGTAAGATCCGTCACACTAATTGTTGAGTCAGTTAGCACAACCAGTCCGGCTTCAACGGAATAAGCAGCAATATCGGATTTATTTAACAGTATTTTTTCGTTATCCGTCAGATCAACATCTTTAAATAAAATGCTCGGTAAAATGGTGATAGATGTACCAACATCGGTATTAATGTCGTACGTATCTGCCAAGTAAAACTCTAACGAAACTTCAGCAGTTGCAGTCCCCGTTGCGGTTCCATAATCAAATTCAAAGGTGGCATCATCACCATCGGTTCCTACCGCAAAACTAGCTCCAGATGTAATCGTATTGAGCCGCAAAACAACATCGACACTTTGCTGATTTATAACACCAACATCCTCCCATAAGGCACGATTACTTGAGAGTGTGGGGTTTGAAGGAAAAACTAATTCAGTTGATGCAAAAACAGGAGAAACAATGCCGATTACCAGCAAAGATAAAACACGAAAGTAAAACATACAAGATACTACCCAGACTTAAAATACCAGCCGAATAAATCAGCTAAAACACATTGTTGTGAATTACTTTTCGCGCAAACATATTTCGCCAAGAAAAACCAACAACCATACAACTGAAAATAATTAAAGTATATTTTTGAAAAATTACTTAATTTTTTTTGAGGTTTTTACAAAAAAAAGAGATATCTCACAGGCTGTGAGATATCTCTTACAAAATTATTAATGTGCAGCGAGTTATAAAACGTTATTTAAAAAATAATAATATTTCTCAAAGTAATAAGACATAAAAAAACAAAGAAAAAACATCTCACATTTGAGTTAACTTAAAAGCTCAAAAGAATAAACAACAGTTGTATACAATTTACAATGCAATACTGGCCATAAATAATTACCCATTTGCAGAAACGCTTAATTTTTCACAAATACCTCACTTCGAAATATTATCTATCTTGGTTTCAAGTATTATTAAAAATCTTTAGATTCATTTTTTAAAAACAAAGCCATTAAAATTATTATAAGCTGCTTTAAAACAGGCAAAAAAAAGCCTGCAGATGCAGGCTTAGTATTAATAGATAAAGCTGGTTTTATTGCTTTACATGAATTTCAACCCGTCTGTTTTGAGCGCGGCCTTCTGCGGTTTCATTAGTCGCAATGGGCTTGCTTTCACCGAGTCCTAATGATTCAAGGCGTGAAGCACTGATTCCTTGAGATACCAGATAATCCAGTACTGAAGCAGCACGTTGTTTCGATAATGACTCGTTATAAGACGCTTTCCCCTGACTGTCGGTATGCGCTTCTATACGAATATTTAAGTTGGGGTATTGCGTTAATGTGGCAACCACTTCATTTAATACAACTATCGAACTTTCCGTCAACTCTGCCGAATTAACTTTAAACTGAACGCCTTTGAGACTGCCTTTAAACAGTGCACAACCTTTTTCATTAACCACCGCGTTTGCGATACTGTCCGGGCATTGATCAACATCATCATTGACACCATCTTTATCACCGTCGAGCACTTTTGGTGCGACAGGAACAACAGGCACCACTGGCTTTGGCTCTGGTGCAGGCGGTTGAGTATTAACCCGTTGGCGTCGATGTGTTTCGCCGCCAAGATAAGCGCCCACCTGTAAAGACAGAGCTAATGCATCACGATCGTAACTGTCGAGATCGGCTTTTAAAAACCAGGTTTCTGACACACGCCAAATAGCGCCCAGCCCTAACGCCACTTGCACCGATGATTGCTCTTCAAATGGAATAAGATCACTGGTGGCTTTATTATTTATTTTCGACACACCACCTTTAAGATAAGCGTTCCAGTCACTGGAAGGATCACGAAAATAATAATTCACCATCACAGCCGGGATCTTATATTCGATACCCGGCTTGGCTACCATAGCTTCTATGATGGGATTGGCATTACCGAGACCAGCCATACCGGCATCCATATAACTGAATTCGGCACTCCACCTGGGTGCAAAGTGCCAACCAACATGCAATTTATACCCGTCACTTGATGTGTCGTTGGTGCTCCAACCACCGGCGGAACCTTCGGGATCAACATGGGTCATTGTGTAACCCAGCCCCAAGTACCAACTGTCAATAAAACGCCAGCTATCATCGTCTGCGTCATCTTCAGAATCAGGGGTGATTCGCCACTGAAAATCGCCCCCTTCAACAACACTGCGTGCTTTAAACGTTTTTTTGTCAGTATCATTTTGTTCGGCAAATAAAGCCGAGTTAAACCCAACTAATGAAAGGGCTATTGCCGTAAGACGAACGGGCAAACCCGAACGCCTTACTAACAATAATAGTCCCAGTCCAAATAGCCATACCATAGACATACTGCCTCCATTTCCAGTTACTGCGGTTTCTAATGCACCGGTATTTTGCTGCAAGTGATCCGATGTACCATCGCCATCGAAATCGCCAGCCTCCGTGTCGTCGGTTAAGCCATCGTTATCACTGTCGGTGTCACGGAAATCCGCATCGCCATCATTATCGGTATCGGGTACCGGTAACGTGTCGTTGTCGGTATTACCATTAACATCACCATCAACAATATCAATAAGGCCATCACCATCGGCATCGGTGTTGGCATCGATCACACCATCACTGTTGCTGTCCTGACTGGCATCACCACCGGCTTCTTCAAAATCAGTAAGCCCGTCGTTATCCGAATCAAGATCATGGTGGTCTGGCGTACCATCACCGTCACTGTCAGGGATGGTGCCGTCGATTAAATCATCCAGACCATCACCATTGGTGTCCATAAACTCATCCACTTGACCGTCACCATCGATATCAGCGTTTTCCGCTTCCATCACATCGGTGATGCCATCGTTATCGCTGTCGATATCGATATCGTCACGAATGCCGTCATTGTCGAAGTCTTCCGCCAGATAATCACTGGCATCGTTCATGCCGTCATTATCCGCATCAACAAAGTCGTCAATCACACCATTGTTGTCGGCGTCGGTTTCACCATTTTCGTAGGCGTCGGTCAGGCTGTCGTTATCACTGTCTAAATCAAGTGCATTGATAACGCCATCACCATCTGTGTCGAGTAATGCAGGTTCCAGATCATCATCTAAACCGTCATTATTGGTGTCGGTAATGCTATCCAGCTGTCCATCCTGATCCGTGTCGAAGTCAGCGCCACGAGTTTCAAGCACATCGCTTAAACCGTCGTTATCACTGTCCAGATCCAGATAGTTCACTATGCCATCACCGTCAGTATCGACTAACACATCATTTGATGTGTCGTGATGACCATCGCCATCGGAATCTGTGAAGTTATCCACGACACCATCGCCATCAATGTCGGTATTACCATTTTCTTGAGCATCGGTAAGACCGTCATTATCGCTGTCCAGATCGAGATAGTTAGGGATGCCGTCACCGTCGGTGTCGTCAGTGCCTTCGTCTTGATCAAGAACGCCATCGTTATCACTGTCACGATCTATCGAATCGTTGATGCCGTCGTTGTCACTGTCACCATTACCTTCTTCGGAGTCAGGTGTTCCGTCATTATCGCTGTCAGGATCCTGATAATCTGGAATGCCATCACCATCGCTATCGACATTGCCTTCATCGGCGTCAGAAATTCCATCACCATCGGAATCGGTATCCTGATAATCCGGAATACCATCGCCATCGGTATCACCGGTACCTTCTGTGCTGTCGTCGATGCCATCACCATCAGAATCGGTATCACGATAATCAGGAACGCCGTCACCGTCGGTATCACCGGTTCCTTCTGTGCTGTCGTCGATGCCATCGCCGTCCGAGTCAGTATCTTGCGAATCGATAATGCCGTCACCGTCAGTATCATTAGCGCCTTCCTCCGAGTCAGGAATACCGTCACCGTCTGAATCTTCATCCAGATAATTAGGCGTACCATCACCGTCGGTATCGGCAGTGCCTTCGGTGGCATCCGGGATCCCGTCACCATCGCTGTCGGTATCATAAGCATCACTGATGCCGTCACCATCGCTATCAACGGTGCCTTCGTCATCATTACTGATGCCGTCGCCATCGATGTCATCGTCCAGATAATCGGGGATGCCGTCGTTATCCAGATCACCGTTACCGGCGTCAGAATCGGGGATGCCATCGTTATTGGAATCCGCATCTAAATAATCTGGAATACCGTCGTCATCGGAATCCAACGCACCCTCTTCTGCATCCGCCAGGCCATCGCCATCACTGTCCAGATCCAGATAGTTAGGAATACCATCACCGTCGGTATCGGCGGTGCCTTCGGTGGCATCCGGTATACCGTCACCGTCGGAATCAAGATCCAGATAGTCAGCAATGCCATCACCGTCGGTATCGCCTGCTCCTTCAACACTGTCAGGAATGCCGTCGTTGTCACTGTCGGTATCGAGATAGTCCGCAGTGCCATCACCGTCAGTGTCTACATTCCCTTCAGCCGCATCGGACAGACCATCATTGTCACTGTCTGTTGTGGCATCCAGATAGGTCGCCGGGGTTTCGTCTGCATCGGCAATACCGTCGCCATCGCTGTCCAGATCCAGATAGTTAGGTACGCCGTCACCATCGGAATCCACAGTACCTTCGTCAGCATCGGATATGCCATCGCCATCACTGTCGGTGTCGAGATAGTCAGCGGTTCCATCACCGTCTGAATCGTTCACACCTTCGTCAGCATCGGATATACCGTCACCGTCGGAGTCGTTGTCCAGATAATCTGGCACACCATCGCCGTCACTGTCACCGGCACCTTCGGTGGCATCAGGAATTCCGTCGCCATCACTGTCGAGGTCAAGATGGTTACCGGTATTGTCGTTATCAAAGTCCTGTGAACTTTCAACACTGTCAGCAATGCCGTCACCATCACTATCGGTATCCAGATAATTCGGTGTGCCGTCGTTGTCGCTATCAATGATGCCTTCGTCGGCGTCAGCAATACCGTCACCGTCACTGTCCAGATCCAGGTAGTCGGGGATGCCGTCCAGATCACTGTCGTTCGCCCCTTCTTCAGCATCGGTGATGCCGTCACCATCAGAATCGGGATCCTGATAGTTAGGAACACCATCATTGTCGCTATCAACAGCGCCTTCATCAGCATCGGGGATGCCATCATTATCGCTATCACTGTCAATATAGTCGGCGGTGCCGTCATTATCCGTGTCGTTGGCGCCCTCTTCAGAGTCATTAATGCCGTCGTTATCGCTGTCGGGATCAAGGTAGTCCGCAACACCGTCATTGTCGGTATCGGTCAAACCTTCGATGGCGTCCGACAGTCCGTCACCATCGGCGTCCGAGTTTGCGTCGAGGTAATCTGGAATGCCGTTATTGTCAGCATCGTTGTTACCTTCATCGGCATCGGATATACCGTCGTTATCGGAATCAGCATCCAGATAGTCAGCTATTCCATCACCATCGCTGTCACCGCTGCCTTCTACAGCATCGGAAATACCGTCACCATCGGAATCGGTATCCAGATAATCAGCAATGCCGTCATTATCGGAATCGACTGTGCCTTCTACAGCATCATGAATACCATCGTTATCGGAATCGGTATCCAGGAAGTCTGGTGAAGTATCGCCGTCGCTGCTTTGTGCGCCTTCGTCAGAATCATTTATACCGTCACCGTCTGCGTCAGTATCCAGATAATTGGCAATACCATCGTTATCAAAATCTCCGGCGCCTTCGACCGCATCCGAAATGCCATCGCCATCGGAGTCAAGATCCACATAGTCGGCTGTGCCATCGTTATCCGTGTCAACCGGAACCGTTGGATCACTGCCTGCTTCCTGTGAATCGGGGATACCGTCGCCGTCAGAATCCAGATCGATAAAGTCGGCGTTGCCATCGTTATCGGAGTCAGTTGCTGTTTCTACCTGATCCGGAATACCGTCGCCATCACTGTCGTCATCAAGATAACTGGGCGTGCCATCGTTATCGTGATCCGCTGCGGTTTCATCGGCGTCGGGAACACCATCGGCGTCACTGTCTAAATCCAGATAATTTGATGTGCCGTCTGCATCGGAATCAACTGTGCCTTCCGTTGCATCGGAAATACCGTCACCGTCACTGTCCAGATCCAGATAATTTGGAATGCCGTCTTCGTCGTTATCGGTTTTACCCTCGGTGGCATCTGGTATGCCATCGCCATCACTGTCCGAATCCTGGAAGTTTGGTATGCCATCGTTATCGCTGTCACCAGTGCCTTCTTCGGCATCGGCTATGCCATCGTTATCAGCATCAGAAGCGTTATCAAGGAAGTCTGCAGTGCCATCGTTATTGCCATCAACAGTTCCTTCCGTGCTGTCGGGTATGCCATCGTTGTCACTGTCCAGATCGTGATAGTTAGGAATACCGTCGTTATCCACATCACTGGCGCCTTCGTCCAGATCGGAAATCCCGTCACCATCACTGTCCAGATCCAGATAATCGGCGGTACCGTCATTATCAAAGTCGATGCTGCCTTCGGTTGCATCGCCTATTCCATCATTGTCGCTGTCCTGATCCACATAATCGGCAATGCCGTCGGCGTCAGAATCCACACTGCCTTCAAAGCTGTCTAATAGCTGATCACCATCGGAGTCCAGATCCTGCGCGTTAATAACACCGTCGTTATCACTGTCACCGGCGCCTTCCAGGTTATCACTTAACCCATCGCCATCACTGTCATCGTCGAGGTAATTGGCGAGGCCGTCGCCGTCGGTGTCTTGCGCACTTTCGGTGGCGTCACTGATGCC
>NZ_QGGU01000020.1 GCF_003148745.1 Pleionea mediterranea | reverse complement strand
TTAATTAGCATCAGTGGATTTAAGCCAGTAAATAACGTCAGTAATGTCGGGTAGGTCAATGATGCGTGAATGACTAACGTGATGGCAACCAGTACAAAATAGACAAATAGCTTACTGATGGCTTCTAGGCCAGTATCAAAAATAACTACGGCCATAATGCAGAACACACCATAAGGTGCAATATGCATAATGATGGTCACCAATTTTAAAATAACGTCATTTAAGGCATCAAAAAAGCCGGCTATCTTTTTGCCGCTTTCACCGGCCCGGGAAATGGCTATACCAAAAATAATGGCAAAGATAATGACTTGTAACATGTTGCCCGAGGCCATGGCTTTAAATGGGTTATCAGTAACCAGATTTCCCAATACTTCAGTTAATGCGGGGGCATTTTTAATGACATAGTCGGTGGTTTCCATGGTAACGCCAGCGCCAGGATCAAAAATATTAGCTAATGTTAGTGCCAGTGTGATGGCGATAGCGGTGGTTAATAAATAAAGTAAAATGCTTTTTCCGCCAAGGGAGCCTAATTTTTTTGGATCCGATAGCGAGCATGTGCCGCATATAAGTGACACTAAGACCAGAGGAACAACCACCATTTTTAATGCATTGATAAACAGGCGTTTAATGATGTCAAAGCCTGTCACCACATAGTTGCTGATGACATTATCAACGCCGGGGCTAATTTGGGCGGAAAGAGAAAGAATGAAGCCAAACAGGATCCCGGCAGCTAGGCCGGTGAAAATTTGAGCACTTAAACTCATTTTAGTGAAAGATTTAAACATGATTGTCCCACAAGGTTGTTATCGTTTTATTAACGCAAGACTATCAGGAATTTATAACGGGTAAAAGTAACCGATTTTCGGGATGACACGAGTTCTTATTGTTAATGTGCGCCGCAGCAGTGTTTAAACTTTTTACCACTGCCACACACGCATTGATCATTTCTGCTGGGTTTAGGTGTGTGTCTGACAAAGGGTTGAGTGACAGTGGGCTGGTATTTGGGGCGTGCATCGTACCAAAAGTTAAATATGGCTCTGGCGCTTGGGGCAACTTGTGCCTTCCATTGTAATATTTGTTCGCGGCTGCTTTTTTCTCGCAAACTGGCGCCTGCACTGCCACTGAACATTAAAATTGGTGACAACCAGGCCTCTAACGTTTGGTATTCATCTTTCCAGGGGGCAGCAACCAGAGCCACTCCTTTCATATAACCCCGGCACCAGTTATCAACAATTATATCAACCGAATCGTGTAAGTCTCGCTCAAGAAACAAGGGTTCAAATTTTTCAGCGTCTCTGGATAAGATAGACTCAATGCCGTTTAAATGACGAATTAGCAGAGCGTATAAGGTTTCAAAATCATCAAAGCGTTTATCGCGCCACTGGGTGCTTTGAAAAACAATCGGTAACCATTGGTCGGGACTGGACACTTCTGGTGCCGAAGTAATTGCTGTGAAAAAGCCGTCAAGGGTTGACATATCAAGGCCATCATAGGCTTTAAGTTGTGCTTCAAGACGGTCAATTTCTTCACTGTTTAGTGGTGTAATAATTTTCATTAATACCCTTAAAACTAACGGCTAAATTTATAAATAAAAAACACCTTCTAATGAATTCAGAGTTTCATTAGAAGGACACTTATGACTCAAGTTGAAACGGGTATATGGAACCAAGCTTTAATATTTGTGTTAATTCATCCAGTGCTGTTCGTGATTCAATTAATAATTGCGGATCGGCAAGGTCGCTGTCGTTCATACGATCACGATAGTGTTTATCAACCCAGTTGTTGAGGGTATTGAATAACTGGTCATTCATAAAAACATGCTGGTTAGCGGCGGTTAGCTCTTGTTCGGTTAACACCACGCGTTGGCGTAAACAGGCTGGGCCACCGCCATTTCTCATGCTTTGTTTTACGTCGTAAATTTTTACTTGGTTAATCGGATTGTCCTGTTCAACCAGTTGATCCAGGTATTGTTTTACCCGGCTGTTTTCTTCGCATTCTCCGGGGGCTATTAACGCCATGGAGTCGTCAGGCAGTGTGACCAATTGGCTGTTGAACAAATAAGTATTGACGGCATCTTGAACCGATACTGATGCGTCAGGTACTTCAACAAAGTAAAATGGTTTGTCACCATAAGCTTGTTTGATTTGTTTAAATACATCACCGGTGTTTAAAAATGCCTGTTGGTGATAAAACAGAACATTACCATTGCCAACAGAAATAACATCATTATGAAACACGCCTTGATCAATAACCGATGGATTTTGTTGGGCAATAACCGTTTTAGATGAGTCCAGTTGATGCAGTCGTGCTATGGCTTGTGATGCTTCAAAAGTTTGCCGTGCCGGATATTTAGTCGGTGCGGGTTTTGAATTATCAAATGCGTATTTGCCGAATACAAAAAATTCCACACCCGGTTGTTCGTAACTGTCACAAAAACGAGTGTGATTAGCCGCGCCTTCGTCGCCAAAATGATCGCCCAGAGGTAACGGCTCATGATGTACAAAATGCTCTGGATTATTAAAAATACTTTGTAAAATACGCGACGTGGTTGGTGATTCAATGGAACGATGAAACTTATTAGCTAGATTGGCCGCGGTAAAATGAACTTTTTTATCCATAGTATCGGCACTGGGCGATACCGTACAGGCATTTGCTGTCCACATACTGGAAGCGGAACAGGTCGCAACAAATACTTGCGGCGCTTGCTGGTAAGCCTGTTTAAGTACATTCTCATCACTGCCACCAAAGCCGAGCTTTCGTAATGTGAACACATCGGGTCGTTCAAGTGGTGGCAGTAGCGCTTGCTTTAATCCCATATCGTGCAGTGCTTTCATTTTCTGTAAACCTTGTTTGGCACCTTCTTTAGGGTTGGACGCTTGTGCCGCGTTATTTAACGAGGCGACATTGCCCACGGAAAGTCCGGCATAATTGTGAGTAGGGCCAACCAAACCATCAAAGTTAACTTCAAATGCTTTCATTATTTGTTTTCCTGTACTTGAATAGTACCCACTGCACGGTCGTGTAATCTGCACTGGCAGCTACGAATTGAATATTTATTGACTGTGTGGGTAGACGACATCGCTTGCTGAATTTGCTGACCCTTCAATGTGTGGTTGAAAAGAGCCGAAGCGTTGATCCAAGCCTATCAGGAAACTGTAAAAAACAAAAGTTTCTGACCATTTGAAAAGATTACTCGTTGTTTTTATAAGTTTTTGTTTTGGTAAACCGGCTCATAGGAGTATTGCACTGGCTTAATTAAGGGTCAGGCATTTCAATGCTGAGCTATCACGGTATAATGGTGTGAATTGTCTTCAAACCGCTTTAATGAAAGGGCTAAAGAATAATTATGCAAACGCAGTTGAATAATATTCTGAAACAGAAAGGTTTTTTGCAGTTGACCCGTGAAAACGAGCAGTCAATTGAAAAGCAACCGCCCATAACAACCACCAAAAACACATCAATTCAATTACTGGATACCGGTGTCTTACTGGTAGAACCCAGTGATTATAATGGCACTGATTTAGTAATATCTTCAGGCGTTCATGGTAATGAAACCGCTCCAATAGAAATTGTTGATAAACTGGTTGAAAAAATTATCAATGAAAAATTGACGGTATCATCCAGAGTGTTGTTTATCATTGGTAATCCGGTCGCGATGAATCAATCGCAGCGATTTGATGTTGAAAATATGAATCGTTTATTTAATGGTAAGCACCAAGATAAAGATCACCATGAAGCAAAAAGAGCAGAACGTTTAGAACATTACGTGTCAGAGTTTTATAATACGCGTGCCTCTTCTGGCTCAGTTAGCGGGACTGATTCAGTGACAAGGCTACACTACGATTTACATACCGCTATTCGGCCTTCTAAATACAAAAAGTTTGCTATTTACCCGTTTCCAGATGGAAAGCCCTGGGATAAGTCTCAGTTGGAGTTTTTTCTATCGTCAGATATCAATACCATTCTTCTGGGTCATCAGCCAGCGGGAACTTTCTCCTATTTTACCAGCCATCAGTTTAATGCCCATGGTTTTACTGTTGAACTTGGTAAAGTAAAACCTTTTGGTGAAAATGATCCGCAAGACTTTACCCATATCACTCGTAATCTAGAGCGATTAATTGAAGGTAAGCCGGTTGATACAAAAACGTTTGATAACCAGGACTTTAATTTGTTTCAGGTTAAACATGAACTATTAAAACAGTCAGAGTCATTTAAACTGAATATCAGTCAAGATGTAGAAAACTTCACATCGTTTGAACAAGGCTATCAATTGACCGATGACGCTGATGGTGGGTATCAAGTAGAAGCAACAGGCGAAGCCATTGTGTTTCCCAATGAAAACGTCCCGGTTGGTCAGAGAGCCGGATTGGTGGTTGTTAAAACCCGTTTGTAGACAAGTAGCTAATGGGTTAAAAAATCATTTTTTAAATAAATATTTTAACAAAAGTTTTGAATAGAATTGTTTTATAGAAACGTTTGTATGAACGTTTTACAACATCGTTTTGTAGAATACATAGAGCCTAAACTCAGGAGATATTATGAGCAAAGTTAAAGTTTCAATCATTGGTGGAGCCGGTTATGGTTCTGCAGAAATTTTACGTCATTTATTGGTGCGTGACGATGTAGAGGTGTTGCGTGTTTCCAGTAAAGATTATATCGGTGAGCCTGTCAGTAAGGTGCATCGTGCACTGGTGGGGTACGATGATCTTATTTTGCAAGATATCTCCCCCAAAGAGTGTGCTGAAGGGGCTGATATTGTGTTTCTAGCCATGCCTCATATTATTACTGCAAAAGTAGCCATGGAACTGTTTGATCTGGATGTGAAAATTATTGATTTGTCCGGTGATTTTCGTTTGGAAAACCTGAACGACTATCTTAATGATTACGCACCTGAGCATCCGTGTTCCGATCGTCTGGGCACCTTTACCTACGGTATGCCAGAACTCAACGAAGACAAAATAAAACAGGCTAAGCATGTTGCCAGCCCGGGCTGTTTTGCAACCGGTATTGCTATGGGATTATTACCCCTTGCCGACGCAGATCTGTTAAAAAATGTAAACGTTCGAAACGTCTCCATGACTGGTTCAT
Organism: Pleionea mediterranea; assembly: GCF_003148745.1. Classification (GTDB taxonomy): domain Bacteria; phylum Pseudomonadota; class Gammaproteobacteria; order Enterobacterales; family Kangiellaceae; genus Pleionea; species Pleionea mediterranea. The sequence continues at coordinate 15,850 of NZ_QGGU01000020.1, read as the reverse complement.
CTGGTTCCGGTGTTAAGCCGCAAGCAGGCACTCATCATGCGCTTCGAGTGAATAACTTAAAAGCCTATAAAACATTGCATCATCAACACCGTTCCGAAATTATTCAAACTTTAAAACATGCTGGTGGCGAAAATATAGCACTTGATTTTGTGCCTGTTTCAGCCCCTCTGGTTCGCGGTATTCTGGCGGTTTCACAAATGGATTTACCCGAGGGTCACAGTGCAGACTCGATCCAGAAAATTTATCAGGATTATTACGCCGATCATAAACTGGTTACGGTTATGCCGGTTGGCGTTTCGCCTGAAGTGGTTGCCGTTGCAGGTACTGCGCGTGTAGAAATTGGCATCACAGTGCGTGAAGACGAAGAAACAGGCGTTAAAACCTTATGCTGTACATCGGCAATCGATAATCTGATTAAAGGTGGTGCTGGTCAAGCGATCCAGAGCTTTAACCTGATGACCGGTAAACCGATGCACTTTGGATTGGATGCGCCAGGTATGTGGCCATAAACACGCTCTAGTACCAATAACAGCTTTCAAGTGGAGAGATTCCAACTATGACAAAGATGCAGGCGAAAACAGCGGTAATTAAAGTGGGCGGTGATGTCCTGCTCGATGATGCTGAGCGAGATGGCCTGGCCACTAATGTGGCCTCGTTAATTGAGCAGGGGTGGCAAGTCGTACTGCTTCATGGCGGAGGCCCTCAAACCAATCGTCTGCAACAAAAACATGGCTTGGTGGCGAACAAGGTAGGCGGTCGTCGTATCACTAGCGAAGCCGATCTTCTGGTTGTTAAGCAAGCCATTGCCGGTGAAGTGAATGTTGAGTTAACGTCTGCACTGCAGCGTGCCGGAGTGAATGCGTTTGGCTGTCATGGTGCATCGGGTCAATTAATTCAGGCGGTCAAGCGGCCGCCCAGAGTTATGTCGGGTGCCGGAGATAAGCCCATTGATTTTGGCGAAGTGGGTGACGTCACTCGGGTAAACGGTAAACTCTTAACCGGCCTTTTAGGCTTAGGTGTAACACCGGTTATAGCCACACTGGGCGTGAGTGACAAGGGGCGAGTTTTTAACATCAATGCGGATACCACGGTAGTACAAATTGCCCGGGTATTAAAAGCCGACTTGTTACTGCTAACCACTCAGGTTGGCGCTGTGTTTGAGGATCTCGAGCAACCCGGTTCCCGAATAAAAACCGTCACCCCTGACAGTGCTAAACAATTAATCGACGACGGCATTATACAAGGCGGTATGATCCCTAAAGTTGAAGAAGCCATTTCATTACTGGATGACGGCGTGGGCGCTATTGCTATTGTATCTGGCCGTGAACCCGGTGCATTTTTATCGGTAGCAAACGATGAAGGGCGTTATGGCACCATTATCCATAAATAACGTCGGAAAACGCGTTGTAAAATACTATAAAAAATATTCTGTGCTAAAACGGTAATTCATAATGGCCATTGAGCTAAACTGGATGGTGTATATGATCCGTTGTTCGGATTGCTCATTGTACACAGGCATTACAACGGATGTAGAGCGTCGCTTTCAGCAACACTGTTCTGGTAAAGGGGCAAAGTATTTTTACGGCAGAACGCCTGAGGCAGTGGTTTATGTTGAGTCAGCCCATACCAGGTCGTCAGCTGCTAAACGAGAAGCGGAAATAAAAAAACTGCCAAAACTTTATAAAGAACAACTGATCACTGAAAGTAACTGAGCACTGAAAGCAAGCAAATACTGAAAACCGCTGATGTCGACCGTACAATCTTCCCTGATGATTAATCGATTAATTCTGAATTTGTTGAACCCTATTGATTAAGCTGTCTCAATTAATAATCTCGATCGAATAGCTTTGATTTTAATAGAGCCTTAATTTAAAGTTTAACTCATGGGTGTGACAATGGCCTGATCGTCATTTTTTAGGCCAAGGGCATTGGCAATCTCTGCGGTTATTTCAATACGATTATCAATAAGCTGAGCGTTGGCTAATACGCAGCGATAATCTTCAACTTTACGATTAGCAATCAAAAAACGTTGTGTCGAGTCAACGGACGAATTAATAACAACATTAACGTCGATGGATCGTTTAATAGTATCAATATTTTCCTGTCGTACTTCAATGGTTGGCCCTGCATCAAAAATATCCACATAACCGGTGTAACGAAACCCTTCTTTTTTTAATAGTTTCAGTGCCGGCTCTGTATCAGGATGAACCTTACCTAAAGTTGCCTGTGCTTCTTCCGAAAGCATCGGAACATAAATTGGGTATTTCGGCATTAACTCGGCGATAAATTCATTGCTGTCTTCACCACTTTTTGTGTCGGCATCGTCAAAGTCCATATCAAAAAAATGTCTGCCCAAACTTTCCCAAAACGGTGAAACACCATTCTCGTCAGAGTAGCCACGCATTTCAGCAATGATTTTATTGGCAAAGCGTTTCGGGTGATTTTTTAAAAATAAAAAGCGACCTTTCGACAGCAGCTTTCCTGTTCCACCACCACGATGATTGGGCGATAAAAACAGCGTGCATATTTCTGTGGTACCCGTGTAATCGTGGCCAAGAATTAAAGTGGGAATTGTTTTATGGATACCAAGACGAGGGCTGGCATGAACCGTCGTGCCTACTTTGTAGGTATAAAATGGCTGCTCAAGGCCCACCGCCGCTGCAAGCCCAGAGGTGCCTACAACCTTGCCTGTCGTCGTGTCTTCCAGAACGAACAGGTAATACTCTTTTCCGGGGTACTCTACTGTTGCAGCAAAAGACTCAATGGATAACGCAATTTTATGTTTCAACTTTTCAGGATCTTTAGGCAATGTTGTTAAGCCTGTACCTGTTTGTTGTGCAAGCGCAGCGATTTGATCGGCATCGTCCTGTGTTACTGGGCGAAATAGCATCATATCCGGCTTTACTCCTATGCATTAAATTGAGCGGATTTATTGAGTTAATGTAAGAGGTTAATAGTCTAGTAGAGAGAGGCTTAATGATCAGGTGTGAATATTTTTATACACCAAATTTATAAACCGCACACTTCTACAGAAATTGTAAGCTTCTGTATTCCATGACTATTTTCTTGTATCAAGAAGACATTATTCTAATGATAATGCCGCAGATTCAAAAACTCGAGCCGCACATTATATCCATAAAAGTAGCGAGAAGGTAACGCAATTGTGTTTCTGAATAAATATACAGGTATGCCTGAATATTTATTTTTTTATAAAAGAACTGGAAAATTCATGTTAAAACCGCGAACATAACGGGTTTCGATATTTTGAGTTTGAGATAGTAAACTCGTTAGCTTATTTGATGAGTAAGACATGTTTTGACAGAGCTGTTTTGACAGTCCATGTTAGGACAGTTTGACTTGGCTAAAGTGAATGAATAGAAATCTTTAGTCCTACTCATAAGTGATGTCACTTAATCGTGTGATCGCTAACCATTAGAATTTGATTTAAATAGTCAAAAAGCCTGATTCAAAATAAAAATCTGAAGCAGCGTTTATTTTTAAAACCTCCTGAATAAATGTCAGGAAAACGATTTAATCTTTACGGCGGAGTTTAGTGATGAGTAATATTTCTCGAGATACCTTCGACAGCGTTATGGTTCCTAACTATGCGCCTATGCAAATGATCCCGGAAAAAGGCAAGGGCAGTAAAATTTGGGATACCAATGGCAATGAATACATTGATATGGCCGGAGGGATTGCTGTTAATGCTCTGGGACACTGTCATCCGGCTATGGTTGAAGCGATAACTTCACAAGCAAACAAACTTTGGCACATGAGTAATGTGTTTACTAATGAGCCCGCTTTATCTTTGGCGCAAAAGCTGATTGATGCGACCTTCGCTGAAAAAGTCTTTTTTGCAAACTCAGGTGGAGAAGCAAACGAAGCCGCTTTTAAATTGGCACGTCGTTACGCCAGCGATAATTATGGCAGTGAAAAAAATGAAATTATTTCTTTCTTTCAGGGATTCCATGGTCGTACATTGTTTACGGTCAGTGTTGGCGGGCAAGAAAAATACACTCAGGGATTTGAACCTTTGCCGGGCGGTATTAAACATGCCACCTACAATGATCTCGACTCATTAAAAGCACTCATTTCTGACAAAACATGTGCGGTGGTGATGGAGCCGATCCAGGGTGAAGGCGGGATTATTGTGCCTGATGCCGAATTCGTTAAAGGCGTTCGAGAATTGTGTGATCAACACAATGCATTGCTGGTATTTGATGAAGTCCAATCGGGCATGGGTCGTACCGGAAAACTTTACGCTTACATGCACACTGATGTTACTCCCGATATTTTAACCACAGCAAAAGCATTGGGCGGTGGATTCCCTATTGGTGCCATGCTAACCACAGATAAAGTGGCGAAAAGTTTTGTGGTTGGCACCCATGGCAGCACCTATGGTGGAAACCCTCTGGGCTGCGCGGTTGCCAGTGCGGTATTTGATGTAATCAATACCCCTGAGGTTTTACAGGGTGTTGAAGCTCGGCATGAAAAGTTTAAGCAAAAACTGTCGGCGATTAATGAAAAATACAATGTATTTTCTGAAGTTCGAGGCCAGGGTTTATTAATTGGTGCTGCATTGAACGAAACCTACAAAGGCCGTGCCAGAGACTTTATGAATGCAACTCTGGAGCAAGGTGCTTTATTGTTGATGGCCGGACCTAATGTACTGCGTTTTGCGCCTTCGTTATTAATTTCCGATGAAGAAATTGAACTGGGGCTTGCAGCGCTTGAAAAAGGTGTTGCCAAGGTTGTGGGTGAATCATAACGAAAGCGATTAATTCCACAGCGCTCTGAAAAACAAAAAACAGCAATCACTATTCGGTGGTTGCTGTTTTTTTATGGGCGCAGGTAATTTTAATATTTATCCCCAAGCTCAGGCCATGAGGGGATATTTAATGAGAGGGCTTTAAAACATATGACATGGCCAGCCTATCAAATTAATAATAAATTTATTGCGCGCTTTTTAAGGCTCTTTTAATGTGTGGCCACATATTTTCCAATACTTTCGGCTGGGCTTCGGCGGTTGGGTGTACTCCATCAGCCTGCATTAAATCAGGATCTTCGCCAATGTCTTTTAAAATAAATGGCACAAATTCAGTCTGGTATTGCTCGGATAAATTTTTATAAGCGTTGTAGAAGATTTGTGTGTAAGCAGGGCCATAATTTGGTGGAATATGGATGCCGGTTAACACTACGTTAGCACCACTTTGCTTGGAGAGTGTGATCATCTGCTCCAGGTTTTGTTTGATTTGCGCCAGTTTAAAGCCGCGCAGACCGTCATTTCCACCCAGCTCTATCACTACCGTTGACGGTGAAAACTTGTCCAGTAGGGCCGGAAGGCGTTTTAATGCATTGCCGGTGGTTTCGCCGCTGATGCTGGCATTGACGACCGAAATATCAGGAAATTCATTTTGCAGCCGTTCCTCAAGTAGCGGCACCCAACCTTTTTCGAGGGGAATATTGTAGGAAGCGCTGAGACTGTCGCCTAAAATTAATAAGGTCTGACTGGCAGACGTTGACGTATATAATGAAACAACCACTAACAAAATGTGGCTCAACGTCATAAACTTTTTCATGTAGTCTTGTCCCATAAAGTAAACAATAGAAGATCGTTATATGCTATCAGTGAGTGAATTAACAAAACAAGTACCAACCCATTCCGGTGAATTAACCATATTAAATGATATTTCTTTCTCGGTGAGCGAAGGAGAATCCGTTGCCATTGTTGGCGCTTCGGGTTCGGGAAAATCCACCTTGCTCAGCCTTATGGCAGGTTTAGACACGCCGAGTTCGGGAAAGGTCATTTTAAGCGATGAAAACATTACTGATCTGGACGAAGATCAACGGGCTGATTTTAGAGCGCGAAACGTTGGCTTTGTGTTTCAGTCGTTCCATTTGCTTTCAACACTGACGGCTCTGGAAAATGTAGCCTTGCCGCTGGAGCTAAAAGGTGGCAAAAAAGTCTCAAAAAAAGCAGCAGAGCTATTAGAGCGGGTTGGCCTGGGTGATCGTCTGGATCATTATCCTAAGCAAATGAGTGGCGGAGAGCAGCAGCGCGTAGCCATTGCCAGAGCATTTGCCGCAGAACCGGCAATCCTGTTTGCCGATGAGCCGACCGGCAATCTGGATACAGAGACCGGACAGAAAATCATTGATATTTTGTTTGAAATGAATCGCTCAAAAGGCACCACTTTAATACTGGTAACCCACGACTTAAAACTGGCGGAGCGTTGTGATCGTCAGCTCGAATTGTCCTCTGGCAAACTGGTTTCCGATAATCAAGCGAAACAATCGTCTGGGCAGCCATCTGGGCAATCGGACAGGCAAACGAAACAACAATCCGACAATGCATCTGATAGCGAGGCTTCACATGCTTAGTCTGTCATTAGCCTGGAAATTATTTTGGCGCGACTGGAAAAGTGGTGAGCTAAGAATTCTGATTTTTGCCCTCTGGGTTGCCATAGGCGGGTTAACTGCGATTACGCTTCTTGTCGATCGTATAGATCGCGGTATGACTAAAGAAGCCGCACAAGTTTTGGGGGCTGATCGACTGATATCCGGCCCTCGGCCAATCGATGCCAAGTTTTCCGAACACGCCAGTGAGCTCGGGCTAAATACGTCCGATCTATTGTGGTTTTCCAGTGTTGTGGTGGCAGAAGAAGAGTTTCATCTGGCAACGGTGCGAGCCGTTGATGCCCAGTTTCCACTGGCCGGAAGTCTTGAAATAGCCGATAAGGCTTTTGGTGAAGGCAAACTTACTCGCGGTGCGCCAGAGTCCGGCACGGTATGGTTGTCGAACCGTTTATTGTACTTATTGAAGTTGTCAGTGGGCGATACGGTACAGGTGGGTGTGGCAACCATGAAAGTGGCAGGTGTGGTAGTGGTTGAACCGGGCGGCAGCAGCTTTTTCAATTTCTCACCCACTCTGATTATGAACATTAACGATGTTCCCTCCACCGATATAGTGCAGCCGGGCAGTCGTTTAAGTTATCGACTGGCGTTATCCGGCAGTGAGTCTGCTTTAAGCGATTTTGATCAGTGGGCTGAGAGCGAGTTGAACAAGTCACAGCGATTGCTGGGCGCCGATTCGGGAGCTCCGCAATTAGGCTCGGCACTGGGAAGGGCTAAAAATTACCTGAATCTGGCTGGCGTTCTTGGATTGATACTCGGTGGTATTGCTATCGCCATTGCGGCGAACCGTTACGCTAACCGACATTTTGATCACAGTGCATTGCTGCGCTGTATGGGTCTGAAGAAAAATCAGGTACTGAGCATTTTTTGTCTGGTGTTGCTTCTGGCCGGCTTGTCGGGATCATTACTGGGCAGCGCCAGTGGTTATCTGGTGAACGAAGTGTTAATTAAAGCGTTGGCCGATCTGTTACCGGAAAAAGTTCCGGCACCGCAACTGGCTACCTTCCTGATTAGTCTGGTGACAGGATTAACCGTATTAATCGGCTTTGCATTACCGGCCCTTATCTGTATCCGTTCGATACAGCCCATGAGAATTCTACGGCGAGACTTGGCACCGGTGAATCTCAGTAGTTGGTTTATTGTTTCGGTAGCGGTGTTTGCATTGTCGCTGGTGCTTTACTGGTACGCGCAAAATTTGAAACTGGTACTGGCGATTGTTGTGGGTGGTGGCGTTTTAACCATGATCAGTTTATTGGCAGCCAGTGGCTTATTAAAGCTGGCGCGTCGCTGGTCACAAACACGCAGCATAGCGGTTAAGTTTGGCGTTGAGCACTTGCAGCGTCACAAAAGCGCGTCACTGATCCAGATTACCGCATTCGGTTTAACACTGACGTTGATCCTCACCATCTTTTTATTGCGAAACGAACTTATCGCTGACTGGAAAGCGCAGCTTCCGGCCGATGCACCGAATCACTTTCTGGTGAATATCCAGCAAGAAGATGTTGACGATTTACACCAGTTGTTCGCCAGTAAAGACATTAAAGCCGCTGATATCTTCCCAATGGTACGTGGGCGAGTCACCGAGTTGAATGGCGAAAAACCGGAGCAGGTTTTGCCCGAAAAGGCGCAGAACCATAACTCCTTAAGACGCGAACTGAACTTAACCTGGCGTAACGAAATGCCAGAGGCCAACTCTATTGAACAAGGCGAGTGGAACATGAGAGATGCCACCGAACCGCAAATTTCAATGGAACAAAAAATGGCGGAGGCTTTGCATCTTACCCTTGGTGATGAAGTGACCTTTACCATTGGCGGGCAAACCATATCGGCACCCATTACGTCTATCCGCAAAGTTGACTGGGATTCATTTCAGCCGAACTTTTATGTCATTTTTAATCCTGGTGCGCTGGATGAAATGCCATCAACCTACATCACCAGCTTTTTCCTGCCTCCGGATCAAAAACTTGTGCTGAATGAGCTTGTACGCCAGTTTCCGACGGTTTCTGTGATTGAGCTGGATCTCATCCTCAATGAGGTGAGAAGTGTGCTTGAGAAAGCATCACTGGCCGTTGAGATGGTATTGGTGTTTGTTATTCTCGCCGGATTAGCAGTATTGTTTGCAACCACCCGCGCCACTCTGGATGAAAAACTCTATGAGTCGGCCATTTTAAAAACACTCGGTGCGCGTCGAGACTTTATCCGTAAAACAACTCTGGTGGAATACTGGGTACTGGGTATTTTATCTGGCGGTATGGCGGCCATTGCTACCGAAGGTCTGGCGTTTGCACTCTATACCTATATTTTTAAAATGGACGCTGTCTGGCATGCTTGGATATGGTTGGCAGCGCCAGTTGCCGGACTCCTGATGGTGGTACCTGCCGGTGCAATAGGTAATCGAAAAGTTTTATCTTTGCCACCGGTTGCAATATTGAACGACAGTTAAAAAAATATTGCAGCAATTTTAAGTCTTTAACTTATTGAAATATAAAGGAAAGCTAAGCGGTTGGCTTTCCTTTTTTTATGTAACTAAATCTCAAAATAATAAAAAAGAATTGATTTAAATGTTTTTTTCATCCAAAAATAAATAAGCGTTGTACTTGATTCAATTGAAAAACAAATTACACTGCATCGCAATAGAGCCAGTCTTTATAGGGCAATTAATGCCACTGGCGAGCCATAAAATGACTGAACAGTGAGCGGCGATTCATATAAGCAGCCGCAGTTTAAAGCCACTGAAAACAAAAATATTCGGAGCACTTTGATCTCAAATGGGAAAATCACTGGTTATAGTAGAGTCACCTGCGAAAGCAAAAACCATCAATAAATACCTCGGTAAAGACTTTGTGGTTAAGTCGAGTGTTGGTCATATTCGAGATTTGCCAACCGGTGGCGGCTCAAAAACTCCGGTCGATCCTAAAGAGCGCGCGCGTCAGGCGGCGATCACTCGAAAACTACCGCCCGAAGAAAAAGCCAAACACAAAGCGCAGAAAGCCAAACAGGCTTTGTTTAAACGTATGGGCATTAACCCGGAAAATGATTGGGAAGCTCAATACGAAGCCTTGCCGGGAAAAGAAAAAGTCATTAAAGAATTAAAATCTCAAGCCAAAAATGCTGATCAAATCTTTCTCGCAACGGATTTGGATAGAGAAGGGGAAGCCATCGCCTGGCATTTAAAAGAAATTATTGGCGGTGAGGATGATAAATTTCAGCGTGTAGTATTTAACGAAATCACCAAAAAAGCCATTAAGGCCGCATTTGAAAAGCCATCACACCTCGATATGAATTACGTCAATGCGCAACAGGCGCGACGATTTCTCGACCGGGTGGTGGGCTTTATGGTGTCGCCACTGTTATGGAAAAAAGTTTCCCGTGGATTGTCTGCTGGTCGCGTTCAATCCGTCGCTGTAAAGTTAATTGTTGAACGAGAACGAGAAATACGAGCCTTTATCCCGGAAGAGTTCTGGGACTTACAGGCGGATGTAAAAGCAAAATCAAGCACCTTGCGCATGCAGGTGGCCACCAAACAGGGCAAAAAGTTTCGACCTACGTCAGAAGATGAAGTGAATGCCGACATCAAGGCGCTGGAAAAGTCTGACTTATCGATTGTGGCACGAGAAGATCGCCCCTCTCGCAGCAAACCTGGTGCGCCCTACATCACATCTACCTTACAACAAGCGGCGAGTACCCGATTAAAGTATTCGGTCAAGAAAACCATGATGATGGCGCAGCGGCTTTATGAAGCGGGTTACATCACTTATATGAGAACCGACTCGACGTTCTTAAGCGACGACGCATTAACCGCCTGTCGCGATCATATTCAGTCCTCTTACGGTGATAAGTATTTAACCGGCGATGTTGTGCGATACGCCAATAAAGATGGTGCACAGGAAGCGCATGAGGCCATACGTCCTTCTAATGTAGGTACCACCACCAAAGACTTAATGGGCATGGAGCCGGATGCGGTTAAACTCTACGATATGATCTGGCGTCAGTTTGTTGCCTGTCAGATGACCAACGCCGAATACGATGTCACTACCTTAACGGCAAAAGCTGGCGACTATGAGTTAAAAGCAAAAGGTCGTGTTATGAAGTTCGATGGTTGGACGCGCGTGCAGCCACCGATGAAAAAAGGCGACGACGACATTACCTTGCCCGATTTAAATAAAGGTGATGATGTTGCGCTCAAAGAGCTATTACCAAAGCAACATTTTACCAAACCATCGCCCCGTTACAGTGAGGCGGCTCTGGTTAAAGAATTGGAAAAGAAAGGTATTGGTCGACCTTCGACTTACGCGTCTATTATTTCTACCATTCAAGATAGGGGCTACGTCAGTTTACGCAGTCGTCGTTTTTATGCCGAAAAAATGGGTGAAATTGTCACCGATCGACTGAGTGAAAACTTTACTGATCTGCTCGACTATTCTTTTACCGCCAATATGGAACAGAATCTTGATGTGATCGCCAGTGGCGGAAAAAACTGGAAAGACACACTGAACGACTTTTATAAAGACTTCAGTAAAAAGTTGTCTGAAGCGGAAAAAGCGCCAGAAGAAGGCGGCATGAAAAACAATCAGGCTGTTGATACCGACATGACCTGTCCAAAGTGTGAGAAAAATAAATTAGCCATTCGTATGGCAACGACAGGCGTGTTTTTAGGTTGTACCGGTTATGCGTTGCCGAAAGATGAGCAGTGCAAAAACACTATCAACTTAATCCCCGGTGATGAAGCCGAAGCGGTGGATAAAGACGAAGAAGCCGAGTCAAGAAATTTAAGGTTGAAGCGTCGTTGTCCAAAATGCGATACGGCGATGGATTCGTTTTTAATTGATGAAAACCGCCGCTTGCATGTGTGTGGAAACTCACCGAACTGTGACGGCCATGAAATTGAAAAAGGCACCTTTAAAATAAAAGGCTATGACGGTCCCATTATCGAATGCGATAAATGCGGTGCCGATATGGAATTAAAATCGGGCCGATTTGGAAAATATTTTGGTTGCAGCAGCGACGATTGTAAAAACACTCGTAAATTGCTGCGAAACGGTGAGCCTGCACCACCAAAAGCGGATCCCATACCAATGCCGCACTTGAAGTGCCTAAAGGTAGAAGATACCTACGTGCTAAGAGATGGTGCATCGGGGATCTTTCTGGCGGCGAGCCAGTTTCCAAAAAACCGAGAAACTCGGCCGCCACTGGTTGAAGAAGTATTATCGGTAAAAGATAAACTGGATCCCAAGTTTGACTATTTAACCAAAGCACCCACAGAAGATAAAGAAGGCAATAAAGCCGTTATCCGTTTTTCTCGCAAAAACAAAGAGCAATATGTCATGAGCGAAAAAGACGGTAAAGCGACGGGCTGGACAGCGCACTACCAAAACGGCAAGTGGGTTGAGTCAGAAAAGAAGTCAAAGAAAAAATAGTTTAAGTAAACGTTATTCAAGAATAAGTCACTCAAGAATAACTAATCAGGCAATAAAATGATCGAGTCGTATATTCGGCTCGGTCAAGCTTGCTGTTAAACCCAAAGCCATAAAACCATCGTTAAGTCACCAACATGATAAACTCAGCTTACCCGTTATTACGCCCATTGCTTTTTTCTATGGATCCTGAAAAAGCACACGACTTTTCTTTGTCGATGATGCGAAAGCTTCAGGACTCTCCATTTCGGTTTTTATTAAAGCAACCAATGGTTGAAGATCCCTTTGAGTTATTTGGGCTGACCTTTCCAAATCGCGTCGGTCTTGCGGCAGGACTGGATAAAAATGGCGCTTATATCGATGCACTCGGTGCGCTGGGTTTTGGTTTTATTGAAGTGGGTACGGTTACGCCTCTGGCGCAACCCGGTAATGACAAGCCAAGAATGTTTCGTTTGCCAGAGTCTGAGGCAATTATAAATCGAATGGGCTTTAACAACGACGGTGTCGATCAATTGGTTGAGAATGTGAAGCAGTCTCATTACTCCGGTGTGTTAGGAATTAATATCGGCAAAAATAAAAATACACCGGAAGAAAAAGCGGTGGATGATTATATGATTGGCATGGAAAAAGTTTACCCCTACGCCGATTATATTACGGTAAATATATCATCGCCGAATACGCCCGGATTGCGTGATCTGCAATTTGGCGAAGTACTGGATCATTTGCTTCAATCCATCAAACAAAAGCAACAATCGTTAGCAAAGCAGCATAATAAACATGTGGCTGTGTTGGTAAAAATTGCTCCCGATTTAGCCGACAACGAAATCGAGCAAGTGGCCGACAGTTTTGTCTCGCACAAAATTGATGGAATTATCGCGACAAATACCACCTTGTCTCGAGAAAAAGTAAAAGGGCAAGCCTACGCTGATGAAACGGGTGGTTTAAGTGGTAAACCCCTGGTGGACGATAGTACGTTGGTGCTCGCCAAGTTAAATGAAGCACTAAAAGGCCAGGTACCAACCATTGGTGTTGGTGGCATTTATAATGGCGATAGTGCTCTGAATAAAATTAAAGCCGGGGCCAGTCTTGTTCAAATTTATAGCTGCTTTATATATCAGGGACCTGCATTAATTTCAGAGGTAGCAAAAACTTTAAAACAGTATCGATAATCATTCTCATATCGATGGGCGAGGTGTTCCTTCTTTAAATAGTAAAATCTTACTCGTTAAAAAATTTACCAGAATCAAGCCTGTTCAGGTTCATCTTTCCAGTTTCATACATTCCATCAAAACATTATTACAACAACATAGGGGTTTATCCCTATGTTGTAATTCCTATTTGTTGCCTATTCTTAAGTTAACTCTAATTGGCTGATCTGCTTAGTGATATTTAATGAAGCAACGCTGATTTTTTAGAATTAAAAATTATTTTTAATTTGTTGAATCTGATTTTGGGATAAAAACGTAATTAATATTAGTTTTTAGTCTAAAAAATTACAGCATTTGAATAATTTTGTTCTATATTTTTTGAAGCGTTTCTTTTTGAGTGAGCTTTTAACACCAATCTGTCGTTCTTTAGATTTGGTTGTTGGCTATAGATAATCAATTGGTTTTGACTCTTCTGTGCTGTTACTGATTGTTTTAATAGGAAATTTTTATGTTTTTTGCCGTTAAATATGTAAAGTCTTTTTTATTCCTTCTTATATTAACCTTAAGTGCAGCAGTTCATGGTGCGACGGAGCTGGTGTTTTCTGGTACGCCTGCTAACTCAGGCTCTCGTTGGCATTGGACAAATGTTGGATCTTTGAATGGACAAAGTGTTGATGTTGTATTGAGAGTTACTAGTCAAGTCAACCTTACGGACTTACAAGTTTCTACTAGTGGTGATGATGCATTAGTCAGAATTGCTTCTGGTGGAGTTGGTAGCGTAACGGCAAGTTATGAGTTTTATGAATCTGGTTATGATGTTGTAAGTGATACTGGCACACCAATTACTATTATTCCTCTTTCGGTTTTTAAAGATATTGACTTAGCTTCCAGTGAAATGGCTACAGTACAAAAAGCAGAAGTTGCCTCATATGCAGTAGAGTCTGATCCGGGGACTTTTATAGTTGTTACAGATAATGGAACAACCATTGATTTTACCGGAAATGATAATTCTCAAAATGCTACTAGTGTTCGTGAAAATCAGGTACGAGTAGATTTTCAGCCAACAGATGCTGTAGTTGTTACTTATTCTATTAATAATTCTACCGGCCGAAACTTTTTGTTTGATGGTGATATTGATACTGCATTTGTTTCAGAAGACAAAACCCAGCTCGACACCACGCCTCCGGCAGCGCCAAGCGTTGATTCTCAATTAACCAATGACACAACACCGGTGATTACCGGTAATGCAGAAGCTTTTTCAACCGTTAGCGTGACCGTTGGTGGCGCTACTTTTTCTGTGGTTGCAGAGTCTGATACCAGCTGGTCATTGGATACTGGAACCGTTACGCCAGACAGCGGCACTTTTAATCCCGACGTGAATGGTGTGAATCAGGTGGTTGCTGTGGCAACCGATGCAGCTGGCAATGCCTCACCCCAAGATGCGGACTCTAATGAATTAACTATTGATAGCACGGTTCCAACTGTTGCTATCCAAAATGTGCCTGCCGATACCAACAGCAATTCTTTTACCGCCACCTTTGAATTCAGTGAAGATGTTAATGATTTTGTGTTGGGCGATATAACGGTCGGCAATGGTACTGCGAGTAATTTTACAGCAGTTGATGGAAATACTTATACGGCTCTTATTACGGCAACTGCGGAAGGCAATGTCACCGTCGATGTAAATGCTTCAGTGGCTACCGATGATGCGGGCAATAACAATACCGCAGCAACTCAGGCCGTGGCTAATTATGATATTACCAATCCTACCGTTGCGATCCAGAACGTACCCGCAGACACTAACAGTAATTCTTTTACCGCCACGTTTGAGTTCAGCGAAAACGTCAATGATTTTGTGTTGGGCGATATCACGGTTGGTAATGGTACTGCGAGTAATTTTACAGCAGTTGATGGAAATACTTATACGGCTCTTATTACGGCAACTGCGGAAGGTAATGTCACCGTGGATGTAAATGCGTCGGTGGCTACGGATGATGCGGGCAATAACAATACCGCCGCAACTCAGGCCGTCGCTAATTATGACATTACTAATCCTACCGTTGCGATCCAGAATGTACCTGCAGATAGCAATGGTGCCTTTACGACTACCTTCGAGTTCAGTGAAGATGTAAACAATTTTGTGGTAGGCGACATCTCTGTCACCAATGGTGCTGCCAGTAACTTTACTGTGATTGATGGCAATACTTATACCGCAACCATCACTCCGGCCGCCGAAGGCAATGTTGTAATAGACGTTAATGCTAATGTGGCTCAGGACAACGCAGGCAATAACAATACTGCCGCTCAGGCCACCTCCAACTACGATATTACTCAGCCGAGCGTGGCGATCCAGAATGTGCCTGCTGACACCAATTCATCGTTCACCGCCACCTTCGAATTCAGCGAAGACGTCAATGGTTTTGTGGTGGGCGATATTACGGTGGGTAATGGTACTGCGAGCAACTTTACCGCCGTGGATGGCAATACCTATACCGCACTGATAACCCCCAGTGCCGAAGGTAATGTCACCCTGGATGTGAATGCATCGGTGGCGACGGATGATGCGGGCAATAATAACACCGCTGCGACACAGGCTGTTGCCAACTACGACATCAGCAATCCGGGTGTGGTCATCCAGAATGTACCGGCGGACAGCAACGCCGCGTTTACCGCAACGTTTGAGTTTTCCGAAGACGTGAACAACTTTGTGGTCGGAGACATCAGTGCCACCAACGCCAGCGTCAGTAACTTCAGTGCCGTGGACGG
This sequence comes from Pleionea mediterranea, assembly GCF_003148745.1. Classification (GTDB taxonomy): domain Bacteria; phylum Pseudomonadota; class Gammaproteobacteria; order Enterobacterales; family Kangiellaceae; genus Pleionea; species Pleionea mediterranea. The sequence goes on along the minus strand of NZ_QGGU01000020.1, from coordinate 108 downwards.
TAATACCTACACCGCGACCATTACGCCCACCGCCGAAGGCGCGGTCACTCTTGATGTGAACGCCAATGTGGCGACGGACGATGCCGGCAACAACAACACCGCCGCAAC
>NZ_QGGU01000019.1 GCF_003148745.1 Pleionea mediterranea | reverse complement strand
GTTCTCATGCGGTATAGAATGCCTTCTAGTGTCATCCTATGCTCGTATTTATTGTACACTCGACCACTATGAGTCATTAAAATTTTTAGTTGTTTTCAGGTGTTATCTGTTAGCATGAGTCTTGGCATGATAAGTCAGGTGTGGTTGGTTTTTGGCGAAACAAATTATACCTGAATATCATGCCTGCTTACTTTATAAACAAAAATCAACACGCTCTAGTTGATTTTAAAGTGTGGCCTGAATATTAAATTTATTTTTATTAGAGTTAAAATAGTATGAAACCATCTGAGTTATCTTTATATTTGTCTAAGATTATTAATCAGAACATAAAATTGAGTGTAATGATATGGGGCGCGCCGGGTATAGGCAAATCAAGTATCGTTACCGAAGCGTGTCAAAGTAATGGACTCGATATTATAGATCTTCGTTTAAGCCAACTTGCTCCAACAGATTTACGAGGATTGCCTGTACCGAAGGATAAGCATTCCTCATGGCTGCCTCCAGAATTTCTTCCTACAGAGGGTAAGGGAATACTTTTCTTAGATGAAATAAATATGGCTCCACCTGCTATGCAAGGTATTGCGCAACAACTCATTTTGGATCGTCGGGTAGGAAGTTATATTCTACCCGATGGCTGGTTCGTATGGGCTGCTGGAAATAGAAAGGAGCATAAATCAGCTGTGTATGATATGCCCAGCCCGTTAGCTAATAGATTTATTCATTTAAATGTAGAGCTTTCATCTGAAGACTTCCGTCAATTCGCTTACACGAAAAATTTTCATGAAAATATTATTGCATTCGTTGCTTTTCGGGAAGACTTATTGCATAAAATTATGGATGGAGAGAGCGCATGGCCTTCTCCACGGAGTTGGGAGATGGCTAACATACTGAAAAGTAGTGAACTCGATATCGCGCCAGCGGTTGGAACTGGTCCCGCCTCCGAATTTTATGCATTTCTGGACATCATTGAAAAAACCCCCGATCTAGATAAAGTTGCCCAAGGCAATTTTTCTATAGAGTTCCCTATTGAACCTTCTCTGAGGTACGCGACTGTGATGGGACTTGTGGGACGTAGCAAAAAATCAGAAACTGCGATTAAGTGTTTCAACTGGCTCGTAGACAAAGCTCCCGCAGAATGGGTTCAGCTATTTGCGACAGATCTCTTTCCCCAGTTAAGAAGATTGGGCGAGTTAGAACCTGTTCACAAAGCCCTTATGGAAGAGCCAAAGCTCAAGGCTTTTTTAAATGATTTCATACAGCTGATGAACGGTCCAGAGTAAACAATGGAAAGCGAGATCAGCAGCTATCTAATTAGTTTGCGGAAAAAACATCCTTTTTTTGCAACCTTATCATTGTACATGGATTATCAATTTACCGGTAGGGTTGAATATTTTGATGTATATGGAAAAGTTGCACGGATAAACCCAGATTACTTTTCTAGGATTAACTCCACAGAAAAGTTAGGGACTCTGCTGCACTTAACCTTACATTGTGCTCTATTACATGGTATTCGGCGGGGTAACAGAGACGACGTCATTTGGAATATTGCGGCTGATATTGTTGTAAATAATATGATAGAAGAAAGCGATTTTGAGCGCCCCCCTGCAACCGCATTCGAGCCAAGATACTCTGACAAATCTGTTGAGTATATCTATACAGTGTTACTAGAAAGAGCTAGGAAACTTTCCAGTACAACTGATTCTGATTTGTTTTCGATTAAAGCCGCGGGCTTAGAAAGTGAAAACAAAAATATAAATTCTAGTTCTGACACTCATAGTATTCAGACGAAATCTTTGGAACTACTTTATCCTACAGTTAAAGATATTCGTGTAAATGATTTCAATCAAAGCATAAGCTCTCAAAATGAACGAAATCGAGTAGAGGCTTACTGGAAAAATGCAATTTTAAGCGCAAGAGCTGTAGATCAAATGAGTAGTCAGATGCAGGGTGATTTACCTTTAGGGCTAAGTCGTGCTATTCAAGATATTGTAAGTCCTCAATTAGATTGGAAAACTGTGCTTTGGCGTTACATGACTAAAACACCTTATGATTATTCCGACTTTGACCGTAGATTTATACATAAAGGTTTGTACTTAGAACAACTACAAGGTGAATCACTAACTGTTTATATTGCTGTTGATACGAGCGGTTCTGTAGGTGACGAACAATTAGCTCAATTCCGAGCTGAGATTGAGTCAATCTTAAGCTGCTATTCCTGTATAAATGGCAAGCTATATTTTGTAGATGCGGATGTTTATGGCCCCTATGATCTACTTCACGATATGAATTTAGTAGATGCAGAAGGAGGCGGAGGAACTGACTTTAGAGTGTTCTTTAGAAAGTTAGAAGAAACTTTAGATGATTTTGAAGAAGCCGTTTGCATATATTTGACTGACGGATATGGAGATTTTCCTTCCAAAGAACCCAAAATTCCTGTGCTTTGGGTTGCGACCGATGATGCAGCTGAGCACTTTCCATTTGGTGAAGTTACTAGATTAATTTAGGAGTAAGAATGTATATAAGGAAGCCAAATTTTAATGAAGATTTACAAAAAGCAAAAGATTCGTCTTCGACAGAGGATGAATTAGAAAGTATTTTGAGGTATCACCATGGAGAGAAAGAAATCGCAGAAGCTGTGGCCGCCAATCCATCTTGTCCGGCAGTCCTGTTTGCTATGCTTTGGATCTGTCTTAGAGATTCAGCCGAATCCAATCCTATGGTAGCTAAATATAAGGCAGGCCCCAATTGGCATAGCCGGATAAAACATAGTATACCAACTCGAATGTACCGTTGGTCTAATTATATATCAAGAACCAAAACAGAATACTACAAAGTAGCTTACTTGATGGAAAATGCTGAGCCTGATTATCAAAGGTTTATTATGTCTCTTGAGCCGATAAGTAAAGATATAATAAAGAAGTACTTATACTCGAAAAGTGCTCCATTACGAAAAGTAATTGCTGCAAGAAAAGATTTGCCGGAAGAGTTTTATAATAGGCTTTCAAACGATACGGCAAAAACTGTTAGACAGGTTTTGGCATCTAATCCTAGCGTTCCGTCGAATGTGATTGGAAATTTAACAAAAGATAAAGAGTTTCTAGTAACTAAGGTTGCACTCGATAACCCAAATTGCCCTGACGAAGCAGTAATAGCTTATCAAATGCGTGATAAGCAAGAGAATATTAAATCCCCAAAAATATCTGAGTTAGAATTCAACGATGCAGTTAAAATAGCAATTGACCCAGCTTCTGCACCGGAGAGCCTAGTGCAACTAGCCTCTTCCGAAGACCCTTGTATACGATTTTTAATTGGCTTTAACTATAATACTCCAAGTAAAGCGCTTGAACAAGTCGCTGTGGATGAGTTGGTTTGGGTTCGATCTTCTGTTGCATTTAATAAAAATACGCCCCTTTCTTCGCTAGATAAGCTACTCAAGATAGATAATGAAGATGTGCAGATTGGTTTAGCTAGTAATCCTAGTTTACCTGAGAATAGACAACTGGACCTAGCATCCAAAGCTGGTGCAAATGCAGCCTATGAATTAGCAAATCTTACGAGTTATGATTCCGTGCATTACGCTTTGATTAAGGATTTAAAGCCAGCCAAAAAAGCAAATGAAAAAACCTGGAAACATCACCTAAAAGAAGTTCTTGTAGCAAATGAAAAAAACAAGAGTCAATCGTTTGGTCGATTGCAGAGAGGTCAAACGTCTCGACATTGTTTTATCTCTAGGATTGCATCAAAATCAGATAGTTGCCCAACCGATTTAATGTCAGCCTACGCTTATTATAGCCCCAATGACTTAAACCGAAACCCTAAAGTTGCGTTGGCACTATTAGAAGGTAGAACAATTAAGCCTGAGCCTTATAAAGAATGGAAGATAGATAAATGGCTTGGTGAAGGCGCTGCCCCGGGTTTTATTGCGAGGTATTATATCAACTCAAAAGATAAAAAACGCCAAGCTCAGGCTCTCAGTTCATGGACAACGCCTATTGTCGATATTATTCCATTTATAAGGGACCCTGATACAAACTCTCGCAAACGCATTCCTGAACGAAGCACGTTAATACATTTTATGTTTGAAATGTTAGCGAGAGACGAAAAGCCGGGTGTGAGAGAGAAGGTTGCTAAGCATAAGAATTGTCCAAAAACAATATTAGAGAGTTTAGCTTGCGATAAAGTGACAACTGTTAAAGTTGCAGCAAGTGAAAATATGTCATCATCAAGCACCCTAGTTAAATCAACATCAAGCTCTATTTCTAACGAGGGTCCAGCAACCGAGAGAGCTAGATTAGCGAAAAAGACCAACGATACTTCATTCTTAAGTGAACTTGTAACTGATCGATCTATGAGTGTACGATTGGCTGTGGCTGGAAATATGAAGACTCCTTTAGAGGTACTCGAAGAATTAAGTAAAGATTCCAAGTCAAAGGTAAGAAAAATAATAGCAAGCCGTTTGAAGGATCAAGCTGTAATAGGTCGTTTACTTAACGATGATGAAAAAGAAGTAAGAATAGCAGCTGCTAACAATCAGTGCTGGTACTCTTACAAAGATGGTAAATATGACTACAAAAAGGAATTTTTGGAGCTTGCTTCAAAAGCTAGAGATAAAGAAGTTAGGATAATAGCGGCTAAATACTCAGCCGATGAGAAAATTCTTAAGGTGCTCATGGAGGACAGTGACGATGTTCTCTTAAAGCTTGCCGCTAACTTAAGCTTTACAGACGAAGATAGAGTAAAGATTGCTGAAAAGACTAATAATCAAGATATACTAGCAGAGCTTATTACTAAAACCCGAAGTCCAGAGTTATTTATATTAGTACTAAGTAAAATAACAAGTAATCATGTAAGCAATAAAATACTTTCAAACCTAAATATGCTAAGTAAACCAAATGTCCAAGAAATTTTAGAATACCACCCCTTGAAAGCTATGAGAGAAGGGCTTAAACGCTTTAAAAGTTTTTATCAAGTAGGTTAGTTCTAATAAAAAGGTATTTATTTTTATATAACATTTTTTGTCAATATTGGTATTGAGCAACTAGATCGGAGCTCAACATCTATTTCTGCTCTAGACAATGGAAGAAACGGACTATAATTGAAACTCAAGATTTTATCCGTTAATGGCCGCTATCGATAAGCAAAAAGTTTTAAATTGATCGGTAGTAGATTTGTGAGTATTGATTATTCAAAATATACAAACGAAGAACTTCAATAAGTTCTTTTAGATATTGACAGGGATGAATATCCTCATAGATAGACTGCAGTCATAAGTGAGTTGAATTTTCGTCAATTTGAGAGTATTGAAAAATTTAAATCCGGAGATAATTTGCAGATACTTGATAAGTCAGACTGTCGTTATCAACATGAACCTTCTGCTTGTGAATAAAAGTAGAGACAGAGAGTCGTTTCAAGTTTAGGAAAAGAGTGAAATTTCAGCAGATTTTTTTAAGCAGTTTATTAGCTATAACGATCTCATTTTATTGTATATCTATGATATTTGAGTCACTTACAATTTCATTTCGTGTAATTGGTTTCTCCGGAATGATTTTAATCACGTTTTGGCCGTGTGCGCATTGTAGAAAGCTATAGAGAAAAGTGTCACTTTAGAGCTAAATTCCCCCAGAACCCCTTTAAGAACAAGCTCAAGTTTGATTGGTGCTTTCTGGCTTAAAAGTAATTTAAACTTTTAATTGAATCAATCCGGGTTTGTCGGAGGCTAATTATCTTGAGAGAATTAGCCAATGAACAGAAGAACAACATATTCCCCAGAAGTCCGCGAACGTGCAGTTCGCATGGTTTTAACATCAGAGCATGAGCATTCGTCGAGATGGGCAGCACTGGTGTCTATTTCGTCAAAAATAGGTTGTACGCCTGAGACATTAAGGGCTTGGGTTAACAAAATGGAAGTTGACTCAGGTAAGAAACCTGGAATAACTTCTGATGCCAGCGCAAAAATAAAAGAGCTTGAACGAGAAAACCGAGAGCTAAAACAAGCTAATGAGATCTTGAAAAAAGCCGCAGCATTTTTTGCCCAAGCGGAGCTCGACCGCAAACCAAAGAAATAATCCAGTTTATTGATGTGTATCGCTCGTTGTATGGTGTCGAGCCGATTTGTCGTGTTGTGCAAATTGCACCATCAACGTATTACCGTTGTAAATCACTGGAAGCACAGCCAGAACAACGCTGCCCACGTTATCATCGTGATGAAGTGCTGAAACCTGAGATCATGCGAGTATGGCAAGAGAACAGGCGATGTTATGGCGCAAGAAAAGTTTGGAAACAGATGAAGCGTGAAGGCTTTACGGTAGCACGCTGCACCATCGTTCGATTGATGAAAGTGCTAGGAATTGAGGGTGTTCGTCGAGGCAAACGCTGTATTACAACGATTCCTGATGATAGTGCTGATAAGCCATTAGACTTGGTTAACAGAGAGTTCAGTGCACGGCGTCCAAACCAACTGTGGGTGGCAGATATCACATACGTCGCCACTTGGTCAGGCTTTGTCTATGTAGCATTTGTCATTGATGTATTCTCACGCAAGATTGTTGGTTGGCGTGTGATGAAAACAATGCAAACACAACTCATTTTAGATGCGTTAGAGCAAGCACTGTGGGCAAGAGGTAAGCCGAAAGGCGTCATCCATAAAGATGGGCCTTGGAAAGGGCTTGAACAAGTTGAACTTGCCACCCTGGATTGGGTTGACTGGTTCAACAACAAGAGACTGCTACAACCTATCGGTGACATTCCACCCGTTGAATATGAGGAAAACTATTATCGACAATTAGCCGAACATGCAGCAGCATAACTCAAACAAATCCGCCTCCGAATTTACCGGGGCGATTCAAATATTAAGAGACCTATTATTAAGAGACTTGGTATTAAGAGAGCTAGTATTAAGAAAATAATGAAACGACTCAATATAAGGCTCGAATTAGAGAATCTCGTTGTAAAGTTAACAGACATCGACAGAACGATTAAAAGCCTGTTAATAATTACTCAGACCATACCGCAAATTCATTATCACTGGGATCACAAAAATGAAACCGGCGACCGCCCGGAAATGAAAAGATCGGCTTAACAATAGTGCCGCCTGCTTTTTCTATATTGTTTTGGGTGATTTCTAACTGTTCACTGTAAAGCACAACCAGAGCACTGCCATTTTCAGTACAGGATGATTGCTCTGAGCGATAAAAGCCACCATCGAGTCCTGCATTGGCAAACGCTGTGTAATCGGGTCCATAGTCGGTAAAACGCCAGCCAAACACCTCGCTAAAAAATACTTTGGTTTGCTCTATATTACTCGCTGGAAACTCCACATAATTTATTTTTTCATGCTGTGGCATTAGGTTTTCCTTTTATTAATATTGCTAAACAGTCACCATGATTAACTCTGTTGACGACTGAGTATCTAAATATTTAAATCGCTAGCGCAAGCTCGGTTCCCTGACGGATAGCACGCTTGGCATCTAATTCTGCCGCAACATCTGCTCCACCAATTAAATGAACTTTTATATTTTTTTGTTCAAGGTCCGATTGAAGCTCCCGTAATGAGAGTTGACCGGTACACAATATTATATTGTCATAATCTTTGACTTGAGTTTCGCCATCAACGGTCACATGAAGGCCAAAGTCATCAATTCTTTCGTATTGCGCGCCAGTCACCATTTTAACTTTTTTGTGTTTAAGTGTTGCCCGGTGGATCCAGCCGGTGGTTTTACCCAGACCTTTGCCCATTTTGGTTTCTTTGCGTTGATACATGGTGACATTACGCGGTGACGGATCAACTTCGGTTTTCAACAACAGGCCACCGCGGTGTTTGTATTCTTTATCGACGCCCCATTCTTTTAACCAGTTATCGCGGTGTAATGTATTCGACTCGCCTTCATGGGTCAGGTATTCACAAACATCGAAGCCAATACCGCCAGCACCAATAACCGCTACTTTTTTGCCGACGGGTTTATGATGTTTAATCACATCTATATAGGTTAAGACTTTTTCATGATCGATTCCGTCAATTTTCGGAATTCTAGGCGTGACGCCTGAAGCCAAAATCACTTCATCAAATCCATTCGACAGTGATTCAATATCCGCTTTAGTATTTAACTTTATATCCACCGATGATTGCTCAAGCTGATGGATATAATACTGCAGCATTCCCTCGAACTCTTCTTTGCCGGGTATTTGTTTCGCGATATTAAACTGCCCGCCTAATTCTTGACTTTGCTCAAATAAAGTTACTTTATGACCTCTTTGACTGGCTTCTAGTGCAAACGCCATTCCTGCGGGGCCTGCACCAACAACAGCCAGATTTTTAACCTCTGTTGCAGGACTTGCTACCAGTTCGGTTTCATAACAGGCTCTAGGATTGACAAGGCAAGTGGCACGTTGCTGTTTAAACACATGGTCAAGACAGGCCTGATTACAACCGATGCAAATATTGATGTCTTTAGAACGACCTTCAGCGGCTTTCGCCACAAAGTGAGGATCGGCTAAAAACGGACGAGCCATAGACACCATATCGGCATCACCTCGGGATAAAATGTCTTCAGCCACCTCAGGCACATTAATGCGATTGGTAGTGATTAAAGGAACTGACACATGTTCTTTTAATTTTTGTGTGACCCAAGTATAAGCGGCGCGCGGAACGGACGTAGTTATGGTTGGAATTCGGGCTTCATGCCAGCCAATTCCGGTATTGATGATAGTGGCACCGGCCTGCTCAATTGATTTTGCCAACTGCACTACTTCTTCCCAGGTTGAGCCATTTTCAACCAGATCCAGCATGGACAGTCGGTAGATAATGATAAAGTTTTCACCCACCGCTTCTCGCATTTGTTTTACGATTTCTATTGGGAAGCGTATACGGTTTTCATATTCGCCGCCCCACTCATCAGTGCGATGATTGGTTCTTGCGCAAATAAACTGATTGATTAAGTACCCTTCCGATCCCATGACTTCGACGCCATCATAATTTGCTTTTTGAGCCAGCTTAGCGCAACGAATGTAATGTTTAATGGTGGTTTTAATGCCACGCTTTGATAATGCTTTTGGGGTAAAAGGAGTAATGGGCGCTTTAACGGCACTGGGACCGCAATTCAGTGGATGATAGGAGTAACGGCCACCGTGCAATATTTGCAGAGCTATTTTTCCACCTTCTTTATGTACTGCGTCGGTAATGATTTGATGCTTCTTTACTTGCCAGCGGTTCGATAGTTGCGATGAGTTAGGTGCCAGCCGACCTCTAAAGTTGGGTGAGATCCCACCGGTAACCATTAAGGCCACACCACCTTTTGCACGCTCCGCAAAATAAGCCGCCATTTTGTCGTAGCCGCCCTTTTCCTCTTCTAGCCCTGTGTGCATGGAACCCATCAGCACACGATTTTTTAATTGGGTAAAGCCTAGGTCTAAAGGTTTCAGTAAATTCGGATAATGGGGATTCTGATCCATCGATTGTTATGCCTTATTTCTGGTCTAACCACTTAATAGAACTTTAACAGTCACCTGTGGAGAAATCCAGCGCTAACATTTAGCAACATTTATAATGGGTAAACATATGTAATAAACTCTTCCTTCGATGTACTTAAACAAACGTTGAAAGATAAATCTTTTAAACTTAACTTAATAATATACATTAGATCATTTAATTATCCTTTTGTTTTATAACGAAATTAGGGAGTTACCGTGGATAAACCTAGTAGCACAGTTGGGCGAATTTTCTATTACATCTGGACAGTGTTTAAAGTTAACGCTGTGGTTGTATTTGGACTAATTGCACTCATACTTTCCATCAGTTTTCTGGTCTCAATTGTCAGTGGCGGCGATAAAGTCGATGTGCCGGAAGGCTCTGCACTGGTATTTGCACCTAAAGGCATCATTACCGAGCAACCGCAATTTGTTGATCCGGTTCAAGAAGCGCTGGGTGAAGCCATGGGTAACGGCCAACCCAACGAAGAAAGCATTTATGACTTGCTTGAAGTGTTGAGAAACGCCAAAGAAGATGATCGAATCACCATGATCGCCATTTACCCACAAAGCATTGTGAGCGTTGGTCCGGCTATGCTGGAAATGTTAAAAGACGGCTTTGCTGACTTTAAAGAAAGCGGTAAAAAAGTAGTGGCTATGGGCGATTTCTACTCGCAAGCCCAGTATCATATCGCCGCTCAGGCCGATGAAGTTTATGTGCACCCTCACGGTGGCATTTTGCTCGAAGGCTACAGCCGGGTAAGAACCTATTACGCCGATATGTTAGAGAATGTAAAAGTAACGCCTAATGTGTTTAAAGTAGGTAAATACAAAAGCGCCATTGAACCTTATTTACGTAACGATATGTCGGATTACGCCAAAGAAGCCAATAAAGCCTTTTTGGGCGACTTATGGTCAAGCTTTAAAAGAGACATTGCTGAAGCACGTGGCATTAGCGCCGAAGATATCGACACTCAAATCAATAACTACCCAGAAGCCATGAAACAACACGGTGGCAATTTCTCTAAAATTGCACTGGAAAACAAACTGGTTGATGGATTAAAAACACGACCTGAGTTTCGTAAAATGATGATGGAAGCCGTCGGTGAAAACGAAGACAAAACATCCTACAAGCAAATCCATCATCGTAAATATTTAAAAGCCATCAAACCGCCAATTGATATTGTTAACCCGACTAGCAAAAAAGTAGCTGTGATCATTGCTAAAGGTGCCATTGTTGATGGCAATGCGAAAGAAGGCACCGCTGGTGGCGATACATTGGCTCGTAAAATTCGTCGTGCACGCACCAACGAAAATACAGCCGCAATTGTATTACGTGTCGATAGCCCCGGAGGCAGTGCATTTGCTTCAGAAGTCATCCGTCAGGAACTGATGCAAGCAAAAGAACAAGGCTTACCCTTTGTTGTTTCCATGGGCACATATGCCGCATCCGGTGGTTACTGGATTTCAGCTAACGCAGATGAAATCTGGGCACGCCCAACCACGATTACCGGTTCCATTGGTATCTTCGGTTTTATCCCTACATTTGAGCGTACCCTGGACTGGGCAGGCGTTAATCGCGATGGTGTTGGCACAACCAAGCTGGCCGGTGCAATGGATGTTGGTCAGGGGCTTTCCGAGCCAGTTAAAGAAATCATTCAGTCGAATATCGAAAATGGCTATCGCCGCTTTTTAGAGCTGGTATCAAATGGTCGTGATATGACAACCGAAGCGGTCGATGAAATTGCCCAAGGTCGTGTCTGGTCTGGTGTTAAGGCTAAAGAACTTGGACTGGTTGATAATCTGGGTTCCATTAATGATGCCATAAAAGCCGCTGCAAAACGTGCTGAACTGGAAGACGGTCAATACGACACCTGGTTTGTTAAGCGCGAGCTGTCTAAAAATGAGCAGCTTATTAAGCAGTTATTGAACTCTTCGGCCTCAGACAATATTGAAACTGAATCAGTTAAACCAAATACTCTGGTGAATAAACTGATGCTCGATATGCAATCTGAGTTAAAGAAAGTTCAGCAGTTTAATGATCCGAACCACGCTTATATTCACTGTAACTGTGTAATCGATTAAACTAAGCGTACTCGCAATACAAAAGGCGAACATTATGTTCGCCTTTTTTGTTTGGGCGAATCGAATAAAAGCGTCACTGCCAAACTGTTTTTAAACACAATACATAAACCGTCGGGAAGATATTCAGCATTATGACAAAGCGATCCGTCTACATTGCCTACACGGGTGGTACCATCGGGATGAAACGTTCCGAACAGGGCTTTGCGCCCAAAGCCGGTTATTTGACGCAGGAGTTAAACCAGCTGGCGGATCTGAACCGTGACGATATGCCCCACTTTGAAATCAATGAGTATTCCAATCTTATTGACTCGTCAAATATCACCCCGCAAGACTGGTTTGTCATTGCCGAAGACATTAAAAAGCGTTATCACGACTTTGATGGCTTCGTTATATTACATGGTACCGATACCATGGCTTATACCGCATCGGCATTATCCTTTATGCTGGAAGATCTCGATAAACCGGTGATTGTTACCGGCTCACAAATTCCCTTTGGTGAATTACGAAGTGATGGGCGCGATAACCTGATCACCTCAGTGATCCTGGCGGCTAATTATCATATTCCAGAAGTCGGACTGTTTTTCCATGATCGCCTGTACCGTGGAAACCGCGCGCAAAAAATAGATGCCAATAACTTCCACGCCTTTGGTTCGCCAAATTTTCCACCACTGGCAAAGGTGGGGACAACCATCGATATCAATCACAAACTTTTAATACAGGCCAATACCCGCCCGTTTAAAGTTCAAAAAATTGAGCCGCCTGAAATTGCCGTGATCAGTGTTTTTCCGGGCATGTCGGCGCAGATGCTTGACAATCTGTTGATCGATCCCATTAAGGGCATCATTCTTCAAACTTATGGCATGGGCAATGCTCCATCGAATAATCCACAATTTTTAGATGTTCTTGAACGCGCCGCCAGTCGTGATGTGGTTATTGTTAACATCACTCAATGCTATCGTGGCAGTGTGGATATGAAAGGCTACGCAACCGGTAATCGACTCAGTCAGTGTGGCATTATCAGTGGCTTTGATATGACCACAGAGGCCGCATTGAGCAAGCTGTATTACTTATTTAGCTTAGGGTTAGACACGGAACAAATTAAACAGAAGATGCAACTGGATTTACGTGGCGAACTAAGTCTCTAGAGTACTACTTGCATAAGTAGCTATAATTTAATATACTGAAATAACCCCTGCCTTGCACCTATCCATCAATGTGGAGCAAGGATTATGTCACAGCCCAATACTACAACGGCTTCTTCACCTGTAAGCGCGCCTATAAAAGGTCGCGGTAGCTCATCCAATATGGCTAATCGATTTAGCCTGCAGACGTCTGAATACTTTCAGAATGAGTCCTACTTTCAATCCTCCACACAAAACAAACGCAGCCAAAGAGCCGGTGTTAAAAATACTCATGTTAAAAGTAACCACCATCAAGCGGTTAATTCAGAAAATTTAATTCAATCTGTACCGGCTGATCAACAGACTGATTTACTGTCCGGCTTACCTGATATTTATTCAGCGGAGACTGTTTCAACTGATACCGTTTCAGCTGATACTGTTATAGAAGACTCTCTTTCTTCAGATATTGCTTCTGATTTAACAGTAAATCCCAAAACCGTTTATATAAAGGAAACCTGCAAAAGTATTATCAATTACAATCAATCGCCGGATATTCCATTTGATAGAAGCGTTAATATTTATCGAGGCTGTGAACACGGTTGCATCTATTGCTTTGCCAGACCCACACACAGCTATCTGGACTTATCACCCGGTCTCGATTTTGAAACCAAAATCATTTACAAACATAACGCTATTGAGCAATTGAAAAAAGAACTCGAATCGCCCCGTTACCAATGCAAACCCATTGCATTGGGCATCAATACCGATGCCTACCAGCCCATCGATGAGCAATTGAAACTGACCAGGCAGGCATTACAGGTTTGTCTTGAATATAAGCAGCCCGTGAGTTTGCTTACCAAAAGTAAATTGGTGCTGCGCGATCTGGATATACTACAAGATTTAAGTAAAGAAAATCTGGTGTCGGTTGGTGTCAGCTTAACCAGTTTGAATAATCGTCTTAAAACTATAATGGAACCAAGAACCGCCTCTGCCAAAGCCCGGTTAAATGTTATGAAGCAGCTCACTGATAATGGTATAGCAACCACTGCAATGATAGCTCCAATTATTCCGGCGATTAACGATAAGGAAATTGAACGCTTATTGGACGCCGTGCACCAACAAGGCGTTGAACAAGCCGGTTATGTGCTATTACGCTTGCCCTATGAATTAAAAACCTTGTTTAGCGACTGGCTGGAACAACACTTTCCCTACCGAAAACAGAAAGTATTAAATTATTTATACGACATGCGAAATGGTCAGCTGAATAATAGTGAATTTGGCACACGCATGACTGGCAGCGGTATTTTCGCCAATCTATTTAAAATTCGGTTTCAGGTCGCCTGTCGAAAATTTCAGATCAATATGAGCAAGCCACAACCTCTTAACTGTGATTTATTTAAAAACCACCAGCCAGCCCAGTTGGCGCTGTTGTAATGTCGCAAACTTCAGCGCTTTTATCTTCAGAATGATTCGATAGCAGAACGTTTCCAGATCGCTATTTTTTCAACGACATGTTCTTTACGACATGCTCTTTACGACGAATTGATTTCAGGGATTTGATTATAAGAATTGACTCCAAGGATATGATTACAATGATTTGATTATAAGGATAATATGAATAAATTGAATTCTACCCTCACACAGTCCTCTCAAAGCCACTTTTTAAACTCCCTCTTAAAGTCTCCCTCAAACCCTCTCTACGCAAGGTACCTATCATCCCATTTAATGGCAAAGCATACATGTTTACAGTATCGGGAGGCTTGCTTACTGAGTAAATATGATCAGTAACCAAGATTATCGTTTATTTATTAACCTATCGTTGCAACAGTAGTGCTGTTTACCGGTATATGTTAATTTAGCGGACTTTAAAATATTACTTTTGTGTAATATTTTCAGTGGGTGCGAGGACTACTGGACCCACTATCAGGCTTTTATTTTTTCGAGGGTATTACCAATGGACATAATGTGGGCAATTCTGATAATAGCGCTAATAGGTATTATCGCTGCCGCTTTTTATATTAAGAAAAATAAATCCACCAGCGGTTCTGATAATAACTCAGATGATGCATCGACCACTAACCAGCCGGATCCATTGCAGGATCTTGTGGCATTAAATTTACAAATTCGTAAATCGGCCATCAGTGAAGCCCTTACTAAAGAGTGTGAGGCGGTCATTGATCAATTAGTCGACTTAATACCCGCAATAAATGAAGCCAGTACACCGGGTAGTGAAATTACCTGGACAGTAAATCGTATTGCCACAGAGTACCTGCCAAACAAATGCATATTGCCATACCTATCCTTAAACGCTGAGTCGCGACAGGATGAAGAAAAAATAGCCACCATGCGATCTAACCTGGCGTCGCTCAGCACTGAACTTAAAGATGTCGAAAGCATGCTGACCCGTCGAAACGAAAGCGAATTTAACGCCAAAGCCACGTTTCTTAAACATCGATTTAATAATGATTCAGGAGTAGCCTAATGTCGAAAATTACCCCGCCTAAGTGGGCTGAAAGCAGTAAAGTTGAAAGCCTGAAAACACGTGCAAAAGAATTAGTTGCAACCACTAAAGAAAAAGCTGGCCCTGCTCTTTCCCGTGTGGTTGACGGTATTGGCGCCCCTGCTCAGAAAAAAATGGCTTCGGCAAACGACTTAATGGCGGGCAGCGTAAACTCTTTACTCGCCGGTCTCGAAGGCAAATCACCAACGGGTGAAAAGTTACTGGAATTGCGTTCCACCATGGACGAATTAAACCCACATTCGTTGCATAACGCCTGGTGGTTTTCCTGGATGCCCAAAGGCATAAAGCGCAAAGCCATTTCACGATTCATTCAGCGCTATCAACCCATGCAAACCCACGTAAATGAAATTTTTAATGGCCTTCGAGCGGGTAAAGATGAATTACTAGAAACCAGTATTGAGCTTGAACACCAGTACGATGAAATTACCGAAGCAAAGCGTGAAATTGAAGCCGAAATTTATATTGGTGAACTGTTTATTGAACAAGTGGAGCAACAAGAAGCAACCGCCGGTGATGATCCTCAGGAACAACAAAAATTAGCCACGGTAAAAAATCAGGCAATGCGCCGCATTCGTGATTTACGTACCATGGAGCAAGCCGCGGTTCAGTTCTTTATCAGTATTGATCAAACCATTGCCACCAACTCTTTGTTGAGTGAACAAATCGACAGTGCGTTAACGGTTGGTCCTATGGTTATGCAAAATGCACTTCGAATTCAAGCCGCCCTTGCCAAGCAAAAAGCCGTTGAAAAAGCGGTTAAAGGGTTTCAGGATGGTCTGGGTGACATGATGGCGCAAAATGCCGCCGCCGTGAATCAGGCCGCACAAAATGTTGGGGATTTATACAACAACCCTGTGATTGGTCTTGAAAAACTGGAAGAAGGTTTTGATCAGCTGATGAGCGCCGTTAATACCGCCAATGAGACCATGGCAAACAGCACTACCAAAGCCCGTGAAGTGAGTGATCGTCTCAGTCAAATGACAAAAGAGTTGGAACCCGTTGCTGCAGGCAGTCGTCAGGCACGTGATGAAGCAAATGCAACCAAGCAAGCCATTAAAAACGATCCCGATGCGTTTACTCTAAAAGACAATAAAGACAGTGACACTACAGCAGATGCTCAAGAGAACGCAAAGCTTGAGAATCAGGGAGATAACAAAAATGCTTGATATCAAACAGCGGCTTCAGGAAGTTCGTGGGCTGACGCTGTTTAATCCTATGGATAAATCAGCATTAAAGGTTCAGTCTATAAACAGTCACAGTTATCTCGACATAAATAACGAAACCTATAAGGTAACCGGTGTTTCTCGTTATCTTGATGTAAAGTGGAATAATTTCAAAAAACGTAATAACGATTACTGGGTAACCGAGTTGCAACTGGTGCATCTTGTGTCCGGTAAATCGACCTTCATTGAATGGGAATACGATGACGAGCTTGAAATCGGTGAAACACTTGCTGAAGTTAAGTTACGGGATATTCAGTTTGACGGAAAGCCACTAACCCGTGCTGCGCTTGAGTACATAGCCGACGAAGAAATGGGCTCGGTCACCTGTCAGGGAAAAACCTACCACTATGTTGAAGACGATACCTGGGCGGCTCTGTATTATCGTAGTAACGACGCTACGCCTTTACCGGTCAGAATGTATGAGTTTGCATCCGATGATGATCAATTCTTAACCGTTGAAGCCTGGGAAGAAGACGACGACAAACCGTCCCGTGAAGCTTTTATCAGTCGAAGCGTTAAGGAAACGTCTGTGGTTGTATTGCAACTCGGACAAAAGCATTAGCAAGGGGTAATCAATGCAAGGCAAAAAGTTTATTGCCATAACGGCGATTATATTTTTATTTGGCTACTTAATTTACAGTGTGGCGGTCAGCATACCCGATCACTATGTAAAAGAAGCCGAATCACTCGCCGATACACTGTCACGGCAACAACAAAAAATAGAATCCCGCAAACAATCTTTTAATGAATTACAACAAAGTAACGACTGGGATTTTCTTAAACCTTATGCGGATAGAGAAAACTGGCAACAAGCGTTCAATGATGCATTTAAAGAGTTGGAACAAGCAAAAAAAATTAACGACGATCAAGTTGTTCCAATATTGGATCGCGATCACGAAGATGATGTGCCCAAATTAGTTGAAGCGGTTAAAAACAGTCGACAGCTGGTATTAAAATCGAATCAACTGTCGGAGCAGCCACTTGCAAAGGCAACTTTATTGCTAAACAGTCGTGACAATAAACAATCCATACATTCATCGACTCAGTCTAAAGCGAACCAGGCAAGCAATGCATTATCTTCATTTATTAGACAGGCTGCAGACACAGCAAAACGCTACCCTGACAAGGCTAACGACATTGTAGAAAAACAAGCCCATCTGCAATCTCTGGAAGATAACATTCAAGAAAATGCAGAAACTGTTAATACTGAATTTGACGCCTCGAGCACAGACTTTGCACGATTTGCAGAGGCCTACCAAACCGTCGATACCACCTATGAAGTGTTCGACGCCGATCTATCTAGCTCCATTACCTTATTGGCACAACTGGATCGCAGTTACGTTAAAGTATTAACGGATCAAAAGGTAGATTTTTTTGTTACGGTTGGTCGTGCCAACTGGTGTGAAGGTGAATATTGTCGTGAAGGCACGCAAATGCGTTACCCGCCAGTAAAAGTAGATAGCAATACTTTTGAGTATTTTGACAGCTTACGGATAGAGCCCATGGCCCGTATGACGCGAAGCTGGGGTAATGAAAAGTTTAAACTCCGAATTCCACAAAATCGTTGGGATGCGCTGGGTATTAAAAAGAAATACCAATGGAATCATAAATACCCTTACGCGGAATATTGGGTGGATAGAACACAGGCCAAAACTTATCACCGCTATACAGTTATTGAAGATGGAAATGCCGTTGAACAAGCGTGGCAGCCGGTAAAAAATGATTATTTCTGGCAAAATTACGAAAATCTTGGCATGGCGATTGTGACCAAGCCGCTCGGGTTTTATGAGTCAGAATCCATTAGAACCGCAGAGCCCGTCGGTATGGCCGCTATTGCAAAACCCACCATGGTCAATGGTGTGCCTACCGGCTCCAATCAATACGGTGAATGGCGACAGGACAGCAGTGGCTCTTCCTTCTGGTTCTATTATGGCATGTACCGAATATTGGGTGATTTTGTCACGCCCGGTCGATACAGTTATAACGACTGGAACGGTTACTACTCAAGCGGTCGAGGTTCGACCTATTACGGACGCAATCGTGAATACGGCACCTTTGGTCGCTCAACCTACTCTCATTCACGATACAAAAACAGCTCATTTTCGACCCGAAATCCCTCGGCCGTAAAAGCCGCACAAACAGGTAATACATCTTCTGTAGCCAGCTCCATTCGTGGTGCGGGCAGTGCTTATCGGGGCAAAGGCCCTTCACGCTCAGGCAAATAATTTAAATAAAGGTGATCACAATGACGTTTGAAACAGGTGGTATTTATTTTTTATACACACTTATTTATATCGGCTTTGCCCTGGGCTTAAAGCTGGTATTGAATTTTAAAGCATCGGCCTATTACAAAGCCGACGACATGATAGCCGGAGGCAATTTGGCGGTTGGATTACGCCGAAGCGGTGCGCAGCTTGGGCTGGCGATTGCCATGATGGGGGTGATGGCGGGCAGTAGCACAGGCTCGTTAACACAAGACTTAGTAGCTACGGCTACTTATGGAGCCCTCGCAACATTGTTTATGGTGAGTTCATTAATGATCACCGATAAGCTGGTGTTACCCGGCATTAAAAACATGACGGCATTAAAAGACAATAATATTGCCGTGGGTGCCGTGGAATTTGGCATGCTGGTGGCCACAGGTATCATTGCGTACTCCAGTATTTATGGTGAAGGCGGTGGCATCGTTTCCAGCCTGGCCTATTTTGTGGTCGGTCAGTTAACACTGGTTGTGTTGATTCTTGCTTATGAACACCTGGCGCATCGCGGCTTTAAATTAATGACCGCTATTGGTGATAATCAGGTTGCTTCTGGTATTTACGTCGGCGGAAAAATTATTGCCTACGCGTTAATTCTTAAAAGTGCCATTGCCGGCAATACACCAGACGCCACGTTGCAAGTATTGGCCCTGGACTTTTTAATGATTGCCCTTGCCGGCATGGTTCTATTGTATATTTTTGAATTAATCATTGATTTACTGATAATCACCACCACCAATGTATCTTCTATTCTCTCCGAAAATAAACTGGTTCCGGTTGTGCAGTTAACCGCTTCAAAAATTGGCGTTGCCTTATTACTCAGTAATGCGATTCTATAATCGAAAATTGATGGATAACTTTATGAGCTATTTGATTGGTTTTATTAATAATCAAACAGCCACTATCTGTATATCATTATGAGTGCGCCCCGCTTTCTTCCCATTCTGCTTGCGTTTTGTATGTTTTCTACCGGCGCAAGTGGATTGGTGAATGAGTATGTTTTAGCCACCATCACTACTTACATCTTAGGAAATTCCATTGAAAACTTTTCAATGGTGATTGCCTGTATGATGTTGATGATGGGTGTATCGGGTTTTGTGCAAAACAAAATGTCCGATAAAAACCTGTTGCAAAAGTTTATTGCTGTTGAAGTATTAATGGCTATTTTAGGTGGCTTTGCCCCTCTGGCTATTTACGCCGCATTTGGTTATCTGGAACATAACTTTCAACTGGTGCATTACTTCTTTGTACTCTCCATTGGTTTTTTAATTGGCTTTGAAATTCCGCTGGTGATGCGCATCATCGAGCAACACAAAATAAAACTAAAAACCAATCTCACCATTGTTTATGCCATGGACTATGTAGGTGCATTTATTGGTGCGGTTATTTGGGTCAAGTTTTTATTAAAGAATTTTCCATTAACGGAAATCAGTTTTATTGTTGCTGGCTTTAACTTTACCGTTGCCACACTGACCATTATTTATTTTTTACGACGTCGTATTATCGACAAGCCTTTATTGCATCTGGTTGTACTGGCGATAACAGCAGCTCTTTTAATATTTGGCTTTATGCAAAATCGCGACATCAGCAATTTACTCGAGCAACGGTTTTACGATGACCCCATCGTTTATAAAGAAACCACTCGTTATCAGCACATTGTTATTACCCATAATAAAGCACTTAACGATACCCGTTTGTACATTAACGGCAACGCCCAGTTTTCATCCGTTGATGAAAAACGCTATCACGATTTATTAGTACACCCTTTAATGGCGGCCTCGCCCAATGTTGAACATGTGCTTATTTTAGGCGGCGGTGATGGGCTGGCTTTACGTGAAGTCAATAAATATTCATATATCAAGTCTGTGACGCTGGTGGATCTGGATCCGGAAATGATCAAACTGGCGTCAAACCATGAAACCTTGGTTAAGTTAAATAATGATGCCTTTCGTCACGCCAATGTAGTAACCGAACAACTTAACATTAATGATCAGAGCCAGAAAAAAGGTGTTTATCTTTCGGAACCTTACACAGGAGATCAAGAAGAATCTCAATGGGTAGCGGCGGTTAACGTTTATAATATTGATGCGGATCAGTTTTTAAGACAAGCTAATCAAAGTCAACTCGCTACTAAGCAATCTAATCAACAGTGGGACGCGGTATTTATCGATCTGCCCGATCCCTCCTCCATTGAGTTAAGCAAACTTTACAGTAAACAGTTTTATTTAACCTTAAGAAAACATTTAACACCGGATGCGTTTGTGGCTATTCAATCGACTTCACCCTATCACGCCAAACCTGCATTTCTTGCCATTGGTACCACTCTAGAAGCGGCTGGTTATTCGGTACTGCCCTATCGGCAAAATATACCTTCGTTTGGTGACTGGGGCTTTTATCTCGCCTGGACACATCAGGAGTCTCCCGAACAATTACAACAGCGTTTAAAAAACCTAGAGCAATTTAATGTTGTCACTGACTTTATAACACCAGAATTACTGTCGGCGTCTTTTGCGTTTGGCAAAGATGAATTGTCGGTAGAAACACCTTGTATAAATACACTCATGCAGCCCTGTTTGTTGCATCACTATATTGAAAAGAGCTGGATCAACGAATGATGTTCGTCTTAATTCAACGCTTCTGTCGACATGCCCTGTTTAGTCTGTACGAAAATACCTGGGTCGTTATTGTTATCTCTATTGCCATGTTATACGCCGGTGGCTGGATCAGTATGTCTGCGTTTAACGAAACCGACATTATTGATAATTATACCTGGTGGTTCTCGGTGACTATCACCACCGTAGGCTATGGTGATTATGCGCCAGGCTCCTATGGTGGGCGCTTTACCGCCGGGGTTATTATGTTTTTTGGCATTGGTATTATCGGCCTGGTGGTTGGTAAACTTGCGGAAACCATTATTGAAATTGCAAATCGAAAAGTAAAAGGGTTTAGTCATATGAACTACGAAAATCATACGGTCATTATGGGCTATCGTACTGGCAGTACCGAAAAAATGATCACAGAACTTTTGGCCGATAACCCGGAACAAAAAATTGTTTTATGCTCACTGACGCAAGAATCAAACCCCATGGTAAAACAAAAGGTAGACTTTATTCGTGGTGAGCTGGCTTCAACGGATGTGTTAACGCGCTCTAATGCGGCAAAGGCCCGTAACATCATCATTCACGGTAAAGACGACGACCAAACCTTTTTTACCGCCTATGCCCTAAGAGAAATTAACCGTCAGGCGCATATGGTTTGCTGTTTAATGGATGAAGATCACGCCGATAAAATCAAAAATTTGCCCGCCGATGATCCCTCGCTGAATCAAATAGTGCTGCCCGCAAATATTTATTTAATGGCGCAAGAACTGCAAGATCGCGAATCCTGCTCGGTGGTTCAAAATTTAATATCTAATTTAACCGGTCAGAATATGTACCGACTGGATATTCCCAAGCAAGAAGACTTTTCCGTCAGCTATAAATCATTATTTTTCGCACTTAAAGAAAAATACGGCGTCACAGTTATTGCGGTTAAAGACAAAGAACTTGAAATCAATCCACCGCTGGACATGACTATTAAGCCTGGAATGGCGGTATTTTATGCCGGCCCAGAGCGGCTTAGCTTTATTGAGTTGGATGCAATTCAATAGGCGGTGTGAATAATATCTTTGGATATTACGCCTTAGTCTGAGGTGTAAAGTCCATAGTAATATAGATTGCCAGCAGATCACTCTCTCTGCTGGCTTAAATCTAATACTTAAATATTATAAATACTTTTTCAGATACTTATAATTAGGCGTTAACTTACCTTTGTAAACGATCAACGAGCGATACAGCTCTGGGTGTAACTCCAGATCATCAAACTCTAATGATAAATCCAGTTGCATTAAGTGCGGTATGTAGTTCTTTAAAATAGCACTAAAATGTTCAGAGGCGTCGGCAGACAGCTCGCAGGGTAAATTGTCGATGGACATAACCGTTGGCCCATCCCAGCTGATACCGTTTTTGTAGTCGCCGGTTTCTGGTTGATAGGTAAAGGCTGGTTCATCAATGGTGCTGGCAATTTTGGTGCATTCCAGTGAGCCGTTAATATCACAACTGATGTCACCAATCACCCAGGGCAACTTTTCTTTATTCGTTTTCATGCGCTCACGATCCAGATGCTTTGGGTATTTCTCTGTCCAGTAAGGTGTCTGAATTAAAATATTGAAGCGACCCAACAGCTGATCAAACGTGCTTTTGTATTCAATGCTTCCGTTGGCAACAAAATCATCAAACTCAAAATCTTTGCCATCTTTGCGCGCGTTGATGTGGCGACTACTGGCAACGGTGTACCAGCTACCTTCTGGGATATGACCTAACTCAATCGACTGAATATCGACCTTGGGGAGTTTCAACCAGCGGCACACTTCTTCCGCGCCCTTGCCTACATTACCGGTACCAACAATCAATACTCTAATGGCTTCGCCCTTTTGTAAATCATATTGACCAAATTCAGATTTTATTTGCTCAATGCCATCGTAACCGTGGGTTTGTTTAATGTTGGCAATGTCGCTTGGTTTGTTAATCAGTTGTAATTTTTTTCCGGCAATATGGAAAGTATCGATAGCGCCTGCGATACCGGCAAACCGCCCAAAGGCGATGGTTCTGGCGCCGCGTTCATTCACGATGGTTTCGTAATCAAATAATGTTGCGCCTTTATCAATAAAAGTTTGCAACAACGGCATGTTGTAGCTCTGTCCTTTAATGGTATGAGAAAACGCAATATGCACCTGATCTTGTTGAATCGAATCCACCGGCGGCTCTTTAATGCCCACAACCAGTTTATGCTCTGCCGGGGTTGGCACCAGTTTAGCGCCAGCCTGTTGGTACGCCTGATCATTAAAAATACGAATGTCGCAAGCTTCAACATCTATGGTAAAACCCTGTTTAATTAATTGATCAACAGCGTCCGGTGTCAGTGGTGTTCGTCGTTCCCACTGATTTTTGTGCTCTTTTCTAACAACGGTTTTTAACATGGTTCAATCCTGAGTTCTGTTTATTCTGGCAAAGATAAGGCTAGTCTTTTTCGTTCGCTGAAGACTTAAAAATCACCTGACCTTGTTTTGCAAAGTCACTGCTGGCTTTTTCTTTACCGAGTTGTACGCTTCCGTCCGCTTTTATCCTAAATGGCTCATTGTGTTCCCCGGAGTGCCTGGCGTCATATAGCATGACAGCCTGTATAGTGGTTTCTTTTTGCTCTTCGGTTAAAGGCGTACCATCTGGCCACTTACCAATTTCAACAGCGGTCTTCATATTTTCATAGATTTCCGGTGTCATGGCTTTGATAAGTTGCTCTATATTCATGGGGCAAACCTGTTAGGGATACGGGACGAGGTGCGCGGATTATATGAAAGACTGTTATAAGTCGCAATGACTGGATGAATAACCGCAAAAACACTAAGGATTAATCCTCCTTGGATTAACCCTGATGTGCTCTGAATAAATCAATAATAATCGAACGTTTGTTGTTAATCGAAGACTGCGAATAAGGGTTTAATAACCGTCAAAAAACAGTACCAGTTGAACCCCACGGGATGTCCATGGAACTGTCTCTCCACCAGCCAGTGGCATTTGGCGGTATTTCAGTTTGCCGTTTTTATCGGTTTCGGTATTTAAAAAATGGACAATTTTTTGCACCAGTTTGCCCGCTTCAAATACCGTTGGCCAGGAGCGATAACCGGAGGGCCAGTTTAATGAATAGGTTCTGGGTCGTGTACCGCCCCAACCCGGTACGGTACCAATATGGGGGAAGCGATCGCCGAGTTTATCAATACCGGCTTCTACCAGTAAAAAATCGAGTCGTGAAATTAAAGAGCTGGAGCAGCGACTGTTCCAGCTGATCAGCGGTAATGCGTCGGGCTTGCCTTCGCAACAGCTGGTGGCCAGACTGGCCAGATACACCCAGCCGCTGTTCATTTTTGCGGTGGATTTATAATCTTGATCGAGTGCGGTTTTTAACACGGCCTGCACATTTTGCCAGGTCACTTCGCGCTGCGGCATGCCAGTGAACATAAAGACTTCGCTGGCGGTTTTTTCTGCCAGCACCTTATCGTCTCTGGTCCACTCGGCTCCGGACGCTACCAGATCCATCAATAATCCAGCACGGTACACCAGAGGGCTCGCAGAATAGGTGTATTCAAGATAACCGGTACGGGGTTTTGGCCAGAAGAACGCCATTAGACGATCGTGCCAACTGCTTACCGCCTCGCCTACCGGTTGGCGCTGATACAAGGGTTGAAACGGGTCTTCATCGATCCAGGCCACCAGTGCCCGGATAAACTCATCGTCGGAGGCATCTTTGTCGGGAATAATGGGCGGATAAATATCGTCGCCGATGATTTCCACCCCGCCATCGTCGAGAATACAGTTTTCATCGGAAGGTGATTCAATATCCGCCTGTATTCGCGCTTCGGCAAAATTCAAATAAAGATCTTGCTCGTTATAGGTTAATGAATCCCAGTAATCGAGTGCCTGATCGGTTAATCGAGCCGCATCAATGTTGTTGCCAGTATCAGGGCATAACAACTGTGTGGTGCGCAACACCGCAGGGTTTAACTTTAAAAACTCGTCACTTGCTTGTGGCCGGTCACGATAGGACCAGGGCACCATTAAACGGGTTAACACTTCCACCGAAAAGCGATAATTATTGGCGATCAATTCGTGCAACGGCTTGTCGATGTAATGCACAGGAATTTTACCTTCACGCCAGGCGTAATGATCGTCACTGAAGCGCTTAAACCATACCTTCCAGGCGGCAATATACAACGCCCGTTGTACCTGAAAGTTACCCGCATTAACAAACGTAATATGCATAGATGAATTCCTGCTCAATCTAATGTCGGCCTTGTTACGACACGACGCGTTGGTAATTGACCGAGAACAACTTAATTAGCGGCAATGGCTTTGCAATACCCGATGTCGGAAACACCACAAAGCCTTTATTTTATTTAGACTATAAATACCATAATCGCTAAAGCGGTTTGATGCAATTTTAATCAAATGCCGAATGACTTTAACTTCATCATTTATCTCATTAAAAGCCCTGTAAATTTAGGACTTGGCAACAGCAAAACAACGCTCATTGCCTGAAATCCTTATTCATAACAATAAACGATCATAGAATTGACACAATACAATCGTAATGATTGCGGGAAAGCCCAAGAATTCAGCAGGCAAATTGTCTATAATGCCGGTCGTTTTCCGGATCTGTGGTTTTTCATCTTTATGACATTAAAGCTTTCGTTACCGTCGCTAAAATCTGGCAATGGCTTTATTAATTACTGGTCGCCGTTACCGGGCGCAAGCCATACGCTGGTGCTATCAGAAATTGCCCGTCAGCATAAAGGTCCTGTATTAATTTTGTGCAGCCAGTCGAGCGATGTTCAACAGCTGCAACGGGAATTCGAGCTGTTTTTGTCCTCAGAAATGCCTGTATTAACCTTTCCGGATTGGGAAACCCTGCCCTACGATTACTTTTCGGCGCACGAAACCATCGTTTCGGAACGACTCAATGCCCTGCATCAACTGCCAGGCATGTCGAATGGCGTCATCATCACCGCGTTAAGTTCGGCGAAAATGCGTTTGTCGGACAAATCCTTTATTCAGGGCAATGTGCTGCATTTTCATATTAATCAAACCATGGATTTAATGGCTGCAAGAAACCATTTTGAAGCCTCGGGTTATCGTCATGTTGAAAAGGTTATGGAGCATGGTGAATTTGCGGTTCGGGGCTCAATACTGGATCTGTACCCCATGGGATCGAAAACTCCGATTCGACTGGATTTCTTTGACGATGAAATTGAAACCATCCGCGAGTTTGATCCTGAAACCCAGTTATCCACCGAATCGCTCGAAAAATTTGAACTGCTGCCAGCCCATGAATTTCCTACTGGCGAGCAAGGCATCACACAATTTCGTCAGCAGTTTCGCAATACCTTTGATGTGGAGCTAAAAGACTGTGGTCTTTATCAGGATGTATCTAACGGTATTTTGCCCGCCGGAATAGAATATTACCTGCCGCTGTTTAATGAAAACACCTCATCCCTGTTCGACTTTTTGCCAGACAATACCCTGATCGTAACCGATAAACTGCTGCAACAGGTGAAACAGCAGTTTTGGGATGATCTGCAACAACGCTACGAAGAGCGTCGCTGGGATCGTACCAGGCCAATATTGGCGCCGGATGCCATCAGCCTGACACCGGATGAGTTCAATAGTGCTCTTAAAACCTTTGAGCAATTGAGCTTTCGCGATGATAAAGCCACCGAGACGCTTTCAAGCTTTGCGACCATGACGTCCTTGCCAATAAATCATAAGGCAAACGATCCGCTGCAAGAATTAAAGTCATTTATTAGCAATCATCAGCAACCGATTGTTATTTGTACAGAAAGTGCTGGTCGACGTGAGGCGGTGGTTGAACTGTTTAAGCGCAATCAATTGACCGCTCAGGTGATCGAAAGTTGGGATCAGGCGATTGATATAGGGCCTTCTTTAGCAATTACCGTAGCACCAATTGACGCCGGTTTTGTTCATGATCGCATTATATTAATTGCCGAGTCAGAGCTGTTTGGTCAGCAGGTGTTGCAAAAACGCCGTCGCAATAAAAAAGATTACAGCCCCGATGCGGTGATCCACAGCCTGGCCGAATTAAACGTGGGTGATCCGGTGGTTCACGTAGAGCATGGCGTAGGTCGTTACATGGGATTGCAATGCATTAACGCGAACAATATGCCCGCCGAATACCTGATGCTGGAATACGCCTCCTCCGATAAACTCTATGTACCTGTACAGTCTCTGCATTTAATTCACCGTTATTCCGGTGCTTCTGACTCCAGCGCCCCATTGCATAAGCTGGGCTCGGAACAATGGGCGAAAGAACGTAAAAAAGCGGCGGAAAAAGTACGCGATGTGGCCGCCGAACTGCTCGATCTTTACGCACGACGCGCAGCGCGTCCGGGTTTTCAATACACCACGGAAGACACCGATTACCAGAAATTTGCAGGCAGCTTCCCCTTTGAACTAACCGATGATCAGGATAATACCGTTACCGCAATATTAAACGATATGGCGGCAACCACACCCATGGATCGTCTGGTGTGTGGTGATGTTGGGTTTGGTAAAACCGAAGTTGCCATGCGAGCGGCGTTTATTGCGGTTCAAAACAATCGTCAGGTCGCTGTGCTGGTACCCACCACCCTGTTGGCGCAACAACATTTTGAAAACTTTCAGGATCGCTTTGCAGACTGGCCATTTAAAGTAGAAGTGCTGTCGCGTTTTCGTACCGCAAAAGAAACCGAAGATGTGATGCAGCAACTTGATGATGGTAAAGTGGATATTGTCATCGGCACCCATAAGCTGCTTCAGGGAAATATGAAGTTTAAACAACTTGGCCTGGTGATAATTGATGAAGAACATCGCTTTGGTGTGCGCCAGAAAGAACAGCTTAAAGCGCTGCGTTCAGAAGTGGATATTTTGACATTAACCGCAACGCCAATTCCGCGAACTTTAAACATGTCACTCTCCGGTATGCGTGATCTCTCCATTATTGCCACCCCACCGGCACGGCGACTGGCGATTAAGACCTTTGTTCGTGAAGCCAATAAGCCTCTGGTTAAAGAAGCCATACAGCGTGAGACATTACGCGGTGGACAAGTGTATGTGTTGCATAACAGTGTCGATTCCATCGATCGCCGTGCCGAAGAATTGCGCGAGCTGATGCCGGATCTCAACATTGGTGTTGCCCACGGACAAATGCGTGAGCGAGAACTGGAACAGGTAATGCAGCAATTTTATCATCGTCGTTACCATGTGCTGATATGTACCACCATCATTGAAACCGGTATCGATGTCCCCAACGCCAACACCATAATTATGGACAGAGCCGATAAACTGGGTCTGGCGCAACTGCATCAATTACGAGGCCGGGTTGGGCGTTCCCATCATCAGGCCTATGCCTATTTGATGGTGCCTTCGGTGAAGTCATTGTCGCGTGATGCGAAAAAACGCCTCGATGCGATATCGTCACTGGAAGATTTGGGCGCAGGCTTTTCGCTGGCCACCCACGATATGGAAATTCGAGGTGCCGGTGAAATACTCGGCGATGATCAAAGCGGACAGATGGAAAGCATTGGTTTTAGCATGTATATGGATATGCTGGAAAATGCGGTGACGGCGTTAAAAGAAGGCAAAGAGCCAAGCCTGACCGAAAGCCTGCAAACACAAACTGATATCGATTGCGGAATACCGGCACTTATCCCCGATGACTACATTCCCGATGTGCATACGCGCTTAACCCTTTATAAACGCATCGCCAGCTGTAAAAACGACGGCCAGCTGCGTGAAATGCAGGTTGAAATGATCGATCGCTTTGGCTTGCTGCCAGATCCCATTAAAAACCTGTTCAAACTGACCGAATATAAATTTAAATTAACGCCTCTGGGTATCAACAAGTTAACCGCAAATGAACGTGGTCTGCTGATAGAGTTTAACCCCGATACGGTAGTCAATCCTGAAAAAATTATTCAGTTGATTCAGCGTAATCCATCACGTTATCGACTGGAAAAAGGCACTATGCTTCGCATCAACAAACCACTGGACGACCACAACAGCCGTTGGGATGAAATACAAACTTTCATTGAAACCATTAGTGGCTAACGGTAGTCTATCGAATAATTGTGTTAATAGTCGTTAAACTCGGCTAGAGGAAGTTTTTTCATATGCGCTATCCATTGGTACTCCCTTTGATCAGCAGCCTGTTTGTAACAGGTGTAAGCCTCAATGCCGCTTCTGCAGAAGCTGAGGCACAGCGATGGTTTGATATTGAGGTTGTGGTGTTTAAACACAAGCGCGGAAACCTCGAAGAAGAATTATGGCCTTCGAAAAATGCCATTCAATACCCTGAAAACCTGAAAGACATTGTCACGGAACAGTTGTTCCCAACACCGGATGGTATGCTGTCTCAGTCGGCCTATAAAGCCTTGATCGAACAGCAAAGTCAGGACGCTCAAGATAACAATCAAGAAACAAACAGAAATAAAACCGCATCGAGTGATCTGGCTGCTGATAACAATGACTCTGCTTCAACAGAAAATCAAGCGATGTTACTTAAACCCTTCAGTGTATTAGACGAACAAGAGTTGAAACTCACCGACATTGCCGAATCTTTGTCTCGTAGTTCCTACTATGAGCCCTTGGCTCATATTGGTTGGCGCCAGCCGGTTAACGACAAACAACAGGCGGAATGGGTTCGCATTGTTGGTGGCAAAAATTATCAGGAAAGTTTTGAGCATTCCGGTAAGTCGCGTACCGAGGAACAAACGTTAAACAAAATGGGGTTGGGCCGCAAAGCACCGCAAAAAGATATTTTTGGTAATACCTATGACAATTCCACCCCGGATGTTTCAACCAGTAACAACGCAACAAATTCAAACGTGAATAACAATGTGTACTCAGATACACAGCAAGGCACTCAACAATCGAGTAGCTTGGCAGTGAGCGACGATCCCTTATTTAGAAATCATCCCCCCGTATACACACCTGTCCCAGAAGTTGATGGTGCGATACAAATATACCTGGGCCGTTATCTGCACATTAATACGCAAATGTATTATCGTCACCCGGGCAAAGAAGAGCTCGATATTTCGGCACTTAACTCGACAATCTCTTCGTCACTATTAAACATGACGGAAGACGGTGTGATAAAGCAGGACTATCAGTCCGACTTTAACTGGAGCTTTCAAACCGACAACTGGTTTGAACAGGAAAAACAAACCGCAACCGTTGATAAATTACTGAACTACACACTGCAACAATCGCGGCGTGTGCGCAGCGAAGAAACCCATTACTTTGATCACCCTCTTTTTGGCATCATCATTCAGATTCGCCCTTTTGAAATAGATGATGAAAAATCCGACGATTTAGACAGTAACGCAACAGGGAGATAGTTAATGGCTAACATATGTGTACTTGGCAGCGGAATGGTAGGCAGTGCTATTGCATTGGATCTCGCAACCAAGCATAGAATAATTGCCGCCGACAAAAACAAAGTTGCTTTAAAAAGACTCGCGGAGCAAGGCAGTAACATAGAAACCGTAGCCGCTGACTTAACTGACGAAGACGCCATTGCTGACATTATTATTGGATGCGATCTGGTGGTGTGTGCGGTACCCGGCTTTATGGGTTTTAATGTCTTAAAAGCGGTGTTAACTAACAAAAAATCCGCTGTGGATATTTCTTTCTTCCCGGAAAACCCAATGGATCTGGATTACCTTGCGAAGAAAAATGATGTATTCGCCGTGGTTGATTGTGGTGTAGCACCCGGCATGGATAATTTATTGCTCGGTTATCACGACAAACAAATGACCGTTAAATCTTTTGAATGCCTTGTTGGCGGCTTGCCAAAAGTTCGTCATTGGCCGTTTGAATATAAAGCGCCTTTTTCACCAATTGATGTTATTGAAGAATACACTCGCCCTGCCCGATATGTTGAACACGGTGAAACCGTCACTCGCCCTCCTCTTACTGATTGTGAATTATTTACCTTCGATAAAGTAGGTACTTTAGAAGCGTTTAATACCGACGGTTTACGCACCTTAATTGATACCATGGATCACATTCCAAACATGAAAGAGAAAACCTTACGGTATCCGGGTCACGCCGAGTATATTAAGGTGTTATCAACTACCGGCTTTTTCTCGGAAGAGCCACTTGAAGTGGGTGGTAAAGAAGTTACCCCAATCGACTTTACCTCGCGTATTTTAATGGATAACTGGAAACTCAAACGCAATGAAAATGAGTTTACCGTAATGCGCGTAACCATTGAAGGCGATGAAAACGGTAAACGAAAGCGTTATACCTATAATTTATTTGATGAAACCGATACCAAAGCAGAGATTTCATCCATGGCACGAACCACCGGATATACGGCAACGGCTACCGTTAATTTTTTACTTAATGGCACCATGCCAGAATCCGGTATCTGTCCACCGGAACATTTTGGTACACTGCGTGGCGCTTAC
Source organism: Pleionea mediterranea (assembly GCF_003148745.1). Classification (GTDB taxonomy): domain Bacteria; phylum Pseudomonadota; class Gammaproteobacteria; order Enterobacterales; family Kangiellaceae; genus Pleionea; species Pleionea mediterranea. The sequence continues at coordinate 4,900 of NZ_QGGU01000019.1, read as the reverse complement.
GACTTTGTCTTAAATTATTTAAGCGAACGAAATGTTCACTATAAAAAAGAAGAATTTACTTTAACTTGAGAGCTGGTTATGCAACAAACTAAAAAATTACCTGAAGCGAAAATAAACGAAATTAAAAGTAACTTTTCATTTTTTGATCGCGACGATAACGGTGAAATCGATCTGGAAGAGTTTACCGAGCTATTACGTGTACTAAGCCCGGGCACCACTAAAGAACAGGCCGAAAAAGGCTTTGAACTAATTGATGACAATAAAGACGGTCACATCGACTTTGATGAATTTTTAGTCTGGTGGGAAAGCTGCTGGTGGGAATACTAAAATAACTTTATAAAATTATTCTTATGAAACAGCTCAAATTTAATCGTGAGTTTATTTATCGTTTATAGAACAGGTTTAATTTGAGCTAAACACTTTACCTTCCCACAACACTATACTTCATATTCTTAGTCAGTATTTGAGTTTCCTAACATAAGTAACGCCCGCAGCACGCGCGGCTTTGTAGTGAAAGCGAAGCCGCAACGAAAAAAACGTCGCCGTGCCTGCGATTGTTAGATTTCATTAAGCCTCGTAGCTGGAGCTCTCAATAGCGTTTTTCCTCTTGCTACATTCAACCAACATACCCGCACCCCTCCGTGAAATCCTGACAGATCCTTCTGTGGATTCAGGATGCAGAGCTTACATTCATTCCATACGCTTGAAATCCACTTTTATTGCCTCCGCTTCGGATTTCCATGCTTGAAACGTCTGTTGACTTTCGCGGCTCTGATTGAGCATCTGCTCTACCTCCGCGACTTTCTGCCGGAGCTCAATATAGTTCCCAAAGAACATTTCCTTGAACTGCTCCGAGTTAATCAGTGTCAGCAGCTCCTCTCGCTGCTTCTCGAAATTGCTCACCATTTTAGCAATCGCGTTCTGGAATTCGGCCTGGCGCTTATGTTCTTCCCAGCTATCCCATAACTCAAACGCCAACCCTACTGCAGCAAGAGCTCCGTTAGCACCTTTGGCAAATTTGGTGGCACCCCAGGGCTTGAATTTAAGATACTTAGCAAGATCGAACCCAACGGACTTCGCAACATTCACAACTCCGTCGCGGGCGGCCAGGACCGAGTCTTTATTGATGAACTTTCCGTTCAGGACATGGTTTACGCCCTGCTTGCCCATCGACTTGATCGTGGTATTAAAGTGACTGACCTCGTTGTCAAAGCCAATCTGCATTTTTTCGACTTCCAGCGTAATTGGCTGAACCTGACGGCTGAACTCATTCTGTAACCGAGTGGCGATCACAATACCTTCAGAGCCTATTTCCCGCTCAAAGAAATCACCGAAAGTTTCGAGACTACAACCTTTCGCTTTGAGGATCAGGTCGGAAAAATATCGGGCGACGAACTCTCGTAGCCCTACCCTCGCGTCTTCGATATCCCGTTCAGTGGTCGCCAGCTGCAGCTTTAGATGGTTATTCAGCTCGTCCAGCTTGGTGACTTCCCGTGAGATCTTCTGGTCGTTCTCTATCGCTATCGGCAACTGCTTACTCAAAACATCGCGGATAACACTGGCGCGCATTTCTTCTGCAAGGACCGCTGCGCCGCCGCTGTTATGAATCTTCTGCGCCGTCTCCGCCTGAAGCTCGGCAATATGCGACAGCTCTTTAAACTCATCTGGGTTCTGAAGCCAGTGGTCAACGCCCAGGTCAAATGGATTTGCGGCCACAGCAACTACCGATAGTTTTCTCGCTTCTTCATCTTCAAGCTCTATTGCCGCGCGAAGCCTGCCAACGACATTGTCATATTTAACTTTCAGGTTATCCCGGTAGTCATCTTCATCTTCCACATCCGCTACTTCGTCGAAGCGGCTGAGTACGAACACTGTCCTGGGCAGGAGCCCCAAGGTGCGGAACAGCCAGGCCAGATCGTCCTCGTGGCTCTCCTTGATCGGGTTAGTCGGATTCATGACATACAGAACCAGGTGTGCTTCGCTCACGTATTTCCTAGTGATGTCCTTGTATTTTTCGATAGCCTGATTCTCGGCGTTGTACTTTTCCTTGAAACCAAACAGGCCTGGAGTATCAATAAGTACAAAGTCCTCCCTCACCTCGTAGACTTTAACCTGATTAGAGGATTCACTGTGGCTGATTTTCATGCTGGACTTATCAAGCTGCTCCATCCAGGCGGCGGCAATAGACGTTTTGCCCTCTGAAAAACCGCCGATGAGTGCGACCTTGAGCCGTTCGCCAGATACTGACTGTATGGCTGACTGAAGCTTGGACCGCAACTCCTGTTCGATCGGAACCCCGGCGTTTTCACCTTGCGTCAAAAACTTCGAAAGTCTGTTCAACAGCTCCAGAGAGTCGCTCTGCTGGTCTTTGAAGGTATTGAGGGTATCTTTCATTACAGAGCTCCTGTAGCTTCAACCATGCCTGACAATGTCTTGATTTTTGTGTTCGTCTGGTTAATCAGGTCTGCGTGGGCCCTCGCCTTGTTCGCAGGTCTGGCGAGTGCCTGCTCAATCTCAGTGATTGTTTTTTCCATCTCCGGGAGACCTTGTTCAAGACTTTCTTCCAATGATTCGCGTAATTGGCTGATTATGTTACCGAGGTTTTCATCAGCAGCTTTTCGTTGCTGCGCTTTTTTGTAGCTGGAGCTCAGAAATCCACGCACGGCCTTGTATGCACCGATTGCAATACTGGCAGCTCCCATACCGATAACTAACCAGCCCGCAGGGTTCCACCACAGCAGTGCTCCACCGACGATGACTGACAACAGGTTCGTCAACCGCAAACCATTGTCGATATCCAGTTTGAGGTTGAAGTCACGATCAATATCGGCACTGGCAATAGTGGTGTAGATATCCGTCAACTCTCGACTTTTGTCCTCGAAACGCTTGACTATATTCCCGGTCTCTTTTTCAAAGCGCACGATCTGCTGCGCCATCGCCTTCTTCAACCTTTCACTCAGCCGCTCCTGATGAGTTTCAATCAGCTGCTCCAACTTCGTTTTAAAGGCGTCATTGCTGATATCGTCGTCAATTTCTGAATACACTTCGTTCAGAACATCGCTGCTGAAGCGGTCAATTGAGGTCTCGGCGGAAGATTCAAGACGCTTCCTGAATGAAGAAAAGCCACTTCTGATTTGCTTCTTCGAACTCTGCTCGCCGAGGCGGAGGTTCGCCGCCAACTCTGAAATTCCCTCTCCTACCTGGTCGAGGACGACGGCGGTCTTGTCCAGAGCATCCTTGACCTTGAAGAGGTTGGCCCGCTGGATCTTTTGCTGACTATCCTCCAGCAGGCTGTACTGAATAAAGCGGATAAATGCCTCCACCCCGGATAATTCGATCAGCTGGCCTGCTTCAAATTCGGATAGAGCTTTCTTACGGCGTCTCGCGTTCTGTGAATCGGGTGCAAAATGATCTGTTACTGCCAGGAAGGCCGGGAGTGCGGTCAGCGGGCGCACACCCTGAAAATACGAGCCGAGATGTTCTTCCATTTTCCCTTCAAGTTCTTGCAAGCTGGCATGTTCATCTTCAGAAATCAGCGGACGATCTTTCAGCGCATACTTGGGATTTATTACTTTTTTATTGAAAACACACCAGACCTCCGTAGAAGCCCCCAGGTGCATTTTGATTTTCTCAAGAGTCCCTTTCCTTCGCTCCTGGTCCCCCGTTTGTGGAGGTGCGGGCTGGTTCGTGACGTAGAACACTGCATGGGCTGCCTGAAGGGCTTTTTCAATCTCCTCCGCGATCAGGCGCTCAGTGCCTTCTATTCCCGGTACATCGAGTAGTGCGAATTCTTGGCCAGCTACGCTGAAGTGGAATCGTTGTATCCTTTGAGTGAAATCTGAGCGGCCATCTCCTATGATTCCGCCGTCAGACAAAGCTTCAAGCTCTGGCAGGCGTTCCCTGAACTCCTGCAACTTGTACCTGGTTTCAGCCAGCTGGCTTTCCTGTCCTGTTTTCTGTTCGTTCAGAGCCGACAGCTCGCTCTCGTTTTCTGTTTCGATCTTGCCCAACTGCTGTTCTTCACGGGCAAGAGCCAGCTCCTCTTCCGTTTTCCTGAACAGGTGCAGAAACTTCTGCCATAAGGGCGCCGTCCGTTTTCGCTCCAGTACCAGCTCACGAAATTGGGTAATCTTGTTACTGGACTCCGCACTTAGCTGATCATATTTGGCAGATTTTTCTTCATATTTATCGCGGAGATCTTCAAGTTCTCGGCCGAGTCGCTCTGCCTCATGGTGCAGCTCGTCCAGTATTTCAGCTGTCAGATCGTGTTTGTTCTGGAATTCCCGGAACGCTTCCTGGTCTTGCAGTTTGCTGGCTTCTTCCAGCAATACCCTCAGGGTCTCGATGATGGTGGACTTTCCCGCACCCGTTTCGCCATAAAACGCGATAGTGAAGGTATACCACTCGGCATTTGTCTCAAGCGCCTCTAGTTGACCCTGAAGGTTCGACCGATGCTCCTGGAGCAAGGAATGAGCGTCACGCTGAGTTCCGCTCAATTGCTCATCATCTGACTCGGCAGTTAGCTCACCTATAATGCCATCCAATTCAGCGTTAACCCCGCGATACAGTTCACGCGGATCATCTATATTCAGTTTCATGTAGTCATCTACTATTTTATTGCCTTCCAAAGTGCTGCTTGATGGCTACGGCACAAATTAACCCGCACCGATACTTAGAGCTTGCAACCAAGCCGCGTCGTGAAATCTAACGCCGCGCTCAGGGGAAAAACGGAGCGGAGCTAATTTGTGGTAAAATGAGCGCAGCGAGCCACAAATTAATGGAGCGTAGTTTTCCCTTGCAGCGCCTTGATAATCATTGAGCCTTCTCCCTAGTTTTAGCATTTAGCTAAACTTAAAGGCGACTAAACCCAAAGGAGAAGCTCAATGAACTTTTACAACAA
>NZ_QGGU01000018.1 GCF_003148745.1 Pleionea mediterranea | reverse complement strand
GTCGAAGGCAAGTGGTTTCTCGATAAAAACGGCTACGATGAATACTTTTACTGGCCACACTGGGTGGAGCTGGATAGCTACTCTATTGCTAAATACGAAACCACCTATGGCGAAGCGGATGTTTTTACGGAAGTAACGGGTAGGGAGTATTTTGATAAAGAAGCAATTGGGGATGAGCGAGGGTTTAGAGATCCTGAGTATCCTGTATGGCTTGGTGCGTCTTGGCATGATGCTCGTGCTTACTGCCAATGGCTTGAAAAAATAACTGGCGAACCCTTTGATTTATTGAGTGAAGCGCAATGGGAATATGCCGCACGCAGCCGCGGTAAAGCCGTCCAGTTTGCTACTGATAATGGTGAGGTTGATTATGGTCGGAATGTTAAAGATCATGAAGTTGATTATACTAAACCTGTTGGTAGTTACCCACCTAATCAGTTAGGTATTTATGACATGTCGGGTAATGTCTGGGAATGGGTACTAGACTCGTACAGTAGTGGGTTTTATGAGGACAGTCCCATAGTTAACCCTGTTTATGATTTAGAAGGCAATCGGAGATACAAAGTAGCTCGGGGAGGAGGTGGGTTTGACGACCATGAAAAATCGATGAATGTTTTTAGACGAGTATATCGAAAGCCGTCGAATACAGGTTATGGTCAAGGTATTCGATGTGGTGTGAACTCTACGGTGCCAGTCAAAACTTCCAGCTAAGGGCGTGCGATAGGTTGTTTGGCTCTACCAGCGATGTTAGTTGCGCTATTGGGTAACTTATCGTGCCATCGGTTTAAACGTCGGTTATCGCTCCAATCATTTAAATAATCTTTAAGTATATTAAAGTTTTTGTCGAAAGATGATTTGCTTTCTATCGTTTTATTAAAAGCAATGTCACAAGTTTGATTACTTGGGGTAGACTTACAGGATCTAGGTGTCATATGTTCTAATGTTTCTTGGAAGTCACGCTGGCTCTGAATACCATATTCCAAAATAGTTAAAATTGCTTCCTCTCTCGCCTCATCGATTCCAAATAACCAGTTTTTACCCAAGTGTAAGTCTCGTCCTGCAGTTAATGCACCGCGGAAAAAAGTTGGAGTTTGCCAGTCAAAGATATCCGAACGAGTGTGTGTTAAATCGTATAATAAGCGCCCCTTGGTTTCTGGCGTTAAATGCATAACTAGCGATTTGTTGGCTTGTATATTGTTGATGAGTTCATGTAGATTATCTACTTTATTTTCTTCCTGAATCCATTGTCGATGATATTTGGTTAGGTCGTTCATTATTTGAACTCCAGTGAACCCTAGTGCACTCATTCCCATGGTCGTAGAGCCTGAGAACAAGTTTCCTTGTTTAATTAGTTCGTAACCAAAAGCACTTATTCGTTCAAATGTTTCATCCGCTGTATCAAATATATCAATATAACTAAAGTCCGCTTCACAAAGCTTATCGTGTACCAATACAATAAAATTCCACACATGCCTAGCATCAACAGTAAAGGCAAAGCTGCCTCCACAGCCTAAGCCTAAACAGGCTGCTGCTTTCGCCTTTATTAAAAACTTACGCGCGATATCATCCCAGCCAATATTAAAGTCGCCCGTAATACCCACTCCAGCACTTCCGGTAACGGTGTAACCAACGCTGCCAAGCTCTCCCCATTTGGGTGGTTCTGGATTATCTGAAGCTGATTTTTTGAGTTCTGGATTTGGACTTTTCCATTCTAGAGCACCTTTAATGCCTGCTTCGACTCTTGCTCCGACAAATGCCTCAGCCGAGCCGCCTGCATTGGCATTCGCTTTGGCTGCGTTTTTGGTGGCTTCTTGTTTACTTTGTCCGTTTTTGATTCCGGTTTTAGCTTGTAGTATTCCATTTGATACATCAAAATCAATTTTTGCAGCTGCAGTTAGAGACGCTCCTGCCCACCCCGCGACATGGCCATCAATTTTTAACCGTGTATGACCAAAATTAAGTTTTAATGTAGGCTCTTCAACTTTAATTGGCTGTAAAGTAAAGGGAATAAATTCGACACGTCGATTCTCAAGCTCTCGCTGTTCTGTATCGACCTTGGGTTCTAACTCTCCTTTTCCAGATGTGCCAGTGATCATTTTAGGCATTGCCGAGGAAGTGAAAATTAGCTGGTTTACTTTATCAATGTTTGCGCGGTTTGCGTCAAAGTAGTGTTGTATCAAACAGGATAGCCCAATTCGGTCATTGATGAAGTCTAAGTTCATATCACAGCCAATATATGGCCGTACTTGACCGTCTAGCCGGGTAAAGGAAAAGAGTGATTGAGTTTCAACTAAGTTTCCAGAAAAGTCATCTCGCTCTTTAATTGGCTTTGGTAAAAATGGTATTTGTATGTTGTCTGAATCTGGCAGAGCAAACATTGGTAGGGTAAAAGGTTTTGGTAATGTATCGATCATATAGTCGATTTCTTTTTGTCCCCAACGTTTACCTCTATGTGTGAAAAATCGAGCCCAAATATGAGGTTCGTTATTTAAATAAGCCTTAGTTGCTTCAGCTCGCTCTTCACTTAAAATCTGGTTATAGCTTTCTCCACCAACTTTATCCGTATGGCCCTCAATATGTACCATTAGGCCATTTTTATTTGTGACATTATTGCTGGCTATTTCTTGTAATAAACTATTTAAGTGATGAAGGCCTTCAATTCTAATAAACGATTTATTAAATTCAAAGTGAGTTGAAGCAAAACATAAGGCAGAGTCATCTCTTTTTAGCTGGTATTCTGTTTTTGACTTTGCAATCTGGAAGTTAATGTTAAAGCCACATTCTGCGGGTATATATCCACTGGCTTTAGCTTTTGCGTCAACAAGTGAAAGTTTCGCCTCTCCTTTGGTTTCAAATGCAATTTTACCTGATTTTAAGTCAAAGGTACCTGAGGCTGTTAAACCATATGAATACCTCATAAACTCTACACCGGCTTCCGCTGAATAGTTGGCGGGCGGTAATTCTGTCATGCCGCTCACTATCTGATTCAGTTCACTATAATGTGACTTACCATCCAGAGGGAACTGAAAGTCATCTTTTATTCTCATTTGCTCTGTTTTGTAGAGTTCTGAATCTTCCCAAATATATTTGACAAGATATTGAATTCTTCCTAAGTCATCAGAAGAGAATTCTTTATAGTCTTTTTTTAGCAGAGATAAAATTTCTTCGCGATCTGACTTGAACTGTTTATATTGAACTTTAAGATTTTTATTAACTTGTTCAATCCATTCGTCAATCATTTGAAATTGACCTTTGAAAATATTGCCAATAATTGGTCCAAAAAATTTATCGATGGGAATTTGTCCTTGATGCTTATAATTTCCTTCGGCATCTTTTTCATTAGGATCGATTAGTTTCCATTCTGCTTTTATATCAGCTTTTGTTTGTGCGAAAAGCTCTTTAAATCGTTCTTTATTAAAGCTTCCGTCTGCTTCTTGCCAGTAACGTCGTGTGCCTTGAACACTGCGATCTTCTTTATTCAATAGGGAAAAGCGTTTCTTTTGTCCTTTTGGTGATTTTTCAAACAGCTTAAGCAATTCTGATGGCAATAGAGTGATTTGCTTTTCTTTAAACCGATAAATTTCAGTAAATTCCACACCACCTGATTTTTCTTTTGCGATGCCCCCAACCTGGCTGCTGCTTGATGTTTTCTCAGGTATAAAATCAAAGTGGTTGGTAATTTCTTTCAGTTTTTTATCAAACTTATCAGCGGCATCGATTACTTTTTGTCTGGATTTTTCAATCTCTTTAATACTCACTGCTTTAGCGCTATTGAGTTTTGTACTAGCGTCCTTTTTTGCTTGTCTTAACTGAGAGATTGCATCCTCTAAATAATTTGATATCTTTGAGATCTTCGATTCTTCAGATGACGTCAACAAAAGCACACTGTCTGAACGATTAATAAACGCCATTTCAGTAATGATATTTGGATTTACTATAAGATCAGCTGTTTGATGTGACTCTTGATTGGTCGTAAATTTAGAGGTGGTTTGGTAATTTGAGTCCATGTTCAACTAATCCTTTTGTTGTTCTGTATGGTCATGGTTTTCCAAAAGAATATGGTATTGACCGGCTATAACTTCATCAAATGTGACTTTGCCATTGGTAACTTCTTTGGTGACCGATTCACCTCTGTTATGAAATAGTACTGCGCTATCCCAGTCTAGAGGATTACCATCTTTATCTTTGATATTGAATGTGAGTGATTTGATTAGTTTAAGCGGATTAGTTGTGGCTATTTGCTTACCATTCAATTCAATTGAAGCATTTAGCTCGACGGGGACAAGTGTGTCAGTGTTGTCTACCGGCTGAAGAGGGTTGTTATCATAATCACTAAGTTTTGTTGTCCATATTATATCTTGAGGCCCACTTGCTGATGGCAAATTATAAGTTATTGATTCTACTTCAACTTTATCTTTTTCTGCATCGGTTTGCAGTAATTTGACTGTTAATTCGTCACCTGGCTTAAAGTTTTCTACTTCTACTCTTATTGTTGCATCATTATTGAGTAGTACAGATGGCTCTAACCAACAGATGCTTTTAATTTGAGGGGCGGCATCAAAGTTTGTTAATTCAAACTTATCTATATCATCCAAAGTATCTGGCAAGTCGATATTTATATTGGGTGGAGAGGGTGGTGAAGCAATATCATATTCAACATCACCGTTAAATGTGATCTTATCGCTGTCCATTGAAATTAATGAGCCAAACAGTGTTACGTTGCCACTGGCGTCCATTTTAATGCCACCACCACTGTTTTCTAAAGTAATATCGCCGTTACCACTGCCTTCAATTGTGATGTTGTTGGGCGACTGAAAAAACTGGCTGCCTTTTGCTGCTGTAACTTGTAGTACATTTCCGTCGGCTTTCATTTGAATATTGTTGTCACCGCGAAGTGTTATTCCTTGTTTCAGCTTGATTTTAGTGTGCTCGTCCGATGCAGTGAGTAACTGGTTTTTACATGAGAATGAAATGGTTGAGGCTGACTGGCGCTTCAGTTCACCGCCTGTTTCTGTCGAATGGTCAGCCTTAACTTTAACTGTTCTGCTGTCATTTATTTTTTCTGATAAGTTACCATCGTTAGTGGTTATAAACTGTGATAATTCAGATTGAACGGTGATGGCACCAAACTGACATAGCAACTCAACGAAGGGGGCACCTTGTTTGGCATTTAGCTCAAGCTTATGTTCGCTGTTGAGGCTTTGCAGGATAATTCGAGGCGCTTGTGGTTCGTCGTCCATGAGTAACTCATTACCCGTTTCACTGACCATTCGGTTTTGCCATAAGTTATCGGCAGTGACTACCGGTTGTTGATCATCTTGTTGTACAAAGCCAACTATATAGGCACTTTCCGGGTTATTATTTAAACAACTTATTAATACTTTATCGCCATCGAGCAATGGAAAGTGTTGCCCTGTGGCCTGATTTTGTCCAGCACATACATAAGGAGAAAGCTTTTGTATTGCAGGCATAGCCTGAGTTTTTTGGTTATCTGACAGATCAAACGCATAACGACTTTGATAATCGCCAAGCTCATCGATATGGGCATACTGGCTATTTGATTCAACTGTAGCGCTAATGGCAAAGGGAAGTTTTTTTCGAGCAATCACAGGTGAACGGAATGGGACTTCTCTGGCAATGGCAAATACAGTCTTTTGATAACCGGTATTATTTTGACTGGAAAGCTCATTTTGCTGCTGAGCGTGGTTTTGTGTAGCAATAACCAGATAGTCGCCACTTCTATCCATCAGACCAGGCTCATCAATAAACGAAAAGCAAAAGCCCGCTGATAGCTGCTCCACATTGGTATTAAATTGATAAATAGTTTGTTGAACATCAAGTGAAAACTTAAGTGTTTGTGATAACTGATCCGCTGATACTGTACTTAAACCACCCAGCTCATAGTGGTGTTGATTTGCAATATTAACTTCTGTGGCTGGTATGGGAGGGTGGCCATGATTCTGAGGGCTAGGTATTGCTGGTTGATAGTTATATTGAACGGACAAGCCAAAGCAGCCGTAAAATAACTGGGGAGACATACCCGCCTGCTGCTTTAGGCATATGGCCTCTCGTGATATATATGGGCAATGCAAGTTAGAGTCTGAAAACACAATAACTTCTTTATCATCAATCGTTTCGCTCCAATAAAAAACACCATGTTCCGAAATCAGGCGATGCAAAAACTCGCTATTATTTTCTTCAAGTTGTAAGTAGGTTATCTCGGGAAAAGATTGCTGTACTTTCCATATAATTTGAGATTTGTGAAAATTTGAGTCCTGCAGCAGGTGAAAGCAAAGCGACTTTAATGATGTATTCAAATGCACCCGGCTGGATGAACTATTTTCGAGCAATATCATTTTTGAGCTTAAGCGTAATTGAGTAATAAATTTATCTGTATGATTTTTGCCCAGTTCATCGATTTGGCTGATCAACCCAGCTACTTTTTTGTGGTGACCGTCGGATGACTGGAACAATAATACCGCTGAACAACCCAAAAGCTCCTCGGTATTTAAATGTTCATCCTCACTGATTGTGATGTCATAAGAAAAAGGCTTGGATATATTGTCGCTACCCGTTAACTCAGTAACCTGGCAGGCTTGTCCATTTAATATAACAGTGATATGCGTTTTAGTATTCGCAGCGTCCATACATTTTCTATCCATTAACAATATAAATATTTCAACCTGATATAAGTCACAAGCTGTGGAGACTCTTTTTGATTCGCCTCAGTTTCCTTACGAATATTTGAGCCGCTGTGTAATGCTCAAAGTTTCAAGTCCATTAAGTAAGACATATTGTGCAAGCTGAATTCTACCAAATAAATTCAAACCAGTAATACCGTGAAAGCATAAGATATTAAAAATGTGATGCAATGCAACTTTTAAAAAAATTAGTGTTGTATTAAATAAACTATCTCATTAATATTGCGCTCGCTTACAGGGCGAATGGTTAAATATTTTCAGGAGCGAATAAAACAACTGTTTTTTCGAGAAAATATTTAATAAGGATGTTTTTGGGAAATTGGTAATTCAGGAGTTTAGGTTATGGATAACGCAGTTAATATGTTATCAAAGGATTGCGATAAAAAGTTGAGTCGTACTAACACTCAAGCGAAAAGTCCGCACTTAGATCAACCTTCAGCAGATACTCAAATAGAAAGTACTCAAACAGAAAACTCCCAAATAGACTTTAAATCCAGTCAAGTTGTCGATAGTCACAGCAGTCAGTTGCATCAAAATATTGATAGGAATATCAATCTGTTAGCAAAATTCATATCGCAACTTGTTGAGTCACAAAGGGATTTTTCTGAACAGTTAGGTGTTTCTTATGAGCGTGTATTTACTGATGGCTATGAAGATTTCAAAGGAAGAAATAGTACAGATGTTGTTCGTTCGTGGATTACTGCAGGACCGAAGAAACAGGTGAAGTTGGCAAGACTTTTGGCCGATCTAAGTAAACATCAGTTAGCTTTAGTCGCAGCTGCTGATGGCTTGGTGCATTACACTGTGGACAAGTGTGACAAGCATTCTTCTGTTTTTTTAAATAAAAAATTTAAAAAATTCATACAAGAAACTCAAGAAAATCCTCATAAACGATTTAATGAACTGGTCGCCCCTGGTTTAGCGTCGTCTTATATCAAGCAACGTGAAATTCAAAAATCGATAAAATAATATATTAGAGGAAACAGTAATGATTAATAAATTCAAAGGATTATCTTTGGCTTTGGTGATGCTTTTTTTGGTTTCTTGCGGCTCACATAATGTCAATGTTGATATTTCATCAACCGCCAATTTAAATGTGAACTCATATAACGAAGCATTACCCGTAGTGGTTAGGATTTATCAACTGACGGATACACAGGCCTTTGAGTCAGCCAGCTTTGAAGAGTTATGGAAGAGAGATTCATTAACATTGGGAAACTCACTTTTGACAAAGGAAGAAATTACCCTTGAGCCATCTTCTAAAAACACTATTGCCTTTGAACAACATGAAGCTGCTAAGCATGTTGGTCTATTTGCCATGTTTCGAAATAGAGATGATAACAAATGGCGAATTGTAAAAGAATTATCAACCGGCTATTTCAGTTTTTCATCAACGGTTGATGTTCTGGTGACCAGTAATACCGTCGAGTTTACCAATAAAGACAAAGCCGCAGATTAGTTAAGTTTATAGTTTTAAAAGATTTAAGAGTAAACAGCATGGATAGTTTGAAAAAAGTTATTTGGGCAGAAGGTATCTTTTTAAGCCAGCAGCATTTTCAGGCATGGGAAAGACATCAAGACACTCAGCACGCAATACGCCAGCGAACTGCATCACCCTTTAACTGGGGGGTGATTGATCTTGATATTGATGAGTCATTGCTTCGAGTTGGCGTATTTAAGTTACGTAAGATCAAAGCAATTTATCCTGACGGTAGATTAATTGGTTTTAAAGAGTCTGGCGATGGTAGTTTAAGCAGTGAGCTTTCAGATCAAGCCGGCGATTCCTTGGATATATATTTGGGATTACCGGCAAATAACTCAGCATCCGGGATCAGTGGGTATCAATCGCAAGGCCAGTTGAATGCATGGTGTACACAGTTTGAAGAGCTTGCCGATGATCATGATCCATCTCGTGTTAGAGAAGTGATGCTTGCTAACCCTAATTTACAGCTGCTTAAAAATAATGATTCACAAGAGCATTTTGTGACGATAAAAGTTGCTCGTGTTGTTCGTGTTTCTGAAAAAGAGTTTATGCTGGATCAAAACTTTATACCCCCAGTTATTTCACTGTCGGCGAATAAACAGCTGAATAAAATGTTGAGTGATACTACTCAGTTAATATCAGCACGTGTTTCTCAGCTAGTCGAAACCGCTAGTCAGGTAAGTAATTTATTTGAGTATAATCAACAAGATATTGTTCGATTAATACGATCTCAGGCGCTTAATCATTGCCTAAGAAAACTTAAGCATTTGGTGCGTTATCCAGAATCTCACCCGTTATCGTATTATGATGCGCTGGTTGACATTATTAGTCAGCTATCACCCATTGAGAAGCCAGAAGCCATATTAGCGATCAGTGAGTATCATCACACTCAACTTTTTTCAATTTTAACTCAGCTTAATGAATCTCTTCGTGATTTATTGAAAGAAGTTGTTAGAGCAAGCAGTGAACGAGTCCAGTTAATTAAAGAGTTTGAAGGGCTTTTCAAAGCCAGTGGTTTATCAAGCACCAAGTTGTCGAATGAAAACTTCTACTTGGCGGTTTATCACGAAAGTCCGGATCCCAGTTGGGTCACTGAGTTTTCTACTCAGGCGAAAGTTGGCGCATCTGAGCATATTGAAATGATTGTTTCATCGGCTCTTGGTGGGGTTCGATTGGTACATACACAGCGGACACCTAACAGCTTATCTGTTAAAAGTGGTTATGAATATTTTCGTTTGGAAAACGTTGGCGATTTTTGGCAAAAAATTATCGACACTGAATCACTTTCTCTTTTCTTGCCTTATGCATTTCAGAACGCAAATGTTGAACTGGTATCAGTGGAGGAGTAGTAATGTCTGAACAACGAAATACCATTAGTCGAAATCCAGTTCTTGAGTGTTGTGCACCACTGTTTTCATTATTGTTACCACTGAAAAATAGCAGTGCTGCGGATAATGCCCCTGCAAATTTACGTGATCAAGTGATTGATTTGTTTGATGTACTTGAACGTATGGGATACGAAAAAGGAATTACATCAACAGAAATACAACATGCGCGATACGCCATGGCTGCGTTTACCGATGAGTTAATTATGGGGTCAACCTGGCCGGGTCGATTGCAATGGATGAGTCGACCACTTCAACTTGAGTTTTTTGGTGAAAACTCAGCCGGTCAGGGATTTTATGATCGTCTCGACAAGTTACGACAAAGTGGCGATAAACACCGGCATTTACTTGAACTGTTTTATATCTGTTTGCAAATGGGATTTGAAGGTGTGTATCGGTTAAAAGGTCTGGAGCAATTAATGGCTTTGCAAGTCGATTTGAGAAGTCAGCTAGAAGACTACCTAGGAAAAATTGACAGAACCTTATCACCTCAGGGATCACCTAAAGAAGGTTTTATCATGAAAGTTGGTCGGCATGTTCCTGTATGGGCTATAGGCAGTGTGACAGGTGCAGTGATGATGTTCCTGTACTTTGGATTTTCGTGGGTTGTTCATGATGACGCAGAAGAGAGCAGAAAGGTTATCGAAAAACAATCGATGGTTCTGCAAGTTTTAGACGCTGATAATCAAAATACGCAATAGGATATATTATGACAGGACATGGAAATTCAGGTGGCTTGTTCCGCTTTTTACTGGGGTTTGCGACAGCAAGAGCTACTGGAACTTTATTGGGTATTCTGGCCTTTGTAAGTTTGATCTGGTTTTTAGGTCATTATGTTGGCTTACAAACAACCAATCAAAAATTAATGGTGATTGGTGCTTTTATTTCAGTTGTTGCACTGGTTTTTATTGTTCGATTTTTTTATACACGTTCAAAAGGCAAGCGCTTAGAATCAGATTTATCAGAACAAGCGGCTGCCGGTGGTCAAAACAGTGTAGAAGTTGATGCATTAAAAAATAAAATGAAAGATGCGATTAAATCGTTGAAATCATCACATTTGGGAGCGGGTTACCGAGGGTCTTCGGCACTTTATGCACTGCCGTGGTATATGATTATTGGCCCTTCAGCGGCGGGTAAAAGCACATTATTTGCAAATTCTGGTCTTCATTTTCCATACGCCAGTAATGAAGAGTTACATATACAAGGATTTGGTGGCACCCGTAATTGTGACTGGTGGTTTTCTGATGAAGCCGTATTACTCGATACCGCAGGGCGTTATACAACAGAAGAATCCGATCGTGATGAGTGGCTGTCATTTTTAAAAATGTTAAAAAAGTCTCGCAGCCGGTTACCGTTAAATGGCGTGATGGTTGCAATTTCTATCGCAGATATTTTAACCCGTGACGCCGACGGAATAGAAAAGCATGTCAAAATAATTCGTGAACGTATTGAAGAACTGATACAGAACCTGGGTATTGTGTTTCCGGTTTACCTTGTATTCACCAAATGCGATCTAATTAATGGTTTTGAAGCCTTTAATGGTGACTTGTCTGAGCCAGAAAGGGCACAACCATGGGGCGCATATTTACTGGAACTCAGCGAACATAAAGAGAGTGACCCAGCAGAATTGTTTGAGAAAAAAATGGAAGAGCTTTATGACAAGCTTTGTTCTCTCAGGCTATCAAAGTTGTCGATTGAGCGTAACTTATCTCGAAAAGGATTGATATTTGATTTTCCCAATCAGTTTTCGGCAGCAACGGATAAATTAACGGAATTTGTAAACTTACTGTTTAGAGCTAATCCATACCAGGAAGCGCCTTGGTTTGCTGGGGTTTATTTTACCAGTGGTACGCAAGAAGGAACGCCTATTGAGCGCTTAGTTGGTGGTATGCGCCAGGCATTTGCTCAGGTAACTGAAACACCTAAAAGAGAAGGCATTACAAAAAGTTACTTTATTCAACAGATGTTCTCTGACGTTGTATTTAAGTTACAAGATTTAACCCGTGGCAATCGAAAGCAACGTCTGGTTATGCGCTGGCTCAAAGGCGCATTTGTCACCCTTGGGCTTGCGGCAATGGTTGGTATGAGTACTTTGCTTACTACTTCATATACATCTAACAACTTATTGATGAAAGAAGGCGAGCAAGCTGTTGTTAATTTAATGAACACGCTTAAATCGTCAACAACGACTGGTGAGCAACGATTTATAGCGATTAACCAACTGTTTAAATACTACTCTAAGTTACAGGATTTTGAGTCGGATATGCCATGGGAATATGCATTGGGAGTTTATGCTGGCGACAATCAACTTCCTGCAATAGAACAAGTCCTGTTTGATGTGCTTAAACAAGAACTTAAAACACCTGTGTCAAACCTTGTTCAGGAAAAAATGATGACTTATAGCCTTCAGTGGGGGCGTTCAGATGAAGACTCCCAGGGAGCCATACGTACTGAATATTATGACTTGCTAAAGCTATCTCTTATGATGAGCGAGCATCGTGAAAAACTTGATGTTGAATTTGCAAGCAAATTGATTTCCGATCTCTGGGGGACTTCTTTGGGGATGGAAAAAAGCCTGGTTAATGAACAGCGAGTTTGGCCAGAACCATTATTGCAGTTAGCAAGGTTTTATGTAAAACGAATGGATGTTAATGATGATCATGAAAATGATTTTTCACCCTGGAAAATAAGAAAAGATCAAGTTGCTTTTGCCAGAGAACAGCTCTATACGCCTCCTAACGCCATCGATCTCTATGCACAAATAAAGAACACAAGTAAAGGTGATCGTCAGTCCTTAACAACAAAAAAGATATTGTCTGCTAAAAATAGACTTTATCTTACATCAGCCAAGTCAGTTCGCTGGATTTACACTAAACAAGGCTGGAATGAATACGTCCATGATGAAGTTAAGCGAGTAGTGCGGACTGCCAGTCGCGGTGACTGGATAATTGGAAATGATATTCCTTTAACCGAACAAAACGAAAATGAATCTAACTATGATGCTGAACTGGCTGCAAATTTAGAGCGGGGCATTCGTCAGCTCTATTTTAAGGATTACTCAACGGCCTGGTTGGACTTTTTGTCCAGCCTGGAGACAAGAGGTTTTGATTCATTAGAGTCGGGGGCTGTTGCCATTGAGCAATTAGCAGCTATTGATGGACCTGTTGCAGAAATCTTCAAAGTTGTCTCAAGCAATATTAATTTAAATGATGATCCTAATGGCAAAGCAAATCGCGTATCAGAACGTGTGGCTGACATGGCTAACGGACTCAGCAAAAACTCGTCTGCATTACATCAATCTGTCGAAGAGTTAGATGGACAATTGAGAGACATTCGACGTTTTACCGAGGCTTCGGAAAACGCACCAATCTCGGATTTAATTAATCAGTACTTACGTTCATTAGCAAGTGTGAGTTTAGAGTTAAAAGCAATGGCATCTGCAGTGAATGCTTCTGAGCAATCAAAAGATTACGCTGCAAAGGTACTTTCGGGGGAAGCGGTTGACTCAGAACTTTACAAAAGCTGGGTAACAACACGCAGTATTTTAAATGGAGTTGAAGTGGGCACTCATAATGCTATTGGTAACTTGCTCAATGAACCTATAGAAAAAACCTGGGGTGCAATCCTTTTCAGTGCACGGGAAAACATCGAATCACAATGGTTAAATAGTGTCTATCCTGCGTACGCGAAAGGTTTAAAAGACAAGTTTCCGTTTAACCCTAAAGGTGTCGATGCTGCCGTGGCGGATGTATCTGATTTTCTAAATCGAAAGTCAGGAATCTATTGGGACTTTATAGAACAGCAACTAACTCCTTTTGTTAAAGAAAAACGTGGGCGATGGACTGAAAATCAATGGCTTGAACAAGGAATGAACTTTTCAGATGCCTTTTTACGTTCATTAAGAATCGCTAAAACTATTTCTCATGGCATGTTTAAACGTAATGGAGAAGATCCTCTGGTGGCATTTGATGTGAATCCTGTGCCGGGATCTGGCCTTAAAGAAATATCACTGAATTCTAGTGGGCAGGTTTATCGATACCGAAATGAGCCAGAAGAGTGGA
The DNA here is from genome assembly GCF_003148745.1 of Pleionea mediterranea. Classification (GTDB taxonomy): domain Bacteria; phylum Pseudomonadota; class Gammaproteobacteria; order Enterobacterales; family Kangiellaceae; genus Pleionea; species Pleionea mediterranea. The sequence goes on along the minus strand of NZ_QGGU01000018.1, from coordinate 24,057 downwards.
GACGTTTTGTTTGGCCTGGCAACAGCAGTAACTTAGGAGCAAAGGTTACCGGGTATACCGCAAAAGGTGAAAGAGCAGAAATATCCCGTTCAGGACACTGGGGATTGTTTCACTTGTTAAATCGTGCTTCGGTAGCCAAACAGCGTGGCAGTATTTATTTAACCGCATGGAGTTTAAAGACAGACTCGGGCGAACGTATTCGAGTCAGGTTTAAGTTGCGTGCGGATCGACACAATAATTTATTTGGAAAAGGTGTGCTGACATCTTTTCAAGTGCCAGAGTCTCCTTTTGCTGAGCCATTGCAGGTCGCGTTAAGCGAATAAGGGCAGAAGAATGTTTGGGTTTCTAAAAAAAGATAATAATACTGCTGAAGCACAAAGTTTGCATTCCTCGGTTGGCTACTTGGGAAAGATGCCTCTATGCCCGGATTTTGTGAAGTATCAAATAAGACAACGAGAAACAATTGCATTTGATAATTGGTTACAAGATGCCTATGCCTTGTACTCACGTCAGCAGGTCGAACATACCAATAAAACGGAGTCAATGCGTAAGCTTGGGTTTGCCTTAAGTGGCAGTGCAGACGAACATTGCATTGCAGGAATGATGGCTCCGAGTCAGGATAAAAGTGGCCGTCATTATCCTTTTGCCATTTTAGCGGTACTGGTTGAGCCGAGTTTAAAACAACACGGAGTGAACTTGGTTCAGGGAAGCTGGCAATTTACACAGGACTTACGTGAACTTTGGAGCAGCTCCTGGATGCAAAGCAATCTGCAGTTGTTAAATCAACAAGTAGCTGATCTTGAGCAGCGACTACGCGGTATGGAAATGTCAATGGATCCAATGAAAGTGCTTGCTTCACTGCGTGATGTCAGTCTTGGAGAACTGTTTGACCGAATGTCAATTGAACTCAATGAACGGTCTGCATTTGTTGAAGCTTGCTCAAATATTTTGCGCGGTATCAGTCATCGAGGTACCCGCCGTACACACTTTGGTGTCCGCCTTCCGTTAGGTAAGGATGTTGACTTTCAGTTGATAGTGTTTTGGGTGTTTTTAGTTACAACAATGGTGCGAGAGCCAAATTGGCGCCCTCAAGTATATTGGGCATACCCTGATAATCACTTTAATGCTGAGCTTAATGTGTTTTTTAAACCAATATCAGCAAGTTATTTTTCACACTTAATAAGCGATCATCCTTACGACGATTATATTTTAGATGTAACTAAGGTAGCAAAAAATATTACCAATATATCCGAGTTCTCACGCGATATTGCTAACTATGCCCATTTAAACGTAATAGATGCTGCACGGCGATGGAGCAAAGAGTCATGAGTGATTTAAGTGTAGATAAAATCATTACTAAGTCAGAGTTTATCGCTGAACAGTGGATTGAACAGGCAACAGCTGTTATTGGTGATAAAGACGATGGCTTTCATGGTGTGGGTGATGATCCCCGATATGAAGATGAATTTAACGTCATAAAATATCAGTTAGGCAATTTAAAAGGAACCGATTATCACAAGCTGCTTAAAGCCAGCAGTACTATTTTGTTCAAAAAGGCAAAAGATTTGAGGGTTGCCGGCTACGCAACTTTGTCAGCTGCTCGACTGTATGGTGTAAAAGGTTTTGCTGCGGGTTTAACGGTATGTTGTTACTTTATGACCGAGTATTCCGAGTATTGTCATCCTGTAAAAACCAAACAACGAAATAATATATTAAATTGGTTTTCTGAACAGCAAAAGAAGTTTATTCGATTCATTGAAGAGGATTTGAAAACAGCTGACGATAAATGGATTATAGCGTTAAGTCAGCAGCTTAAGAGCTACCAGGATAATATTCGCATGGTTATTGAACCGTCACTAGGTAGTTTAAAAGATGTTGAAAAACTGGTGGGCAAACACGTCAAAATTATTGAAGAAAAGAATGAAAAAGCGTTGCAGCAGGAACAGCAACAGTCAGAAGGAACGAATGATTTAGCAACAACCCCGACAGTTGAGTCTGAATCGGACCAACAAAATAAACCCACTTCGACAATGAACGAGTCGTCGGATGCTTCCAATGTGTCAGGTATTACTGCCAAGGCTCCCACTATCACTAGCGTTCAGTCCGATACTGAACTCATGTTTTCAGTAAGAGAACTTATAAAATATTTTAAAGAGCAAAAAGATTTTGAACGTATGGTTGCTATGAGCCGTGGTGTGCGATGGGCAAGCCAGCCATTACCACCCAGTGACAATGGTAAAACTCGTGTTCCAGCATTGCGACAGACAGCATTTGCCGAGTTGAATAATTTGGCATCAAAAGAAGATTGGGAGCAAGTGTTTTACAAAGCAGAAGCAATATTTATGGAAGGTGGGGCGCATTTGAGTTTTGACTTGCAACAAATAAGTGCCAATGCAGCACGCAAAATGGGGCGCCAATCGTTAGCCCTTTTGATTGAAGGGCATTTAAGCATATTGATTAACAAGTATCCCGAATTGATTCAATTAAAGTTCAGTGACGGAGAGCCTTTCTGTTCACCATCGTGTCAATCATGGATTGAAGCTTTTCAAAACAATGATTCAAATGAGAGTAATGGTGAGCAAAGTAAGCTAAACGAAATTTCTCAACAAGCGGCTAGTCTTTGTCAGGAAAAAAACTTACCGACTGCACTTGAATATATCGCGTCAGTGGGAGCTTCAAGCGAACTGGAAGCTGCCGAATTAAAGTTAATGCAAGCTCAATTTTGTTTAAATAATCATCGAGAAGAAGCCGCCTTATCCATATTGAAGCAATTAGAAAGTAAAGTAGATAGCCATCATCTCGACAGGTGGGCACCCGATTTTGCTATGAATGTCTGGCGTTATCTTGACAGAGCAATGCAAGCTTCAAACCAGGATTCAGAAGCGTCAGAGCAGTATATAAAGCAGTTGCGAGACAAAATGTTTGTTACAAATCCATCAAAAGCAACGCAGTGGTTATAAGTTAAAAGGTTTAAATTTCATGCCATTAGGATATGGCTTTATCACAGGAGGAAAGACTGATGTCAAATAGTTTTCAAAATGAAATTCCACGCTCGCGGGTCAATATTGCACTTGAGCTGGAAACTGGTGGAGCAAAAGTTAAGAAGGAATTGCCTTTAAAGCTTTTGGTGATGGGTGATTTTTCAAACGGAAAAAGTGATGAAGAGTTATCAGAGCGTTCACGAATTACAGTTAAAAAAGATAATCTGGAAGACGTGTTAAAAGACATGTCTCCAGAAGTTAAGTTTAATGTCGCTAATAAAATTAGTGGCGAAGAGGATTCGGAGATTGGAATTAACTTAACATTTGATTCGTTTAAGTCTTTTCAGCCTGAACAGGTGGCAGAGCAAATTCCTGAGGTTAACACCATGTTAGCCATGAGAAACTTGCTAAAGGATCTTAAGTCTAATCTTTTGGATAATTCATCGTTAAGAAAAGAATTAGAGCGTGTGCTTGCCAGTAAACCTGAACTTGAAGAGCTAAAACAGCATCTACAAGACTTGGCTCCGCTAAGTCAGAAAAAGGCTGAAGCGGAAACTGAAGGGAAGGAGGGTTAATCATGGCTGTTCAACAAAATATCAGTGCCGCAGAAAAAACCGAACAACTGGAAGCGGATAACACTTATTCTCGTCTTTGTCAGATGGTTGATATTACGCCGATAGAAGAGCAAATTAGTATTTCTGAATTTCGCAATTCAACAGTAATGGCTGAAACTTCCATGGAGCAGCGTTTAACCGCAGCACTTAATGTGTTTCTTGAAATGGCGTCTAAAAATGATGTTGCTATTGCCAAGATCGATAAAGGCTTGTTAGATGCCTACATTGCAAATATTGATGAGATTATTTCTGCACAACTCGATGAAGTGCTGCATCACCAAGAGTTTCAAAAAGTTGAGTCGGCATGGACCGGGTTGAAGTACTTAATTGATCGTACACCTGCCAGCAACAACCTTGTTTTTGAAGTGTTGGATGTAGACAAAGAGACAGTGCGAGAAGATTTTGAAGAAGCACCCGATACAACTCAATCTGGATTATATAAACATATCTATGTTGATGAGTATGATACACCCGGCGGTGAACCTGTTTCAGCTATTGTATCTAATTTTGAATTCGACTGTTCGGCACCCGATGTAGCACTACTGCAAGAAATTTCACGTGTATCTTCAGTGGCTCATTGTCCATTCCTTGGTGCTGTTGGCAATAAATTCTTCTTTAAGGACTCAATGGAAGAAGTGCCAAAAATTCAAGATTTAGACAGTTACATGGATCGTGCTGAATATATTCGTTGGAAGTCTTTCCGCGAAACAGATGATGCGCGTTATATCGGTATGGTTTTTCCGCGCTTTTTACTTCGCCTACCTTATGGTGAAAGCAATCCTATTCGTGGTTTTAATTATGTCGAAAATGTTGATGGTAAAACTCATGATAAATATTTATGGGGTAATGCCAGCTTTGCGTTAGCGGTGAATATTGCCAAGAGCTTTGTTGATAACGGTTGGTCAGTAAATATCCGTGGTCCCCAGTCTGGCGGGAAAGTAGAGAACTTGCCTTTACACCATTATCAGGCAAGTAAAGGTACAGAAACTAAAATCCCTACGGAAGTACTTATTTCAGAAACCAAAGAGCTGGAATTTGCAGAAAATGGTTTTGTACCACTCAGTTATTACAAAAACAGCGATCACGCGTGTTTCTTTTCGGCGAACTCTTCGCAAAAGCCGGTTGAGTTTGATTCACCGGAAGCAACCGCTAACGCCAGAATTAATTCGCGCTTGCCTTATATTTTTCTGGTAAGTCGTCTGTCGCATTATTTAAAAGTGTTGCAGCGTGAAAATATTGGCTCAAGCAAACCGCGGCATGAGTTAGAGCAAGAGCTTAATGACTGGTTGCAAACGTTGGTCACAAAGATGAATAACCCGGATGAAGATCTGATTGCAACCCATCCGCTTAAAGATGGGCGTGTTGTTGTTGAAGAAGTGCCGGACAATCCTGGTTTTTACCGTGTCAGCATGTGGGTAGTTCCTCACTTTCAGGTGGAAGGTGTTGACGTCAAACTCGCGTTGACTGCTCAGTTACCGGGCGAAGAGTAGTTAATTCCTAAAAGCCGATGGCGGGTGGTTTATTTAACTCGAGTCGGCTTTGTTTGGAATGTCTCTTGTGTGTCAGACAATGTTGTCTAAGAGACGCTTGCACTTATGTACAAGTACGACATGTTGGATTTATTTATTGATACCTAAATGGAGGTTACAACATGGCAATTCCAGCCTATATGTGGATGAAAGACGATCAGGGAAATGACATAAAAGGATCGGTAACTGTTGCTGAGCGAGAAGGTTCAATCGAAGTTATTCATTTCGACCATGAGCTTCGCATTCCAACAGATAACGATACCGGTGAGCTGACAGGTACTCGTAAACATGAGCCATTTGTGTTTACTAAGTCTATCGATGCTTCATCTCCTTATATGTACAAAGCTTGCTCAAACGGTCAAACGTTAAAAGAGCTGGTATTACGCTGGTACCGTATCGATGAAACAGGTACGGAAAAGGAATATTTCCAGCACAAGCTTGAGAATGTAAAGATTACATCTATCAAGCCAAAAATGCATAACGTAAAAGATTTGGATAAAGAGCGTTATCCTCATCTTGAAGAAGTTGCAATTCGTTATGGAAAGATCACCTGGAACTACCTTGAAGGTAATATTGAGTTTTCTGATAGCTGGTCAGAAGGTCGATAGTTTTAGGTTTAAGAGGTGTGTTCTTCACACCTCTTTATGAGCTTTAAAGGAAATAAAGTGGCATTGCTTGATATTTTAGAAAATAGAACCAACTTCACAGAGTCAATGAGTACAGCAAACAGTATTCGTTTGCACATTACCCGCTTGTTGAATTCTCGCCAAGGTGTTTTGGAGCACCTGAACGATTATGGTTTGCCAGATGTGGAGTCCATTTACGGCGATTTACCCTATAGTCAGGACGATCTGGCCATTGCGATTAAACGGGTGTTGGAAAAATATGAACCAAGACTTAAGCGGGTAACTGTCAGGCCACGAGATAAACAGGATTATGAGTGCATATTACGCTTTCAAATTGATGGCATGATGAACACTGGTGAAAGTATTCAAATGCATACCTATTTTGAAGAGTTGGGTAAAGCTCGAGTGAAAAATATTTATACAGGACGTGCTCGAAATGCAACAGTATTTTGAATCTGAAATGCGGTTATTGCAAGATGCCGCTCAGGAGTTTGCAGAAAGCTATCCGGAACAGGCCGGAATGCTTAATCTTAAAGCATTAAAAGATCGCGATCCTTATATAGAGCGATTGTTGGAAGGCATGGCTTATTTAACTGCGCATGTTAAAAAGCGTATTAATGATGGTGTTCCTGATATCTCTGAAAACATACTTCGACAAATATGCCCATCACTGACAAAGAATTATCCTTCAACTTGTGTCGTTGAGTTTTCACCTAAAGCAAGCTTGCAGCAGTCGAGTATTATTCCAAAAGACTCCGAGCTTCGCAGTAAACTAATGGGGCGATTTGGCACACAGTGTCGATTTAGAACGTGTTACGACACTCCGATTATTCCCTTGAAGATAATGGATGTAAACGCTGAAGAAAAAACCAATGGTGGCTGCGTTTTACATATCCATATGCGCTGGAATACACCTCATGATAAAAGTAATTTTGATGTATCAAAACTACGATTATATTTACACGCTGATCCCGGATTAACTCATACACTACACCAGGCATTAACTGAAGGTGTTCAATCCGTCACAGTGAATTACAGTCAGAAACATCAACCAATGCTTCGAACAATTGGTAATCAAGCTGCTTTAGTCAGTGAGTTTTTGCAGCCGACAGATAATGTATTGCCCGATCACAATACATCACATCCGGGATTTAACCTTCTACAAGATTACTTTTGTGCCCGGGAACGTTTTTATTTTGTTGGCTTGACAGGCCTTGATGGTATTGACTGGGAGTCTGCTGACGATCACTTTACTATTAAAGTAGACAGTGATATTTCGTTGCCAGCAGGTACGCGGCTAAGTGCGCAAAATATTGTTGTTAATTCGACTCTTGCCATTAACCTGTTTGAATCTGAGAGTGAGCCAGTCGGCTTAACCGCTACTCAAATGGAATATTCAGTCAAACCAGATGTGACTCAACCGGAAGAAGTTGAAGTCTACAGTGTTAATCATGTGTCCGGTTACGACAAAGCAACGGGAAACAGCCATCTTTATCAGCCGCTTTATCAAATTACTCCAACGAATAATGAAAACAGCGGCCAATTCTTTTTTAATGAGATGGTGCGTGATCCTGGCAGTGGTCGTATGTCAACATTGTTACAGATTAATCCCGGCTCTCACAATCAGTCTCATGTACTGAGTTGTGAAATTACGGCCACTAATGGACATATTCCACGTCAAACCATGCAGCACGGTGATTTGTGTCATGGTGGCAAAGGCTTCCCAAGTATTGCGGAAGTAACCAATATTACCCGTCCTTCACAATGTTTAACCGCTCCTGAAAGAAAATACTTTCAGTGGCAATTAATTTCCTTACTTTCGTTAAAAATGTCGAGTGTGACTAATCCAGAGTCATTACAAAAGTTATTAGCGTTATTTGACTGGAGTGAACGTAGTGAAAACGCCCGTCGTATTGAAGGAATAGCCGCTGTTAATACTGAGCCTTGTACAAAAGTTATACGTGGAGTCTTTCGTCAAGGCATTGAAGTTGAAATTCACCTGAATGAAAAGAATTTTTCATCGAAGGCTGATATGTATTTATTTGGCAAGGTGTTGCATGAGTTTTTCACTATGTATACATCCATTAATGAGTTTGTACAAACTCGAGTTGTTTGTTTACCCGGATATAAGGAGTTTTTATGGCTGCCCCAAGTTGGTCAAAAGTCTCCCCTGTAATTCAAAGCTTACTGGACGATGCACCACAATTTGATCTTTACGTTGCACTGTATTATCTGGAAACACTTTGGGATGCCAACAGTAGTTTAGAGCAGGGTGAGCGTAAGCGGATTCGAGTGATTCCTGATGAAAGTCTTGCATTCCCCGCTTCAGATATTAAACAGTGTGATTTAAATTTAGATAAACGTCGAATTGAACTAAAAGTCAGATTTTCAGGGTTGTTTGGTGTTGACTCTCCCTTGCCTCAATACTTTATAGAAGCTGCGATGGGGCAAAAGAATGATGATTCAAATGACTTTAATGATGAGTCAGGAGAGCGGGTAAGAGAATTTTTAAATATTTTTAATCATCATTTTTATTGTTTGATGTATAGCGCCTGGAAAAAATATCAGCCTGTTTTACCTGGGCAAGGGCAGCAAGACTATCTAAATATACGATCTGCATTAACCAGTAATCGAGACTTATCAAGCAGTGCTTTACCTTTGTATGGTTTAACCTCACACCGTGTTGAAAGCGCAGCTTCAGTACAGGTTATGCTGCAATACCTTGTTAAGAATTTTACGGTTTCTGTGGATGATCAGGTTGAGCACTGGGTCGAAAGTTTAGGCTCGGGAGCCATTGGTAGTACTGATGTGGGATTGGGGCAAGGCATGACGGTTGGTGAGCGTATGCTTGTGGTTGGTGGCAAGGTTCATATCCATATTGGCCCTATGAACAGTCATGAATGTCAGTCATTTTTGCCGGGTGGTCATAAGGCCTCTGAAATACAGGATGTGCTGGAAAGTTATTTAAAACCTTCAATTGATTATGAATTGATTTTATTGGTGAAGTCAGAAAGTTCACCGGTTCAACCCCTAACTGGGAATGGTTTACAGCTTGGTAGTACAACATGGTTAGGGGAAAACCCTGCAATGGAAAGACGGATTAAAATTTCTCGTCGACAGCTAAAACAGCAACTACCAGTCAATTCATCATTAGTTGCAAAAGCCGCTTAAAAAGGATTCAACATGGATAATCAAAGTTTAAAACAACTGCTTGAAAAACTTAATGGGCATTGTGCGCAAGCACTTGAAGTATCAGCCGGTTTTGCGGCTTCAAGAGGGCACTTTGAAGTGAACAGTGCACACCTTTTGATCAAACTGATGGAAGATGACAACGTAGGTGATATTGAACGTGTATTATCATTTTTTAAGGTCGATATAGATCGATTATGGCATGCCTTGATTAATTATTTAAACGATCAACCTGCGGGTAGCCATAGTAAGCCCGCTTTCGGACGAGAGCTGTACCAGTGGCTTGAGCAGTCATGGCTTGCAACATCACTTCATTATGGTGCAGATGAAATTCGTAGTGTGGCCCTGGTTGATGCTCTCACCGAACATGCAGGACATTTTGGCTCTATTGATATTATTGATTGTTTGTCAGCAATTAATTTAAATGCGTTACGACAAAATTATCAAGAAATATGTCAAGGCAGTATTGAGTCTAAAAGTGCTAAAACTCAGCCTAAAGCTCATTCGATTGATCCTGGTGGCAATCAAGCTGATACGGTATTGGCGCAATACACTCAAGATTTAACAGAAAAAGCAAAATCAGCCGATGTAGATCCGGTTCTGGGTCGTAACGATGAAATTAGAATGATGATTGATGTGTTATGTCGACGTCGTAAAAACAATCCAATTATGGTTGGAGAGCCGGGTGTAGGTAAAACAGCCGTTGTCGAAGGCTTGGCACAAAAAATTGTCGCTGGTGAAGTTCCAGACGAGCTAAAGTCAGTAAAACTTTTAGTGCTCGACTTAGGTATGTTACAAGCCGGAGCGGGTGTAAAAGGCGAATTTGAACGTCGTCTCAAGCAGGTGATTGATGATGTTAAAGCCTCTCCAATTCCTATTATTTTATTTGTAGATGAAGCGCATACATTAATTGGTGCAGGCGGAGATGCGGGGACTTCTGATGCGGCAAATTTATTAAAACCTGCGTTAGCTCGCGGTGAGTTGAAAACCATTGCTGCAACAACCTGGTCGGAATATAAACAATATTTTGAGAAAGATGCGGCATTAGAAAGACGCTTTCAGTTAATAAAAGTTGAAGAACCTTCAGAGTCTGCGGCAATTTTAATGTTGAGTGGACTCAAGTCTCAATATCAGCAACACCATAATATTCAGATCACAGACGATGCTATTGAATCTGCTGTTCGTCTGTCCAGTCGTTACATTACTGGCCGGCAACTGCCGGACAAAGCGATTGATCTATTGGACACCGCAGCAGCAAGAATTCGTATGGGACAAGCGGTCAAGCCACAGAGTGTTGATGCGGCAGAAGAGCATATTGCCTATCTTAATCGACGTTTAACAGACATGTCTGCAGAGCAGGCGGCAGGTTTAACTATCGATAAGGAGTTACAACAACAGTTTGAAACAGAACTCAGTGAGACAGAAGTTAAATTAACAGAGCTGTTATCGAATTGGAGTGAGCAAAAAGAATTGCTGACAGAAATCCATAATGGAAAAACAGAACTGAATCATTATCAGAATCAGTTAGAAACAGCTTCAGGCGATGAAAGCGATGATCAGAGTGACAATAGCATTGTCTCTCTAAAACAAGCATCAGTTAAAAAACGCCAACAACTCAAGCTGCTGAACAATGAACAAATTAATATTCAACCAGAAGTGAATGCTGATGCCATCGCATCGGTTGTCTCTGAGTGGACTGGTGTTCCGGTTGGCGCCATGCTGAAAGATGAAATCAATAGTTTAATGAATCTAGAATCGATTCTTTCTGAGTCAATTATTGGTCAGGATGATGCATTACAAGTTATTGGACAAGGTTTACGAGTTAGTAAATCTGGCTTAAAGCCTTCTGAATCACCGGTAGGGGTATTCTTACTGGCTGGCTCCAGTGGTATTGGAAAAACAGAAACGGCCCGTGCTATTGCTCGTCAATTATTTGGTGATGAGCGATTTATGACCACAATTAATATGAGTGAATACCAGGAGTCGCATACTGTATCGCAATTAAAAGGATCGCCTCCCGGTTATGTTGGTTATGGTGAAGGCGGCGTTCTAACTGAGGCTGTACGACAGCGTCCTTATTCGGTTGTTTTACTCGATGAAGTAGAAAAAGCCCATATCGATGTTATGAGTTTGTTTTATCAGGTATTTGAACGAGGCTTTATGCGAGATGGTGAAGGCCGTGAAATTGATTTTCGTAATACCATAATATTAATGACAACAAACTTGGGAAGTGACGTGCTAATTGATCGCTGTATTTCACCTGAACAAGTTGATAACCATATCAATGGTGACACTAACATTGACGAGCAAAGTGATGTGATTAATCCTTCTAATATTGAGGGTGAAGATTTAGCGTTATCACAAGCGTCGAATATTGAGTCGGAAGATTGGACAGCACCTTCAAATCGTGAACTTATCGATCTCATTAAACCATCATTACTGTCACACTTTGCACCTGCATTAATAGCCCGTATGCAAGTCGTACCATTTCGACCATTACAGCGCAATGAACTGAAACAAATCGTTGCATTGAAACTTGAATCCATGGCGAATAATTTATTGCAGCAACATAAAATGGAATTAAGGATTGATCAACGGGTGTTGGAACAGTTAGCGGATCGCTGTGTGGTATCCGATAGTGGTGCACGCATGGTCAATGCTGTAGTGGAGCAACAGTTAATGCCCAGTATAGCACGCAGTTTATTGTCCTTTATGGTTGATGACGATATGCCCGATGTATTAACACTAAGCATTGATGATGAAAATGAATTGCAAGCAACCTTTTCTGATCGTCAACCCGGCGTTAGCAAACACGTCGCTCATGGGTAACTGGTTTTAAGCAGTAAGTTGCACGGCGCATTAATTAAACACTTTATGTGCGATCAATATTAAGTGATTGAAAAAATTAGCGAGGGATAGGTTATGGGTGTTTTTTCTGCCTCTGGTGTGGCGAATCAACAACATTATTTTATAGATGTTGCATCAGTTCCAGAAGGTTCAATGGAGCTTGTTGAATTAAGCAGTGATGGCTTTTCATTGTCTTCAGACTATCAGATAACGGTTACCGCTGTATTAAAACTACCGATTGCTATTGATGGATTAATTGGTAAAAGCATTTGTATTAGCACCTTGTGGGAAGGTGATAAAAGTTACTGGCATGGCGAAATTATTCAAATAATGGAGCAGGGACAATCTCATGATGGCGAACAAGTTCAATTATTGCTGGCTTCACCGTTCTGGAAGTTAAAACAACGACGTCATAACCGTGTCTTTTGCAATAACAGTTGTCTTGAAATTACAAAGCAATTATTAACCGAAGCTGGAATTCAGCAAAAAATCACCTATGTGGGAGAAGCGCCAACAAAACCTTTTGTGGTTCAGTATGAAGAGTCAGATTATGATTTTATACATCGACTGTTGGCGCATCATGGTTTTTACTTTGCCTTTATTCAAACTGAGCAAGATGTCGATATCATTATCACGAATCAAATTTCTGAAGTTAACCAGGCGTTACCTCAAGTAAATTTGCCGTTTATTGCCCATAGCGGGCAAACTCGTACCAGCGAAGCTGTGTTTGCAATGACTCGCCGTACAAGGCTTCTGACTCAGTCGGTGCAACTTAATGATTACAATTATGAACAGCCGACAGAATTATTTGTTCAGACTCGCAACCAAAATGAGGTTACAGGTTCAGGCAATCATTATTATTATGGTGATAATTATCAAACGATTGAAGAAGGTGAGCAAGTTGCTTTGTTTCGACAACAAGCTCTCGACTGGCAACGGCAATCAATCATTATCGATACAGATTGTCGAGGATTACAACCCGGTATGACTCTAGAAGTTTTGCAACACCCAGAATGGAGTGGTGTATGGCAAGTAATTTCTGTTGAACATTCTGGTAATCAGAAAGGTGCATTAACCTTTGGCAATATTGCCAGTGGTCTAACTTATAGAGGGCAGGCAACACTAATACCGGCCGGAATGCCTTTCCGTTGTCCCGTTGCATCACCGCGACGTATTACCGGTACTTTTAGCGCGAAAATCTGTTCTGGACTCGATGAGCAAGGTCGTTATGAAATTCAAATGGGTTTTGATCTGCAGAAATCTGGCAGTCACCCTGTGCGCTTAATGCAGCCTTATGGTGGTTCCAATCATGGCATGCATTTTCCTTTTACAGAAGGAACCGAGGTTGTCGTCACCTGTGAAAACGGTGATCCGGATCGCCCGGTCATTTTAGGTGCTTTGTATAATTCTGAATCTGTTAACCCGGTTACATCAAACAATCCGACCGAAAATATTATTACTACACGAGCCAATAATCAGTTGATTCTTGATGATAAGCGAGATGCGGCACAAATAAAGCTGCATACGGACAAAGAAAAGAATCGTTTGCATATGGATGCAACGTCAGAAGCGCATCAAATTGGTCTGGTATCAGAAGAAGGTGAAGTTCATCTCACCGCTGGAACAAATATGATATTTCAGGCGGGTAAAAATCAAACTGTTGAAGTGGGTGGAGAGCATTCAATAGTCGTGGCTAACGATCAAAAGTTAATGACTGAGCAAGGCAGTATAAAATATCAGTCGGCAGACAAAATAACTTTTTCCGCGGAGTCTGATATAGATTGGCAGTCAATAAACGGCGGACTCGACATTTCTGCAAAAGAAGATATTGCACTTGAAGCAGGGGAAAGCATAAGAGTTCATGCTGTTAATGGTAATGTGGAATGGTTATCAGAAAGTGGTGATTTAATTTTAAATGCCGATGCCAATATAACATTTAAAAGTAGCGGCAATGGTGTTTTTCAAATAGCTCAGGGTAACGGCAGTATTGAAATTGATAGCAGCGGAAACTTGATTATAGATGCACCAAAGGTAGAAATAAATGCCGATAACATTGCTATTAAAGGCAATGCTATTGGAAATAATTAAAAAGGATATTTTAGATGAATAATATTGTTTCTATTACAAATAGCGTCAACGCATTTAACACTGCCATAGTTGAGTCAGTCAAGGATGGCAGAGCATCAAGGGTATTATGGACAGAGAAATCAAGCAGTGTACTTCCTGTTTATGGGCATTTATCTCATGTACCTGCTGTAGAAAAGTTTGATGAAGTATTGGTGCAGGATACTGAGAAAGGTGTGGTTGTGGTAGGTGTTATTGTCAGTAATCAGCAACCTCCAGCCGCACGAATTGAAGAAGAAAATGGCGTTGTTACTGTTCGAGGTGCTAAAGCGGTTCGTTTAGAAACTGAGCAGGCCTCCATTGAAGTGACTTCTGACGGCAAAGTAGCGGTTGATGGCAAACAAATCTATCAACAAGCAGAACAGGCAATGACGCTGAAAGGCTATCCAATCGAGCTTAATTAATAGTATGCCATTGTTCCCTTTTCTTTCTCAGCATCAGGAGCAGTCAGCTCGATTGCTTAAACAGCGGTCTTCATTGCTTAAAAGACACGCCGTTGAAAGTACCACGCTACGTTCAATTGAGCAGCGAGTTCTGACGCACTGGTATGCCATGGTAAGTGCTCATAATATGGGCGAGTCGGTCAGCGATGACGAGTGGCTTGCGCTTATTACGCCTCTGTTCGATGCAAAATTAAATTCAGCAGCAGGAATTGACTGGTTAAAGACTGTTTTTAATTCGACAGATAAAAATGCAGTGGATATTGATAAGGTTGCTATAGTTGTTCAACTTATTCCTGAAGCTTTTCAATCTGATTCGTATGAGAAATTAATGGATTCCGTTGAACACAATAGAGGCTTGTTATTTCGTTGGGCCAGCTTGCTGGGTTGTTCATTGTCGCAAGAATGTATTAATCGAAGTATTCACAGTGATGATCCCATTGAACGTGCCTCGGCTTTGCGTTACGCCGTTTACCAATCCAGCGTACCGGTAAGCTTTTTTACCGATAAGACAAATCACCAGTTGAGTCGAAATCGTCCTGATGAATTGGCTGATTGGTTTCATGGTGCCTTATTGCGTAATGCACCGGCTGCGGTGGAACAAATTTTACAAACAGTTAGCGAAATTCCTACAAATGCTGGTCAATATGAATTAATCCGTTTATTGGCATTGAGCAGTGATGAAAAATGCCTGCCGGTATTACGACAGTATTGTGAGACAGAGCCTGACAAAGGCCCCTGGCTATTAGCATTGCATGGTTTGCCAACAGCAATAGAGTTATTGATTGATTTACTTAATCAGCCAACTGTCGCTCACTCGGCAGTGCAGGCATGGCGTTGGTTAACTGCACAGCCACTGCCTTTTGCTGACATACAAGAGCAAATAAAATCGGTTAAACAGACAAACATTCAATTACCACATGAAGCCAATCAACAGGCTGCAAAAAAATGGTGGTACGCACAAAAAGCCAACTGGTCCAATAATATGGCTATGTGGCAAGGAAAACCCCGAACGGCCGAATTGTTAAAGCAAGAGTATTCTAATTATCGAGGACGGATTACCCAAGATCTTTGGGATATGAAACTTCTTACAAGTCGGATTGTTTCTCATGAACCTGCTCAGTTACGCATCTCTTACTTTGAACAGTGCCAGAGCGCAGTTACATCATCCTTCATAGGAGAGACCGCGTGATTGAATTGAACAATCAGTCAAACTGGACTGCCGGATTATTCCCCGCATGGAGCTCACAAGGTGAAAAGCAATACACAATCGTGGTTAAAAAAGTTTATGAGTACAATAAAGAAGGTAAGGTTGTTGAAGCATCGGTTACACCGGAGCTGGTAATGACTGATGAATACGCTGGCGAACCCGGTGAGTCAACCGTCATCTGGCCTTCAGAAATTGTGCCCTTTAAATATGGATCGGAAGTTATCGTTACCGGTAAAGCATTCCCTCCTGTAGCGCAACCTCCGCTCGTCATGGAAGCGACGGTAGGGTTGCAATTTCCCAATGGAAAGCACTGGTCTAAGTCGATTATGGTGATAGGCGAAAGACAGTGGCAATCCTCTTTACTGGGAACGGTAGCTTCCGATCCATCCTATCTTAAACCGATTGATTTAATTTATGAATACGCGTTTGGTGGAAAACATCCAACAAATCAACAAAAAGTTTTTGCAGAGAACCCTGCAGGCTGTGGTTTTGAACTTTCCGGGCGTGTTGCCAAGGGGCATCCACTGCCACAAATTGAAACGCCAGGAAAATTGATACGAAAAGCAGGGCAGCAGGTACCGCCTGCTGGCTTTGCTGCTATCGCGCCCAATTGGTCTCCACGATTAGAGCGTAATCCTGACATTGATGACGATGCGTTGGTAGCAGGCGAGTTTCCTTATAGTTCAAAAACCGATATTAAACTGCATAATCAGGCTCCAGAAGATCAGCAACAGGAAACATGGACAGACAAAATGTTCACGGTTCAGTTAAAAGGTTTAACTTCGAATCTGGATTATCGTAAAACTCTGTCGTTAAATTTATCCCTTATACAGCCCGATGTTGCTTTGCAATCAAGTGAGCATGCTAAACATTTAAAATTACTTTGCGATACATTGATCATCGATACTGATCAGCAAACCATTACCCAACTTTGGCGTGGATCAGTACTAGAAAAAGCGTTGAAACAGCCATCATGGATAACGGTTTTAGACGGTAATGATCAAGAAGCAATTGATCAAACAGATATTGAACAAGCCGATATTGAGCAGGAAGAGAGTGTTTATGCCTAATCAGATAACCAGCTCTCTGTATGTTCGCGTGTCTAACATGGTATCTACCTTGGGAAATAATCCCGAAGCTTACTGCTGTGCAATTGATGCAGGTTTTACACAAGTTAAACCTCAATCCGACTTTGCATTAGTGGTTGGCGATAGAGATTATTCGTCAGGCATTATGCTCAGTCAGCTGGATGGATTACAAGGCATGAGTCGTGAGCAGCGCATACAGTTGTTATTGAGTGAAATTGAAATTATCACGCCAACAAATTCTGTATTGCTAACACTTATACCTGATGAGCTTAGTGAGCGAATATTAAAAAGTTTATCGGAAGTACTGATTGATTTTACTCACATAGAAGCACTTGCTTCCGATACGTCACTATCGGTCATAATTGAGAAAGTGTCGTCATTGCTGAATGATCAAGGTCACGACTCTGTGATGTTATTAACAGCAGACTCATTGATCGATTTCAACACTTTATTTAAAGCTGGCCAGTCAATACCTTTGGCCGATAACACAGGATTACCCGGTCTTATACCGGGAGAGGCCGCTGTGCTGCTTGAGCTGAGTAAAACGCCGCTACCTGATTCAGTAAAATTAAAATCAATTGTTGGAGAGGCAGCTCTGACAGACAACAAAAAACGAGTGAAATCGATTCGAAGCTCGATACAACAACTGCTATTGGAAATGTCTGAGAGTGCAGTTGCAATGCAAAAAGCTGGTATTAAGCACTATGACTCTCTGGTAGTGGATAATCCTGCGTTTGGAGCAGAAGTTGAATGGCACGGCATACGCATGAATTTGTCTCCAGCTGAAAAGCGTCAGTTACCAAAATTGCCCTTGTACCCAACACGACAACATGGATTCCCCGGAGTTACCAGCATCTGGTTATGTCTCGCTTATTTACAAGGAAAGCGAGACTTTCCCTTTACAACGCAACCTCCCTGTTTATTAATTGATGCGACTCAAAAACACGAACGCAATCTTTTGTTGGTGGAGGTTGAATACGATGAACAAGGATATTTATCATGAGTTACACTCAGGCCTTTGATGGACGAGAGCAAGACTCCGTCGATTATGTGGAAGACAATAGCATTACCACGCGAAGTGGCGGTAATCTTGCCTGGCGTTGCAATAATCCCGGCCTTATTCCGCCAAATATGGACGCTAATGAAAACGATTGTATTGGAAAAGCACTCGGTATTGCAGTCTTTCCGGAAAAGAGCTCCGGAGAAGATGCTTTATTGGCCTATTTAAATAACCCAAGATTTCAACGCAAAACACTTCAACAGTTACTTAATATTTTTACTCCCACCTATGAGATCCCGGCACCGGAATGGGATGAGCAATCAAACCGAATGATTAAGCCATGGCTTGAACCAGAAACCGGACTTGATGTAGAGAAAGTGCCCACTGAAGATGAGCGCGAAACAATTGCTGACTTTATTGCCGACTTTAATGGTTGGGATTCGGGCAGTGAATCGACAGAAGAGTTAGAATCAGAGGCAAAAAAGCGTACGGTAGCAATGATGAGTGGACAGAATGTCATAATTAATGGTCGCAGTGCTGTACACAAAGATTCAGGCGGAATGTTAAATACGGTAGACATCTGTTTAACACCATCCAGTAGCGGCTCAACACCTGTTCCTTATCCCAACATTGCCATGTCAACAGATGCTGACAAAACAGCGTCGAGTGTAAAGATTAATGGCAATCCTGCCTGTCATGTTAAATCAGTATTTTCAAAAAGTGCAGGTGACGAACCGGGCAGTCAAAAAGGACAAAAATCAGGAACCATCCAGGGAGAAGCCAGTTTTTTAATGGGTTCAAACGATGTGAAAATTGAAGGCGAAGCGGCAGTACGAGCGATGGATAATATGGTGTCAAATAAAGAAAATACGCCGCCCGCACCCTTAATGCAACCAACCACACCTCCGCCACAAACAGCGAGTATGGAAGAAAAAGAACAGCGGGATATTGCTGAAGGGAAGGATAAGTCAAGTGTTACAGTTATTGGAGAATGGGCATGAGCTTGATCGATCAAGGTGTTTTACTATTACGTGATCAAAACGGTGGGCAAAGAACAGCGTTAATTAATAATGTATGTGACCTCAACGATAACGCTCACTCCTGTACTTTTAATGGTATCCCTCGAAGCAATCAATATGACTTGTGTTTGCGACAAGTTGATCCCATTTATCAATTTAATGAAATACCACTAGGTGAGTTAATATCTGTAGCTGGTGACGAAGAACAAGATGAATGGGATACAGTTCTTGTGCCCACCAGTGTTCATACTTTGAGTGAGCCCGATGCTATAGAGTCATTAGTTGATGAAGAAGACAGACAAGGAATTTATCCTAAACGAGAGCTGGCTGAAAAGTTTTGCCGTCAAGGATGGTTGTATCTGTACGTGAACGGGTATTTGTGGCGAGAAATTAAAGTTCTGGCTAATGGTTCAATGCAAGATGTTAACTTAAGTTTTCGTAAAGGACTGGCAACGGAACAAAGTGATGCAAGTCCTGATGAAAGTCGGATCGCAACATCCAATAGTAACTCACTGTTGCTCCTGCCCTATAAAATAAATGGTGAAGAAACAACCATTCAGGTTGCTTACTCTGAAGTTCAGTGGAGTTGGGAACAAGTAACGTTAATGGGGGGGATGAATCCTGACGATCCAAGGTTGAACCAAGGAGTTCCATTACGAGAAGAACAGTTATGTAAAAATTTATCACTGGCTGAAGAACTTCGAAGTAAACGGTTTACTGAAGTAAGTGGTTTAGAGAATTACACAAGTAAATTTGACATGTCAGAAGGGCCAATAGGTGCATTTGATGAAAATGATATTGGACAGGAAAGGTACAAAAACAAAGGTATAGCAAAATTGTATTTAAGTGACTCTATTGGAGTTGCTAGAACTTTGTCAGAAGAATATAAATACCTTCGAGAAGTAGTGCATCGAATTTTACATTCATATGTTTTAGAGGATGATAAAAGCGCCAGCGATCTAAAGAAAGGCGATAATAGTGCTTTTCATAAGCGTCAATTGGCTTTAATGATTCAAAATACTTTTTATCAGCAAACACAAGTTATTAAAAACTCACCCTCCACTACCGATGAAGCAAAAGAATTTGCTGAAAAAATGACTGGCTGGAAAGAAGATAGATTAAATGAGCAAGCTTTTAATGACTATTTGGAAAAAGAAGCACTCATTGAAACTGCTGAACTAATTGCTATTGCAAAGGACAGGCTAATTACATTTCTGGAAGATATAGAGTCAGTTGCTAACTTTTCTGTTTGTGCATACGACTTTTTTTATCAGGATGCAAGTAATTACGATGCGGGGTTTGAACTGGTAAGAGAAGTAACAGAGTTTATTAAAGAGCATCCCGCAAGCCAGTTTCTACCGTTGGTGGACGATAATGATTGGCTAGAGGATAAGAGTTTTGAAGACAGAGGGAAAGGGTTATTGCTGCAGCTGCTGGGCACTCATCCAGACAAAGAGGCTCATCCATTATTCGACTGTCTTTTTCCACCAGAAAAAGATGAAGAAAACTTAGTCGCCGAAGCCTGTTTAAGAGGAGATGAATTAAAAAGTGAGCAAGAGGACAAGATGAAGCCACTTTTTAATATTGAAAAACTGGAGCAAGCCATTAGTTACAATATAAGTTCGTCAGAAGTTGATGGTTTTCAAGCAGCTCGTCGTATGGCTCAAGCTGTTAATGGTTTTTTATTTAATGTTATACAGTTACCGGAAATAGCAGGGGAACTTGGTCAGTCGACAATACAAGATGCTGAAGGTCGAAGGCAGTTAACCGAGCAAGATATACAACGTAATGAACAAAAAATTCAGCAGAATCAACAAGACATTTCTCGTTTGAATGGCGAAATAAATAATAATAGTCGGCGTTATCAGGATTTATCGTTAGAAGTAAGGTTGCTTGAGCGTGAAGCCGCTCATTTGAATGGCACAAGTGAGGCAGAAAAACGTCGGCAATTAGAGGTAAATACTGAAATCGCAAAGCTTGAAACGGAAAAGGCAAGGCTTTCTGCGTCGATCCATGAGCTCGATATGCAAAAAAAGCGTCTGTCAAAAAGCATAAAAAAACTTGAGCACCATAATAAGTCTATTAAAGGACAAATTCAAAGTGGTCGAAAATTTATTAATGCATCATTTCAAGACGCTGGGGCTGGTTATTTTAAAGCAATTATTAGACTACAAGCTTTGCAAGAACGCCTTTACAGTGGCCGCGAGTTTGAAGGTATTAGTCATGATGCTAACAAGTACTTTAAAAATCAGATACCTTCGTCGCATATCAGTGTTTTTCATCATTTAAGAGAGCCTCGTACAAAAGAGTGGGATTCATTTATTAGAGAAAATGCTCCTCGAAGGGGTAAAGGCAAAAATGTCACTCAAGTTGCGACTTATTTGCCCGGTGTGGGTGATTTAACCAAACTACCTCTAGATTCGGCTCTATTGTTGTCTAAAAACCTTCAAATAATGAGCAGCACTGCCAAACAGCGATTAAGTAAGAGCGAAAATGCTGCTGAAGTGATTTCTAAGTTTTATATGATGAAACGTGGGTCTCTTACTGAGCAAGGTAGAACGATTGAAAATCGTATCGTTGAGCTAGAGGGTAAAATAGATCGCAATGAATCCCAGTTATGGTTAAAAGGCCATCAGCTTGAAGAGCAAGAGCGTTATAATAACCGTACAAATCCTCAGTTAGAGAGTGAGGTTGCAGACATTGAAGCTGAACAAAAAAAACTACTAAGAGAAAATGAACAATTAAACCGACAGTTGGCCAGTGAGGTGGAAGAAGAAAGTCGACTTAAAGGTTCTACTTTTGCCCATCATGGTGCGAAAGGCGGTAGTTGGATTACTGCGGCAGGGATTGGTATTAGTGGATTGGTTGTTGCTCTGGAGATTTATAATTTAAAAAAGGCAGAAGATACATATAATCAAAATCAAAGTACATATAATCGTGCCGTTAGAATAGGAGCCCGTCTCGATTTGCTTGCTGAATTATTCCTTGCGATTGAAAATATTGCCATGATATCGGCTAAAGCACGTGGTAGTAAACCTGTTCAATTAAATATTATGCGATTTCACAGCCATATTGCTGCGGCAACCAGTAAAATTAAGTTGGATGCAAGTAAAAGAGCTGTGAGGTCAATTGGCGTTCGCGTTGGTTTAGGCATGTTTAGTTTAGTAGCTGTAGGAGCGTCAGTTTATAGTGCAGCTATGTCCTCAGTTGATGCTTACACACGTTTTAAAAAGGGCGATATTGATTCTGGAATTGGTGCAATAATGATGGCGTCAGGCTTTTTAGGAACTGCAATAGGTGTTTATACTTTATTATCAAGCTCAACATTTTTTCTTTTCTCAGCTATTGCAAGTCCTTTAGGAGTTATCGGCTCAATCGCTTTAATATTGACAGGACTTTTGATTCATTACTGGTTTATGGACCCTCCATTATCTGACTGGTTAGAAGCCTCTCCTTGGGGGAATTCACCATTAGAGATTGATACTTATTTACCTGCTAAACATTGGGCAGAAAATGGAAGTATTAATTATGAACATATTCTTCAAGATTATTACACTTTAATGTTTAGTCCTAAAGTTAGCATGGAGTATAAAGGTGCGGGCGCTTCATTTGGCGAGTATGGTCAATTTGCACCCGACTTTTTATCAATCGATTTAACTTTACCAGGGTTCGAACCGGGTCGTTCAGAGTTTGATATGGAGTTATGGTACAAACTTCGTAATGGAGACTATAACTGGGTTAATGGCTTTGATGTTAAAGACGATTGGTCGCGACTGGATTTAATGGCTGCAGCTGATTCTGTTATGCAAAATGATATAACCCTGAGTCAAGAAGAAATTCATGACAACAATGCTGATACATCAGAGGATAAGCAGGATACTACATGGGTTGATGAACTGAGAAGTGTTTCAAACTCGCCAGATAATTCACAAAAAGATATAGCCATCGTCGCAGCATTCTGGCGTGCAGCTACTCTGGAGATTAAACCCAACTATCAAGGCTGGCAAATAAAAGTGCCATTCAGTTTTTTGAATAAAATGGTTCAGTTAAAAGTGCAACGGGGCACTAATGTCGAATTAGACTTTAAGTTACGATTACGCTATTTTCCTCATGGTAAAGGAGAAAAGGTTATGAAACAGGGTTCTATAGAGCATGTGTTACCCAATCCTAACTTGTATGATAGTACGCTAACCGAAGAAGCTGTCGAAAAAAATCGAGAAAATCACCTATATAAAGAAGGTAATGATATTTGGCTGGAATACACTTTACTTAATATTGAAGAAGAATCACCAAGAGAAGTGCTAATTCAGCAGTTAGAGCATGAAGAACGTACAAATAGAGTATTAGATAATTTGTCCAAATCTAATGCTTTTGGCTAATTGATTGATATAAGAGTAATAAATGGATAATTCAGATAGGTCAAAAAACATAAGCAGTAAACCTGAAGTGATCGATCCAGAATGGGAAAAAATCCATTATTCGGAATACGATCCTGATGCGTTAACAAATATTGACTTAAGCGTTACAGAACAGGAAAGTGATCTGGAAGTTGGTACAGCTAAGTTAAATAAGTTTTATGTTGGGCCCTTTGAGCCAGCCCCTTTTGATTACACTCACTTTCAAAATCATCATTATGTATCTGATGGTCGTTACTTGGCAGTGTTGTTTAGGGCTGGCGCTCGATTTCATTTGTCTTTTATAGCTTTTTTCTTTTTCGGAATGACATTTATTATTCCGTTTATTTGGTTATTGGATGTGATATTTTCCTGGAGCTTTCATGCCGGCTTTCTACCTGAGTTAACATTTGTTGTTGTGGTGTCGGGTATAAGTTTTGTTGTTAGTAGAGTTATTTCATATTTTGCTAAAAGAATTAAAGGTATATGGTACCTGTTTGATAGAGAGTCAGGGTTGGTTTATTTGCCTTCTACACAATCCTCGGTAGTACCGCTGGGGACACCTGAGACGACTATCGCATTTGATAAGTTGTATGGCGTAGTCAAGGGTTTGTTCAGTGCATATGGTGGTAGTACCTTCCACGGTATGTTGGTTTCTGCTTATCGGCCTAAGAATTCGAAGTACAAAAACAAACACGTATTTACCAGCATTGCGGTTGAATCTCAAACGCATGATGGTGTCGCCGGCTTTCCGGAGACTTACACCATGCTTTGTCACTTTATGGATAAAACTAAACCATATCCCGATTCTCTACGCCGTATGATTCAGTTGTATCAGGATAAAGGTACCTATATTAATGGTGAGCCTTTAAAAGAAGAAGATGTTATCAATGAAAAACTCTACGACTTTAAGTTAGAGCGTGTGATTAATCCCTGTGGAATAATGTATAAATACATCAATGAGTGTCTAGAAAACAACAAGCCTGTTGATTATGA
>NZ_QGGU01000017.1 GCF_003148745.1 Pleionea mediterranea | reverse complement strand
TTGTTGTAAAAGTTCATTGAGCTTCTCCTTTGGGTTTAGTCGCCTTTAAGTTTAGCTAAATGCTAAAACTAGGGAGAAGGCTCAATGATTATCAAAGCCATCTTGCGGAACTCCGTGAGCTGTCACCTTTTGTGCAAAGACACGCACAAAAGCCGCCATCACACTCCGTCCGTAAATGGCGGCGTTAAATTCTTCTGTTATGAATGAAATTATCCTTAAAGATGCGAAAGATAACGACTTTCTCGAGCTCGCGGGTAAAGCTATCGGGAAAATATCAACTGATGGAAGTAACGCAGGCATAACTGATGCAGCCCTTGCAGTAGTTTCACAAATTGTTGGATTACAAGAATTGGATCTAGAGTGGGCTGACAGAATTACTGATACTGGATTAGGTTATTTGTCTGATGCGCGATCTCTTCGATATCTTGATATTTCCTTTTGTAAGGGATTAACGAGTGCAGGGATTGATAAGCTCAAATCAAAAAGACCGGATCTTGAAATTGAGAGCTAAATTTAACAAGCAAATGCATAGGACACCATCACAGCTGCGCGGCGGGCCTATGATTTGGGCGTTAGCTGTAGGGTTAGGATAAATTTATCTTTAAAAGAATATTTTCTTTAAACCATAAAGTCAGCGCTAAACGGTCATAACCTAACCTTATTACTTGGCACTCATAATTTACAAACACATTTATATTTATTAAAACGATGCGAGTTCGATGAAAGTTAAATTAAATCAAGAACTGCACGACAACATCGAACACCCGACTTTATGTTTTGCCCAGTCGGGTCTTTTGCTTAAATAGTCTGCATCGTCTTTACTTATATCATAGGGCGTTCTTAACAGTTCCATAAGCTTATCAACTTCTGAAAAGTCACCTTTTTCCGCTTTATCGATGGCTTGTTGCGATAAGTAATTACGCAGTATAAATTGCGGATTGGCTTGCTTCATGGTGCCTTGCCTTTGATCAGCGGGGAGGCCTTGTTGCTTGACCAGTTTTACATAACTTTTAAGCCAGTCTTTAAACTCTTGTTCGAAGTTTACTTTTAGAGACTCGTCGTAAAACACATCATCAAACTGGGTGGTGGAGAGGTTATTAACATCAATATCGAGTTCGGTCAGTCGTGTAAAGAATAAGGTATAGTCCATTTCGGATTGCTGCATGATGGGATAGATGGCGTTGATAACTTCAGCATTTTGTTCGGCGTTTTCAGCCAAATTATCCAGACCAAACTTATTGCACTGCATGGCCAGCATGCCGTCATTTAATTCGTTATCAAACAGGGCGATACCCATTTTAAAAATATCCAAATCATCGATTACGGTGGCCAGTGCATTGGCAAGGCAAATTAAATTCCACCGGCAGATGGCGGGCTGGTTACCAAACCGATAACGTTTGCCTTGGGCGTCGGTAGTATTGGGTGTCCAGTTACTGTCAAAATTGTCGAGCCAGCCGTAAGGGCCGTAATCAATGGTGAGTCCGAGTATCGACAGGTTGTCGGTGTTCATTACACCATGAACAAATCCTACACGCTGCCATTCAATCACCATTTTGGCTGTCGATTTGCAAACCTCACTGAACCAGAGTGCTATTTTTTGTTCGCGTGATTTATCGACCATTGATTCAATGTGGGGAAAGTCCCGTTTAATGCAAAAATCGATCAACTGATTTAAAACGTCTGATTCCTGACGCGCAGCAAAAATTTCGAAACTGCCAAAGCGTAAAAACGACGGTGCAACGCGGCAGACAACTGCGCCGGGTTCAGGTGCTGCGTGACCATCGTACATCACATCTCGAACCACTTGTTCGCCCGTGGTTACCAGACTCAATGCCCGGGTGGTGGGTATGCCTAAATGGTGCATGGCTTCGCTGCATAAAAACTCACGGATGGACGAGCGTAATACCGCCCGGCCATCGGCGGTACGGGAGTAGGGCGTTAATCCGGCGCCTTTAAGTTGCAAATCGAAGCGCTGGTTATTATTAACTATCTCGGCAATGGTAATGGCTCTTCCATCGCCCAGTTGCCCGGCCCAATGACCAAATTGATGACCACCGTAGCAGGCCGAATAAGGTGTAGCGCCTTGCAGGTTTTGGTTGCCGCCAAGCCATTGTGCCATTTCTGGTGTTTGCATATCGGCAGCGTCGATCCCGAGATCATCAGCCACTTCGGAAAAATAGGCGCGAATTTCCGGTGACGCGACCGCCGTAGGTGTGCAATGACTCCAGCAGACACCAGGCGTTTGCCGTGGCGAGTGGCTGTCTTCCGTAATACCCGGCAGCTGTTCGATAAATTGCTGCGACAATTGTTGGGAAAGCTTGTTTAACGTCATATGGGTCATAGGTTCAAGAGTAACTTTTAATAAGCGATGAGCTCAGGCTGCTGTTTGTAGAGTAACGCCTGCTCAGGAATAAACAGTGTAACGCGAATCAGGTTGTGACTAAACAAGGAGAGACTAAACAAGGAGAGACTAAACAAGGAGAGACTAAACAAGGAGAGACTAAACAAGTTGAGCCTGAACAGAGGTATGTGTATTAACACCAACTCGAATTATTAGCCTGATGAATAATAAAATTGATGACTATACAAGTGAGTGATTTTGTAAACTATTTACGTCTATGTTGTGTAATAGTTATCTTCCTTATCTCACCTTAGAATAAAATCTCTTACAATTCTGCGGATTGTTTGACTCACCACAGCGGCTTGTTTTTAATCGAAGGCATAATAATTATACAACCTTGTATTTGAAGGTCGCTGTAGGGGCGTTGCATCAGTCGTTTAAACTCAATAATGAGGAGCTTTAAATGCTGATTACAAAAAAACAAGTGAACGGCCGGGCAATCGCTTGCGC
The DNA here is from genome assembly GCF_003148745.1 of Pleionea mediterranea. Taxonomy (GTDB): domain Bacteria; phylum Pseudomonadota; class Gammaproteobacteria; order Enterobacterales; family Kangiellaceae; genus Pleionea; species Pleionea mediterranea. The sequence goes on along the minus strand of NZ_QGGU01000017.1, from coordinate 43,733 downwards.
CGTGATTATGGGGTGTGTGTCGAATCTGGCTTTTGCCAAATCGACCTCTGCATCACAGCAACATACAAATGAATTGAAACAGGAGCAGAAGTTAGTCAATGCACCAGATGCTTATGTGTCGGAGCAAAAATTTCAGCAACAACTGAGTGAAAAGCTTAATCAAAAAACGCTTAAACGGCAGGCATACAAACAACATTTTTATGATGCATACGCTGCGTTTCCGCAATTACCTGCAGGCTTACTTGAAGCAATAGCCTTTAGTGCCAGTCGTTGGAGTCAGGATAATGCAAGTCTGGAGCCGTCTAAATCTGGTAAACGCGCTTCAGATATTTCTTATGGGCATACAGAGCGACCCGTTGCTCACGGCATCATGGGGCTTTATCACAAAAACCATGTGTTTCGTGATGTGGCTTCGGAGGCTGCCAAAGCCTATCGTGTTCCGGTTGAAGATGTGCTGTTTGATGCTCGCACTAATATTATTGCAACCGCGGCGTTATTGGATCAATGGCGTCAGGCCTCTGGACTTCATCAGCCCGATCTGGAACAGATGCGCCCGTTACTGGAAAAGTTGTCCGGTCTTGAAGAAACAGGCGCGGCGAAAAGCAGCGTCAAACAGTACGCCTTAGACAGTTATGTATTTGATGTATTGTCGGCGCTCGATCGTGGTGTGGATGATCAGGGCATCGACGTAAAACAGCACAGTATTCAGTGGCAAAAGGTGTTTGATCAACAGACCTTATTGAAACTTCGTGCACCCATGTTAAAAATGGACATGTCAAAAGATCAGATTGAAATTCCCGGGTACGACTATGATGTGCAAAGTGAAACCTATCAACCAAAACAGAAAGACGCATCGAAAAATCAATCGTCATTAAATGCCGGGCAAACAAAAGGTCAATTGCAGCCGCCATCGATATTAAGCACCGACTATGGCCCGGCGCGTTATGTGCAATCGCCTTATCATGGTTCTCGGGGCAGCAGTGGAACATCCGCTGTGACGGTTCATACCACTCAGGGCAGCTACGCAGGAACAATATCCTGGTTTCGAAACAATCCTTATTCGGTCAGTGCTCATTATGTGATCCGTAGTTCAGACGGACAAATTACTCAAATGGTTCGTGAGTATCGAAAAGCGCATCATGTTGGTGTACATAACCCTTACACTTTGGGTATTGAGCACGAAGGGTATGTAAATAATCCATCCTACTACACCAACGCCATGTACAACGCTTCGGCTAATCTGGTTAAGCACTTTTGTTCTCGTCACAGCATTAATTGCTCAACAGCTTATCGAGGCAGTCCTTCATCTGGCATCAAGGTGTTACCAAGCAGTGTAAAAATAAAAGGGCATCAGCATTTTAGCAATCAAACCCATACCGATCCGGGTATTTACTGGAACTGGTCCGGTTATTATCAGCGTATAAATGGTAGCGGTAGCCCTAATGATAAAATGCTCGACAACTTTGAAAACAGTGAAGGCCATTTTATCCATACGCCTGCGTATTCGGGATCCACAAAAGGGATTTCCAGCGCTTCCACCGCGAGTCGAACCAGTGCCTTATCCCGAAACGGACAATACTCTGAGCAAATTAAGCTGGTGGATAACAAGTATTCCAATGCTAACTGGTCGGTGCGATTTTTATCCGGTGGTGGCAGTCCTTCGAATAATCAACAGTTATCAAAAGCCGGTGGTCGGATCGGGTTCTGGGTCTATTCTGGTGGCAGTGGCTTATCGGCGGCAATGAGTGCCGATGATTCCGACGGTACAGAACGAACCATTGCTCGTTCAATTCCTGCCAATCGATGGACTTATCTTGAATGGAAACTGGATGACTCAAAACAGTGGCGCAGTTGGGTTGGGGGCAACGGTATTATTTCTGCCTCAAGTGTTACTCTTGACGCCATCTGGTTTTATCGAAATCAGACAAGTTATAACGTCTACCTGTACATTGATGATGTACAATATCGTTTTGAAGGCTGATTGAACTGATTGAAAAGTCGATACATCTTAAAGTGGCTAGAGCGTGTTTATCTTTCGTTCTTTGAGATGTTGAGAGTTAAAACTAAGCCAGTCGCGGCGTGAATTTTGAGGTTTAGTTATTCTAAATAAGAAATTCTCAACAAAGAATGGCTTAGTTTTAGCCTCAACCCTTCGGGCAGGGATTATTTTATGGCACAACTGCGTTATCGGTCATTCAAATACGACTACAGGACGTAGGGGGTAGAACAACTCAGGAGACAAAGTCGAGAATAACTATTCATCACTCCCTCTGTCTTGTTGTGCCATAAAATAAACGCCTGCATCTCAAAGAACGAAAGATAAACACGCTCTAGTCGGTGAGCCACTTTATATTTAACATGTGGTATAAGAAAATCAGTTTTGTTGAGGGGATCCACAAGCGTTAATTAGGCTTAATGATTAACTCAGGCATATTTCTGTTATGAATGATAACGTAGTTCCATTAACCAATGCGCGTCGGAAGAACAAACGCCAACAGCGGCAGAAGCATTCCACTATGTGTGGCAGTGGTTTTCATAAATGGAAGCCCTGTAAAGAGAAGCAGTTTGATGTGAAGCAAGGAAAGCTGGTGACCCTTTTGCGCTGTGAGCGTTGTGGCGAGACAAAAGTTAAAGCCACCTGATAACAGCTTTAATAGCTGATGAGCCCAAGCTCGGAGTATTCACACGAGTAAAGGACCTTTTAGATAAAACCATATACAGAAGATCACATAGAAAAATCCATATACAAATACCCGTCTAGAACAGAGCAATGCAGAAAGCCGATCCAAAGCAAAGTTCAACAAGACAGCCTTGTTTTTACTTTTCGGGCTGATCATTATTGCCAGAGCTCAGTATCTAAAGTTAATAGCAGACGCTAAAGCAGGAATTAATACCGGGAATAAGCGCTTGTCGGCCATAGACGGATCTGAGAGTATATTTGCCAGGTGTTCTCATATACTATCGTTAGAACGAAATTAGAACGAAAGATAAACACGCTCTAGTGGGGAGTATTCAGGCGCGTAGGCTCAAACGCTAATCGCGAAATCATTACTAAAACCGACTTATAACGATATCTGCTTTAATGACTAAAAATCATAATAATACAAATAAGGATTCTGGCGTCGAAAACGACCGCCCTGTTGATGATGCAACCGTTTTATCAAACGCAGCTGATCATGATGAATCCAATGTGCCTGATGAAGCCGGTTCAGATGGCGAGCAGAGTTCAAACGCTATAAAAGAATCGCAGCCACAGGCCCGCTTGACCCAAATTGGACGCCATCTTAAATCACAGGAGTCTCAGGCCGGGTTTGAGCAGGCGAAACGTGATGCCGATAACGCATTGGCCGAGAAAAAAATCATTCTGAATAACCGCTTTGTTCTGGAGTCCACCATTGGTGCCGGGGGAATGGGTGCGGTTTATCGGGCGCAAGACCTGCGCCGTGTTGAAGCCAGAGACACGGATCCCTACGTGGCCATCAAAGTATTAAAGGGTGATTTTAAACAACATCCAGATGCCTTTATTGCGCTCCAGCGGGAAGCCAGTCGCTCGTCAAAACTGGCTCATCCGAATATTGTTACCGTGCATGACTTTGACCGCGATGGTGAAACGGTTTTTATGACCATGCAACTGTTGCAAGGTGATGATCTGGATAATCTGATTAAAACGCACAGTAAAGGACTGCCAAAACAACAAGCCTTTAAAATTATTGATGATGTTTGCCGCGGTCTTGAATTTGCACACGAAAAAGGCATCATCCACTGTGATCTTAAGCCGGCCAATTTATTTTTGGCGGAAGATGGCGCTAAAGTTTTGGACTTTGGCATCGCACGGCTGGCATTACGCACTCAGGACCATTTTGACGCCGGAAAAATAGGCGCCTTTACACCGGGCTACGCCAGTCTTGAAATGTTTAATGGTGACGATCCGGATCAAAGCGATGATGTATTCGCCACCGCTATTATTGTTTATGAACTGCTGAGTGGTAAGCATCCTTATAATGGTCAGTCAGCGCCAGTGGCATTGGCGACGAATATGCAACCTGCGCCAATCGATGGATTATCTAAAAAAGAATGGCGTGCACTCAGTAATGCCTTGCAGATTGAAAAGTCGCGTCGCACAAAAACCATTAAAGAATTTCGTCAGGCATTTATGGGGCGCTCAAAACGGCCACTGGTTTATTCGGTTGTTGGATTATCGGTGGCGGTACTGGCCTCACTGGCGTATATCTTTTTATTTGGCAATCAACAACTCGAGCGCAAAATTGAAGAAAATATTGCATCCGCTGAAACGTGTTTAAAGGATCAAAATTTCAGCTGTGTGATCAATAACGCAAATGTTATTTTAAATATCGATCCACAACATCAACAGGCGAATGCATTATTAAAAAATGCCAGGCAATTGCAATTCGAAAAGAAATCCCGCGAGACGATTAATGAATTGATGAATCAAGCCAATCAATGTTTTGATAGCAGCAACTTTAATTGTGTAACCGAACATACAAAAGCCGTCCTGGCCATTGATGCAAATCATCAAGCCGCAAACGATTTGGCGCAGCTTGCTACACAACAGCAACAAACCATAAGCTTGAACTATACTAAAGCAATGCAACAGGCAACGACGTGTTTTGATCGCAATGATTTCAGTTGTGCCATAGAACAGGCCGAGCGCGCATTAGCGTTAAAGCAGGGTGACGAACAAGCCCTGTCACTTAAACAGTCGGCTAACTACTCCATTGCTCAACAAAAGAGTGCGTTGGAAAAAGCCAGTGGTATCGTTGAAGATGGTCGGTTTTGCCTTAAAAAGTTTGATTACAGTTGTGCCATTGCCAAGGCAGAATCGGCTCTGGAATTTGTTGCTGAATACCCACCCGCGGTTAAATTAAAAAATGAAGCTCAAAAGGCCATGGATAACGCTAAAAAATCGATATCCATCGAATAGCATGACCATCGAATAAATTACGGAGAGACACCATGATACTGAGATCACCAAGCGCAATTGCTTCACCGAAAACGACACCTTCAAAAGCAGTAACTTTATTGGTTCTTTGTGCTTTCTTGTTAAGCGCCACAGGTTGTAAAAAGAAACACCTTAAAACTATAGGTGCGCTTATTGTGGTTGGGGTTGCGGCCAAGTTAATTTATGACATGATCATTGAACATCGCAGCGAGCAAACCCAAAATGACAGGCAGGTGGTGAATAAATACAAAGATACTCATAACGAACTGCCCGATGAACCCGAGCTTTTAAATTATCAAACTCATGTTAAACCGGGTGGTGTGATCAATCCGGGGAATAAAATTTCGATTGTCTCGAATCTTGAAGTGGTTCGCAGCAAACACAAAGAAACGTTTCAGATAGAAGAGAAAATCACCATTTACGACAATGAAGATAACAGCAAACCGTTAAAGAGTCTGGTAAAAGTGGTGAATCAGGACACCAAAAAATGTGGCGCGTTTGAAAATGAATTTACCTTTACTTTGCCCAAAGGAATGCCACAAGGTGTTTACCCGATAAAAACATCGGTCATTGTTGATGGCAAAGAATATCAGGTGGTAGAAAATAAAATGCAACTGGTGTTTCAATCACAGCCGTCTTCAACTCGTCTGGTAATGGCAGACTGATTTGACGTATGTTTTTGGCAAGGTCTTAACTGTGAAGTGTCATTTGTCAATAAGAAAAGCCTCGCCTAAAAAGTCTTTATGAAGTATGGAGGGGTTAGTGATCTGGCTGTATTCTATTATCTTTTGGTTGATCTTTTTGTATTTGAGTTACATCTTGATAAAAAATGTGACATACATTGCTGCCAGAAAAAATAACGGTTTCAAAAAGTTTTCGGTTATTACTTTATACTGTTTGTTTTGGTTAGTTGGAAATGTGGTTTTATTTTATGTGTCTTTTATAGTTGCATATTGCGAGAATTGCCAATATGAATCGCCACTTTCTTTTCGAAATTTACTGCCTGCTTTATTAAGCTATTCTACGTCAGTTTTATTAATTAGCATTAGTTACTGGCACAAAAATAGACTTGATGATTAAGAGTGTTTTAAAATTACAGAAAACTTTTTGATTGTTACTCCTCGAATAAAAAAAGGCCACATTTAACAATGTGGCCTTTTTTGTTTCTTAAATGAGCTTGATGAATTAACTATTGATTTAACGCCTGTTTTTGCTCATCAATTAATTCCCGAATGCCATTTTTTCCATGCTCCAGCATGGCCTGTAAGTCATCATACGAGAAGGTATCGCCTTCAGCGGTGCCCTGAATTTCAACAAAGCCGCCATTTTCATCCATTATAATATTCATATCAGTTTCAGCTTTGCTGTCTTCCAGATAATCCAGATCCAGTACCGGTGTGCCTTTGTAAACACCAACCGATACGGCAGCAATCATATGCTTTAAAGGGTTCACCTTTACTTTTTTGTTTTTGACCATCCAGTTAATGGCGTCTACCAGCGCAATGCATGCGCCCGTAATGGATGCGCAGCGAGTACCGCCATCGGCCTGTAATACGTCACAATCGATATTAATGGTGTGTTCGCCAAGCAGTTTCATATCAACCGCTGCGCGTAATGAGCGACCAATCAAACGTTGAATTTCTTGTGTGCGGCCAGATTGCTTACCACGAGCCGCCTCACGATCACTTCGGGTATGGGTGGCGCGAGGCAACATGCCGTACTCGGCGGTTAACCAGCCCTGATCTTTACCTTTTAAAAATCGCGGAACGCCGTCCACTACCGAGGCATTACACAATACTCGGGTTTCTCCCATTTCAATGAGAACCGAACCTTCGGCATGGCGCGTGAAGTCACGAGTAATGGTTACCGGACGTAGTTGATTTGGGGTTCTACCGCTGGGACGCATTGCGATCTCCTGGTTGACTGTTGGTTTCTGACAGAGCAGAAAGCCGACTAAAGTGAGTGAAAAGTGTTGTTATGGGCGACATTATAAATCATTGGGCAGGCAGTTTGCAGAGTCGTGAGCAGAATTAGCCGATATTGCTTGAGATACATGAAGCGGAGCGGCTTGCTACAGGCAAAGAAGGATGAAGCCGGATGGTAAGTTGGTTACAATGCCTTTCATTCGTATCGATACCCATGCATTTGCGCATAAGCACAGGACAACACCATGATATACAGCATGACGGCGTTTGCACGCCAGCCGATAAAAGCCGATTGGGGCAACGCTCACTGGGAAATTCGCTCGGTCAATCAGCGTTATTTAGAAACCAACTTTCGCTTGCCAGAGGCGTTTCGAAAAATGGAATTTGCGCTGCGCGATAAACTGCGTAAAAAGCTACAACGTGGCAAGCTCGATATCAGCTTACGAATTGATTATTCACCCACCGAAGCGGATGCTATTTCCATTAATCAAAAACTGGCGCAGCAATTAATGCAGGCTCATAAAGAACTGCAATCGGCGGCAGACGTTGAGCAACCACTGCAAATTACCGATTTAATGCGCTGGCCGGGGCTTATCCAGACCACCGAGCTGGATACCTCCAAAGTTGAGAAAGAATTGCTGGCCGCGTTTGATGAAGCCGTCGATGCCTTAATCAATATGCGTCAACGAGAAGGTGCTTCTATGGTAGAGATGATCCAGTCACGCCTCGACGGCATTGCCGAGCAAGTGGTAAAGGTGAAAGCCTGTCTGCCTGACATCATCAAATGGCAACGCGAGCGTATCTTAAGCCGCTTTGAAGACGCCAAAGTGGAACTTGATCCTGAACGACTGGAACAGGAAATGGTGCTGCTGGCACAAAAGGTTGATGTGGATGAAGAGCTGGACCGGCTGGAAACCCACATTAAAGAAGTGAGTCGATTGGTGAAAAAAGGCGGAACCGTTGGTCGACGGCTCGACTTTTTAATGCAGGAGTTAAATCGCGAAGCCAATACTCTGGGATCAAAGTCCATCAGCAGTGAAACCACCGCCGCCTCCGTGGAGGTTAAAGTGTTGATTGAACAGATGCGCGAGCAGATCCAGAATATTGAGTGATAATTGAGTCGTGTAGGTCTTAGCATATTGTCGATCAGAGAACCGCTGATGGCGCATTAATACCACATGGCTGACGCACATTTGACGCAATAATGTCAGTTAATGTCACATAAATAACGTATTCAATCAGGGACTTTCTCCGAATAATGGTGTGAACTTATTTGGAGGAAGTCAGTATGGAAATGAAGTTAGACGTCGACACACTTAAACAACTCAGAGACTCCAGAGCATGGAGTCAGTCACATCTTGCTGAAGTCGCTGATATCAGTTTAAGAACCATTCAGCGAATCGAGAAGACCGGTGTGGCATCACAAGAATCGGTTAAGTCAATTTGTGCGGCTTACGATATAACGGTTGCCGATATTATTGATAATAGCGGTGAAAGCAGTAGCGGCATGAGTCAGCAATCGTCATCTCTTTTTAAAATGAATGGGTTTAAACTAAGTTCTGCAACCATAAAACTAACGTTGCTGTCATTCAGTGTGGCTTTTGTTATTGCATTTGCGTTAAATATGTAGTGTTTATTATAGGTACTAGACTGAGCAGGAGAAATTAAATGAAAAAAGAACGGGATATCGAAAAGGTTTATTCAACCAAAGAGTTTGTTGCAAAGCTTCGACGCCTCGCTGACTCATTAGAGTCTGGCGAAAAGTTTGAGATACAAATTGCCGGTGAGCGAATTTATGTGCCAGTAAGAGCCGAGTACAATATTGAGCATGAGCGCGAAGACGGTAACGAAGAAATTGAGTTTCAAATTAAATGGTCGTATGATTGAGGCGTTTAAACCTTAATATTTTAATAGCTCTACAATTGTGTAGAGCTATTAAAATAGATGTTGTGTTATAAATCAAATTTAAAGTATTTACTACGGCAGTTTTCTCATTAAAGACTTAATATCAATGTTAAATCTATCTTTAATCTCTTTCAGTAGCTGAGTCGATTTAGCTTCTACTTCAGGCAAACAATCATGCTCAATGTGTTTCTCAATAAAAGCACGCTTTTGTTTAGAAGCTTTGCCTCCAGCATTAATAATAATAGACGTTATTTTATCCAGTTTATTGTTTGGTATGTCTGCGATATCGTTGATATACCGCTTAATCCTATCAAATGCGATTAGTAAGCAGATTTCAGATATTAATTCATCTGATATTGCACTATTCATCATCTCATAGGTGAATTTTACATGCTCAGTATAGTCAGGATACCTATACATATAATCAATATCGTTATGTATGATAAGGCGATTGTTATTTTCTGTATCAAGCTCCCATTCAAGCATTGCCATTACAGGTTTTGAGATAGATTCTAAGACAGCGTCATATTTAGCTGTATTTTTAAGTATCGCTGCTGATATAGGGATTATAAATTTATGTTCAGGCTCTCGCTGCTTCATAACATCGTGAATTAAATACCGATGTATCCGACCATTTCCATCATCCATTGGATGAATATAGACTTCTCCAAAAGATATGATAGCCGCATGTATCAATGGTGGGACTCTCCCATCTAGCATTAAATTATCGTGTGTCGACAATAAGCCTTCCATCATCTCAGGGACGTACTTAGCTAATACGCCAACATAGTGCACATCCTCATCTATAAAGTTAAGCCGTTGGATTGTACTTCCTACATAAATTTCTGAAGTACGATAATCTGTTACTCTAGCTTTATCCTCGACAATTTGGTTTTGTAAATCAATTATTTTCTCTTTGGTTAGCTCGAAAAGCCCAGCATTTTTTATTGCGTTTAAAAATCGCTGCATCTTTTTTTTATCTGGCTTTTCGTGCTCAATTTCAGTTGAAGACTTTGTTTCTTTTGTATAGAGGTAATTGATAGATCTCCCTATTACATCTGAGGATAAAAAATCTCCAAGAGTTTGCATCTTTGCCCAAGCGGTATCGTATACGTCAATTTTAGCAAGATTTTTAACTTCTAAAGTCTTGCGTACAGTAGGGCAAAATGCTTGCGTACCTATCGCGTTATTAATCACTCGTGTTCTTTTGTTTTTATTGCCATTTTTTAATGTGTAATAATATTTTTCTTCAAAAAGTTGGATATAATTACCAGACTTAAGATCTGGGAGATCCAGCTTTGAATTAGTTAACCATTCATATAAAAACCAGAGGACCCGATTATATTTAGAATTAGGTTTTTTTGCTAAAAAAGCGCTAAAGTCAGCTTTCTTTAAAAGTGAATTATTAAATATTGCTGAAAAATAATGTAAACGAATACCTTGGTATTTGATCGCTGAAATCATTTGTTCATAAGGGCAGTCTATAAATTTTCGAGATCGTGGAAGGAGTTTTCTTTTAAAGCTACCGTAATTTCGTATGCATTCTGTATCTACCGTATTATCGATGTATACTTCTAAACCCAATTTTGGAAGGAGAAGTTTATAGTATCGATTTAAATAACTATATCCTATTGGCTGCATGTTACTCTTTACATTGTAGGTTTTGAATATATACTGCGCTTTTACTAGTATTACTTGAAGACTTTACTAGATAAACACAAAAACACTTACAAATCCACAAAAACACTTACAAATCCACAAAAACACTTACAAATCCACAAAAACACTTATAATCTGCCCAATAAGTAATATTAACTTATTATTAAAGCTTCCACTTGCTTGGTTATTAAATATTCTTAATATAAGCAAAGCTATAAGTTTATAGCTAACTTAACCGTGTGTATCATTTTAGAATTTCAGCTTGTATAGAATAAAGTGTACTAATTTTGCCCTATGTATTTATAAGTGCAGATAAAAATGCGCTACCACTGCTGTAAAGATCAAATTAGAGGATCGCCCCATGACCACCGCACAAACCATTAAAGCCAAAGCCGCTGTTGCCTGGGAAGCGGGCAAACCACTGACCATTGAACAGGTGGATGTAATGCCGCCTCAGGCCGGTGAAGTGAGAATAAAAATTATTGCCAGTGGGGTTTGCCATACCGATGCATTTACCTTATCGGGCGATGATCCGGAAGGTATTTTTCCTGCTATTTTAGGCCACGAGGGCGGCGGCATTGTTGAATCTGTGGGTGAGGGCGTAACCAGTGTTAGTGTTGGCGATCATGTGATCCCTTTGTACACCCCAGAGTGTGGCGAGTGTAAGTTTTGTTTGTCGGGTAAAACAAATTTATGTCAAAAAATTCGCGAGACTCAGGGTAAAGGGTTAATGCCCGATGGCACCACTCGATTTTCCATCGACGGTAAACCCATTTACCACTACATGGGCTGTTCAACCTTTTCGGAGTATACGGTTTTACCGGAAATTGCCTTGGCCAAAGTCAACAAACAAGCGCCACTGGAAGAAGTGTGCTTGCTTGGTTGCGGCGTGACCACCGGTATGGGCGCGGTAATGAATACGGCAAACGTTGAACAAGGCGCAACGGTCGCAATTTTTGGCCTGGGCGGCATCGGTTTGTCGGCCGTGATAGGCGCAACCATGGCGAAAGCCAGTCGTATCATTGCCATTGATATTAATGAGAGTAAATTTGAGTTGGCAAAAAAGCTGGGCGCTACCGACTGCATTAATCCGAAACAATACGATAAACCGATTCAGGACGTTATTGTCGAGTTGACCGATGGTGGTGTCGATTATTCCTTTGAGTGCATCGGTAATGTGGATGTAATGCGGTCGGCGCTGGAGTGCTGCCATAAAGGCTGGGGCGAATCGGTGATTATTGGTGTTGCCGGAGCCGGGCAGGAAATATCCACGCGACCATTTCAATTGGTCACTGGTCGGGTATGGCGGGGCACCGCTTTTGGTGGCGTAAAAGGTCGCTCGGAACTGCCGGATTATGTAAACCGGTATCTGGAAGGTGAATTTAAATTGTCCGACTTTATCACCCATACCATGGGATTGTCGGATATTAACGACGCCTTCGATTTAATGCATTCTGGTAAGAGTATTCGCTCGGTGGTTCATTTTGACGCAGAAAAGTAATGGCCATTCAGAATAATCGGGAGCCAATGTTATGACCTTTACGGTAAACGCTGAAAATAAAAGTTTTGGTGGCTGGCATAAGCAGCTGACGCACCAGTCAAGTAGCACCCAATGCCAGATGCAACTGGCCATTTATTTGCCGCCAGAAGCATCGGAGCAGAACAAGGTGCCTGTGCTTTACTGGTTATCGGGGCTTACCTGTACCGATGAAAACTTTATGCAAAAAGCGGGTGCTCAAAAATTGGCAGCTGAGTTGGGGATCGCCATTGTTTGCCCAGATACCAGCCCAAGAGGTGAGGATGTGGCCGATGATGATAATTACGATCTCGGTCAGGGCGCCGGATTTTATGTGAATGCCACCGAGCAGCCCTGGGCAAAGCATTATCAAATGTACGATTACCTCGTTGAAGAATTGCCGACGTTAATAGAGCAGTCTTTTCCAGTGACGGACCAGCGAGCGCTCGCTGGTCATTCTATGGGCGGGCATGGCGCCCTGGTCATTGGCTTGCGTAACCCGACTCGTTATACCTCCTTGTCGGCGTTTAGCCCCATTGCCAATCCAGTCGATTGTCCCTGGGGGCAAAAAGCGTTTTCCAGTTATCTTGGAGACGATACTTCCAAGTGGCGGCAGTACGATGCCAGTGAACTGATGACCGATTGTCAGCAGCCATTGCCAACCAGAGTGGATCAGGGGCTGGCCGATAATTTTTTAGTCGAGCAATTAAAGCCTGAGGCATTAGAGCGGGCTGCCAAGAAAAGTGATTACCCACTTCAGTTGCATCGGCACGAGGGTTATGACCACAGTTATTACTTTATTGCCAGCTTTATTGAACAGCACTTACGTTTTCATGCCGAGCATCTGAAACGCTAATATTGAATAAAAGCCCGATAACTGTAATGATTAACTTTCGCTAGTTTTCATCCCGTTGTAATCAATTTGAGTGGCAGTATGACCGATCAAGGAACACTTTATATTGTGTCCGCACCCAGCGGTGCCGGAAAAACCAGCTTGTTAAAAGCCATGTTAGCGGACACCGCCGATGTTCAAATCTCGGTGTCGCACACCACTCGAAAGCAGCGAGCGGGTGAACAAAACGGTCGCGATTATCATTTTGTCAGTGTTGACGATTTTCAGCGCATGATTGTACAAAATGCTTTTCTGGAGTACGCCGAAGTATTCGGCAATTACTATGGCACCTCCCGTGAATGGGTGCAGGCGCAGCTCGATGAGGGCACCGACATCATTTTGGAGATAGATTGGCAGGGTGCCCGGCAAATTCGGGAGTTAATGCCAGCCTGCCGTACGGTATTCATATTACCGCCTTCCAATGAGGCGCTGGAGCAACGACTGCATGGTCGCGGCCAGGACGATGAAGAGGTCATCGCCAAGCGTATGGCGGCCGCCAGACGAGAGATGTCGCACTACGACGAATACGATTACCTGGTGATTAATGATGATTTTGAGGTCGCCAAGCGCGAGTTGCAGGCGATTTTTGTTGCCGAGCGACAAACCACCAATAACCAGAAGCGGCGACATGCGCAATTAATCGACAATCTTTTGGCCTAAACGATTATTTTACGTTATTATATGCGGCCCTGTGAGCACAGTGAGTAAGTACTTTTGCTTCGGGGCTTACGCTGAATAAAGCGGTTAATGGCGTGTCATTTCAAACACGCGAACAAACGCATCAGTGAACCGAATTTTTAATATCGTAATTATTAATATCATAATTATTTTCATTATCGTAATTATAGATAGCAACTAAATAGCAATTAGTAGAGTGGAGAACCTGAATGGCTCGAGTTACCGTTCAAGATGCCGTTGATAAAATTGGCAACCGATTTGATTTAGTACTGGTTTCTGCAAAGCGTGCGCGCCAATTGGCGATCATGGGCAAAGAACCTATGGTTGAGTGGGACAACGATAAGCCTACCGTAGTTGCTCTGCGCGAAATCGAAAAAGACCTGGTAAACCGAGGCAATGTTGATCGTTTGGGTCATGTTGTTGAGGAAGAACAACAAGAGCAAGAATACACCGAGTAACTTTCTCGCTTTTGGATGCTGTATCGCCAAAGGCGATTGAGCATCAACGAATAGACATTAAAGCTACCGAAGTCTGCTCAGGCGGTTCGGTAGCTTTGTTTTATGTGATGTATTATTTTCATCTAGACCTCAAAAAGTAACTCGTTTAAATTAACCTAAGGTCAGTGGATAACGGCTCTGAATAGATAATTTAGACGTACCACTTTAAATACCCCGAGGAAGTATTGGAGATAGCAATTTGTATCTGTTTGCTGGTTTAAAAGAGCAACTGGAAACCTACCTTGAGCCGGATCAGGTCGAGCAGATCCAGCAGGCTTATGTGGTGGCACGCGATGCCCATTCTGGCCAATTGCGTTCATCTGGCGATCCCTATATTACCCACCCCGTGGCGGTGGCGCGCATTCTTTCCGAATACCATTTCGATCCGCAAACCATCATGGCGGCTTTGCTGCACGATGTGATTGAAGATTGTGATGTAACCAAAGAAGATTTGGCGCAACAATTTGGTGATCAGGTTGCCGAACTGGTGGAAGGGGTCAGCAAACTGACTCAAATCAAGTTTCGTACCCGGGCAGAGGCTCAGGCAGAAAACTTCCGTAAAATGATGATGGCGATGGTTCAGGATATTCGGGTGATTCTGATTAAACTGGCGGATCGTTTGCACAACATGCGAACACTTGGTTCATTAAAGCCGAAAAAACGACGCCGGGTGGCCAATGAAACCCTCGAAATTTACGCCCCCATCGCGCTGCGTCTTGGCATGTACGGTATACGCGGCGAACTGGAAGACCTGGGTTTTTCAGCGCAATACCCGATGCGTTATCGGGTATTGAAAGAGTCGGTCCGTAAAGCGCGGGGCAATCGCAAAGAAATTGTTAATACCATAATTGATTCGATCCAGCAGCGACTCGAAGCGGATGTTTTACACGCTCGTGTGGTGGGGCGGCAAAAAGATCTGTTCAGCATTTACCGGAAAATGAAAGAGAAGCGTGCCTCGCTCACCGATGTGATGGATGTGTACGGCTTTCGAGTTATTTGTGATAACGAAGACACCTGTTATCGAATTTTAGGTTTTCTGCACAGTTTGTACATTCCCATTCCCGGTCGTTTCAAAGACTACATTGCTATCCCAAAAGCCAACGGTTACCAAAGTTTGCATACTACGTTAAAAGGCCCACACGGCTTACACATTGAGGTGCAAATTCGAACCGAGTCGATGGAGCAAATGGCGGAAAATGGGGTTGCTGCCCATTGGTTGTATAAATCCAACAACGATTCTAACCCGGCTGAATTAAAAGCGCGGGAATGGATGAAAAGTTTGATGGAATTACAGAGTCGCGCCGGCGATTCCATGGAATTTATCGAAAACGTTAAAATCGATTTGTTTCCCGACGAAGTATTTGTATTCACCCCCAACGGCTCTATTGTTGTGTTGCCTCATGGTGCTACCCCTGTTGATTTTGCCTACGCCATTCATACCGATGTCGGCAACAGTTGCATCGCCTGTAAAATTAACCGGCAAATAATGCCGCTGAGTACACCCTTAAGTAACGGCAGTACGGTGGAAGTGATCACCGCACCAGGCGCAAAGCCAAACCCAAGCTGGTTAAGTTTTGTTATAACCGGAAAGGCACGAGCCAACATTCGCCATTTCTTAAAACACTTACGGCACGATGATGCGCTTAATCTGGGTGAGCGATTGCTGGTTCAGGCTCTGGGTGAACGATCACTCGATGAGTTTGACGATGAGCTGAAGCAAAAAGTGGCCACCAATACGCGACATAAAAACTTTGAAGAAGTGCTGGTTGAAATTGGTTTAGGTCGATTGGCCGCTATTGTGATTGCGCATCGATTATTACCGAAAGAAGAGTCGGCGGTAGAAAGTGAGTCAGCTGATCAAAAACCATTGGCGATCCGTGGCACCGAAGGATTGTTGGTGAGTTACGCAAAATGTTGTCACCCAATCCCTTACGAACCCATCGTTGCGTTTGTGAGCGCCGGACGCGGTATTATTATTCACCGCGCGGGGTGTAAAAACGTTGCCAAACACCAAACCGATGAACACAAATTTATGCCAGTGCAATGGGAAGAAGGCATACAGGGCGAGTTTGTTGTGGAGCTAAGAGTGGTGGTGTTTAACGACAGAGGCATTCTGGCAAAAGTGACCAGCGTAATCGCCGATGCAGAAGCGAACATTATCAACATAGATATTGATCAACAGGACGGCGTGACCAATGCGTTAAACTTTACCATGACGGTACGCGATCGATTGCATATGGCGAATATCATTCGCAAAGTGCGAAAGCATAAATTTGTCAGTCGAATCCATCGACATAAATAGTTCAGCACTGACATCAGCAGAATTAACGTTAATATAACAGGACTTAACAATGACAAAGTTAACCATCAACACAGATAAAGCGCCAGCGGCGATTGGCACTTATTCCCAGGCCACTCAGGTGGGCAGTACGGTTTATTTTTCTGGTCAAATTCCCCTTGATCCAGAATCAATGACTTTAATGAACGATTCCATCGAGACTCAAATCCATCAGGTATTTAAAAATTTGTCGGCGGTTGCCGAAGCCGCAGGTGGTTCATTAAACGATATTGTAAAATTGAATATCTTTTTGACCGACTTGTCCTGTTTTGCAACCGTCAATGAAATTATGGCGGAATACTTTGCCGAACCTTATCCAGCTCGAGCAGCCATTGGTGTAAAAGAATTGCCCAAAGGTGCCAATGTCGAAATGGATGGCATTATGGTTGTGAACTCTCAGGCCAACTAATTAATAAATATTTAAACAAAGCGTTGGCAACCTGTTTGCGAACGCTTTTTCGAGTCAACCGTTTTACTTTTTATTGACTATTGAAACGCAAACTTTGCAGCCAGTCAGTTGAATGTAAAAAGCACGATACACTTACTATGAAAGAAAATCGTCTGGCGCGTATAGAAGCGTTATTGAATGACCGGCAACCGGATTTAACCGTTCTGATGGATCAGGTTCATAAGCCCCATAACCTTGCGGCAATTGTTCGCACTGCCGATGCTGTGGGAATTGGCGAAGTGCATGCGGTACGAGCCGAAGGCAATATTCATCGCTGCAGCGGTACCGCCATGGGTAGTGATCGCTGGGTAAAAGCCAATCAATATGAAAAGCTGGATGATGCCTTATCCGTTGTTAAACAACAGGGCATGCAGGTATTGGCTGCGCATTTTTCGGATCGTGCGGTGGATTTTCGCAGTGTCGATTACACCAGGCCCACTTGTCTTTTACTGGGTGCTGAAAAAGAAGGCGTTAGCGATGCCGCAGCCGAAGCGGCGGATCACCATGTATTAATTCCTATGCTTGGCATGGTGCAATCCCTCAATGTGTCCGTTGCCTCTTCCATTATATTGTACGAAGCCCAGCGTCAGCGCAGTGAAGCAGGAATGTATGGCAGCCGTAAGATATCGGATGAGTTATTTGAACGGCTTAAATTTGAATGGCTTCACCCAAAGATTATGCGTTTTTGCCACAAACATAATCTGCCTTATCCTGTGATTAATGAGCAGGGCGATGTGGACGATGACTATTGGCAGTCGCTGCGGAAAAAAGTGTCTGGCCAATAGATTTCTTGTTCAGGTTTTGTCCTGTTAGCTTACCGGTGTGTAATATATACTCTCTTTGCCAGACTATGCGCTGTATATCAATATTTATTGAATTAATAGCCTAATGAATTAATAGCCCAATAAATCGACAGGCTATTGAACCAATAAGCTAATGACTCATTCGGTCAAAAAATTATAACAAGGATGATAGAGCTATGACTCAAACATTATCAACGCCTCTTAACCAGTCTGAGCGGCTGCATGTGCTGGATTTAATCCGGGGCATTGCGGTTCTCGGTATCTTAATGATGAATATACAGGCATTCGCAATGCCGTTCGTCACCTATATGAACCCAACCGTGTATGGCGATTTGACCGGTATTAACTATTGGTCATGGTATTTTTCGCATCTGATTTTTGATCAAAAGTTCATGAGTATTTTTTCCATGTTGTTTGGCATGGGCGTTTTAATTTTTGCCGAGCGAGCCGATGCCCGTGAAGGACACAGTGGTAAACGACATTACATTCGTATGATGTGGTTACTGGTGTTTGGTCTTATTCATGCTTACCTGATTTGGTGGGGCGATATACTGGTGGCGTATGCTATCAGCGGCTCATTGGCCTACCTGTTCCGGGACGCTAAAGTTAAAACATGGCTCTGGACAGCGCTTGGATTAATTGTGTTGATATCGTTAGTTCAATGGTCGCAGGGTTTTGCTTTTCCTCATATGACAGAAGAGCAAATTGCTAAAGATATATTGCCGATGTGGCAACCGGATCAATCGTTACTCGATGCCGAGTTAAAAGCCTATCTGGGCAGCTGGACAGAGGCGTTTAATTATCGAGTTGGGCAAACCGCAACCTTGCAACTTTACATGATCTTTTATGTGCCAAAAATTTTGGCGTTAAATTTAATCGGAATGGCGATGTTAAAGTCTGGGTTTGTAAAAGGTGCCTGGAGCAAGTCTCAATATTTGTTAATGGGGTTGGTATTAATTACTACCGGAATGATGTTAACCGCTATTGGTGCGGGCAATAATATGGCAGCGGGATTTCATTACACTTATTCCATGGCGTTCGGTATTCAATACAATTATTGGGGCAGCGCATTCACTGCGGTTGGTTACATCAGTTTATTGATGTTATTGGCGAATAATATTCAGACCAGTGTGATCAAGCGTTCGTTTGCCCGAGTCGGTCAAATGGCCTTTACCAATTATATTGCTCAGTCGTTGTTATGTACCTTTATTATTTACGGACACGGGTTTGGTTTGTACGGTCAGCTTGAGCGTTATCAACAGGTATTGTTTACCATTGCGGTCTGGCTGGTGCTAATTGTGTTTTCTAATGTATGGATGTCGCGTTTCCGGTTTGGGCCTCTTGAATGGTTATGGCGCAGTTTAACCTACGGAAAATTACAGTCCATTCAACAGAAACGGACCCAAAACGAGGCGTAAGTTTGACTGAGTTTAGATTACCCGACAGTCCCATTATTGATTGCCGCGATCGCGCTAGTTTTAAGCAGCGGCATTTGAAGGGTAGCGTCAATATTCCTGCGGCAGAATTATTTCAACGGATGCATGAGCTGCCGCAAAAGCAACAGGCATTAACCATTGTTTATGATCGGTCATCACGGCCGGATGCAGAAACATTTTTTACTGACCGACATTTTATTATTGAGCGCTGGATCGCAGACGAGGATTTTAATGCTATTGATCCCTCCCTGTTATCAAAAGGTCGATCGTCTATCTATCACTGGCAACCGGCGCCATTTGTTAAACAGTTTGAACAGGACTATTTAAAACCCAATTACACTAAAAAGAACAATAACAAGAACGATAACCTCAATAATGGCGTCATTTTAGATCTGGCTTGTGGTGCGGGCAGAGATGCTGTCTATCTTTCAATGCAAGGTTGGCAGGTGATAGGTGTGGATTATTCTGAAACGGCATTGCAACGTTGCCAATTGACAGCCAGCGAATATGATCAACACGTGGAACTTAAACAAGCGGATCTGGAAAAAGATTTTGATTTTGCATCGTTGCATATTAATCATCCCGTTATGGCGGTCGTGGTGTGTCGATATTTGCATCGTCCGCTAATGAGTAAAATTAAATCGCTGCTGGCTCCCGGAGGTATGATCGCTTATCACACCTTTATGCAGGGCTGCGAAAAAATTGGTTCGCCTCGTAATCCCAATTATCTTCTTAAGCCGAATGAACTGGCTGAAACATTTGACGAATTTATTGTTTTACAAAATGAAGTATCGCACTTAAGTGACGGTCGCCCTGTGGCAAATTTTGTCGCAAGAAAACCGTTATAACTTTTTAAGGAATAACAATGATTAAACAACTAATCGCTATAACCGTTTTAACGTTTAGTGTTTTGAGTGTCGCTAAAGAATACGATTCTCCGGCAAAAACTGTCGATGATATTAAGCAGCGGATAACAGAGCTGGTTGAATATCATGGCATACCGGGATTGTCTGTAGCCATTGTTGAAAATGATCATAATCGACTGGTTGCTGGTTTCGGAATGGCTGATCGGGAGCAGAAGAAACCTGCGTCAGCAGAAACACTGTTTCGCATAGGTTCTATTTCAAAAATGTTTGTGTCGTTAGCGGCATTAAAGTTACAGGAACAGGGCAAACTGGATCTTAATACACCACTAAAGGAATTAGCTCCAGACATTGAATTTGATAACCCCTGGTCAGAAACAGACCCGGTAAGACTGGTGCATTTATTGGAGCACAGCGCTGGCTGGGACGATATTCACTTAACGGAATACGCCAGCAATGATCCTGCTCCTTTAACTTTAAAGCAGGCGCTTGATTATCATCCCGATTCACGAGTATCGCGTTGGCGCCCTGGTGTTCGTATGTCTTACGCCAACTCTGGACCAGCCGTAGCGGCTTACGTAATTGAAAAAGTCACCGGCATGGACTTTGAAAGCTATATTAATCAACAGTTTTTTCAGCCACTTGAAATGACCACGGCGACCTATCGTTATCCTGAGCAGGATCATTTATTGGCAAAACTGTATCAGTCTGGTGAAGAAGCGCCTTATTGGCATATTTCGATGCGACCTTCCGGTTCGATTAATGCGTCAGCCCGTGATATGGCCAATCTTGTTCGGTTTTATCTTAATCGAGGAGTTGCCAACGGCGATCGAATTCTCTCTGCTGAATCCATTCGACGAATGGAAACCCCTGAGACTTCGTTGGCTGCAAAAGCGGGTATGAAAACCGGCTTTGGAACCGGAAACTTTACCACGACCTATAAGAACTTTGTTTTTTATGGTCATAATGGCGGTGTCAATGGTGGTGTATCGCAATTAGCCTATTTACCAAATCAGGGAGTGGGTTATGCAATTGCGATGAATTCCGATAACAGTCAGGCGTTTAAAGCGATTTATCAGGAAGTGCAACGTTATATTACCTTTGGTTTATCCGGACCAAAGCTTCCAGAAGTCACATCCTTACCAGAAAACACAGCAGAGCAATACAGCGGTTTCTATCGACTGGTAAATCCAAGACAAGCCTTGTTTGGATTTGGCTCGGAATTATTTGGTAGTCGATACTTAAGAGTTGAAAAAAACATAGCTGCCTGGGGTGAAATTAGCAAAGCAACCAATAAAGAAAATGATGAAAAGAGTGATTCTAAATCCGCGGAAAAAGATAAACATTTCTATCCTATATCGGATCAATTATTAAGGCGCCATGATGCCAGTGTCGCCAGTATGGCTTTGCTAAAAGACGAGAGTTGTTTGGCTGTTCAAATTGGAACGCAGTATTGGCAGAAAATATCATCCTTTAATCACTATGCTACGAAAATAGCAGCATGGACGTTTATTACCATCACTGGATTACAAATTCTTTGGTTTTTTGTCTGGGGAATTCGAAGACTTAATAAACAAATTAGCAAAGGTCCAGCGATGCAAATTCGAATTTGGCCAGCCTTAGCTGCCTTTTCAATATTAGGGACTTCAATATTGTTAATCGTAGGTGAGTTAGTGGATGTTTTTGTTATGTTGGGGCAGCCATCGTTTATTTCAGTATCGATTCTTATTTTAACTTGGCTTTATCCTGTTGCAGCCATTGTTGGTTTGATTCAAAGTGTTCGTTATCGCTCGGAATCGATTAATTCAGTTGCCAAAGTTTTTTGTTTGATAAGCAGTGCGGTGTTTGTTTTATCCATTTTATACTTATTGCCGGCTGGATTAATTGGCTTATCAACCTTTAGTTATTAGAAGCAATCTTAAAAGTACTGTACTTGATGATACTGCGATAAATAAAACCATGTTTGATATTGACCATCTTTCGGCCATTACTGTTGCAGAATGCAGCGACTGGATAGTGATTAATAAACCGGCGGGGTTGTCACTGCATTCAGAAGGTAATGAGCCGGGTTTGGTTGAGCAGATTAAACAAAGATTATCACTTAATTATTTGGCGCCAGTGCATCGTCTTGATAAGGTCACTAGTGGTTGTTTATTATTAGCCAAGCATCCTGAGTCGGCCTCATGGTTATCGAAACAATTTCAGAATAGGCAGGTGGAAAAATATTATCTGGCACTTACAGCCGGTAAGCCTAAAAAGAAGCAGGGCTCTATCATCGGTGATATGGTTCCTGCCAGAAATGGCAACTATAAATTAACCCAGTCAAAAAATAATTCCGCAATAACACAGTTTTTCAGTTACGGTTTGAGTGAAGGCATTCGGTTGGTTATAGTTAGGTTGTTAACCGGAAAAACGCATCAAATTAGAGTCGCGCTAAAGAGTATAAGCTCGCCCATTTTAGGCGATGAACGTTATGGCAGTTCCCAGTCGAACATCAGTATTGATCGTTGTTATCTGCACGCTTACCAGCTAACCTTTGATGATTTGGCTGGTAATCGAAAAACCGTTAGCTGCTTACCTTTAACGGGCGAACGGTTTACACAGTCAATTTTTAAACAAGCGATAAAAGATGTTTCCGTTGATCAACTGGCCTGGCCCAAAACTAGAAACTAGAAACTAGAAACTAAGATAAATAAACCCGATAAAGTGAGTAGTTATGAAATTTTTAATTATTATGATCGCATGTATTAATATCTGCTTTGCGAGTGAAGCTTTTACAACAGGGCCTGTAATAAAAAACTACGGTAAAAAAGCAGAAGTCATACAAACGAATTCGGTTGATAGCACTAGTGTGTTTAAAGTCGCTTTTGATGTTGCTGATCAAAGTAAAGAGAAACAACATAACCGTCATTTTGAAAGCCTGGCGCGGTTTATGAATATGCATGTGGCTGCTGGGGTAAAACAAGACAACATTAAGTTGGCATTGGTTGTACACGGTAAAGCAGGCTATGATCTTTTAACGGATGAGCAGCATGAAAAACAATTCGGCTATAACAATTCCAGTAAAGCATTGCTGACGGAATTAATGACTAATAATGTTCGAGTGATTATTTGTGGGCAATCTGCGGCTTATTTGGGTATTAAAAACGAACATCTGTTGGACGGTGTTGAAATTGCATTATCGGCTATGACCGCTCATGCCCTGCTGCAACAACAGGGATATACGGTAAATCCATTTTAGCGAGTTAATTTTTTTGGATCTTGTCAACCATTTTTCACATCGATTTTTTTGAAAGGCTATTGCTCTTATTGCTCCAGAAATAACGAGTACCTGAATTGAAATTATAGCCGCCAAGCCAGTGTGGTTTTGAATACTGACGTTGCCATTTATGATGGTCATTTAATACAGATTCTCCTTCTGAAGTTAATGCAAGTTTATCCTCTGTTTGTTGGATAAGTGCTGGCTTATCAGTCTGTAACAAATCGATTACCTGGAAAAAACCAAGATCACCCCAAAATAAGTCTGGTTCTATTGTGCAGTATTGTTTGAATATTTCCGGTTTGGATAAAGGATGTTTTGCAAGTACGGATAAAATCATCTGTTCGGTTTGTGTGATGCCAGTGCTGGCGTCAGGAAGTTCTTTCAGTGTGCGTATTACCGTTGACTGCAAAAAAGGCAGTGCAGATATTTTTTTATCACGTAATTGATACCATGTTTCAGGAGTTGGGTTTCGAAAGGCCTGCCACGCTACTTTAGCTAATGCCAATTGTTCGTCGGTTATCGGTTTTGCAATATCTCTTAAGGCTGAAAACTCATCGATAGTATGATAACCAAGATAATTGGATGTTTGTATGATTGATAGATTTTGATGGCAGTCTGGCTGTTGTTCTAACTCGGCTAGAATTTGCAATAATTGAAGTTGGTCATAAAGATCATGCTCAAACCACAGCGTGATGGATTGAAACTCTTTGAGTTGGTGGAAGATACTATCTCTTTGTTTAAAACTGGCTCGTATGTCTTTGTATTCACCCCAGTTAAGCGACGACAAAAACCTTGCCCGTACATCGGATAGTCTGGTTAATGGTAAATCAGCTGGAACAGGCCCTATATGTAACACATCTCTCCAGGGAAGATGAGTGCCTTTAATGCCCGCCTCAATCATTTGCTGAACAGCGCCGTCGCCATTGGTAATGTGTAAATGACTATTCATTTTTAGAACCTTCAGAGATTGTTTCTCTAACACGCGGCATCATTCGCCGGCTGACGGGTATTGTGTTGTCATTTGTTAAAATCAACTGACCATTTCCAGAGTCACTTTTCAGTGCGCGAATGCAATCGAGATTCACCAGATAAGAGCGGTGCACTTTTATAAAATTGGCTGGCATCAATTCAGCTAATTTTTTAAGACTGCCACTGAATAAAAGTTGACGACTGGAATTTAAATGCAGTTCAACATAGTCGCCAGATGCCTGGCAGTAGAAAATGTCATTAATGGCGACTCGTTCCATTTTACCTGAGCTGTTAATTTGAATATGCTCGGCAGTTTGTTGTTGACGACTTTGTTCGAGCTTGTATTCCAACTTGGCTATTTGCTGTTGTTCTTTTTGTCGCTTTGTTTGAGCTAAATTAAATTCTTTAGCTTGTTGTACCATCAGGTAGCAAAGCAATGCTGCAATGAGTAAGTAGTAAACAAGTTCGTGGAAGTAACTAAAAGTGACTATAATCGTGGCGGTAAACGTTAAAAAAATTAAAAAATAGCCCAGATTATGCCAGCTAAATGTTTGTTTTAAGCGAAGCCCTATCAGCAAGGTCGATAAAAAACTCGGAACCAAGGTGGCCAGTGCTGTTTTAGCATCAAAGCTTTCTATGAACAGCAACCCGATCAAGGTTATCAACAGACCGCTATAAATCCAATGCACACTACGTGATGAAAATTGTCGACTGATCAAAACCAGCAAACAAAAACCAAAGCCCCAGGAAAAAAATGTAATCAATACCAGTCGAACATCGTGCATGGGATAATCGTATTGAAACAAAGCTCTGGATATTTCTGATAATAATTGCAACGACGCTGTAATGGATAATGTCATTAGCAGTAATGATTTCTCACGCCTTGCTGCGTTAAAACTGAGTGCACCAAAATACAAAGCACTGACTAAAAATACTCCGAATAATCCTAGTCCAAGAGCACTATATGGCTGTGAAAATCGATTGGCACTGCCGTACTCACCAATGGCTATATAGTGCATCGGATGCCCCAGATTTACGTAACTGTTATGGGTTGATAGTTGCAGGTGCAAGGTATTCGTTTGTTGGTTTAGATATTCACCGGGTAAATAAAATACGGCATCCAGTTTACCGGGCGATTCCATTTTCGCTTGAGTGGCCGGTATGCCATTTTGGCCCAGTGGCTGACCATTTAAAAAAACACGGCTGGATGCTTTGGCCATCAAATACAAGCCGAGTGGTGGTTCTATCTTGAGTAACTGTGGGGATGTGTCAAAAGTCAGCTCAACCCAAATAGATTTTCCCTGAGGATCCAGGTTATAAAAAGTATCACTTTCGCAGCCTGGTTGAGAAAAATCAGGAGCGGTGTTAAATACGGTTGGCTGTTGGCATACTGTCAGCTTTTGTCCGGTTAATGAGAATAACGAATCGGCATTCACTGTAGCTGTTAACCCCAGCAGAATAATTACCCTTAAATAAACACCTAACTGTTTCAAAAAATGAATTCCCGAGTAATAACCGTTTACCGAATATGACCTACCGCTTAACGGTTAAGTCGCTAATTTACAGGCCTCTGGCCGAATAACGCTGATCATCTGCCTGATTAGTCTGGTTAAATTTAAACTCAGTTGAACAGCGAGGACCATTCTATGAGATGCATTAAGTTTTTAACAGGGCTGGCAATCGCCAGTTTTGCAACTGCCTGTCTGGCACAGGTCGACAATAAACATAACACCAAACAAAACACCATACATAACACCATACATAACACCATACATAACACCAAAACCGGTGAACAGGTGATTACCTTTACCTCGAAAAGTGGTCAAACAACTCAGGCGTTTCAAGGCCGTTTTAATGTGCCTGAGAATCGACTGGATGATCAATCGCGTCAAATTGCCATCAGTTACGTACGATTTCCAGCAACCGGCAGTAAAAAAGGTCCGCCAATAATTTATCTGGCAGGCGGTCCGGGAGGCTCTGGAATTGCTACGGCAAAAGGCGGACGATTTCCGTTATTTATGGCGTTACGCCAGTTTGGTGATGTGATTGCGCTGGATCAACGGGGTACTGGGCAATCTGAGTCTGCTCCGGCCTGCCAATCTTTGCAACAGCTTAGTCTGACTAAGGCGTATTCAAGCAATGACATTGCAGATCATTATCGCAAGGCTGCACTTGAATGCGTAACACAGTGGCAACAACAGGGATTCGATGTTAATGGTTACACCACGGTACAAAACGCATGGGATATTGACGACTTAAGACAACATCTGGGAGCCGATAAAGTGACCTTGTGGGGAATTTCTTATGGCAGTCATCTGGCATTGGCGGCAATGGAGCTGTTTGAAGAGCGAATTGAAAAGGTAATTATTGCCAGTGCCGAAGGGCTCAATCAAACCGTTAAGTTACCGTCGCGCACGGATCGCTACTTTGAGCGTTTGCAGCAAACGATTGATGCAAAGGCAGAATTAAAACAGCGCTATCCGGATATCAAAGCATTAATGGCCCGAGTGCACCGGTCGCTGGAGCAACAACCCTTGCTGGTGGATATTCCTGCAAAAGACGGCAGTGTGAGTTCCATGTTATTTCAAAAATCCCATATGCAAATGTTGGCTTCGATGATGATTGCCGATCCATCTTCGTACCTGGGCATGTTATTGCAACTGTATGCGAGATTAGACAGCGGCAGCAAAGACATGCTGGTACAGGTGCTGCAATATGGCATGTTTGATGATAAAGCCATCAGTTTCCGGTTGATGCCAATGGCGATGGATATTGCTTCGGGTATTAGTGAGTCTCGACTTAAAACTGTTAATAAACAGGCGGAAACTTCGTTGTTGGGTTTATGGTTAAATTTTCCAATGCCCCAGTTAAATGGAATTGTCCCGGGGTTGGATCTGGGCGATGCATTTCGACAGCCAAAGTCGCGTCAAGTACCAACACTGTTACTATCCGGCACACTGGATGGAAGAACTTATCCTCAGGGGCAAGTTGAAGCAACTCGACATCTAAAAAATCTAACACAGGTAACGGTGATTAATGCGGGACATAATCTATTTACCGTATCGCCGGAAGTACTTAAGGTGATGGAGCAATTTTTAGCGAATAAGTCAGTTGATAAAGCCAGTATTATCCTGGAGCCACCAAGCTTTTAGTTTAATACTTAAGTAATCATTGAATAAGCCGCTGTGAGTGGCGGCTTATTTATTTTTTCTCAGCAAAAAACACACCGCCAAACTCACATTCACGTCGATCAAAAATGGTGTAATAGCGGGTCATAATGGGTAAACCGAGAATGCATTGATTTGGCCAGTTTTCTAAAAATACAAATTGAAAAGAGGCCTGGTTCGGTTCTGGTGCATGCATTTGCCAGTAGCATTCAGGTGTTAAAACCAGTTCTACCGACTCGTCATCGAAACCTTCCAGAGTAATGGTGATATCGGGCCACTGTGCCAGATCAAGTAATGAAGCATCGACACCTTCCTCAACGCCTTCAAAGGTTTTATAGGGTTCAAGAATGGTGTCAAACTGAGGATTTATCGATTTAAAATCCTCTAGCATCTGATCAAACAGTGATTTGGGTAATACAATGGCAGATGCCCCGGTATCCATAATGCCATTGGAGCGGTATCGTCGGTTAATTTGTTTTAACAGTGGCGCTTTTCTGGCAGCACACTGCCCAACCTGAAGTGATTCAACATGAACGTTGTAGTATTTGTCATCGAGCACTTTAACTTTTTTAAAGTCGCCCTGATAAAGCTGTTTATGTTGTCTGGGCATACCCAGAACAAAAAGCCCCTGATTGAGCGGGTGCTGCTCTAAGGTTTCCAATGGGCGCTTACTGTCGGTTTGGTAAACACTGGAGCGATGGACATAAAAAGCAAACTGATTGGCAACCACGCCCTGAGTTTCAAGTTGAGTAAAATAAGGGGTGAGGTATTCTCGAGGGTAATCTTTTAGAAATTTTTTAAATTCTTTTACTGAATCATCTTGTTGTTCATCGGCTAAAAACCAGGGGTATGTAAAGGCTGGTTTTATATTATTTTCGTTTAGATATTCGGAAAGATCGTAAGCCTTGTTTAATTCATAATAGGCGAGGCCCAGTATGCCATCTGCCCCCATAAAATTTCCCGGCTGCTCTTTATGGGCAACGGCAACATTCACATCATCCAGTTCGACACTGTTTGATTCACTGCCCATGGATACTTTTGTTTTGACAACCGGACCAAACCAGCCTCCCATGCCATAGGTGATACTTTGGGCATAAACTGTAGCGGTTAAACATTCATCATCGGCAGGATTGTAATCTTCGCTTTGCACCACCAGTGTACTGCTTCCGGTATCCAATACCAGGTTGGCAGGTTCTTTACGATGGCCAATAAAAACCTGAGCGCAGTAATCGCCCTTGGCATAAACATTAACGATGGGTATTTCTATTGAATTTTGACTCGAGTTTTTAAATTCAACTGAGGTGTTGTTTTCAGGAGAGTCGTTTTGTTCTGTGGTGTTTGACATAGTATGCTTTAATCTTGTTGTTTTAATCTTATGCGCTGATAACAGAGTCAGTAACCTGTCAACCTAGCTGAAAGAACTGCGTTTATACAGTTACATTTTGCCTTAATCAGGAGAAAACACCAATGAAAATAACGCAGTACTTGATCGTCTCATTGTTTGCACTTGTATTGCTGTCCGGCTGTAAGCTGCAAAGTGACGACGATATTATTTTAACCACATCTGACGACTTCACCAGTAATGCATTTGAAGTAGAGGTTGAGATATTGGATTCTTTTGGTCAACCGGTATCACTGGTGTCGAGTAATGAAGCTGTGTCATTACGACTGTCGGTCACTAATTTACAAGATGAAGTAAAAACTATTACCTTTCATAACTCACAAAGAGTAAAAGCGGTATTTACCCAAAATGATGAGTTGGTGTATGACTTCGACAGCCGCTTCAGTTACTTGGCGGTAATAGGTGAAGAAGAGTTTATACCCAATGATACCAAAACCTTTAATGTGGCACTTAACAGCAGCGATTTCCCATCCGGCGACATTCAAATAACCGCGTCCATTGCATTAGCGGATCTTTCCAATGAAACATTACTGGATGAAACATTAACGCAGTTTGAAGCACAAACGACTATCGAAGTATTACCTTAAGTTATTGCAGACTCATGACGGAGAATATGCTATTTAAGAACTCTACTTAAGAATGCAATTGCAGTAATTAGTGAGTTAACTCGAGTGGCAATATTGTTAGATAAGAAAGTGGCTGAACAAAAAGAGGTTGTTAATGATGATTAAAAGTAAAACGACCTCCAGTATGATTATTATGATGCTATTCAGCCCTGTCGCACTTGCAGTAGACTGCAAATCAATGGCATCGCTTTTGCCGATTGTTGGTCACTGGCAATCAAAGGACGATGCTAAACCTTCGGATAACAGTCAGGTTACTGAAGAAATATGGCAACAAGTCAGTGACAATACTTTAGAAGGCAAAGGGCGTGTCGTCGTTAATGGACAGGCATCAACCACGGAGTGGTTGCGTTTGGTCAAAATGGATAATGCCATTTTTTATATTGCGAAACCGAAACAAAATGAACGGCCAGTGGCATTTAAACTGACCGAGTGTTCAGAAAAACGTTGGGTTTTTACCAATAAACATCACGATTTTCCTAAACAAATTGAGTATCAGTTAAAGTCTTCTAAAAAATTACTTGTGAATGTTACGGGTGATGGCAATGGGTTTTCGATTCATTTTGATTCTAAAAATTAAAGAATTAAGGTGCATTACTGTGCTAATGGCTTTCTTTGATTGATTTTTATCCGCACGAGGTGTTCGCAAATTTAGCTAAATTATAAAGAATAGAGATGATTGTGATTATTTACTTCAATAATCCTTTTGTTATCTGTACCATGCCCGCCTTTAAAATTAGTGATTATATTTGTAATGGATGCACCAACCGATAATGGGCTATCACCTGCCTATAGTTTAGCGGTAGTTCTAAAGTATTTTGATATAGATACCTCAATTGAAACTTTGGTTCAAGATAATGGATTAAAGATTAATCAGTTGGACAATACCTCATATTTAAGATTAGCAAAGAGAGCTGGGCTAAAAGCATCCATAAAAAAAATGACGGTTAGAAATATGAGCAGTCATTTGATGCCATGTGTAGTGATACTAAGTTCCGGTGAGTTTTGCGTTTTAGTAAGAGTTACCGAAAAAGATGTCATGTTACAAAAGTATGGGCAGTCATCGGTTCTTTCACTTTCTATAGAAGAGTTTGAAAAGAGCTATTCAGGTAATTGCATTTTATTTAAGAAAAAGCTGGGGCTAGACAACTTAACAAGTAAGTTTGATATTACTTGGTTTATTCCATCGTTATTAAAATACAAACATTTGCTTGGACAAGTTTTAGTCGCTTCTTTTGTTATTCAATTGCTAGCATTAGCTACCCCATTGTTTTTTCAGGTGGTGATAGACAAGGTATTAGTACATCAAGGTCTAACTACACTCGATGTGTTGTGCATAGGCTTATTAGTAGTATCGATATTTGAAGTAGTATTAACTGGCTTACGAACCTATGTGTTTTCTCATACAACCAATCGAGTTGATGTGGAGTTGGGTTCTAAACTGTTCAGTCACTTAGTCAAGTTGCCGGTTAGTTTTTTTGAATCGCGTCAAGTGGGTAATATTGTTGCTCGTGTTAAAGAGCTGGATAGTATAAGAAACTTTATTACTGGTACGTCGCTTACACTTGTTATTGATCTGTTCTTTAGCTTTGTTTTTTTTGCCATTATGTATTATTACAGCACAACATTGTTCACAATTGTGGCGCTAATAATGCCTCTTTATGTGATTTTGTCTGCGATTATTACACCGGTGCTTAAAAAACGACTGGACGATCAATTTAAGTATGGTGCGGCGAATCAAGCCTTTTTAACCGAGAGCGTACATGGTATTGAAACCATTAAAGCTTTGGCGCTTGAGCCTAAAGTTAACCGGCGCTGGGAAGAACAGCTTGCGCACTATGTCACCTCAACATTTAAAACAACCAATTTAAGCAATATTGCTAATCAGGTCGCTGGATTTATCAATAAGTTAACCACCGTGCTTATTATTTGGATAGGCGCGCGCTTGGTGATTGAACAAGAAATCAGTATGGGTCAGTTAATAGCCTTTAATATGTTTGCTGGTCGAGTCTCTGCACCTATATTGCGTCTGGTTCAGGTTTGGCAAGATTTTCAGCAAGCCCGAGTATCAGTGGATCGCTTAGGTGATATATTAAATGCCCCAGCGGAGCCTACGTTAAGCAGTGCGCAATCTAATGGCGTCAATTTAAAGGGCGACATAGCGTTTAAGAACATTAGTTTTAAATACGCGGCCGATATGCCTCGCGTGTTGGAGAATATTAATTTTACGGTTTCTGCCGGAACGGTTGTAGGAGTGGTTGGTCGCTCTGGCTCTGGCAAAAGCACACTCACCAAGCTTATACAAAAGCTTTACTTGCCAGAAAAAGGCAAGGTATACATTGA
Organism: Pleionea mediterranea; assembly: GCF_003148745.1. Classification (GTDB taxonomy): domain Bacteria; phylum Pseudomonadota; class Gammaproteobacteria; order Enterobacterales; family Kangiellaceae; genus Pleionea; species Pleionea mediterranea. The sequence continues at coordinate 12,047 of NZ_QGGU01000017.1, read as the reverse complement.
TGATATTGATTTAGCGTTAGTTGACCCTTCATATTTACGACGGAAAATTGGTGTTGTTCTGCAAGAAAACTTTCTTTTTAATAAAACCATTAAAGAAAATATTGCGTTTGGCGACCCTACTGCGCCTATCGAACGAATAATTGATGCGGCCAAAACAGCCGGTGCTCATGAGTTTATTGTGGGTATGGCGAATGGATATGACGCCATAGTCGGTGAAAATGGACGAAACTTGTCTGGCGGACAACGACAACGGCTAGCCATTGCCAGAGCGTTACTAACCAATCCTGATATTCTAATTTTTGATGAAGCAACCAGTGCGCTCGATTACGAATCGGAAAGGATCATTCAAGACAACCTTAAGGAAATATGCAAAGGTCGCACAGTGATTATGATTGCCCATCGGTTATCGACCATTCGAAATGCCGATAAAATATACGTCTTAGAAAAAGGACAGTTAATAGAACAAGGTGATCACGATGAACTGCTTAGTTCAAACGGATATTACGCAAAACTGCATGGGTTTCAATCACAATGAGTGCTTTAAATTTAAAACAAAACTCAGGCATAACGGATAAGCAACTCTATGACTTTTTGCCTGCAGTATTGGAAGTTACAGAGCGACCGCCTAATAAAGGTGCGCAATGGATCACTTGGATTATTATTGCATTATTCATCGCAGCTATCGTTTGGGCGTGTCTTGGTAAGGTTGATGTTGTGGTTACCGGTAGAGGTGTTTTGCATGAAATGGTTGATAATAAAGGCAATGTGAGCTTACAAGCCACTGTACACTTTCAAAATAAAGATGTGGGTTTTTTAAAGGCAGGGCTACCAGTCGCGTTAAAAGTAGACGCTTATCGCTTCACTAAGTATGGTTTAATTGACGGCGAATTAGAGTCTATAGAGTATAGTGCGTCAAACAAAGCTAATCAGCAACATCGGTTTAAAGGGAAAGTGGCTGTAGTTGAAAATAATATAAAAATAAATAATGAGCGAGTAAAACTGATGTCAGGATTGACAGTGATTTCAGAAGTTAAAATTGGCAAACGTCGTATAATCGATTTTATACTTTCTCCAATTGATAAAGCAATTAATGAAAGTGCTAGGGAAAAGTGATGGGTGCTCGAGTGATGCCATGAGGTTTTAAAATACAACTACTGTTTAGTTGTAAGTAAGAGCACAGTTAATAACGATATAAATATTATTTTATTATTTACAAATACTTTTAATTTACTGGGTAAATCGAAGTTGTTTTAGCGCTAGTGTGAAAAAATTGGAGAAAATTATGATAGGGCTTTTTTTTATTGGTGTATATGTATTATTTATTCTCGTTGCAGTGTTTCTGCCTTTCTTGATTTTTCGCAAAAGAGTAAAGAATTATAAAAAGAAGCGGACTATTCTTTCTTTGATCATAATTAGCATTCCTTTTTTTGTATACGCATTTGAGCGAACTTTGTATGAATGGGAGTGCAGTAAAAATGTATATTTTTATCCTGATGAAAAACCAGATAAACCAGAGGCAATAGCTTATTCTGGTAATTTTTTTAGTGGTGATGGTGCATATAAAGAGAGAGATGGAGAGAATAGATTAAATTTATTTTACGATTATTCTTTCGAGTTTATAGTCAAAATCGATGATATTGATGACTTTGTCGGTATTGATGAAAAAAAATTCTATGATCTTTTAAGAAGTGGAGATGTTGTTCCATATCAAAAAAAAATAATACCCGATGAAAAAAAGAGGTTGATTATTGATGGTGTTAGGTATGTTATTTATGATAAGGCTAGATATAAATTTAACATGATATCTATTACAACATATATTTACGATCAAAAAGAAGAAAAGATTTTGTCGTCTGTATCAAGTGTTAATCATTCGAAAGGGCAGAGTCTTGTTAATGTATTGTATCCTTACGAGTTTGATAGGTGCTCGAAAAGTAAAGCAGGTTATTTTTCTGTTAGTGATCTTTTGAAAAAAACATTTAAATAAAGGAATGTATTTGTGAATATTGAGAAAGAATTTTATAACTCACTTATTAGTTTAAGTTCATATGTTGATTTTCAGGAAGGGGAAGAGCACACAGAGCAAAGCTCAAAGCTATCGTTGAATGAAGATGAATACTGGAAATCATCAGATAGTATGATAGATCTTTTTTTAGAAAAATTTGAGGTTTTATCGCATAAGAGAAATGCAAGCTCAGGTTTTTCTGCGACAGTATTTAAAAATATTAAGAGTAATGAGGTTGTTTTTGCGAATCGTGGCACTTCAATTTCTGATCTAAGTGATATTCATGCCGATGTTGATATTGTATTGAATGGTGTTCCTAGGATCCAAGCTATTAGTTTATTTAATTATGTTTCTTATCTTAAAGCGCCTTTTGGAGAAAATTTTCTTGAAGCTAAATTAACATCAAATGGTTTGGTTTTTAATAATACCGGGGTTGGAGCAGGCAAAGAAAACTGGTTTTCAGTTCCTGTTGATGTTACTGGTCATAGTCTTGGAGGAAACTTATCTGGTGCGTTGGGCAGACTTTTTCCTAATATGGTTAAAGATTTATATGTCTATAATAGTGCAGGCACAGCAGGAATGTTAGCGCAAGATTATTCGCTATCCTACCCTTATATTAGTTGGAATCCAACAGAGTCAGAGTTTTATAATTATTTTGATCAATTCGGGTCAGTCGATTCATATGAAAACTTTCAAAATGTCTTTAATGTCTATGGAGAAGATGGTTACGAATTTGTTACTAATGACATTATATTCAATCAAGTTGGAGGGAAGAGTAATAGAGTCGGAGTAAATACAGAAGGGGGGACGCATAGTTCTATTGCGCTTGCTGAAAGTTTATCTGTTGCCTGGATATTCAATAAGCTAGATCCGAGTTTTACATTAGCGGATCACTCTTCGATGTTAGATGCTGCAAAAAGTTCTGAGCCAGGTTCGTTATTGAGACTAACAAGTGAATTAAGTCAAATTATAAATAGCAAACCTGTTGCAGACTTATGGGACGGTGTATATGACATTAGTAAACTGGAGAATTCTACAAATGTAACTGTTTTATCATCCAAGTCACATGAGGAACTTATAAGACTTTATTCAGAAAGTGAAAATAAAAAAGCGCTAATTTATTCTGCTAAAAAAGGACTGCCATTTTCTATTGATGGTTCATATACCGCTTATGAATCAATCGATGAAAGTCAGTATAGTGTTGATGCCGCTGCTGACTTAATGGGGAAGTTGGCTGTGGAACTAAATATACATGCAAGGGATAGTTCTGTAGGGAATGAACTAAGTGTCGGCAATGCAAATTTTTCGTTTGACAGTAGCCAAATTATAAAAAATGAAGTAAGCATGTCTTTATTATCTCCTAAGAATATTAAGTTTGGCGGTTATGAAAGTGATAGCTTAACAGGTACGAGTGAAGAAAACCGACTTTATGGCTTGGGTGGTGCTGATACATTAACAGGAAGTAATCAGTATGACATTTTAGATGGAGGTAACGACAACGACATATTGAATGGAAATGAAGGCGAAGACATTCTTATTGGTGGAAAAGGCGATGATACAATAGAAGGTGGAAAAGGAAAAGATACTCTATGGGGTGGAGAAGGTGACGATACTTATCTTTTCAATAGCGAATCTGGTCACGATACTATAGAAAATATTTATTCTTTATCGGGTGGTGATGAAGATGGAAAGATTGAATTTGATGGATTGACCATTGACGGTTCCAGCGCAAAAAAGAAAAGCGAAGGGGCAAATGTATTTTACGATGAAGATAATAAAATAACCTATTCGTTAATCGAAAAAGATTTAACCATTGAATTTGAGCAAGAGAATGAAGTTGTTTCGTCGGTCACGGTACGTGGTTTTGAAAATGGATTTTTAGGAATTAATCTACCTGGTGAAAATGATGAGGCTGAAGAGCCTGAAGATAATACTTCGGTTAGTTTTACCGTTACTGAGCATTGGAATGAACATAATGATACAAGCATGGATGAAGCTATCAGTGATCCAAATAAAGACCGTATAACCATAGGTTATTTTGTGGATGAAAATGGTTATACCTTTGAATCTGATGGTGATGGTAATAAAACTTACATTACCGAGAGTCAAACGATTGTAAACGACACCGTTTATAAAACATATCTACAGGGCGGTAGTGGCCATGATCGGCTAACTGGAGGAGTTAAGGGCGATACATTACTAGGTGGTAGAGGTGATGATTATTTAATTGGTAAGGAAGATATAGATTTACTGCTAGGTAGACATGGCAGCGATCATTTAGATGGCGGTGAAGGTGATGACAGACTAATTGGTGGTGTACAACAATACATTAAAAATGCTGACTGGGATACATGGCCCAAAAGAACACCTTATTACTCCGTTGAAGAATATAATAGCATGGAAGACTTTAAAGAAGATGATGACACTTTAATAGGGGGAGCTGGTAACGATGAAATTAAGGCTGGACGCGGCAAAGACTATGTTAATGGTGGCGATGGCGAAGATTTGATTTACGGTGGTGCCCATAATGATCGTATCGAAGGAGGGAGTGGTAACGATGTTATCTTAAGTGATGGTATGTACGCCACAGAGTATGTAACTGAGTGGTCTGGTGACGATGAAGTGATCATTGATAGCGAGTGGGGATGGAATCTTATACCTTATATTGAAAACGCAAAAAAGCAAGCCGGAGACGATACTGTATATGGAGGAACAGGTGATGATTATATTGCTGCGGGTGCAGGAAATGATGTTATTTATGGCGGAGATGGTAATGATAAAGTTTTTGCTGATGGAAATTATAATCGAAAAGAAAAAAAGGTAGAACCAGAAACCGAAAGTCAGTTTAATGGAAATGATGTTATTTATGCTGGCAAAGGTGAGGACATTGTTATTGGTTATGGTGGTGATGACACTATTGATGGAGGGGATGATAATGATGAGCTATTCGGTGATAGTGACGAGTTAGCGGATGAGATGCATGGGAAAGATCTCATTAAAGGAGGTGCTGGTGATGATCGAATTCGAGGTTATGGAAAGGATGACAGGCTTTATGGGAATGAAGGAAAAGATGTTATTGGTGGTGATAAAGGAAATGATTATATAGAAGGAAATGAAGGTGAGGATGAACTCCAAGGAGGTGAGGGTGATGATCGACTCTTCGGTAATACTGATAACGATCTTCTATTTGGTCAAGATGGCAATGACCACTTAGATGGTGGATCAGGAGTTGATAAGTTACAAGGTGGTAAAGGCAATGATATTTTAATCGGTGGTTTAGATGTTGATTATCTTTGGGGTGAAGACGGAGATGATAGTCTAAGTGGTGGCTCTGGAGATGATGAGTTAAATGGCGGTTCTGGTAACGATGTATTAGCTGGAAATTCTGGTCGTGATCGAATTGATGGCGGTGCTGGTAACGACACGATCATTGCAAATATTGGTGATGGTGAATCATTTATTGTGGATCAATCTGGAAGTAATATCATTCAATTTGGTGCCGGCGTTAGTATTGCTACAGTCTCGGTTGAACAGATGATTAATGGAGTCTTAATAAACTATGGTGCTAGTGATATCGTCTTTATTGAAAATTCTAGCATAGGCTACATCAGTCAAGTTAACTTTGCTGATGGTCGTTCCGTTAGTATGTCTCGTTTATTAAGTGATCTTGTACCGGAACCAACTGCGTCAACCAGCGGAACTGGTCATACATCGGCCACTATTAATGCAAGTTCATCAGATGTTAGTTATAGCCGTGATAATAACAATTTGGTATTACGTTATACTGGCGATAACTCCGACTGGATCAACATAGAGTATCTACAAAATCAAGGCTATGTTTTTGCTGTAGAAACGGTAGAGGAAAATGGGCAGACTTTTCAACAACTTCGTTTTATAAATTGGTACAATGCAAATCCTAGACTTTATTTAAACTCATTAAATTTTGACAATGAATCCGTAGATTTAACTACCATTGAATTATCATCATCAAACATCGAAGGGTCAGAATACACCGATAATCTTACTGGAGATTTGAGTAATAATATAATATCCAGTGGTGCTGGCAATGATATTATAGATGCCTCTTCGGGTGATGATTCGATTACTGGTGGTTTGGGTGATGATCTACTTTCTGGTGGTGAAGGTAATGATACCTATTTTTATAATATAGGTGATGGAAAAGATATTATAAGTGAATCGTCTGGCAACGATACAATACTATTTGGCTCAGATATTACGCCCGATATGTTAACTGTAACTGAACGCAAAAATGGTTTGCACATTCAAATTGGAGAGTCGGGTAGTGATGTTATATTTATTAAAAACTGGTCTTTGAGTGCAGATAATAAAGTCGAGAACTTTAACTTTAAGGATGGCACACAGCTAGGTATTTCTGATATTGAAGATTTAATTATAGGAAACCGATCCCCTGTTATTAATATTGATATTTCAGATCAAAATGTACAAATGGGTGAGCCACTTGAACTTGATTTATCAGATAGTTATTTTTCTGATCCTGATGGAGATGAGTTGAGTTTTCGTATTATGGGATTGGATGGTGCTTCATTGCCAGATTGGATAAAATTTGACGTAGTAAAAGGAGTGATATCTGGAAAACCTGGCTTTAATGATACAGATGATTTTGAAATTGTTGTAACAGCGAATGATCCTTCTGGATATTATGTAAGAACACAATTTAATTTAAATGTTAATGAAGAAGATGGATATATTGGAACGGATGGAGACGATGTTATTGTCGGTACTCAAGATAATGATTATATTTTTGGTATGGGTGGTAATGATAAAATATCTGGATTAAAAGGCAGTGATCGGATTGTAGGTGGTAAAGGTGATGATGAACTGCTCCCTAGTTATGGTAATGATATTTTAGAGTTTTCTCTGGGCGATGGAAAAGATCGAATTAATATTCCTGCGAATGATATTCAACAGTTTTTAGACACAGATACAATTTTATTCGGAAAAGGTATCTCGCCAGACTCGGTTCGTTTATTAAGGGGGAAAGACGAATATAATACTCTTGTTATCGATTATGGCTACTTAGGGGATGAGGTTATTGTTGATAACTTCTTTGACCGTGGCAAGGTAAGAAATTCAATAGATCGTATTGGTTTTTATGATGGAACAGTATGGAACCTAGATGACATAATTAATAACGTCGAGCATATTATAGATTCAGAAGATAATCATTTTTATCAGCTGAAACCTTTACCTGTTATTTTGGATGGATTAGCGGGTAATGATCGGTTAGATGGTAATTTTGGCGATGATCATTTAATAGGAAATATTGGTGATGATTATTTATACGGTGACGGGGGAAATGATATTATTGAAGGTGGTGTTGGCAATGATATTATTCGAGGCGGTCAAGGCGACGATACCTTAATTGGAGGTCAAGGCGATGATGGTATGTCTGTTAATCATGGAAATAACATAGTTCGTTTTTCAAAAGGTCATGGATTGGATGTTATATATAATAGAAGTGAAGAAGGACAAGATATAATTCACTTTGATGCGACTATTAATCCTTCTGACATAAGCTATTATCGATTTGGTGATCACATGGTGATTGGTTCTGGAGAAGAAAATTATGTGATCATAAGTAACATGTATGGACATTATATTCATTCAGATGAAATAAGAAGTAACATATCAATAAAAATTGATGATGGATCTGTTACTCCACTATCTAGTGTAGAAGTATCTGGAGGATGGTTTGATTTAGTTCGTTGGTCTAATTTGAATACAGATGTCTTTGGATTATATGATTACCCGCATGGTTACATGGGAGATTCAGATTTAGAAAACTTTGATAATAGAGTTGATACTCAAGATGGTGAAAGCGTTGTTTATGGTTCTCCAAAGCGAGATATTATTACTACAGGAAAAGGTAATAGTCTTGTGCGTGCGTTTGCAGGCAATGACAAAATATCGGGTAATCAAGGTATCAATCAGTTTTATCCTGGCAAGGGTGACGACCAAGTCGATGCGGCTGGTGTTACGCATTTATACTTAGAATATGACGCAGGTGCCGACTCCGTACGGCGTTACTGGACTGGACTAGATAAACTTAATATACACTTACCTGATAATGTCTCCATTGGATCGTTTAATTACTCACTGACAGATAACAATAATGATTTAGTGATTAATTACGGAGCAAGCAATGATTCAATCACATTGGATAATATGATGGAAATTTCAGAATCTCATTTATCATTTAAATATGATGTTTCTGTGATTGATAGCGAATCGAACCATGACAATAATGCATTTAAAGAACATATTTTATTAAACTATAACTTTGCACCTGTCGGAACAAATGACACTGGTTATTCCGTGACTACGGGTGAAACTCTTACTATAAATGCGTCTGAAATATTGGCAAATGATCACGATATTAACGAAGATGAACTGACTATATCGGGTACACCAAGCAGTGATAGTGGTACAGTCAACTATGATTCAGAAACAGGAATTATTCAGTTTACACCTGAAGAGGGTTTTATTGGTAATACGATGATTGAATACGTGCCTTTTGATGGTGATAAATACGCTGATCTTTCGACTCAAATATCAGTCACTGTTACCGCTCCTGATAATTCTGGCGGAGGAGATCACGCTCCTCCTGGTGGAGACAACCCCGATGATTATGATAACCATGTGACAGGATCCGATAACGCTGAGCAGTTATACAGAGGACACAACGCAGATTACATCGAAGGACTTGGCGGTGATGATCAGCTATATGGGCTTGGTGGAAATGATTATCTTAGTGGTGGTGACGGCAATGATTACCTTGATGGCGGCGAAGGCGATGATATTCAAAGCGGAGGCGCTGGCAACGATCAACTCGGCGGAGATACTGGTAATGATATTCTCATTGGCGGAAGCGGTGATGATATTTATGTTTTTCGCCCCGGTTCTGGCCAAGATACTATTAAAAATGGAATTGGTGAAGACGGTACAGACTGGTTGATCTTTACTGGCGATATAACCAGTGATCGACTGGTATTTGTTAGAGACGGTGATAATTTGGTTATACAAATTACCGACTCAACTGATCAGGTGACTATAGAAAATTGGTTTTTGGGAAGTGAGTATCAGGTGGATTATATTCAGCCCTCAGGTGCAAGTGGCATGTCGACAACGCAAGTTGAAAATATGTTGAGTGATGGCTCTGAAGACGATAGTAATTCTGGAGGTACCGGATCGGATGATAATTCTTCCGATGAGGGAGATAACACATCAAGCTTTCAAATTCCCGATCCATCGACTTATACCTATCATGAAGTTGGGACTGCTAACGCAGAGCAGTTATATCGAAGCAATGATGCTGATTTCTTAGAAGCCTTAGCCGGGGATGATCAATTATTTGGTCTCGCAGGTAATGACTTTCTTCATGCTGGAGAAGGAAATGATTACTTAGACGGTGGTGACGGTAATGATATTGAATTTGGAGCAGCAGGGGATGACCAATTAGGGGGTGATGCCGGAAACGATCTACTTGTTGGGGGCTCTGGAAATGATCGTTATGTATTTAGACCAAATTCTGGGCAAGATACCATCGATAATTCAGTTGGTGATAACGGAACGGATTGGTTATTGTTTACAGATAATATTACAGAAGATCGTCTTAACTTTTCACGAGACGGTGACAACCTGATAATTTCAATTGCGGACTCATCCGACTCCGTTACAGTTCAAGGTTGGTATTTGAGTGATAAACATCGCATAGATTATATACAACCTGCTGGAGGTTCAGGAATACCAGCAAATACAATTGAGAGCATGGTGTCATCAAATAAATTAAGTGAGTCACTCTTAAAAGTTGAAAGCTCTGTTATAAATATTGATGCAGTAAACGATATTGTGCGTCACGATTTAGCAAATGCGACGAGTATTGAAGCTCTAGATAACAGTAACATTGAACGTGCTATTCTAAATATTGTGCACGAAAAATCAGTCTCTAGAGAAGTGACATCACTCGATTCAATACGTAGTAATGAGCAGCTAGCTTCAAATGAACTTGAGTGGCTGTCAGCAATGTAGTCGGTTTACGAGTAGCAGGGCAGCATGTCTGCCCTGCTTGAAGTAAGCGAGCTGTGCCAAATCGTACAAGTAAAGACTAATTCGGGATCTGGTTTTAAATTGATTTTCGGACTATGTTTTAAAGTATTAAAAATTTGAGTATGTAGGTTTTTAATACATTTGCATTTAATTGTCTATTTTAAACGTATAAGATAAGACTCCACCTATTATTAGTCATTGGACTTTGGTTGTAGCATTATGCGTTTTTTGATTCCTCGTCGGTTTTTAGAAATCAGTTTGGTCATCGGGCTATGTATGCCTGTTGTGCACGCTGAAAATCCCTTTTCATGCGACCGTTCGACAGATCTTGGCTATAAAGTATCGTGGCAGGGTGCGCACAATGGCAGTGCTACAGGCGAGCGTGGTGGCCGTTATTGGGCATTTATTGGTGAGAGCTTTAGCTTTTACTTAAAAACGCCATTTCGTAAAAAGCTTGGTGAACTTCGAATTGCTCATAGGGGCACTCACATAGACTACAGCCCTGGCAATGAATATACCCTTCAGTTAACGGCGGAAACTCAATCGAGCGATCACGCTGTTTTGCAATTAAATAAACCCTGGTTTGAAGGGGATACCCCGGAGCAGGCAGGGGAAATTCGATTTACAACTCACGCGTTAGGCCCAATGAACCAGCCTTGCCTGCAAGGAGAAGGCGCAATCACTTTTAAGAACGAGCAAGACGAAGTGATTACAGTGAATTTGATATTTGCTGTGGATATCTCTGGTCGAAAATTTCGCAGCTAAGCTGGAGTGATGTGTGAAGCTTGAGAAAAAGTGACAAGTGCATCTAACTTCTAGTAAACCCATGAATTTGAGTAATAAAAATACTATTGAGTTGTATGTAAGATAGCAGTCAATAAAGATGTATAAAGCATTTATTTGATTATTTACGAATGGTTTTAAGTTGCTGACTGAAACGATGTTATTTTAGTGATAGTTTGAAAAACTGGAGAAATGTGTGATAGGGATTTTTTTTATTGGTGTATATGCATTGTTTATTCTCGTTGCAGTGTTTCTGCCTTTCTTGATTTTTCGCAAAAGAGCAAAGAATTATAAAAAGAAGCGAACAATTCTTTCTTTAATAATAATTAGTATTCCCTTTTTTGTATACGCATTTGAGCGAACTTTGTATGAATGGGAGTGTAGTAATAATATTCTTTTTTATCCTGAAAATAAACTAGATAGACCTCTGTCAATTGCCTATTCTGGACATATTTCTAAGGGAAGTAGGGCGTATAGAAAAAGCAATGGTAAGAATCTTCTCAATGTTTTCCATGACTTTTCCTTTGAGTACATTGTTAGTATTGATGGTGAAGAAAACTTTAAGTTAATTAATAAAGAGAAAATTATCGAGCCATTGATGAATAGTGAGGTGTTTCCTTATGAGCTAAGAGATATCACGAATCACGAAAGGGAAAATGTATTAAATAGCACTAAATATATTGTTTATGACTCTGTTGAATATAAGTTTAATATGATTTTGATAACAATTTATATTTATGATTTTAAGAATGATAAAGTTATCTCTGCAGTCTCTAGAGTTAGTCATTCTAAAGGTCAGGACATTATTAATATTTTATATCACTATGAGTTTGGTCGGTGCTCAAAAATTGAAGCTAAATACGGGCCTGTCGAAGAGCTTTTGAGTAAAACATTTAAATAAGGAAGTCTACATGAATATTGAAAATAAATATTTTGATTAAATCTTGCCAGTTGCTTCGTATGTCGACTTTGATGAAGGGAAAATTAATAATGAAGGACTTGCTGATAGTAGTTTAAAAGATAGTGATGAGTAGCAGTCAGAAAGTTTGAGGGACTTGTTTTTAGATAATGCCGAAGTTTTATCACATAGGAAAAATAATGGCTCAGGTTTTTCTGCAACAGTATTTAAAAATATTAAAAATGATGAGGTTGTTTTTGCAAATCGTGGCAC
>NZ_QGGU01000016.1 GCF_003148745.1 Pleionea mediterranea | reverse complement strand
CGTTATTGACTTTATCGCTCTGAGTGCCCACACAAATTATTTCATCAATCTGTTAAAGAACATGTTAATCAGGAACCTGCCTGACCAACTCAACGCCGCTTTCTCAACGTTGGGGCGCGAATTATACACCCTCTTTTTACCGAGTCAACACCTTTTCTTAAAAAATCTTTTCGATTTTTGCGAATGAAAAGGTTTTCACTCAAAAGACTTAACAATTCAACAACAAACCTTTATTTTTCAGTATGTTAGCTAATTTGTTTTTTAGCCTTAACTTCAGTAATTTGGCGTATTGCCCTGAAGTGGATGCGCATTATATAGAGGATAATCTCTATGGCAAGTATTAATTGAAAGTTTTTTGATTTTTTTTAGAAACTTTTTTGAAGCTGGGTAATTATAGTCCAATTTTTATTAAATCAAGCTTGTTTCGAGTAAAAAAACATCAAAAATGGCCTTAACCACCTTGGATACAGACACTATAAGCCAACACATATTCGACAAAATTTATTCCTATGACCCATAAATGACCGAAATTAATGACTAGCACAGTGATTTGGTAAGGTTAAAACCCTATGGTGGAAACACACAGTTTAGTAAAACGACTCATCACTCAGGAATCGATGCTACTTATACATATATAAGGTTATGATCGAACTTCCGACTCATTCACTTGCCTAACGCCATTAATTCACTTAGTCTTCTGCTTCTTTTAATGAGTACACGTATTATTATGCTTAAAGCCACTTCTATTGTTTTAACACTGTTTACCGCATCTTTGCTGTTTAACTCAAACGCGCAGGCAACCATTGTTGAGTTTCAAACCAATCATGGCAATTTCCGCGTTAACCTGTTTGATCAAGCAACGCCTCAAACCGTCGAAAACTTTTTAGGTTATGTTGATACAGCAGCCTACCAAAATACGATTATCCATCGATCTGTTGATGTCGAAGATGAAAACGGGGAAGTTAAAGACTTTATTATCCAGGGCGGCGCTTATGTTTTTCCGGATCAGCTGCCACTGACTGAAGTAGCCAGTAACGGCCCGATACTCAATGAACCAGTTTATTCTAATGTAAGAGGCACCATTGCCATGGCCAAACTGGGTGGAGATCCTAATAGTGCCAGCAGTCAGTGGTTTTTTAATCTAGGTGACAATAGTGCCAGCCTTGATCCTCAAAATGGCGGTTTTACGGTATTTGGTCAGGTCATAGATGGTGGCATGGAAACAGTTGATACATTGGCTGCTTTCCCAACATTTGCCTTTGGTGGTGCTCTAGCCTCATTACCACTCGCCAACTATACAGACGATGACTTTGGCGATGAAGTCACCCCGGGCGCAGAAAACTTCTTAATAGTTGAAGCCATTGTGGTCGTTGATAATAATGTAAACTCAGCGGCAAATTTAAGCCCTGTAACAAATACATCAATCAATGATGATGGCGGTACGTTAAGCTGGGCAGTGGTTCTATTGTTGACACTGGTATCATTACGGCGTCGATTTAAGTAATCACACAAAAATACATTAATAGAGATATTAAAAAGCCTGGCTCCAATGTCAGGCTTTTTTTATAGATACCGATAATATTTCATCTTCTATTGATGGAATTAACTCCTGAGGGTGACCAAACCAGTAGCCCTGCCCTCCCTGAATACCAAGCGATTGCAATTTTAGCCACTCCTGTTCGGATTCAACCCCTTCTGCCCAAACATTAATACCCGCCTGAGCGGCAGAAGTCACCAGAGTCTCAACAAATAACTGCCGTTCTTGCTGAGTATTAATGCGACGTACCGTTGCCTGACTGATTTTTAAAAAGTCGAGAGGCAGCTCGGCCAAATACGAAAGGCTGGCGCTTGGACTACCAACATGTTCGACACACCAACGACACCCCATGGCGGCAATTTTTTCCATCGGCGCTTTTACCTGCGCTAATGAACGCGAGACGGCTAACTCAGATATTTCAAAAATAACTCGATGATTGGCAAATCGGTTTATGCTTAAGCGTTGCATCAGCCACTTCATAAATGAAGGATGCAGCAGACTGTCTGGAAAAAGATTAATTGATAACTCAATACTATCCGCTTGTGAAGTCAGTTGTTTTAATGCTTTATCAACAATCAGCCGATCAAAATCTGCCGCGAGCCCACAACGGTTCGCCATCGGTAAAAAAATAGACGCATTAATCATCTTTCCTCGGTCTTCTATTCTGGACAACACCTCATAACGCTGAACGTCCATAGCAACCGCTGCAACCTGGAGTTGAAAAAATAATGTTATGCGCCGGCTATCCAAAATACTTTGCAAAAAAGTCCGCCACCTGACACCACCTTTAATCATACTTTTTGCTAGCTTGTTCGGCTGGTACATATGGACGCAGTTATCACCTTGCAACTGAGCGTTTCGAAGGGACATATCGGCACTGGCCAATATTTCATAAGCGTCGTCACCAGAAGTAAAGAATGTCACGCCAATATTGATAAAGTGATGACTGAACTCAGTAATATCAAAAATACTGCGCTGTAAATCTTTTATGACTTTATGACATTGCCGTCGAATTTTATCCGGCGCACTTTCAAGAGTCAGTAAGGCGAAGTCGACGGTGTCACGCCTGGCAACCCAGCAGAGGTTTTCTTCATCTGAAATATTCTGAAAAAAATCACCCACTTGCTTAATCAACTCATTAAAACTGGTGGGGTTTTCATAATGAAGATCGAGCAGGGGCTCAAATGAAAAAAGAACAACCGCACCATGGATCGACTCTTTCTCATTTTTAAGATGAATTTCAAGCTCAGCATCAAAATAATCACGATTGCCCAGTCCGGTTAAACTGTCGACAAAAGAATGTTGCCGAAGCCGATTGGATAAATCCTGATGCTGCTGTTTGCTTTTTTGATGTTCATCAAGCAATAAATTTATCGCCAACTCAGATGTTAAGGGGTGATCATCGGAGGATGCGAAATGTTGAGGGTTAAAATCGCCGGTTAAAATTGACTCTGCTTTTTTCTCCAGCATTAAAAAAGGCGATAACAGCCAGAATGTCATAAACACTCCCAACGCCATTAACACTAAAATGGCAAAACCATGTAGAGAAAAAGAATCAATATTGACAGGGGCAAACTGAGACATGTCGATATCGACTTCAAGAACAGCGTAACTGTCTTGTGACAATTGCAATGGCAGCCGATATGTTATGGTCGAGACTGGCTCAGTTATACGAGTCGCCTGCTCAGTAACTTCACCTGCACTGATTGCGCGCGCCGCGGTAACTGAGGGTAAAGAAAGCACCTCTTGTATTAAATCTTTATGCGTTAAAATATCATCAGCTAAGGAATTATCTATTGAGGAGTTATCTACTGAGGAACTATCTATTGAAGAACTCTCTATTAAGGAACCACCGTTTTGATGAGCTCGAACTTTTTGCTCCACCAATAGAAATTGTCGCTCAATCCAGGCATTTTTCTGGTTCTCGATCCGGGTTTGGCTCAAATTGTGTGAATGTTGTAGCAGAAGTAGGCTGATTACGAGTAGTGCAAGCCAGACAACCGAAACTTTAGCCATAATAGATTTCATAAGTACTCCGATCCCTATGGGTGACTTATATTTAGTCGAGATATTCCTTTCACAATAAATCCTACGAATGCTTTATTTTTTAAAGCGTATTTAAAGCATAGTTCAGAAACTCAGCTTATTCATCAAAGCATCGAAAAACTGACACAAAATTGCAGCTTATTCACTTTATCCTGCCTCTGTCTGCAAATGCACCGGAGTTTAAAATAATGTCGAAAATCAATTTCAAACCAGTTCTTATGCTGTGGCTTTTATCCAGTTTAGCCACCCAAGCCCATAGTAAGCCATTACTTACTAAAGATGATTTGACATGGCTGAGTCATAAGCAAATCAATCAGGACCTGAACAACACACAATACGAACTCAGCCAGCAGCTTTACCGCTCATCCCGACAAGCCCTGTTAGATATGAGCATGAACTCTGAAATATTGAACAAAATGAGCGAACATAAAAAAAGGAGCCCTGAGACTCCTTTTAAACACTATGATATTAGCGAATAACCTTTACATTATACTCTATGGTATTTTTCAAAACGGAATATCATCATCAAAGTTATCGCTAAACCCTTGATTGGCAGGCGCTTGCTGAGGCTGCTGTTGTGGTTGTCCGCCACCTTGTGAATTTTGATTTTGCTGAGCTTGTGGCTGACCATAATTTTTCTGTCCAGCTGGCTGCCCTTGTCCATAGGAAGACTCGCCACCCGTGCGACCGCCACCCAACATTTGCATCACGCCGTTAATATCAATCACAACTTCGGTGGTGTATTTGTCCTGACCTTGTTGATCTTGCCATTTACGGGTTTGCAGTTTGCCTTCAAGATAGACCTGAGAACCTTTACGCAAATATTCACCGGCAATTTCGGCCAGTTTGCCGAAAATAACAACGCGGTGCCATTCGGTTTTTTCACGTGGCTCGCCTGAACTTTTATCTTTCCATTGCTCCGATGTGGCAATGGACAGATTCGCAATTGCGCCGCCATTGGCTGTGTAACGAATTTCGGGATCATTACCCAAATTTCCCACTAAAATAACTTTGTTAATGCCTCGGCTGGCCATTGATCACTTCTCCTCTAGGGTCCTTACCCATATTTTCATATTTCTGAGCTTGATGTCTTTCTTAATAAAGCCTCAAACCTGATACATCAGCTTGGCTTCGATTTAAGTTTTAATAAAGCAGACTCGTCGAACTGTTGCTTATCCACTTTCAGATAAACCGCACCGGCTTCTGGCAGAGCCACTGCTTCAGCCACACCTTCTATTGCGTGAATATCATCCATCAACGCATTCAGTCTGTCGTTGTCTATATGATGTACTGTGAAGGTATAGGAGGTCAATCGTGGTGGTGATTTTAATCCAATTCCGGCAGCCGCCCAAATAACGGCAACCACAGCACCTGCAATATAAGTGGCTGATAATCCATAACTTTGCGCCAGATAACCGGCAACCGGACCACCCAAAGACGCACCTAAAAACTGCGACGTTGAATACACACCCAATGCCGCTCCTTTCGCTGAGGCCGGGGCTATGCGCGAAATTAATGAGGGGAACATAGCTTCCATCACATTAAATCCGGCAAAAAATAATCCTAACAGTAATACCAGCAACCAGAATGCACCGCTAAATTGACTGATGGTAATTTCAAGAATGGCTATGGCGCACATGGTCAACACCATTACTTGACGATGCTTCCAGGATTTTTCAGCGGTTATAATAAGCGGGATCATCACAACAGCGGCGATGATCATGACAATAAAATACACCCATCCCGAACTGGACAATGACAGTCCCATTTCAGAAAGTTTAACCGGAAAGGCGACAAAAAAAGCGGTTAATAAAAAATGCAGTGAAAAGATGCCAAGGTTTAACCGCCATAATTGTGGATGCTTTACAATCTGCCGAATCTGACCTTTGGCAGCCACCGCATCGCGCTGGCTGTATCGATGCTCAGGCGTAGGTGTCCAGTATATAATGATCACAGCGGCCACCACCGCCATTAAGGCACTGCTCCAGAATAAACCGGATAACCCCGCCAGTTCGGCAATAAAAGGTCCGGTAAACATGGCAATGGTAAATGCAGCACCTATGCTCATACCAATGGCGGCCATAACTTTGCTGCGCTGTTCATCGCGGGACAGATCCGCGGCCAGAGCCATTACAGCACTGGCAATGGCGCCACAGCCTTGAAACAGTCGACCAACAATAATCCACAGAATGTGATCGGACAGGGCCGCTATGACACTGCCAATCGCAAACAAAATTAACCCGGCCAGGATCACCGGTTTTCGGCCATAGCGATCGGATAAGCGGCCAAATGGAATTTGAAATATTGCCTGAGTAAGGCCATAGGCTCCAATTGCCAGACCTATCAGAAACGGTGAGCTGCCTTCAATGGTGTCACTGAGTACTGCGAATACAGGCAGGATCATAAATAACCCAAGCATCCTCACCGCAAAAACCGCACTTAACGAAAGTGCGGCCGATTTCTCGGTGGCATTCATAGCACTGGATTGTTGTGTGTTTTCCATATTATGATCGACGGCTTAGTTCGAAATTCGTCAACAGACGTATATATGACAAATATATTCAGTCGTTGGGCAAAAAAGGCGGTCATTATACACGATGGATAACATAGAAGTACGTGGTGCACGCACCCATAACTTAAAAAATATTAATCTGACGTTACCTCGAGACAAACTGATCGTCATAACCGGGTTATCCGGTTCCGGGAAGTCCTCTTTGGCATTCGATACACTCTACGCCGAAGGTCAACGACGTTATGTTGAATCCTTGTCGGCCTACGCAAGGCAGTTTTTATCCTTGATGGAAAAACCCGATGTAGATCACATAGAAGGTTTATCACCGGCTATTTCCATTGAACAAAAATCAACGTCCCATAATCCTCGCTCCACGGTGGGCACCATCACCGAAATTTACGATTACTTGCGCCTGCTGTTTGCACGGGTTGGTACGCCCTATTGCCCAACCCACAGTATTGAACTGAAAGCACAAACCGTATCGCAAATGGTCGATTTGGTGTTAGCAGAGCCGGAAGGCACCAAGATGATGGTAATGGCACCGGTGGTTCGAAACCGAAAAGGTGAGCACGTCCAGCTGTTTAAAGAGCTTCAGGCCAATGGTTATGTACGAGCCAGGATCAACGGCGAAGTGTATGAGCTGGCCTCACCGCCAAAACTGGATCTGCACAAAAAACACACCATCGAAGTCATTGTTGATCGTTTTAAGGTGCGCCCCGACTTACAGCAACGAATAGCCGAGTCCATTGAAACCACTCTGGATCTGGCCGAAGGACTTGCGCAAATTCACTTTATGGACGGTGAAAAAGACGACCTGTTATTTTCTGCAAAATTTGCCTGTCCGCAATGTGGTCACAGTTTGACCGAACTTGAGCCTCGTCTATTCTCATTCAATAACCCAGCTGGCGCCTGTTCTACCTGCGACGGACTTGGCGTGGATAACTTTTTTGATCCGGATAGAGTGATCCATAACCCGGAACTCTCACTGGCGGGCGGTGCCATTCGTGGTTGGGATCGACGCAGTGTTTATTACTACCACATGCTGAAATCTCTGGCCGAGCATTTTGACTTTGATATAGAAGCACCCTTTGAGTCATTACCGAAAAAAGTACAAAACACCATTCTTTATGGCAGTGGTAAAACCGCCATCGAGTTTAATTACGTTAATGACCGTGGCGATCTTTATGTGCGCAATCACCCGTTTGAAGGTGTGATCCCAAATATGCAACGTCGCTACCGCGAAACAGAATCACAAGCGGTGCGGGAAGAACTCAGCAAATACATGACTCACCAATCCTGTCCCAGTTGTGAAGGCACCCGATTGCGAAAAGACGCGCGAAGCGTGCTGATCAAAAACAAGGCGTTGCCAGAAATTACTCAAATGGCAATTGGTGAAAGTTTTGAATATTTTAAGTCATTAAAACTCGCTGGTGCGAAAGGAAAAATTGCCGATAAAATTTTAAAAGAGATCCAGGCCCGACTGGGTTTTCTGGTAAATGTTGGTCTTGAATACCTGACTCTGGAACGCAGCGCCGACACATTATCGGGCGGTGAAGCCCAGAGAATACGACTCGCCAGCCAAATTGGCGCCGGACTTGTTGGCGTTATGTACGTACTCGATGAACCTTCCATTGGATTACATCAACGGGATAATGATCGATTGCTGCAAACCTTAACTCACCTACGTGATTTGGGTAACACGGTTATTGTTGTGGAACATGACGAAGACGCCATCCGCACCGCGGATCATGTGATAGACATAGGCCCCGGAGCCGGTGTTCATGGCGGAGAAGTAATTGCCGAAGGACCGATGGAAAAAATCTGCCAATCAAAAAAGTCGCTTACCGGTCAATACTTATCGGGCAAACTGGAAATAGTCATTCCGAAAAATCGTCGCCCAGTGGATCCGGAAAAAACATTTAAACTGTTTGGCGCCACCGGCAATAACCTGAAATCGGTTGATCTGGAAATCCCAGCAGGTCTGATGACCTGTGTAACGGGTGTATCCGGCAGCGGCAAGTCAACACTGATCAACAATACCTTATATCCTATTGCAGCGCGTAATTTAAACCGCAATGAATCCTTAACCATTGCGCCTCATTCCCACTTTGAAGGCATTGAGCATTTCGATAAAGTGGTGGATATTGATCAAAGCCCAATAGGTCGTACACCACGTTCCAATCCGGCCACCTACACCGGAATATTCACGCCCATTCGAGAATTATTTTCTGGCACACAGGAAGCCAGAGCACGCGGTTACAAGCCCGGACGTTTTAGCTTTAATGTCAAAGGGGGTCGCTGTGAAGCCTGTCAGGGTGACGGTGTTATAAAAGTGGAAATGCACTTTTTGCCCGACGTTTATGTGCCTTGTGATGTTTGTAAAGGTAAGCGGTATAACCGGGAAACGCTGGAAGTTCTGTATAAAGAAAAAAACATCAATGAGGTACTCGACTTAACGGTAGAAGACGCGCGCGAGTTTTTCGATGCCGTACCGGCCATTGCACGAAAACTGCAAACACTGATGGACGTTGGTCTTTCTTATATTCGTTTAGGGCAGGCCGCCACAACACTGTCTGGCGGTGAAGCGCAACGTGTCAAACTGTCACGAGAACTTAGCAAACGAGACACTGGCCAAACACTTTACATTCTTGATGAACCAACCACAGGGCTTCATTTTCATGATGTGAATCAATTGCTTTCGGTACTGGACCGCTTACGGGATCATGGCAATACGATTGTGGTTATCGAACATAATCTTGATGTCATTAAAACCGCAGACTGGATTATCGACTTAGGACCGGAAGGCGGCAATAAAGGCGGAGAAATAATCGCAACCGGCACCCCGGAAGATGTGGCAAAAAGTAAAGTCTCCCATACCGGTAAGTTTTTAAAACAATTATTAGCCAAGCATAAAAAATAAATCGTTTTACTGATTGGCAAAACCACAAACGCAAACAATCTTTATTGTTAATAACCAGAGTTTGTTTAGCGTTTGTGGTTATTTATGATTTTTATATTTAATCGTTGTTCAGCACCTGGAGTAACGCTTGGTTAACTCTGCCTTAAGTCAACAAAGCAAGTTTCTTTTAATAGAGTATCGTCGAAACAAAACTCCAGTTGCTGCAACCAATTATATAGTTGAACCTGTTGGTCATCGGTCATCGATTGATTCAACAATTGATTTTTTAACGCTGAATAGTCATCCAGTACATCCATCAAGCAATATTGATTAATGCTTTCAGGAACAGTAATGGCTGGTACAGACAGAGCAAGCCTTGCCAGCGCCTGAAAATTCCTTAATTGCCGAACAGACAAAGCCTCTAATAGCGCCTCATTATTGAGCAGCGAATGCTCCAGTAACTGCTCAATACTTATCACATCATTCTGCTTTAGCAATTTAGCCCAACGCTTGCCGATACCGCTAAGTCGTTCCACCGATTGCTGAGAAAAAAAACGCATGGCTTCCGATGCCAACCAAAGCGGCTCATCGTGTGTATTTTTAATGCTGCCAGCCTGACTGTCTCCCGCTTTATAATACACATCAATTTGCCAGCCCGACTCTGCAGTGGGATAACGCAAAGTATTTAAAGAAATGCTGTTTTCTGAGGTGTGATTATTATTTGAAAGAGCAGTGTGCTCGGAAAGAGTGTTGTTTTCATTTGAACCGTCATCGAGAACAGACTGCCCCATACGCACCCTTATAGCATCAAGAACAACCGCATCCATGGCACCATATTGTTGAGCTGACGTCACCGCCGACGCCACTTCACTGTGAATTAATAGTACAACGTCATCAAGCGTTAGTTCAGGCATCAATCACGCTCTACCAATTACTTAATGGTTTTAAAATGAATTTCGACTTCACTGTAAATATTAGTGGTCGCCTGGGTATCTTGCGGCGATTTATTACTCGCCTGCTTTACAGTAAGTCGAACCTGATCATTAATATTCGGTTTAATCAGACCAACATAGCGATTGAGCGGCTGTATAGGCGTAACCAGCCTTGATGAAATTCGTTCACTGAATCGCGACGATAAATTAACCCGGCTTAATCGCTCACTCGATAAGGATGGGAGTGAGTTATTTGCACCGGCTCCTGCTGAGGCTTCGGGACTATTATTATCTTCAGCACCAGTGTCTTCAGTTTGATTATTCTGACTTACCTGAGTGGTACTAAAGGTTAACTTTGCATTAATTTTTCCGCTATCGATAACAATGCTTGGAAACCCGGACTCCATCATCTGAATGAACAACCCACGTTTTTGCGCCGCCAAGGGTTTTGCAGCAGCACGATAAATTGCCATAACACCCTGCTCAGTTAGCGATTTGCTTCTGGGCTTAAAATCCCCTTCGGCTAACTTTAATGCCAGCTTTTCAAACACTGCAGGCTGTTCCGGCACATCTCCTTTAGCGGGTTGATAAGGCGCACCTTCATAAATGGCATGAAGCTCATCATCCTTTTTGATTGGGAAATAACCTTGCAATAAAAGATCAACCTGTTCAATAAATTCCGTACGAGATAACAGGACGTCAACAAAATCATCATCAGACTGAGACAACATTGCCTGCAATTCCTGTAACTTTTCCTGTTGCTCAAGTTGAGAGTTAATAGTGGCATCAAACACATCGGAAATGAGCTTCGCAACAAATTCTGCGAAGCCCAGTTCGATGGGCGTACTGGCATTGTCAGACATGCACTAATCCCTTAGTTATTCATTATAATTTTTCTGTTCATGAGTTATTGATCAAGCGGTAAATAATCGGTTTTAAAGTTCACATGCACACGGCCAAATATTTGCACCCGACTACCCGAACGGTCCTGATCGGTTTTATTGGCGGTTGACACTTTAACACTGTTGTAGGACGTAGATGCTGACGCTTTAACCCAGGCCGATAACAAGCCGCCGGTTTTCGCTTTCGCACGAAACGCAAAGTTTTTACGCTGATAATCAGAGGTTTTATTTTGATAAAAGGATGAGCCGTAAGTGTTAAATGTCAGTCGAGTTTCAATTTCACCATCTTCCACCACCAAGCGTAAAATACCTTGCTTAACCATTTCTTTTAACAGTGAATATTTATCCGCAGAAATTCGATTGGCAACGGCTTCAAGAATAGCGTTTACTTTGGTTTCGTTTAACGCTCCTGCAGAAGCCACTTTATTATCACTACTGATGCCCGCATCTTTTACTTCCAGCGCATTATTTAACGTTGACGCTTCTTCATTGGTTAATGAATTGCCTTCTTTAACGTGAGTCCCATCCTCTTCTTTTTTATCATCACGAGGAGGTAAAGCATGCGCCAGAAACTGCAACAATAACTCGCCACCAATATCGTCTTTCGTATCATTAATAAAAGTGGTTAATGTCTTGCCGGTTTGTTGCAATAACTCAATGTAAGCTTCTGTTTGTCGTAAATTGGTCGCAACCAGAGAATCAAACACATCGGTAATAAGTTTGGTTGTAAATTCCGGAAAACCAATTTCTGATAATCTAGCTGCCTGATTAACGGCTTCGGATGTACCCGCCATAACTCGCTCCTTATATCTTTCCACATGAATAGTTCATACCTGAAAAAACGAAACGCTGAATACAGGACAGACAATAGCGGCGTGATGATCCTATTCCCTGGCAAGATCCAACCTTGAGCTAGTGTTAATGGAATACTTTAAACATTATTCCTTCTTTCTCAACTTGCGTTGCTGACAGACAAGTAAATTATCGTTAACGAAATCAGCGATGGTGAGATTGGAAAGTTAAACACGCTCTTGTTTATAGGTTAATCCCTGATTAATTTTTCAACAACTTAAGCTTTGAGATATATTTCATATTGAGGTAGTCGCGGTTAAATAGCAGAAGCAATAACACCCATTACATCTGCTATTAACGTCTGTAACTGTTTGTTTTTTCTAACTGATTTTTTCGGGGTTATAGCGGGATTGGAAATCTTCCAGTACCAGATAAAAACAAGGAATGATCACTAACATAATCGACGTGGCAAAAATAATTCCAAACCCTAATGAAATAGCCATAGGGATTAACTGATAAGCCTGCCGTGACTGTTCCAAAATAATCGGCGTTAAACCGCCAAACGTTGTCAGTGTGGTTAAAACAATGGGTCGAAAGCGTCTTACACCGGCCTCATGAATGGCATCAAAAACAGACATCTGTTTGCGCTTTTTATTGGCGTAATCCACCATGATTAACGCGCCATTGACCACCACACCGGCCAGCGCAACCACCCCCATCATGCTGATAAGCGACAAATCATAGCCCAGTAACAGATGACCAAAAACCGCTCCTACGCTGCCAAATGGGATCGCCAACATAACAATAACCGGTTGCGAATAACTGCGAAAGGCAATCGCCAGCAACGAGTAAACCACCAGCATGGCCATGCCAAAGCCGCCCCAAAGTACCTGGGTTGATTCTCGCATTTGCGCCTGCGTACCGCTGAAGTTCCAGGTGATCCCAGGATACGCCTGCCGTAGTTCAGGCAGCACTTCTTGATTAATCGCTTTGATGATTCGCGAATTGGCGCTTTGCGGTTCAACATCCATACCGACGGTAATAACACGACGTCCATTACGGCGATCCAACGATGAAAAAGCCTCTCCCAAGCTCACATTCGCCACATCCATTAACGGCACTTCGATATTATCAGGCGTGCGTATGATAAAGTTTTCCAAGGTATGCGCTTGCTGTCGTTCGGACTCTGGTAATTTTACGCGCACTTCTATTTCATTGGTTCCTCTTAATTGCCTTAATGCCACGGCACCGTAAAACGCATCCCGAACCTGCCGCCCAATATCGGCCGAGGTCAGGCCAAGCATTTCGCCTTCCGGTTTTAAGGTAAAATCATATTGCAATTTACCCTTGTTATAACTGTCGTTAACATCACGAGTGGCGGTAAACGTTTTCATACGCTCAAGAAACTGCTGACTGGCCAGTGCCAGTACTTCCAGATCCGAATGGCTTAAGTCGACACTGATATCATCTCGCCAGCCCCCCGGACCACGCTCTGCCTCAAATGAAATTTGATCGACCCCATCTATATCGCCAATTTCATTACGCCACAGCTCAATCACTTCAGCGGCCGACATATCTCTCTGGTCGGGCGGCTTCATCACAATTTCTACATCAATAAAGCTCTTTCCGCGAACATTGGTTTTTATACCGTCGGCCACTTCAAATAAATTATGTTCAAGGAACATTTTATGGGTTGCGTCGGTAATTTCATTGGCGACACGGGCAGCCTGTCGCTGTGTAGTGCCCACCGGTAATGATACCCCCGCTTCGATCTCGTCGGCCGCCACTCGCGGCATCATTACCATGCCCATATGATCGCTGACTGCAAACGCACCAGTTACCAATAGTAGTGAAAACGCTGCACTTAATGTTAGGTAGCGTCGATGCAGACACCAGGCCAAAAAAGGCCGGTACTGATTTTGAATAAACCCGTTAAACCGTCGGGCAATAGCACGCTGACGACGATGTACTACGTGCCCCAGCTTTGTCGTGGCTTTATCGGTACTGTGCGCCAGATGCGCTGGCAAAATGTATAAAGCTTCAACCAGAGATATCGCCAGTACCGTTATTACCACAACCGGCAATGGCCACCAAAATAACCCAGTGGTGCCCGGTATAAACATCACCGGAATAAACGCAACTATGGTGGTCAAAATGGTAAAGGTAACCGGAGCGGCGATATCCTTTGCCCCCTTTATTGCCGCGGTCATAAAGTCATACCCCTGCTCGCGGTACTCATAAATATTTTCACCCACAACAATAGCGTCATCCACCACAATGCCCAGCACAACCAAAAAGGCGAACATTGAAATCATATTTATGCTGACACTGAGCATGGGCAAAAAGAGCAAACCGCCGACAAAGGAAATGGTCATCCCCATCATGATCCAGAACGCCAGCCGGTACTCAAGAAAGGCACCTAGGATCAACAATACGATGACTATCGCCAAAGCACCATTTTCCAATAATAAGTTGAGCCGATCCCGAAAGTCGGCAGCACGATTGCTGTCGATCCGAACCTCAACGCCATCAGGCAATGTTGTTTTTAAATCCGCCAAAACCCGATTGACGGTTTCAGCGATATCCAGAGGCGACTGTTTTCCAATTCGAAATATTTCAACTTCAATGGAGGGTTGGGCATTAAATTGCGCATGAAAACCGTCGTCTTCAAACCCATCGTCCAACCGGGCAATATCACCCAACCGAACAATGGCGCCCTGAGGGGAGGTGACGATGGCTATTTTCGCCAGCTGATCAGCCCATTGCTTACGCTCTTTTAATCGCAGCAGGATCTCACCTTCGTTGGTCTCAATGGCGCCCGCTGGAACATCGCGCGCCGATTCGCGAATACGCGACGCCACCTGACTCAGTGTTAATCCGTATTGTCGAAGCTGAGTCTGTGAAATTTCAATGTGCGTGACATAGGCCGGCACATTATTCAATGACACCTGAGATATACCAGGCTCGCTCAACAGTCGATCCCTGACTTGCTCGCCCAGTTTACGCAACGACCAGATATCCAGATCGCCATAAATACCTATTTCCATCACATCGCGCTGCTGAACCTGCATCGAGACTTCCGGTTCTTCAGTATCCTCCGGAAAGGTTCGAATTCGATTAACTGCCTGATCAATATCCTGAAACGCTTTGCTGCGATCCAAACCCGATACCAATTCAAGCCGGACACGCCCCGAGCCTTCGCGGGCGGTTGACGTCATTTCTCGTATCCCCTGTACCCCTCGAACCGCTTCTTCCACTGGTTGCAAAATGCCTTTTTCCACTTCTTCGGGTGAGGCGCCAGGATATTGCACATCCACTTCAACAATGCCCAGCTCAAATTGTGGGAACACTTCCTTTTGCACCTGGATCGCCATGTACAGGCCGCCACCAAGTAAAATCATCATAAACAGATTGGCCGCAATGGAATTGCGAGCCATCCACTCAATTGGGCTAACAAAACCTCCTGATGAATTATCTTGATCAAGCATATGACTTATCCGTTATTTTTTGTTTGTCTGCATTGCTTTTAATATCGAAAACTCTTTCTATCGTTCACTCTTCTCTATCGATTACTGTTTTATATCGAACACTGTTTTGAATCGCTTATTCTATTGTAATGCCTCTCTTGTAACGGTTCTCTTCTAACGCTTATGATTCATTTGAACCTGATTTTATTCCATCAACCGTTTGCGGGTTATTGCTGGTACCTGATTTACGCGCAACGGCAGCCCCTTCTTTTACCGTCGATAAGTCGGTGGTGATGACTTCTGCGCTGTCCATGATGCCACTGGCCAGATAAACAAATTGTTCGTCTCGAAAAACCACCTCAACCGATTTGATGGCCAATACGTCATCTTGTAGCAACCAAAGGGTGTCATTTTTACGTAAATACTGACGCGGCAATCGAATCACATTCGACAAAGTTTTTGCCGGTAATGCCACCTCAACAAAACTGCCCGCAACCAAGGGTTTCTCATTGCTGGATAACCCAAGTGGGTCATCAACACTCACCAATACCGTCAGCATTCGGGTACTTTGCTCGAGCTCAGAAACAAGGTGTTTAAACTGCCCCTGGCGGGTATAGCCTTTCGGCCAGGCATTATGATCGCGAACCGTCACCTTGGTTGTGCTGGAATTTTCAGGTGCATTTTCTGACTTACTCCCTGCTGCGACTGATGCTTTTAACCGGCTCATTTTATTCAGCGGCACACTGGCTTCTATCCAGTATTCGTCAACACCAATTAAGCGAGCCAGAGTATCGCCAGCACTGACTTGAGAACCCATGCTAACTTCACGAGACACAACCTGCGCATCAAAAGGTGCGTGAATTTCTGTGCGTTTTAAGTCCAGTCTGGCTTTGGCCAGGTTTGCTTTGGCAGCCGTCACTCTTGCTTGTGCACTCAGCAGTTGTGGTTGACGCAACACCAGCGCCTTGTTTTGCTCCGATAGCTCGGTGTTGAGTGACTGATACACATTTTTCGCTCTTTCCTGCTCACCCATTTCAGTGCTCAGAGCCGACTGCGCCTCAGTTAACTCACTGTTCGCTTGCTGCACCGCCAACTGATAATCGTCGGTATCCAGTTGAATCAGTGGCTGCTGCCGGGCGATCAAAGCCCCCGGTACAAAGGCCTCATCCATCTGGACAACTTCGCCCGATACTCTCGATTTTAACGCCACTTGCTGAGCAGGCGTGACCACGCCCATGGCTTTTATGGAAGGTTGATAATCTTGGCGTTTAACAACAAGCGTATCAACCAACATGGCTGATTTGCGGGTAGCCCCTTCACGCTTGGCTTCCGGTTCGGTATTAAAAATAATGACGGTTATTATTGCGGCAACCAGCACTATCGCAAGGCCTGGTACCCAACCAGAGCGACCATCAATCCGTTTTAGCGTTTTACGGTTCCACTTGTGACTCATAAGTCCACCCGATTTAATTATATTGACCAACAAATTGAACAACTATGCGCTGACAACTATGTGATAACAGCTGTGCGCACTATCTTCAGCAAATAAAAAGCGTCAGTAAATAGAAAACGTTATGCTCCACAGATTAGCACAGTAATAAGAATCATTCACATCAGTGATGTTAATGAAGAGTAACTTTAACAATAACGTTTTCCCGTTCTGATTCAACAAGTTATCAACTCGAAAAAGTTTACTATGGCAAAAAGGCTCAGCTAACCTCTTTTCAAACATCTGAGCTGATATATAATCGTGGCCCATTTGATTGTTAGAGTGCTGTATGACCATAAAACATTGTTCTATTCATAAGTTGCAACGCTCCAAACCCGGCTCGGAAGCAAAAATACAATTGCGTCCCGATGAAGTGAATGCCGAAGGCCCCATTGTTTCGCTGTTTGAACAACTCAAACTGACTTTTCAGCGCAGTACGCAAAAACAATACGGTTTATTTGATCCGGAGCAATCGGACAATCCATTGCCCGCGTTGTTGAAAAACCACGAATCCGATTCGATCAGTTTTTCCAGCCTAACCCATCAGGCCATGGATCACTTAAAGCTTCAGTTCGAAAAGACACCGGAGCCGATGAACAGTCACATTTTATTTGTGATGGATGAACTGGTTGAGCAACAGTTTTTTTATGTTTTCTGGATCAATCACACCGATGCCCAGTTCATCAATAATGAGCTGGATGTGGATACACTGGAATATATTAACCCCGCCAAACTCAACTTTGCCTTCAAGATTGATATGGAACAGTGGAAAGTAGAGGGCTGGGATCAATACCTGTCGTTTATCGCCTCAAAGGGCAACAAAGAACTAACCGAAGCCTTTAAATCCTTCGCCGGGTTTATATCCAGCGTCGACTTAAAAGCACAAACCGAAGACTTCCTGTCCGTGGTTGATGATTACATTGATCAGCAGGAGCCAACAAAGGGCGAACAGTTAAAAAGTAAAATTGTTGAGTACTGTATTGATCAGGATATGTCTGGTGCGCCGGTTGATCTGGACGACCTGTCAACACAACTGGACGATGACAATCCGGCTCAGTTCTCAAGTTTTGTGTCCGAAAATAAACCGGAAGTTAAAAAAGAAATCTACACTGACCGAGCCAGCCTGAAAAAATACGTGCGCTTTTTTGGGCGCGATAAAAACCTCAGCATCAGCTTTTCATCGGAGATGTTTGGCGACAACATTGTATTTGATGAAGACTCCGACGAGTTAATTGTGAAACACATTCCAAAATCATTAAAAGCGCAATTAACCCGATACATCAAGCGCAAACAAAGCAGTTAACACGTTAAGCGATTTAACCAAGAATTGAGTTAATCCTATATTCAGTGACAGCTTACCGAATAGCTGTCACTGTTTAACAAAATCTAATATCCCTTCCCTACTGTTAAACAAAAATAAATGTTCTATTATTAGGTATAAATGACCGCTGACAGAGGGAACTTCTCGGGTGAACACTTATCCAAGCAGTTGCTTAGACATTTAAGCCATACCCAGTCAGGCCAACCCGCTAAAACATAGCACTAAGAGACGCCACCAAGACAAACTCAAGATGATAAATATTCGATACACAGCTAGCAAATTAACAGCCGTCGCTTGTGGCAGCTTAATGTTGGTTATGAGCGGTTGCAGTTCGAAACAACTGTACAACGCCGTTCAGGAAAACCGGCAACAAGCTTGTTTAAAATCACCGCCCGGGCAATACGACCAATGCATGGCCGAACACTCTCTATCGTATCGCGAATATCAGCAGCAACGGGAAAAAGCTTTGCAACAACCTGAGCAGCCTCAAACTTCGAATAAACCTCTCAAAGCGAATAAAAAGGACTCTGAAAATAAATAAGCGTCAGACAATAAATATTAAACAATAAAAAAACTACCCTTAAACCTCTATTTCCAATACTTAACACGACCAACACATCACTATACAACTGTCCGTTATAACCTATTGCATTTCACCATGGGCTAAGGTGTAATATTCGCCACCAACAATAATAAAGAATATCGCTATGCCAACACCAAGTACCCAAAACCATTTTTTTGCCCGCTCTGTATCGGTATTTATTTCCGCAATACTGATTAGCTTTTTATCGGCCTGTGCAACGGTTACTCATGATAAACCAGCCTTGCACACTTCACTCGAGCAATGGACCAGTACTGAAACCATTGAGCAACTGCATCAACGACTATTGAATAACGAATTTAGTGTTACTGATTTAACCGAATTTTATATCCATCAAATCGAAACCAAAAACCCTCAGCTAAGCAGTGTCATTCTTATCAACCCGGATGCGCTTACCATTGCAAAGCAACTGGATCAGGAGCTGACGCAAGGCAAAATCCGCAGCAAACTGCATGGCATGCCGATATTACTGAAAGACAATATTGAAACTCAGGACATGCCGACAACGGCAGGTTCGTTTGCATTAAAAGACAATCACACCCGTCGTGATGCCACCATCACCAAAGATTTACGCACAGCCGGTGCCGTTATTCTGGGCAAAGCCAACTTAAGTGAATGGGCCAATATTCGTTCGGAACGTTCCTCATCCGGTTGGAGCGCCATTGGTGGGCAAACCCGCAATCCGCACGATCCTAGTCGAACGCCCTGTGGCAGCAGTTCAGGTTCAGGGGCTTCAGTCGCCGCCAATATGGCCATTGCCGCCATAGGCACCGAAACCAATGGTTCCATTACCTGTCCAGCGGCCGTTAATGGTGTCGTCGGGGTTAAACCTACCGTAGGTCTGGCAAGCCGATTTGGCATAGTGCCCATTTCACACACTCAGGACACCGCGGGCCCCATGACTAAGTTTGTCGCCGATGCCGCGCTAATTTTGCAACACATGAGCTCTGCAGATGAACTGGACAGCGCCACCAGTGCCCGTGTATTCGATCGCAGTGTGAATTTAGTGCCTACAACAAAACCATTGGATCAGTTTAAGTTAGGAATGTTTCATTCATCCGCCACCAATCATGAGCAGGTTAAAGCGCTGGAGCAACAACTGATCGAATGGTTAGAGCAGCAACAGGTTTCATTGGTAAAGGATTTAAAAACCAGCCCTTATTCGGGATTCTGGAACGATACCTATCAAGTTTTACTGTTTGAATTAAAGCACGATTTAAATCAATACCTCGGTGGATTACCGAATCAATACAATGCACTGACACTAGAAAAACTCATCGAATTTAATGAAAACAATAAAGCCATTGAAATGCCGTATTTTCAACAAGAAATATTTGAAAAAGCGCAACAAAAAGACGATCTTGACAGTCAGGAATACCAAACAGCATTGAAAAAAATTCGGGAAGAAACGCGCAACACGCTGCAGTCCATGATCAATGAAAACAAACTGGATGCATTAACTGCCATAACACGAGGGCCAGCCTGGAAAATCGATCGCGTCAATGGCGACAACGCCAACGGTGGTGTCTCTACCTACTCCGCAGTATCCGGTTATCCACACATTACCATTCCACTTGGCAAGGTACATGGCTTACCCATAGGCGTATCCATTATGGGATTACCCCATCAGGAAGCAAAATTGTTTGAAGTGGCTCAGGCACTGGAATCGCTTATCCAACAACAGTCTATGCTAAGCAAAAATGATTCAGAGTAACCATGAACAGTTGTGAATAAACCAACAAGTCGGAACTGATTATTCGGTTCCGACTTGACGCGAATTGCACGGATCGTACTGAGGATTTTTTGATAAACGGACGGCTTCTTCAATGGTATTTTTATAAGCTTCTAATTCGCCAAATTTGATCCATTGCTCAACCAGATAACGTCCCAGATTTTCATCCATCAAAATAAGATTACTGACCTTTTCCATTTCAGCCAGCTGCTTATCAATCCGATGCTTTTCTTCGGAAAGCTTTTTGACCATATCATCATCTCTGCCGTTATAAGCATTTATTTGCAGAGTTAAACCCAGTTGTTTATCTGCAATGGTTTTGCCTTGCTTATAAAGCTTCTCTCCCACCTGGGCACAAAGATTTAAAATATCAGGGCGAAATAAAGACTGGTTTTCACAAAAATTTAATGTGCTATTGGCAGGTAGCCTGGGGGAGCTAACCACAACAGCAAAAGACGCCACCAAACGCAGTGGAAAGCTATCAATTTCAGATTGATTAAACGCCCGTAAACTCATAATTAATGAGTCACCATGAAAATCATATAAGTTTGAAGCCGCCAAAAAACCATTGAGTGCCTGTATGGCTTGGGTTGTTTTTTTATTTTTTGCAAACTGTTCCGCACGCATTAACCAGAAACGACCTTCCTGATAATTTTCCGACACAATATTGGCGAAACGCGATTCCTTGCAAACATTATTCTGTTCCGATTCTTGTAAACATTTAGTTAACAGTAAGTAATTGGCGTAGTTAGAAAACTGTGATGACTGACTGTATTGAAGATAAGTGTTTAACGACTCCTTATTGTTTTCCAGTAAGGCAACCATTAAGTTTGCCGGTACGGTGTTTAACGCCGCAAGCTGTTCTTTTAAGGCATTATGCTGAAGAAATCGATTCGACTGCTCGGTATCAAGCAGCTCATCCAGATCTTGCTTGCATGTAACCACATCCAGATGATTGTCTTGTAAATCATTAGGATCAACCGTCACAGGAGCTTCCGGTTCTGACGGTTGCTTCTTCTGTTCTATCGGTAAAGAAATATTGGATATCGGATGTATCGATTGCTCGCTTTCCTGAACGCCAGAAACATTTAAATCAGCGAGCATTTTTGAATGATGCCAGAACATTAAACTGAGTGCGGTTGCGACTAACACAGCCGCACTCAATATCCATTGACGTGTTGACATGGCCTGTCGTATTAATCCATTTGCGTAACAGTGTAACCACGCGACTTTAACTGCTCAATCACACCAATATCGCCAACCAGGTGCAACCCACCCACCATAATCAGTTCTTTTTCCGGGGTTGCCAGCATGGCTTCAATTTTCGGTATCCAGTTATTGTTACGAACCACAATTAAACTTTTATAATACTCGGGAGATTCTTTTTCGAACGGCAGCAAAAAATCATTTTTGAAAGTATCTACATCACCTTGATAAAGCGCCGAGACCATTTTATCTAACATTTTGTCAGCATTTTTTGCATCTCGTATTGTGCTTTTTATTAGTGCATCACCATCAACGTCATCATTAAATAATGCGTCTAGCTGATCGTCAATAGATTCTAACGCTAACAAACCTTTTCCATCTTGGCGTGCTTTTTTATTAAACATCATATCAATGCCTTCTGGTTTTGCACCTTCGCGCATCATCATACCCAACATAATATTCACACTGACCGAAGTGGGCTTCATTTCAAGCATTGGCTTCAATGGAAAACCGTTTTCATTACAAAAATTTTCCAGCTGTTGAAAAACTTCTGGGCTTAATACGTCGCTAAGTTTAGTACCATCCTGATACATACCCCGATGTGCCATTTTGAATACGGCTGCCATCATCTCTTTCAAATCCACTTCAAAGGCAACCACATCCGCCTGTTGATAGGCCAGGTTGTAGGCTTCCGGTAATGACTTATCCTGCTCTCTTAGTACATGAATGGTACCGGCAATAAACGCCGACTTTTGATCCTTTTCCACTTTCCAGACAAAAGTTTTAGCCGAACTTTGACTGGATAAAACACTAAATACTATAAGTGCAGCAATAACGATTTTTTTCAACGTAAACTCCTGATTTTTCAAATAAGTAACCAGTAGCACTAGTCATTTTAGAATCGGCTTTATTACAGGCCAGTTTAGCATTCAGCCAATCCGCTTCGATTATTTGCCGATAGATTGCGGTAAAAGGCCGTTAAAACCACTATTGTTGCAAAAAATAACTATTCGCCAGCGGTTAAGTTTGGCATAATATGCGACCATTTTTTGACCAGCTCCGAGTGTTCTCAGTGTTGGTATCTGAATTTTTCGCATAATCAACTACGGCATTTCATGAAACAAACCGCGCAACATCTTTTTGAATACCCCAAATACTGGGCTGAATGTTACGGCACAGCGCCCTATTTACCCATGTCCCGGCAAGAAATGGACGAACTGGGCTGGGACAGCTGCGACATCATTCTTGTTGTGGGTGATGCTTACATCGACCATCCAAGCTTCGGTATGGCTGTGATGGGCCGGTTTCTGGAATCTCAGGGCTTTCGTGTGGGCATCATTGCCCAGCCGGACTGGAACAATCCCGATGAATTTAGCAAACTGGGCACGCCCAATCTGTTTTTTGGTGTGTCCGCCGGCAATATGGACTCAATGATCAACCGTTATACCGCCGACTTAAAAGTGCGTAACGACGATGCCTATACCCCTCATGGTGTGGCGGGCAAGCGCCCCGACCGGGCATTAACGGTTTACTGCCAGAAATTGCGTGAAATTTACAAAGACGTACCTATTGTCGCCGGTGGTATCGAAGCATCACTGCGCCGAATTGCTCAATACGATCACTGGTCGGGCAAAGTGCGACGTTCGGTATTGCTCGACTCGGGCGCCGATATTGTTTTATACGGTAACGCAGAACGTGCCATTGCCGAAATTGCCAATGAGTTATCGCTCGGCAAACCGATCCAGCAACTGACCGACATTCGTGGCACAGCGTTTATTCGAGATGCTGTACCGGGTGGCTTTACCGAAGTCGACTCCACGCGTATTGACTGGCCAGGGCAAATTGATGCGATCCCATCGCCCTATGAATATGTCCATCAGGAAGGTGAAACCAATCATGATTCTGGTGGCTGTTCGAAACAGGAAGCCATGCAGAATGACTCTGCTGCAACTAATTCTACTGCAACTAATAGCGATGCCGTTCCTATTCGGGTGATCCCGATGCCACTGACGCGGAAAGAAAAGCTCGATCCGGCGAAAACCGTGGTGCGACTGCCTTCGTTTGAAAAAGTCAGCAAAGATCCGGCGCTTTATGCTCACGCCTCTCGTGTGTTGCACCTGGAGTCGAACCCAAACAACGCCAAGGCGTTAGTGCAAAAACACGGCACCAAAGAAATTTGGGTCAATCGCCCACCCATTCCGTTAGAAACCGACGAAATGGACGGTGTATTTGATTTGCCGTACCAACGCAAACCACACCCAAGCTATGGTGATGCGCACATTCCCGCCTATGAGATGATCAAGTTTTCGGTCAATATTATGCGCGGCTGTTTTGGCGGTTGTACCTTCTGTTCCATTACCGAGCACGAAGGACGGGTGATTCAAAGCCGTTCGCAAGAATCCATATTGAAAGAAATTGAAAACATTCGCGATAAAACACCGGGATTTACCGGCACCATTTCCGATTTGGGTGGGCCCACGGCCAATATGTATCAACTGAATTGCGTCAGCGATGAGATCCAGTCCAATTGCCGAAAACTGTCCTGCGTGTACCCAACCATTTGCCCGAATCTGGTTACCGATCATTCGCCCACCACACAACTGTATCGAAAAGCGCGAAATGTCGACGGCGTTAAGCGAGTCGCCATTGCCTCTGGTTTACGATACGACCTGGCCGTGGAAGATCCGGAATACGTTAAAGAGCTGGTGCAACACCACGTTGGCGGCTATTTAAAAATTGCGCCGGAACACACCGAAAGCAATACACTGGATAAAATGATGAAGCCGGGCATCGGCAGCTACGATGCGTTTAAAAAGCTGTTTGATAAATATTCCAAAGAAGCCGGTAAAGAGCAGTATTTGATCCCTTACTTTATTGCGGCTCATCCGGGCTGTACCGATGAAGACATGATTAATCTCGCACTCTGGTGCAAGAAAAATGATTTCCGACCTGATCAGGTGCAAACCTTTTACCCCTCTCCCATGGCGTTAGCCACCGCCATGTATTATTCCGATCGCGACCCACTGCATAAAGTCAGTTACAAGTCGGACAAAATGTACACCGCCAAAGAGTTGTCTCAACGCAAAGTGCATAAAGCATTGCTGCGTTATCACGATCCCAAAAACTGGCCATTCATTCGTGAAACCTTACAAGAAAAAGGGCTAACCCATTTAATTGGTGATGGACCCGAGTGTTTGATCCCATGGAACGACGATGCCAAAGGCTATTCAAAAAATAGAACCCACGGTAAGCGCGCCGGCCAGAAGAAAGCCGGGCCTCATGCGGTAAAAGTAAAACAGACCTCATCCCATAAACGAGCAAAACATCATAAGCGGGTATCGCCTTAAGTTGGTACCTGCTATTGTTTAACACTTACTTTTCACCAATTCTATTTCTTAAAATCAATTATCGAACCTCTCTATCATCAGTTGAGAATGCGTAAATTATCCCATAAGCACCGGTAAACCTCGGTGAATTGAGTTATCGCTTTAAGAAATACTTATAAAAGTGACACTTCCATAGTGTGTATAAATGCATAATTGCATCTATACTGAGTTCATCCCTCTTTCAAAAAAGAAAAAAGCTCGGATACTACTACCCCTAATGCCAAGTCGCTGTCGTGTTATTTTCTCTGTCTGTGCTATTAGTGCTTTGCTCTGTATGACCATTACGGCGCGCGCGGCTGAGCTATCGAAATCACAACAAAAATATTTAAAAGACATTGCCCAAATTCGCCTCTGTGTCGGTCCAAACTCAATGCCTCTGGAAGACATTGTTGATGGTCAGCATATTGGCATGAATGCCGAATACATCGCTCTATTTCGAAAAGAACTTCCCATCCCAATCCGTCTGAAGCTTACATCGACTTGGGAGGAATCAATGAACAAAGTGAAGTCTGGTTCGTGCGATATTATTGCGCTTATTGCAGAAACTCCCAGTCGAAAACAATTTTTAAGTTTTACCAAACCTTATATCACTATTCCCTTTGTTGTAGTAACCACACAAGAAAAATTTTTTGTATCCAAGCTTGAGTTACTGAAAGATAAAAAGCTAGGTATGCATAAAGGTTATGCTTATGTAGAGTTACTTAAAAACCTTTATCCAGACATGAATCTTATTGAGGTCAACTCAAGACAGGAAGGACTTGAGAAAGTAAACAACGGTGAACTCTATGGTTACTTTAGTGGACTGCATTTAGCTGGTTACGCTATTCAAGAAGGCAACTTTACTAACTTAAAAATTAATGGCCAATTCGATGAGCTGGCTCAAGTTAAACTGGGCATTGGCGTTCGTAAAGAATATGAACCACTTGTGGGCATTTTTAATCACTTAATTGATGATATCCCAGAACATGAGGCAAATCGAATTGATAAATCTTGGCGAAAGGTACAATTTGAGGTATCGGAAAGCTACCAAACTATCACTCAAATCAGTGTGCTCGCACTGATCTTAATTATTATTTTTATGTTTTGGCAATTTCAGTTGCGCCGTCATAACCGAGAGCTGGAAAAGCGAGAAAAAACAATCTGGAAACAAGCGAACTTTGATTTTTTAACCAAGCTGCCAAACAGGCGATTGTTTCAGGACAGACTGGAACAGCTGGTGAAAGCACATAATCGTCAGCCAGTTTCTTTCGCATTAATTTTAATTGACTTGGATGGGTTTAAAGAAATTAACGATACACTAGGCCATGACTTAGGAGATGAGTTATTAATTAAAGCCGCTGAACGACTGCAAAGCAGTATTCGAGAAACCGATATTATTGCGCGCTTGGGCGGTGATGAATTTGTGATTATTTTAAATGACATCCACAGCGAAAGCTCGGTTGAGATGGTTGCTCAACAATTGCTTGAAAACCTGTCATCGCCTTTTGTATTGGCGGGCGATGTTTCTCACGTGAGTGCTAGCATTGGAATTACACTTTTCCCACAAGATTGTTCTGGCGATCCTGACGGAATAAAGTTATTAAAAAATGCTGATCAGGCCATGTACGCTGCAAAACGCAAAGGCAAAAATACCTTTCATTACTTTACGCCAAAAATGCAGCAGCAAGCATTAAATCGAATGATCATGATCAGCGATTTACGCCACGCACTGGCGAACCATCAATACCAGCTTTATTTTCAACCGATTCTCGATCTCAATACGCTTTCCATTTATAAAGCCGAAGCCTTACTCAGGTGGCAGCATCCGTTACACGGTATGATTGCACCGGATCAGTTTATTCCTTTGCTCGAAGAAACCCGCATGATAAATGAAGTTGCTAACTGGGTATTTCAACAGTCACTCGACGCTGTAAAACAACTGCACAAGGAATTTACGCCAAAATTCCAGCTAAGTGTTAATGTTTCTCCCGTGCAATTCCGTATGTTGACGTCCAAACAGTGGCCACAAGATATGAGTAACCTGGGATTACCGGTGGAATCGGCAGCCATAGAGATTACCGAATCCATGCTAATGGAAGAACGCATCAGCGGTCATGTGTCCGAATTTCGAAATCAAGGATTTCAGGTTGCCCTTGATGACTTTGGTGTCGGCTATTCATCGCTATCTTATTTAAGAAAGTTTCCCATTGATTACCTTAAAATTGATAAGTCCTTTGTCTCAAGCCTTGATGAAAATAACGACGATCTTGCTCTGTGTGAAGCCATTGTAACCATGGCTCATAAACTCAAAATAAAAGTGGTGGCTGAAGGTGTCGAAACCGAAGCCCAGCTTAAACTTTTACATAAAATTGGTTGCGACTTTGCGCAAGGCTTTTTAATTGCAAAGCCACTTCCTTTGAGTACGTTTAAAAATAATCTCAATGTTATCAATAACACATTGAAAGACCTGCTTATATAAAGCTTTACTGACATTTATATTGCTTTTTGTTCAAAGTAAATTGACCTGTTAAACTTTTCTTACAAGTTTATTCACTCATCTGATCCAGAGTTCCTTTTTTACCGTTCAATGCTACAAGTGTTATTGCAACCGTTGCTTATATAAAAAAACTATCAAGCGACAGGTTAAGCGCCGGTATTTCTTAGTGGTAAGGCTGGTTTTCACCACTGGAAAAGAGTATCGTTGCCCTAAATTTTATTCTCGAGAGTTGCTATGGTAACTCTTGCTTTTATCGACGTTAAAAAGTGAGGTTTTATGTTATTTGACGACAAGTTAGCGACCGACGATCCTATCCGTCAAAGAATTCGTGATTTTTATCGCATTGATGAAAGTCAGGCGGTTGATTTGATTCTTCCTCATGCCGAAGTCAACATGCGTGCCCGTAGCCGAGCCTGGGAACGTGCCCGCAAAATGGTGTTGCAAATTCGCCGTCAGCAAGCCGGACACGGTGGTGTCGATGCCTTGTTAAATGAGTACTCACTGTCAACCGAAGAAGGCGTGGTATTGATGTGTTTGGCAGAAGCCTTGCTGCGTGTTCCCGATAAAAGCACCCAGGATGAATTAATCCGCGATAAATTATCGAAAGGCCAGTGGACACCTCATCTTGGCAATAGCGATTCATTATTCGTTAATGCCTCTTCCTGGGGATTGTTATTCACCGGCAACATGGTGAATTACGCCGATAAACGCAAACAGGAACACTTTGGCCTATTGAAAAAAACCCTTGGCCGATTGGGCGAGCCTGTGATTCGCCGCGCCATGAACATTGCCATGAAAGTTATGGGTCGGCAATTTGTCATGGGCGAAGAAATTGAAGACGCGGTAGATCGCGCTCAGGAAAAAGAAAAGAAAGGCTATGTCTATTCTTACGATATGCTTGGCGAAGGCGCACGCACCAGTGCCGATGCCGATCGCTATTACAAAGCCTACGAAGACGCCATCCATGTTATTGGCGAAGCCGCGAAAGGTCGCGGACCAAAATTAAGTCCGGGCATTTCCGTTAAGTTATCGGCCATACATCCCCGTTACGAATTCACTCATCGCGACAGA
Organism: Pleionea mediterranea; assembly: GCF_003148745.1. GTDB lineage: Bacteria > Pseudomonadota > Gammaproteobacteria > Enterobacterales > Kangiellaceae > Pleionea > Pleionea mediterranea. The sequence continues at coordinate 34,218 of NZ_QGGU01000016.1, read as the reverse complement.
GTGCTTGAAGAAATTCCTGCCCGATTAAAAGATCTCTGTATGTTGGCGAAAAAGTACGACATTGGCTTAACCGTTGATGCCGAAGAGTCGGAGCGACTGGATATCTCACTGGATATTATTGAAGCCGTTTTTATGGACGACGATTTGGGCAACTGGACCGGATTTGGTCTTGCGGTTCAGGCGTATCAAAAACGGGCCCTCTACGTTATTGATTGGTTAAAAGAGTTAACCGAACGCGCTGGCCGAAAACTGATGGTGCGTCTGGTGAAAGGCGCCTACTGGGATACCGAAATTAAAAACACCCAGATGGCAGGCTTAGATGGCTTTCCGGTGTTTACCCGTAAATCCTCCACCGACGTTTGCTATCACGCCTGTGCCAATCGACTGCTCGATTACCGTGACACCATTTACCCACAGTTTGCCACGCACAACGCCTACACCGCTTCGGTGATTCTTGAGCTGGCGGGTGATGATAAAGAAGGCTTTGAGTTCCAGTGCCTTCATGGCATGGGTGACACCCTTTACGATCAGGTGGTTGAAGAAGATAAAATTCAATGCCGCGTTTACGCACCAGTGGGTGAGCACGAAGATCTGCTGGCCTATCTGGTTCGCCGCTTATTGGAAAATGGTGCCAACTCTTCTTTTGTTAATGCCATCGTAGACGATTCACAACCGGTTGAAGCATTACTGGAAGATCCGGTTGAAAAAACCCAACGATTAAAAACCAAATTCCACACAAAAATTCTGAAACCGGTGGATCTATACGGCGATGAGCGTGACAACTCGAAAGGTCTGGATCTCACTGACGTTACCACGTTAGAAGATCTTAAATTTACCTGTGACCGCTGGTTTAATGAAAACAAACTGGATGAAAAGGACGTCCCCGAAGACGCCCATGCTGTGCGTAATCCGGCCAATAGTCAGGAAATTGTCGGCTATCATCGCCACCATAATAAAGAGCAAATGATCGAGAAGTTATCAGCGGCTCATGAAGCTTTTGATAGCTGGTCAGCAACACCTGTAGAGGAACGGTCAGAACTGCTGCGCCGGGTTGCTGATATCATGGAGCGACACATGGGCGAACTGATCGCTCTGTGTATTAAAGAAGCCGGCAAGGTTGCTCAGGATGGCATCGACGAAGTGCGAGAAGCGGTGGATTTTTGTCGCTACTACGCAGCACGTGCCGAAGAACTGGCAGAAGATGAACGCCTGCTGCCTCGTGGCGTAGTGTTATGTATCAGCCCCTGGAACTTCCCATTGGCGATCTTCCTTGGACAGGTGACCGCCGCCATAGCCACCGGCAACACGGTACTGGCCAAGTCGGCCGAGCAAACCAGCCTTATTGCGAAACGGGCCGTTGAATTAATGCACTCAGTGGGTGTACCGGAAAATGTGGTTCAATTAATCATAGCGAAAGGTTCCGATGTCGGTGAAGCATTACTCCCCGACGAACGCATCCGCGCGGTTATGTTCACCGGTTCAACACAAACCGGTACATTAATTTCACAGGTACTGGCATCCCGAGGGGGTGAGCAGGTTCCATTGATTGCCGAAACCGGTGGCCAGAACTGTATGATCGTCGACTCAACCGCATTGCCCGAGCAAGTGGTGGACGATGTTATTGCCTCAGGCTTCCAAAGTGCCGGGCAACGCTGCTCAGCGCTTCGCGTACTGTTTATTCAGGAAGATATCGCCGATGACGTGATCGACATGCTGATTGGCGCCATGAAAGAGTTAACACTGGGCGATCCGGCCATGTTAAGCACCGATGTAGGCCCTGTAATTGATGAGAAAGCCCTTAAGTCGTTGCAGGAACACGCAGAAGCCATGCAAGACAAAGCCAAACTGCTATTTGCACCGGAGCTGACTGAGCAACACGCGAATGGCACTTTCTTTGCGCCGCACTTATACGAAATCGATGATATTAATGTGCTGGAACGTGAAGTGTTTGGCCCCTGTATTCATATTGTGCGCTACAAATCGAAGCAAATTGAAAGCTTGATCGACAAAATAAACGGCACAGGGTTCGGCCTGACCATGGGCGTTCACTCGCGCATCGAAGAGCGCTGCAATGAACTGGCCAAATTGTCCCGCGCCGGAAATGTTTACATCAATCGAAATATGATTGGCGCCATTGTTGGTGTGCAACCCTTCGGTGGCCGCGGCTTATCCGGTACTGGCCCGAAAGCCGGTGGCCCACATTACCTGCAACGGTTGATGAAAGAAAAAGCCACACCAAAGGAAATCATTAACGACTCGGTGCATGAAGATAAAGCACTGGAGAGTGATGAAGCCGCGCAGAAAGAAGCCAACACCATAATGGAGCAGGCAGCAACCGGAAATGAAAAATGGCGTCTGACGGATTTAAACACCCGTATTTCATCGGTGCGACAGCTACTGGCCAAAATAGCCAAAGTTGAAATCGTCGATGAATTAGCGGATGACTTAAATCGTACTCTGGCCAATGCGCGCTCTCAGCTCACCAGTATTGAACGCCTGTTACGCAAACCGATTCAACTTCCCGGACCAACCGGCGAATCGAACTTACTGTTTCTTGAGTCAAGAGGCATTCTGGTGTGTTTTGCTGACAAAGACGTAACCTTTGAATACTGGGCGCTGTCGATTGTTAAAGCATTAGCTACCGGCAATACCGTTGTTTCCGTGGTATCCGATTTATTCTATGAAGAAGCTTTAGCTTTTCGGGATAAATTTGTTTCAACCGATACCCCGGAAAACGTGTTGCAGGTTGCCCGATTAAAACACCTTGACGCACTACTGATGCATCCTGATCTGGCCGGAGTTGTGGTTGACAGTAACGCCGATCGGAGTGCCTACTTTGCTGCAAAACTGTCTGAGCGAACGGGCGCTATTTTACCGGTTATTACCGCAGAATATTCGGATAACCTGATCCAGCGACTGCTAACAGAAAAAACCGTCAGCACCGACACGACTGCCTCGGGTGGAAACACGTCATTAATGACCATGATCGAAGAAGACGAATAGGGTTAAAACAGAGAGTAGTTTAACTAACAAGTTATTTTTGAATGACGGATAATTTCTGAATTTAAGTCAGAAAAAACAAAAAGCCCCGCATTTATTGCGGGGCTTTTTTGTTTTGGAATATAATAAAAGATTAAAGCCATTCTGAGTTAACTGACTACCCGAATGCATCTTTAATTTTTGACAATCCAAAATTCATCGCTTCTTTTAGTTTAATTTTTGGCGGGATCACCCACTCATCAGGATTCACTTTGACATCGATGACCGTCGGTTTATCAATCTCTGGTACGGAATCTAACGCTTCGATCAATTGCTGATAGCTGTTTACTTCAATGCCTATGGCACCACAGGCTTCTGACATCATTTTAAAATCTGGATTGGTAACATCGATCCCACTTGACGCATAACCATCGGCGTTTTGCTCTAGCTCTATAAAGCCTAACTTTTGGTTATTAAATATCACCATCACCAATGGCAACTGATACCTTACAGCCGTCAATAAGTCAGGCATTAGCATTGAGAATCCTCCATCACCGGCTAAAGCAACTACTGGAGAGTCCGGATAACGAAGTTTTGCACCTATTGCACCGGGTAATGCATACGCCATTGAGCCCAAACTGGAAGACAAAGAAAATCGCTGCTGCTGTTTAATAGGTAAATCCCTTGCTGCCCAAACCGTAACCGTTCCTGTATCACAGATAAAAATACTGTCATCAGGACAGCGCTTAGCAATCTCGTGCATCACTAATTGTGGTTTAAGTGGATGATTATTATTTTGCTTATTGTCTTTCGACGCTTCAGTCTGAACATCATTTGGTGTTTCCTGATCCAACTGTTTATTTATCTGCTTTTCTTTTTCGGCTAACAAAGATTCTAAAAATGTACTGTTTTTCTTTTCATTGAGTTGCTCGTGTAATTGCTTAATTACCAATCCACAGTCGCCCTGAATACCCAGTGATACAGAATGACGACGACCCAGTTTACTGGCGTCAGTGTCAACCTGAATAATTTTATCGCTGTCCGGATAAAAATCTGCGTAAGGAAAGTCACTCCCTAACATTAGTAACAACTCACAGTTCTCCATCGCCGATACACCGGGCTTTGTTCCCAATAATCCGGTACCACCAACACAGTTAGGAACGGTTTCATCAATAAAGTCTTTAGCCGGTAATGTCCTGACAATCGGTGCTTTAAGTTTTGTTGACAGCTCAATTAATTCACTAGCCACATGTCGGCACCCCATGCCGGCTAATATTGTAATCTTGTTACAGTTATTAATGCGTTCAATGGTTTGCTCCATGGCCTCTTCATCGGGCTTTATGCGTTTACTTATAGCAATTTCGGATATTGCTTCAGAGTCATAATTCACGTTCTGTTTTGCAATATCTGAGCTGATCGTAATATGGGCAACACCGGATTTTGAGCGCGCGGCCCGGCACGCATCATTAATTGCCCTGACGGCTTGTTCAGCCGTTGAGACTCTTACACTGTAAACCGCAACATCTTTCAATAAGGATTCCAGATTCACTTCCTGATGATATTGACTGCCCACCAAATGACTCTCTACCTGACCAGTAATCGCAACAACAGGCGCATTGTCCATCGCTGCATCATATAAACCATTTAACAGGTGCAAAGCACCCGGCCCACTGGTGCCGACACAAGCTGATAATCGACCACTCAATTTCGCCTGCGCCGATGCGGCAAATGCTCCTGACTCTTCATGCTTGACCTGAATAAAAGATACATCTGAACGGTGATTGACAGCATCCATAATTGAGTTGATGGCATCTCCGGGAATACCAAACAACTGCTCCACTCCATGATGGTTTAATACATCCACAAGCACATCTGCTACTCGCATAAACACCTCTTTAGATTGTTAGCATAAATAAAGATTTATTCTGATAGCTGCTGTCTTTTTTCTATTTATAGCAGTTATTAAATACTTGAAAAAATACTCTAGCTTGTTGAATGCATAGCTTGTGCCAGTCAAGTAAATTTAGACAACAATGATTAAACACTCTGCTTTGTGGTTTACAAATATGATTATCGAAGAAAGCGATTGTAATGATTTTTACGCTTAAATATCTTGAGCTAAAATATTGATTGCGTTTAAATGAATCCGTAACCAATAACTAGGAGAAAGTAATGAGTAGTATTGATATAGGTATCAGCAAAGATGACCGTCAATCCGTTGCCGAAGCGTTAAAACATGTTTTGGCGGACTCTTACACCTTATATTTACAAACCCATAACTTCCACTGGAATGTTACCGGGCCATTGTTTCGAGAGTTGCACTTAATGTTTGAAGAACATTATACAGAGCTTGCCGAGGCGGTAGATGAAATTGCCGAACGGATCAGAACACTTGGAATAGCCGCTCCAGGAACTTACAAAGCATTTTCTGAGCTTAGTGCCATAAAAGAAGTGGATGGTGTGCCAGAAGCCAACGATATGGTGAAAATTCTAACCCAAAGCCATGAACAGGTCGTAAAAACCTGTCGTAAAGCGTTAAAGATCGCACAGGATGCTGAAGATGAATCATCCGCTGCATTGGTTTCCGATCGTATGAGAATCCACGAAAAAACGGCCTGGATGTTACGGGCCAGCGAAAAATAGCCAGTAGTAAAGTAGCTGTTATTAAAACAATGGGTTCACAAACACAGCCGGTAACTGAAAGTCTTCAGTTACCGGCTTAATCTATTCGATATACAAACTTGTCATCACTAACGCAGGAAAAATTATGGAAAACGAACTCAATATTCATCAGGCTTTAAAAGTTTTTCATAAAATTGTGAAAGCAGGTGAAAAACATGGCGATGGCCACACATTACTCGGCGTCACTGCCCTGTCTGACTTTGATGGCTACACCATTATTTTGCAGGATAACAATGTTTCCCTGACCATTCACTTTCACAATAAGTATCAAATTGAGTCAACCAATAAACTTGCTGAAAATGACTTTTTTGACAAACTAAAAAAAATAGAGCAATTAAAATAGACGATATTCAGGCAATCACCGCCACCGACTTAATTTGCAACCAAACGCTTGAGCCAACAGACAAAGCCAACTCCTCTAGTGACTTTTTGGTAATGCTGGCAATCACAAATTGATCGGGCGACTCATTGCAACATACTTTCACATGCATAATGGCCTGATCATGCTTATCATTTAATATTTCAACAATACTTCCCGGCAACTGATTTAAAATACTGCTTAATTTTGGTTTATCTTTTGAAATACTCACATCCTTGGCCAGTATCCGGATACGCACTGTTTTATCGACTGTAAAATTATTATTTTTTAGCCATAGACTATTATTTAGCTCAGGTTTTTTTGTAATAGATTTATTTAAAACAATTCCACTTGACGCACTTTCATTAGTAACTGTTGGAGTTTCAGTTGAACTGACAATTGCCGCTTCAACAAGATGCCAGTCATCGTGAACCGCTGTTACTTTGCCTTCCATCACAACACCCGCATCACTCATAAGTTGCTCGGAAACGGCCAGTTGACTGGTGACCTGATGAATTGGTCCTTCCGCTAACTTATTGCCATTTTCCAGCAGCAAAATATGATCGGACAGTCGAGCAATTTCATCCATATTGTGGGAAACGTAAAGCATTGGAATATTGAGTTCGCCTTTCAATCTTTCAAGATAGGGCAAGATGTCTTCTTTATGGGTTCGTCCCAGAGATGCCAAAGGTTCATCCAGCAACAATATTTTCGGCGCAATGAGTAAGGCACGAGCAATTGCCACGCGCTGTTTTTCACCGCCGGATAATTGCTCAGGCTTGTTGTTTAAAAGCTTGTTCAGAGAAAGCAGTTCTACGACCTGATCAAAACTTATAATGGATTTCTCTGTTGCTCGTTTTTCGGCAAAGCGTAAATTACCCTCGGCCGTTAAATGAAGAAACAGTCCTGCGTCCTGAAATACATAACCGATAGAGCGCTGATGTGCAGGTAATGATTTTCCGTATCCTTTTTGTTGCCAACAACTTTCACCGAAAAATAGCTGCCCCTTAAATGCTTCCAGTCCAGCAATGCTTCGAAGTAACGTCGTTTTTCCAGCACCTGAGTGCCCAAATATTCCGGTCACACCATTGAGTGGAAAGTTGATGGACACATCGAGCATAAAGTTATTTTTTTTAACCCGAATATCGCCTTGGATCTGATAATTATTGTTATTGAATTCAGACTGTTTCATTCTAGTTTTTCACCCCAAAAATACGAGGCACTAAGGCATTTCGCGAATACAACAACAATAAAATAATAAACGATAAAATTAACATCCCAGCCGATAACCAATGCGCCTGAGTGTACTGAAGCGCTTCGACATGATCATAAATTTGTACAGACATTACACGGGTAACGCCTGGAATACTGCCGCCTATCATTAAAATCACACCAAACTCACCAAGGGTATGGGCAAAAGCCAATATTGATGCAGTAAGAAAACTCGGTTTGGCCATAGGTAACGCTACGTAAAAAAATTGCTGCCAGGCATTGCATCGTAATGTGGCGGCAACTTCTAATGGTCGCTCGCCTATTGCTTCAAATCCATTTTGTAATGGTTGCACAACAAATGGCATGGAATAAATAACAGAAGCGATAACTATGCCTGTAAACGTAAAGGGTAAGGTACCTAAGCCCAAAAAAGTAGTTAATTGACCAATGGGTCCCTCTGGTCCCATGGCCAGGAGCAAATAAAACCCTAATACCGTTGGCGGCAATACCAGAGGCATAGCGATTAATGCGCTTACCGGACCTTTTAAAAAAGAACGTGTTTTTGATAACCACCAGGCGATAGGCGTTCCGATTAACAATAAAATCAACGTCACCAAAAGCGCCAACTTTAAGGTTAAAAAAATAGCCATTAAATCGTGTTCAGATAACCCCATTTACCACCTTAGAAAGACTCATAGCCGTACTGCAGTAATCGTTGTTGTATCTTATCAGATACCATAAAGTCTAAAAATTTTTGGGCAGCATTTTCATTCTTGCCTTTAACAACAACCACCTCCTGAATTATTGGCGAGTGCAAGTGCTCAGGAACCAACCAGCCACATTGCTGCGTCTTTTGCGAATCATTTTTTTCCGTTAAAGTTGAAGATGAAGTTGAAGGTGATAAATACTCGATCACTTGTGACAGTGCTACCAACCCCAAATCACTGTTTGCACTGTAAACAAACTGATATGTCTGGGCAATATTTTCACCGTAAACCAATTTACTTTTTAAATTGCTGTATAACGTTAATGATTTGAGAGATTCTACCGACGCCCGGCCATAAGGCGCCAATATTGGATTAGCTATCGCCAGGTGATTAAAATCATTGTTAACTAGTCGACGATAGCTTGATGGCTCTGCTGTCGCTTTAGATTGACTCATGCATTGCGCTGACCAAAGCACTAAACGGCCTTTTGCGTATTGTTGCCGACTTGCAGTATCGGCCAAACCATACTCGATTAACTTGCTAACTTTTTCCTGATCGGCTGAAAAAAACAAATCATAAGGCGCGCCTTGTTTTATTTGTGCCATCAGTTTAGCGGACGATCCAGAAACAATAGTAATCGACTGGTTAGTGGATACTTGATAAATATTGCTCAGGTCGCGCATCGGCTTTACAAAATTTGACGCCACCGCCACGGTTAGCTCATCGGAGAAAGCAAAATTAGATAGGATGGCTAATAATAAAAAGTATCGTAACATTAAAATTATCGGTTAAACTTTTTAGGCGGTTTGAGAAGAGTGGGATTGCTCAATCAATAACTGGAAGTCATCCCAAGACAAAGGTTTCGATAAAAAATAGCCTTGGAGCATTTCACATCCACGATATTTCAAATATTCTATTTGCTCTTCACTCTCAACCCCTTCAGCCACAACTTTCAACTGGTATAAATCAGCAAGTGCTAATACGATATCGACCATTCGCTTTTTCTCAGATGCGCCTTCATCCAATCCTTGAATAAATGAGCGATCGATTTTCAATTTATCCACCGGGAACTCGATTAACTGAGTGAAGGCAGTGTAGCCAGTACCAAAGTCATCCAGAGATAGAGAAACACCGAGTGATTTTAAATGATTCAGCTGACGAATGCTGTTATCAAGGTTATCCACAAAGCTGGTTTCGGTAATTTCAAGTTCAATACGCGACGGATCAGCCTGGTGTTTAAGTAACATACTTTTCACCATTTGCGGAAATTCTCGATTATGCAGTTCTACAGCCGAAATATTAATCGCAAAAAAGCCATCAAACTGATATTTGTCGGTTAAATAAGTAATGCGACTTAAGGATTCATTTAACACCCAGGCATCAATATCCTTAATTAATCCAGTTGTTTCTGCCACGGGAATAAATTCTTCGGGCCCTATACCTTTCGATGCCAAAGAAGGTGCTCGAATCAATACCTCAACGCCTACTGGCTTTAAGTTTTGCGAGTCAAAAATGGGCATGTACACCAGATTAAAATGACCGTGATGAATTGCTTTTATCAATACGCGCTCAATATATTGTTTGCGTTGTATGCCACCGGCAATATCGCGGTTAAAAAATTGCAGTCGATTTTTTCCCTTTAACTTTGCCTGATACATGGCAGCATCAGCGTGTTGCAATAATGTTTGAACATCATTGCCATCGTCGGGGATCATCACAATTCCTATACTGGCTTGCACATTATGATTAACACCATCCAGCTGAAACCCGCTGTCAAACATCTGTAAAATTCGATCGGCTACTTTTTCTGCGGCAATAGGACCTTCTATATCGGTCAACAACAATGAAAATTCATCGCCTGCTAACCGCGCGATCTCACCTTTACCCAGGTTAGCCGCAACATCCGATGGACGTATGGACTTTTGCAGACGCTCGCTGAATAACTTTAATAAACGATCTCCGGTTGAATGCCCATAATGATCATTTACTTTTTTAAAGTTATCCAGATCAATGTATAACAGAGCCATCAAACTCCCCCGCCGGATGGCCCGGTTGAGTTGTTTTTGAAACTGACTGTGAAAACTTCTTCGGTTTGACAAGCCAGTTAGTGAATCGAACGCTGCCAGTCGATTCATTTTATTTAACATTTCAATGTAGGTATTTATTAATACGTTAATTTCACTGTTGCCCTTTTTCTTGGCTAATTTAACATCGTCGCCAAACCGGGTAGATTTAATGGTACCCAATAGCTGATGTATCGGTTTTCCGACATTAAAATAAAGTAAAGTAACCAGTAAACCGTATGAAATGATTAAAATAAAAAATACAAAAAAGCCAATCTGACTCAAGCTGTATGGCAACATGGTTTGCACATAGGTTAAAGGCAATGTCATTGTCAAAGAAAAGTCTTGAGTGTTCATGGTGATGTTAATGGCTGAATCGGAAGTAACGTCAATCTGACCGGCTTGTGACGCAATAGAAGATTGATGAGGCTCAAAGTTAATGACCATACTTTGGCCGTACTTCTGTTTCATCTGCAAGATAAAATCATCCATCACCGACTGCCTTCGAACAATGAGAGCCAGCTTGTTAAATTTTCGTTCACTGACAATGGTATCGGCCTGAACCAGAAAGATACTGTAAAACAACACCTGTTTATCCAACGTCACAAAATAAGACGATTGCAACGAACTGTTAACGGCATCAGCAGAAAGTTGGTTCGCTTGCTCAATGACTGACGACTCTATAGGTACCCGGGGTATGTTACTGAATTGATTGGTTAGCTCAGAAGAATGCTCCAGCTCCCCCTGCAAATTGAACAGCTGAATGGTATCAATAAGGCCGCCCTGACTGTTCAAGTCATAAGCAATTTGTTGAAGCGCCTGATTACGCTGCGTTGGTTTAAGAGCAAATACGCCATGCAGGTTAACGGCTATACGCCTTGAGTCGTAAAGCATATAGCGTCGTTCATAACCCAGTTTTTGATCAAAGTGATTTAAGTCGGAGATTAACTGCTGTTCAAGTTGTTCTTGATTAAATGAAACCATTCCCTGATAGGTAAGCGCAATGAAGCCCAGTGCAAATAACAGAACAACTGGCAATAATATTAAGTTTATTTTTGTAATTAACTTCATTATAAGTCCATTTTGCGATGACTCTTTATTTATAAGAGCAAAGCTAAACGTCGCGATTAAATAAATGTTATCCAGGCGCAATCATTACTGCAACGCAACGCTATTGCTACCCTTCCCATCAAATCCTGCCCCAATACCGTTAGTTTCTACGAAACACTTTGATAAGAAAAAAGGTCTATCTTCAACTATAGGCGAAAACGCCGTTAATTTCAGTGCTTATTTTACTAAAAGAGCTCACCTGATGACCTATATACATTACCCCATAAATATGTGCCTCTAAAAAGCTTTGAATTATCCTATGCAGCATATCCCCCTTCACTTTCAGTCTGAACCCAAGGTATATTATACCTATATCCGTATATCCTTTATTCAACTATTCCTGTAAGCAACCATAAATAAGGTCTGTCTATGTTCAAATATATCGCCCTTTTTCTTGTACTGTCGCTGCACTTAACGGTATCGGCCGGTGACAAACTCATTCCCGAACTGGAAAAATTTCGTCCCTTTATCGGCAAAACCTATCGCGGTGAGTTTGACAGCTCGACACCTGACAAGCGTGTGATTGATGTATCTCGCTGGGAGCGCCATTTAAATGGGCAGGCAATACGTATTGAACACTCAATTAACAATGGAGAATATGGCGGCGAAACCATTATTTTTTATGACAAAGCAAAGCGGAAATTACGTTACTTCTACTTTACAACCGCCGGGTTTTATACCGAAGCGGACGTAACTTTTAACGGTAAGACCATGATAAGTCGAGAAAAAGTAACCGGGAACGACAATGGCGTCACCGAGGTAAAATCAAAAGCCTGGATACAGCAGGATGGCTCCATTAAGACTCAGGCTCACTACCTGAAAAATGGTGAATGGGTTAAAGGACACGGCGCTGTGTATCAAGTAGCGCCGGATGCGGAAGTTATTTTTCAATAATCGTTAATTCATGACAGCTTAAGCCCGGCAGTTTAACCACCGGGCTTACTTACATCACTGATACTGAGTTAAAGAAAATCAAGCCCCTCTAAACCTTCCGACTTCACTAGTTGCCATTGGTCGAGCTGATCCTTGCAAACTCAGGATAGGCTTCCAGCCCACAATCCACTTTATCCAGTCCTACGTATTCTTCTTCATCACTCACCCGGATCCCCATCAGTTTTTTCAACAGATACCACACCGCAAATGAGCTGGCGAACACCCAGCTGAATATAACCACAAGCCCAAGAAGCTGGGTAATAAACGACACACTTTCACCATGATTGGTTAGCGGTACCACCAATACACCAAATATTCCGGCAGCGCCGTGCACTGAAATAGCCCCAACAGGATCATCCAGTTGTAATTTATCCAGCATTGTTACCGATAGTGATGCGATAACCCCGCCAGCAGCCCCAATAATGGTTGCCACTAATGGCGTTGGGGTTAATGGCTCTGCCGTAATGGCTACCAATCCAGCTAAGGCGCCATTTAAAATAAGCGTTAGGTCGGCCTTTTTATAGACAATACGAGTATAAAGAAACACCGCAATCACGCCGCCTGCAGCAGAGGCATTGGTATTAACAAAAATTCGCGACACAGCATTGGCGTTTTCCACATCGGAAATCAACAACTGTGAACCGCCGTTAAATCCAAACCAGCCAAGCCACAAAATAAAGGTGCCCAATGTTGCCATGGGTAAATTAGCCCCCGGAATACCCTTTGCGCTGCCCTTAGCGTCGTATTTACCCTTACGAGCACCCAGTAATATAATTCCGGCAAGCGCGGCGGCGGCACCCGCCATATGCACAATGGCCGAACCTGCAAAATCTTGAAATCCCAGTTCATGCAAAAATCCGCCACCCCATTTCCAATAACCTTCGACCGGATAAATAAATCCGGTAAGTAACACACAAAAAATAAGAAAAGCATTCAGCTTCATTCGCTCGGCCACTGCACCAGACACAATCGACATGGCCGTTGCCACAAACACAACCTGAAAGAAAAAATCCGAATAGAGTGCATGATCAGCATTACCCGCATTAACAGCATCGACGCTGTGTTCACTGCCCAATAAGGCACCAAAATTTGGCAACCAGCCACCGGCAGCACTTGAATACATTATCGAGTAGCCAAACAGTAAAAACATGGTGCAGGCAATGGCAAACAGAGCAATATTTTTGGTAAGGATCTCTGTAGTGTTTTTTGAACGTACCAGTCCAGCCTCAAGCATGGCAAATCCTGCCGCCATCCACATTACCAGTGCACCCGATACTAAAAAGTAAAACGTATCCAGTGCGTACTTTACTTCATTCATTGTTCATCCCCTTTATAAAACTACCGATGTTTTGCTGCATCGGTTTAAATTTTGTTTGTTGATGATCTCCATTACCCGACCATCGACAGTTAAGCCATCATTAACATTTAATTCATTATTGACACTAAGCCTGTGCCTATAAGAAATGGTTAAATGGCCTCTTCTCCAATTTCACTGGTGCGAATACGCACAACGTTTTCCAATGCGTAAACGAAGATTTTTCCGTCACCTATTTTTCCGGTTCGTGACTGCTCAATAATGGTTTCTACAATTTCATCCACTTTGTCATCGGGCACTGCGACTTCTACTTTTACCTTGGGTAAAAAGTCGACACTGTACTCTGCTCCCCGGTAGAGTTCGGTATGGCCCCGTTGTCGTCCAAATCCTTTCACTTCGGTTACCGTTAAACCGGATATTCCGGCATCATTAAGTGCGGTGCGTACCGCCTCTAATTTAAACGGCTTAACAATTGCCGCGATTAACTTCATTGGTGTTCCCCTCTGTATTTTAATAGTGCTGTTTTTGTTGGCTTTTAAAATGCAATCAACGAGAGCATTGCAGGGGCTATGCCAAGCGATAAAATGCTCTTTTTAAACGCTGAAGGGATTGGTTTATGCACCAGAAACATGCAAACTGAGAGAAATGGATTCAATGAATGGTTCAAATAAGTGCAACAGCGGCTTTTCGAATTAAGACTAAAAAAGTGCTAAATTATAAATCTTAAGACAAACATTCAGGAACATAGGAAAACAATGGCATCGGTATTAATGGTTGGCTTTGGCAAGCTGGCACAGCAACTGGCAACACAACTTTCTAACGACTTTGAATTAGCAGGGGTTAAACGCACAACTCTAACTCAGGACCATAACCTACCATCATCATTGTCGATGCATTATCTGGATTTAAACGATGCGACAACCTTAACATCACTACCAACTGATTTTGACTTTGCCGTGATCACCTTATCACCGGATGCCATGACCGATGACGCTTACCATCAAACCTATGTAAAAGGCGTACACCATTTGCTTGAGCACTTTAAGTCGGTACACGCAAACACACGTTTTATTTACGTTTCCTCGACACGAGTGTATGGGCAAAATAGTGGCGAATGGGTGGATGAGCAATCCGAAACATTGCCCACATCAATCAAAGGAAAGTGTTTGCTGGAAGCAGAAAACCTGGTGCTTTCTCATTCGCTGAATAATTGCGTAGTACGTTTTTCAGGCATTTATAATCACAAGCGGACGCGCTTTTTTAAACGAGTTCAACAGGGTGTTGAATTACAAAAATTGCCACCTTACTACAGCAATCGAATTCATCAGGATGATTGTGTCGGTATTATTTGTTTCTTACTGCAGAAGATGAAAGCTAATCAACCACTGGATCCCATTTATCTGTGCAGCGATCATAGCCCAACACCACAATTTGAAGTGGCTGAATGGATTGCCAACCGTTTTGACTTTCCATCACCTAAGGCAAGTAGCAATCATTCTTCTAACAGCGATTCATCTAACAACTTTTCAACTGACAGCTTTTTAACTAAAAATCAAGGTAAGCGATGCGACAGCTCGCGGATTCGTCAACTGGGTTACCAATTTAAATTCCCCAGTTTTCAACAAGGCTATGCTGAACTTCCAAACGAAAAATAATAGCGGGGAGGGAGTTCAGCTCTTAATCAAAAAGTATTGACCAAATACGCTGCTTTTAATTTAAACGCCGTTAATAAGTCTGCTCCGGAATATTGCCATTGAGCCAGACGTCATCGACCCAGTTCCAGATGGAGTCCCATTCTTTTTCATGCATCTCGCCATCCACCCAGTAGCTGACATCACCTTCCTGACTGACCAGAAAAAAGTTATCCCGATATTGGCAGATTGGAATAAATTCCCGTGGCACGCCCTGATCCCAGGCTACCGCGGCCACCTCCGGTAAATAGGTATGCAGCTGAGGATCACTCGCCGTCACAGGCTCAATGGAGCCGTAAATAACATCGCTAACATTCAACAATAATTCTTTCAGCTCTTTTGGCAACGAAATTAAAATCTGTTCTTCAATTTCTACCAGCAAATCCAAATCGGGCAATTCAACACTGCCAAAGCGATCTTCATTTTTTTCTCTTAGTTCATCAACCAGTTCGTTCATTGTTATCCTGCTTTGTAATTCGCATTTACGACTGAATTATTGATCATCCAATAATTGCTTTGTCGCCTGTCTTAACCGTTGCGCCATATTTTTTTTACCTGACGCATCAAACCAATGGCACCACTGTTGAGTCGACTGCCCCTGCCAGAGCTTCGCAATCAACTGAGCCATTGATGATAGGAGAATATTTGAGTTCGATTGTTTAAGCCGGTTGATTAATAACGACTCAATCGCTAACGCCGAATCTTCAAACGAACGCTCTCCAGCTATGAAACATTGTAACAAGGCTTTTGTGTTATCGGTTAACTCACTTTTTAAACTGTTTTTTAGCTCGCTGCCCTGCGGACACTCACTGCTGCTTACCTGTGGACACACACCCCTGCTTAATAGCTGCGCCATTAAAACAGGAGAAACATCACAAAAACTCGACGCAGCCAGCAGTCGAGTGGTTTGATAAAATTGTTGATACAAACCTTTCCACGGTGCGTTGTCCGAAATAACGCCGACCGGCTCATGATTGCTTTCATTCATCAAAGGTTTCACCACCATCAAACTGTGGCAGCCGGAAGCAGGATCGCGCGTTAAACCCAGGCGTACAGGTTTAAAAGCTGCCTCAAACCAAAACGGCACTAAATCTTCCGACGCGGCAAAGCTACTGCTCAAATAATGCACCTGCATTTGTTCGGCGGTTTGTTCAACAGAGTGTAATAACGACTTTCCTAAACCACATCGACGATAATTATGCTGAATGGCAATGCGCTGAATGCGCCAGGCTTTTTGTTCGGCAAGCTGAGGTTGATTCATATGAAACGCCAATGACTGAGCCACCAGATGACCACGCAAACGGCGTTTGCCCTGCTGGATCAATTTAATCAACTCTGAAGGGATTTCACCTTCTTGTAATATCAGAGCAACCCCCACTACAGAGTTTTTAATTTTTTGGATAAACAGATATCGATTGGGGTGATCCAGAAACTGACGAAAATCATCGGGGGTGGTTTGATAATGGGAATCCACCAGCAAGCCAAAGGCTGCTTTAATGGTATTTTCATCCATCGTTTCGTAAGGCTTAACCAGCTGACATTGCGATTGCTTAACAAGGGTTGATAAGTTCAGTTTAGGATCCGGTAACGGATCCTGTCGTTCAGTTTGTAATAGCTCAGCTGGCAATGACTCAGTTGACAAGAGATCTATTGGTAATCGCTCACTTTGCTCAACCGAATGCTCCAACAACAATGCATGGTTACTCCAGGCTTCTAATGGATCACCCGAGCCCCAACGTATGGGTTGATGCAAATAAGCCTGTCGCCATTGAGGCCGCAATTGATTCAAAGTTTGTTTAAATCGAATTTCAAACCCTCGCCCTGTTCCTTCGTAACCTTGCACGGTTGTTGACAGCACCACCCGATTAAATGTTTTCACCATTAGCGTCAAAAGCGATGCCGGAATACCGGCTGCTTCGTCCACCAGTAAACCGTCAAACGACTGCGCCAGTTGATTGCCATGGCTCAACAAGTCTTCCGGTAAACAGAATTGCAACGAGTCGGCTAGATTGTTATCGGTGTTTTGTTGATACCATCGCATCAGCTCGGCAATGGCGGCTTTTGTCGGTGCGGTCACCAACAGACGTTTACCCGTTTGATTAACTACACGTGCCGCTGCCATACCCAGTGCCGAACTTTTTCCACGGCCTCTGTCTGCGGTTAATACCAGTGGTCTTCGAGGATGGCCGGTAAATACCCGACAAATTTGCTCAATGGCGGCTCTCTGCTCGGCAAAAGGGTTATCCGAAAGATCTTGTCTGGAAGGCTTTTCGTCTGGTGAACTTGTGTCCAAAGCACTTGTATCAATGTGACTTTGCCCGGTAGGACACGCTTCCGATACTATGCGTTCGATAACAGCAGCTATGTTAGGGTTATCATCGTTAGCGTTATCATCGAAATCTTGTTCACGATACCGCAATTGTTCCGTGTCGGTGTTATAGCGCAGACCATAATTGTGCAGCGTTTGCTGAATTCGTTCGATAAACAATGAGCGCTCTGATGTTGCTTTGCCAAACAAGCGAGTCGATTCATCGCAGGCGGCGCCTGGCCAGTCTGATTCGGGCGGTGCAACAATCACTAAAAATCCGCCGGCTTTCACAGCGCCAACAGCAGCAGCCAGAGCATTAGCCCGCACGCCGTACAAGGCATCAATCACAATCAGCGGCCACTCCTGCCCCAGTAATTGTCGATACTGGGCAGTCTTTAACAGGCGATAACTGCTCTTTTCAGCGTTTATTTCAGCGCTCATGTCCGTATTCGACTCATCCAGTGAACCGTCAGATAAAATTAATGCCGTTTCCATCACCTGAGATGGGCTATCTTTTTGTTGTGCGTTTGAAAAGGCCTGTTGTAACTGAGTAATTAATCGCCAGCTGGCCGACTTTGCCAGTGAACAAACCGGCTCAGACTCATAACAGATAAGTGGTAATCGATGACGAGAAGGCAGAAGCGCTGCAGAGCATGCCATTAAGTCTGCAATAACGGACAACGTTGGATGGTTTTGCTGCATATTTTGTTGCATATTTTGCTGAATAGATCACTTATAACACATTAATGGATTGAACCCTCGACCAACACTGGTAAGCTTACGCCTAAACCCGTCACACAGTGTAACCTGAAACAGCCATGAGCGACCAATTGACAATAAAACCGGTAACCGCCAATGAACTTGATAAACTGGCGGATATGTTCAATGAATACCGACAGTTTTATAAACAGCCTTCGGATGTCTCCGCAGGAAGAGAATTTCTGAAGCAGAGGCTGGAGCAAAATCAGTCGAAAGCCTTTATTGCCGAGCTGGATGATCAGCCGGTAGGCTTTATTCATCTATACCCCGGCTTTTCTTCGGTTCATCTAAAGCCCATCTGGACCATGAATGATCTTTATGTGCGCTCGATTGCCCGTCGCAAAGGCGTTGGTTTTGCATTGTTAGACGCCGCCAAACAGATGGCATTGGACACGGGCGCTATTGTGATCCAGCTTTCCACCTTGCAGCGAAACATTGCTGCGCAACAGGTTTACGAATCGAAAGGCTACCGGCGGGACAAAACCTTTTACCATTATAATTTGCCGTTAAAGCCATAGTCCTTCCATTCTTCTACTACATAAAAGTAGGAAAGACTCAACTGCAATCCGCTTTAAATTAACTGGGTGGATCAACCCGATCACCGATTGAGGTATTCACCCTGAACCATCCGGCAACGGAAAAGCGATCCCGTTTGGCTGGCAAAACTTCGTGCGGAAACTCTTCACTTAAAAAGGCAACCACGGTGGCAAAACCGGGTGTTACTTTAATGCCCTGTTGATCATCGTCATTCAAGTACAACACCATTTCGCCACCCTCATCCAGTTGCCAGTCCGGATTCAGATAGACCACTATCGACAGCACTCGATTTGCTTCACCTTTAAACGCATCGTAATGGCGTTTGTAAAAATCACCGGGCCGATAATGGGCCATATGACTTTCAAACGAAAATAAGCCGAGAAACAAGCGTCGGTTTAAATGCTGCTGTAATCCTGCCGCCCAGTTGAGCCATTGCTGTCCGGCCATAGACTCACCGGTTATCCAGGCGATTTCATCTTTGCGCACAAACTGGTTGATGGTTAAATCGGTTTCCCGGCCTATACCCGCCTGTTCAAATTCGTGCTCGGGAATGCTCTGCAATTGCGTTAATAAATCAAAGGTAAGTTGATGCGGCAATTGTGCCGGTCGAATGCTATACCCCTGACGATACAAATCTTCAGCAATGGCTTCGTATAAATCGGGCGTTTTAATCTCGCCCGTTTGTTGTTCGAGTCGCTGGCCCAACTGTTTAGCGGTTGCACTCATTGTTTACCCTTACAAAAAGATTTGCCCTTACGAAAAGAGGGTGTCAGCTTAAATTCACTGAACATTTAAGAGGCTGCGTTATAACCCTGTTTTTAGACGCTGGCAAGCAATATCGAGGGTCTTTGAAGGATCCATATTTAAAAGCTTTCTACTCGTTGCTCCATTGCCATACAAATCAACGTAAAAAGGATTAAGCAAACAGCCTGCAAGTGTTATTTTGACAACAGCGGCTACACTAAGTACTGAGCCTGATTAATGCTGTGGTTTAAAAAGAATAGTAACCTTGATTCTGATGGTAGCAACGATTATCAGAGTAACTATAATTGTCAGAATAACTGTGATTGTCAAAATAACGATGATTGTAATGATAACTATGACCGCGACTGTCAAAAGCATGCTTTGAACATCTTCAACTCAAAACAGAATAAAACAAATAAACAAATAAACAAATAAACAAACCGGAATTCTACTATGGAACATATGATACTCGTTGGTCTTGCGTCGATTATAGTGGTTGGCATTTTTTGCCAGTGGCTTGCCTGGATCACCAAATTGCCTGCCATTTTGTATCTGTTAATTGCCGGGTTACTAATGGGACCGGTAACCGGCTTTATTGATCCGGAAATATTAGTCGGCGATTCATTGTTCCCTATGGTCTCCCTGGCGGTAGGGGTTATTCTTTTTGAAGGCGCACTGAGTTTAAAATTCAGCGAGTTAAAAGATGCCGGCAAAGTTGTTTGGCGACTGTTGATCCTTGGCACCTTAATCACTGGCGGCGTCGGTGCCTGGGCAAGCCATGTGTTTCTCGACTTTCCTATTAAACTGGCCATGTTGTTTGGCGCCATTATTGTTGTCAGTGGACCAACCGTGGTGATCCCGATTCTGCGAACTGTTCGTCCGGTTGAACCCGTTGCCAATATTTTACGTTGGGAAGGCATTACTATTGATCCCATCGGCGCTTTACTCGCTGTACTGGTGTATAACTTTTTTATTGCCGGAGAAGAAACCACAGGATTATTAAACGTTGCCGAAAGCTTTACCCTGCTGGTGGGCGCCGGATTATTGATTGGATTTGTTGGCGGCCAACTGTTGAGCACGGTGCTTAAAAGGCGTTGGCTGCCCGATTATTTATACAACGTTGCCACACTGGCGGTGGTCATAGGATTCTTTGCACTGGCCGAGTTTATTCAAAAAGAGTCGGGCTTACTTGCGGTCACCATTATGGGTCTCACCATGGCCAATAAAAAAGGACTGGATCTGGAATCCATCATCGATTTTAAAGAAAGCTTAAGCCTGTTACTGATTGCCATTTTATTTATTGTGCTGGCGTCTCGTGTTGATTTGGGCGCTTACAGCAATATGGGTATGAGTGCCTGGTGGGTGTTATTGGCTGTGATGTTATTGCCACGAGCGGTTGCCGTATGGCTCAGCGGTATTGGCACCAAATTAAACTGGCGCGAAAAAGCCATCATCAGTTGGATAGCTCCAAGAGGCATAGTTGCTGCAGCGGTATCGGCACTGTTTGCGATTCGTCTGGGAGAATTAGGCTGGGAACAAGTAGAGTTGTTGGTGCCGTTAACCTTTCTTATCATAATGGGGACGGTAATTTTTCAGAGTCTCACCGCCAAACCTTTGGCCAAATTTCTGAAAGTGGCGCACCCGGAACCGATTGGTGTATTAATAGTAGGCGCCAATCCTGTGGCTCGAGCCATCGGCAAAGCGCTGCAAGAACTTGGCTTTGAAGTCACCCTTAGCTCCACCAGCTGGCGCGATACACGGGAAGCGCGCATGAAAGGCTTGCAAACCTATTTTGGTAACGTAATTTCGGAACACGCTGATCGCTATCTAGATCTGGTGGGCAAAGGTCGTCTGCTCGCCCTCACCGCTCGCGGCAATTACAATTCCTTATCTTGCCAGCGATTTAAATACGAATTTGGTATTGATAGTGTTTATGAACTGCCTGACGATCCGAACAAAAGCGATGTGGATAAACACATAGTAGCGAAAAAACATCGGGGGCTGATTTTATTTGATAAAGACACCACCTTTAACAAGCTTTCCGAGTTAATAAAAAATGATGCTGAAATTAAAACCACCAATATTAGCGAAGAATTCAGTTATAACGACTACCTGAATCATCATAAAGGTCGGGTGATCCCACTATTTGCCATTAGCCTGCGCGATCACCTTCATATATTCAGTCCACAACTGGACTACGAAGTAAAACCCGGCAGTAAAGTTATCAGCCTGATGCAAAAACAATCCTCAAGCGAAGATTAAACTTTGCAAGGTATTCATTTAGCAAACTCACATTAACGTCACATAATTGAGCGTTATATCAATGGTCATTTTGCTTGCTTGTGTTTAACACTGGTTTATGAATAAACTGTTGCTTCGTTGAAAATTGTGAGCGCTGTTAAGTAGTGTCCGACCAACCAATAACAATAAAAAGGCCATCAACAAATGTTAGATACTGTTAACGGAATATTGTGGGGCAAACTACTCATCGTAATGCTGATCGGAGTGGGCGTTTGGTTTACCGTCGCGTCACGATTTGTGCAGTTTCGATATTTTGCGCAAATGTTCAAAGTGTTTAAGCAGGGCATGCGGCACGAAAAGGGTCGAGTCAGTTCATTTCAGGCCTTACTGGTAAGTGTCGCCGGTCGCGTGGGTGCCGGTAATATTGCTGGGGTTGCCGTTGCCATTACACTGGGCGGGCCCGGCGCTATATTCTGGATGTGGATGGTCGGACTGATCGGCATGGCCACCAGTTTTTACGAATGCACGCTCGCCCAAATTTTTAAACAATCGGAAGACGACGGCACCTATCGCGGCGGTCCGGCCTATTATATGCACAAAGGCATGAATCAAAAATGGATGGGAGTTATCTACTCGGGCTTACTCGCCTTAAGCGTTGGTACAGCACTCATCGCTTTGCAATCTTTCACTGTTGCGTCATCATTTAACGAAAGCTTTGGCGTCCCCACTCATTACACCGGCATTGTTCTGGCTATTGTCACCGCACTGATTATTTTTGGTGGCATAAAGCGGATCGCCGAAGTGGCCGAATGGATTGTGCCCTTTATGGCCATTGGTTACTTTGTACTGGGTGTGTTTGTGATTGGCCAAAATGTCGAAAAAGTCCCTGAAGCTCTAATGCTTATTGTAAACAGTGCCTTTGGGCTTGAACCTGCCATAGGCGGTGGCCTGGGTGCTGCCATATTAATGGGTGTGCAGCGGGGATTATTTTCAAATGAAGCCGGATTGGGTCACGCCGCTAATGTAGCTGCGGTTGCCCATGTTAAACATCCGGTGAATCAGGGTATTGTTCAATCGTTCAGTGTTTTTATTGACACCATGATCCTTTGCACCGTCACGGCCATGATCATTTTATTGTCGGACATCAATATTTTAAGTGGTGATATCGGCGGAATAGCACTGACTCAAATTGCTTTAAGCGAACACATAGGCGACTGGTCTGGTATTTTTGTCACCATCGCTTTAATGCTGTTTGCTTTTACCACCATTTTGTATTTGTATTACTTAGGCGAAAACGGCCTGAACTTTTTTAGCCGTAATAATAAACCATTGTTTAATGCCTACCGCGTTATTATATTGCTGCAAATCGTATGGGGCTCGCTGCAAGATCTCGGCACTGTATTTGCTTTTGCCGATTTAGCGGTAGGGTTACTTGCACTGGGTAATCTAATTGCGCTGGCGTTCTTATTTAAAACCGGTCAAAAAGCACTGAATGATTACGATCAACAATTAAAAGCTGGTGTGAAACAACCTGTATTTAATACCAGTGAATTGCAAGATGTTAATTTAGATCGTCAATCATGGAAGTAATATTCTCATAATAATTTATAAATGAGACTATTGCTTTTTAACCAGATAGAATACTTTATTCTGGTAGCGCATGATTGCATCGAAAGAGTCACTTTTTGACATTGAAAAATCAATTGTCAACGGCATTTCAGCCATCTCAAATTTTTTGTCGGTAACACCAAATAATCGAGTACGACGCACAACTTTATTATTTGGTGTTTTTTCCAGATAAATCATTTGCCCCTCATCACTAATAAAATTAAATGAATTACCCTCTGGATCACTTTTTAAGAAATATTCACCGACTAATGGCGCTAAACTTTCATGACTGAGCATTCTTGCTGGAGGAGTTTCAAAGTCTGGCAGATCAATACCAGGATTAATTAAGTGTAAAGCAATTTGCTGCAAATCATCATCAGCACTCGAGTTGCTTAATAACACAACACCAGCTCTATTATCCGGTCGATACCCAATAAAGGCCTGATAGCCGTTGCCATCACCACCATGATAATAACTGATAAAAGAATCATCTTGATGTTTCTTCCAGCCAAGTTTTTCAAATGAAAAGTCTTCGACTGACTTTGTACTGGATAGATTTTTAGATGCAGGTTCCATTTTAACATTTAAAAAGGTAATTAAGTCATTTGCAGTTGAATAAAGACCTCCAGCACCATGGGCAATAGATGGAACTTCTGATCGAAAAGACTTTATCGACATCATAACGTGATGCGGACTGGCTAAATGCTCAAAACTAGCTTGATAGCCAGTGTCTTTAAGCCCCATAGGCTTGAGTACTTTTTTTTCAAGTAAAGAGGACAGATCTGCCTCAGTTGTTTCCATAAGAGCCAATCCTAATATTGCAAACCCCGCATTTGAATATTGAGTATTGCTCGGCAGAGTGACTTCTCTTTTCAATAGAGCTAAAAGTTCTGAAGCATCATTATTCGCTAGAGCATTGCTTGAAATTTTTCTTGGTAAGGCAGCTTTATGATCCGCAAGCTGCCATAACTCAGTATTGGCACCATCGTTAACTTGAGGCCAAATTGTTTTTAACTGTGTTTGATAAGTTACTACTTTATCTCTTACCTGTAGATGCAGTAATTCAGAAGTGAATAGTTTTGTTAACGAGCCAATAGCAAATTGCGTATTCTTGTTAATTGCTTTTTCTTTTCCAGCCTCAGCAGTTCCGTAACTATAAAAATAGGAACCGTTTGGATTAGTTAGCCCAATTACGACACCCGGCCGATGACCACTATTAACCGCTTTTTGAATACTACTTTTTACATTCTCGGGAATAGTCGTTAACTGTTCCGTCTTTATATTTCTACATCCGATCAGCAATACTGATGTACAAATAAATATTAATATTTTCATTCAGAATCATCCTTATACTCTAATAAATCACCAGGCTGGCATTCGAGGATGCGACAAAGAGCTTCCAAAGTCGCAAAACGAATGCCTCGTACATGCCCATTTTTCAACAATGACAAATTGGTTGCTGATATATCCATTGCAGATGCTAAGTCTTTCATCTTTATTTTTCGACGCGCCATCATCACATCAAGGTTTACAATAATTGTCATTAGATAATTTCATCGCTGTCGAGTTGTAAATCATGTCCCACTTTAAATGCCTGAGCAATCACCAAAACAAACATGCCAGCGACTAAGTAGCCCATATCAAAATCTGGGTAAATAAAATACTGAGCTCCATCTTCTGTCAAAAATTTTATATGAGTCATATAAAAGTCTGCCTTACTGACTGCACTGGGCGAAAACATATAAAACCGAATAAATACTTCCATGAACAACCAAGCGGGTAACAATGCCAACAAATAGCCTGTGCGCCTTAAATATCGGATACTACTCGAATTAAATGGACGACCGCTTTGAATATCACTCACTACCTGACGCAAACTCCAGATAATTGCAGTAACAACGCCACCCACTAATAAAATATTCATCGCTCGAATAAAGCCGAAAGTAATCGTAGTGGTACTTACGGTTAGTACGCCCTCTGTCAACTCAACTGACGACGACTGGCTCGCTTCGGCAACCATAACAGCCTCACTCCCCTGCCCAGAAACCACCGACCAGGAAGTTAACAAAGACTCGTTCAATAAAGGTAAAGCAATAGCGGCAACAGCAGAAATCATCGTCACAGCAACAGTGAGCACCACTGATAAGGTTAAAAATAAAAGCAAAACACGAGCAGACATAACAACACTCACTTGATGATTACGAACCTATACTCTAGGCTAAAAAATAGCGAAAAACAACATTTTTATTACGTTTTGCATAAATATTATTTCGTAAAACAATATCTTTTTAGAGTGCAATTAGTAATTCTAAGCAGTGAATCAATTGCCGCAAGATGCGTATATCAGTGGTTTGATAGCGGCTAACAATCAGCAGTTGGCATTGACATGTCTTTACTTGTGAAGTAATTGTTTGCAATATTTTCAGGATAAATAGAATTTACGATAGGTAAATAATCCCTGTAGATTTAGCGGTAGGATTGCTTGCACTGGGTAATCTAATTGCGCTGGCGTTCTTATTTAAAACCGGCCAAAAAGCACTGAATGATTACGATCAACAATTAAAAGCTGGTGTGAAACAACCTGTATTTAATACCAGTGAATTGCACGATGTTAATTTAGATCGTCAATCCTGGAAGTGATGAAGAGAACAGCATTCTTTACTTAACCTCTTATCGTAGTAAAGAATGATTGGCCTAGACATTATATTTTTTTGATTACGCTAAATTCCAATGTTGAATTAACTAAAACAATTTTTAACTGCTTTCCTCCCCTCTATAATTAAGGGAGCATGGTCCAGTGAACACTAAAGCCGACAGTGCGTCCTTTAGCCCAAGTATCTAAATCATCATTTGACGCAACATATAATTTATTTAAAGCATTGTCGATGTAACCCGAGAATGTCCACTGTTGATCCAACATATATTGCAGGCGCAGCGCTATAATATTAGCATCATCAGTTGCCGACTCTCCGATACCCACATCACTTTTTTCTCTACGATATCGCCAATTAAAACCTAAATCCCACTGTTCAATTTGATAACGATAAGTCACCGTCAATTCATCTGCAGGTATATCGGAAAGCCAACGACCGTTTTCATCCTTTCCTATATATCGATTATAATCTACTTTCCAAAAATGCTCTTTTTTACGCTGTTGATAGCGAATTTCAAGACCTGAAATATTACCTTGATCACGATTGAGATATGAATTTCGACCATCTTGAAGTTTAACCCGCTCGATATAATTATTTACTTTCATATGAAACATCTGCAATTGCAACTGACTTGACTTATAAGACCATTTCACCCCTAAATCAAAGTTAGTAGAACGTTCAGTTTCTAGCTCAGTAACAGAAACTACTTCACCTCGTGCTGTAGTTCCCGTATAAAACCTTTCCGACAAAGTTGGAAAACGAAATCCGCTTGAAAGATTACTTGTTAATATCCAGTTTGAGGATAGTGTTGTGTCTAAACCGATAAAAACACTCGATGCTTCATCGGTTATGCTTTTTGAATGACCAACGGATTCCTGATGCCAATTATAACGAGTGCCTATGTGCCAATTTGTATCACTATACTGGAAGCGACTTGATAAAAAGATTCCTATATCATCTAGCTCCCCACTCTTCATTATTGAAAACCACTGACTATTTTCATCATTAATTTGTTGTTCTCTCTCGGTTGCATTTACCGAGCGTCTGGCGAACCAATCCAGACCTAGTGTTGTTTGGGAATGTTCAGAAAACCATAGAGGTTGGCGAAAATTAGCACCAAAGTCATCAGACTGATTAATGCTTGTATTAATTCGCTCACCAACGCGAACGTTCTCAGAAATCAAATCGCTTGGATGCCAATATAATGCCCAGCTGGCTCCTGATTCTTGATTCGCTGACAATCGAATCAGTCGATGATCATCTTTAGGATAAGTCGTCACACGTTCGCTTGGATAACGTAAATTTGACTTACCAATATTATCTGTTTGAGCCTCCAACCAAATGAACTCGTAGTGGGTTGATTCAGCATCCCACTGCTGCTTCCAATAAAAGTTTTTCAACTCAAACCTATCATTTAGTTTTTGACCATTAGCCGCTTCGCTATTTGCTGCCTTGCGATGAGAAATACCAAGTGCAGAAGAACCCTCTTGATGCAATAGTGAAAAATACCGTGCATTCCCTTGTGTTTGAAATCCACTACTAATTCTTGTTCCAACAGGGTCAGCCATATACATATTTGCAGCTCCCCCTAAAGCGCCCGTACCAAAAAATGTTGAAACAGGCCCTCTAACAATATCAATTGAACTTAGCATAGTCGGCTCAATAAACGACGCAGAGATCCCTGCTCTTCTTTCAGTAACCAGAGGAATGCCTTCAACTAATGTTCGCACTCTATGTTTAGCCACACCTCGGATAGACCAAGTTTGAAATAATCCTCCCTGCCCATTAGCAGAAACACCTTGAGCATTTTCAATAAAATCTAAAATTGAATCAGGTTGTTCAATAATATCATTAAGGTTTATATTTTCTGCAGATACTGTCTCAGGTGCTTTCGATAACAAAGGATCTTCAATCAAGGTTATTGTTATTTTGTCTTCCACTGATTCCGAAGCATGACTACCATTCTGTTGTTTACTTAAGCTTGCTGGAGATGAGGCACTTAAATTTATAGAAGTAACTAGCGTAACACTTAATATTATAGCAGCCGCATAATAACAACTGAGCTTTGGCAAAAAGCAACTAAACATTCTAGATTTTTGATTAATAAACATTCTGGACTTCGTTATGATACTCACAACTTTTCTAACCAGATAAGGCTGTGAATAATTTTAGATTTAATAGAGAAGAAAATTAAGCTTTGAAAGCTGGACAAATAAGATAGAGAGAATAAATCGACTTACTCTATCACTGGCTAATGAATAAAACTATTCACTTTTATTTTCACACTTTTCAGAAGAGCTATGATCTTTAGCTTTACCACCTTGAGTTTTATCATCTTTATTTTCAATAACCTTATCCTTTCCCTTGCAAAAAGTACCCTTTTCTTCCAGTGGAAATTGATTAGGGACTTCATATGTTTCTTCACTCTTTTCTACATTTCCTTCGTTATGTTTAATTGGTTGAGATGTTTTGCTTTCAACCTTAGATACTTTTGGCGTTTTTTTCTCAGAGTCTTTCGATGTCATATTTTCATCATTGTTAGTCGTACATCCAATAGTAAATAGCATTAAGATAACTATAACGGTATTTTTCATATCAATCTCAAATAATAAACCATATACACTGTTGTTAAAATTCAGGTGCCTGTAGATACAAACACCTGATGATGGTTAAAAGTTATATCTAGCACCTAAAACTATAATATCACTATCTGACTCTGTCTTATAATCAATATAAGCTGAAAGCGAAGAATTAAAGTTATAGTTTCCGCCCAGAACGACATAGTTTCGATCCATATCTGCATCTCGCTGAAATTCAACTACACCTTTTAATTCAAAACTGTCAGTTAGCAAAGCCCTTAGTCCAGCCTCAACACTAAACCCCTTGTCATCAAAGTCACCAGCGAGTCGACTGCCTAATTCAGCAACAATATAATTTGCTTGCAAAAACATTGACATGTCGTTTTCTAAAGGGTGAATGTAACCAACGCCTAACTTAGAGTAGTTTACATCAACACCAATATCTGATGTCGAATTATATTCACCAGCAATAAAAACGTTTTCCATCCATTTATATGAGCCAGCAATGCTATACCCTGTAAACTCACTTGGATCACCAGGCAAGCTTTCGAGCTCTACTGTTGAATAGCCTGCTTGTAAATAGTCAAACGAAATATTATCGTTTGCACTAATTAATGAGCTTGCTATTAACAAACCAGCAGAACAAATTAATTTATTCATAATACACTCCTAAATCTAATTCTTAATATTATTCCAAAAATTGGGAGTTACATGAGTAACTCCCAATAGGTTCACTTTAGAATTAGATTGCGGTTTGACGACGACGATACATCATCATCAGTGATAAGAATGCCAGCACAGCCCCACCAATAGCACCACCACCTTTCGGTTGATCGATAATACTAACAACCATTGTGGTTTTCGTCCCCATTTCGGAACCGCCCTGTGGGTTGGATAACATCAAAGTAAAACTTTTATGCTCATTCAGCTCGAAAGTTGGAACGGTTATTGATTTGGCAGAGGTATCCATATCAGACCATACCAGCGTTCCTGAAGTTGCAGTGTAATCAGTTCCCGCGGTAGCTGAGCCATTTGATGTCGCATAATCAACCGATATTGAGAAGTCAGCTCCCCCAACACGCTCAACCATTACCGTAGCATCTTCACCTTCGTTAACATCAACTGATGTAACAACAAACTGTGTAGAACCAAACTGCGGCTCATTCAAAGTCATAGTTACAGGTACAGTTTCAACGCCATAAGGAGTGTTATTAGCAAATACAATTGACGCAGCATATTCTCCAGCCATCATTCCAGCTGAATCAAAAGTAACCTCAATATCATTTGCATCGTCAACACTAAGCTCTCCTTCAATGGATGATAATGACAACCAGGGCACATTATTCCAATTACAAACGCCGGTTTCACCAGATTCAAATCCAATAGCAAACTGCTGATTTTGCTCAACCATCCACAGGTTACCTTCACAATCAAGATCCAAACCAGCTTGACCAAAGTCAGTAATCACATCATCAACAACTCCATCAGAATCAACATCTAAAGTAATGTTGTACCCACCAAGTTTAAATAATGTTGGAGATGCAGCATCAAGCACTACAATATCAAAGTCGCCATCTGATGAAGCTCCGTTTACACTAACAAATAAGTGTCGGGTTTCAGGATTATAAGCCAAACCAGCAATTGCCAACCCAACATTTATCGAGCGTAAAAGTTCTCCGTCGGTTGTAAACTGATGAATGATGCTGTCATTCCATGAGCCTGAGTAGAATGTATCTGTTACAGGATCATAGGCTAAACCACGTTGTGAAACACCAAATGCAGGACAGATAGTATTACCAGTAGATATTAGGGCTTCTGTATCTAACTCGTAAATACAATTATCGCCACCCACATTAACCGACCACAACTTACCCGTACGCTGATTAAACGCGGTGTCTGCATGGAAAGACTCTACCCATCCAGAAACATCTATGCTTTCGCCTGTTAGCACGCCTGACGAATCATACTTATGTATTGCATCAGCACTTGCACCACCTGCGACCAAATCACCAACCCAGAATTCACCAGTATTGCGATCCGTAGAAATACTCCAGCCTAATGCTAACTCGGTCGGAAACACACCAACAATATCACCTGGGGCAAAACTCTCTATATCGAGCTCTACGTGATGTCTGATTTTCTTGGTTGTAAACTCATTCAAGTCTTTAGGGCCAAAGTGACGTGTAGTTGAATGAAATGGACCTGTCATCAACTCAGTAGCATCACCTCTAATAAAGAATGCATTGAACTCTGCCTCAGCGGAACCCGAGTTCGTAACAGAAAGAGTTTCAGAGCTGCTACGTCCTGCTGTTTGTTCAACAGACAATGTTTCGGCACTGGTTTCCAGTAAGCCTGCGTTTAATGCAACAGGCGTTGCCAAAGAGATGTCGGAGGCGTCAACACTTGCTATCTCATACATAGGCAATGAAACAGTAATATCTGTCGCATCGGTAGGAATAAATGCTCTAAAGTAACCGTCACTGATTACATCATCACCCGGCGTCGCTGAAGACATTGCAACTAGCTCACCTTCAACCTGAACTTCTGCGTTGTTTAAGCTAGTACCAGTATTTGCATCAATCACAAAACCAGAAACAACCGACCCATCAGCTACAACACAAGCACGGTTGCCAAATCGAACATTATCGATAACAGCGTACCATTCCCAATTTGCATTATAATGACGGAACCTAATCTGGAAGCTTGTAGCTCCAGCAATATTAGCGGCAACATCAATTGAGTTTGGTTCAATTGCTGCTGTTGCACTTAAAGAGCCAATATTTGTCCAGCCACCATTATCCACATTGATATCAATATCAACTGAATCGGCTCCTGTGAATGTTCTAAAATATGAATCAAACTCAAGAACAGTAGTTCCCAAATCTGCCACATTAATCACTGGCGAAACAAGGGAAGTATCACCAGTCACACTTTGGCCAGCAGCATCGCTATCACTGATCGCAGCATCTGACTCAAAGCCAAGCGATCGGCCAGAAGCACTATAAGAGCTCCAAACTAAACCACCGCTGTTCTCATCGATAACGCTCCAGCCTTCAGCAGGAAATACATCAAAAGCTTCAAAAAATGCAGGGTCTGACCATTCGTAGCCTAAAGCTGTACAGTTTGAATTAGG
This sequence comes from Pleionea mediterranea, assembly GCF_003148745.1. Taxonomy (GTDB): domain Bacteria; phylum Pseudomonadota; class Gammaproteobacteria; order Enterobacterales; family Kangiellaceae; genus Pleionea; species Pleionea mediterranea. The sequence goes on along the minus strand of NZ_QGGU01000016.1, from coordinate 2,605 downwards.
CATTAGTACAAAGTCTTCATTGCTCATTCCTGCTTCAGGTAGTACGTCGCGATCAGCCGACATATAGCCACCAGAACCAACTTCACTTACAGAAAAAACAACCGTTGTGCCTTCAAACAATGAAATAGAGTACTCTCCAGTACTAGGATTCGTATAAGCAGTTAATACATTTCCAGGTACAGTAACGTCAACCCGCGCATATAATGCAGCCGTTAGACCACCACCATCAGAAACATTTCCGGTAACCACGACAGCGTCTGCTGGGGTTAGCGAAATATCTCGATCCGTATCTTGCTCTTCCTCTACAGTAGACGAAACCGGAGTAGACTCATTCCAACCATATCGAGATGCAGTAACATCATAATCACCAATAGGAAGTGTTAAGCTATAATTACCTTCAGCATCAGTCTGAGTTGAGAACAACCCGGCTGTGACAGTAGCGTTGGCAATAGCATCGCCTGAATCCGCATCAGTAATTGTGCCTGATAACTCACCTCTAGGCCCCGCTGTACAAGAAGGCTCTTTAAATGAAGAAATTCGAGTTGACCAAGCCGTTGATCCATCATCACCAGCTTTATAATATTCGGTGGTAAACCAGAATGTACAATCATCAGTTGGGTCAATACTCATACTGGAGTAGTCACCCCAACGGCTTGCTCCTGACTGAGAACCTTCGCCTGTGTGTAAAGTAATTTCATTTGTTAAAGTATTCGCAGGGTCACCAGCTAAACGGCTAGCAGCATTAATTGATGGTACCCGAGTGCTACTCGCTATACTGTAACCAAACGCAATATTTCCATTTACGTCCATCGCGCCACTTCCCATCCAGCGAGACTCAGTATCAGGCGCGAAAGTGCCTTCATTCACCAAGCTTGCGTTTCCAGCTACTTGATCAACATCTATCTCATACCAACGTAGCGCAGCTTGGTCGGCATTTGGGCCAGCTATATTATGAGTAAAAACTATTTTACCTTGTCCATCCAAGTTTCGATAAGCAGCACGAAACATAGAACGAATACTTAACGAATCTAAATCTTGACCATTTGGCTGTGTAACAGCTGGAGCACTACCATAAGGCGTAACATTAATAGTAGTTACCGGAGTAAATGTTGAGTTAGCTGTATTGTTCCAGTCAACATCAAACTCCCAAACATGGAGACGATCTGTTTGACCAGTATCGGCACTAGACCAAATAAAGTATTGGTTAGAGCCATCAGGTGGTGGCAGTAAGCCATCAATATCCAATGGCATAGGTGTAAATACAGTTGGAACATTTCCGTCCATATCAAACTTAACTTGTTGTGCAGGAGCACCTACTAACATTTTTTCTCGCTCGTAAGCAACAACACCACCACCTTGGAAAGAAAATCCATTGGTAGAATCGAACTGGTTAACCCCCATGTAATAACCATCAGTCCAAACCCCAAAATGCGGATAATCATTCATTAACTCTCCGTATTCGAAATCATAAAGGTAATAACTTCCTGTCGGATCATTAGTGGTTGAAACAGCTATACACTGATGATTATCAGTGCCGTTTAAAGCAAACTGACTGATCATCCAACGATCAGCTGCGCTATCGTACAAAACAATAGGATCGCCATTGTTGTTGGTTTCACATATACCGCCAAAACCTGTCCATAAAGCATTAATCGCTGTTGGGGCTAATAATTCGTTTCCACTTTTGTCAAAGACTGCTAATGCAACATTAACACTCTGAACATAATGATTAGGGCCCACATCACCATTAGTATCAGGTGGAACCGCACCAGTGACGTTCGCGACACCGTCAAAACTAACACCTAATTCAGGTGCTAATCGTCGGTAAGGCGATTTTTCTAATTGAGTTTGTGCAACCGGATCGACAAAATTTTCCGGTAAGCGTAAATCTTCGTCTTTGAAAGGAAACCTGTTAGGAACTTCCCATGTTTTATCATAACCTGGAACCTGCTCTCCAGACTGAGTCATTTTAAATTTACGTTGCTGAGTAATTTTAGGTAATGGCTTTGCCGCTTCCCGTAATGGCTTTGATACCTTTACTGGAGCTGACATCACTACAGACTTCGAAACCTCTAAGTTAGAAGCATCTGTAACCATCGCAAAACTACAAGCAAACACCCCAAAAGTGGTTACAATTGTTTTTTGCATTTTGATTATTCCAATATTGATTTAACGATTGTTCTTTCATAAGGCACAAGGAAGGCAGCTTTTTAATAGCACTCATTTGCCATATGAATCCATATCAAGCAAATACATACTACATCTGACTTAACTAAGTAAAAATAGTAAATATTCACAAGCCCTCTGATCTTCTTTTTGTAGACACTCGATGGGTTATAAAAAAGCGAGCCTTAAAGCATTATTTAAATATGAGAGAGTATTGCCACTATTTCCTATAAGACGCAGCACCCAATCCCATACCGAGATAAGTAACCTCAGATCTGCATAAGATTTAAAGCCGAGTTACATTGATGCTCGGCTTTTGTTGCTTAAATGTATAAGCAATCAATCCGGCGATTAAGTGCACCATAAACGATATACAGCTACGATGCCTGGTGTGCTCAATTTGAGCTATATTTTTTAACTGGTCAAAGACGGTTTCAAT
>NZ_QGGU01000015.1 GCF_003148745.1 Pleionea mediterranea | reverse complement strand
CGTTATTGACTTTATCGCTCTGAGTGCCCACACAAATTATTTCATCAATCTGTTAAAGAACATGTTAATCAGGAACCTGCCTGACCAACTCAACGTCGCTTTCTCAACGTTGGGGCGCGAATTATACGCCACTCAAACATCCTGTCAACACTTTATTTTGTGTTTGTTTTGCTTCCTGCAAAACCGCTTGAAAACTGACTTAGACTCTTCGTTGAAGAAGGCCTGCTGCCCTAAGCGAGATGCGCATTATAAGGATTAAATTACGCTTGGCAAGCGTTTAATTTAAAAAATATAAAAGAATTTTAAAGGCGATTACTTATCGTTCAATTAGGCTGATTTACGCACGTAATTTAGCCAGATATGGTCGGATTCTGAACGATAATAAAAACAGAAGTATTATTAGATAGATAAGCGGCTCGTTTAAATCCGCCTTACTTTGCCAGATGAAATGAATGATCGACAAAATCGCTATCAAATAAACCAGTTTATGCAGCTTACTCCATGTTTGTCGCAGGCGACGTTGCATTCCTTTGGTTGAGGTAACCACTAAAGGAATAGTCAACAAAAAAGCCAACATTCCCACGGTAATATAAGGTCGCTCAACAATTTCTTCACCGATAGAAGCCCACTGCCAGCCCAAAAAGAACCATAAGTACACAAGAAGGTGCAAACATAGGTAAAAGAAGAAGTACAAACCGAGCATACGCCGATAACGGATCAGGTAGTTGGCTTTTAAAAGTCGCCTCGCTGGCGAAATAGCCAGGGATAGTAGTAAAAATCTTAACGCCCAGATGGCAAAGCCGTGCAGAAGCACTTCCTGAGGATCCGCCCCCAGGGACTGACTCACTGCAGCGTAAATATAATAAGCGAGAGGTGATAAAGCCAACAGGTGAAGCACCCCCCGAATCATTACTTGCATCATTGCTTAAAAGTTTTTCCGTAAATTCATACCTTTGTATAAATGTGCCACATGCTTACCGTAGCCATTAAACAGTTCTGTATCGATCCGCTTGGTACCAAACAGCGACTCATCGATCAAACGTCGCTCAGTCGCCTGACTCCAGCGAGGGTGATCAACCTCAGGGTTCACATTAGCGTAAAATCCATATTCACTCGGCGCAGACTGTTGCCAGGTGTTTAAAGGCTGCTTTTCGACAAACCGAATTTTGACTATCGATTTAATGCTTTTAAAGCCATATTTCCAGGGAATTATTAAACGCAATGGCGCGCCATTTTGAGCCGGAAGCGTTTTACCGAACACACCCGTGGTTAATAAAGTTAACGGATGCATCGCTTCATCCATTCTTAGTCCTTCTTTATAAGGCCAGGACAGAGAGAAAAAGCCAAGGGCTCCGCGCTTTTGACCTGGCATCCTTTCCGGATCATAGAGCGTTTCGAATTCAATATATTTGGCTTTACTGGTTGGTTTAACCTGTTTGATCAGCTGATTTAGTTCAAAACCTTTCCAGGGCACAACCATTGACCAGGCTTCAACACACCGCAAACGATAAATTCGCTCCTCCAATGTCGCCCACTTCAGTATATCTTCGAAAGAATACCGCCCCGGCTTTTCAACCTCGCCTTCAATCGTCACATGCCAGGGCAGAGGCTGAAAGTCTTTTGCAAGTTTTGCAGGACCGTCTTTGCTGAGTGAGAACTCATAAAAATTATTATAATGAGTCACTGTGTATTCGGATGTTAACTTTTCATCGGTCGAATAATGCCCAGAAGCTGTTTTACCTGCAGCTATATAAGGTGAGGCAGCGGCGACAGTAAGCCCACCGATAAACTGGCGACGATTCCAATAAGTAGACTCGTCGATCACTTCATGTTCGGGCCGATTATAATCTGGGGTTGTTCGACTGTTTTTGATTATCATAGAGACTCCTTTGGTATTAAGGATGCACGCCACTATAATATGTTACGAAATGGAAACCCTTTTAGATTCAAATGAAGAAATAAAGGATTTCGACAAAAGGAAGAAAATACCCGTCCATCATTCTGGTCGGGTATTGTTTGAACCACTATTTAAGTAAGGTAATGACGGAGCTTTACCGCCATTACATCTAAGTGTCTTCTGAGGAATTCTTAGCTTTAGCACGTTCACCACGACGCAGCATTAAATTACGTTTTTGCCATAACGTTAATACTGGTCCTGAGAGTGCGTAAACACTGAAGACGGTAAATAAAACAACCGGCGGCTGGTAAGCAATGAGTACAAACGCCAGCACCACCACTAATACCGCAATAAAAGGCACTTTTCCACGCCAGTCGACTTCTTTAAAACTGTAATAGCGTAAATTGCTGACCATGCTTAACCCTAGCAGCATGGTAATGATTGAAATCCAGATACCGTATACTTGACCATCAATCTCAAGATCGACACCTAACCAGACCATACCCGCCAAGATAGCCGCAGCCGAAGGTATCGCAAGCCCTTGAAAATAGCGCTTATCAGACGTGCCAAGCTGAGTATTAAAACGGGCAAGTCGTAATGCGCCACCGGCCACAAATACAAATGCTGCAAGCCAACCTAGTTTTCCATGACTGGATAAAGCCCAGTTGTAAATAACCAGAGCAGGTGCAATACCAAAAGATACTATATCTGCCATTGAATCGTATTCGGCACCAAAGTCAGACTGTGTATTGGTCATTCTTGCTACACGCCCGTCCAGACCATCCATGATCATAGCAATAAAAATTGCGATGGCAGCCATTTCATACTGCCCCTTCATGGATGCAACCACCGCAAAAAAGCCGGCAAATAAGCCTGCGGTGGTTAATAAATTAGGTAACAGGTAAATGCCTCGTGATGGTGTTTTACTTTTTACTTCATTATTTGTCATACAGATTGTCTCAATATAATAGCGTTACACGCTCTCTCTGCTAGAATTCTTATAAGTTCAACGAGTTACCTAGTTTACATGGCTTTAAGCCATTGATAAATGCGCAATACACTTAAAGCCCGATTAATGGGAAGTTGACAGATATAACCGATATGTCAAGATACGCGCGCCCGAAACAAACATCCATCGCATAAAAGAATTTAGACTATGCAAATCGCTGAAAATGAGAAGCTTGTTATTATTGGACTCAATAAGGCCGGACAAAAATTTCGCCCGTCTGACTGGGCAGAACGCTTGTGTGGCGGGCTTTGCACCTTTCGAAACCGCCGTATGTATTACTCTCCACTGCTCAGGCCTGCAGTAATTGATGGTATAAAATGTGTAGTGGTTGACTCGGCGCTTGCCGATAAACACTCAGAAATGTACCAATATGTACTTGGCTTTGTGGAAGAAAACACCCTCAAAACTGAGATACAGTCGAAATAATTGTACTTTTTGTCGACTCCTATGCTGACTTTAACCCTGCTTTGGCGCTATATTAGTAGATATCGCTTTGTATTCTAAGGATTTATTACCATGTTTCGTAATGTATTAATCACTGGTTTTCTGGCCATGTTCAGCTTAATGACTCTGGCTGCCGAAGATGTTCTGTATAAATGGAAAGATGCCGAAGGTAATATTAAGTTTGGTGATAGACCTCCCAAGGGTGTCCCATTTGAACGCATTAAAGTGCGTCGTTCCAAATCAACCGGCAGTGCCAGCGCCATTACCGAAAAGCTCGATGCTAAAAAACAGGACAACTCCGATGTTGAAGAGCAACTCTCGAAGGCTCAGCAACAAATGGCAGAAGCCTGTAAAATTGCCAAAGCCAACATGAGCACTCTTAATAACGCATCGCGAATTAAAGTCGCTGTTGAAGGCGGTACTCGACTAATGACGGAAGAAGAAAAAGAAGCCAAGAAAAAAGAAACCCAGCGGCAGATTGATGAGTATTGCAACAGTCAGTCTGAATCGCAATAAATAGGCAAGTTGACCAACATTAATTCATCAATAAAAAAAGCGAGGGCAACCTCGCTTTTTTTATTGATGAATATTATTTGTGTGGTTCATACAATGTTTACAATAAACTCATCTTATCGAAAGACAATCTCCTGATCTTCCGTTTGCACTAAAATAGTCTCCCCTGCAGAAAATCCACCTTCGAGAATTTTTTGCGCCAATGGATTTTCGAGCCACTGCTGGATAGCACGTTTAAGCGGTCTAGCGCCATACACAGGATCAAAGCCACGCTTAGCAATCAAGCTTAAAGCCTCTTCATCAACATCAAGCTGTAGGTCATGATCACTTAAACGATCCCGTAATAATTGCAATTGAATTTTTGCAATTTGCTTAACGGCTTCTTCGGGCAATGAGTGAAATACCACAGTTTCGTCCACACGATTAATAAACTCTGGTCGAAAAAACTGACCAATGACGTCCATAATTTTACTTTTTATGGCTTGGTAGTCCCCTTTACCGGACTCTTCCATAATAATATCGGAGCCAAGATTAGAGGTCATAACCACCACGGTGTTTCTAAAGTCTACGGTGCGCCCCTGACCATCGGTCAACCGGCCATCTTCGAGTACTTGCAACAAGACATTAAAAACATCCGGATGTGCTTTTTCCACTTCATCCAGCAAAATCACTGAATAAGGTTTACGACGAACAGCCTCCGTCAGATAACCACCTTCATCATACCCAACGTATCCTGGCGGAGCACCGATCAATCGGGCCACCGAATGCTTTTCCATAAACTCCGACATGTCGATGCGGATCATCGCTTCTTCACTGTCAAATAAAAACTCAGCAAGCGCTTTACATAATTCGGTTTTACCAACGCCCGTTGGCCCTAAAAATAAAAAGGAACCATTCGGACGATTCGGATCGGACAAGCCTGCACGGGAACGTCGAATGGCATTAGAAACGGCTGTAACCGCTTCGTTTTGGCCAACCACTCGTTGATGTAAACCCTCTTCGATTTTGAGTAACTTCTCTCGCTCACCTTCAAGCATTTTCGACACAGGAATACCGGTCCATTTCGAAACCACTTCTGCAATTTCATTCTCGGTGACTTTATTTCTTAACAAGGTCATATCGTGCATTTCGGCTTGTGCGGCAATGTCCAACTGCTTTTCAAGCTCGGGGATTTTGCCGTATTGCAGTTCGGACATTCGACCAAGATCACTTGCCCGACTCGCTGCTTCAAGCTCTAGCCGAGCCCGCTCTAATTCGGTTTTAATGTGAGTGGTACCTTGTAACGCTGCTTTTTCAGCCGTCCAGATTTCATTTAACTCAGCAAACTCTCGCTCCAGTGTTTCTATCTGCTGCTCAAGATCCGACAATCGTTTACGAGAACTGTCGTCTTTTTCTTTCTTTAACGCTTCTCGCTCAATTTTCAGCTGGATCATTCGACGTTCAAGCTTATCCATTTCTTCCGGCTTGGAATCTATTTCCATCCGGATACGACTGGCGGCTTCATCAATTAAATCGATCGCTTTATCCGGCAACTGCCGATCAGATATATAACGATGAGATAAGGTTGCCGCACTTACTATGGCAGGGTCAATAATTTCAACACCATGATGGACTTCGTAGCGTTCTTTTAGGCCACGCAAAATCGCGATTGTATCTTCAACATTGGGTTCGTCCACTTGAACTTTTTGAAAGCGACGTTCGAGTGCCGCGTCTTTTTCAACGTATTTACGATATTCATCCAACGTTGTTGCACCAACACAATGAAGCTCTCCTCTTGCCAGTGCAGGCTTTAACATATTTCCCGCATCCATCGCACCGTCGGCTTTCCCAGCACCAACCATGGTATGTAATTCATCGATGAATAAAATGATGCGACCTTCCTGTTTTGCCAAATCATTCAATACAGCTTTGAGTCGCTCTTCAAATTCGCCTCGATATTTTGCTCCGGCAATTAACGCGCCCATATCTAATGATAGAACTCGTTTTCCTTTTAATCCTTCGGGTATTTCGCCGTTTACTATTCGCTGTGCCAAGCCTTCAACTATGGCTGTTTTTCCAACACCGGGTTCGCCTATTAATACTGGATTGTTTTTTGATCGTCGTTGTAACACTTGAATGGTTCGGCGTATTTCATCGTCGCGACCGATAACCGGGTCAAGTTTGCCTTGCTCTGCACGTTCAGTAAGATCCACAGTAAACTTTTCTAATGCTTGGCGCTGCTCTTCGGCATTGGGGTCATCGATAGATTGTCCGCCCCTAACATCTTCTATCGCTTGTTCTATAGATTTTTTATCAGCACCCAAATCCTTTAAAATTCTGCCAAGATTCCCTTTATCATCAAGAGCCGCCAATACAAACAATTCGGAAGAAATATACTGATCATTTCGCTGTTGAGATATTTTATCGCAAAGATTTAACAGACGGGCCAAATCATTGGATATATGGATCTCACCATCGTTACCTTCAACCTGAGGTAACTGATCGAGGGCTTCCAATAATTGAGAACGCAAAGCATGAACATTGACCGAGGCTTTGGTCAATAATGGACGAACCGTGCCACCTTCCTGATTGATTAATGAAACCATCAGGTGTACCGGCTCAATAAATTGATGATCGCGACCAATCGCAAGCGATTGCGCATCGGCAATAGCCAGTTGAAACTTACTGGTTAACTTATCCATTCTCATGACCGTTTACTCCACCTTTAGATCATAACTATTTTTAACAATAACACTGACCTATAAATTGGGGCGAAAAACGATAAATTCAACGCACCACTGAACTTTATGTATGATCGAACAAGTTTGTATCGGTGTTTCTTCCTAACAATACAGCGCCCAGTTGAACATCAATGTCATCTTGTAAGAAATGATAGCTGGCCAGCGATGGGAAGCAAGTGAGTCGTGCTTTACCGCGTAAAACTACGCCTGTAAAAACACTGCCTGGGCCTTTAACGCCTTCAATTCGCGCAGGGTAAACATGACAATCGAGTTTTTGTGATAATCGTCTTAACCCTGGTTTTATTTGTATTTTTTCATCACTGTCCAGATGAATTTTTCCATGGGGAAATAATGCAACAACATCGCCCTGTTTTACGCGGCGAATGACTTCTTTAAAGGCTTTATCAACCCGTCCTGAACGATCCACCGGTATGCAACCGGCCAGTTTAAACATCCAGGTTAAACCAAATCGTTGGTATTCTTCTTTAGCAATTAAAAAATGCAGAGGACGTCGACAGGAAGCGATTAGTAAGAAAGGATCCAATCCAGAAATGTGATTAGCCACCACAATGGCGCCTCCTTTTTCGGGCAGAATAATTGTGTCGCCATCAAGCCGATGATAATAACGACAAAAGATTCGAATCCACCCATCGATACTGTTGGTTAACCAAAAACCCCAGTCAGCCCGATTAGCTTTAAGTCCGATTACTGTCCAAAGCAAAATAGCAATGGCTGATCCTGTAAGCCAATATAAATAATCGTACAAACTCTTCGTCCTAATTTATTCTGTCAAACCAGATTAAGCTGGCCATTCTGCCAGTTTCACCATCACGCCGATAGGAATAAAACAACTCAGGCTGCTGATAAGTACAATAGTCACCACCATAAACATCAACATGTTGTTGATTCAATTTTCTACGAGCAATGCCATATAAGTCGGCCAGATACTTTTCGCCAGAAACTTTAAAAAACACGTCATCACTGGCATTTTGGGACAAAAACATTTGCCGTACCTCAGCACCCACTTCGAACTTCGCTTGACTGATGGCAGGCCCTAACCAGGCCAGTAACTCATGAGTGCTAGAAGAATATTGGCTGAGTGTGTTTTCAATAATGCCATTTAATAAACCACGCCAACCGGCGTGAATGGCAGCCACCCAGTCACCCTGCTGATTTGTCAGCAATATTGGCAAGCAATCCGCCGTTAAGACGCAGCAAACAACATTTGAAGATGATGAAACAGATGCATCGGCGTCTAGAGCTGTGTTCGAATTGTTATGATGACTAGCCTGTTGTTCCTTTTGCACCCCAGACTGATGTTCAGTTAATAGCCCAATATTAGAGTCAGCAGCGATCACCTGAGTTGAATGGGTCTGATTGAGCCAAACCGGTTGTGAAGGCAAGTTTGCCAGACGCTCCAGTTCGAGCCGATTAGCGGCAACCTTTTTAGGGTCATCACCCACGTGACTCGCCAGATTCAAACCTTGAAAAGCACCTCGGCTTGAGCCTCCAACACGGGTAGTTATGATCGCATGAACCTGTGATGGTACTGGCCAGTCAGGATGAGTCAATCGATGCTCATCGGTCATGAAATGGGGTTTTCCTGTTGCAGCACTTTTAGCAACTCTGTGTAGTCTTCTGGCGGTGCCACTTCCCAGCTTAATGATTCTTGTGTTACCGGATGCATCACACCAAGTTTTCGTGCGTGCAAGGCTTGTCGCTTAAACCCACGAACCGCCTGCTTCAAGCGGTCACTGGAACCGCTGGGCGCATAGTTGGCGCGGCCATAGGTTGGATCACCCACCAGCGGGTAATGTAAATGAGCCATATGAACCCGAATTTGATGCGTCCGCCCTGTTTCAAGGTTAACCTTCAAATGAGTAAAGTCGTTAAACTTTTCGCGCAGTCTAAAATGAGTAATGGCTTCTTTACCACTGGTGGTCACCGCCATTTTTATCCGGCTTTGAGGGTGTCGCCCTATGGGCTCATCGATGCTGCCGCCAGAAACCATCTGACCGTGACAAATGCACTGATATTCCCGCTCGAATGCCCTCTCTTGTAACTGAGCCACCAAATGAGTATGCGCCTCCAAGGTTCGTGCCACTATCAACAAACCTGAAGTTTCTTTATCCAGTCGATGGATAATGCCTGCGCGAGGTAAATGTTTTAGATCGAGATCCAGATGCAACAGCGCATTGACCAGAGTACCATCCTTATTGCCCGGAGCCGGATGTACCACCAGCCCGGCAGGTTTATTGATCACCAGAATATGTTCATCCTGAAACACCACATCAAGGGGTATGTCCTGCGGCTGCCATTCACCAGCTATTTCCAGTTCGGCATCAATTTCGATGGTTTCATCACCCATCAGCTTAACTCTTGCTTTAGTGATCACTTCCCCATTTAGCTTTACGCAACCTTTTTTTATCCAGTCCTGCAGCTTTGAACGAGACACTTCGGTGCAATACTTGGCAACCGTTTGATCAAAACGTTGACCAAAGTCAGACTTATCTGCCGTAAAGGATTGTTTAAATTCTTGTTTTTCCATCAGATTATGTTTTTAGGGAACCTTTTTGCGTTAATAGCCTCTACAACTGTTATTGTGCGTATTCAGCTAATTATAATTGTTTGAAAACTCGGGTCGAAAATAGTCATTGGCCTTGCTGGCTTGCTCCGGTAGAATGCCTGACACTAACGATATGATTAAATTTTAACGAACTATTGAGAAGTATGAAAAAATTTCGTGTTTTATTTTGTGTTTTACTTTCTGGGCTACTGATTTCCTGCGCCTCTACATCCACCGACGATGTTGAGGTTCCGTTAGCGGATGATGCCTTTAAGCTGTATGAAAAATCGCAAACATCGATGAAAGCTGGCAATTACCAGTCTGCGATTCAGCATCTAGAACAACTCGACAGCCTCTATCCGTTTGGCCCATATTCTCATCAGGCTCAAACATCGCTTATTTATGCCTATTATATGGCCAGAGATTCAGCGTCAGCGATTTCAGCGGCAGAACGCTTTATACGGCAAAATCCAAACCACGACAATGTCGATTACGCCTATTATATGAAAGGCCTGACCAACTTTACGGCTGAAGTGGGCTTTTTTAAAGAACTATTATCAGCAGACTTATCACAGCGCGATGCTTCAACGGCTCGTCAGGCATTCAGCGATTTTGCCGAGTTACTGCGCAAATACCCAAACAGCAGTTACGCCAAAGACGCGCAAAAGCGTATGATTTTTCTGCGTAACCGCCTTGCCAGCTACGAACTGCATGTTGCCCGTTATTACATGGAACGAAGCGCCTACATTGCTGCAGCTAACAGAGCTCAATATATTGTCGAAAACTACCCTAAAACAACAGCAATACCCGATGCATTAGTTGTCATGGCAACCGCTTACGACTTGTTGAATTTAAGTGAACTATCCGAGAAAGCCAAAAATGTACTTAAGCTAAATTACCCGGAGTATGCTGCAAAACTGTAACAAGGACGCCTCCTAGGATTGGCTAAAAATTATTAAACCATTAAAAAAGGCTTCTGTTTAGAAGCCTTTTTTAATGGTTTAGTATAATCCCAAATACCATAAGCATGGTATTAGTGCTTAAAAACAACTCAACACCAATCAACTGTTTTGTTATCGATTAAATAGCTTCATCGTCCATTTCGCCAGTTCGTATGCGGATCGCCCTGTCCACTCGAGACACAAATATTTTACCATCACCTATTTTGCCAGTTCTTGCGACTTCAAGAATATGCTCAATGCAGGTATCCACCAGATCATCCGGCACCACCACTTCAACTTTAACTTTAGGTAAAAAATCCACCATATACTCAGCACCACGATACAATTCGGTATGCCCTTTTTGACGACCAAATCCTTTCACTTCGGTAACAGTCATACCGGCAACGCCCAGTTCGCCTAATACTTCCCGAACATCGTCCAGTTTAAAAGGTTTAATAATCGCTTCTATTTTTCTCATAATTTGATTCTCTAACTCAAGTTGAGGTATTTGCTGTCATTATATCGACGTTTAAGTGTGTCCATTACACGGTCTCATTATCATACAGGGTAGCAATGGGTTGCCGTTTATGTTGCGTTTTCTGATAGATAGTTATCAATAATTGCTCGGCTTTCGTTTCGATAGATTTTCCTTCCAGAAAATCATCAATTTGATCGTAAGTCACTCCCAAAGCGGCTTCATCTTGCTTACCAGGGTCAAGGCACTCAAGATCCGCAGTGGGCGCTTTTGTAATAAGTGTTTCTGGTGCTCCAAGATGAGCCGCCAACTGACGGACCTGACGCTTGTTCAGCCCAAATAATGGCGCTAAATCACAAGCTCCGTCACCCCACTTGGTGAAGAATCCAGTTATATTTTCTGCCGAATGATCAGTACCCAATACAAGGCCTCCCACCAAACCGGCCACCTGATATTGCGCTACCATTCTCTGACGCGCTTTCACATTGCCCTTAACAAAATCCTGAGCGGACTCATCTGCCATTGACATCGAAGCCGATTGCAAGGCACCAACCACATTATCACTCAGCGCATCAGCCGCGGCTTTTATATTAATAGTAAGACATTGGGATGGTTGAATAAAGTCGAGAGCCAATTGAGCATCGGCTTCATCACGCTGTTCACCGTATGGTAATCGCACTGCAATAAATTGGTAGCGAGATGATTGAGTAGACTCATTCAATTGATTAACCGCCAACTGCGACAATCGTCCTAATGTTGTGGAATCGACACCACCACTGATCCCCAACACAAGACTGCGAGTGTTCGATTGAATAAGCTGAGATTTAATAAAATCCACTCGCCGTTTTATTTCATGAGAAACATTTATTTCAGGAAGCACGCGCATTTCACTAACGATGTCACGCTGTTTCATTAAACCACCTTTTTATTTTTGCCATCATGATAAGATTTACTATGAATTTAATGAGTTTACCATAAGACAATTTAAAATAACCAAATGACAATACTTCAGCAATACCAACTAAAACCACCAGACTGAATGACAATCTTTTCAATAGCCTGAGTTCCCTGTATCTTTAGACTATAAATGGAGGACCTTCCGTTACGATAATTGTATCTGTAACCCACAGGAGTTCAATCGCATAAAAAATCCGCCAGGACCAACATGAAAGATTTAAAAGTCGAGCATCAATACACATCGCTTAGAGCCTTACAGATCTACACCATCTATCGAATAGTTGTTGCGGGTTTTTTATTAGTGCTGTTTCAGGCAAAAGCCGGCGAAGTATTTCTCGGCCAAAAATCGCCCATTTTATTTCATTGGTCTTCGGTTATTTACCTTTGTACCAGCATTGGCTTTTATTTCATCAATAAGAATCGCTCCGATATTTTTCGCTTTCTGGTGGAAATTCAGGTTTTTATTGATATTGTCCTTCTTACGCTGTTAATGCATGCCAGTGGCGGTATAGCAACCGGACTTGGCATGTTGATGGCGGTGTCGGTAACCACAGCATGTTTATTAGTTGAGCGTACCTCATCCATTGTTTTTGCGGCTATTGCTACCGCAGCAGTGCTGGGCGAAGCCATCTACTTAAACCTGTCAGGGCAAAGTCCCGATGATTACATAACCCAGGCAGGTTTATTAGGCGCAACATTCTTTGCCACCTCTCTGTTTGCTTTGTTAACAGCTCGTCGCTTAAAACAAAGTGAACTTGAGGCAGAATTAACTAGTGCCGATTTGGCCAGCATGGAAAAACTGAATGAGAAAATTATTCAGTTTATGAAAACCGGGGTCATCGTTGTCGACGAAGATCATAATGTACAGTTTATGAATACTGCGGCCTGGCAACTACTCGAAATGCCGGAACACATTGAAGGGCAAAATCTGAGCATAGTGAACAATGAACTTAACGCAAAAGTACAACAATGGAAAAAAACTGGGCACGCTCGATCCAGCTTTAAACAGTCACCTACCGGGCCAAAAATTGATATTACACTGTCGCAAATTGATCATCGAAATGACCAAAGTTTGATATTTCTGGAAGATTCCACCCCAATGACCCAGCAGGCACAAAACTTAAAACTAGCCTCGCTAGGGCGACTAACCGCAAGCATCGCCCATGAAATACGAAACCCTCTGGGCGCATTAAGTCATGCCGCTCAACTCATCTACGAGTCTCCGGATATCACTGAAGCCGACAAACGGTTGGTGGATATGGTGCAAAAAAATGCCATACGGGTGAATGCCATCATTGAAAATGTAATGCAATTGTCTCAACGTCGGGTATCTGAGCCTCAATCCGTTAATCTCTCATCGTTCTTGAAAAACATTTGTGATGAGCTGGAAAAAAACAATAAAGAAAAACTGCAGCTGTTTGTCGACATTAATCCAGAAGATTTATCGGTACAGTTTGATATCAGTCAACTGATGCAAGTGGTGACCAACTTATCCGAAAACGGTATACGACATAGCCTTAGTCATACCGGGCGAGGCAGTTTAAGTTTAATTGCCGGCATCAACTTTAAAACAAAACGTCCATTTCTTGATATTATTGATAAAGGCGAAGGTATTCCTCCATCGGTTGCAGAAAATATTTTCGAACCATTTTTCACCACCAGTGCCACAGGCACAGGACTCGGCCTTTACGTTTCAAAAGAACTATGTGAAGCTAATCGCGCTCAGCTGAATTTTATTCCTGTACCCGCAGGCGGCAGCTGTTTCAGAATTTCATTTGCCAGAGATGATAAGCATGACACAACCTCAAGCGCTATTAATTGACGACGAACCCGATATATTAGAATTACTCTCGATAACGCTAATTCGTATGGGCATTGACTGTGATACTGCGCCTAATATCAGTCAGGCTAAAGCTAAAATTGATAACAACAACTATAACCTCTGCCTGACTGATATGAAATTGCCCGATGGTGATGGCCTTGAGCTGGTTACGTATTTGCAAAACAAGCGGCCAGATACGCCAGTGGCGGTAATTACGGCACATGGCAATATGCAAACCGCCATAGAAGCAATGAAACTCGGTGCCTTTGATTTTATTTCCAAGCCAGTCGACTTAAGCAGTTTAAGAAACATTGTTAGTAACGCTTTAAAAGTAAAGCCCAGTGAAAAAGAGTCTACTAAAACATCACCGACGCTTTCACAAAAATTTATCGGTGAAACCGATAATATGCAGCGGTTAAAACAGCTAATTCTTAAGGTTGCAAAAAGTCAGGCACCTATTTATATTCGCGGCGAATCTGGAACCGGTAAAGAAATGGTCGCCCGATTGATTCACAGTAATGGCCCACGTTCGGACGCACCTTTTGTTGCCATCAACTGTGGCGCTATACCTACAGAGTTAATGGAAAGTGAGTTTTTTGGCCATAAAAAAGGCAGTTTCACTGGCGCTCAGAGCGATAAGGAAGGACTGTTTAAAACAGCTGATGGCGGTACATTATTTCTCGATGAAATAGCAGAGCTGCCACTGAACATGCAGGTAAAATTGTTACGTGCGGTTCAGGAACGGAGTATTCGTCCCGTTGGCTCGGAAAAAGAACACCCCGTTAATGTCAGAATTTTATCTGCATCGCATACCGATCTCAGCGAAATGGTTGAAAAAGACAGCTTTCGTCAAGATTTATTCTATCGCATCAATGTAATTGAAATTAATGTTCCACCTCTTCGCGAACGCGTTGCCGATATTCCCGCACTTGTGGATTACTTTGTTCGCCGTCTGGCGGATAGAAATCAAATAACCCCACCGAGCATTCCTGAAGCAGTGATTAAAAAGCTGCAGCAATATCACTTCCCGGGTAATATTCGCGAGCTTGAAAATATACTGGAGCGGGCCATCACCTTATCGCTTGATGAAACGCTAAACGCTAATGATATATTGCTTTCACAAAGTAACAGTTCGCAAACCAGTGATGGCATTGAGCGCAATGGCATGCCACTGGAAGACTTTCTTGAAGATATAGAGAAAACAGAAATAGCAAAAGCGCTGGAACAGACAGGTGGAAACAAAACCGCAGCGGCAGACTTACTTGGTATAAGTTTTAGAACCATGCGCTACAAATGTAAAAAACTGGATATTGATTAGCAACGCCGTAACAATCACTTAAAAATAGAATGGCGATAGGCTTACAACAAGCTGTCTAATTTTCTTATGGATCTCGGCAGTGTGCATACGGATAATGCAGCCAAACTTCTGGATAAAAGGAATTATCATGAAAGTAAAAGGATTTACTTTATTTGAATTACTCGCCGCTTCCGCATTGTCAATATTAATGGCCAGTTTTGCACTGCCGGGCTTTAAACACTTAAAACTGTCCAATGCCATCGATAATGAAGCCTTTAATCTTATGTCAAATATTCAAACCGCTCGAAAACTTGCTATCAGTGATTCAAAGAATATTGTGTTATGTGGCAGCAGTACAAAAAGTGAGTGCGATTCAGACTGGTCAAGCGGCTATCTATTATTTGCCGATCGAAACAATAATAACAGTTATGAAGCGGAAGAAGATGAGTTGATTAATTACCACCAGATCACTGTACCGGAATTTAATATTCGCTGGCGATCCTTTAGAGGAAATAAGCCCATTCGTTTTTTACCCATGGGTATTACCTGGCATAATAACGGCACTTTCGTCATGTGCATCAATCAGCAACCCAAATACGCCAAAGCCATCTTTTTAGCCAAAAGTGGGCGGGCAGAAATGTCCAGAGATGACAATCATGATGGTATTGATGAAGGTAGAGACGGCAAACCAATTGGCTGTGCTTAAATTATCATCTCTTTAGAATGCAAACCCTACGAATAGCGTAACACCTTAACATTTTGAAACCCTTGCAGCTTTAAGTGATGAGCCTGAACTTTGCTCATCACACCTTTATCGCAATAAAGTAAATAATTATTTTCTGCATTAAGTTCAGAAAACCGGCTACTGATGGAGTAAAATGGGATTTTTACGACCTGATTATTGGTCAATACTAATGGATTAGCTTCCTGTTCTTCAGGGTGTCTGATATCAATAACCACATCGTTAACTTGAGGGATCTTTACTGTATCCACATCAGTATCGGTATCTAATCCATCCAACACCTTTTCAATGGAGACCAACTGCTTATCTTCTACCGCTTTTTCAAGAACCGTAAAATCAAAGTTTTGTTCGGATTCTAAAACTTTAGTCAACTTTACTTTGGTTGACGGTTTATTGGATATTACACCACAGTACTCCGGCATATTTGCCGCAAACTCTTCCGTGCCAATACGCTTGGACTGTGCAATGATATCCTGTTTATCCATGGCAATCAGTGGCCGCATCACTAACGACTCGGCGGCTTGCTCAATCACACTTAAATTGGTCAGTGTTTGACTGGAAACCTGTCCAATGGCCTCCCCGGTAACCAATGTGTCCAGCGCAAGATCTTGTGCAACTTTATCGGCCGCCCGCATCATCATTCGTTTTAGTACTACCCCCATTAATGAGTTATCGATGGTGGTTAAAATCTGCTCTACAACACCTTCAAAAGGAACGCTGATAAACTTAACCTTATGGGAAGCACCGTACTTACTCCAAAGGTAATAAGCGACCTGCTTAACGCCAATTTCGTGCGCCATGCCACCTAAATTGAAAAAGCAGAAGTGTGTTTTTACGCCACGACGCATCATTAAAAAACTGGCAACGCCTGAGTCAAAACCACCGGAAATAAGAGATAAGGTTGCTTCTTGTTGCCCTAATGGGTAACCACCAAGTCCAGGCAGTTTTGTCCGAACCAGATCCACCTGATCATTATTGATTTCAAGATTGATTTGCACATCGGGATCCTTCAGCATCACTTTTTCAACGTCGGTGCGCGCCAGCAATCCACCACCAATTTGTCGTTCGGCTTCACTTGAGGTAAATGAGTGCTTACCTTTACGTTTGACACGAACACAAAATGATTTACCTTTGAGTCCATCAGTATAGGTTTCAACACAGCGGTCGGTAATGTCATTCAGCTGTTCAAAGTTATAAGTATCGACCACCAATAAAAAGTCGATTCCGGGGACACATTGCAGTCGCTCTTTGATCACCAGCCACACCTCTTCCGAAATATCGTCCGGTAGTGTGATGTCAATCCGATCCCAGTGTCTGTAAACTCGCACCTCTTTTAACAGTGGCTTTAGCAGGTTCTCAAGGTTGTAATGCAACTGCTTGGTAAACAATTTGCGAACAGGACGGCTTTTAATGATTATTTCGTGGAATAATTTAACCACAATTTTCATAGGGTAGGACTCGGGCAATGCTTTTCAGATGGCGGTATTTTACAGCAATGAAATAAAATTGCAGCGGCCAAGAGCCGTTTATTCGCACTCAGGATTACTTGAATATTACCCGATACAGAGAAATATCGATGTCCTCTGGAATGGATTTACATCAATATTAGTTTTTGGATTATCCAGAACCATGTATTCAATCCTTTGAATACATTAATTTTTGTTTATTTAATCAGGCTCGGATTAAGCCGACAAATTGCCCTTCAATATTCAGTTGGTCTGGCGAGACTTCTATCGGCTCAAAGTCGGAATTTTCCGGATAGAGCATAGCATTACCATTTTTACGCCCCAAACGTTTCACGGTAACATCATCATCAAGACGCGCCACAACAATCTGCCCTATTTCTGCGACCTGCGTTTTACGCACCGCAATCAAATCACCATCCAGTATGCCGGCGTCTTTCATGCTGTCACCGCGGACACGCAATAAAAAGGTCGGTTTCTTGCGTCGCAATACTTCCGGAATGGTGACATAACGCTCTATGTTCTCAATGGCCTCGATAGGGATCCCCGCGGCTACCGAGCCTACAAGAGGTAATTCTTCCACTTCGGCAGCAAGTATTTGGATCCCTCTAGTTTTCTCGCTATGCAGCCGGATTACCCCTTTTTTGGCTAATGCCTTTAGGTGATCGGCAGCTGCCTTGGTTGAGCTCACACCTAACAAATCCGCCAATTCTGCATGAGTTGGCGCAATGCCGTTTTCTTCAATAAATTCTCGCAATACATCCAATACTTCTTGCTGTCGCATGGTTAATTCGCGCACGGTATTGTCCTCAGTTATTACTGTTCGTTTTCCACTGCCTAAAGTAATACTACTTATTTAAGTAGATTGCAAGAAAAACCAAGCTTTTGAGGAAGATAGAGGAGGAATTTGACTGGCTTTAGAGATTTGTATCCTGAAATCCCACCAGAATGAATCCATCTTAAAACCTATTATTCCACTTTAAGATGGTCAATATTCGGGTTTACGGTCTCTTTTTTCTTTTGTTCAGTCGGAATTTTTTCACCGACATCGGCCACGGACAATTCTGAAGTATCCACCTGTTTTGCCTCAAACGGCTTAGGCTCCTGAATTAATCCCGGTTCATCCAGTGATAGATCGGACGTGTCCACCTCTCTTTGTTCCTTTTTGCTTACCTTTTGCAGAGGCTCTCCACTATTGGCTAATGCCAGGTCACTCAAATCAGGTTCTGCCATGGGGGGCTGCTTTTCAACCTCGGGCAAACGCTCACCGGCATTGGCAAGTGACCAGTCATCGTCACTAGATGAGCCTTCTTTCACAGCAGGCGTGGCAGACTGAGACTCCTCAGTAGGTTTTGCTGTGGTTTTATTGACCTCTGTATCAGAACTATCAGTATCTGGCTCTTTAGGACCAAAGCTTGCACGACCTTGAGAAACAGGCTCTTGCTCTTTAGGGCCAAAACTGGCGCGGCCATGGGAAACTGGTTCTGGTTCTTTAGGTCCAAAACTGGCTCGTCCGTGGGATGACGTAGCTGGCTTCTGAGGAGTATCTGGCACCGCAGAACGGGTATCAGAATCGGATGTCTGAGAGGCGGAGTGAGTCTCTGGCTGGGACTGTGACGAGTCAGTGGAAGTGTTTGCACCTTCCTGCACCGGTTTAATCAGTACCAATGCTCCTGCCTGCTTTAATGCAGACTGATATTTCATGGCCTGGTTGTAGTCGAGGCCTTTTTTAATGGCGACTTCAGCGCCCACAAATAAACGCTTTATTTGTGACTCACCTGTTTTGAACAACTTAGCTAGATTTTGCTGCACTTCTTCAGGTGTTTTGCCGGGTACGGTACGTCCCGCAAATACAATGTCAAATTTTCCGTCAACCATGATTTTCTACCTACCAAGTATCATGCATTTTCTGCTGCATAGAACCGTTAAATACTGCTGGTTAGGCGTATGCTTGTCAAGCAACTGGGTTTATATACTTGATATTAAAGCAAAAATTTCATTCCAACACCTTCGCTGGTTTTTCGTACAATTTCAGCTTCTAAAATCGGCATTTCTTCTGGAAACCCCACCGCTTGCAAAGTCACAATAGTGCCAACCTCAAGCTGCCGTAAGGCATCAGATTCAATAAAAGCACCGCCATCGGACAGTTCCTGTGTGCGCGCCACTATTTTTCCCAGTAAATCGGAAGTGACTTCTACTTCAGCCACTACCGGCGTTCGTATTGATAATCGTCGTTCATTCATAGGATTTTTTGCAGGTTTTTCAATAAGTTTAGCCCATTTATTGAAAAGATCCGCAGAAAACCACGCTTTTGCTCCGAATAAAGATCACGATCATAATTGAGTTTCGTTTAACTACCATTCTACAATACAGCTTAGCAGACATCTGGCAGTGGATTGGCTGATTACTTGACTAAAAAGTAACCGTCAAAACCACATTGACCGCCGCTTTGCCAAACACTGTTTCATGAAACGATAAATATTATTCTCAAAGACGATATTCTCATTATGCCCAACGATTCCGACAATCCTTTTTTGGACGCCTTTGCTGATGTTAAACCGATCCCCCAGGATAAAGTCAGCTTAAAACGTTCAGAGCCCGATAATGCAGCAATTGATCGGCGTAAAATGGCCGCCATTACAGGACAAAAAATAGATTTAAACTATTTAACCGATGCGCCCGTGGAGCCAGTTGATCCCATTGAAGTACTTGAATATAAAATTGATGGTGTGCAAACCGGAGTATTCAAAAAGTTGCGTCAGGGCAAATATGAGATTGACGCTCATCTTGATTTGCACCGTCATACCGTTGCTGAAGCGCGCAGTGCTTTGTTCCAGTTTTTACAACGCTCAATAAAACTGGAATGCCGAACCTTGTTAGTTACTCATGGCAAGGGCATTCAAAGTAACCCACCCGCTCGCATAAAAAGTTATGTTAATCACTGGCTGACTCAGGTTCCAGAAGTATTAGCCTTTCACTCCGCACAAAATAAACACGGCGGCACAGGATCGGTTTATGTGTTGCTCAGAAAGTCAACAGAGCAGCGCCTGGAGAATAAAGAGAAATACTCTTAAATAACTTTCGACTTAATAAATGACGGCTCTTTCGATTGGCTCTAAACAGTCTTAGCCATCAGATAAACGTCTGTATATTCTCCATTTCTAAATGCATAATTAGTTGCGGTTCCTTCTAGTTTAAAACCGAACTTTTCATATAAATCTACTGCATGATGATTGTCTATATATACTTCCAGCTCAACGCGACGTATCGCCAACCAATCAATTAATTGCCAGTTCCAGCAGTTTTGAACCAATACCGTTCTTTTGGTGAACTTCTCTTACAGCCATGCCGATATTCGAGACATGCTTCCTTCGAGGGTTAGTAAACACTTCCATTCCAATTTGACCAACTACTTTTCCATCTACGACCGCAACGATGCTGTAAAAATTTTCTGGAATATCTCCAAAAAAACCTTTCCTATTTCTCTATTGACGGATACGGCAACTGTAGTGTCCTGCATAGCACGAATTTTGAGCGTATATATCCTTAATTTGCGCAATATCTTCTTTCCGACTATGTCTAATTTCTATATTCACGATTCATCTTTGATGCATTCATTAAGTAAAAAAATAGAAGTGGTACAAACACTACAGGCAGTTTTAAATTCTTAATAATATGTGTACGTAGTCTAAACCGAAGAATTCAAATAGAACCAGATCACATTGAAGTGTTCACCTTATAAATTTCGTTTTTTTCTTTTTATTTGACAAGATCTCAACTTTTCAAATAATCGCGTATAATCTTGATTATTATAAACTTACATATTTGGTACGACTTTTAAAAACGACACAATTTTATTCGCCACATTCCCAAGCGCTTTAGCAACCGCTTTTAACTCAGCCTTTTTTATCGTTTCATAAAAGTTAGTGTCGCTTGTTGACTTTTTGATCGAATACTCTTCAGTACTTACAATAGACTTAACGATCAAGCCTGAACGTATATCGAGCAGAACTGCCTCAATTGAACAGTATGACTTTGTTTCATTCGGGTCGATTAACCGATACTTTTGATACGACTGACATGTACTCATATAAGCCAGCAATAAATCAGCCTGAAAACGTGCCGCCGCTTCTCTCAAAGCCGAGACAGTACTTTTCCTGAAACCAACATGGCTGGTAGAAATAATGCGTCATACACTCTGCTGGAAAAAAGCTTGATAATTAAAGGTTTAACTAATGAGTTATTGAGCTCATTAAAATCACTGAAGTAATAACGCCAATCATTATCACTACTGAGTTTAAGAACTGCAACTCGGTTTTTTTCTGGTAGTTTCACTCGATAATTTAATAACTCAGTAATTTCTTATCATTCTGACCAAGCAAAGACTCTCTAATCAAGCTATCTTGAGATTTCGAAGAGTTATTCTGATAATAGCTATCAGGGCGATCAACAGATCCCAAAGTTGTACACGCCTGCAATAATGTTCACGCCATTATCAAATAGATACTTTTCATATTTTGCCTTTGCTCTTACTAAGCTTTGAAGTTAGAAAATAAATCGTTATTCCGATCAGGAGTCGGCTTTATATTGATTAAAAGCCTCAAGAAAACCCAAAACTTTACCAAGTTGTTAAATACTAATTTTCGGCAACCTATTTGTACTGACAACATGTACATCGGACAAACGCACTACCATAGAATAACCAACACCTTTTATTTGATAAAGTATCAACATATTTTCATCATCAACCACTTCCATACCAACCAGGTGATCGAAATCCTCTAGAACAACGTTATAATTGTCACCATTCGTATTCGATACTGCCAGTTGCCGTCTGTCTTTTTTAGACAAGGCTCCGTCTTTGTTTGTATCGTTGCTCACAACCTCGTAAGTGACAACCGTAGCAATACTGTTATCTCCCTTTATCAAGGAGTTTTGAGGAAACTCTGAAAACTCAATAATTAGCTGATCATTATTATCAAATAACCATCTTGACTGATTTGTTTTTCCATTTACGAAAAGTATGTTTTTATAAGTACCATAGCCTCCATATGACCCACTAAAGTGATTAACTTTACTGAGACTTATCTTAGTTGTCTCATCCTTATCTGACACCAAAGGAACAGCAATATAATTCGAGTTATCGAATCTCCTCATATACCCAAGAATCCACTTCTCCTCGCCTTTTGGATCTTCCGCTACATTCGTAATTAACTTTTGCTGAGGCCTATTTTTAACAATATCTCTAATCATCTCCTTACCCATCATAAAGATGAGAACCGAAGCAGACAGAAAAATCAAGATTCCGTTTATTCTCCAAACCCACTTAAAGATCATAATGCTCTCCATAGTATTAATTTTTTTTCAGCAATAAAGATTAGGACTCCTACTGCTTTTTAACGAATCTTCTCAAACTCAGTATTGTTGAGCAAGCGTGTTTTGACTAAATTATGAGTAAATAAGTTGTTAGATAAAACTACAGTTACAGCCCACAGTTTAGAAAAAACTGTATTTTCACTTCTGTTCCTTATAAAAAATGCCGACTCAATATAATAAGTCGGCATTTTTGACGTTAATAGTAAAAAGTCATTAACAATTATTTGATAATTAAGTAATTACCAAATCTTCACACGCTTTTCTGGTGCTAGATATAACGCATCACCGGGTTTGACATCGAAGGCTTCGACAAACTCTGGCATGTTTTTGACCACTCCGTTTGCACGATACTCACTGGGTGAATGAGGATCAACTTTTATACGTCGCTTCATTTCTGCGTCTCGATATTTACGCGCCCAAACCTGAGCCCAGCCTATAAAGAAACGTTGATCACCGGTAAAGCCATCCAGTACAGGAGCTTCATTACCGTCTTTCGATAATTGATAAGCTTTATATGCGATGGTTAAACCGCCCAGATCACCAATGTTTTCACCAAGAGTGAATTCACCATTAACGTGTACGTCTTCGAGTGGTTCAAACTTATCGTATTGTTTAACAAGCTTTTGCGTACGCTGTTTAAATTCTTCTTTATCCTGTGCTGTCCACCAGTCACGCAAGACACCGTCACCATCATAGGTTGACCCCTGATCATCAAAACCATGCCCCATTTCGTGGCCAATAACGGCACCTATACCACCGTAATTAACGGCAGGATCGGCATTCATATCAAAAAATGGTGGTTGCAAAATGGCTGCAGGAAATACAATTTCATTCATCACCGGATTGTAATAAGCATTCACGGTTTGTGGCGTCATAAACCACTCATCACGATCAATTGGCTTGCCCAATTTATCGCGCTGCTTATCAAAATTAAAGGCACGTGCCGCCATATAGTTTTCAAGCAGCTTACCGGGCTCTATGGTTAAGTCAGAATAATCTTTCCATTTATCCGGATAACCAATTTTAGGACGAAACTTGCTGAGTTTATCCAGCGCTTCTTTTTTAGTATCTTCACCCATCCAATCCAGTTTAATTATACTTTGACGATAGGCTTCTCTTAGATTTTCAACCAGCGCCATCATTTGCTGTTTGGCTTCCGGTTTAAAATGTTTTGAGACGTAAACTTTGCCAACCACTTCGCCAAGCAAACTGTTTACGGCACTTACACCCTGCTTCCAGCGAGGCAGTTGTTCTGGCGTGCCGGATAATGTTTTGCCATAAAATGCAAAGTTTTCTTCGTCCAACTCTTTGTTCATTAAACCTGCGTTACCGGTAAGCAAGTGCCAGTTTAAATAGGTTTTCCAATGATCCAGAGAGGTATCTTTTATAATGTCGTTTAACACAGAGATATAGGTTGGTTGACGGACAATCAATTCTTTCTCACCATTAACGCCCATGCCTTCAAAATAAGCCGACCAGTTTACATCCGGCGCTAACTCGGACATTTTTTCCAGGGAATGTTTGTTATAGGTTTTAACGCTATTACGATTATCTTCTTTATTCCAATGAGCGTTAGCTATGGCCGTCTCAAGCGCCATAATATTTTTTGCTGCAGCAGCGCCATCTTCTAATCCGGCAAGCTGATACATTTTTTCGATGTGTTTCAGGTATTCATCACGAATGGTTTGAAAGTTTTCACCTTCATCAAAATAATATTCTTTATTTGGCAGCCCTAAACCCGATTGCGAAAGATACATAATGTATTGAGTGGGATCCTTCGCATCGTTATTGACATAAATCCCCATGGGTGCACTGGAGCCACGTTTGGAAACAGTAGCTAAATAAGCCAATAGTTCATCTTTATTGGAGATGCCCGCTATTTCTTCAAAGTAAGGGGTTAACGGTGCAACCCCCAGTTTATTTAAGGTCTCTGTGTCGAGCACACTGTTGTACAGGTCGCCCACCTTTTGTTCATTTGAGCCTTTTTCGAGGTTTTCAGCCGCAGCAGACTCTTCAATAATAGCGCGCAAGTCTTTTTGCGCCTGATCAGCCAGAGCAGTAAACGTGCCATAATTGGAGCGATCCGACGGGATTTCGGTATTTTTTAACCAAGTGCCACTGACAAAGCGGTATAAATCGTCCTGAGGACGTACGGATTTATCGAAATTATCCAGAAACAATCCGGAGTTAGCCTTTTGTTCTGACGTTGCCGATACAGTAGTGGCAGACTTCTGTTTTTCAGATTCGGCTTGTTGTGTAGGCTGATTATCGTCTTTTTGCTGACCACAACCAGCTACAATGGCAAGACTGATGCTTGCAGCAAGTAGTTTGATCTTCATGGAAACTTCCCCAACAAATTGATTTATTTGAATTTATTATACAAGTCAGCAAAAAGTGGCTGCTGTAATCTCATCGATTATAGCTAATTAAAGGCATTTGATAAGCGCAAACTTGTAAATCTTTGTATTACTTCACAAGTGTTAAATTGCCGCTTTGATCCCCTGGCAGGCTGAAAAAAATCACTGAATACGCTAGACTTTTAACAGTCATTCATTAACTCGCATGAGGAGTGACCTCTTATGGCCAATCAACGAATTTTGATCGACATCAACCCTAAGTTCAGTCTGGATAACACGCCAGAACAAGCGCAGCACGAAACCGCTTTACTGGAAAAATTAAAAACGCTGGCACAACAGCAATCAATTGATGCACAGCTGTTTATTTGTGATTACCGCTCCAGCATTGCTTCCAATTTAATATTGCACCCGGAAAGCCTCGAAAAAGCTGTCGCACAAATTAAATCCGAACATGAAAAGACATTAAAATCCTTATCTGAAAAGTTTCAACACGACAACATTAACTACAGCATCAAAGTGGAGTGGTATAAACCCTACTACGAAGCCATCATTAAAGCGGCAGAAGACTTCAAAGCCGACTTGGTATTAAAACAGGCGCATACTCACTCTGCCCTTAGAAATTTATTTATCACGCCGGGCGATTATCAATTACTGAAATCTTGCCCATCGCCTTTATTGCTGTCGAAAACCAATAACTGGAACAAAGGCAAATGCATTATTGCAGCCGTTGACCCATCTCACTCAGAAAGTGAAAACAGTCATCTGGACGATATTATTGTGCAGCAGGCAAAAGAGTTGAGCGATCAACTAAATCTTCCGTTAAAGGTTTGCCATGTGTTTGATCCCACCGGTTGGGAAGTCATATTAAACAGCTCGGCCACCACTGGTGTAATGGGACAATTTGTGGTGATAGATTCGCCGGATGATCATCATGCACTCATGAAAAAAATCCGCAAACAACACGAAACACAATTGAATGTATTAAAGCAGCGTCACCAATTAAAAGATGATGAAGTGAATTTACTTGAAGGCTTCCCTGAAGAAGCCATAACTCAAGTTGCAGATGATCTCAATGCAGCTTTTGCGGTTGTAGGCACAACCTATCGAAGTGGCTTACTTGGCAGCACGGCTGAAAATCTTTTAGAACAAATAGGTTGTGACATTATTGCGGTAAAACCCGGTGACTTTTCGTCGTTGAATACACATTAAGGGCGAAAACGTTTATAACGAAATTTATCTGATATTTACAGACATACCGATAGAGAGGCTTACAGGTTTGTAAACTTAGAGCTTTAGATCAAACACATCACCGTCTTTTAAAAACGGGTATTGTTTGCGGTGTTCAAGCAACTTGCCTTTATCGAGCTCTGCGTAAATGACTTCTGATTGCTCAAGGGCGGCATGCGCCATCACATGTCCATCAGCAGCGATCACCTGGCTTTCGCCAACGTACTGCCAGTCGTTGGCATCCTCACCAACACGATTAACACCAACCACATAACTTAAATTTTCAATCGCCCGTGCTTTTAATAACGCGTTCCAATGAGCAATGCGAGGTTTTGGCCAGGACGCAATGTTAATCAAGACATCGTAGTTTTCACTTTCAGGATAAAAGTTGCGACAGAAAACCGGAAAGCGTAAATCGTAACAAGTTTGAACAAAAAATCGAAAGCCCTGAAAGTCGATAATCTGTTGTTGATTGCCGGCTTCAATTAACGAGTCTTCTTTACCAAACAGATGCACTTTATCGTAATGATAAACCTCACCATCGGATTGTACCCAGTAAAGTCGATTATAAATATTGCCATTTTCTGCTACTTTAACACTGCCCACCACAACCTGCTGATGTCGACTGGCCTGCTGTTTCATCCAGTTAAGTGTCTCACCGTTATTTGACTCAACACAATTTTTAGTTAAGGAAAAACCACTGGCAAACATTTCTGGTAAAACAACAATGTCGACCGGCTTCATGGTGTTAAACAACTGAGCCAGATAATCCCGGTTGGCTTCGGGCACTTCCCATTCTGGCGCAAATTGCACACCGGCAATGTGTAAAATGGAGTTATAACTTAAAGTTGACATAATTTCTCCGCTGCCTGATCAATGGTTTGCTCATTTTTAGCAAAACACAATCGCACCAGATGCTGTTCGGTTAATTGTTTATAAAACACAGAAATAGGAATACTGGCCACCCCAACCTGTTCAGTCATCCATCTGGCAAACTCAAGCTCAGATTTATTGCTGACTTTATTATAGCGCACCAACTGAAAATAAGTGCCCTTACAGGGTAGCAGCTCAAACGCACTGTCAACCAATGCGTTTCTCAGGTAGTCGCGTTTTTGCTGATAAAACTCAGGCAGTTGCTGATAATGTTCCGGATGTTGTGCCAGCATATCGGCAAGCGCCGCCTGAATGGGTGTAACCGTGCAGAAGGTTAAGTATTGATGCACTTTTCGCAACTCTACGGTTAAAGCAGGCGGAGCGATACAATACCCCACTTTCCAGCCGGTGGTGTGAAAAGTTTTACCAAAAGAGCTAACTATAAAACTGCGCTTTGCAAGTTCCGCAAAACGATTAACACTTTGATGTTGCTCACCATCAAAAATAATATGTTCGTAAACTTCGTCACTCAATAAATATAACTTTTCTGCTATGACCCGTTGTTCAAGTTGTTGCATGTCCGCTTTACTCAACACCGTACCGGTAGGATTGTGCGGACTGTTAATAATAATCATCGACGTTTTGTGGGTTAAGTGTTTATCCAACAAAGCAAAGTCGATTGAAAAATCTTCCGCGAGCGGAATATGAACAGGTGTGGCACCAGCCAGTCGAATTGCCGGGTCGTAGCTATCGTAGGCCGGATCAAAAACAATCACTTCGTCGCCCGCTTTAACCACCGCATGAATTGCCGCAAACAGGGCTTCGGTTGCGCCCGAGGTCACCGTCACTTCACTCGCAGCATCCACTGAGCGCTGATAACACTGCTGCGTTTTCAAGGCAATTTGCGCAGTCAGTGCCGGATAGCCACTCATTGGACAATACTGATTTAACCCTTGCTCAATATAGTGAGTAACCCGTTGCTTAAGATAAGGGTGACCATCAAAATCGGGAAAGCCCTGAGATAAGTTTAATGCGTTATGTTGCTGGGCCAGTTGCGACATGGTGGTAAAAATAGTGGTGCCGACATCCGGTAATTTGCTTTCAACCTGTACCATACACTGCCTTTGTTGTTACTTGGTTAATAATAATTTTACTGCATTATTCTTGCTGTTGTTCTCCACATTATTATGGCATAACTGACATGGTTCAACTACGTAGGATCATTTCACTGGCTGTATTACAAAAACAAATATACCTTGATATGTAATAAATGCTGGGAGATTATGACTTTATTGCCATTCTCCTTACATAATCGGCTCTATACCATACGACTCTTATGATAATCGAATTATGATAATCGAACTCTTGACCGCCTTATTATACGCAGGACTGCCCGTGGCCTTTATTTCATTTGGTATGATTTATTGGGCGCAAAAAAAAGGATACCCTATTGTTAAAGAGTCCGATGATGTTTCTGAAGATTTAACCGAGGAGCTTACAGAGGAACTTACGGAGGATCTCGACGACATAACCAATGATCCAAACACTACAAAGTCCGGCAAGCAATCAAAAAATAAACACATAGTGTTTGATAAGTGGACCACCTTTGGTGGTGGTTACTATGGCATCATGGCGCTGGTCACTTACGCCCATGTTGAATTACTTGAGTTATGGCAGGCCTTCAGTGCATTTGAATCCATTCAACACTTTATTAACCAGCTGAGTCTTGGCTTTTTTATCGGGCTGATTATTGAAGCGATTAAAAATCTGGTGACTGCGTTTATCTGGTTTACCTACTGGGATGAGTTTTTACCGATCAACAGTCCATGGCTCTGGCTGGGAGCCAGTTACGCCGGTTACTACGCAGGCGAAAAATTAATGGAGTACCGATTAAACACCAAATAAATACATGGTCAAAAATAGACTAGCACTAACCAACATCATCACTAATCTTTATCACGGACTAACGCCAGACGAAACGCCTTTATGAATGCTACAATCATGGCTTCTGTTTAATATTGATACGGCTTCAAAAGGCTAAATGACTACCTCAGCCCCAATCCAGATCAGACCAATGTCGCGACGAAATCACCTGGTGTTTACCCTTTTGGGTATTGCAGGCATTGTGACGTCACTTATTTTACAACAACAAGGCATTAAACTACCCGCTTACCTGTTGTTATTGGCGGCCTTTGTATTACTTGTTTTCGGTATTTTCAAATGGCAAGAACCCGAAATCAGCATTGAACTCACCGAGCAACATTTTTGCTGGCATTTCAAATATGGCAGCCTGCAAATTCCCTGGAGTAACATTGTCGATATACGCCCTTTAAGGGTGAATAAAGGTCAGGGTCAGACGGATCTGCATTATCTGGGATTAAAACTCTGGGATCTTACCCCGGTGGTTGACTCGATATCGTTACGACTGGCCAAATCCTTGTTTCATGAATACCGAAGTTTATTGCACGTTGCGTTACTTGAAGCTCAGTTTCGTCAGGACAGCACCAATGGCTTACAAGAAGACGCTGAACATTGGCGCGACGCTAACGGAAAGCGGATCACCGGATTAAAAGGCATGTTTGCCGCTCGGCTGCATCAACTGAAGCATTATCTGGGTGCAGACTTATACATTCCGATCACTTCTCTGGATCGCCATCAGGATGAATTCTTAACTTTGTTCAAGCAATTTCAGGCAAAAATAAATCAGCAAAGCCAGACAAAAGAATCATCTGAATCCGGTCATTAACAATCAGTTCAAGATGTGAAGTCTAACTGTTCAGTCACCAGAGCCAACTGCACATCACACTGAACATGACCAAGTTTCAATATTGCTGTTTTGGTCTACAGCATTTTTGTATAATGGCGAATGTTTTATCGATAAATAAATATGAGTAGCAACGCTTAAATTCAAAGTTATCGAATCAAAAGAGTAAAGTGTAGGAATGGACATTCAATCAGCACCGAACAACTCCCCTTTTCCATTGTTTGAAAACTGGTTAAACAGCGCCAGAGAACATGACCCTGTGTATTATTGCGGCATGAATATCGCAACCGTTGATCACAAAGGTCGACCAGCCAATCGTGTGGTTTTATTAAAACAGCACGATGAACAGGGCTTTGTTTTTTACACCAATTACAACAGTCGAAAAGGTCAGGAGCTCTCGGTCAATCCATACATCAGTGCCAGCTTCTGGTGGTCAGCTTTTCAACGACAAATTCGAATTGAAGGCAAAGTCGATAAAGTATCGAGTGAGCAGTCGGATCGTTATTTTTTCAGCCGCCCGAGAGGCAGCCAACTTGCGGCCATCGCATCGCATCAAAGTGAGTCTATAGAGTCCATTAAGGCACTTGAACAGCAATACCAACAAGTGGTCAGTCAACATCAAACTACCGACATTAAACGCCCCGAGCATTGGGGCGGTTATCGAATAGTGCCCAGTCGTATAGAATTTTGGCAAGGACTGGATCACCGGCTGCATCATCGGCTGGTCTATCTAAAAACAGACTCGGGTTGGCAAACACAATTCTTGCAGCCGTGAGTGTTTATGCGGGAAAAACTTTTAATTTAGAGAAACATTTAACATCGAAAATATTATTTAGCCTTCAACATTAAACGCTTCTATGCATCAGTAAGACATTGACCAACAAGGTTCAGATAAATTTAAGCCCTGTTGTCTGTTGTCTGTTGTCTGTTGTCTGTTGTCTGTTGTCTGTTGTCTGTTGTCTGTTGTCTGTTGTCTGTTGTCTGTTGTCTGTTGTCTGTAAACATTAAAACTATTTGGTTTTTGATGGTTTAAGTTTGCCAAGCACACTGATAATAGCAACGGTTAATCCACCAGCAATTAATCCCATTACTCCGTTAAACAAAATGGGCGCAATGGCTCCGGTAAAGGCTCCTACACCAGGCACACCTTGAGCCCAATGCTCTATCTGATGAGACTGCTCGGCGACAAAAGGCACACCATGTACTAGTATGCCGCCGCCAACCAGAAACATCGCCGCCGTGCCAACAATAGCCAAAGTTTTCATTAAAAATGGCGCAAATAACAGCAAGGCTTTGCCAACTTTTCGTTTAAAGCTTGCCCAGGCAGACTCAGTTTTATCTTTAACCAGATAGTATCCTGCATCATCCAGCTTTACGATTCCGGCCACCAGGCCATAAACAAATACTGTCATCATTAATGCAATTCCCACCACCACAGAAACCTGTGTCGCGAATGCAGACTCTTTTACGGTTCCCAGTGTGATCACAATTATTTCAGCGGATAAAATAAAGTCTGTTCGAATGGCTCCCTTTATTTTATTTTTTTCAAATTCCACCATGTCCACTTTGGGATCGTGCAATGCTTCAATTACCTTTTTCTGCTGTTGCTGCTTTTCATTCGGATGCAGCCATTTATGCGCCACTTTTTCAAAACCTTCGTAGCACAAGTAAGCACCACCCAGCATGAGTAATGGCACAATTAGCCAGGGAATGAATACGCTGATCAGCAGTGCTGATGGTACAAGAATTACCTTATTAATAAATGAGCCTTTTGCAACAGCCCAGACAACCGGGATTTCTCGTTTCGCTCGCACACCCGACACTTGTTCAGCGTTTAACGCCAGGTCATCACCCAATACACCAGCCGTTTTCTTAGCCGCGACCTTGGTCATCACGGCTACATCGTCCAGTACAGTGGCAATATCATCCAGTAAGGTTAACAGGCTAGATCCCGCCATAAGTCACTCCGAGGTTTTATTTTATTTCAGTTTTATAGGTCAAAATGATACCGTATTTATTATGGAATATGTTGATGGTTTTCCACTTTCTCTATACGAGGTTTATTATGCACCAGCTATCTCGCAATCTTATTGTCGCTTTCAGCACGCTTTGCGCAATGCTCTGCTTGACCTATTCTGATAATAGTTTTGCTAATAACAAAGCAAACAATGATAACTCACTGGTTATTCTGGTTTATCATCATATTGACACAAAAACACCAGCTGCGACGTCAACGGATCCTGATTTATTTCAGCAGCATCTGGAATATCTGAAAGACAATAACTTTAGTG
Source organism: Pleionea mediterranea (assembly GCF_003148745.1). Classification (GTDB taxonomy): domain Bacteria; phylum Pseudomonadota; class Gammaproteobacteria; order Enterobacterales; family Kangiellaceae; genus Pleionea; species Pleionea mediterranea. The sequence continues at coordinate 30,966 of NZ_QGGU01000015.1, read as the reverse complement.
TTCTACCGGTGGAACAGGCAGTTAAGCAATTGATGAATGGCCAGTCGCTGCCAGACAAAGCCGTATCTATAACCTTTGACGATGGCTATGAATCCATTTACACCACCGCGTTTCCATTATTAAAACAGTATAATTTTCCTTTCTCTGTGTTTGTGTCGACCCAGCCGATTAATCAACAATTTGCTGCCATGATGAACTGGTCGCAAATAAATGAAATGACCAAATCGGGCGCAACCATTTTAAATCATACCGTTAGCCATGCGCATTTATTAGAGCTGAATGAGCAGCAACTAAACAAAGAGATTACTCACGCCCAAGACGAAATTAAACAAAATGTCGGGCGCGCTCCGGCTGTATTTGCCTACCCTTTTGGCGAATACAGTCGAACAATTGCAAAGCAATTAGAACAACAAAATTATTTTGCTCTGGCGCAATATTCCGGCCCCGCTTCACTATTGAGCGATCCTCAGGCATTGCCCAGATTTTCCATGTCCGGCAATTACGCCAAGATGGAACAGTTTACGCTCAAAGTGAATACGAAACCCATGCCTATCATCAATCAGAACGACTATGAGCCGGTATTTGATTCGCCACAACAAACATTTGAACTTTCCTTTGCCAAACGTCCAGCTTACGCGGATCAAATCAACTGTTTTTTTAATGGTCAACGTCTTGAGCAACTCCACTGGGATGATGAACAACTGGAGATACACTTGCCAGAAGCGCCAAACGAAGGTCGCTCAAGAATAAATTGCACCGCGCCTGCAGGCAAAGGCCGCTTTTACTGGCATTCGCTGCCTATTTTTACCACGCCTAAAAATGGTAAGTGGCCCGATTGAAATATTAAGTTAAAGACTACAGAGCGTTAGCCAAATCAGTTAGTAGCTCAATGCAATTTTCTTCATTTCATTGAGCCACAGTCTGAGAATTTGTAAAAAAGTATGTAAATCAACCAGAAAACAATATTTTCCCTTTTATTTTCAATACCTTACCACCTTTCCTAAGCAATATGGCCACATTAGCGCACAACCACAGTCTGTGCGAGACTTACACACTTTGTCATCATAATTAAGAGAATATTCAATGAACAAAATCAGTCACTCTGCTTTTGCCGCTACATTGGCAGTGATGGGATGCCAGACTGTATTGGCGGATCAGACTAGCCACGTGTATGGCATTACCGATCGCAGCTCCAATAAAGTCGCATTTACTCACGCCACGGTTATGATTGAGCCAGGTAAATCAATTAAAGATGCCACCCTGGTCATCGACAATGGTCGCATAATGAGTGTTAAGCGTGGCGGTAAAGCGCCCGCAGACGCCAAAACCGTCGACCTGAGCAATCATGTGGTATACGCCGGATTTATCGATCCATTCAGTCACTATGCTTTTGGAAAGAACGAGTCTGCCTTTAAATGGGGCGAGCCGCCAAAGTATCAGGGCGATCGAAAAGGCGGCAATGCCTGGAACGATGCGATCCACGCTGAAGTAGACTGGGTTGATGAGTTTAAAGCCGATAAAAAGTCCGCAAAAAACTACATTAAAAACGGCTTTACCAGTGTCCAGACCGCCAAAATTGACGGTATCTTTCAAGGACAGTCGGTTACCGTCTCTCTTGGCGATGGTTTACCGAACGAATTAATTTATAACGCCAATGCTCGACATTTTGGCTCGTTTAATAAAGGCAGCTCAAAACAGTCTTACCCATCGTCGCTAATGGGCAGCATTGCCCTTATCCGACAAACGCTCAGCGACAGCGCCTGGTATCAAAATGCCAAGGGCAAAACCGATCACCTGATCACTGGCGAACCAGTTGAATACAACGATGCGCTGGAAAATCTAAATGAGCTGAGCCGAGTTGGAATGATGTTTGATCCCGAAGGTCATTTATCCGCCATGCGAGCCGATCCTCTATTTGATCCATATCGTGTCGACGTTGCCTACATTGCCGATGGTCACGAGTACACTCGCATTAACGATATCAAAGCATTAAATGCAACTTTTGTGGTTGCACCTAACTTTCCAAAAAAGCCTGACGTCAGTTCGTTTGAAGCACAACTGGACACATCATTAGCCGAACTTAGACACTGGGAACGCGCACCAGCTAACCCGGCAGTATTGGCCGAGAATAAAATACCCTTTGCCTTCAGCCATTATGGCTTAAAAAACACAGGCGATTTCTGGAAGCAAATTAAAGTTGCTTTAAAGCACGGCCTTTCAGAGAAAGACGCGTTGGCAGCACTCACCACAACTCCGGCAAAACTCGCAGGAATTGACAAAGATGCCGGACAGTTGAAGCCGGGTATGATGGCCGATCTGGTTATTGCCGACGGTAACCTGTTTAAAGATGGCAAAATAAAACAGGTGTATCTGCAAGGTAAAAAGCACGAAATGAAGCCACTGTTTACATCTGCTCTTGCTGGTGAATATGGATTTAATATTGGCAACGACCTGCTGACCTTAAAGCTGCAGCAAACCGAGAAAAAAGTCACTGGAGAAATTGTCAAAGGCGACGAAAACGTCAAAATCAAATTGCATGACCACAGTGATAATCAAATGCAATTCAGTGCCAATCTGTCAAAGCTTGGTATAGAGGGTGTTTATCGATTCAGTACTCGCCTGATAAATGAAACTTTAACCGGTTTTGCATTAACGCCAGCCGCCGAAAAAATCGCATTGAATGCGCCGCGCATGGTGCCACAAAGTAACAACGATAATGACGCTGAAACCAAAGATGATACGGCTGCAGAATTTGTCAGCCAGGTGACACTTCCTAATCGGGCCTTTGGTTTGACAGCAGAGCCTGAACAACAAAACATTCATATTAAAAACGCCACCATATGGACCTCCGATAAGCAGGGTGTGATAGAAAATGGCGACATGCTGATCCGCAATGGCAAAATCGATAAGGTTGGCAAAAACCTGAGCACGCCAGGGGGTTATGATGTGATTGATGCCACAGGCAAACACGTTACTGCGGGCATTATTGACGAGCATTCACATATTGCCATCAGTAAAGGCGTAAACGAAGGCAGTGACGCCATCACCGCCGAAGTACGCATTGGCGATGTAGTGAATCCAAATGACATTAACATTTACCGTGCACTGGCCGGTGGAACCACCAGCGCACAATTACTGCACGGATCGGCAAACCCAATTGGCGGACAAGCGCAAGTGATTAAGTTACGTTGGGGCAGCGACGCCGAAGGCATGAAGTTTAAACAGGCACCCGGTTCAATTAAATTCGCATTGGGTGAAAATGTTAAACAGAGCAACTGGGGTGATAAATTTACCATCCGTTACCCGCAAACGCGTATGGGTGTCGAAACCATTGTCCGTGATGCCTTTTTACGTGCGCAAGAATACAAAGCCAGTTTCGAAAAGTTCGACGACTTAAGTGGCAGTATGCAAGATCGAACAGCGCCACCACGAAAAAACTTTCGTCTTGATACATTAAACGAAATTCTTGAAAGCAAACGCTTTGTCCATTCTCACTCTTATGTGGCATCGGAAATTTTAAGTCTGATGAAAATCGCCGAAGATTTTGATTTTAGAATTCAAACCTTTACCCACATTCTTGAAGGCTACAAGGTCGCCGAAGAAATGGCCAAGCACGGAGCCAGCGCTTCTACCTTTGCTGACTGGTGGGCATATAAGTTTGAAGTTTACGATGCCATACCGGGCAATACCTGTTTGATGATGAAAAATGGCGTCAATGTTTCGGTTAACTCCGACAGCGGTGATTTGATTCGTCGTTTAAACACCGAAGCCGCCAAGTCCATCAACTACTGTGGCATGAAACCGGAAGATGCCATCAAAATGGTAACCATTAATCCAGCAAAACAATTAAAAGTTGATCGCTACACCGGCAGCCTTACCGAAGATAAGCACGCCGACTTTGTTATCTGGAGTGGTAACCCACTTTCGATTTACACAAAAGTGGAACAAACCTGGATTGACGGCCGCAAATACTTTGACCGCGCAGCCGATGCAAACATGCGTGTGGCATTAGCGGAAGAAAAAAACAAGCTGATCCAGAAGGTTTTAGGTGGTGATAAGTCTTCATCTAACGGTAAAGACAGCAACGGAAAAGAAAGCAATGGCGATAACAGCAAAACCTTCGCGTCCAACGAACGCTACTTATTAAAAGAAGAGCCTGCCTGGCACTGTGAAGATAACTTCGACTTCTGGCACTGGCAACAAACTCGACAAGATGCCCACTCACATGGCCAACACTATCAAGGAGCACACTAATGATGCGTTGCTTAACTCTTACTAAACTGATTGCCAGTACTGCTGCTTTAACGTTATCGTCTGCGCTGCTGGCTAACGATATGATTCCCGGTAAAAAACCGGATGCGCCAATTTTGATCACCGATGCAACACTGTACACCGTGAGCTCTGGAGTAAAACAAGATCACGACTTATTGATCAAAGATGGAAAAATAGCCGCCATCGGCCAAGACCTGACAGCGCCAACAAACGCTACCGTTATTAATGGCGAGGGCAAACATGTCTATCCCGGTTTAATTGGCTTAACCACAACGGTTGGTCTGGTTGAAATTGGTGCCGTACGTGCAACCCGAGATATGGCCGAAACCGGTCGTGCAACACCCGAAGTAAAAGCACACATTGCCTTTAATGCAGACTCGGAGATCATTCCCACCATTCGCAGCAACGGCATTACCCATGTTGAAGTGGCACCCACTGGTAGTGGGCTAAATGGTCAATCGTCATTGATGCATCTTGATGGCTGGAACTGGCAAGACGCTCTGGTCAAAAAAGGCACTGGCATGCACTTACGTTGGCCTCGTGCTGGCATCAATAAATCTTTTTGGGAAACCCGTACACCTAAAAAGCAAAAAGAAGACAACGCCAAAGCATTAAAGCAATTAAGCGATACCTTTGAGCAAATCAAAGCTTACCATAAAGCCCGTTCAGCCAATGCGAACGCGGCCATTGATGTGCGCTGGGAAGCCATGCGTCCAGTCCTGGACAAAACCATGCCTTTGTTTGTTCACGCCAATGACTATCGCCAGATAGAAAGCGCCATTCACTTTGCCAAACAGCAAGACATAAAAATTGTGCTAGTGGGCGTTGGCGATGCGGATAAAGCAATTGAATTGATTAAATCCAATAACATTCCTGTTGTATTTACTTCTGCATGGGGGCATCCAATGCGCAGTGATGAAGGACTGGATCGTGCCTATAAAACACCCGCAGTGCTGGAGCAAAATGGTATCTCTTATGCCCTTGCCATCAACGGTAACTGGAATGTAAGAGATCTGCCCTTTGCTGCAGGACAAACCGTTGCTTATGGTGTCTCACCTAGCACGGCTTTAAAGTCTGTAACACTGGAACCGGCAAAAATATTAGGCGTGGCGGATAAAATGGGTTCACTTGAGGTTGGCAAGCAGGCCAATATCGTCATCAGTCAGGGCGATTTATTTGACCACTTAACCCATAAAGTTGACACCGTGATGATCGAAGGTCGGAGCATCGACTTAAACAATCGACACAAACAACTTTACGATAAGTATTCAAAGAAAAACTAACCATAACAATCTGACGAAATTAAATGAGTCAGATTAACCTGTTAAAAAATAAAACGAGCCACTTTATAGCCGCCTACTTTTGGTGTCTGTAAAGTGGCTTTTTTATGCTAACCTGTTTAATAAAATGCAATACCTTGAATGGATAAAACAATGACAAAAGTTATAACCAATAAATCAATTAACTTGATGGAAAAACTCTCGCTATTTTCTGAACACTGGTCGCCCAAAGTCATTGCTGAAATGAATGACTATCAATTTAAACTGGTTAAATTAAAGGGTGAATTTACCTGGCATAAACACGAGCATACGGATGAAACTTTTCTGGTGCTGAAAGGCGAAATGACCATACTATTGCGAGATAAAACTATTAAGCTGTGTGAGAATGAACTTTACGTTGTACCTAAGGGTGTTGAACACAAACCTGTCGCTGAACAAGAATGTCAGGTATTAATTATAGAGCCGAAAGGCGTGATCAATACTGGTGATGCTGACAGTGAATTAACCGCTGATAATGATGTATGGATATAAATATTTAAGGATAAAACTATACAGTCACAACAACACGAATTGCCAAGCCAACAAACACGATTCCTAACACTTTATCCAGCCATGGATTATAATTTGTAAAGCCAAACCTCGATTTAGAAATTTCTGTCACTATAGCCACAATCATGTACCAGCCAGTATCAATTATGAAAACCGTTAAACACATAATTATGCCAATAGTGATGGTCATACTGTCAGGATCGATAAACTGAGAAAATAACGCCAGAAAAAATATCGCTAACTTAGGGTTTAAGAAAGCAATCGCAAAGCCATCTTGAATGGCCTTTATTGGACTTTCGCTGCGGCTTGTTACATTTAAGTTGGTCTTAGTGGATTCGGTTGTTAATATTTTTATACCTAAAAAGGCCAAATAAGCGGCACCCAAATACACCAGTGCCTGGTAAACGTTTGGAAACTGCATCATTAAGCCGCCTAAGCCTAGCAAAGAAGCTGCTGCATATAAGCCGACACCAATACCGTGACTGATAGCCGCTAACATTCCATTTTTTAAACTACCATTAAGCGAATGCTTTAGAACTACCGCAAGACTTGGGCCTGGAGACATAGCGCCTATCATACAAACCAGTACTAAGCTTAACCAGGTTGTTACGGTCATAAAATGCTCTTATTGTTAGTATAAAGGTCTAACTAAACAGTTTTAGCGTGTGAAGAAAAAATTATTTAGTAAATAAATTTATTAAAATCAATAGTGAAAAACTCACAGCCTATTCTCACCTACACTCTATTCTCACCAACACCAAATGACACCAGCATACTTAACTCCTGCATCGATCGACCAGACGTTTGATGCCATTGATTAAAACTGTTTTGAATGGTTTTTAATGATTTTTTGCTGCGTAAGCCACCGTCTATAATTTGATGGTTTCGAAAATAGGCTTCCACATCACGGGTCAGTAAAAAGGTATCTTTACCAATGGCTCTCAGCGCATAAGGTCCCGTATTACCACCCAGTCTGTCTCCGCGTTTTTTTAATTCATTCCACAGGCCTATCATATTATCAACTGGCCAATTGGCTAGCCAGCTTACAAAGTTGCCATGCTCTTTTGTGATCTCATTGATCATCAGGGCATTATTCTGAATGCTTTTAACTTTTGTCAGGTTACGAATAATTCGCTTATCGGTGGCTTTTCGTTCCACCATGTCAGGCGGCATCATTAGCAATTTTTCGATATCAAAATTAAAAAAGACCTCTTCAAAAGAGGGCCACTTGTTTTGCACCACACGCCAGACAAAACCTGACTGAAACACTTTTTTCGTCATCTCGGATAAAATTTTTGCGTCAGTTAATTTGAGTAACTGTTTTTGACTCAATGGTTTTGACAACAAAGATTCCAGAGATTTTTCACCGCCTTTTCGCTCAGCTGCCCGTTGATAAATCGTTTCAAAGGATTCCAGTGACACTGACAAAAGTACACCTATTGATTAGTTTATTTTTGATAGTTCGAGTGTAGCAAGAAACCCCATAATAATTAACGATTTAACTTTAAAAGAGTTTTGCGCTTATCGAAGTTTCTTAAAAGGCGTAAAGCTATTAACTTTAGAGATTTGGATTTTTGATCCAGATCTGGATCAAAAAAGCCCACTTACGTGGGCTTTGGATGAGAGACTACAAACTGCATTGACTACATTGAGACTAGGCTTTAAACAGTGCCTCAAGCGACAGTCCCTGCTTTTCTAACAACTGTCTTAAGCGACGCAGTGCTTCTACCTGAATTTGACGAACACGCTCACGGGTTAAGCCAATTTCAACACCTACTTCTTCCAGAGTGGAGGGCTCGTAGTGTAATAAACCGAATCGTCGTGCAATAACTTCACGTTGTTTTTCGGCCAACTCCCCTAACCAGTGTTCAATGTTGTTTTTCAGATCATCATCTTGCAGCTTTTCAGCCGGCCCCATGTCACGTTCATCAGGAATAGTATCCAGCAGTGACTTTTCAGAGTCGGACATAAAAGGAGTATCAACGGACGCAATGCGCTCGTTTAACCCTAATAGTCGGGTAACGTCTTCAACGGGTTTATCCAACTTGGCGGCAATATCTTCTGCCGTTGGCTCGTGGTCCAGCGTTTGTGCCAGCTCACGTGACGCTCGTAGATAAACGTTTAATTCTTTCACCACATGGATCGGTAAGCGAATGGTTCGCGTTTGATTCATGATGGCGCGTTCGATGGTTTGGCGGATCCACCATGTGGCGTAGGTTGAGAAACGGAATCCACGTTCCGGATCAAACTTTTCAACCGCCCGGATCAGACCCAGATTACCTTCTTCAACCAAATCAAGCAGCGCTAAGCCACGGTTGGTGTAGCGACGAGCGATTTTAACAACCAGTCGAAGATTGCTCTCAATCATTTTGGCGCGAGATTTCTCACAACCTTTTTGAGCTTTACGAGAGTAGAAAACTTCTTCTTCAGCGGTTAACAGTGCGTTTATGCCAATTTCGCCCAAATATAACTGAGTCGCATCAAGCGATTTCTCATGGACTTTATGGTATTCGGCATATTCATCAGAAATATTATCAGAAATGGAGTCAGAATTGACTTCCACTACAGCGGCTACTTTTTCATTTTTGCGTTGTTTTTGTTTGCTCATCACTCACCTCTCCACTAAAAATGCGGCAAAACCGCAAATTTACAACTAAATCAGTATCTTTTAATCCTTAAAAGCCACTAATTTAGACGAATCCTCACTACTGCTTTTTATAGTTTTGGTAAAAACTTCGTTGGATCAACTGGCTTACCCTGATAGCGAATTTCGAAGTGCAACTTACTTTCATCCGCACCAGTATTTCCTATATCGGCAATAACCTGTCCAGCTTTAACTATTTCGTTCTCGCGGACATGAATTTTACTGTTATGAGCGTAAGCGCTTAAATAATCATCATTATGCTTCACGATGATCAGGTTTCCATAACCTTTAAGCGAGTTGCCGCGATAGACCACGCGACCAGGTGCGGCAGCTCTTACGGGCTGACCAGGTTTTCCGGAAATATCGACACCTTTGTTACCGTGCAACTTTTTCGAAAAACCGCTTAATATGGGGCCTTTTACCGGCCAATACCATCGATTAACTTTCGACAGTCTTGATTGACCTTTAACTGATTTTGCAATGCTTTGTCGAGTACTTTTTAATCTCTTTTTATTATTAGTCCTGGGCTTTGCAATAACATCAGGCTTTTGTGGAGAGCGATTACTTACCTTCTCACTGGCATTTTTACTGGACTCTGCTTCATCAGCGGCTTGTATAGGCAATCCAAGGGCCTTGTGAACTGCGACCTGCAATTTTTCCGCATTGAATGTTTCGTCACGATAGGGTATTTGCTGCACTGCAAAACGAAGTTTTTGACCGGGATAAATTCGGTAACCTTCTTCTATACCGTTAATTTCTGCCAACTCGCGATAATCGAGACCGTAGTTAAACGCGATGGAAAACAGCGTATCGCCCGGTTTTACTTCATGATATTCGGGTAAGGACAGATCTTCATCGGGTGCAGGCGGCTGACGGTAGGTGTTAGAGGACAGGTTTATCACGGGTGCTGGTACGTGTTCCGCACAGGCAAACAACGCCAGCGAAATTAAGATGCCACAGGTAACTTTTGCGACAATTTCTTGCATGAAACACCCTATTTTAACCTTTGAGTCGTATAACACATTGATTTAACAGGCTTTCGACTCAAAACCATTTTGGGTAATTCTTGATAATCGTTTTAACTTAACAATTACTTTAAGAAGTACCCGTAACTACATGATTTATATAACTATAGGTATTTGTATAACAAATAGCCAACAACTGCAAGTAAAATAACAATCCAGCCCAGCCAGTCGATGATCGGCTTAATTTTACGATCGATGGTTTCGCCACCAAAATACATAAGCGCCGATACCAGGTAAAAACGTGACGCCCGGCCAATTATAGACGCCACCATAAACGGCAATAGCGCCATACCAATGAGTCCGGCACTGATGGTAAAGAGTTTATAGGGTATGGGTGAAAAACCAGCAACAAACACCACAACCCAGCCGTAATCATTCATCCAGGTTTTAATGGTTTCAAATCGCTCGGTGTAACCCATGGACGCAATGGCAGGTTCAACCAGATCAAACATTTCGGCACCTAACCAGTAACCCAATAACCCACCGATCACCGATGTTAAGGTGCAGATCATGGCGTAAAACCAGGCTTTCTGCTTATTGGCCAACGCCATGGGCGCCAGCATGACATCCACAGGAATGGGAAAAAACACTGACTCGGCAATGCTCATGCCACTTAAATAATAAACCGCGTGTCTGTGTCTGGCCCAGCGCAGGCATTTATCATACAGAGGGCTAAATATTTTCATGGTGTTGTGGCCTGTCAGTTTCGGGTCAAGGGGTTATTTATTATTAAGAGGTCATTGTTATAGAAAAATCATCACATCCATGTGACAGAGAGTATCAGTCGATGGTTCCACCCAGCAGTGGTACAAACTTCACTTTTTCCAAATTCATTTTTTTCAACTCACCATCTTCCTTGTGCAACAAAATTAAATCTTGTTCGCCGTGCTGCGTACCGACCGGAATAACCATTCGACCACCTTCGGCCAGTTGCTCAACCAGTTGTTCTGGAACCGATTCAGGTGCAGCCGTAACAATAATGGCATCAAACGGGGCTTTATCTGGCCAACCTTTAAAACCATCGCCATGGCGGTACTGAACATTAAACACTTTAAGATTTCGGATACGCTTTTGCGCGACTTTTTGCAGTGGACCAACCCGCTCAATACTGAACACCTGCTTAAACATTTGCGCCAAAATAAGGGTTTGGTAACCAGAGCCGGTACCAATTTCGAGTACGTTATCCATGGGGCCGGTTTGGTAAAGCAGTTCGCTCATTCGCGCAACGATAAACGGTTGCGAGATTGTCTGCCCCATACCAATCGGTAAGGCGGTATCTTCATAAGCCCTATGTGATATGGCTTCATCAACAAAAATATGACGTGGTGTGCTCGCCATAATCGATAACACACTGTCGTTTGATATGCCTTTTTCTTTTAAACGCTCAACCAGACGTTGCCGTGTTCGCTGCGATGTCATACCGATACCGGATAATTGTAATGAGTTCATAACTCAGACATCCACTCCCCAACTTGATCAAAACAATCGTAAGCAGTGACATCCACCGAAATGGGTGTGATAGACACATAACCGTTGTCCACTGCGTAAAAATCTGTCCCTTCGGCTTCGTCCTGTGCGCCCGGTGTGGGCCCCAACCAATACACAGTACGACCTTTGGGATCTTTTGCTGGAACAATAGTATCAGCTCTATGGCGACTTCCCAAACGAGTTAATTGATATCCTGCAATTTTATCGGGGGCTATATCGGGTACGTTAATGTTTAAAATACGATCCAGTGGCAGTGGATTATCTTTTAATCGATTAATGATTCGGGTAACCGCATGCGCCGCAGTTTCATAATGACGGCATTCTTTACCCACCAGAGAAACGGCTATTGCCGGAAGCCCCAAGGATCGCCCTTCCATAGCAGCCGCAACCGTACCCGAATAAAGAACATCATCACCAAGATTGGCACCTGCATTGATACCGGCCACCACAATATCGGGCGTATTAGACATTAAATGATAAGTACCCACATGAACACAGTCAGTTGGCGTACCCGTCACCGAATAAAACCCCTGCTCTGTTTTCTTCACTCGAATCGGTACTTCCAGTGTCAAAGAGTTGGATGCGCCGCTGCAATTTCTATCCGGCGCTACCACCGTAACCTCATGGGTTTTGGCCAAGTATTGATACAGGCAGGATAAGCCCGGCGCAAAATAACCATCATCATTACTCAGTAATATATTCATCGTTGCTTGTAGTCTTTCATTATCTGTTTTTTACTTTTTAAGATTTTCTATTAATAGGTACATTTCGTATTAATGAGTACCCTTTATTTATGTTCCAGCGCAGAACCATCGACACAATGCCCTAGCTCACTTAACAATCCTGTCGCAAAGCAACCACTTGGCAATGAGAAAGATAACTCCAGTGTGGTCGAATCATGCCATTGCCATTGCAGTTCAAAGGGAATAACCCGTAACGCACGCCAGTCGGTTTTAACCGGCAATTTTTCGACAAGCTCAAAATAAGGCGCCCATATTTCAGCAAGCTTATCGGCTTCTGGTAATGTCTCAAGACTAAAGAAATCTTCACCGGGCATTGGACCAGCAACATGAATATCCGCTTGTTCTAATCGCTCCGGCAAATCCGTTTCACTGCCATCAACTTGAAAAAAAGAGCGACTGCCCGCCAGTTGCATTCGATCATGCAGTTGAGCCGTTTGCCAACTATCACTTTTGACTCGAAGCGCCAGATACTGATTAAAAAACCAGGAACGCATGGCCGATAAATACATAGATCGCTGATGTTTTTTAACCCGCTTACCTTGCAGCATGGCAACAGCTTTTCGTACATTATTGCCATGATGACCAAACCGCTGCGCACCAAAATAATTCGGATACCCTTGCTGCTTTATTGTCTCCAGTTGCTGTTCAATATCGGCTTGCTCACCCTTGACATCTCGTAGGGTAATCACAAAACGATTCTGTTTAACGCTGCCCTGCTTTAATTTTTTATTGTGTCTGTGTATCGCCAGAACTTTAAATTCATCGTCACCTTCAATGTGTTCCGGTGAGGTTTGACCTGGTGTGTATACACTAAACCACTGCCGGGTTACCGCATGACGATCTTTTAAGCCGGCATACCCAACGGCTCGCTCGGGTACCGAAAAAGAGTTTGCCAGTTTTTTTGCAATCCACTGGGTGTTAGCCCCGGACTTCTCCACCAGAACAAAACAGTGTTCACCTTCATCGGTTAATGGAAAAGACAGTTGCTCATCAACAAAAAAATCGTTGTTGGTCTGTTTAAAAACCGCCGACTGAATACTGGAAGCTTTCGATGAAGGCCAGTCAAACGAGCTGTTCACTGAATTACTTTCTTCTAACTTACTTTTTTCACTAATGCTATGCTCATCATTGACGCTTTGTTCTTTATTGGCGCCTTGTGCTTCATTTAAGATGTTATTACCACTCATTCTGCACGCTCGAGTAAGGTTACTGCGTGTACCGCGATCCCTTCTTTGCGACCTATGTATCCCATTTTTTCTGTGGTGGTTGCTTTTACATTTATATCATCCAGCTGACACTCACAATCAATGGCAATATTGTTTCGCATTGCCTGAATATGCGGCGCCATTTTAGGTGCCTGGGCAACAATGGTAATGTCCAGATTAACCGGTTTAAGTTGTTTGTCTTTTAACATAGCCATAACTTGTTGCAGCAAAGTACGGCTGTTAATGTTTTCGTAGGCATTGTCCTGATCAGAAAAATGCTGACCAATATCGCCAAGCGCAGCCGCGCCCAGTAAAGCATCACAGACCGCATGCAATACCACATCACCATCGGAATGCGCCAACAAACCTGACTCATGCTCTATGGTAACGCCTCCTAAAATTAAAGGCGCATCGCCACCAAATTTGTGGGCATCAAAGCCATGACCAATTCGTAACATAAATTTATTTTTTCATCCTGTCACTGTTGCCAGTATTATCAGTGTCATTACTAAAAGCGTTGCGTTTAACAGTAGAATTTTCGAGTTCACTGGCTTGCTGTTTAAGAATAAACTCAGCCAATGCCAAGTCTTCCGGATAGGTAATTTTAATGTTGTCATGCCGACCTTCTACAACCCCTACCGAAGCGCCAAACGTCTCAAGTGCCTGCGCTTCATCGGTGATCAAAACATTATTTTTTTGACAATGCTCAACTGCTTCGCTAAGTAATTTAAGTGGAGCCATTTGCGGTGTTAATGCACGCATAAACAATTGTCGATTATGAGTTTCAGTGATGCGAGAGCATTTAATTTGTTTAAGGGTGTCGACAATGGGTGCGGCAAGAATAGCGCCTTCCGAAAAACTTTTAGCACTCTGTTTCAAACGGATTAAATCTGTCGTCGTTAAACAAGGACGTGCGGCGTCATGCACCAAGACCCATACATTGTCATTTGTCGATAATGTCTTAACCGCTTTTAACCCCAACCTCACCGAATCCGCTCGTTCGGCGCCGCCACGGGTAATCTGGAAATGGATCTTAGGGTAGGATTGTTGAAATTTCTCGATGATTGGCAAAACAGTTTCGTCGTCATCGGTAACAATAATAATGCCGCGTATTTCCTGATCTTGGGAGAACCGTTCGAGAGAATATTCAATCACTTTACGGCCAGACAGTTCCAGATATTGTTTAGCGGTTGACTGCTGCATGCGAGAACCGCGTCCCGCTGCCGGAATCACAACCCAGAATTCTGGCGTCTGTAACGACATATAAACTATTGTTTTTTAGAAGAGACAAACCGGTAAAACGTTTCGCCCGGTTTGATCATGCCAAGATGCAGTCTGGCGTATTGTTCGATAGCCGCTTCATTATTTCGCAGAGCTTTTACTTGCTTATGCAGCTCGGCATTGCGCTGTCGTAACTGTTCGTTGGCATGTTTTTGTTCAGACACCTGTTGCTTGAGCTGTTCAAGCTCGGCAAGACCACCATCGGGCGACCACAGGCGAACCTGTAATCCCGCGAGCAGTAGTATTAATAGTGTGGCTGACCATTTCATAATGTTGTTCCAGTGATTAGGCCACTAATGAAGCATCAAATGCATCAATAGTAGCCTTCACAATAACCTGATGCCTGACTTTACGCCAAACATTTAAAGGCTGACTTACCGGGATATACCGCTTTGTCGCCCAACTTCTCTTCAATTCTAAGTAATTGGTTGTATTTTGCAACTCTGTCACTTCGGCACAAAGAGCCGGTTTTAATTTGACCCGCTGCAGTGGCCACTGCTAAATCGGCAATAGTGGCGTCTTCGGTTTCACCACTTCGATGAGACACAACCGCTGTATAACCGGCATCCTGAGCCATTTTTATCGCGGCCAGTGTTTCAGTTAATGAACCAATTTGGTTCACTTTGATCAAAATTGAATTAGCGATGCCTTTGTCGATGCCTTCTTTCAGGATTTTAGTGTTGGTAACGAATAAGTCGTCGCCTACCAACTGTACTTTATCACCGACTTTTTCGGTCAGCAGCTTCCAGCCATCCCAGTCACCTTCGTCCATACCGTCTTCAATGGAAATAATCGGGAAGCGATCTACCAAGTCAGCCAGATAATCAACAAACTCCGCTGAGCTTAATACTTTATCTTCACCGGCTAGATGATATTGACCATCTTTATAAAATTCTGATGAAGCCACATCCAGACCCAACCAGACATCTTTACCCAGTTCATAGCCCGCACGTTTGGTTGCTTCACTGATCGCGGCCAAGGCTTCTTCATTGGAACCCAGATCCGGTGCAAAACCGCCCTCATCGCCAACGGCCGTATTCAAACCTTTTTCTTTTAAAACACCACGCAGTGCGTGAAAAATTTCGGTACCGCAACGCAGCGCTTCAGAAAACGACTCAACACCGGCAGGAAGAATCATAAACTCCTGAATATCCACGTTGTTATCGGCATGAGCGCCACCGTTAATAATATTCATCATAGGCACTGGCATGCTGAACGAGCCTGTATTGATGTGCTCAAATAATGCCACACCTTTGTCAGCCGCAGCCGCTTTTGCCGCGGCTAAAGAAACTGCCAAAATAGCGTTCGCACCCAGTTTTGATTTATTTTCAGTACCGTCCAGATCCAGCATTAACTGATCCAACGCAGCCAGATCAGCAACACTTTTACCAACCAACGTCGACTTCACTTCATTATTAATATTGGCGACGGCTTTTAAAACACCTTTCCCCAGATAACGTGACTTATCACCATCACGCAGCTCTAATGCTTCGCGTGATCCGGTCGAAGCGCCAGATGGTGAACAGGCACTGCCCACTACACCAGACTCAAGAATAACGTCTGCTTCAACGGTTGGGTTACCACGTGAATCCAAAACTTCACGCGCCTTTATATCAATAATGTTCGACATGGATCTTCCTATCTCTTGGTAAGTTAAATTATTCAACGGGCATTAAATTATCTTCAGCAAATGGTGATGACTTCACCGCCTGATCAATTTGCTGAAGCATGCTCAACATGGACTCAATGTTATGCATGGGGAAAGAATTGGGACCATCGCTTTTAGCATTGGCAGGATCAGGATGCGTTTCCATAAATAATCCGGAAATTCCTGCAGCCATTGCCGCCCGAGCCAATACCGGAACAAACTCTCGCTGACCGCCACTTGTCGTACCCTGACCGCCGGGCTGTTGCACCGAATGAGTTGCATCATAAACGACCGGGCATTGCGTCTGACGCATTATCGCCAAACCACGCATATCAGAAACAAGGGTGTTATAACCGAAGCTTACGCCTCGCTCACATACCATAATATTATCATTACCTGTCGCTTTCGCTTTATTCACCACATTGGCCATATCCCAGGGCGCCTGAAACTGACCTTTTTTAATATTCACAGGTATACCTGCTTCACATACGCGCTGAATAAAATTGGTCTGACGCACTAAAAGCGCAGGGGTTTGCATAACGTCCACCACCGAAGCGACTTCATTAATCGGCGTATCTTCGTGAACATCGGTAAGTACTGGTACGCCAATTTGATCTTTTACTTTTTGCAAAATGGCCAGGCCTTTTTCCAGGCCCGGACCGCGAAAACTGGTATGCGATGATCGGTTGGCTTTATCAAAGCTCGACTTATAGATAAAAGGGATGCCCAGTTTTTCGGTCACTTCTTTCAAGTAGCCTGAAGTGTCCAGAGCCAGTTGCTCGCTCTCAATAACGCAGGGACCTGCAATTAAAAAGAACGGATGCTGAATGCCTACGTCTAAACCACATAATTTCATATTAACTCTCCTGAGTTTCGTTTTGCTGCGCTATTCTGGCCGCTTCAATAAAGGCAGTAAATAAAGGATGACCATCACGTGGGGTCGAGGTGAATTCCGGATGGAACTGACACGCCACATACCAGGGATGATCTGGCAGCTCCATGGTTTCGACCAGATGTTGAGCCGCCGAATAACCTGAAATTTTCATACCTGCGGCTTCCAACTGAGCAATATAATTATCGTTCACTTCATAGCGATGACGATGACGCTCATTGATTTCATCACTGCCGTAAATAGCATGAATTTTTGTATCGCGAACTAATTCCGAAGGCTGAGCCCCTAACCGCATGGTACCGCCCAGATCAGAATTTTCGGTACGGGTTTCAACAGAGCCATCTTTATTGATCCACTCTGTAATCAAACCGACCACGGGATGCGGTGCATCAGGTGCAAACTCGGTGCTGTGCGCCCCTTCTAAGTTGGCAACATGGCGAGCAAACTCAATCACCGCAACCTGTAAACCAAGGCAAATACCCAGGTAAGGAATATTATTTTCTCGCGCGTATTTTGCGGTACAGATTTTACCTTCAACACCACGCTCACCAAATCCACCGGGAATTAATATGGCATCAGCATTTTCCAGCAGATAAGTACCTTTTTTCTCAACGTCTTCCGCGTCAATGTACTGAATATTCACCGTTACACGGTTTTTCAATCCCGCGTGGGTCAAAGACTCCGACAGAGATTTATAGGCGTCGGTTAAATCCATATATTTTCCAACCATAGCCACTGTTACTTCGCCTTTAGGGTTGGCCTGAGCGTAGAGCACTTGCTCCCACTCTTCCAGATTGGACTCTTTAACATCCAGTTTAAACCGCTCACAGATCAGATCATCGAGCCCCTGCTGTTGCAGTAACGAGGGAATGCGGTAAATGCTCTCAACATCACGCATCGAAATTACCGCGTTTTCCTTAACATTGGTAAATAACGCAATTTTCGCACGTTCACCCGCTGGAATCGGTTGTTCGGAGCGGCACACCAGTACATCAGGTTGAATACCTATCGAGCGTAATTCTTTTACAGAATGTTGGGTAGGCTTGGTTTTTAATTCACCGGCGGTTTTAATATAGGGTAATAGCGTCAGGTGCATAAATAAGGCACGCTCACGGCCTAGTTCGTAACCCAGCTGACGGATGGCTTCAAGAAAAGGTAAGGACTCAATATCACCAACGGTTCCGCCAATTTCTACCATGGCAACGTCGGCATCACCGGCACCGGCTAATATTTTACTTTTGATTTCATCGGTAATATGCGGAATAACCTGCACGGTGCCACCAAGGTAATCGCCCCGGCGTTCTTTTCGTAACACATCGGCGTAAACGCGGCCGGTGGTGAAGTTATTCTTTTGCGACATGCGGGTTCGCACAAATCGCTCGTAATGACCTAAATCCAGATCGGTTTCTGCACCATCTTCCGTCACATAGACTTCACCGTGCTGAAACGGGCTCATAGTGCCCGGATCAACATTGATATAAGGATCCAGTTTTAGCAAAGTGACTTCCAGGCCACGGGACTCCAGTAACGAAGCCAATGATGCAGCAGCAATTCCTTTTCCTAACGAGGAAACCACCCCACCGGTAACAAAGATAAATTTCGTAGCCATTTACTCACCCATTAATAATTCTTTGGCGCGCGCCTGCTATCAGGCACTAAATATGAAAAACAAGCTCTCCAACACCAACTAACAAATGCAAAAAACAAGCTAACCCACTGAAAATACAGAAAGTTTTGCGCTTTAACGCATTGCCGGTATTTATCTGGAATATCTGTGTGAAGAGTCATATCAAGACGGGAGGATATTGTACCAAAGAACAGGGGGTTCAATCGAGAAAAAATATTCGAGATCCGGTAAATAATGCGCCCTTGTTCTATCCTAATGTCTTTCATATGGGAAGTAACGGATATCGAAGCACGTTCTCTCCACAGTCTTTAATCGATTGATTTATAACATTGAGTGAATTTGGGTCTATGTTGTTTTAAGATAACCGCTCTTAATATGAACTGTTTAAGATAACTTTGCTTTATATTATATGATCTAAGTATTTTGCTTTAAGATCCTGTACTTTAAGCGACAAGATCATCACCTTCGATAAGATTGCTGCATTACAGATATCGTTTAAACAAGGGTAAGACTCATAAGCAGTACAACTTAACTGCAATACAACTCAACAATGAATAATAAATATAAACGCAAGGACGTCATATAATGAATCCAATACGAAATAACCCAATCATTCACGCTGTATTGATGATGACACTGGTTGCCTGCCAACCAGCGGATAATACCCAATCAGCCAACAAGTCAGAGTTAGAAACCGCCACTATGAATAATCCAAAACCACCGGTTGCTAAAAAAGTACCTCATAAAATGTCCATTCACGGTGACACTCGTATCGATAATTACTACTGGATGCGAAACGATGAACGCAAAGCACCAGAGGTTATACAGCACCTAGAAGCAGAGAATAGCTTTACCGAGGCCACTCTGGCTCACACAACTTATTTGCAGGAAAAGCTATTCAAAGAAATTAACGGCCGTATAAAGAAAGACGACTCAACGGTTCCGTTTAAAAAGAATGGTTACTTCTATACTCAGCGTTATGAAGGTGACAAAGAGTACCCAATATACCTACGCCAAAAAGACAACCTTGATGCGAAAGAAGAAATATTGCTCGACGGTAACAAAATGGCAGAAGCGCACGACTACTTTGCCATTGGCGATTATGAAGTCAGCCCGGACAATAAAATTTTGGCCTATTCAACGGATACTCTCAGCCGACGCGTTTACACCATTGAATTTAAATCACTCAACGATGATCAGTCCAATGTAAATGATGTGTTAACCCAGACAAATGGTCAGATAATCTGGGCAAATGACAATCAACACGTTTTTTACATTAAAAAAGATCCTCAAACCTTATTGGGTTATCAGGTGTATCGTCATCAATTGGGTACACCCCAAAGCGATGATTCTCTGGTGTATGAAGAAACAAATTCAGCGTTCTACACTTCTTTAGGCAAAACCAAAGATGATTCCATTATCTACATCTATCACGACAGCACCGACAGCTCAGGTGCTTCTATTTTAGACGCCAATCGTCCCACCGACGACTTTGTATTGTTTGCGCCGCTGGAAGATAAGCACGAGTACGCCTTTGAAAAGTTAAACGATACGTTTTACATACGAACCAACTGGCAGGCGAAGAACTTTCGTATCATGAAAGCCAGTGGCAAAGCCATACACGATAAAACACAGTGGCAAGAAGTCATTCCACATAATCCTGATGTGTATATTAGAGATATAGAGCTGTTTCAAAACTACCTGGTAATCAACGAGAAAGAAAATGGTGTAAACCGTATCAACGTCATTAACTGGGATGATAACAAACAACACAACATTCAATTTGAGGATCCGGTTTTTGTCGCAGGCTTTACAAACAATACGCATACCGACACTGACACGCTGCGTCTTTACTACAGCTCAATGACCACTCCTGCCAGTGTTTATGATTACAATATGAAGAAGCAGGAAAAAACGTTATTAAAGCAACAGGAAGTACTGGGCGAATTCCATCCAAATAACTACCAAAGTGAACGCATTTTTGTAAAAGCGCGCGATGGGAAGCAGATCCCGGTTTCATTGGTCTATCGTAAAGACAAATTCAAACAAGATGGCACCAATCCTTTGTATCAATACGGCTATGGATCTTACGGGGCCACCATTGATCCTTATTTTTCAGGTTCCCGATTATCATTGCTTGACCGAGGATTTGTTTTCGCCATTGCCCATATTCGTGGCAGTCAGATGCTTGGGCGCCCCTGGTATGAAGACGGAAAAATGTTCAATAAGAAAAATACCTTTAATGACTTTGTCGACGTCACTCGCGAGCTGGTTGCTCAAAAATACGGCGCCAAGGATAGAGTGTTTGCAGCAGGCGGCAGTGCAGGTGGCTTATTAATGGGTGCCGTGATCAATCAGGCTCCTGAATTGTATAAAGCCATAGCAGCCCACGTGCCCTTTGTTGATGTAGTCACCACTATGTTGGATGAATCCATCCCTTTAACCACCAATGAGTATGATGAATGGGGCAACCCGAACAATGAAGACTCCTACCAATACATGTTGTCTTATTCACCTTATGATCAAATCAGTCGTCAGGATTACCCCCATATACTAGTAACCACCGGACTGCATGATTCTCAGGTGCAATATTTTGAACCTATGAAATGGATCGCAAAATTACGCGAATACAATACCAGTTCAAATACCATTGTTTTTAAAACGGATCTGGAAGCCGGTCACGGTGGTGCATCCGGACGCTTTAAGCGCAACAGAGACACGGCTCTTGAGTATGCGTTTTTTGCCGATCTGGCAGGAATTAAAGAGTAGCCTTTCGTCAGTGTGATTTATTTACGACCTGTTGTTGAGTAAAGTTGGCTATATACTCCTATACTTTTTAACAGGTCTTAAATCTCTTCTTACAAAGGCACTCATTACTTTGACAACTGATCATACGACCACAAAAAACACAACGGCCTCTCGGCAAAACGATATTTTGCAAAAAATCCGCGATAACTTGTCGATGGAAATGGCCTTGTTTAGTCATATTTATGGCAACGTTTATGAAGTGGTTTCAGTGGTTAGTGAGATACCAATCGCCAATGTCGGCGATAAACTCGATCTGAATGACTGCCTATGCCTACAGGTGCTGCAAAATAAAGCCTCAGTGTATTATCATAAAATCAATACCATTGAAGAGTTGCGAGAGCACCCGGTTATTCAAGCCATGCAACCGGAGAGTTACATTGGTGTTCCGGTTTATCATTCCGGTGAGATTTTTGGTACTTTAAGCATGTTATCACTGACACCGCGCTCACATGCATTTACCGAATTAGAAATTGAACAAGCAAGAGCTGCCGCAGATGCACTTTCAGCGACGCTGTAAACACTTGTATTGAAACTCAACGACGATTGACTACTCGGTATTTTCGACGTTTTTAGTAGCTACCGCGCCTTTAGCAGCGTTCCCAATCCATTGCGTGACATTTTTTTCAACAACGGCTATTGGCAGTCGCCCATTTTGTAAAAGTTGTTGATGGAAATGTTTGGGATTAAATGATGCGCCAAGCTGCTTTATCGCTTGTTGCTTTAAATGCATGACCATTATAAAGCCGGCTTTTTCTGCACTCCATAAGCCCGGACGTAACATTATTTTGTGCGTTATACTGCTCGCCTGTTGTTCGGTAAAAAATCCATGTTGCATCAAATAATCATTTGCGTCGTTAACTGACCAACCCTTCAAGTGAATGCCTGTGTCTACGGCCAGTAGTAACGTCGCTTTTAAATCCATTAATAACCAACCCAGTCGATCCTTCCATGAAGAATAAACCTTAAGTTCATCGCCCAAAGAAGCGGTATACAATCCCCATCCTAATTCAAATGCTCTTGTATTAGCGGAGTCACGAAATACTGGCAAGTCATTCAACTCACTATGCATTGCGTGCAAAAAATGATATCCGGGTGCACCATACTTCAGCAAATGAGCTTTAACCTGCCACTTTGGATGCAGTAATCGACGAGCACTATTAATATTCAGTGTGCCTATCATTAATTCTTCAACGCTCTTTAACTGATAATATAAAGCCGGTGACTTCGCAGCATTGATCTCATCAATGGATGCCAACTGATACGTTGCTTTGGGAAAGTCTGAAAACAATGAAGGTGTTCGTTTATTAATTTGATGCATCGCCTGACGGTAGTTTTTCATCAGGGTTTCGGCATGCTGAAAAAAATAAGCAGTATCATTCATGTGTTGTATAAACTCAGACAATGTCCCTTGCTTACCTGACTGCTTTTGTATTTCAAGCAATCCTTGTTTTATTTGCTTTATATTAGAATGCGCAGCCTGATGCAGTTCATCAGGCTCAATGCTATCACCAATGTATGTTGCTAACCGGTTGCTGTACCAGCCCTTTCCCTGGTCACTACTCGTAACGCTTTTTATGCCTTGTGATTTGGGTAAATACTGGTTAATCAATAGGTCTTTTAATTGATCTATCGCCGGATAAACCGATTGTTTAATCACTTTGCTGTAACGCATAATCACGTACTGCTTTTGATTCGCAGTAAAATACGATGGCATATTGGTAACCGGCTGATAAAACACACTGTTCTCGATGCTTTGCGGTGCATTCGAATTAAGAATGCCAGCTAAATGTTTAACCAAAGCGGCGGGTGCAATAACATCCTTATCTAAATCTTTCTGAAAACTTACTTTTAACTGAATAATCAATTCGGGGAGTTGCTGTAATCGTTCAAACCACTGCTCATAATCTTTAATTTTGTCAAACGACAAACGGCCGTAGCCAGAACTGATAAAGAAAAGCCCGGACAAGTAATCATTAGATTGCCAGACAGCCAGTTCATAAGCGGGACGATCGATTTCAGTTAACGTGTTTTTTCGCTGTTCAATAAAAACATCCAGATTGACTTGCGATTGAAGTGATAAGTGTTTTTTTTGAAAAGCCTTAGCTTGGGTCAGGTAGGACTGCTGCAACTTTCGGTAATGGTTTAAGTGCTGTTCAGTATAAAAATTATTAAACGGTGTGGATGCGTCGACTTCACCGGCCAGTAAAGCGCCTAGAACATTCGCATTATTGTTTTTTTGAGTGAAACTTTGAAATAACTCTGAAACAGCTTTATCTTCGGTTGACCTTTGAGCGTTGGCGTTGTTACTTAGCAATAACACAAGCAGTAATAACAGGCAGCAACCCTGTACTTTAATAAAACGTTGCCGTGAATATCTGTCAAAGAATTGATGACTAAACTCTTGCTGAGTAAATACCGGTTCTCGATCAGATTTTATTAATACCCATGTGGTCATAACGCATCTCTTTTATCTATCCTGTTTAAATCAATATTATTTATTCTGTTGTTGCGTACGCTTAGCCTGTTGCCATTGTTGTTCCATATCATTCAATGTCATCTCCGACAAGGTTTTCTGCTCCCTGTCGATTTGTTGCTCCATTATTCTAAATCGTGACTCAAACTTTTTAGTAGCACGTCGTAATGCCGACTCTGCATTTAACTTGTAATGGCGAGATAAGTTGACAATGGCAAACATTAAATCACCAAGCTCATCTTCTATTTTATCGGTTTGCTCTGGCTCAGCAGTTTGCTCTTCGTGCTTTAACTCTGCAATCTCCTCATACACCTTATCCCATACCTGCGCAATATCCGTCCAGTCAAACCCCTGTTTAGCAGCACGCTTTTGAACTTTTTCAGCACGGGTTAATGCGGGTAAACTTTCGGGAATATCATCGAGTAAGCTGGTTTGGTTTTTATTCTTTTTACGCTCCTGATGTTTGGTATTTTCCCATGCCAGATTCAACGCCTGCTCCGTCTCGTAGGTTTCATCTGAAAATACATGAGGATGACGAGTGATCAGTTTATCGCAAACGGATTCAATTACCTGATCGATTGCAAAATGCCCTTCTTCCTTTGCCAGCTGACAGTAAAATACAACCTGAAATAATAAGTCGCCAAGCTCGCCTTTTAAATCATCCATATCGTGGCGTTCAATAGCATCAACCACTTCGTAAGTCTCTTCGATGGTATAGGGAATAATAGTTTTATAAGTTTGCTTTAAATCCCAGGGGCAGCCCGATTCGGGATCCCGCAACTGGGTCATAACATCAACCAATTTTTCTAAACCAGTGCTCGACATTTTGTCACCTGACTCATTATTTGCTCTGCTTACGACTGACGTTTCACGTCAATCACATTGGATACCTGACTGAGTTGCGCCAGTACTCGTGAGAGTTTTTCTGTATTCTCAACATTTAATCTTACGGTTATATAACTGGTTTGACTTTTACCGTCCAGCGAACTGTTCATACTTTCAATACTAACTTTCTCATTGGCAAACACAGTCGTAATATCTTTTAACAGGCTCTTTCGATCGTAAGCGACAATTACAATATCAACGTCATAAATCTCACGATTTTCATCGCCCCATGACACCTGAATCAATCGTTCAGGAACAGTCTCTATCGCCTTTAAAATATAATTACAATCTTGCCGATGCACTACGACACCACGCCCCTGAGTAATGTAACCCCGGATAGCGTCTCCAGGAACAGGGCGGCAACAGCCGGCAATTTTAGTCAATAAACTGCCTACGCCTTCAATTTGAATGCCACTGGTATTTGTCTGCTTTCGATCGGAGTGGTCCTGAAAAATATTCTTTTGTTTTTTCTGCGCTAACCCTTGCATGGATCGAATGTTATTAACGACCTGAGTCATGCCAATATCGCCAGCACCTATTGCGGCATACAGTTCGTCTTCCGAATGGAAGTTAAATTTATTCGATAGCGCTAATAAATCAACCTCTTTAAATCCGTGGCGCTGAATATCTTTATCCAGAATAGTTCGACCTGCAGCGGCATTTTTATCTTTGTCCTGATGTCGAAACCATTGATGAATTTTAGAGCGTGCTCTGGATGAGCGAATATAACCTGCATGAGGATTCAACCAGTCGCGACTGGGACTGCCATTTTTAGTGGTTAATATTTCAACTTGCTGTCCGGTTTTCAAACGATAGGTCAAAGGGACAATTCGTCCGGAAATTTTAGCGCCACGACAATTATGCCCCACATCGGTATGTACATGATAAGCAAAATCAACAGGCGTTGAACCTATGGGCAAGTCAATCACTTTTCCTTGTGGCGTAAACACATAAATGCGATCTTCAATCACTTTACTTCGAAATTCATCCAGCAGCTCATCACTGTCGGCCACTTCTTCCTGCCAATCCAGTAACTGACGCAACCAGGATATTTTGGCTTCAAATCCGGCTTGTTGAGCTTTCGCCCCTTCTTTATAACGCCAGTGTGCAGCTACCCCAAGTTCGGACTCCTGATGCATAGTTTTTGTGCGAATTTGAATTTCCAGATTTTTTCCTTCCGGACCAATGACTGCGGTATGCAATGAGCGATAACCGTTTTCTTTTGGTGTCGCAATATAGTCATCAAACTCTTTTGGTATGTGATTCCAGAGTCCGTGAACGATGCCCAGTACGGCATAACATTGAGGAACCTCATCCACCAGAATTCTGACTGCACGGACATCGTAAATTTCTTCAAAACCAACGTTTTTACGCTGCATTTTTCGCCAGATACTGTAAATATGTTTTGCACGCCCCATAACTTCAGCGTGTTGAATACCAAACTTTTCTATCTCATTTTCGATAGTCTGTAAGATCCGTCCCACATAACGCTCACGATCCACCCGGCGTTCGTCGAGCTGCTTGGCAATGGATTTGTAATGTGCCGGATTTAGATAGCGAAACGATAAATCTTCCATTTCCCACTTCAGCTGACCAACCCCAAGTCGATTAGCCAGTGGCGCATAAATGTCTTTAATTTCATTGGCGATAAAAACACGGGTTTCTTCATCAGCCTTTTTGGCTTCACGTAGCACAGATAATCGTTCAGCAAGTTTGATAAGTACCAGACGAACATCATCCACCATGGCCAAAAGCATGCGTCTGAAATTATCGGTCTGCTGACCGTCCATGGCATCAGTATGATGTTTTTTTTGTACCGCTGAAATGGCATTCATGGCTTCAACACCACGGCACAATGAGGTAACTTCATCACTGATAGAGTCGGAAATTTGTTCCGATGAAATAAGGTTTTGCTGATAAAACGGGTAAATAATGGCAGCGGACAGAGTTGCAGCATCCACATGCAAATGGATTAATGTATCCGCAATGGTTAAACCTTCTTTAAACTCACTTTCGCCGGCGGGTAGTTTTTTAAAGGTTTGCTGCGCAGCTGCAAAACTTTTACTGATCAGTTTTTGTTGTGATTCGGTGTATTTAAGTGGAATTTGCGACAACCACTTTTGAGGGTCATCGTGCAGGGAAAAATCAACAAAATGATTGTCAGCCACTTTAACCATAGTTACATCCGGATAATTTATTAATTAGAAACTCTATTTATAAGAAATTCTATTAATCTGAAGTTTTATGTATCAGACACTGGCATTAATTAGAATCTGATTTACTAAAATAAGGGTTGTTTGCAAACAACAATTTCATTAATGATATTAATTACCAACCCTTATTTTCTGCAAACAGTTAACACATTTTCAAACCGTTAATGCTATTGCACTTAACAGCCAAAGAAAAATGCCAATTGCCACTTAACGTTTTTCAAAAACCGCTATCGATTCAACGTGCGCCGTATGTGGAAACATATCCATGACACCGGCTTTTGTTAAATGATACCCCTGCTGTTTCATGATACCAGCATCTCTTGCCAGCGTTGAAGGATTGCAGGACACATAAACGATTCGTTTTGCACCAAACTTGGGCAGATACTCCACCACATCTTTTGCACCGCTTCTGGGTGGATCAATTAAAATTTTATCGAAGCCTTCTTTTGCCCAGCTTTTTTCGCTGAAATCTTGTTGTAAGTCAGCCTGATAAAAATCAACATTGGTTAAATTATTATGCTTTGCGTTTTCATAACCACGTTCAACCATGGTATCCACCCCTTCAACACCAATCACTTTATCCGCAACAGTTGCTAAAGGAATGGTGAAGTTGCCAAGTCCGCAAAACAAATCCAGCACACGTTCATTTTTTTCTGGCTCAAGTAATGACAATGCCAGACTTACCATTTTGCGATTGATGGATGAATTCACCTGGGTAAAATCCATCGGATGAAAATTTAGCTCTACATTAAACTCGGGCAGTTGATAACTGAGACGCTCATTATTGTCTTCCGGCCAAACCTTATGAACCGTTTTCGGACCTTTCGATTGATAATAAAGATCAATGTCATTCTGTTGGGCAAAGTCTAACCACTTGGCATTATCAGCCTCTGTCATGGCTTCCATATGGCGAATCACAAACGCCAGTTTGTCATCTCCGGCGGCCAGTTCTATTTGCGGCGTAGATTGTTTGGCATCCATACCGCCAATTAATTCACGCAGTGGCATAATTAAATCACTCACTTTATCGTACAAGACTTCGCAAGATTCTATTTCTGCTAAAAAGTTACTGCGCTTTTCACGAAACCCCACCAGACAAGATTCTTTTTTACTGACCCAACGGACACCCAGTCGCGCTTTTTTACGGTAACCCAGAGTATCGGCTTGCAAAGACGGCAGCCAACTATCTGGCTCAATGTCGCCAAAATGTTTAAAGTGCTCTGCCAATATCGACTGTTTAAACTCGATTTGTGCTTCCGAGTCCATATGTTGCAAGCTGCAGCCACCACACATATCAAAGTGTTGGCAAGGCGCTGGTACACGGTTATCCGCCGCCTCCAGTACTTCAATGGCATATCCTTCATCAAACTTTCCACGGGTCATGGCGTATTTCATCATCACCCGCTCGCCGGGTAATGCGCCGTCAACGAACACGGTTTTACCCTCTATATGGCCGATACCACGACCTTCATGGGAGAGTTTTTCGATGGATATTTCAACGGGCTCCTGTGGAACCGGCTTGCGTCTGCGTCGTTTTGCCATAAATCAATTACTGCCTGAATTTTAATACGTTATGTTTGCTGGCAGGCAATGCCTTGCCAGCTGATGTCGTAGAGAAGTTAGTGTAGTGGAAAGCCTAGGCGTTTTCCCCTAGGCGTTGTTCCACAATGATAAAAATTGTTGCAAATGAGATTGCTCCGATTGAGCCAGCAACTGTTTCAGTAACTGGCACTCACGGTCAAACGAAGGCTGATCGAGATGACCTCGCATCAGCTCAAACTTTAAGTAGACTAAGTAAGTATTCAGCACATCAGATTCACAGTATTGACGGATACCGGCTATATCTCCGGCCTGATAGGCATCCCAGACTTTGGCGCCACTCATACCCATCTTGCCGGGAAAACCAAGCATGCTGGCTATATGATCGAGCGGCGCATTGGCGCGGCCGGTATACATGGCCAACAGATCCATCACATCGGTATGACGCGCATGATAACGGCTGATGTAATTGTTCCATTTGAATCCGGAATCGTATTCACCAGTATCCCAATATTGAGCGGCGCCTACTCCATATTTCAGTGCGCGATAGTTCAAAACTGGCAAGTCAAAACCGGTGCCATTCCAGGACACCAGTACAGGTGAAAACTTATCGATGCCATCAAAGAAACGCTGAACCACTTCTTTCTCGGAAGATGTTTCTTCGCCCAGCGACCAAACCTGCACCTTGTCATTGGCGCGAAATACCGCCGATATAGCAACAATTTTATGCAGATAGTGGGGTAAAAAGTCTGAATTGGATTTTTGTCGGTTAAGATGAAACATTGCTTCAGCGGTATCAGCGTCGCTCAGTCCATCCAGCTCATGAATGGCTCTTCCAGCTTCGACATCCGGCACGGTTTCAATATCAAACACAAATACATTCATTATTTACGAATCGTCCTGGCTAATATTTCTTATTTTCAATAGCTTAGTTTATCATTAAGGTAAGGAAGGCATTGTACCCGTATGTTATGCTGCTCACCAGCCAAGCATAAGGATAACGGCAAGATAAAATAAACAGGATAACGCCATTGCAATTCATCAAGTCTACAATCATCTGTTGGTTGCCTTTATTACTAACAGCTCATTTTTCAACCAGCGCTGAAGCGGCTCAAACATCTTCGTCTGCTGTCCCAAGAGTGGTGTTTGTGCTGGATAACCAGGCTGGAAACTACTTACCCATATTAAAGGGCTTTCGCGAATACGCCCGCAAGCATATTGGCCGGTTGATTAGAGTCGATCTGGTCAACAGTCAGGATCTAACGCCTGCCGAATTAAGCCGAGAACTCAGTGGGGACTATGATCTTGCCGTAACCATTGGCGAACAGGCCACCCGTTATGTGATGCAAACCAATAAAACCCTGCCAATATTTAGCCTGAAAGTGAATCAGGCCGAATTACGTGCGCTGTATAAGGCATCGCTGGATCAAAAGCGTCTGATTACCGGTATTTTTCGCGATCAGCCTTTTCAGCGCTTTGCGGTACTTATCCGTAATGCTTTCCCCCAATATCAGCGGGTTGGCCTATTGATCAGCGAACAACGGAAAACTCTTAAACCGTTATTTGATGACGTTATGCAACAACATGAGCTGGAGCCTCTGGTTAATATTGTGCGTCGAAATGATCTGCCGCAACGGGTGCTTGAGCGTCTGGCACAAAAAGCAGACATCATCATTACCGTATACGATGAAGAGGTCTACTCACAGGAAAACATTAAAAGCCATTTGTTAACCGCTTTCCGACATCAAATTCCAGTGATTGGCGTGACTCGCAATTATACCGATATAGGTGCAGCAGCCACACTTTATACCGACAACTTTGAACTCGGAAAACAGGCCGCCAAACAGGTATTAAAAAAGCTGGATCTGTCGAATCAGGTGCTGGAACCCATTTATCCGGAAACCTTTCTGATACGGGTCAACAATAATGTTATGCATTCATTAAGAATTCCGCTTAAGGATACCGATACCTTACGCCAAGCAGTACAGCAGGCCACTTACTAAAAAGATTAAAACCTATGATGAAGTTTGATTGGGGAATACGCACACGAGTTTTGGTTCTGGCATTGGTGCCAACAGGATTAATCGCCCTGGTTATGGGCGTTTATTTTATTGGCGCTCGCGTAAACGATCTTAAAAGTACCCAGTTAGAACGAGGTTTAACGGTTGCACGTAACTTGGCCTACGCCAGCGAATACGGCGTCAGCATTGCCAATTACACCATCGTAAAACGGCTGATTGATCTGGCTCAAGATGGTGACAAAGACATAACCGCTATTGTTATTTTTGATCGCCATAACCGTAATGCCGTTCACTTAAGCGAGTGAGCGGCATTTTTTTTCTTAACAGGATATCGGTTTTTAGAAGCTTTAATGAGTCTGGGATAGCTCCTTTC
>NZ_QGGU01000014.1 GCF_003148745.1 Pleionea mediterranea | reverse complement strand
AAATGCGCTTGCCATTGAGGTTCAAATAACAAACAAAAATCATCGACATCTACGTAAATTGCCTCTAAATTAGTCATGCCCTTGTCCTGTGTGATTTTTCTTTTTTCGTCGAAAGATCAGATCACCGCAAGGGCATTTAGTTCACTTTTCTTATCCGCAGCTCAGGTTAAGTAATAATCAATTTAAAGCTAATCCTCTTGCGCCACGATTAGAGAGTCATCCGATTCCAAAAGATATGACATGCATCATACGAGCAAGACAAAGACTGTCTCACTACTTCAACCGTGAAATATTGACCATTAACGATTTAGCGGTAGGGTTTCTTACGTTAGGCAGCCTAACTGCACTGATTTTCTTATTTAAAACCGGTCAAAAAGCATTGAATGATTACGATCAACAGTTAAAAGCTGGCGTGAAACCACCTGTATTTAATACCAGTGAATTGCACGGTGTTAACTTGAATCCCACTTCTGAAAGATATTAAGTAAAACATTATTTTCAGTGAACAACCCGCAAAATCTCATCAGGCTATACCAAAAACTCCTGAGTAGAACAGCGACTACTCAAACAGTTAAATAACATCAAAACTTAAATAAACACTTGATATAAAGTAACTTGTTGAGATAGGTTGTGCCCATAATTGTATTAATACATAATTGCTACAGAGGTTAAGATACACCTTTTCATATTAGGTTCTTGTGATCTTTTTCGATAAACTATCACATTGATGACTCTACTTAGAAACATTAATCTTTAACCTAAAATTAATTAAAATGATGATTAGAGAATTAAATTGTTGTCACATCCAAAGTTTGAACAAGTAGACATTAGAAAAATCCCCGAGCTTTTAATTGAAGCCCAAACATTTAAACATATAGAAACTGGTGCTAAACACATCCACCTTTCTACTGATGATTATGACAACGGTTTCTTGGTTGCAATTAGAACCCCTCCATTTGACAACTCAGGCGTCTTTCATATTCTTGAACATACCGTGTTATGTGGAAGCAAGAAATTTCCTATAAAATCGCCCCTTCAAGTAATGGCAAATCAATCTGTAAGTACTTTTATGAATGCCTTTACAGGACCTGATTGGACAGCTTTTGTCTTTTGCTCTCACAATAAAAAAGACTTCAAAAATTTACTTGAGGTATATCTCGACTCTGTATTCCATGCTCGGCTGACACCTTTAGACTTTGCTCAAGAAGGTCATCGATTAGAATTTTCAAGTCTGAATGATCAACAAAGTCCTCTTATAAGAAAAGGCGTGGTTTTGAATGAAATGAAAGGAGCTATGAGTGATCCTTTTGATTCGCACTGGGAAGTAATCAAAAGTTTTTTATTCGAAAACAGTCCCTACACATTCAATAGTGGAGGTGAGCCAAACGAAATAATTCACTTAACACATGAGGCATTATTAGAAACTTATAATAAATATTATCATCCAAGCAACGCTGTCTTTTTTACTTACGGAAGTATACCTGCTATCCAACACCAACAGTGGTTAGAAGAACTACTACTTTCCCGATTTAATTTTCAAAAGCCAATATCTCCAGCTTTACCACAAATTCGCTATTCAAAACCTATTAAAAAGTCTATAGGTAATTACTTATCAAACACTACACCATCAAAAAATAATACCGTAAGTGTTAGTTTTAGCTGGCTGTTGGGAGATAGCTCGTCCTTAACCGATATTCTTCAGGCAGAGCTTATATCTTACTTACTATTAGACGCAAGAGATGCACCTGTTAAATCTTTAATCGAAAAGTCGACTCATATAACCAATTTGTCTGAGTTAAGTGGTATGGATAGTGCATGTCGAGATACTATATTTGTAATTGCTTTTGACGAAGTTAATCCTAACGATATAGAATTACTTGAAAAAGATCTTTTCAATGAAATATCAGAATTTAAAAACAAAACTTTCGAAGCAACTTCTATAGCACGTGCATTGAGTCATATAGAAATAGAAAGAAGATCTATTGATGATGCTTTCTTGCCT
Source organism: Pleionea mediterranea (assembly GCF_003148745.1). Classification (GTDB taxonomy): domain Bacteria; phylum Pseudomonadota; class Gammaproteobacteria; order Enterobacterales; family Kangiellaceae; genus Pleionea; species Pleionea mediterranea. The sequence goes on along the minus strand of NZ_QGGU01000014.1, from coordinate 78,732 downwards.
GTTGGAGTGACAGTCATGATGGATATGCTTCCTTCATCGCTTTATGATGACTCATCACCTCTGGTTTCAGATACTAACTATGCGATAAAAGAGTTATATCAGAAGTCTCTAAATGGAAATTTCATTCAGTCTTTATTAGAGAAAATGATTTTAAACAATAACCATAGATTACGACTAAGTTATCAACACAGCGAAAATATATTAAAAGAAGATCTTAAAAACCTTCAGCTTATTAAAGCGTCACTTTCTGAGTCTCAAAAAAAATATATTTTAGATTACCCAGAAAAAGTAAAATCTTATGAGATGCTATTTTCCAAAACACTTATTGAACTACCAAAAATCACTATTAATGATCTTATCAAAAACACCCCTCTCCTTGCTTCTAAAGAAATAATAGATGACCCGATCACTCTTAACATAGGGAGAACTAATGGACTTGTCTATCAGCAAGTTATTATTGATGCATCAAAGCTCCCATTACAACTACAAGAAATTTTAAAATTATATTCTAGCTACCTTCAATTTTTTTACCACAGCAGCTCCCTAAATCAGGTTTCAAGTGCATGCTCACTTGATATTTCAACATCGATCAAAGTATTTCCAAACCTAAATAAAGATGATGGCGTGTGTATTTATTTTGTTTTATCTGGTAAAGCATTAGAGCGCGATTATAAAGAATTAGATAACAATTTAGATAGTTATTTTTTTAGCGCAGAATTTAAATTTAATGAAAAAATACAGTCGTATTTACGACATGCTCAATATGAAATAGAGCTAAACTTAATACAAGGTGCTCATATGCATACTTTGTCTGCAGCAAGCACTGTGTTTAGTCATAAAGAGCATTTATCTCATAATTGGTATGGTTTTTCCGCTTATCGACGAATTAAAAATTTAAATACAGAAACATGTGAAACATCTAATAAACTGAAAGATCTTATTGTAAAATTTAAAGAGATTCATGATTTTTTAACTGAGAAAAATAATAATGTTCATTTAATAGCTAGCGAACAGTTTATTGACAAGGTAGATCTAAAGTATTATAAGCACTGGAGGAAAAACCCAGTTACACACGATAAAAAGGTGTCTAACTATCAATACCAGTGTTTCAACCAACCAACTAGTAAGTTATGGATTCATCCTGTCCCAGTTCAATTTTGCGCCAAGGTTTTTCCTACTGTCGGAGTTAAACATCCTGACTTTACACCCTTATTGGTTTTAGGAAAAGTTCTTCAAAATGGCTTTTTGAATCAAGCAATACGCGAGAAAGAAGCTGCTTATGGAAGTGGAGCATCCCAAGAGTGGAGCGTTTCATCCTTTCGATTTTACTCATATCGTGATCCAAGATTCACTGATACTCTCAATGACTTTGATCGATCAATTGAATGGTTTCTAAACGAAAAGTACGATAAATCTATACTTGAAGATGCGAAACTGAGAGCCTTCGTAGACTGGTCTCAAACAAGCACGGCAATACCTACATTACAAAACATATTTATAGAGCAGAGAGCAGGGTTAAGTCACTCAGTAAAGAAAAATATTCAGAGTAAAATAGAGAGCATAACCCTTGAAGACTTAAAGCGTGTTGTTACAACTTACTTAAAACCTAGTAAAGGATATATTTCTGTACTAGGTGGAAATACAATTAAAAAAGAAGCTAAACTGCATAAATTTGAGACAGAAGAACTTTAAAACATGCCGGTTATTTAATTTTACTCCATTGAAATTAAGCTAATTTTTTTAATTCGTTCTTCACTATCGATTTACACGATCCTATTTTTGTAATACTGCTAAAAAACCATGCAATTAATGCAATACATAATAACATTATACCGCCGATAAAAAACATTTCCGAACTGGAAATAAGCTGCATCATAAGTCCAAAAAACATTGCACTTAAAGGAAGTAAGCCGACTAAACAAAACATTACTATACTCATTACACGGCCCATAACCTCAAGAGGTATTTGTCGCTGAATCCAACTAATTAGGCGAACTTGAGTATATCCTGCAAACATACCCATTAAAAATAGTAAAATGGCACCATGAAAACTTGATTTAGTTGCTGATAATAACACCAACAAAAAGCCTACTAAAATATCCGTTAACAATATCACAGTACCTATTGATATTAACTTTAAGCTCGATACCTTAGATACTGCGATTGCGCCGATAATATTTCCTGCGGCAAAAGCAGCCATTACATAGCCAAAACTATCAGCTCCCTGTAACCAAGTTGACTTTATCATTACAGGCAAGCCCACCTGCATCAAACCTCCTAGGCAAGAAGTTACTAAAGCTATATACAACATTAACTTTCGCAGCTCTTTTTGGTGCCAAAAATAACTAAATCCTTGTGACAATCCTCGAACCTTCTTCGAATCATATTTTTTATCAAGCTGGAAAATTAAGGATACGAATATCATTGAGAGCAAAAATGAGCATGCATCAAGAAGAAATATCATGGCTAAATTTAGATGATTAAATCTCTCAGGTTCGTTATCTAGAGCTGAAAGCTGTAAGCTAAGTAGTAGCGCTGCTATTAGTGGACCTAATAGAGTAGTTAGAGATCTTAGTGTTACACCAATACCGTTTGCAATTGACAATTGAGTTCGTTCAACAATACTTGGTAGAAGAGCTGTTGCAGCAGGTATTGCCAAAGCTCCTGATAACCCTATAAATAATGAAATCATATATAGCAATGGTAACGTCAAAACTTGTAAGTACACTAACAATGAAAGAGCAACAAACAATACTGAATTTAATAACTTTGAGACTAATAAGATTTTTTTACTTGAAAACCTATCAACTAAGTTGCCGCCAAATAACATAAGAATTGACATTGGTATAGCCATACAAGCCATTACACTACCCAATACCCAGGGCTCTTCAAATATATGCAGTACAAGCCACGGTAAAGCAATTAATGTTAATTGATCTCCCAGCATTGAAATTAGTGAACCAGCACATAAAAGTACAAAGTTTCTATTTTTCTTTAGTGCAGCAGGTTTAGTTGAATCAGAAACATGCGTCATCATAGTGAAGCTACAGCCTTTATAACCTACTTCCTACAACTCCAACTTCCCTGTACGTTTTTTGGGCGTAACAGAGTGCTATGCACTGGCCTCGCAGAGTCTAGCGGTGGGAGCTCCAAGTCATAATTTGATAAAATTACCTTTAGACCTACCATAAGTTGCATAGGACCTAAAAGAGCTCCAGGACAAACTCTCGGGCCTGCACCAAAAGGTATATAAGCTTTCTTATTACTTATATCTTGACTATTTAACCACCGCTTATGATTAAACTCATCAGGATTGTCCCAGAATCTCTTATCACGATGTAAAATATAAGGACTAAACAACACACGACAATCTTCTGGAATTTTGAAGCCCCCTAAAAGAGTATTTCGCTGAGCTGTCCGTCCCATTAACCAATTTGCAGGATGGAGCCTCATAGTTTCTTTTAAAACAGCTAATGTAACTGGATAGTTATTTGGAAACAGTAATTGTTCCGAATCTTGACTTAATTCATTTCGAATGACTTCTATTAACTCTGGATTTTCGGTCAATCTAAGCAAACACCAGCTAAAGACTGCACCAGATGGACCATGAGCTGTTACCATCATTAATCTGACTGCAGCAGCTAATTGCTCAACTGGAGCATCAGGAAGATTATCAACCAACTGATCAAGAGCATCTCGATAAGGCTCTCCTAATTTACGTTCATTTTGTCGTCGAATTACTACTTCCTTGAGCATAGAAACTAATTCGTTATTGAGTCGTTCCGCTCGCTTTGCTATTGGTCGGGAAGCCCAAGGCAAGCGAGATTCCTCGCTATCAGTAACAGCAAGTGATGCCCAAAATACTTCTTCAACTTTTTTAAAAACTTGATCAATTTCGAGATCAGCACCAAGACAAAAATCAGCAATAGAAAAGCCAAGCAAATACTGACTAGCATTAAAAAGATCAACTTTTGTTCCTGCTAACTTTTCAACCTCTACGGAAAGCCGATCATTGGCTCTACCAATATGTTGCGAAAGAATATTTCGGTTTAGAGCCTTTCCTAAGTACTTTCTAGATTGCATCCATTCTGTTAGACCTTTAATTAATTTTTCACGTCCTTGCTTACCTGATACAGTTGCATTATCTAATATAAAATCATTATTTGTTTTTTTAAATACTTCATCAATCAAATCCGGATCGTGTATAACGATTGTTTCATTATCAAGCCGGACAATATCACCATATATAGGCTTCGTATCTAACATCCATCCGACTGGATCTTCGTCAAACTTCATGGCATCTCCAATAAACCACTTACCTTTAGGTCCTGGTATGGATTTTATTGACGGTGCAATTGTATTATCTGAATTATTAGACTTTATTAATCGTGCAAGCATAGATGAGCCACAGAATATGATTGGAGAAGAGAATAAAATAGAACTGAATAAAGAGTGACTAACTACCTATTTATTAGAACAATACTACTAATAAACTAGTCACTCCACTCGGACTAAATCAATTAGTACATTGGGTAGTAATACCACCAACCACGAGTAGTTTTTGACATTTTTTTCATTACAGCTTTTGTATATTTCATTTTTTTCTCCTTTTGTTAAGTTCAAGCTAAAACTACCAAGCTCGTTTTTTTTTGTCCATCTCATTAATAAATTATTTTCTTTTTTATACATAAAAGAGATAAAATCATCCATAAGCCGAACAAAAAAAATTTCCAGGCGAACTCCTCCACTGTAGAACTAAAATTAAATCGAATATCTGGCGGACTATTTGAGCTCCAGTTACGACAAGAATATTTTCCAGAACAGATTTCTCGCCGCTTGTCACAAGAATCCATTCACGTCAGTCACGACGTGGACTTATCCATACATTTATTTCGATAAGTTACAGAGAAGCTCATTCGCTGTCAGAAAAAACGTAGGAAGCACTATGGGGGGGCTATTCGAGACGCGCTCCCATTTAGTCCGACCGGATACAGATGAAGCTTTTTAACTGAATAAAAAGCTTCATCATACAATCACTTTTCAAAAAAATAACTTTCATTAAAAAACAAATTAATGTGCATCACTCTGCTTTTGAGTCAACCAAATAAAATAACTCTTCGACCGATACATTTAGCGCTTGAGAGAGTTTTAACGCAAGCACTGTTGAGGGAATAAACACTCGGTTCTCTACGGTATTAATGGTTTTTCGACTGACTTCGACTAAAGCCGCAAGGTCTGCCTGGGTGTAATTATTTCTCGTTCGAATTTCTTTTAACCGGTTGCCTAGCTCAGATTGCGAGTTGGCCATTACTCCGCACCCTCATCATTCTTTAATTCACTGATTGAAAATAAAACCATAGGTAAAGTAATACCTATAACAGCAATAATACGCACGGCTTGTTTGACATCAAATGCCCATAAATCCATTAGTGGGACAAGCGCCCATACCAAACCGATGGTGACAAAAAAACTTTTAACAAAAGCGATGTTCCTGTTTTTTATAGTAAGTTCGTCCTGCAATGCCGAACAGGCACTGGACTGCTTCATTTGCTTGCTAAACTTTACAAATAGAAGTGAAGCTATCGCCCAGCAAACAGCGCCAATAACAGAGCTCCACCCGGCTACTTGATAGATAATTGATGATTTAATGGGTTTTATATCCATGACCACCCAGCCAAACTGCCATAACGCAAACGAAAACGCGGCAAATAAAAGCATCCGCGCCCGAAAAATCACCAGCTGATCAACCGTTTTCTGTTCATTTCCTGTGGTATCCATGTTGCCTCCAATAGAATTGTTATCGAACAAATGTAACCTACAGGTAACTATAGGTCACCTGTAGGTTACATGTCAATATGTGATTCAATACAAAATATCTAGGCTTAGATCACTGTTAAAAAATATTTTTCTGGAAAACAAACTTTATTGGAGCAATATCAATCACATAGAATTGCTATTTTAGACTGGCTATAACGCTCTGAGCAGTAGGCTTTAGAATATGTGGCAATACAAAACATGACTCTATTTTCTTTGGACGCCCTTTCCCTTTAAAGGCTGCTTCTCCCTTATCTTCCAGCTGCTCTGCCCATTTGTACAGCTGATTGCGTCGAACACCTAGTTCAAGAGCTATCTCTCTTGCAGGCCGATCCGACTCTTTCATTAATCGTACGGCCTCTAGCTTAAACTCTTTGGTAACGTCTTATAAGGCTTTCTTTTGGTAACCATTTTAGATACTCCTTTCGCGACATTGTCGCTTATTTTAAGTATCCGTTAGACTGGGGGAGGTTCAGACTGACCCCTTAGTTACTTTGACTTGATTTTGTGGGGATCCGTCAGGGCTTGAACCCCCCATGTACTCAGGAAGCTGACTATGTATTTATCTCAAAGGTTAGCGGATGAAAAGTTAGCTAATATCGCGGAATATTTTGGACTAAAGAGTATTGGTAGTGTCTGTCCTGCAATAAGTGAGATGAAGAAGTTGGAGGCAAAGGGGGAGATGAAAAAGGTGCTTAATCAAATGTATCGATTGCTTGGTATTAAACAATTAACCTGCCCCCTTTTGTTTTAAATAAGTCACGCCTATTGATCCGTAGGTTGCTCATTTATACAGCATTCTGATGTTAAGTATTCTATAACGGCCTCAAGTGCACCGTATTCAATAGCGCAAAATAGTACCCTTCCTACACGCCGCTGTTTAACTAGTTTAGCTGAAACTAAAGCGGAAATGTGGTGCGTTAATGTTGAAGCAGGTATATTTACCTTTGCTTGAATGTCCCCAACAGGGATACCTGTATAACCCGCTTTGGTGATCTCTTTATATACCTTCAGGCGCACTGGGTGCCCCAGTTCTTTAAGTACTTTTGCTACGGTTTCTAGTTCCATTACTACTCCAGAAATGGTCTTTTGACATAACAGTAAAATATACTTTTTTACTCGTCTTAGCCAGAAAACTTCCAAATTACCAATATATTCGAAATATTTATTGATCTGAATTACAATTCGAATATACTAGTACTATCAAATTAGTGGAGGGTATCATGACTACAGAATTTATGAATATGGCTCAAGAAACATTAAACATGTTTATGTTCTTAGCTGTTGAGTTAACAATACTATACATAGTTATCAGCTATGCCGTTGGTGTATTACAAGAATACGTTAGCAAAGAGAAAGTACAGGCACTTTTAGCCTCTAAAAATGGACGAGGGTACTTTATTGCCGCTGCTTTAGGGGTAATTACCCCTTTTTGCTCTTGTTCTACAATACCGTTTTTAAAAGGGCTGTTTAAAGCGCAAGCAGGTTTTGGTCCTACAATTGTATTTTTATTATCTAGTCCGCTATTAAACCCCATTATTATTGGCATTCTCGCGTTTACCTTTAGTGTTCAATTAGCCATTTTTTACTTTGTAATTGCAATGGCGGCGTCAATTAGTGCTGGTGTTCTGTTAGAGAAGCTTGGTTTTGAAAAGTATGTTAAACCAGAAGTTTTCGAAGAAGAAAAAAGAGCTTGCGGCTCGTCGTGTAGCACAAAAGCCAAACAGTCGCCTGTCGTAATAGGAAAACCAAATCGTTGGGTTAAGATCTGGCACTCCACCTGGAAAGATTTTAAGCAAACGTTGCCGTATTTACTGGTTGGCATATCAGTTGGTGCAATTATCTATGGCTTTGTTCCTACAGAGTTAATCGTTAAGTATGCCGGTGAAAATAAGTGGTATGCGATCCCCATTGCAGCAGTTATCGGTATTCCTCTTTACATAAGAGCATCTGCCATTATTCCTTTAAGTGCTGGCTTGGTTAAAAAAGGTATGGCGATGGGCTCGGTAATGGCATTAATTATTGGTAGTGCAGGTGCAAGTTTAACGGAAGTAATCTTGCTAAGATCGATATTTAAAAAGCAAATGATCGCGGCTTTCTTAACCGTGGTATTAGGAATGGCGATGACGGCTGGTTATCTATATTCGATAGCACTTTAATAGAATTTTTTGTTTTTTTTTAAACTTATTATTATTCCTATAAAATCCTATTTAAATTAATATGCTAAATTATATATGTAATATTGTATATCAGATTAAACCCCAAACCAAATCCAATATATTACGCTTTGTACGTCTAGAAAAAAAGCTGGAATAAATCCAGCTTTTCAAATTACTTTATCGTTACCTTGGCAATTTTCTTTTTACCCGCCTGAATAACATATTCACCAGCGGCTAACATAAGTGATGGTTCAATAACTTCCCAGTCCACTTTTACGCGGCCATTTTTAAGCATGTCTTTTGCTTGTGCGGAATTGTTGGCAAGGTTTGCCTGATTAAGAACTCTAGCAATGGGTAAGGCGTCAGCACCTTCCAGCTCCAATGTTTCTTCTGGGCAATCTTCGGGTATTTCGCCTTCTTTAACAATATTGCCCGCGCCTTTATGAGCGTTTGCTGCGGCTTCATCGCCGTGAAAACGGGCAACAATTTCTTTTGCCAGATCAATTTTAATATCACGGGGATTTGCGCCTTGTTCAACCTGTTTTCTCAACTCATCGATTTCGGTAAGAGGTCGGAACGACAATAACTCAAAATATCGCCACATTAAACTGTCCGGGATCGACACCAGCTTTTGATACATGGAACCGGGCGCTTCTGTAATCCCAATATAGTTATCCAATGACTTCGACATTTTTTGTACGCCATCGAGCCCTTCGAGCAGTGGCATGGTAATAACAATTTGCGGTGCCTGGCCGTGATCTTTTTGCAGCTCTCGTCCCATTAACAAATTAAATTTTTGATCGGTTCCACCCAGTTCGACATCACATTCTAAAGCTACGGAATCGTAACCCTGTACAAGCGGGTACATAAATTCGTGGATCGCTATGGACTGATTGTTACTGTAACGTTTTTTAAAATCGTCCCGCTCCAGCATTCGGGCAACGGTTTGATGAGACGCCAGTTTTAACATTCCTGCTGCACCGAGCTTTTCACACCATTCGGAGTTAAAAGCAACGATTGTTTTTTCCGGATCAAGAATTTTAAAAATCTGTTCTTTGTAGGTTTTGGCGTTGCCGATGATTTGCTGTTGCGTCAATGGCGGGCGCGTCGCACTTTTTCCCGTGGGATCGCCAATCATACCGGTGAAGTCGCCAATCAGAAAAATCACCTCGTGCCCCAGCTGTTGGAACTGACGCATTTTATTGATTAACACCGTATGACCAAGATGCAAATCGGGCGCGGTAGGATCGAAACCGGCTTTGATTTTTAAAGGTCGATCAAGCTTTAGTCGTTCGATCAGCTCCTGCTCAACCAATACTTCATCGGCGCCGCGTTTAATTTCGCTCAGAGCGGTATTAAGTTCGCTCATATTTCTCTCCTGCCTTTTTACTGCCATTGTCTATTTTTCAACCAGCAAATGATTGAAATCTTTAGCCTTTATCGGGGTCCAATTTCCCCACAGACTTTCAAATTAGGTTAAACTAGTGCCAATAGGCACCAAAATTCATTCATTGAAAATAATCGCCAGTCATTGTTGTTTTTCAACAACGGCGCTTTAACAGGCGGGTATTCTAACGGGAAGTGGCGCAAAGTTGTATTCCCAAAACAGCTGTATTTCGAAAAATCATGATAAGACAGGATTACAAATCTAAACTCAACGCACGTAAAGATTACGTCAAGTCACTGGCGCACCATGTAAAGCTTCGCTGGGGCGAGATAGCCGCGGTTGCTGTGGGCGTTATTTTACTCAGCTTTGCTCTATCGTCGGATGATGACGCGACCGATCCCATAAAAACTGTCGATGAAGGCAGCGTTGAGCTGACCCCACCGGATTTAAAGCAGGCGCCGGCGTTTTCCGACAGCAGCCTTTCGCAAGATCCCAGCAGTCGTATCGACCTGCCTTTAAGCTGGGAATCGACGAACCCTGACGAAGCGGTCAGCGAACCCCTTACCGCATTGCCAAAAATCAGTGATGGCCGTGCTCAAAAAGAAGTGGAAATAAAACCCGGCGATACCCTGTCAGGCATTTTTCAGCAACAAGGGTTTAGCGCACGGGATGTGTTTCAGGTAACTCAGGATGACACCGCCGAACAATATCTTCGAAATATTCGGCCCGGAAAAAAACTGATATTCGAAACCGACAGCGAACAGGGGCTTACCGGACTTTATTATTCGCTGGAAGTGAATAAAACGCTGGAAATCAAAAAAGACGCCGAGGGCAAATATAACGTTAAGGTAAAAGAGCGCCCAATAGAGATTCGTCAAAACTTTGCTGCCGGAGTGATCAAGGATTCTCTATTCAATGCCGGGAAGTCTGCTGGACTCAGCGATACCTTAATCGTTAAGCTGGCGAATATTTTTGGCTGGGACATCGACTTTGTGCTCGATGTGCGCAAGAACGATCAGTTCTCATTAATCTACGAAGAGAAATACCTCGACGGCGATTTTATTGGCAATGGTGACATAATTGCCGCGCAGTTTATTAATCAGGGCGATGTCTTCCGCGCCATTCGATACACCGACAGCGATGGCAACGAAAGCTACTTTACGCCAGAAGGCAAAAGCATGCGCAAAGCCTTTTTACGGGCACCACTGAATTTTATGTACATCAGCTCTAACTTTAAACCACGCCGTTTTCACCCTATTTTAAAACGCTGGAAAGCGCACCGGGGCATTGACTACCGGGCACCCACAGGCACACCGGTTTATGCCGCAGGCGACGGTAAAGTCATTGCCTCCACCTACAATAAGTACAATGGTAAATATGTGTTTATTCAACACGGCAACAGCATTGTCACCAAATATCTGCATTTGTCCCGTCGTGCGGTTAGCTACGGCAAGCGGGTAAAACAGGGGCAGATCATTGGCTATGTGGGCGGTACCGGGCTTGCTGAAGCGCCCCATCTGCATTATGAGTTTGTCGTCAATGGCGTTCATCGCAATCCTCGCACGGTTAAATTACCAGAAGCGAAACCCATCGCTAAAAAAGAAGCGGAGCGCTTTCAACAACAATCAAAAGCCATTCTGGCCAGTCTTGAAGCTTATCAGCGGGTTACCGCGTCATCAGGTGCACACTAAATGTCAGAGTATTATTTAGGCTTAATTTCGGGAACATCCGCTGATGGCATTGATGCCATACTGGTTGAACTGGCCGAGCATTCGGTTGTAACCCTTGCTGCGGAAACCTTTGCTTACCCCGATGATGTACGCCAGGAAATTTTATCCATTTCGCAGCCTGCCGCGGATCATGGTGAGCAGCGAATTGACCGGCTTGGCCATCTGGATCATCAGGTTGGAAGCTTATTTGCTGACGCCGCCAAAACCTTATGCGCCAAAGCCAATGTGGACATATCCAAAGTGTCGGCCATTGGCAGCCACGGACAGACCGTGCGCCACCGGCCACAAGGCAGTCACCACTTCACCCTGCAAATCGGCGATGCCAATGTAATTGCCTTTGAAACAGGCGTTACCACGGTTTCCGATTTTCGCCGCATGGATATTGCTGCAGGTGGTCAGGGCGCACCTTTGGTCCCCCTGTTCCATCAATGGCTGCTGGGCGAGAGCGATAAAAACCGCGCCATTTTAAATTTAGGCGGCATTGCCAATCTTAGCTGGCTGCCAAAGCACAAAGGGCAAGTAATTGGCTTTGATACGGGTCCCGCCAACGCCCTGTGCGACTACTGGATCCAGCAACAGTTAGCAAAAAACTACGACAAACAGGGCGAATGGGCCAAGTCCGGCACGGTCAGCGAAGAGCTGCTAAAGCATATGATGGCCGATCCCTACTTTTTAATGTCCGCCCCCAAAAGCACCGGCCGCGAATACTTTGATGCCAAGTGGCTGGAACAAAAGCTAAAAGGTGCCGATCCCATTGCAGCAGAAGACACCCAGGCAACCTTGGTGGAACTGACTGCACGCACGGTCACCGATCACATCCAACGATTACCGGCTCAATGTGATGAACTGCTGGTGTGTGGTGGTGGTTACCATAATGACTTTTTGATGGCCCGAATTGCCCAACACCTGCCCAACCAGACAAAAATCCAACCGTTAAACGCCTTGGGCGTCGACAGTGATTTTATTGAAGCGGCAACCTTTGCCTGGCTTGCCAAACAGCGCTGTGAGCGGCAACCACAAAATTACACCAGCATCACCGGTGCCAGCCGGCCGGTTATTATGGGTGCGCTGTATCAGGCGTGAAGTTTGAAGTTTGAAGTTTGAAGTTTGAAGTTTGAAAAAGTATGTGCTCACACACTACAAGCATAGCTACTAGTAAGGAGAAAGTTTTCCTATAAACTTGGTTCAGGGCCAACTCAGCAAACCGGCGTTAGCCCTTGGTAGTAGCATTTCTATTAGATAGAAAAAGACGCCCCACAACCACAGGTTGCTGTGGCATTTGGGTTATTCACCACAAAACGGGCACCGTCGAGGCCGTCGATGTAATCCACCACCGAACCTGCAAGATATTGAGCGCTAAGCGGATCCACCAGCAATGTCATGCCGCCTTTTTCAATACGGGCATCATCTGCCGTAGACTGATCATCAAACTTAAACCCGTACTGGAAACCCGAACAGCCGCCACCGGTAACATACACTCTTAAGTTAAGCGCCTGATTATCTTCATCTTCCAGTAATTCTTTCACCTTGCAGCTTGCGGCATCGGTGACTTCCAGCATGGCTGGAATAGAATCTTCTGAAATCGTTTCAACGTCGGACATAAATAAAAATACTCGTTACTGCATGAATGCCTATTATCTCAGCCATTGCGGGGCGTGTTCAAGCATTTCTAAAAAAGCCTGTTATTCGATATCCGATATAAGAATAATTAAACCTTATATTGAGAACATAATCGAGAACTCTGTTGTAGAGAAAAACACGTAAAGAGAGGATAGCTCTTAAATAATATAGGCTTAAATAATATGGGCTTAATGGTAAATCAGAGCTTGAGCAGTGCAGGCCATAAAAGCACTAAAACACTGCCCGAATATGGCATTAAACGCCTGTTGCGGTTTTGTCACTCGCTTTATCGCTGCTCTTATCACCGCTATTGCGATCCGACGTTTTATCATTAATGGAGGATTTAGCAGCGTGTTGATTGCTCTCTGAAGCTGATTTATCCGTCACTGACTTGTCTGCTGCCGCTTCTTTCTGGTGATTTAACAGCTTGGGTTTGTCGTCACGATGAACCATTTTGCCATTTACTTCCGAACCCATGGCCATTTCGATCAACTTGTAATAGACATCGCCTTCTATGTGCGCCGAACTTTCCAGCTCAACATGCTCGCTCGCGTGCACATCACCGTTCACTTTACCCAGGATCACCACATGAGGGACTTCAACCTGGCCTTCAATAACGCCGTGTTTGCCAATGGTCAAAAGCGACATTTCCAGTTCGTCGGCTTTCACATTTCCGACAATATGACCATCAATATAGAGCACACCTTTAAACTGAATATCGCCGGTTATTTTAGTGTCCCGAGTAATTAAAGTATCGGCAGCACCCGCTTTTGCGCGTACGCGACCTTTATTCTTTTTACCATTTCCAAACATTGTCTTGCCTTATGATCACTAAGTTAGCTTAACTTTAGCATTAATTCGCGAGTCCGCATCACCAATCGCTTCACAAAATTGCCATTGTAAAAGCGTCTATTTCAATATCGGTTCATTGATCAAACTCATATAATCCAGAGTCTTATGAATGTAATTCTTATGGATCATATTCTTAAGACTCAAATCGTTATAACCGGTTATACCGACCAGTTAAAATCGCGTGTAACCGTCTGGCCATTACGGCCGGTAGACTTTGCAGTCACATTGATCTTTTTCGGTTTAAATCCACTGGGTAAGGTAAGTTCACCCTTTAAATGCTGAAAGTATTTAAAGGTAAACTCCAGATCCTTGGCCGTAATATCACCAAGATCGGTAATATTATAATGAGCCGTGTTACCTTCCCGTTCCCCGGATATGACCACCTTAACACTGCCTTTTAAAAACACATCGTGCTTTTTAACCTGGGTTAACGCCAATTGAAACGCAAAACGATCGGCATCGGCGGTCTTTTTCAAATTAAAGTCTGAAACATACAGACCCTTGATGTCTTTTTCTGGTGCCATAATACCGCGATAAAACGACAGCTCGGTTTCCAGAGAATCGATGGTTTGCTGTAGCGCGGCGATAGTCTCCATAATTTCTTCGCTGGCGCTGGCATCCACCTGAGCCGAACTCTGCAGCATTATGGTTTTTTGTTCCAGCGAATCAATTTGCTGCAAATACTCCTGCTCCTGCAGCAATAAAATGTCACGTTCATCTATGAGTGCCAGTCGTTCATCACGACTGTCGTAACGACCCCAGAAAAAGGCAATCACCAGTAAGATGATGACCAAAACGATCCAGCTGATGTACCAGCTAAGACCACGACGTTTGGTAACTATTAAATCATTGGGCATATAATATCTATTATTTATCGCTGCATTAATATCGGAAATCTGGCATTCTTTAGTTTGTATTTATTGAAAAGAAAGAGGAATTCCTCTCAACAAATCAAAGCGTTGCCTACTATAATGAAACACAGAAGTGTTACTCAAGTAAAAACTTGTAAAACTAAACACAGGTGCACTAACAATAACCATAAAACAGGTCGCTAATTGCCTTCATGTCACTGATTGATTCGCTAAGACTTCGGCTCGGTGGGTTCGACGCTCTACTACTGCTTGCTATTGTTGGCCTGGCCAGTGGCATATTAGCCGGTGCCTCCAATATTTTATTTCGTCTATTTACCGAAAGTGGCTTTGTGCTATGGCACCCGGAGTCGGATAAAGGTGACTTTGAAGGTCTTAGCTGGCACTTCCACCTCATTATGCCTATTGTTGGCGGTCTTGTGGTGGGCTTATTGTTACAAAAGTTAAGCAAGCATCGTCGGGCGGTGGGCGTTGGCCATACACTGGAACGAATGGTATTCCATCAAGGTTATCTGCCGTGGAAAAATGCCGTGGTGCAATTTTTTGTCGGCGGACTGACCCTTGCCTCAGGTATGTCAGTTGGTCGAGAAGGCCCCGGTATACACTTAGGTGCGGCCAGTGGCAGCTGGCTCGGTCAGCGGCTTAAGCTGCCCAACAATAGTATTCGGGTACTGGTAGGTTGCGGTTCTGCTGCGGCCATCAGCGCCAGCTTCAACACGCCTTTGGCGGGCGTCATATTCGCCATGGAAGTGATTATGATGGAGTACACCATCGCGAGCTTTATACCGGTAATATTAGCCTCTGTATCAGGCGCTGTGTTATCACGCATTGTATTTGGCAACGCGGTCGCGTTCGATGTGCCATCGCTGGAACTGGTCTCCTTGTGGGAAATGCCCTACTTTCTGTTGATGGGGATCATCATTGGTTGTCTGGCGGCCCTGTTCATCTATTGCACCACGGCGGTAACCCGTAAAACCTATGAATGGCCGGTCTGGATAAAGTGTACCCTGTCCGGTATTGCGGTTGGGCTGATTGCGCTGGGGATCCCGCAAATTATGGGGATTGGCTACGATTCCGTTAACGCCACCCTGCAAGGTGATTATGGCCTGATGCTGCTGGTGCTGTGTCTGGTGGGCAAGCTGGCCGCCACCATTATCTGTTCCGGCATGTCAATGCCCGGTGGTGTCATTGGTCCGAGTTTTTTTATTGGCGCCATGAGCGGTGCCATAATCGGCTTTGTCGGTCACCAATTTTTTCCCGAATACTCCTCGTCGTATCCGTTTTACGCCATGGTGGGCATGGCCACCATGATGAGTGCCGTGCTCAACGCGCCACTAGCAGCACTGATGGCGTTACTGGAGTTAACCGCTAATCCGGGCATTATTTTACCGGGTATGTTTTCGGTGGTTGTGGCTAATTTAATGGTCACACAGGTATTCAAGCAGCCTTCCATGTTCCAGAGTTTGATGAACGCCAAAGGCATGACGTTCAAATTTAACCCTTTGACCCAGTTTCTACGCCGGGTGGGCGTGGCCGGCGCCATGGATCGCTCCATTGCGGTTCACGACCGGCATATTCGTCTGCTTGATGCCGCTCAGATTCTCGAAAACAACCCACGTTGGATATTGATCCGGGAAGATAACGTCCCTATTTCATTAATGTCGGCAAACGATCTGGCGCGTTACATGGTTGAACAGGAATCCAGCGAAGAGCCGATGCCGGAAGACATCGATCTGCTAAAAATACCCGCCGATCGACAAAATATTTCTTCGGTTTACCTGCAGGCAACTCTGGAAGAAGTCCTCGACAGTCTTGAACGAGACAAAACCGATGCCGCCTATGTGTTTCGGACAACCGCGCCCATGACGGAAAAAATCTATGGCGTGATCACCCGCGAAACCATCGAGTCCTATTACACTTACAAACCTGCCAGCAAAGTGAAGTAATCCGTTATGTATCTCTGGTTAAAAGCATTGCACATTATTTTTATGGTCAGCTGGTTTGCCGGTATTTTTTATTTGCCGCGACTGTTTGTGAATATTCAACTCACCGACAATCCGGCGGTAAAACAACACCTGAACCAGATGGCACACAAACTGTACCGGTTTATTACTCCCTTTATGTATCTGACACTGATCTTTGGTGCCTGGCTGGCGGCGTTAAACTGGTCTTATTTTCAAACCGCGGGCTGGTTTCACGCCAAGCTGGCTTTGGTTGTAGCCCTGATTGTTTACCATCATTTTTGCGGCTACTACCGCAAACAGCTGCAAGCGGGTAGCTGCCAGAAAAGCCATGTGTTTTTCCGTTTTTTCAATGAAGCACCGGTTCTTATCTTATTTGCCGTAGTTCTTTTGGTGGTGTTAAAGCCCTTTTAAGGCTTTTATCAGACAGCCTTTCCACAGCCAAAGACATTGCTCTTAAAAACGTCTAAAATAGCGCAGCAATTCAATCGTTTCTAACCAAGAGGTGTGATCCGCGTGTATCTAAAAGGCCAACATGTTCTTTCGGTCAAAGATTTTTCTCTCGAATTAATCAACGAATTGTTTGATGTCGCCAATGCGATGCGCCCCTACGCCACACGGGAAAAAGTCACTCGTGTTCTCGAAGGCGCTATTTTGGGCAATATGTTTTTTGAGCCCAGTACACGTACCCGCGTCAGTTTTGGTTGTGCGTTTAACCTTTTGGGTGGTGAAGTGCGCGAAACCACCGGATTATCCTCATCGGCCTTAGCCAAAGGCGAATCCCTGTACGATACGGCACAGGTTTTGTCCGGTTACAGTGACATCATCTGCATGCGTCATCCGGATGCCGGTTCTGCCGCAGAATTTGCCATTGGCAGCCGTGTTCCGGTGATTAATGGCGGTGACGGCCCCAATGAGCACCCGACTCAGGCGTTGCTCGATCTGTTTACCATTAAGCACGAGCTGCAGGCGCAACACAAAACCATGGATGATTTATGCCTGACCATGCTGGGTGATTTAAAACATGGCCGAACCGTACACTCACTTTGTCAGCTACTGGCTTTATACAGCAACCTGAAAATCCAACTGGTATCGCCGCAGGCTCTGGCAATGCCCACCGAATACATCGACATGCTGACCAATGCCGGGCATCAGGTTTACATCAGCGATAAGCTCGACGATGGCCTGCCTTCCGCCAATATCATTTATCAAACACGAATTCAGGAAGAGCGCTTCGCCACGCAGGAAGAAGCAAACCGTTATCGGGGCTACTTTCGATTGAATAAGCAGGTTTATTCCGAGCACTGCCAACCAAAGGCTGTGATTATGCACCCTCTGCCAAGAGACTCGCGCAATGATGCCAATGAGTTGGATAACGATTTAAATCTTGAGCCAGGTCTGGCAATTTTTCGACAAACCGACAATGGCATTTTAGTTCGTATGGCATTGTTTGCCTGTATTCTGGGGGTTGAAGATCAACTGTCAAAATACGAGCGTCCGGTAAACTGGTTTAAGGGGTTAACCCGCTAATTGTTATTTACGGAGCAGTCTTGCCGGTGCAGTTATACCAAAAACGCTGACAATGGGCGTAAACTCAAAATTTAGCACCATGGTGCAATTCTTTTAAACACACTAAATACATTCAACATTAGAGAATCCGACATAATGACGACTTCTTCCGAATCTCTTTATCAAAAAGCCCAGCAATTTATACCTGGCGGTGTGAACTCTCCGGTTCGCGCCTTTGCCGGTGTTGGCGGCACGCCGGTGTTTTTAAACAAGGCCGATGGCCCTTTTGTTTACGACACCGACAGCAAACAATACATTGACTATGTGTTGTCCTGGGGCCCCATGATCCATGGTCACAATCACCAGGCAATCCGCGAAGCAGTGATTAAAGCCGCTGAAAATGGCTTAAGTTTTGGCGCGCCTACCGAGCTTGAAATACAAATGGCCGAAACCGTGTGCTCGATGATCCCGTCGATGGATCAGGTTCGCATGGTCAACTCCGGTACCGAAGCCACCATGAGTGCCATTCGACTGGCCCGGGGTTACAGTGGTAAAAATAAAATCATCAAGTTCGAAGGCTGTTACCACGGTCATGCCGATTGTCTGCTGGTAAAAGCCGGCAGTGGCATGCTCACTCTGGGCGAGCCCACCTCACCCGGCGTGCCAGAAGATTTTGCCAAACACACCCTTACTGCCACCTTTAATGATATCGACAGTGTTAAAGCACTTATGGAAGCCAATAAAGACGATATCGCGGCGATCATTCTGGAGCCAGTGGCCGGAAATATGAATTGCATTCCTCCCGCCGATGGCTTTTTACAAGGGTTGCGTGATTTGTGCGATCAATATCAGTCAGTCTTGATTTTTGATGAAGTGATGTGTGGCTTTCGGGTAGGCGAAGGCAGTGCGCAACAGCTTTACAATGTAACACCCGACCTCACCACTCTGGGCAAAGTGATTGGTGGTGGTATGCCTGTGGGCGCCTTTGGTGGTAAACGTAACATCATGCAGCAGCTGTCTCCCGCCGGGCCAGTTTATCAGGCAGGCACTTTGTCCGGTAACCCGGTTGCCATGAGTGCCGGACTGGCCGCATTAAAACTGATGGGTCAGCCGGGATATTACGATTCGATTTATCAGTACACCCAACAACTGGTCAGCGGCATGCAGTCTTTAGCCGATGAAGCCGGAATGCCATTCACCACCAACCATGTGGGCAGTATGTTTGGCGTATTTTTTACTGATGACAAAGCCGTCAATAGTTACCAGCAGGTGGCAAGCGGCGATCATAATCGCTTCGGCAAGTTCTTTCATTTGCTACTGGATCAAGGGGTCTATCTGGCGCCTTCGGCCTTTGAAGCAGGCTTTGTTTCCAAAGCCCATGGCAGCGAACAACTGGATAAAACACTGACAGCGGTTAAACAGGCTTTTGCCAACTTATAAACACGCTCTAAACCAGCAGGATACTTATTTATGATGAATCTCGAACTTACCGGCAAAAAAGCACTGGTCTGCGGCAGCAGTCAGGGGATTGGAAAAGCCATCGCGCTACAATTGGCAAAACAGGGCGCAAGCGTCACCCTGTTTTCTCGCAACCAGCAAAAACTTGAGGCCGTAAAAAACGAACTCGACACTTCCAAGGGTCAAACGCACGATGTGCTGGTGGCTGACTTTTCCGACACCGAGCAGGTAAAGTCTGTTTTAGATGACCACCTGTCTGCTGGTCAGCAATACAGCATCTTAATCAATAACACCGGCGGTCCGGCGCCCGGTCCGGCACATCAGGCTGATGCCGAGGCCTTTTTAGCCGCCTTTAACCAGCATCTGATCAACAATCAAAACATTACCCAGCGTCTGCTCGAGGGTATGAAGCAATCCGGTTCAGGCCGAATCATTAATGTGATTTCTACCTCGGTGAAACAACCGCTGCCTAATCTAGGGGTTTCCAATACGGTGCGCGGCGCTGTGGCAAACTGGGCCAAAACCATTGCCAATGAACTGGGGCCGTTTAACATTACCGTGAACAATGTGCTGCCGGGTGCCACCAATACGGTACGGCTCGAATCCATCATCAGTAACAAAGCGAAAAAACTGAATAAGAGCATTGAAGAGGTTACTGAAATGGAAAAGTCGATCATTCCGCTGCGCCGATTTGGTGAAGCCGAAGAGTTTGCCAATGCCGTGGGCTTTTTAGCCTCACCGGCTGGAGCCTACATTACCGGTGTAAATTTACCGGTTGATGGCGGCCGAACAGGCTCACTGTAACAGTATCAAGCCAGTCCACAATATAAACAGGCTCGACTAACACCTATTATTAAAAGCCATAAAAAAGGTTACTACACGTATGCAACGGATCGAAAACTACATCAATGGTGAGTTTTGTGCGCCCGACAGTGGCGAATATCTGGATAATGTTGAGCCAGCAACTGGTGCCGTTTATTCCCAGATCCCGGAATCCAACGATCAGGATTTAAGCCGTGCGGTTGCTGCAGCCAAGCAAGCTTTTCCAACCTGGTCGTCCACTTCTATTGAAGATCGCTCGCGACTCTTGATGAAAATTGCTGACGCTGTCGAAGCCGCCAGCGATGAGCTGGCAAAAGCGGAAGCCATAGATAATGGCAAGCCCGTTACGTTTGCCAAAGCAGTAGACAGTTATCGCGCCTCGGCCAATATTCGTTTTTTTGCCAATGCCTGCACGCAGTTTGCCAGCGAAAGTCATGGCATGGGTAATCTTGCGGTGAACTATACCTTGCGCGATCCCATTGGCGTGGTAGGCACCATTTCCCCGTGGAATTTTCCTTTGTATTTATTCACCTGGAAAATTGCACCGGCCCTTGCGGCAGGAAACACCGTCGTTGCCAAACCATCGGAAGTCACCCCAATGACGGCTTATCTGTTTTCTAAAATTTGCGCCGATGCCGGATTACCGAAAGGCGTATTAAATATATTACACGGCAGTGGCGGCAACATAGGACAACAGATTGTCGAGCACCAAGATATTAAGGCCATCAGTTTTACCGGCGGTACCGCCACCGGAAAAAAACTTGCCGCGACCGCAGCGCCCATGTTCAAAAAACTAAGCCTGGAGCTTGGCGGAAAAAACCCAACATTGGTATTTGCCGATTGCGATTTTGACAATACCGTCAAAGAAGTGGTGCGTGCGGCATTTTCGAATCAGGGTCAAATATGCTTATGCGGCTCACGCATTTACATCGAACGCAGTATTTACGATAAATTTAAACAGGCTTTTATTAAACAGGTAAAACAATTGACCATTGGTGATCCGCTGGAAAAAACCACTCAACATGGTGCTCTGGTATCAAAGCCTCATATGGAAAAAGTCTTGTCCTACATTGAACTGGCAAAACAGGAAGGCGGAAAACTTCTGACTGGCGGCAACCGCTTCACCGTTTCTGGTCGCTGCGAACAAGGTTTCTTTGTTGAGCCAACGGTGTTTGAAAATCTGCCACTGGATTGCCGCACCAATCAGGAAGAAATCTTTGGCCCGGTATGCACCTTGCAACCCTTCGACAATGACGATGAAGCGCTCACACTTGCCAATGGCACCGATTACGGATTAGCCACATCGGTATGGACCAATGATTTAAAACGCGCCCATCGGTTATCAAAGCAATTGCATTTTGGCATTGTCTGGATCAACAGCTGGTTATTGCGGGATTTACGAACGCCCTTTGGCGGAGTAAAAGCTTCCGGTGTTGGCCGTGAAGGCGGTTTTGAAGCCATGAAGTTTTTCACCGAGCCGAAAAATGTGTGCGTTAAGTATTAGCTCAAATGTATAAGAACAGAAACTTATCTCCAAGAGTGAATTACTGCGTCCTTGTGCTATAGTTCAATGGATAACATTGTTGATTAACAAAAAAATTAAAAACAGGCGACAAATTTGCCCACTCCCGAGCTTTCAACAACACAGGAAGAGTCCGATATAAAGGAGTTAGCTGTTCGAGTATCCAGAAACCTGGTGACTCGAGGCCTTCCGGGAATATTTTTATACCCTATGCTGTGGCCTATTTTGGCCGTAGGCAGTGGCTTTAGTGAGTCGCATTCCACATTATTCTGGGTCACCACAATAACCTTTATTGTTACCTCCGTTGTTCGTATTGTACATTCGAAATTAATGTCTAAGGCAATCCAGAATCACCATGCGTTATGGACCAACCTATTTTTTCTGGTGATCTTGCCGCACAGTTTGGGCTGGGGGTTAATGTTTGCGTTAGCACTCACCATAAATAATGAATTGTTTACCTTATTTATGTCGTTTTCTTCTGCCGGTATTGTTGCCGGTGGCACCAACAGTTTTGCGCCAAATAGAAAGCTGGCTTACTTTTTTGTTTCAACACTGGTATTGCCGCCGTTATTTACTTCGTTTTTTATTGCCGACCTGCCGATCCTTGGCGCCATGTTGATCATGTTTTATGTTTACCTGATTTTACTCTCCACCAATCAGAACAAAGAGTATTGGTTATCACTGAAAAATGAGCAGAAGCTGGCAAAACAAAGTCGCACCGATGCACTGACCCAGTTAGAAAACAGACGTTACTTTGATGAGAAGCTCGACGAACTGTGCCATCTGTCATCACGCAATCACGAACAGCTCACTGTGTTACTGGTGGATTGCGATCACTTTAAACGAATTAACGATACTTACGGTCACGATGTAGGTGATATCTGCTTAAAACATTTGGCAAGCCTGCTCAAACAAGCCTTACCAAGAGCAACGGATGTTTGTGCTCGCTACGGCGGTGAAGAATTCAGTTTATTATTACCCGGAACCGATTTACCGGGTGCCACAATAGTGGCGGAAAGAATTCGTACTTTAATAGAAACCACTCCCATTGATGTTGATGGCACCTTGTTAAACATTACGGTTAGCATTGGCAGTGTGTCACGGATCATCAACAGTTTTGAGCCAGAATTGCCGTTCGATTTATTCAAGCAAGCCGATAAGGCACTCTATCACGCCAAAAACAATGGCCGTAATCAATGTTGTTATGTGTATTACGACGCCAACGAAAAAGCCTACAAAAGAGAGACAACGGATAACTTGTCTAGCGTCAATGCTTCAAAACAGGCTAACCGATAAGCGAAACTCTCTTTATACTTCTCGATAAAGTCGCCCAAAGGGATTTTTTTTACAGGATAATGTATGGGTTTCACTGAACACCCATTGATACATTCCTTAATGCATAACTCGTTACTGAGTAAAACTTGTATCATTGTCTCGATTGCATCTAATCATCATCCCTGATTTAATAAAAACGCTTAATAAATATGCCTAATAACGCCCAATAAAAAACCAGGGAGCAAGTGAATGATTACTCAAATTAAGTCAGGAGTCATACTGCTGACGTCTTTGTTGATGTACTCGGTCAGTCAGGCCAATGATTTAAACCGCCTTCAACTCGATGATGTGTTTACTCTGGAGTACGCCTCCGGATTAGAAATATCCAATAATGCTGAGCAGATTTACTTTGTCCGCAATTATATGGATCGACACACCGATCGAAAAGTTGGAAATATCTGGCGCGTTGATCGCAATAAACAACTGACGCCGGTAACCAATGGTTTATTTGCGGATTACGCTCCAACACTTTCCCCCGATGAAAAAAAACTGGCCTACCTATCGACAGCCAGTGGTAAATCACAAATCCATATTAAATGGCTCGACACTGGCCAGTCAGCCCAGATGACACACTTTTCACACAGTCCTCAAAACATCAGCTGGTCACCCGATGGACAATACATTGCGTTTACCCGATTTGTGCCGGGTAAAAACGAATCGCCAGTGTCATTACCGGGAAAACCGAAAGGTGCCAAATGGGCAAAGCCGGCGGTTTACATTGACGATGTTTATTACCGATTTGATGGCGCCGGTTACACCAAAAGTGGCAACACTCATGTGTTTATTATGAGCGCCGACGGCGGCACTGCCAGACAAATAACCAACGGTGAATTTGATCATTCGGGAGCACTAAGCTGGGCAAAAGACGGCAGTAAACTCTACTTTTCTGCCAACCGTCACAAGGATAAGGATTTAGATCCCACTAATACGGAAATTTTTTCGGTCGATATTAATAGCAAAAAATTAACCCAGCTAACGGATCGAAATGGCCCAGACTCATCACCCAAAGTATCACCGGATGGAAAACTGATTGCCTACCTTGGTTACGATCAGCAATACACCAATTATGAAAACACCAATATCACCATTATGTCTGTCGATGGCTCAAATAAACGCACCCCCACATCAGACTTTGATCGTTCCGCTTCCAGCATCCAATGGTCGAGCAACAGCAAAGGATTATATTTATCTTACGATGATAAAGGTTCAACCTATGTCGCCTACCAACCGCTGAATGGAAAACGAAAAGTTGTTGCCAAAAACATTGGCGGGCAATCTTTTGGTCGACCTTATTCTGGCGGCGAATTTGATGTTGCCAGCGATGGCACCATCGCCTTTACCATTTCCGATCCGCAACGGCCGGCTGATGTTGCGATGGTAAAAAACAATCGCTATAAAACCTTAACGCAATTAAACGAAGATGCGCTGGGGCATAAAGACATAGCAACCATCGAAGAGCTTTGGCTTAAGTCGTCTTACGATCAACGTGATATACAAGCCTGGATCGCTTATCCGCCCGGATTTGATCGCAATAAAAAATACCCGTTAATTCTTGAAATTCATGGCGGTCCGGTAACCAATTACGGTCCACACTTTTCCACCGAAGTACAACTGATGGCGGCAAAAGGTTATGTGGTGGTCTACGCCAATCCTCGCGGCAGTGATAGCTACGGCAAAGAGTTCGCGCAAACCATTCATCACAATTATCCCAGCCAGGATTACGATGATTTAATGTCAACAGTGGATGCGGTGATCGACAAAGGCTTTATCAATGAAAAAGAATTGTTTGTTACCGGCGGTTCTGGTGGCGGCGTATTAACCGCATGGATTGTTGGTCATACCGACAGGTTTGCTGCTGCGGTGGTGGCAAAACCGGTTATCAACTGGTACAGCTTTGTTTTAACCTCCGACTTTTACCCGTTTTTTTATAAAAACTGGTTCGGTAAAAAACCCTGGGAAGATGTTGAACACTATATGAAACGCTCCCCCATCAGTTACGTGGGTAATGTTAAAACCCCCACCATGTTACTGACCGGTGAAGCCGATTACCGAACGCCTATTTCGGAAACCGAACAGTTTTATCAGGCCCTGAAATTACAACAAGTGGAAACGGCCATGGTTAGAATTCCGGACGCGCCACATGGAATTTATAAACGACCCAGTAATTTAATGTCGAAGGTTGCTTATATTCTGCATTGGTTTGAAAAATATCGCGACAATAAAGACGATAAAAATTAGAAACCATTAAGTTTCTATCACTCAATGAGTTTATGCCCGATAAATTTTATTCTAAAAAAATAAAAATTACCGGGCAATAATCTTATATTCAGACCTGTCATTAAATAAAATTACCTCAACTTTCATCTCAACATGCTTTACTTGGTCAAAGTTATCGGCCTGTTCTTATGCATTCTTTCTTATCCCTTCTATACTGATTGTTCAGCTTTCGTTAAAAACAAAATCAGCTTACTTCAATCACTAACATCATGTAAGGCGGCTAATCATTTTTATTCACTACTTCAAACTCAAAAAATAATGTACTCATCAAACCAGTTAAAAAATGCATCTAATCGCATCCATTGCTCGTAAGTAATACAACAAGAACAATGGAGGGCGTTATGAGCAGCAATAACGAAAAGCTCAATCAGCAATATTTAAAGTGGCTTTATGCCATTGCACAAAAAGATCGACAAGCATTTCAAAACCTGTATGAAGCCTCTGCCGGAAAGTTACTGGCCATTGCCTGCAAACTGTTGAATCGACAAGATTTAGCCGAAGAAATTGTTCAGGATACCTATATCAAGGTCTGGCACAACGCTGCCACCTACCATACCGAGCGTGGCAGTGTGATGACCTGGTTAGTCAGCATTGTTCGCAACCGCTGCATAGACGAACTGCGCCACCAAAAAGTACATCATAACCATTCCAATGACTTACCTTTGCCCGCCGACATTAACCCGAATGTTCTGGAAACTGCCACAGACAATGACAGTAAGCTCTATCGCTGCATGGACTTATTGCAGGGTGCGCAGCGACAGACCATTCAGCTCGCTTACTTTTACGGCCTGACCCATCAAGAGATTATGAAGCATCTTGAAGCACCACTGGGATCCATAAAAAGCTGGATCCGCCGCGGTCTTGAATCACTAAAACGGTGCGTAAAGTCATGAATTATTTAAAATCGGAGCTCGCCGAAGAGCTGGCCAAACGCTACGTACTGGGCACCATGAGCGCAGGTGCCCGTCGCCGTTTTAACCAGTTATTAATGCAGCATCGTTCACTGCAAGAGTGGGTTTGGCAGTGGGAACAACTGCTTAACCCGATGACCGAATCCCTGCCCGAAATAACACCGGATCAATCGCTGTGGCAAAGGATCACCGAACGACTTGGCTGGCAATCGGCCATTCAGTCCGCATCACAAACAGCACCTGCTGGCCGCCTCGGCTGGTTATCGGGCTGGATCACAGCGGGAGCTGCTTTACTGGTTGCCGTAGTGATTGGCTGGCAATCATTGCAGCCGCAACCCTCGATAACACCACCAGCGGCGGTTAATGCCGTTGCCGTACTGCAAACTGAGCTGAACAAATCAGCCTGGTTGCTACAACAACGGGGACCAAAGGTTAATGTCACCGCTCAGCAGGTACCCAGTTCGACCAGTGCTCAGGACTTTGAGCTCTGGATGCTGCCGCAAAGCGGCAAAGCTCCGATTTCATTAGGTTTATTGCCGAAAAAAGGGCAACTGGCCTGGCTGAAAAGCAAAATGCCCGACGAATTATTTAACGCCGGGCTCGCCGTGAGTGTTGAACCCAAAGGCGGTTCACCTACGGGCGCCCCTACGGGACCGGTGATCCTGACTGCGAACTGGATCACACTTTCAGGGGTTTAATGAAATATTTGCATCCGGATCATCGGGTGCCCCGTAACTTTATAAGAAACATCGTTTTATAAGAAACATCAAACGTTACATTCATCAGAAACAAAAGGAAGGTACTCAGTTATGAAATATTCAATACTCACCAGTGCGGTGGCCTTAGGTTTGGCCGGCGCAACCTTCTGCACCAGTGTAGAAGCGTCAAGTCACCGAGAAGCGCCAAACATTACACGATACCCGACTTTGGATTCCACTGACTTTTATGTATTTAACAGTTACGAAACTGGTCGAAGCGGATACGTGACCTTATTAGCCAATTACATTCCATTGCAGGACCCTCAAGGCGGTCCAAATTACTTTGCGATGGATCCGGCTGCAGTTTATGCCATTCACATCGACAGCGACGGCGATGCAATTGAAGATATGACCTTTCAATTTCGCTTTAACCAGTCTTTGGCGGCCAATGGCGCCGGAATTACATTACCCATAGGCGCTGATGGCGGTAAAAAAGACATTGCCATTCCGCTTAAAAATGCCGGCGGCATCAGTGCAGGCAACAACGCCGCACTGAATTTCATTGAAAACTACTCAATCAGTCTGGTTGAAGGCCCCATGAGCAGCGGTACGCAGCAAGCGGTAACCTCTTCTGGCGGTAACGATACCTTTACCAAGCCCTGGGATTATATTGGTAATAAAACCTTTACCTCCTCCGCTGATTATCAAACCTACGCCGATCAATACCAATACGATATCAACGTTCCCGGTTGCAGCACTGCCGGTAAAGTATTCGTTGGTCAACGTAAAGATCCCTTTGTGGTCAACCTTGGCGAAACCTTTGACCTGGTAAACTATGTCCCCGTTGAAGGCGACAGCAGCCCGGGTGCTGGCGACGGTAATGGTTTCCCTGGCGGTATCACACAAGACGCAGCAAACGATGATTTACGTGGCAAAAACGTCACAACACTGGCACTGGAATTACCGGCCGACTGTGTTACCGGTGACGGCAATGGTGTTATTGGTGCATGGACCACAGCCCACGTAAAACAGGCTCGTATCCAGAATCCAAACGCCACCTTCGATAAACCGGAAGTGAACGGCGGTGCACTGGTTCAGGTATCACGTTTAAGTAATCCACTGGTCAACGAGCTGGTGATTGGTCTACCCGACAAAGATCGCTTCTCGTCGAATGCGCCATCGCAGGACAGCCAGTTTATTGATTATGTGACTCACCCCAGTTTGCCAGAGCTATTAAACATTCTGTTTAAAGACGCTGTTAACGCAACACTAAATACCAACTTTGAGACCATTGCGCCAACAAACTTTCCGCGTAATGATCTGGTTGCAGCCTTCTTAACCGGATTTCCGGGGGTTAACCAGCAGCAAACCGTTACAGGTTCCGAAATGATCCGCTTAAATACCGGTATCCCTGCTGTTGCCGCAGGCGCTCAGTCGCCAATGGGTGTGATTGGTGATGACCTGGCCGGCTTCCCGAATGGCCGTCGTCCTGGTGATGATGTGGTGGATATTGCCCTTCGCGTTGTAATGGGTCGACTTTGCCATGAAATCCCGGTAGCAGGCACACCAACCAATCTGGGCTATTGTATGCCGGAAGATGCGAATGTTGGTGATGCGCCGTTTACTGATGGTGCGCCAATTTCAGCGACCGATCTTGACGAATCATTCCCCTATCTGTTGACGCCACTGGCTGGCTCACCTAACTAAGGAGGACTTGATGAATACTTTACTGAAACTGACATCAGCCACTGTGCTGTTGTCGCTCACCGGTTGCGGTGTGTTCGACAGCGATAATGACGAACCACAACCCAATACCATACCGGTGGCTTATAATCAGTCGGTTAGCACCGTGACCGATACGGCGCTTGAGGGTTTACTGGATGGCTTTGACGCCAATGGTGATCCCCTGAGCTTTGCACTCGATAGTGAACCTGCCAATGGTAGTGTAACTGTTGCCAGCGATGGTAACTTCACTTACACACCTGCAGCAGAGTTTACCGGTGACGATCAATTTACCTTTGTCATCAACGATGGCGAGGTCAATTCGACTCCGGCAACCGTAAGCATTACCGTAGACATAAAACAGGAAACATTCAGTGTCTACAGCCGTAATGTTTATCAGAAGCAAGCCTCTGACATGCCTACGGGCGTAAATGGGCGAACCTTCATCGATGACGTTAACAATACCGACGAATATCAGGATTTGGTGGACAGTGGCTCTCAATAAGTTATCTCAAATTAAATCCCGATATATCACAACAACAGCGCTAACCGCGCTGTTGTTGTGTTGTCCGGTTCAGGCAAAGGAAAACGTCTGGGTACCGCCGAGTGGCGACACAGTGATCGCCAACTTCAACAGTACGGAAAATTTACCGGCCACGGTAAAACAGGCGCTCACAAACTTTCAGCAATCCCCGCAAAACATTGATGCACGACTTAATTTAATCGAAGCCTATTTAAAACAGGCGGTACAGCCTGGTAACAGTCGATTTTATGGCTATGTTGAAGCGTTGATAGAACCATTGCTGCAAGCAATTACACAGTCAGCCGAGTTTCAAAACGCCAGTAAACCTGTGACGAAAAACACTATGATCAAGGGTGGC
The DNA here is from genome assembly GCF_003148745.1 of Pleionea mediterranea. Taxonomy (GTDB): domain Bacteria; phylum Pseudomonadota; class Gammaproteobacteria; order Enterobacterales; family Kangiellaceae; genus Pleionea; species Pleionea mediterranea. The sequence goes on along the minus strand of NZ_QGGU01000014.1, from coordinate 49,205 downwards.
AATAATGCGCAGAAAACGGATGCAATAAATCAAACGAACTCTGCCGTCATACAATTGACTGAATTAACCGAAAAACAAAAACAGCGAACGATTCTCGCTCAGGCCAATGTGCTGCAACAGCAACATCAGTTTGAGCAGGCGCATCATTGGTTAAACACGATTTCAAAACAACAATCAGGTTACCCGCAGGCTCAACTGACAAAAGCACGACTGCAACAGATACAGGGTGATCCCAACCAGGCAGAACAAATTTGCCGCGGATTAATTGGCACCGCCGATTTATTAATTTCTCAACTGTGTTTGCTGGATGCCCGAAGTGATGCGCTGTTTTATCAACAGGTGAGTAGCGCTAAACCAACCGAACAGTGGCAACAAAAACACAGTGTTATTTATCAACAGTTATTGCGTTTAAAAAACCAGTACCCATCGGCACCAGTAACAATTACACGATGGTTGCACCGATTGCTCGGCAACAACGCCTTGCATCAAAATTTAATTCCGGAAGCGCAACAATGGTTTGCTTTTGAGCTGAATAAAGCACCGGTCAGTCAGTTACTGCAATGGGCCGACAGTCAGTTTCTTGCCAATAAGCCATTAAAGGTTTATCAGCACATCAGTCAACTGGCAGACAATAAAAACACGCTTGAAGACAGTTTACTGGTTCGACTGGCACGAGCGGAGTTGTTGACTCAACGTGGGACTTACTGGCAGCAAAAGCTGTCGAAAAAAATGGCATTACGCGCCCTGAGAAACGATCAACAGCACGCCGCCGATTTAGCTTATTTCTATGTCTATGTTTCGCCCGATGCCGATAAGGCTTTACACTGGGCCAATAAAAACTGGGCACGGGCAAAAGAATATTTTGATCGACAATTGTTAAGTCAGGCCCAACGCCTGTCAGAATCACCGCCGCAACAAGCCGCGAAGCCTCAACGTTTGAAACAAGCCTTAAACCAAAAAAGTGAGACACCATAATGAGGTTTTTTCAGCAGACTCTGTTTACCGTTTCATTGTATTTTGCGCTATCAACAGCATCATTGTTTTGCAATTCATTATCGGCCCATGAATTCAGTACCGCACAGCTATCACTAAAGGCAGACGCGGACAATAATCATCACGGTTTTATTGCACTTCGATTGCAAGATTTGCAACAACAAGTCGGCGTTGATCGCAATAACGACGGCAAGTTGACCTGGCAAGAAACCCTGACATCACTGCCGGATATTCATAACTACTTAACCGCTAATCTACAATTTAAACAGGCAACGCCCTGCGCCATAAGCTGGCAAGATTCGGCTAAACTGATGACCAGTTACGACGAAACGCTATTGCGCCTGCCATTAAGTATTCAATGCGCAACATCGGACTCCATTCAAGTCAGTTATCAGGCATTTTTTGCTCGATTACCGCAACATAAATTACTCATCAACTGGCGCACAGAACAATCCGAACAGTCGTCGGTGCAACAACAAATATTATCGCAACAAAAAACATCTTTTGAATTCAGTTATGAACCGCAAACTGCCTGGGATACGTTTAACTTTTACTGGCAGCAAGGGGTCATTCATATCTGGATTGGTCTCGATCATATTTTATTTTTACTGGCCTTGATATTACCTTTAGCTGGCTACCAAAGTTCCAGAAGAATCGCTAACAAAACCGCTTCTTCAACCGTTCAAACAGCAGCATCGACAAACGATGATCGCAGTCTGCTGCAATTATTGAAACACGTCGCCTGGCTGGTGACCTTTTTCACTCTGGCGCATTCGTTAACCCTAATTTTAACCGCACTTGGCTGGATCAACCTGCCTTCACAGTGGATTGAAACCGGCATTGCCCTTTCGGTCATGTTTGCCGCCATCAATGTTATTACCCAGTGGGTGACTCGTCTGGGCTGGTTAACCTTTGCCTTTGGCTTGCTTCATGGAATGGGATTTGCCGGTGCGCTGGGTGAACTTGGATTGCCACAACACAATCAAGTGCTTGGTGTGCTGGCGTTTAATTTGGGCGTAGAAGTGGGTCAATTAGTGATTGTGCTGCTGACGTTGCCAGTCTTTTATTTACTGCGCCGATTTACAACCGCAAGAGGCATTGTTATTCCTGCAAGCGCCACCGCCATTGCACTGTTTGGTGGCTTCTGGATTTTAGAGCGACTGAATATTATTGGTTGAGTAATTCAATACTATTAAAAACAACTTAAGTTAAATCTGCCGCACACATTCATTGAAACTATCAGCAATAAATGTGTACGGCAGATAAATGTATTATTTTTTCAATTTGATTTTTTGTTTAGATTCATCCTTTTTGTTTAGATCATCCTTTTTGTTTTAAATCAATCCAGCGATTAATTTTTTGCTCAAGTACAGTCATGGGCACGGCACCGCCAAGTAAAATCAAATCATGAAACTCGGCCAAATCAAATTTATCACCCAGTGCTTTCTCGGCCTGTTGCCGCAGTTTTACAATTTTTAACATGCCCAGTTTATAACCGAGCGCTTGTCCCGGCCACGCCATATAGCGCTCAATTTCAGAGACAACGTCCGACTTGGCAGAACCGGTGGTTTTACTCATATAATCAATGGCCTGCTCGCGGGTCCATTTTTTATGGTGTAAACCCGTGTCCACCACCAACCTTACTGCTCTAAACAATTCAGCCTGCAATCGCCCCAAATCACCAAAGGGATCCTGATGGTACATGCCCATTTCCTTTGCGACTAGTTCTGAATAAAGCGCCCAACCTTCTACATAAGCGTTGTAAGGTGCGATACGTCTTAAAAAAGGTAAGTCATCCTGTGCCAGATTTAACGCCACCTGCCAATGATGACCGGGATTCGCTTCATGATAGGTTAAAGTTTTTAAACTGAACTTTGGGTTGGCCGTCATATCTCGCAGATTGATCCAGTAAATGCCCGGTTTTGAACCATCCACAGCCGGCGGTGTGTATTGTCCACCTGGGGCACCGTCTTGTACTTCAACCGGAAACGCCCGCACTTCAACCTGATACGGCGGCTTGGTTTTGAACAATTCTGGCATCTTCTGATTAATCTCATCGATATAACCGTTTAAATCATTCAGTAAATTTGCGCGGCCCTGTTTTGAATCTTCATACAAAAAACGCCCTTCGTGAGTAATGGAAACCATTCGCTCACCCACAGAGCCTTTTTTATAACCTTGAATCGTAAGGATCTGATCCATTTCCTTACTGATGCGAGCCACTTCATCCAGACCAATTTGATGGATGGCTTCTGGCGATAGATCACTGTCACCCAACTGACGTATCGCGTCTTTATAATAAGCAGCACCTTCTGGCTGAGCCCAAATGCCATCTTCATCACGCCCTTTATCAATCGCCGAAGCCACTTTCTCGGTTATGCCCTGATAAGCCGGATACACCACCTGAGTCATCTGACGCATGGCTTCATCGATTAAAATATTTTTCTTTTCAAGAGTTAAGTCTTCTAATGAATTGAGCTTTTGCTTGAACTCTTCCATTAAAGGATGACGCGCTGGCTCTGGCTTTAAAAACTTGTTCAGATAACGATGCGCACCTTGCAGTACCACTTTTGGAGCAATCCATCCCTTTGCCATGTCGTGCTCAAACTTTTGCTCAATACCGGCAACAAATTGATCAAACTGCGCCAATCGACCAATGTAATCCAGCGCCTCTTGCTCGTTGGTAATTTTTTGATCGTTTTGCATGGTACGTGGCACATCAATTAGCGGCCCGTTGATCTGATTAATCACAAACGGCGATAAGCCCATCCAGGTATCTATGTAACCAATGGAAAACGCAGGATCACCGGCAAAGTAGCGGGTAATATTCGCCATCACCTGTTTATTTTCTTTTGCCTGTTGCGATAACTCTGCGCTTTCTAACTGCGTTAACTGTTGTGACAGTTGCAGCAATGACTGGCGAAACCCGGCTTCCGACTCAGGCGTAAAATCCGGTAACTGACTGGTGTAATAGTCACCCACATCTTTTTGTGCCATTCCGTATAAAGTTGCCGCAACAGGACGTGCCTGAAACAAGGTTTCACGGGCGTCAACAAACAAATCATTCAATTGTTGTTCCGGTGCCGAATAACTTTCGTCATCGGTTTTGACTTGCTCGGGTTGCTCACCCACGGATGATGGAGGGCTGGTTTCGTCGCCACTTTCATTAACGCCATCATCTTTTGAGTCACAGGCCATTAGCACGCTCAATAACAGAGGCAATGACCATTTAAACCAAACGTTCATATCAAAAAGTCCTTACATAAAATGTTTGTCGTTAAAATTGAGTCATTATTACCAAATCACTCAATAAGCAAGGTTCAGGCAGCCGCAGCGCGGCTCTTCTTGGAATAATACTACCCGAATAATCACAAGCTGTGATGGCTATTTTTGTGCAGTGTGCCACAGCATGCCATGGTTTTCATCCAGTGGCGCAGCTTTTAACCCTATCAACTTACTTTTTACCCAGCCATCTTGCTTTTTACCCTGACATCTTGCTTTTTATAGCCCATCGCCCTCTATTATCGTTCAGGTTAGCTTTTAACACTTGCGAAAACTTCGTGTTAAACTAACTTTAATCCATTACTATAAACTTACTAACACAAGCATTCGACTGATTATTTAAGGAACACTTTATGCCCTCATTTGATATTGTGACCGAGGTTGATAACACCGAAATTCGCAACGCCATAGAAAACGCTAATCGCGAGCTAACAACACGCTACGATTTTAAAAATGTTGACGCTTCTTTCGAGTTAAAAGATGACGGAGTTAAAGTCATCAGTGAAAGTGATTTTCAGGTACAACAAATGATGGACATTTTGCGCAACAATTGTACCAAACGAAAAATTGATCCTCGCTCGTTAAAATCTGGCGATGTTGAACATTCGGGAAAAACCTATTCAAAATTAGTCAGCTTTATTCAAGGCATCGACAAAGACATTGCAAAAAAGTTGGTTAAGTTAATTAAAGATTCCAAATTAAAAGTTCAAGCGTCTATACAGGGTGATAAAGTTCGCGTAACGGGAAAAAAGCGCGACGACTTACAATCAACCATGGCCATTGTTCGTGAAGCAGAACTTGATCAGCCGTTTCAATTTGATAACTTTCGTGATTAATTCCGAGGCATGTCTTGCTCTTGATTAATCGCCATCTACCCACGCAAAGCACAGGATAAAAATTTATGAGAATTGCAATACTGTCGCGCAACCCTTCTCTTTATTCGACTCGTCGCTTACAAGAAGCAGGCATTGCAGCCGGACATGAAGTGGACGTCATTGATACGTTGCACTGCTACATGGACATTACGTCAAATCGCCCAACGGTTCGTTACAAAGGTGAAGCCCTGCCTAAATACGACGCCATCATTCCACGTATTGGCGCTTCCATTACTTTTTATGGCACAGCGGTGGTACGGCAATTTGAAATGATGGGAACTTATTCGATTAATGAGTCGGTGGCTATCAGTCGCTCGCGCGATAAACTTCGCTCGTTGCAATTATTATCACGCAAAGGCATTGGTTTGCCACGTACAGGGTTTGCTCGTAACCCCGATAAAATTGATGACTTATTGAAAAATGTTGGCGGTGCGCCAGTGGTTATCAAATTACTTGAGGGTACTCAGGGTATTGGTGTTGTGCTTGCAGAAACCCGCAAGGCGGCAGAAAGTATCATCGAAGCTTTTATGGGATTAAAAGCCAATATATTAATTCAGGAATACATTAAAGAAGCCGGCGGTGCTGACATTCGTTGCCTGGTCATTGGCGATAAAGTTGTTGCCGCAATGAAACGACAAGCAGCGCCTGGCGAGTTCCGTTCCAACTTACACCGTGGTGGCAGTGCCGAGCTTATAAAGCTTAAACCATCTGAACGAAAAACCGCCATTCAGGCCGCCAAAGCAATGGGGCTAAATATGTGTGGTGTGGATATTTTACGATCCAACAGTGGCCCGGTTGTGATGGAAGTTAATTCATCGCCCGGTCTTGAAGGGATAGAAAAAGCAACCGACAAAGACATTGCCGGTTTATTATTTGAGTTTATTGAAAAAGAAGCCAAGCCCAATAAAACGCGTACTAAAGGTAAAGGTTAATTACTGTGGCGGATGACTTTGAAATAGGCGGCACTCGCATTGCGCCAGGGGAAACCAAGAAGTTGGAAATCCCTATTGTGCGTTTATACACTGATACCAGTATGTTTTTGCCGGTTTTTATCAAACGCGGTAAAAAGCCGGGTCCAACTTTATTTGTTAGTGCTGCAATTCACGGCGATGAATTAAACGGTATCGAAATAATAAGTCGGTTAATTAATAGTAAAAATATCAGTGGCCTTAAAGGCACCTTAATTGCCGTTCCATTGGTGAATGCTTATGGCGTTTTAAACCATGAGCGATACCTGCCCGATCGTCGTGATCTTAATCGAAGTTTTCCCGGCAGCAAAAAGGGATCGCTGGCGAGTCGTATTGCGCATATTTTTATGAATGAAATTGTTAAAAAGTGCGACTATGGTATTGATCTTCATACAGGAGCAATTCACCGTAGTAACCTGCCACAAATTCGAGCCAATCTAGATGATAAAAAAACACTGGCGATGGCAAAAGCGTTTGGTGTTCCGGTATTAATCAATTCTAATTTACGCGACGGTTCATTGCGCGAAAGCGCCAATGACCTGGGTATCAGTATGTTGCTGTACGAAGCAGGGGAAGCACTTCGCTTTGATGAGCTCAGCATACGGGTAGGCTACCGCGGCATATTAAATGTTATGCGTCATCTGGGCATGGTCACCAAACGCCGCAGTAAAAAAGATCCCGTTGAACCCTACATTGCCCGAGAAAGTGGCTGGGTAAGAGCTACCGACAGTGGCTTTATTTCGCACAAACATAAGCTCGGTGATTATGTTCACAAAGGTGATATTTTAGCGAAAGTAAAAGATCCTTATGGCGAAGTTATCGATATTATAAAAAGTAATGCCGAAGGTGTGATCATTGGTAAACAAAACATCCCATTAGTCCATGAGGGCGAAGCGGTTTATCATATCGCGTATTTTAATCAATCCAGCAGCAAACAATCCAACAGCGTTATTGAAAGCATTGAGCAATTCCATGAACACCATGGTGATAGCGTTAACGTCAATCAACCGGAATGATTGACAGCAATGTGACATAACAGGTGACCGTTTATGACCAAAAGTAAAAAACAACTCGTAGGCATTACTGAACTGTGTGACTTGCCAGAACTGGAAATAAAAGAACTGCATGTGCGGGTTGACAGTGGAGCCAAAACATCATCTTTGCATGTGGACAACTTACAGGAATTTAAAAAAGGCAAAGAGCTCTGGATAAGCTTTGATATTCACCCCGATTACCACAACGTTGAAAAAATTGTTCGGCGCAAAGCGAAAGCAAAAGCCATACGAACCATTAAAAGTTCCAATGCAACCAAAGAGCATCGTTACGTTATTGATACTCTGATTAAACTGGGTGACGATGAGTGGACCATAGAGTTAACACTGACGGATCGTTCGGGTATGACATATTTAATGTTGCTTGGCCGTGAAGCCATGGCCGGTCGCTTATTGATTGATCCGGAGCTTGAGTATGTTCTTTCTGATTCGGTTAGTGAAGACAATAAAAAACAAAAAGCGTAAAGAAAGTCCGCCGCATAAATTCACTGTAGATTTAAATACGCGGCGGTCGTTTAACTTATCGATAAGCTAAATAGCATCTTCTAAATCGAAATCATCATCAACGCTGTATAACTGATCATTACTCGCACCAAGTTTTCGAGTCGTTAACCAAACCGGTGCACGCTTGCTACACTTCAGGTATTTTAACCAGGCTTTTTGCGCCAATGTTTGTGGCTGCTTTTTGCCTTTCATCACCTTAATGAAAAGTTTATCCTCTTCATTGGTGTCCAATACCTTAGCTTCCATTAACGCTTGAAACAGTACACCGTGCTTTTCTAACGCTTGCACCTCGGACAAGGTAAAGTCGCCAGAACGGGAAAACCCGTATGGGTAATGCTTGTCATCAAAAAAACGACGGCTTAAATAATAATCTCGTGATTGCATCATTATTTGTTTCTCCGGTTTGGTTTCTGGTTTAACAGATACAACTGATTACTGACTTTTTTGTTTCAACGCATCGATTAGATCACGCGACACACATTGTTCAAAACTGGCATCAAAGTCGCTGCTGTCCTGCGCTTCTTCGGCACACTTCTGTTCAATGTCGGCGGCTTCATCATCGCTCAAAGGATCTTCACTGGCAAATGTCAGTCCGTCCAATGCATCGCTGCAAACATCGGCAAAAAACGCCAGGGCATCACCTTCTAACCCTGTTTTTACACCTGAATTATGACAAACCTGTGTCACATCGGTAGACCCTTCATTTAAGCGGCTACCGTCGTCAGCCTTAGCCACGGAACACAATGTGAAAACAGTCAATAAACTGGCCGTCAATAATGGATAACGCTTCATCTAATGCATCTCCTCAAGTTAAATGCGATAGCATACTGACCGAATAATCAGTTAAGATAAAACGAAATAATTTACTCTTAACGAGAAAAAAATTTGCATAACCTCGACATCAGTTTACTCAGAACCTTTCTGTCGCTAACCCATACCCGGCACTTTGGTAAAACCGCTGAGAACCTTTATTTAACGCAGTCTGCGGTGAGTGCTCGTATTCGGCAACTGGAAGATATTTTAGGCGTTCCGCTGTTTCAACGATTCCGCAATAACTTACAGCTCACGCCACAGGGTGAACGGCTGATCCCTCATGCCGAGCAAATGCTGGCAACCTGGTCAACAGCCTTGCAAGATGTCTCTCGTCCGGGCATTTCGGCACAACTGACACTTGGTGCCTCTCAGCCTATCTGGCAGGCTTGCCTGTCGTCATTACCGGTGAGTTTGCAACAATCGAATAACGATATAGTGGTCCGCACCGAATCTCTCGACGCCGCCACAACCCTACGCCGCTTACAAGAACGAACACTGGATATCGGCTTTACCTTTGATGCACCCAAGGTTGACGAGATTTCGGCTAAAAAAGTCCTAACCCTCGACTTACAGCTGTACAGCTCTGAGCAGAACAAACAAGTGAGCGATTTAAATGAACAGGATTATGTGCTGGTGGATGCCGGACAGAGTTTTTCTGCGTTGCACGCAAAGTATTTACCGCAGATACGCTCACCGCGCTTTCACGCCAGTGACTGGAATATGGCGATGAGTTACTTATCAACCATAGGCGGCTTTGCCTTTTTGCCCAGCCGATTGGTTGATGCGTGTTCTTCGAGGTTATTTCAGGTTGAAGATGCGCCAGTGATGCGACGAGACATTTACTTATGTACCCACGTCTCACAACCGAAAAACCAACCCTGGAAAGCGATTATGGATTCGATTAATCAAGTAATATCAAATATTTAATCATACAAAGTGTAGATACAGAACCAAAGGAGCTACTAACACTTATTGATTACTATTTTTAGTTAACCTGTTTATTTCCTTCATTACTAAAGCGGCGCAAATCCCTGACACAGCAAGAATTAAAATAATTGAATAATATTTTTCAACATCAAGTCTAGGAACAATTGATACGCTAAAAAGGACCCATGGAATAGCATACTTACGCCAAATTTTATTTTTCTTTTTTTTAGTAATGTAACTTTTGCAGAGAGCTTTAACAGAAGAATCGTCAGTGTTTTTATAAATTTCTTCCAGCTTTTCAACAGAGATACTAGCAATATTTTTAAGAAACTCTTCTTTTCGAAATCTGTCAGGACAGTAGTTATCTATTGCAGCCTTTAACTTCTTATAATTTTCAGGGTAAAGCTCTTTATCTATAGAGCTTAATGCTTCTAAGAGCTCGTTGTACTTATAATTTGAGTAGTCCATTTACTTATCTTCTAATTGTTTATTCAGCTTTAATCCTGCGCATCATGATAATGTCGGTTTGAGGATCATTGCCTAATTTAAAGACATGCTTACCAACCGGTTGAAAATCTAATTTTTTATAGAAAGCGATGGCTCTTGGGTTATGCTCCCATACACCAAGCCACACTACATCATTATTTTTTTCGCGCAGCCGACTTAAACACTCAGTCATTAATGCTTGCGCTAATCCTTTTCCATGCCATTGTTTGTCCACATAAAGACGCTGAATTTCACCGGGTGAAATCGCTGTTACGCATTCAGGATAATGCCCCTGCCGGAGCTGCGCGTAAGCCACCAATTGACCATCATCTTCAACCACAATGGTATCGTAATTGGGATCGGATAGCTCCGCGGTTTGAATCGACTCGCCATAGGTCGATGCACAATGCATCGCCATATCCTCTGCGTTATTGGCTTCAGTAAAGGCGTCTCGAAAGGTTTGCTCCGCCAGCTCAGATAATTGCCTGGCATCGGAGAGAGTTGCGGATCGTTTTTTGGTCATCAATTCAAACCTGTTACTCGTAATGACTCCAAAGCCTGAGAACTTTCACGACACGCTGTTCTTCAAGTACTTGATAAACTAAACGATGCTGAATATTAATTCGTCGAGAGTAAGCACCAGCAAGATCGCCAATGAGTTTCTCAAATGGAGGGGGCTTTTGGAAGGGATCTTCTGAAATTATAGATAGCAGTTTTTGTGCTTTTGATTTTAGTCCACTAGAGGCAAGCTTTCTGGCATCTTTTTGAGCTTGCCTGGTATAAACCAATTTCCATGTCACCAGTCGAGCTCCTCGTCGCAATCGTCAATGGAAGTCTCCATTCCGTCACGAATTGACTCTCGCATACCTGGTACAGACAGTAAAAACAAGGTTTCCTGAATGGCAGTCCAATCTTCTTCAGAGAGTAAAACCGCCTTATTTCGCTTACCACTAATGATTATTGGTTTATGGGACTCTGCGGTTTCATCTATCAACCGATAAAGATTGCTTCGAGCCTCTGTTGCTGTAATGCCGCTCATATAACACCTCTGAACTGCTCAATTTACAAACAGTTTATGCCATACTTTTACGTACGTCAAATCGTACGTAGAAGTATCAAGCCTGTATTTAAAGTCCCAATAGGCAAAAAATATTTTTCAACAGATATCGAATAAGCCTTTTTATCTAACTAATAGAAAGGCTGTCTAAAGAATCAGATTCAACATCACTAAATATTAATTGTCCTGATAAACCTGCTTTTCAAGCGCTGCCAGATTTTTTTCCAACTCGGCATAATCCTCGTGCTGAAAATTAATGTGACCAACTTTTCGCTTGGGTTTGCATTGTTTGTCGTACCAGTGCAACTGAGCGTTTGGAATAGTAATGTCAGACTGAGCCACTTCCTTTCCCAGCAAATTAAGCATGGCGGTAGGCCCGTTTAATTCTGTATTGCCTAACTCAATACCCATAACCGCACGAATGGCGTTTTCAAACTGACTGCAAGCGGTGCCCGCCTGTGACCAATGACCGCTATTGTGAACTCTTGGTGCTAACTCATTAACCAATAACTCATCGCCTTTCACAAAACATTCCATTGAGAGAACGCCAACGTAGTCCGATTCAGTCAGTATTTTTCTCAAATATTCTTGCGCACGCTTGGTAAACTTTTCTTGGTAGTTTTTCGCAGGAACAATTGAGCTAATAAGAATGCCGCCACGATGTTCATTGTACGCCATTGCATAAAAGGCAATATCACCGGCCAAGGAACGCGCTGCAATTAAAGACACTTCGGCTTCAAACGGCACCCATTGCTCGATAATTAACGGGCTGCTGTTGTAGGTTTCTAAAAACTTTTCAACATCGGCTTCGGTTTTTAAATGCCACTGGTTTTTACCATCGTAACCTTGCTCAATGGATTTTACGGCAACCGGGATCCCTAACGCTTCAATTGCTTTTGTTACATCACTTGCGCTGTTTGCTTCAGCGTAACCGGCAGTAGGAATGCCAATTTTATTAAGAAAGTTTTTTTCTCTTAAACGGTGCTGGGTAATTTCAAGCACGTCAGGATTGGGGGACACCCGGCAAAGCTTTTGCAGATCGCGCAGCAACGGCACATCCACCGCTTCTTTTTCTACGGTGATTACTTCAGGCTCGCCCAGCGCTTTAAAGATCGCTTCGGCAGACTCACTCCCCGAAAACATAACCTGTTCACCCAGGCCTTTAATGGCAGACACATCATCGTTCGGCTCAGCAATAAAGCTGAAGGTTGCGCCAAGCTTTTTTCCATCGTGCGCCATCATCCGGGCTAACTGGCCAGTACCGTAGATCCCGATATGCATTACTCAACCTCCTCAGATACTGAGTCGGTTTGATTGCTGCGCCACTCGATCAGACGTTGTTTCACGTCATTGTTTGACAGTGCAATAATTTGAGAAGCCATCAGTCCGGCATTAAAAGCGCCTGACTCACCAATTGCTTGTGTGGCAACCGCGACACCTTTCGGCATTTGCACTATAGATAACAAACTGTCCATACCTTTTAACGCCTTGCTTTGTACAGGTACGGCTATCACCGGCAACTCGGTCATGGACGCAGCCATCCCCGGCAAATGCGCAGCACCACCAGCGCCAGCTATAATCACTTTTAAACCACGTTCAGAAGCACCTTTAGCATAAGCAACCAGCCGGTCTGGTGTTCTGTGTGCAGAAACCACTTTGGACTCATAAGCGATACCCAGCGCATCCAACACTTCGGTAGCCCGTTGCATCGTTGGCCAATCTGACTGTGACCCCATTATTATGCCTACTTCTACTTGCTTCATTTCTGTACTCCTGGTGATTAAAAGCCCCGACTTACTGATTGGGCCAAGAGAATGTCAATTGATGTTTCTCATCAACACGCCAAATGGAAATACGTTTTGGCGCGGATGATATTGAATGAATCATGGATGGATTCGAGCCAAGTTAACCCCTTGACCCGAGCACCACGGTTAAAGCCCTTTACCAAAGGCATAAAAAGCGAGACGATCGCCCAATCGACTCGCTTTTTGTAAATTCATTGTTTCGATAGCCGGCAATTATACCCAAAACCAGCCCAAACTGGGATAATCAGCGGCGAAAAGTCGTTAAATTATAGAAAAAACTTTGATTTTTGAAGGTTAAATTAAGCCCAAGCAACGTAAAAATCATTACCTGCGGCTAATTTCATAGACATTTTAATGGCAACAAAAGTACTTAGCACTCCTTTATCAAGAAAGGTAAGGCTTTTGTAATGGCTTTATTGCAGTACCTATTATGACTAACTTATATCCTAAGTCAGGTTTACTTCTGTTTCTGAACTAGTTCTTAATCTGCTCAGTTACTGCAAAAATCTATAGCTAAAATTTGATAGTACCTTTATGGACTCTAATAAAAGAAAACTATCCAGCAAGTGGCCAGAGAAAGGAATTATCCCTCAATACTCAGTTTAATAAAGACTTCATCATCTCACCGTTCGGGAAATGAATGTGGCAATAGTCTTACTTTTAAATATCAGTATAAGGGAAAGCAGGAAAGCCACAGCAGTTGCGATCATATTTGCTTTATCTTGGGGGCTGCTATCAAACCCATTTATTGTTGATGCCATTCCATTTGAAGCCATATTTTTAAAAGACAACCAAAACACAGCATCAACTAATGCATAGTAAAGCGTATAAAAACCAATTCCAACGATTATAATAGATAACAGCTGTACAGAAGATAACACCTCTACCGACGCTTCTTTATCAGTCATAATTTTGCTGGCTGCTGTCATTGGGAAAAACCAAAGTACTACAGAAATAATCAAGGGCGCCAATGCCGATAATGCCATAAAAAGTGTTGTCGACCTCACGGCATCTTCAGAATAATAAAATAAAGTTTCAAGAAAAAATGTTGCGTTTTTAACACCAAAAGCAAATAAAGCTATTGCAAAAAGTCGAACAATTAACCCTAAATAATGAATTGACTTCAAAACCTTCTCCTATTTTTATACAAGCACTCTGTCTTGTTAACTATCCTGTCTTTACTATTAAAGTAACTTAACATTTTCTACGCCCACTTCACACCATCAGGCAGTTGATAACAGCTAAATTCTATGTGTAGCACCCTTCTGGGCTGTGTCGATGTTGATTTGTTTGATGCATGTAAAACATGCGGACGCATAACTAAAGCAGAGCCAGCAGGTGCCTTACAGTGAATACTTTTATGATGCTCTGTATAGTGAGTAATTGATTGTTGCGACAAAACCCCTTCTTTATGACTATTTGGAATCACTTTTAGACAGCCGTTTTCTTCCGTTGCTTCGTCTAGATGAATTCGAAAAGTTATCATATTCTCTAATACTTCAATAGGAGGCTGTACATTCAAAACGCCATCTTTCTCAGTCCAGTTGCTCCAACCTAATCTATTAATATTCTTAGAGACTGAAACTGTTTTATCCTGATGCCAACTGACAAGCCAGTTATTAGAAATAGATTTGATAAAAACTATGGAGCGGACAAACTTGGCTTTTCCATTCAGATAATCAGACGCTAGATCTAATAGCCAATGGCTTTTTACTAAAGTTGCGACGGATATCAGCTTTTTCTCAGCATTACGAATTCCACCGCCTTTAAGCTCTAAAGTGGTTAGTTCACGTTTAATCGTTTCAATGTCATCCATCGAAAGAATGTTTTCTACAATTTCAAATCCATTTTCACTAAAAGCCACTTGCTAAAATCCTCTTGCAAAGTTAACAATATATTCTTTCCGCTATTGAACGGAAAGAATATTGACTGTAGTCCTTACAGCTTTATTTCGCTAACTTAACCGCGGTGCCATAGGCCAATAACTCGGCAGCGCCCTGAGCCATTAAGCTGGTAGAAAAGCGCAATCCGACGATTGCATCGGCACCCATGCTGCGCGCTTCTTCAATCATTCTGTCTAACGCCTGCTCGCGACTTTCTGCCAATAACTTGGTGTACTCATGAACTTCACCACCCACTATTCCGCGCAAGCCGGCCAAAATATCTCGGCCAATATGTCGGGCCCTTATGGTATTGCCCCGCACCAAACCCAAGGTTTTCTCAACCGTGTAACCCGGTAATTCGTCCGACGTTGAAACAATAATATGACTCATAAATCCACTCCTTTATAGCGATCGGTTTTTCGGGCAATCAATCGTTGCCGCAATACAGTTAATAATAAAAAGGCTACGCCACCGTATATGGCACTGATGGTTAATTTTAACCAAAGCGCGGTAGTGTCCTGGGTAAAAAATTGATACGCCAGGTAGCCAACAATCACGGCTATCCCACCTATCAATAACAACCAGCCGGCCCACTCAAATGTTTTTGCCGGTTTATCCGTCATTAAGGTTTCCAGTTGTTCTTCACTCATGGTCTTTTTCTCCAATTGGGCAACGTCCTGTTGCATGGACTTTAAGTCGCGGTATAACTGGTTGCACTGCTCACATTGCTGCAAATGATTATGCACACGTTGCGACTCCTGTTGGGTTAACTCGCCATCCAGATAACCCGATAACTTAGCTTCAATACTGCTGCATAGCTCAGTCATGATTCACCTTCACTTAATTTCATTTGTTGACGCAGAGCGAGTCTTGCCCGATGCAATCGCGACATAACGGTTCCGGCTTCTATCTCAAGAATATTGGCAATCTCTGCGTAACTGAAACCTTGCCAGTCTTTTAATAAAATAATATCCCGATGCTCCAGAGACAGGGCTGCCAATGCTTTTTTTATTGAAGTTTGAGCCTGTTGTTGTTGCCAGTAAGTCTCTGGATTTTGTTGCTCATTAGCCGCCACACTCTCTTCATTCCATGATTCACTGCGTCTGACTTTTTGCGCACGCACCCGGTCAATAACCTTGTTGCGCACCACTTTAAACAGCAACATACGAAATTGACTGGAATCTTTTGGCAACCGCGCCTGACGCAGTAACGCGTAGCAGGCATCCTGCATAACATCCTGGGCGTCGTCTTTACAGCGAAGCATTTGCACCGCCATGGCGTACGCCCCCTGAGAGTGTTGCTGAATAAGTTGATTAACCACTCGTATTCTCGTCATTTAATTAACCACTGAGGGTATAACGTTGCCATCGTCCATTTATTCCCTATTTATTTAAATTTTTTAGACTATCGCCTGACCCTTATGTAGACTCGCGGTCGAAATTCATTAAATCATAAACTCAGGCCAGGCCAATTACTATGGAAATATTTTTACTTATCAGTATCTTAGCGATTCCAGTTCTATTACTGGCCTCGCCACTTGCCATATTAACCTTAAAAGGCCGACCCGATATTGCACTCTATTATTTAATCGCCATGCTGCTGGTACAGATAACCGTATTAGTGACTCACTGGGGACAAATGACACAGGCGGCTCTGTGGGTCATGGTGTTGATCGCTATTTCACAGGCTCTTGGCTGCGCATTAACCTGGCATAAAACCAGAGAGCGTTACTGGGCTCTGTATGGTGTATCTGTGGTGATTTTAAATACGGCACTGATCCTGATTGGTCAGCCATCACTTATCAGTGGCTAGATATTACAGCGATTCATTGAAAGGTTTATTTCAATACAGCGTTCATAAAAAAGCCTGACCAATGATCAGGCT
Organism: Pleionea mediterranea; assembly: GCF_003148745.1. Taxonomy (GTDB): domain Bacteria; phylum Pseudomonadota; class Gammaproteobacteria; order Enterobacterales; family Kangiellaceae; genus Pleionea; species Pleionea mediterranea. The sequence goes on along the minus strand of NZ_QGGU01000014.1, from coordinate 32,676 downwards.
TTTTTGTTTTTAGCTTATTTTTTAAGTGCATGATTTAAATCTTAAACAGAAAAACTTAACCACTTGCACTTAAAAGTTACAGCTCCAGCCGATCGTTAGCGGCATGGGGCTCGGTAAAAATATCTTTGTAAGCAGAAAATATTGCAGCAAAAGCGGTGGGCATAAACACCAGTAAACCCAGGAATATTGGGATCACCGAAACAATATAAAGCAGCAGCATAATTACGGCGAAAACAAACAGTGGCAGTATGTTCTTTACGCAGCCAAGAAAACTAAACTGCATCGCCTTTAGAATTGAAATGTCATGAATGGCAATTAATGCCGGAGCAAAAATGGACGCCATCATTACCGGTATCATCGCCAGCATTCCAAAGAAAAACAGCTGCCAAAAACGGCCCGGATCTTCCATAATCAGACTTTGCTGTTGCTGAGCGTCGGCACTCGACTTTAACAGTTCCAGATAAAAATCCCCCATAACCGAATACATAATCAGCGCATTCAGCACACCGGTAATAATCGATAATAGAATCAGTTTAACCAGTGGTTCTTTAAATCCGGCAAACAGGTAATTAACCGAAAACTCCCGTCCCTGATACAAAGCTTTACAGCCAAGCATTAACCCGGCAAACCAGACATAGGATGTTAAGCCCATTATCAGTTGACCTATCAATGGCAACATACTCAGGCCAATCATAATGGCGAGCCCCAAAAACAAGATAAGGATCCACTGACCCGGACTTTGTTTAAAATAACCAAATCCATCGCCTATCCAGCCAACACAGCGACCAAATGAAACCGCTCGTGGCGCAGCCAACATATTAAGAGACGCCCCTTCTGGCTCAACATCCAGGCTGGAATCGGGGGACTGGTAAGGATTATTCGATCCACCAGGCTGCTGGTTTGTCTGTTGCTGATTAGAGGATTCCTGATTGGAAGATTCTATATTCGAGGATTCTTGGTTAGACGCTTCTTGATTAGAGATCTCTTGATTAGACGTTTCTTTATTAGATGCTTCTCTATTAGAATCATGCTCAGGGGAATTCTTGTCCGGCATCGATAGCTCCTGAAGTATTTATTGTCGGGTCTGATGTCATATTTAGGGCATCAATATCGCGATAAACACCGCCAGCGTCAAGTCCCAGCTTAAGGAATCGAACTATTGAAGCGAGGACGATGCAATACCGACACGTGACCAGGACTGCCACTGCAACTGCTCACGCTTGATCAGGCGTTTAAGGCTGCGAAACAGAGCTTGAAACTCAACAATATCGACAATGTAGAAGATCAGCCAGGCAACAGGGGCAACTAATAATAGATTTAAATGAAATTTAGCTTTGGGATCCGACATTATCTGCATGGCAATGATCGAGGTTAAAAACAGAATCACAAACACCAGCGGCACATAATCGAAAGTGATAATGGTGTAACCGTAAAAAATGGTCAGCAACACCCCTTCCATTAACAATAAAAATTCCGCGTAAACCGCCAAGGGCAATAACAGGCAGGTTAAATACTTGGAGTGCGATTTATGCAAACTGAAAAACAGACTGGAATGTTTTATAAATGTTAAAACTCTACCGTATTTCCAGCGCAGTCGTTGTTTGCACAGCGCTTTCCAGTCCGATGGGCCTTCGGTATAAATAACAGCATCCGTCGCGTAACGAGTTTTATAACCGTATCGTAATAACCGGGTCGACATTTCGATATCTTCAGTAATGATCGATTCATCAAAACCGCCCACATCGAGTAACGCCTGTTTTCGATAGGCCGCGGCAGCACCGCCAATAATGTACACAGAATTAAAAATTGAATCCGCACGCTTAAAGAAAAAGCCATACAGATACTCCAGCTGCTGCATCAACTCAATAGGCTTGCGGCGGTTACCAACTACCACATTGCCAGCAACGGCAGCGACCTTATCGTCGGTAAATCGTTTAATCAGCTGAGTAACCGCTTCAGGATCCATCACACTGTCGGCATCAATAGTGACTATAAACTCCCCACTGGCCATAGCCAGCCCCTGATTCATGGCTTTTGCTTTACCACCATTTGGCAGCTTCAGGTATTTAATTACTGCTTTATTTTCACTGTGTAGTGAGCGTGAAACAGAGGCTTTTGAATGTGAGTTTAAGCCTTTTGAGTTTGAAAGCTTTGAAATGGAATGTTTTGTTAATTCAGTAGAACGAGAGCGATTATGCTGTTTAATAAAGTTGTTTAGCAATTGGTGGGTTTTATCGGTGGAGCCATCGTTGATAACAATCACTTCCAATCGCTGATAATTGGCCTCAACCACAGATTTAAGGGTTTTTAATATCCCCACTTCTTCGTTCCAGGCAGGGATCAACACCGACACCGAAGGATTATCAGCCGACGTTTGCCCGCGTCGACGCACCCGCTCAACCACGCCATACAAGGGTGACGACAACAGTTGAATTAAAAACTTAACCGCAATTGGCAACAACAGGCAGAAAATAAATAACCGTACCGACGCCATAGAGTCGTCCACCGTATAGGTGTAATTCACTGCCAGATAAATAACGACACCGGATAAACTGTATAAAGCAACCGCCCAAAACAGACATTGCAGGATCGAACGTAAACTACCCTTCATGGTGAATGAATTCCCCGAAACTGGTTTGTTATTACGCCTAACAGTCTTAAATCAAGACCTGACAAAAAGGCTGGTTATTTTTTCGGCAGGATTATGCCAGCATACTCGGGGCCGAAGAAGCGAGATACTAGCTCTTTTTGAACTGGCGCACACTTAATTTCGGTTTTTTCGGTACTCTTTCACAAAACAAGGCATTGCTTTGTGTATTTAACTTTACTTACAAGGTCTGATTCCTCCTATTTACAATCGCCTCCAACCATCGTATAAATACCCCCATGAACTGCATTTCCATAAAACAAATATCTTCCGGGGCTATTTTTGCCAGCCGCAATGGCTGCAAAAGCGTACTGGCCTAGCAGGAACCATTCGGCAAATCGTCTTTCGCATTTGCCTTGAGCTCTATGCTCGTCTTTCTCGATTATTTCAGACAGTTTTAACCCCGTATTGTGTAATTTAAGTTTAAATCACTCCACTTTACTCAATACATCGCTCAGATTCAGGAGTTCAAATATGACGGCCAATAACCCAACAACCAGCCAACGAGTAGACTCAAAAAAAGCGCCAGAGCCAGTTGGCCTTTATCCTCACGCACGTCGTGTGGGTAATCTATTATTCTTATCGGGTGTGGGACCACGTCAACGCGGCAGCAAATCGATACCCGGCGTAACGTTGGACGAAAACGGCAATATTACCGATTACGACATTGCCGAGCAGTGCCGCAGCGTGTTTGATAATGTGCGCTGGATATTGGAAGAGTCTGGCTCCAGCTGGGATCAACTGGTGGATGTTCAAGTCTTTTTAACCAATATGAAAGACGACTTTAAAACCTATAACGAGGTTTACGCAGAATATTTTAAAGATAACCAGCCTTGTCGAACCACCATAGAAATCACTGCGTTACCAACGCCCATTGCAATAGAATTAAAATGTGTGGCAACCATCGACTAGTTCGGCTGATGCCATCACAATTACTCATCAGGAGGCGATTATGAGTGCACCAATGCAGGTCATTAATTTTCAAAAGTGGATCGATGAAAATCGCGATAAACTAAAACCACCCGTGTGCAATAAAGAAGTCTATCGCGAAGGCGATATGATCATTATGGTGGTGGGCGGACCAAACGGTCGTAAAGACTTTCATTACAACGAAGGGCCCGAGTTTTTCTATCAACTCGAAGGCGAAATGCTATTGCGTACCCAGCAAAATAATGAAGTCATCGATTACCCCATTAAAGCGGGTGAAGTCTTTTTATTGCCACCAAAAATCCCTCATTCGCCGGTAAGATTTGCCAATTCCATTGGTCTGGTTATAGAGCAGGTAAGACGCCCGGAAGAAACCGATGGCCTAATGTGGTTTTGCGAAAACTGCAACCATAAACTTTATGAAGAGTATTTCCCACTACGGGATATTGAAAACGATTTTGGTGCGGTATTTAACCGCTTTTTATCCAGCGAAGAAAAACGCACCTGTGATAAATGCGGCACCGTTATGCCGCACAATAAATACGAGTTCGAACAGTGAACATCACTGTTACTCTCGCCAATCAGACGTTTCGGCTTATAACGGATCAGTCGGTTTCTCTGGCAATTCCGTTGCAGTTTACTGGTAAGCAACCGAATCATTTTGGTGTCAATAATGCCAAATCAGAAGTTGTCCGTGCCGGCGATTTTATTGGTGACACCAAACAGGGTGGAAGCTGCAATGTTTCCACCATTACTCTGACACCTCACTGCAATGGCACTCATACCGAATCGATTTCGCACATTGTTGATCCGCTAGTTGCTGTAGGGAATTTGGCGGTTGATCTTTTACCGGCGACAGTTATTAGTGTGCGCCCCGAAAGTGGTGAACAATCACCGGACAGTTACACCCCGGCACTGCAAGCAAACGACAGAGTGATCAGTAAACACTGCCTAGTCGCCGAGTTATCCAGCATTGAACCGGACATGGTAAAAGCGCTGGTGATCAGAACCTTGCCAAACCCGAAAGAAAAACAGTTTCAACAGTACGGCAGTGAACCGGATCAAATTGAACCGCCGTTTTTTACTCATCAGGCTATTCAGTATCTGGTGGATAAAGGCGTCGACCATTTACTGGTCGACATTCCTTCCATCGATAAAATGTACGACGAAGGCAAGCTGTCGAATCATCATTACTTCTGGAATGTTGAGCAACTGTCGCATCAGTTAAACGACAAAACTGCTCGGCATAAAACCATTACCGAAATGATTTATGTTCCCGACAATGTGATAGATGGTCATTACCTGTTGAGCTTAAACATTGCCCATTTTCATCTGGATGCTGCGCCTTCGCGGCCAGTGCTTTATCCGTTAGAGAGTGTTGAGCATTTAGACACCGATTACTATTAGCCACTAAAACCCTTATTCGAGAAATCACTATGACACACAGGTTTGAAAACTCATTAGCTTTTGCAAAACAAATGGATGAGCAGGATCCATTAAGTGCAATTCGCAACGAATACCACATTCCCAAACAATCTAACGGCGAAGATGAAATTTATCTCTGCGGTAACTCACTGGGCTTGCAACCAAAACGTACCGAACAATACCTGAGTTACGAATTAAGTCAGTGGCAAAAACTGGGCGTTAAAGGGCATTTTAGTGGCGACTATCCCTGGATGCCCTATCACGAGTTTTTAACCGAAGGCTTTGCCGAACTGGTTGGCGCAAAAAACAGCGAAGTGGTAGCAATGAATTCATTAACTGCCAACCTACACTTTATGATGGTCAGTTTTTATCGCCCCACCCAAAAGCGACATAAAATACTCATTGAAGATCACGCATTTCCATCGGATCACTACGCCGTTGAATCGCAGATCAAGTTCCATGGTTTTGATCCGGAACAGTCCATGCTGTTAATCAAGCCTCGTGAAGGTGAAAGCACTTTTCGAACGGAAGACATATTAAAAGTGATTGAAGAACAGGGTGACAGCATTGCACTTATTCTGTTGCCAGGCGTTCAATATTACACCGGTCAGGTGTTTGATATGCAGGCCATCACAAAAGCCGGTCACGATAAAGGCTGTCAGGTGGGTTTTGATTTGGCCCATGCCAGTGGCAATATTGAAATGCAACTGCACGACTGGCAGGTGGATTTTGCCTGCTGGTGTAATTATAAATATTTAAACTCGGGAGCAGGCTCCGTTGCCGGTTGTTTTGTTCACGAAACTCACCATAAAAATAAAGACTTGCCACGTTTTGCTGGCTGGTGGGGACATAACAAACAAACTCGCTTTAAAATGGACAACCAGTTCGATCCCACCGAGAGCGTAGAAGCCTGGCAATTGTCCAACCCGCCCATTTTATCCTTGGCGGCGATTCGCGCTTCTCTCGATACCATAAAACAGGCAGGCGGAATTTCTGCACTGCGTAAAAAATCCTTGTTGTTAACCGGCTACCTTCGTTTTTTACTGAATCAGGAACTGGGTGACGATATTAAAATTCTCACGCCGGAAAATGAAGCTGAGCACGGTTGCCAGTTAAGTCTTACAGTGGATACCCATGGTCTCGACGGCAAAGTGGTGTTTGAGCGCATTGAAAAGGCAGGCGTGACTGGCGACTGGCGTTACCCCAATGTGATCCGGGTGGCTCCGGTGCCTCAATACAACAGTTTCGAAGATTGTTATCACTTTGTGCAAATTTTAAAACAAAGCCTGCAACAATAAATTAATTGATCAAGCCTCGTTGCATTAGCGACGAGTCGCGGAGCCATTTATGACTCAAACCAATCAACAATCATCGTCTCATCAAGTCGCTGAAAAAAACCAGGCACCAACGATTACTTTAATTGGTGCCGGACTGGTGGGCAGTTTATGCGCGGTATTATTGGCCAAACGCGGTTATAACGTCGTTATTTTTGAACGTCGTGCTGACATGCGCGAGCAATCCATGTCAGCAGGTCGCTCGATAAACTTGGCCTTATCGAATCGTGGCATTCATACATTAAAACAGGCAGATTTGATGGATCAGGTTGAGCCCATGTTAACGCCCATGCGTGGTCGAATGATCCACGACTTAAACGGTGAACAACATTTACAACCCTACGGACAACGCGCAGAAGAAGTTATCTATTCGGTATCCCGTGGTGATTTAAATAAACTTTGTATGACCGCCGCAGAAGCTTACGGCAATGTAACCATTCATTTTAATAGCCGCTGTGATGCGATTGATTTTGATAAACAACAACTCACTATTTATAACGAGTTAACCGAACAAAACGAGCAACATAGTTTTGAACAGGTGATTGGAACCGATGGCAGTGCATCTTCCGTTCGCAATGCGATTCACGCACGCCACAGTCAACAAAACATTGTTGAGCCACTGGGTCATGGTTACAAAGAGCTTAGCATTCCCCCCGACAGCGAAGGCAACTTTCAAATGGAACCGGAGGCATTACACATTTGGCCACGGGGCGGCTATATGATCATTGCTCTGCCCAATAAAGATGCCAGCTTTACCGTTACCCTGTTTATGCCGAACGAAGGTGAGTTAAGTTTTGATAGCATTGATAATAAAAACCGCTTGCAACAGTTTTTTAAACAGCAGTTTTCCGATTTAATTCCTCTGCTGCCCAATCTTGAAACCGAATACTTTAATAATCCAACAGGTCGATTGGCTACCGTAAGATGCAATCCGTGGCACTATCAAGATTTAGCGTTACTGATTGGCGATGCGGCTCACGCCATAGTGCCATTTCATGGGCAGGGGATGAACTGTGGCTTTGAAGACATTACCGAGTTAATGGCACAAATTGATCAGCATAACAATTGTCAGACCGCTCAATTTAATTGGCAAGCGGTGTTCTCAGAAACCGACAAACTTCGCCAACCCAATGGCAATGCCATAGCCGACATGGCGATTGAAAATTACATTGAAATGCGCGACTCGGTTAACGATCCAAAATTTGTGCTTCAAAAAGAGTTGGCGTTTGAACTGGAAAAACGCTGGCCGGATCAATTTGTCCCCCGCTATTCCATGGTGATGTTTCATCGCCTGCCTTATAGAGATGCACAACAACGTGGCGAAACTCAGAAGGCAATTTTAAAAGAATTAACCCAGTCAATAGATACCATTGAACAAGTTGACTTTGACCACGCGAAACACCTTGTTAATGAACAGTTGCTCAAAGTAAATTTAAATCCATAGTTTTTTATTTAGAAGCCATCTCAAAAATAGCGAGCGACGGTGAGACAAGGAAAGTTTTGGCGAGAAATCACTGTTTACACACAGTAAATAAGCATTTTGAGTCGAAGTTTAACGCCATATCTTCAAGTGTAGAATTTTTGAGATAGTTTCGAATAACTTTGGTACAGCAAATCGCTATATTTTAATTTTTTCGCTTCGATTGAGCACCCAGCAGCGATCATTTTGTTTAAACCCAATATGCTCATAGTATGAATTTGCAGCAGGCGCCGCCAGCAATATGAGCATGCACTTAGGGCCTAATTGCGCTTGTGTTTTGATTTGCAACTGTTTTCCAATACCAAGGTTTTGATAACTTAAGTCAACGGCCAAATCGGAAAGATAACAACAGAAGTGAAAGTCGGTAACGCTGCGCGATATACCCACCAATGTTTCGTCATCCCAGGCTGTAATCACTAAATTACTGTTTGTGATCATACCTTTAATACACTCGGCATCGTCAACCGGTCGACGCTCACCGAGCGTGGAGCGTCTTAGTAGGTCAGCAAACTGCTCCGCAGAAATAGCTTGATTAATCTTGTAGTCAATATTCACTTGCGACTCCGCAGTCAGGCTGGTTACTCAGTGGTAAACCAACCTTATCAGTTTTTTTCAGAAAATGAAAAAGTAGCCCAGGTTGACTTATCCGTATCCACCGCTTTTTCTGGATAAAATATCTCAGCACCATACTTCTCTTCTTGATAAATAGCGCTAATGCGAATCATCATATTCCATTGTTTACTCGAAAATTGTTTACTCGAAAATTTCTTTCGCAATACTTGAAGCTCTCTATGGGATCCTTCCAGAAAATTAGTTTGGGTTCCTTCATCCGTTTCTTGCTCACCGGCATAGGGAACCCAAAAGTTCCCCAATCCTTATGATTCCAAAACTCTGTTAGTCTTCCACTGTTCTTTTTTCATTATGCCCAATTGCATCATAAATGGTGTCAGCCAGCAGCTTGGCATCACTGAAAGATAACGAAACAGGAACCATTGAAAAATTAAAGAGGCCATGTTGAGATATTTCCAATCCAACATTCTTTAATTGTGGTGCCACTTCCACAACATGAACTTTAACGCCTGATGAAACGAGCCTTATTTTTTCACCTTTAGGTGTGTTTTCCATTGTCTTGATTATTTTTCCGCCAAACATTAACTCTTTGCCCTTTTTTGAAATCAGACCATAAATAATTAATGCGGCTAAAATTATAAAAATAATTATGACTATACTATCCATTAAACGTCACTCCATTGTTGATTTAGGAACTACTGTTGCTAAAAATACGATCTATCGGTTATACATAAATGAAAATATAACTGCCTTAATTTAACATTCTTTGAATCTACTATGCAGTAGTCTATGCGATGATCACGATCAAAATCCAGTGCGATTAGAGTTATTCGTCTTAACCCTGTAAAATGACTCGCCTTTATTAAAACAACTTTCCAACTCTGGAATAGCATTGACTTTATCAACCAGAAACATAGGCATTGTTGCGCACGTAGACGCAGGCAAAACCACGCTTACCGAACAGCTTCTCTATGTAGCGGGAGCCACTCGTTCTGCAGGCAGTGTTGACGATGGTACCTCAGCCACCGATTCCTTAGCGGTGGAGCGTGAACGCGGTATTTCTGTACGACTCGCAACGGAAACCTTTGACTGGCAAGGCTGTCAAATCAACTTAATCGACACGCCGGGGCATCTGGACTTTAGTGCTGAAGTTGAGCGATCGTTACGAGCGCTGGATTGCGCGATTCTAGTGATCAGTGCGGTAGAAGGTGTACAAGCCAATACCAGTGGTATTTTTGAAGCCTTAAACACGCTACGGATCCCCACCATTATTTTTATTAATAAACTGGATCGCATGGGCGCTAATGTTAATGCGGTACTTACAGAAATCCATCAAGAGCTCAGCCGTGATTGCGTGTTGTTGCAACACACGATAAACGTTGGTGAAAGCAGCGATGCTAACATCGCCTGCGACTGGAATGCCTCATCTTTTAACCAACATCAAACAGATCCATCCGACAGCACAATGTTTATTGAACCTGTGATTGAAAAGCTCACCGAATACAACGACGAATTACTTGAACAGGTAATTGATGGCAAAACCATTTCATTTGAAACATTCAATACTCAGCTGACACAAAGCATTCACGAAGCACGTTTGTACCCTGTCGTTACCGGTGTTGCGAAAAACGCTTTAGGCATTGAGCAACTGTTAACCGCAATAACAAACTACCTGCCTTGCGCACAAGGTGATACTGAGCAACCATTGTCAGCGGTTATCTTTAAAATTGAACACGATAAAACCTTAGGCAAAACCGCATACATCCGCGTTTTTAATGGTCAAATTAAAGCCCGTGATAAAATCGTTAACTCCACACGAAGTACTGATAAGCAGACCGTTGAAGAAAAAGTCAGCCAGATAAAACGGGTTTACAACGGTAAGTATCAGGACATAGATATAATAAGCGCCGGAGAGATTGGTGTGGTTAGTGGCCTGTCCATTGCCAAAGTGGGCGATGTGCTGGGCGACGATTCCAAAGTGCCCAATGCCTATCGATTATCGATGCCGCTTTTAACCGTGCAGGTAAAACCGGTTGAAGAAAAAGACTACGCCAACCTTGCCAATGCATTAAAGCAACTGGCCGATGAAGATCCGCTATTAAATCTGGAGTGGCTAACCGAGCAACGCGAACTGCACATTAATATTTGTGGATGGATACAGGTTGAAATATTGGAAACCATTTTAGCCGATCGCTTTAACCTTAAAGCAACCTTTGAACAACCGAGCATTATCTATAAAGAAACGCCAAAAAATTCCGCTGAAGGATACGAACGCTACTGGATGCCAAAACCCTGTTGGGCGATTGTAAAGTTTTTAATCGAACCCGGTACTCGCGGCAGTGGTGTTGTTTATCAATCGAAAGTTGGCGTCAATGACATTGCTGCCAAGTATCAAAATGAAATAGAAGCCACGATTAATACCGCATTAAAACAAGGCATTAAAGGTTGGCAGCTTACCGATATAAAAATCACCTTAATTGAAGGCTCCGATCATAATATTCACAGTCGCTCCGGTGATTTTATTATCGCAACACCTATGGCGATTATGAACGGTCTTGTAAAAAGCGATACCGAATTACTGGAACCGATTCTGGACTTTCAGATTAATGCCGATGCTGAATTACTCGGCACCATCACCAGCGACATCACAAAAATGCGCGGCCAATTTAATAGCCCCGAATTTTCAGGCAACCGGGTTATTCTCCGTGGCACCGTACCGGCAGCAACCTCAATTGAATATCCGATTCAATTAGCATCAACCAGCAATGGCAACGCCAAACTGATAACACGACTGGCGGGATACGCTCCCTGTGCTATTGAAGACGGTAAAACGGCAGAATATCGGGGGATTAATCCATTGGATCGGGATAAATATATATTATGGGCACGTGGCGCTATTAAATAAGATTTTTCGTTATAAGCATTACTTTAGCCGCTGTATACTTCAAATATAAAAGATGCCGTACAACAATAAACAGCATCTTTTATCAGGTACGTTAGGTATGTTAAATATTCACTGCTCGCATGTTCTCTGGTGTAACCTGAATCGTCAGTTTTTTATCCTTCACCGATAACTCTATGGCGGCTTCCTTTTTCATGAGTGTTCTTATTTCTGGCGACTTAACACTGCCTCTACCATCTTCGTCTAGTATTCTAAACTTGTAACTCACATGGGGCATAGCGTGTGTCGAAAGAAACTGTAGCTCATAACCATTAATATGAAGTCCTGTCCAGTGTTGATTGGTATGGTATAGAACATTATCAAACACTACTTTTTCACCATCTAATATGGTTAATTTCGTTCGTGTTTGACGCTCAATAGAGATTAAATTGTCGGAGTCGACTTCATCAGCAGATGAGGTATTAGCGTTAGCAATTAAATAGTATTCACCTTCATTAAATATGCGAACCTCTCCTTTGTTATTAATCGTTGTTATCAGTTGCGATAGATTAACTTTTTCAAGATCGATTGAGTAAAATTTATTTAATAGACTACTTTCTATTTTTACTGCAGACGCATTAAATGCATCAATCAATAAAATACCAAGACTTCTATAGGGCATATTGTCGACTTTAACCCGAAAGCTACCATCGCCTAAAGGGCTTATTATATTTTCTCGGGCTTTTGTTGCATGACTGGTACTGTCACCCTGCCCACTGTAAATTGGCAATACAGCAATCGAAGAAAGTAAAAGAATTGCGACGAAAAGAAATGTTTTATTTTTAAATGTCATACTAAGCTCCATGTTTAATAATTTTATACGTTTAATATCAAAGTTCTTTCCTTCAAAAATAAAGTGCGAAACCATAGGTAATATCTGAGCTCCTTTAACTTTTAGTGCAAGCTCAGCTAACGTTGTCTGATAGTGTTTTTCGCCAAGTTTATACTTGCATTTATCATCGCAACTTAACTCTAACAGTTCTTTTGCTCGTCTAGCTGTAAACCAAACAATCGGATTCCACAGAAAAATTCGACTAACACTATGAATGAGTAATAGCCATACTGGATCGTACTGTTCCACATGGGTTAGCTCATGCTCTAATACAACATTTCGATGGGAATGTCTCAAGTTATCAGAGATAAAAATAACAGGTCGAAAAACGCCATATGACAATGCCCCTTGTATTTTTTGAGAAGCATAAATATCGATACTGCGCTTTCCACTAACAACACTACGCTTACCCTTTGCATACTTCTTTAATGTTTTTAGTTGGGAAAAATGCTGAAGTAAATCACGGCAAAGCCATATCACCCCAAGTGAAGACAATATAATTAAAATATCAAGTAACTCTGGTTTCCAAATACTCTGAACGTCTAACACTTTGGCTTCCGTTATAACAACCGGTTTGGTCAGCGCCTGAATAACCGGTTGAATCGAATTAAATACAATATTATTAGGCGGAGTAACTTCAAATATATTGAACACTTGCCAAGGTATACACCAGGCTGCTAACGCCAGTGCACATAAATAAAAGCGAGTCCTGTGTGGTGCATTACTCATCGAGTACACAGCAATAATGCAGGTTAATGAAATAAGTCCATTTATAAAAAAGTATAGTTTCATAACTAATCCAACTCTTTCTTTTTCTTTTCCAACAACTCTTCAAGATAAGCTATGTCATCTCTTGAAAGTTTTTCTTCATTAACCAGATGATTAAATAAAGGACGGGTTTCACCACCAAACACTTTTTTAATAAATGAACTTATAAGTGGTTGCTTAATGTCATCAGACTGTATTGCTGCGCCATAAAAAATAGTTCGCCCTTTCTGACTGGTGCGTTTTATAGCACCTTTCTTTTCAAGCCGATCAATGATCGTCTTGACCGTTGAATAAGTAACATCCTTGTTTTTTATAATTTCCTGATGCGCTTCCGGTGCAGATAACTGTGCACAGACCCAAAATAATTGCATCACTTCTAATTCAAACTCTGAAAGCCTCATAAATCTACACTTGTCGATATAGTTGCGTTAAGCCTACTTTCGATCTCTACAGTTGTCAATATAAATTATACAAAACAATTAGAATTAACTAATAAAGGCATATTTAACGGGATGGAAAGGTGATAACTATGGTTGACACCACTCAACCTAATGATCGTAATTATTTGTATTTAAAGCACTTTTTGCCAATAGCCCACATCAACCCAGCGATCAAACTTATACCCCACCTGTTCAAACAGAGCCACCTGTTTCATCCCAAACTTTTTATGCAGGGCAACACTGGCTTCATTGGGTAAAGAGATCCCGGCGATAACCGTGTGGAAGGACTGTTGTTTTAATTGTTCGAATAACGCCTGATAAAGTTGTGTACCAAGGCCTTTTCCAATAACGTTTGGTGACAGGTAAACGGTGACTTCAACTGAATAGCGATAGGCACATCGTCCTTTCCATTTGCTGGCGTAAGCAAACCCTGAAATATCATTATTGTGCACGTAGACAAACCAGGGCAACGATTGCTGTGTGACGTCTTCAATGCGCGATAGCATTTCGGCACCGGATACAGGCTCTTCTTCAAAAGTAACCAGCGTATTCGCTATATAATGATTGTAAATATTAGCGATTGATTCGGCATCGTCAGGTTGTGCAGCTCGGATCATGGCGGTCACTCACACATTATTATTAATTAGAAACTACTCTTCTGATTTGGCGGCATTTTTTCGGCGAGCAATTTTTACCGTTTTCTCCAATGCACTTTTTGCCCGCATCGACAGCTCACCTTGCTTATACTCTTTTTTGATGATGTCTTCGATCTGTGTGACCAGTGTGTCTACCGTTTGCACCTTTTGCTTGGCTTCTGCCTGCTCAATATCATCATCGTGCTGATTAAATAAATTAATTCTTCGTTCCGTTCTACGGCCAAAGGCGAGTAACTTATTAAAATGACTGTCTTCTGGTTTGTTTTTTTCCGCCAAGTCCATAAGCGTAAATAATATTGATAAAGGGCTTAATAAAATATCCCGTAAAGCATCCAGGCCCAGCTTTATTTGAAACACACCCAGCCGTTTCAGTTGCTCTACTGTTGTTGTGCGATCGCTTTTAGATTGTTTACTATTAGCTTGATCGCAGTTATTTTGTCCGCTTTTATTTTTATCACTAGGATCACAATCAGCATGATTAGTATCGGTTGAATACTGTGATGTTTGAGCTTGTTCGGCTTTTTTAAATTTATCCATAATAACGATCGACCACTAAATCAACTGGACTTTACTTTTAAATTACTTTTCAATAGATATACGGACTAAATGCTTTAATAACGGGTTTACTCGTCACTAAAATACTTAAGTTATTACCCTATATCTATCACTACAATAATAAACGAGTACTACAGAATTCTGAGCGAAACTTACAACCCATCACCCATCGACACAATGACGCTAAGGTTTTTATTATGGCACATTCACATTCGCACAACGACTCGCCCAATGGAGCATCCAATAGTGAGTCTAATAACGCTGAAACCCATCGGGTGTTTAATCAACCTACGCCGCTAGAAAACCATAATGCTTACCGGTCGGACAAGGTGCTGCAACATTATGTGGCGGTGTTCGGGGGTGATCCCAATAAAGACATACTATCAAATTATGGGGCCTTAGTGGGGGGTGAATTATTAACCGCAGGCTTCGCCGCCAATGCCAATAAACCCGAGCTGCAAACCCACGACCGCTTTGGTCATCGTATCGATCAGGTGAATTATCATCCGGCGTATCATCAGTTGATGTCGTCAGCCATTGCTGCCGGTCATCATGCCCTGCCATGGCAAAATACAGCATCGGGCGCACAGGTCATACGTGCCGCCGTTGAATACCTGCACACTCAGGCCGATCCCGGGTCAGGCTGCCCACTAACCATGACCTTTGCCTCGGTACCGGCCATAAAACAGCAGCCAGAAATTGCCAAAGTCTGGCTACCAAAAATATTAAGCAATCAATATGACGGACGTAATGTGCCCTACTATGAAAAATCCGGCGTCACCATTGGCATGGCAATGACCGAAAAACAGGGCGGCTCCGATGTTCGCGCGAATACTACGCGCGCTATACCAATATCAAAGCCCGGTGCCGGACAAGAATATGAAATTACCGGTCATAAATGGTTTTGCTCCGCGCCCATGTGCGATGCCTTTTTGGTGCTGGCGCAAACAGAACAGGGCTTGTCTTGCTTTTTGCTGCCACGCTGGCGACCCGATGGCGATAAAAACACCATGTTTATTCAGCGGCTAAAAAACAAAATGGGAAATGTTTCCAATGCGTCTTCGGAAGTTGAATTTCGCTCGGCATTTGCCTGGATGATAGGCGAGCCTGGGCGGGGTGTTCGAACCATTTTAGAAATGGTCGCCATGACGCGCTACGATTGCATGATTGGTTCAGCCTCAATTATGGGGCTGGCCACTGCACAGGCGATTCATCACACTGGCGGCCGCGAAGCTTTCGGCAAATCATTACACGAACAGCCATTGATGCAAAATGTACTTGCGGATCTGGCAATAGAATCGGAAGCAGCGCTGGCGATAAGTTTTCGCTTAAGTAAAGCGTTAGAAAATATCAACGAAACACATGAAAAAAATCTATTTCGACTGGGCACAGCACTCGGAAAATACTGGATTTGTAAACGCGCCGCGCAACATACCGCAGAAGCCATGGAATGCATTGGCGGTGTCGCCGTGGTGGAAGACAATGTCCTTGCGCGCCTTTATCGCGAGTCACCGGTTAATGCAATCTGGGAAGGGTCCGGCAATATTCAATGCCTCGATGTGGCACGGGCTATTATTAAAGAGCCTGAAATTATCAACAGCTTTTATCACGAGCTTGAAAAAGCAACCAGTCAATACGACATATTTGATTCACAACTTAAAAACTTAAAACAACAACTGACGATTAAACAAGACAGTGTTCAGTTTGATGAATCTCAACTGCGACGACTGACCGAGTCCATGGCGAAACTGTGGCAGGCGTCAACACTAATACAGTATTCCACAAACGATGTTGCTAAAGCATTCTGCAATAACCGATTGCAAAACACCAACTTAATGCTTGGTTGTCTTGATGATAACACCGACTTCAATGCTATTATTCAACGGGCAAAGCCTCATGTGTGACAATCATTTCATTTGCACTTAACTTGTAATTTCCTCGGTGCGCAAAATGCGCACCCTACCAAATCATCTCACGTAGGGTTTGCACAGCTTTTTGTGCGGACAAAAATGATTGTAAAACCTTAACTATCTCTATTTAAATTCGCTGCGCAACATGCGCACCCTACCAAATCATCCCACGTAGGGTTTGCACAGCTTTTTGTGCGAACCAAAATGATTGAAAAACCTTAACTATCTCTATTTAAATTCGGTGCGCAACATGCGCACCCTACCAAATCATCTTACGTAGGATTTGCACGACTTTTTGTGCGAACCAATACGATTGTTAAACCTTAACTATTTCTATTTAAATTCGGTGCGCAACATGCGCACCCTACCAAATCATCCCATGTAGGGTTTGCACGGCTTTTTTGTGCGAACCGACACAAATGTAAAGTCTTAATCATCATTCGCAATTTTCAATAAACTTTTCTATCCTTAACATTCAATAAGGAGGTAATTATGCGGGTGCTGGTCGCGCTTGGCGGCAATGCTCTCAGTTTAAAAAATGAACCTATTACCGCGCAAAATCAACGTAAGCGTGTCAAACAGGCCGTGGCGCCTTTGGCAAAGATTGCACAGCAGCATGAATTAATTATTACCCACGGTAATGGCCCTCAAGTGGGCCTATTGGCACAACAAAGTCTTGCTAATCAATCATCCGATCAATCTAACCAATCTACTAAAGCGCCCTTTCCACTGGATGTATTAAACGCAGAAACCGAAGGCATGATCGGTTATTTAATTGAGCAGGAGTTGATCAATCAATTACCTGAAAACCGGCGTACGGCGTCATTGTTAACCATGGTGCAGGTCGATGCTAACGACAAGGCTTTTTCTGAACCGGACAAGCCTGTTGGTCCCAGTTATCAGTTTGAGCAAAAACAGTCGTTAGAAGATAAAAACAACTGGTCGTTTAAATCGAAAGATAATGAATGGCAACGAGTTGTACCCTCGCCAGAGCCAGAAGATATATTGCAATCACCGGCGATAGAAACCTTACTGCTAAATGATACCGTGGTTATTTGTTCCGGCGGTGGCGGTATTCCCGTCAGCCGTAGCGACAATGGCCTTATTGGCGTAGAGGCGGTTATCGATAAAGATAAAACCAGTGCGCTACTGGCCATTAAACTGAAGGTGGATCGTTTTATCATTGCCACCAAAACCGATGGCGTTTATCGTAACTGGCAAAGTGAAACATCAGAAAAAATAAAAAACATTACCATTAAACAGTTACAAGCCATGCAATTTGAGTCTGGCACCATGGCACCCAAAATAGCTGCTGCAATCCGGTTTGTTAAACAACGCCAGCAACCTGCTGTAATTGGCTCGTTGGATGAACTGGATAAAATGATGAATTTTAATGCTGGCACAAAAATTGTTTGTTGATAACTTAATTCATCAATGCTCGATAAAAAATAATAATTGACCGACACAATATCTCTGGAGATTAAAAACATACAGGTTATGAATAAAAAATCCGCCCTGCTGAGTATCGATCTTCAGTACCTTGGTGCTATTGAAGGATACGGTATTTTTGAAAATCATCGAAAATCCGGTATCTCGGAAGACGCCATCGAGTATTACCTAGATCGGGTCTGGAAAACCGTTATTCCTAATGTAAAAAAAATGCAACAGTTTTACCGGCAAAAAGGCTGGGAAGTTATCCACGCGCGCATACAATCACTCACCGACGATGGCCGGGACAGAAGCCCGGAACATAAACGGCTTGGTTTGCACGCTGCGCCAGGCTCAAAACTGGCAAGCTTTCTACCTGATGTTGCACCAATCAATGATGAAATCATTATCAATAAAACCGCCAGTGGTATTTTTGCGGCTTCCAATATTCATTATGTTCTGCAAAACCTCGGTATTAGCGATTTAGTGGTCGCAGGCGTTTATACCAATGAGTGCGTCAGCAGTGCAGTACGTGGTGCGAGCGACCTGGGTTATTCAGTAACGCTGGTGTCCGATGCAACCGCCGCAATTTCGCCAGAACTTCATAGAGCCACCATTCTGACCACTAAAGGTCGCTACGCCAAAGTATTAACCACCAATGAAGTATTGGCCGAGCACACAGACAATCCACCGGACAAATAAATCAGGAGGATATTTTATATGCCTTATCAATCACTCAGCGAATTGCCTGACTCCGTTAGTGACAACCTGCCGAAACACGCGCAGGAAATTTATAAAGAAGCCTTTAACAGCGCCTGGGATGAATATAAAGATAAGGATGATCGCAAAGGCGATGACAGCCGCGAAACCGTGGCGCATAAAGTTGCCTGGTCGGCGGTAAAACAAAGCTACGAAAAAAATGATAACGATTGCTGGGTTAAAAAATAATTGTGCGAATACTACACCATCAAACTAATCGGCAGATGCATTAATCACTGCTTTAAACTGCAAATGTGACAATAAAACAAGCGGTTTAAATCAACGGTTTATTCTGTGGATTTGCACCAAAACAGATTAAAGCCATTCATATTCACTTACCTGGCTTAGCCACTTACAGCAGGTTTCTACATTGGCATTTTGATTGCTCTGACTCAGATAGAGAGCTCTCAGTGAACAGAGAGTTCAGAGTGAACAGCTGACACATTCAGCTGATTAGCAAAACCCTTAAGTTAGCACTACTCTGGTTTGAACATGATTTTAAAACCATTGATTAAGCCTGTCACTAAAGGGTTATGCGATGAATACAATCTTTTAAATATTACTTGTAAAAGGTTTGTATTCACGACCAAAGTAAGTCAATGTGTTTTATTACTTTGTTTGTCGGTCACAGTTCATATTTTCGTTAACAATGAGAAGGAGTGAACCATGACAATGCAACGATATAAAAAACACTTTAACCCTACATCTACATTCAAAATATTAACCGCAGCTATTGCTGGCAGTTTTGCAGTCAGTGCCATAGCAGCCGATCCAGAAATACGCCCCGATGACAGCTGGATCACCATAAATGGTAAAGTGACATCAACCACGCCCAATACATTTTTACTCGACTATGGTGATGGAAAAATTCGAGTCGAAATGGATGACTGGGATTGGTTTAAAGAAGGTAAAACTATTTTGGTTGGCGATTATGTAACCGTTAACGGCATTGTCGATGATGGGTTATATGAAGCCAAAACCATTGAAGCCGATAGCGTTTACGTAGAAGGACTCAACACTTACTTTTACGCCAGCGCAGCCGATGAAGAGTCACTCAACTTTAATCTGGTATACCCGACCAGCGTAGCGCCAGATATCGAAGTGACCGGTGAAATAACCGAAGTGAACGGCCGTGAATTTACCGTTGACATGGGTAAGTCCGATATCACCGTAGATACCCGCAAACTGAGTTACAACCCGCTGGACAACAAAGGCTTCCAGCGCCTCGATACTGGCGATGTGGTTAAAGTTTCCGGCGAAATGGATTACGATGTGTTTGAAGAGAAAGAAATTGTCGCCGATAGAATAATAACGCTGGTTCAAGATGTCGGTAAATCCAGCTCCATGCGATAAATAATCAAGCGCGGGAATATAAATTTAACCACAACAACAGTTGCTTAATTGCGGTTAAAGCCAGAGCTTCTAATATTGAAGCTCTGGCTTTTTATTTTCAAACTCAGCTTACATCAGTTAATCAGCCAATAGGCTTTAATACTTTAATAATTAATACTTTGCTAATAATGACTTTGCTAATAAATATTTTTTACACCGCTACCAACCCATCGTAAAAAGTATTTTAATAAGATGGCATTAAATAAATTTCTCTTACAGTATTTCGCGGATTTGCACTCGCAGCATAGAGCACCGCTTCAGCAACATCATCAGGATCAAGCTTATCGGTCTTAGGCTCATCGAAAAAAGGTGTGTTAACCATACCTGGAGCAATCGTGGTGCAGCGTCCATTCCATTCTTTCATTTCTTCCGCTAAATTATTGGCAAATCCGTGTACAAACCACTTGGTTGCCCCATAAATGGAACCTTTTATGGTGTTGCGTCCGGCAGCCGATCCCATCATCATAAAATGACCGGTGCTGTTGCGTAAATACGGCAAGGTTAATTTAGCAGTGTATAACAGAGCGTTTATATTTAAGTTAATCATGTCATCCCACTCTTTGACATCGCCTTGCTCTGTACCGGGTTGTGATACGCCCGCACCAGCATTGGCAAATGCAACATCAAGGCGACCAAACTTATTAACCCCTGACTCCACAACCTTTTTTAACGCTTCAAAATCGGTAACATCTGCGGCTATAGCAATCGCATTGTCATCCCCAAACTCAGAAACCATTTGCTGCAGTACCTTTTCACGCCGAGCAGTCAAAATCAGCTTATAGTTTTGCTCCGCCGCTTTTCGAGCGGTCGCCTCTCCAATACCACTGGATGCACCGGTAATTAACATAACTTTTGACATATGTTACTCCTGTTAGATTTAAATACTTTTTGTACCTAGCGTTATTATCATCGCAACATTTAATGACACAAGCTGTCAACTTTCATCCGATGAAAACTTATACCGATCGACATCAATACCATGTCGTTTAACTATTTTATAAAAGTCGGAGCGATTTCTTCCGGCAATTTCGGCAGCTTCCGGGATATTGCCATCGGTAAGTTTTAACAGGTGTTTCACGTAGTCTTTTTCGAAGTGTTGTTTGGCTTCCGTTAACGGCGACACTTGTTGCGATTGTGTCGGCAAACTATTGGCAACCAGCGTTTCTGAAATCACCTGACCGGGGCAAAGCGCAACCGTTTTTTCCACCAAATTTTGCAGTTGCCGAATATTGCCCGGCCAGTGATATTGCATGGCGAGTTTCATAGCTTCCGTTGCGAATTTTTTTAACGGCTTGTCTGTTTTATTGGCAATATTTTTTAAGAAGTGGTTAATCAATAAAGGAATGTCTTCTTTTCGTTCACTTAAAGGTGGTAACTGTAAACTCACTACATTTAATCGATAATAGAGATCTTCCCGAAACTTTCCGTCGGCAATCGATTGCTCAAGTTTTTGATGGGTCGCTGCGATAACGCGAAGATTAACACTAATTTGTTGACCACTGCCCAGAGGCCTGACTTTTTCTTCCTGCAACACTCGTAATAATTTTACTTGCAGCGACATCGGCATATCGCCAATTTCATCCAGAAATAACGTGCCGCCGTTCGACTGCACAAATAAACCATCGTAATCTTTTGTCGCTCCGGTAAATGCACCTTTGCGATAACCGAACAATTCCGACTCCAATAATTCCGCCGGAATTGCACCGCAGTTAATGGGCACAAATGGACCTTCGCAGCGAGGGCTACTGTTGTGGATGGCTTCGGCGACAAGTTCTTTACCGGTGCCACTTTCACCCAGCACCAGCACACTAACATCACTGTTTGCGACCAATTGCGCCTGTTCCATTAACTCAAACATTTTCGCGCTTCGGGTAATTATCGAATCGCACCAGGTTGATTGCTCCTCCTGCTCGTTACCATTAATTTTGCAAGCCTGCTCAAGACTGGAAAACAACTCCTGCTTATTAATGGGTTTGGTGAGAAACGCAAACACTCCTTTTTGTGCGGCTAAAACGGCATCGGGAATAGAACCGTGCGCGGTTAAAATAATAACCGGTAACACCGGGCGAACCTGATGAATTTTTTCCAGTAAGGCCAGGCCATCCATACCATCCATTTTTAAATCGCTGATAACCGCAGCCGGCGAAATTTGCTCCAACATATCCAGAGCCTGTTCGCCCGACTCGGCGCAGTGCACCTGATAACCTTCGGCCTGCAAGCGCATTTCAATTAATTGCAATAAGCCTCTGTCATCATCCACTACCAGCACCGATTTTCCTGACGTGCCATTTTGAGACGATGAAGTCTTCGATGCTTTCTTAGTTATCTGACTGGATAATGGATCGACTGTATCGGATTGCGACATATTCATTTTCCTAACGGGGCTTTATCGTTCTCGGGACTCAAGGTCCTGTTCAATTCGGGTTAGTGCTTCAATGGTTTTATTGAGTTGATCGATGGTTTGCTGCTTTTGCTCAACACTGTTGTTTAATGCATTAAGCTGCGCACTCATCAGTGCAAACAAAGCTTTATAATCGCTCGGCCATTTATCCTGCTTTTTTAATTTAACCAGTTGATTTTTTAATATGCCTGGCGTCATATCCGGCCGACAACTGGCAATAATAAGTCGTTCCAGTTCGGCCCAGCGCTTTTCAATGGTTCGATATTGTTGCAACCATTGTTCCTGTTTATCAGCATCGCTCTGACATATCTGACTGCGATACAACAAGACCTCGGAGAGTTCTGGCAGTGATTGTTCGCTTTGCATTAACGGCGTTGCAAAGTGATTACCACTGTTGTTTCGCTGTGACTGACAGGCGGTTAATACCAGAATACTCAGTATTAGCATTATTTTTATCGCATTCATATATAGCTTCCTTTTTCAGGAAAAGTTAATTCAAATCGAGTGCCTTGACCGGGTTTAGAGTCAACGCTAATTTTTCCGTGCAACGAGTTTACACATTCTTTCACAATGGCAAGGCCAATACCGGTACCTTTAATCGGCCCCGTTCTTTTTGAACGGCCCTGAAAGAAAGGTTCAAATATTTGTTTTACTTCATCCTCTTCAATGCCAAACCCATTGTCTTCAACAATAAGACACCAGGACGACGCATTAATTTCCACTTTAATATCAATGGTGACGTCATTCCCGGAATAATAAACCGCATTGGACAATAAGTTTTTCAGTACCATTTCTATTCTTTGCTGATCGGTTAACACCGTCGTTTGCTCCGAAGGCAAGTTCCAGGTAACCGTTTTACGTTCAAAAGATAATTGGCTTACCACCTTATCGGTTAACTGATTAATATTGGTTTCTGTAAACTGAACCGGATGTTTGGTAACCACAGCATTGTAATTGAGCAGCTGCTGGATAAGGGTGTTCAAGGTCTCGGTATTGTTCATCAAAATGGACAATACTTTTGACTGTCGCTCATTTATCTCGCCTGGGACACCATCGGATAATAACGATGCGGCTTCAATAATGGCTGACAGGGGCGTTTTTAATTCGTGCGTAACGTGTTGCAAAAACAACTGCTTTTGCCGATCGGTACTGTTCAGTTTTCGGCGCATCCACTCCAGCCGCTGCCCCAGTACCATCAAATCAATGGGGCCTTCAATATTAATGCTTTGCTGCCAGCGGCCTCGTCCCAGTTGATTAATCGCATTACTTAGCGCATGAATCGGCCGGATAATGGTGCGGGAACTGATCATAAACAACAGAATTGAAAGTGGAATAATCAGCCCGCCTAACAATAAAATCAGTTGCTCCGCATCTTTAAGATGTCGCTCGGTTTGTTGAAGGTGATTGGTAATGGTGTCTTGAACCAGCACATCAATCACCGCCAGCTTTTTGAAATAATCTTTAAAAAGCGCTTCGACCGATGGCGTCTGTTTTGTTTGCTCATTTAACGAAGTTTTTGTATTAGCGGATTCTGAAACATTCGACCTTTGAGATTCCGTGTTACTGGCAGAGCCCTTGTTTCCAGAAACCCGATCATTATTTCCAGACACCGGGTCTTTGTTTCCTGACCTGTCTTTGTTTTCAATAAAAGATTTATGCGTCGATAGCTTTGAGTCGGCTATCGCTTTTTCATTTGTCTTATTTTCTGTTTCAGAGGCGGACTTGTTTTTATTATTTTGCTTACTGTTTGATGGCTCGCCATTCTTGCCGTTAGTTTTTACTTGCTGGTTGTTATTGCTGTTTTCCGACAATGCCGAATGACTATTCTCTGTCATTGCCCGAAGCTGCTGGTTTAAATAGGTTAATAGCTGCGTCATGCTCACTTTAACCTTGGGCTCAATCAGCGGGTTGGCTAACAAGCGATTCTGCGTTTCAACAAACGCGGTCAATCGGGTATTTAACAGTTGCAGTATTTTCTCGTCTTTTAACACCACGTATTGCCGTGCGGTTCGCTCCAGACCGTTAAGCTGCTCCGATAGCTGATAACTGGCCTGCTTTAACGCCAATACTTCCTGAGTACTGCGATACTGACTGCGGCTCTGACTGTCGATGGTCCAGATGGCATAAGCAACGGTTGCAGTAAACGGTAACAGCGACAACACCAACGAAATTGCCCAACGTTGCAAAATGGATAATCGACCAATCTTCCCTTTACTCATACGCCCTCACGGTTAACCCGATGCTGAATTGGATTGCCGGTTGCTATTTGGCAACACCTTAGATGATTGATTTACATAGGGTTTTAATAATTGCAGCCATTCTAGTTGCCTTTTTGCAACGAAAACAGTAACCCCATCCCAGTTTTCTGGCTTTTTTCTAAATAATTTTTCTAACTCACCAGTAAAACAAACTTAACTTATTGATAATTAAATATTTTTCAAAGTTGGCACGGTATCTGTAATAACCAAGGTGAACCATTGTTAAGTTCACTTAAATAAATGAATAGGAGAAATCCATGAAAACATTACTACTGACAAGCTTATTTCTATCTGTTTCTGTTGTAGCCAATGCTGGTGATCTGGCTTCTGGCAAGAACGCAAAATCTAAAGCGCCAAGCTTTAAAACAATTGACAAGAATGTCGATGGCTCTATCTCTGCACAAGAAGCTCAAGTATTGCCACAACTTCAGGCAATGTTTGCAGAGTTTGACAAAGACAACAACAAAAAAATCAGCAAAGAAGAATACGCTCAGTTCGTTAAAGAAATCAAATAATCGTTCGAGCGCAAAGGGCACCCTGGGTGCCCTTACTCAATTTTTATGCGAGGTACACTATTATGAACAGTCGAATATTAACAGCAACGGGGCGCCCTTATGTAAGGGTAGAAATAAAAGGCTCAACCGCCATTATCTCTGGCATTGTATTTCACGAAAAACAAAAAAAGCAGGTTAATAGCACTGTTAAAAAATTCGACGGAGTGGACTCCATAAGAAATTATTTATGTGTGATTTCACCGTTTCGTCCTTTGGAAAAATTTATTACTCAACGACGACCTTCTGAAGAGTCGGACGATGATGTTCTTGTCACCATAACCAATAACACACAACAAAATGCTGCCAGCAGTCAGGTTATTTATCACGACACTCTGCATAGAGCGCATCACTTTTTTAATAATCAAAATAAAATGCATTCCATCAGCAAATAATAATCGTCAACACGCATTGACTATCAACTAAGGAAATTATAATGAAAACTATCTCTCTCACTTTAACGATGACAGCCTTACTGATCACCGGGTGTTCGTCTACCGACTCTCAAACGTCTTCGGCGATCACCGAAACCCGTCCGGTAGAAACTCAACAGCCTGAACCTGTGAAAGTTTCAAAACCGGTACAAGGCCCAACCAGTAAAATTCAGTTTGCGTTTGATTCCACTGAAATCAGCAGCATGGAAGCGGAAAAACTGGCCGAATGGATCGACTATTTAAATAAAGTTAATGCACAGGAAATTGCGTTGCATGGCCATGCCGATGAAGTGGGCAGCGAAAACTATAACTTTGATTTATCGAAAAGACGGGCAAAAGCGGTTGAAGCCAAATTAAATGAACTGCTGAACAACCCTATTACGATTAACTTGCACGCTTATGGTGAAACCCGACCAATTGTTAACAGCTCAAGCGAACTGATGCAGCGAAAAAATCGTCGCGTTGAAATTGAGTTGTTATCGGCTGATCCAACCAAGCAGAGTGCAGAAGTTACAGACTCGTCGAGCAACCGATAAACGTTTTTAATCAATCTTTTATCAGTTTTTTATCAATAATAAACCTCAACCAAGTGCGATGCTCATCGCCGATCAACCAAGGAGTTACCTCTCTGACTCAAGGAAGAGTCCCCCCCTATTTTCATCCCTATAGAATGGCACGCCCCCAATAGAATTACAGACATTGAATTATTTACTGAGACTTACAACTTAAATCCTATAACTTAAGACTTAAAACTTAAAGCTTAAAGCTTAAAGCTTTTTAATTATGATTTAAACGCACGTTGTATGCCTTTTAATGCCTGCTTTAATCGTTGCTCATTTTCAATTAACGCCAGACGCACATACTCATCACCATACTCGCCAAAACCTATGCCTGGCGATACTGCCACCTTGGCTTCTTTTAACAACCATTTAGAAAATTCCAGTGAGCCCATTTTACGATAGGCTTCTGGAATTTGCGCCCAGACAAACATGGTGGCTTTCGGTTTTTTCACTGGCCAACCGATTTTATTTAATCCATCACACAGCACATCACGCCGTGATTTGTAGCGCAGTCGTATTTCTTCAACACAATCCTGTGGGCCTTCCAAGGCGGCGATACCAGCAACCTGAATGGGTGTAAAAATACCGTAATCAAGATACGACTTTAATCTTGCAAGGGCTTTGATCAGTGTTGGATTACCGCAACAAAAACCGAGTCGCCAGCCGGCCATATTGTAACTTTTCGATAACGAATAGAATTCCACGGCCACGTCTTTCGCTCCGGGCACTTGCAATATGGAGGGCGCTTTATAGCCATCAAACACAATGTCGTGATAAGCCAGGTCGTGTACCACCCATATTTTATGCTGCTGAGCTATCGCGACAACGCGTTCAAAAAAGGCCAGATCCACCACATCGGTGGTTGGGTTGGCCGGAAAATTCAGCAATAACATTTTTGGCTTTGGCCAGGTCATTCGAAGGGTTTGCTCTACGCCTTCAAAAAAAGATTCGTGATCGGTCAATGGCACGTGCAATATTTCAGCACCGGCAATCACAAAACCGTAAGGATGAATCGGGTAGGCAGGGTTCGGCACAATCACCGAATCGCCGCGCTCCATAGTCGCCAGCGCCAGATGCGCCAGGCCCTCTTTCGAGCCAATGGTCACAATGGCTTCTGACTCGGGATCCAGATCAACATTAAAGTGTTGCTGATACCAGTTGGTGATAGCGCGGCGCAGGCGCGGAATGCCGCGCGACTGTGAATAACGGTGGGTGCGAGGATCCGCCGTCACTTCAATCATCTTATCGACAATATGCTGCGGGGTCGCCTGATCCGGATTACCCATACTCAAATCAATAATGTCTTCACCACGAGCTCGCGCGGCCTGCTTTAACTCACCAATAACGTTAAAGACGTAAGGGGGTAATCGTTTGATTCGTGGGAACTCTTGTTCATTAATCAATTGTTCCATATACGTTTGCTCCATAATATTTGCTGCGAAATTCTTGCGCCATAAATTCTGGCTCTGCCCCATAAACGCTTGTTCGAACAATTATTCTTCGCTTAATGGGGTATTGTTATCAATAGAAACAGGCTAATTCACTCTATTCTGTTGAGCCAATAGCTTCAGATGTATTTTTTAATATTATTAGCTATTTAGCAGCCACTTTTAAATAGCTGTTAGTTACTAGCCAATGCACATAAATGGCAAACTGAGAGTTTTTTGGCTTTGAGTACGCCAATTCAGCCTCAATTCAGTTTACTTTGCCTAATATGATCCACATCGTGGAAATAAAGAGGTAACAACTGATGAAAACCCTGCCACTGTTGCTGAGCGCTCTGCTGGGTCTAGCGCTCTCCATACCAACTGTTGAAGCCCGAGACTCTGGTGATCGGGAGCGCAAAGTACGCTCATCTCAAGGGCAAAAGCACTCCAATGCTCGGCAGCACCGAACCAAACCTGCGCACCGCGTTAATCAACGTGAGCAGCGCCATGTTCACCGTGCCGACCGAGACGACAGAAAGCCGTTTAACCGAATGTCGGATGATAGACGTTCAGACTTTCGAGACAGCAATGTTCGCAGCAGCAACGATACCCATTCGCAGCGCAGAAACCACACCACTCGAAATGAACGCGGTGCAGACAAGGACAAACACAACCGACGACACAGTACAGTTAATAATCGGCACAATCGCCATGATGATGGCAGAAAAGTAAGACACAGCCGTTCCAATCAAATTGCGCAGGATAGAAATCATCGACGTGAATGGAAAAAGAAACATCAACGTCATGCGGTTAAACAATATCGAAAGTTTGATAAGAAACGTCATGGCTGGCACCGGGATCGGTTAAGTCACTGGCGTAAAAAATACCATCGTGGGCATGCGTATCGTCATTATCATCACAATGGCTATTACTATCGTCCGTACCGTAATCATTACATTCGACTGGTCGCGCATTATCCATTATGGGTTTACGACTACTACTACGATTACTTAGACGATCACTACCACGATCATTATTGCCCGCACTGGCACTATCGAGCGGGTTGGGAAGAAGTCGCCTTTGGTATTGTGGTAGGCGCGCTAATAACCCACTAACTCAGAAGTTTGAATTTAATTAGAGCGCTCTTGTTAGGGTGCTCTATTAAAAATTCAGATAACGAACAAAACAATGATTCAACAGATTGCGGTCACCCTCAACTTTAAGCACCCACGGGGAATAATTAAGCAATGGAACTCATGGAACAATGGGACTTAAGTAAACAACCAAGACGACACAGAGGGTTGACCGCACCTTATCTTGAAGCAAGCACAATTAAAGCCACGCTCCTAGAGTCCGCTACTTGAAAGTTTGCGCCTTTAGAAGCTCACCTGCCTCATCGTAAACTTTCCAAACACCACTCTTCTTGCCGTGTATAAAACGTCCTTCGTCCCAGAGTTGACCATTGGGATGATAACGCTTCCATGCACCATGCTTCTGCTCTTCATCGTCGAAGCCACCGGTCGCCCGTGGTTCGCCAGTCTTGTAGAACCATTTCCACCGACCAACAATCTTTCCATCCTTAAAACTGCCAGAGGACTGCATCTGGCCATTATTGAGAAAATACTTCCACTTTCCTGATTTCTTTCCGTTGTCGAACTCACCCTGACAAGAGATAAGACCGTTCTTGAAGAAGAGTTTAAAAGGGCCATTCTTAGGATTACCGTCTTCATCGATCCCGGAGATGTCTTTCATTGCGTCGCGCTCCTGCTGAATTAACGATTAAGGTGGAGAGAAAGCGTATTTAATAGAAGTTAATTTAATAGATCATGCATCACTTATTCAACCAATAATATTAGATTCAATATTTCAACAAAATGGCTGTCACAGCTGAAGACAAACAACACTGTTTTTTTATAGCCAGCCGCACAACAGAATGTTTGATTTTGGCATATAACTTTGAATATTAGCGCTTTTCTTTTGATTTAGTAAAAGCCACACCGATGGCAATACCAAAACCAATACCTATTGGAAGGCCCATTGCAATATTGTCCATTGCTACTCCAAGTGCA
Source organism: Pleionea mediterranea (assembly GCF_003148745.1). GTDB lineage: Bacteria > Pseudomonadota > Gammaproteobacteria > Enterobacterales > Kangiellaceae > Pleionea > Pleionea mediterranea. The sequence goes on along the minus strand of NZ_QGGU01000014.1, from coordinate 2,912 downwards.
GTACCCACTCCACTGCCAATGCTCATTCCCAACCCAATACCTAGGCCTATATTTGAGTTGTTATCTGATTTATTTGGATCTTTCGATTCAAACATCTTTATTCCTTCAATTATTTATTAATTCGATGCTATGTTTTTGAGAAATGTATAACTCATCGCATTTTCTAAAATGAAATGCACTAAGTTATGGATGTTTAATTTTCTCTGTAAATTCAGTTGACCGCGCCTTTTGAGGTGTTTAACAACGCTTTGTTAGAAATCTATATATTTATTCCTGTTAAAACAACAGGAAAATTACCATTTAAGTTATGTACACTAGAAAAGTAGCGGCACACTAGGGCTTGTAGTTTGTCAGGATTAGAACATGGCAATCCTTCGCTAATCATTCCACTACTTTCCTTCTTACAACCAATTCCTTCTGTATAACAAAACTTTTTAAACTTACTATTTTTTATAAAGCCAAGAAATCTTGGATCAGAATACTGCAGTTGTATATAACCCTCTTTTAAGACTAAAGTGAGATCTGCATATCTTTTAGAGCTTTGTACAATCAGAGACTTATAATCCCATTTAGGAGCCTTTTTCAACCTAACCAATAATGATGAAATACTTTCTTGCTTCATAAGTTTCTAACGCCTCAAGCAGAATGGCGTAGTTAGCATATGCTGCCTTGATTGGTTATGTTCATTTGACGATTTCAAAGAGCTTTCCATTTACATCAGCTTTGAAGTTATAATACTCTATGAAATCGTGTTTTGTTGATAATTCGATCTGACCTTCAAGACTACACTTATAAATAGTCATGACATCACTTTCAGGGCCGACATATGCGCGACCTTTCAGGTTGATAGAGTGCCTTCCCGACTTAGATACTTCAAGATCTATTACACCGTCACACCACATTCTATCTTCTAGATCTTCAAGCTTAATACGCCAAGTTAAAAACCACTCTAAATTAGAGGCTAGTTTACTTAAACTTAATTTATCATCCGAAAGATAATGCCCAATTTGAGAAGTTAGCCGTTCTACCATTTTCTCAATACTTGAATTTATTTTATCAAGGCTATCCATATACTCCCTTCACGAACATAACGCCGCCAGCAATTTATGGAGGTCAAACTGACTGGCCTTGTTAAGGCTAGCTAAGCGAAAAACAACAGGCATAACTTAGACCCTCTGCAATCCAGCATGCTTTGTCAGCGTCATCGTCTTGCTTTCTTTTCTCTCGCGGATTTTTCTTTCGTTCATTAAGCTCCATCGCAGCCTCATTGCACTCGCGAAATCTCCACCGCATTTTAGCAATACTCTTGATAAATCCATGTCTACGTAGATTATCTGCACAATAACTCGAACAAGAAGGACCATTATGCAGAACTCTATGCGCACAACGATACCCTTTCTTTGGCGAAATATATTTCTGATATAGGACTATTAAACAAAGTGCAATGTGTCTCATTATTGAGCCTTAACGCCAAGTGCAAACGAAAATTGCGAGCGACTTAGCGAAAAATTTGTCGTCTTGCCACGCTTGGTTAGGCTTTATGACGGTATCCACATTTCACCTATAGCTTTCCGCTGCAAATTTACTTCACCTGTAAATAGGTTCGATTTCGCCTTCTCATTGTAATAATTTACATCTTCAGAAATAACATTTAGTTTTACTGAAATTTCGTCTTCGGATAGAACTTTAATTGTTAAGTCTGCTTTAACTTCACAAGCGTGAAATGTTGTGTATACATAAACATTTGGCGGCTCATCATTGGGATTAGTTGAAATATCAATATTAGAGTTTTCAAGCGAACCATCTAATGGAAAGCCATCAAGTACAAACATATAGCAATCGGGAAAAGCATCCTCACCAATCACTTGCGTCTCAACCGACAGATATAGTTTTGAATCAACTTCGGCAAAACCACCCTTTTTGGTTTCAAATTCTATATCTCCATCTTGATGCTTCAGAACGAACATCGATACTCCTCTTAATGCCTAACGTCTAAAGCACGGACGCAGTTTTGCTGCGTCCTGTGCCTTTACTGGTTAGGCTCTTTGGCCATATTTAATAGCATGAACTTCGAATTTGGATCGCACTCTTTGTTGCACCACATACCCCACTGAGAATTACCATAATCAAAGAACTTAAAATCAAGCGACTTACCTGAACTAGAAGTGACATTAAGGGAGTAAACACTGGGCTTGCTCTCGGATGTATCAAAACCCTTTTCAAATAGATTCACTGATTCTTGAGCCTCTTTACCTGATAATTCGCCCATTTCTATCTTGATAAAGTATGATTCGTTAGCGAGTGGTTCTGGATTATCGCGGACCATTTGAGATGGAATCATTACAGGGCTATAGCTTCCAGGATTTGACCAAATCCAACCCTCTTTGTTTGTTATGATGTGGCCGTATGGTGTGCAGACTATTTGTCCCCACTTATTTAGCGGCTCTGGCAAAGACGTTACTGCTGAACTCGGAGTTCCTTTACAGTCTCCAACTGACTCTGCGTTAGCGTTTAATGAAATCAACACCATTACCACTACGGTCAAATATTTCATTGAAGTTCCTTTTTAGCCTAACAGTTGATTCTGACGCAACCTGAATTAAATACTAGCGCGTCTGTTTTTTATCTCGATTTAGCGAAGAGTATTCCAAATATTGTTTATATTCAATAATACCGAAAAGTAAATTTAACTCAATATACGAGAAAGCAGGCACTCAGCGTATGTAATCAATATAATATTTGCATCTGTTTCATTTTTCCTTCGAATTATTTAGCAATAAATTCAAGCAATTATATCAAAGGAATAAAATCAATCTGCGGGACATATATGAACACCTCCCAGATTGCAAGGGTAAACAATGATGAGGTATTGGTTGCTGACATATATCCGGCTTTTCATTTGACTGACTTGT
>NZ_QGGU01000013.1:35953-109942 GCF_003148745.1 Pleionea mediterranea | reverse complement strand
GCTACTCGATACGACAAGTTGGCAAGAAATTATCACAGTATGGTCGCTTTGGCATTTGTTATGGTCTGGTTGCCTATCTATTGTTGAGCAAATTATAAACTCAAAGCCAACCATTATAATCAATACCTAACTTCATACTCCAAAAACCATTCCAGTCCGACGGCATCGTATTGACTGCGATCGTAATAGGGCCAGTTGATTCTTGCGGTATCGATTGGTGGCTTCTTATCCGTTAAGTTTCTAATAACTAAACTTATATCCTGATGTCTATCCAACTCATTTTTAAGGATAAAATTAGTGATGGTCCATGCGGGTAACTTACTGCTGCCATCGAAATTAACTTTAGACCCTTTACGATAAAAAGACAAAGCCGTTGACCAATTATTGATAGCCCATGATAGAGATAGGTTTGTTCTCGACTTAACTTCACCACTTCGAGGGCTGTTTTCAAAATCACCATCATAGGTGGATGGCTCAGATGTTAGCTGTTGAATTTCCGTTTTTAATATTTGTGAATGTTGCAAATCCACACCAAATGAGCCTGCTTCATTGGTTGCATACAACCAGTTAACGCCTAAATCAACACCAGATTGCTTGCGGAAGGCACGGTTAACCGGTGAGTTTTCTAACTCTAATACCCCATTACTACGCGATATTCGATTATTTGCATCAATACAAATCTCTGAACTAGGATCGACAGATTCACCTGTAGAATAATTTTCACCAGAAGCACACTGCGACTCCCATAATAAATATTGCGACTCCAGTTGCAGTCCAACCTGACTTTCAAGCTCAATCTGATAATAATCCAGCGACATGGACAGGCTTTCATCAGGATTGTAGAAAATTCCAATGGTCTGAGTGCTTCCCGTTTCCTCTTCCAGTTCCTGATTGCCTGCCCATTCAACCGGGATGTTGGTTAAATAGTCGGTATTATTTTCACAGGCATTAAAACTGTTGTCACCAATATTGATACATTCAAATAAGTCGATGACATCAGTAAAGTAAAGCGTGTTATTGGCAAACAGGTAGTGCATATCGGGCGCTCGGAAGCTGGTACTGTGGACCGCATTAATACTTAAATCATCAGTCGGTTTCCACTGAAGTGAAGCTTTCCAGGTTTTGGCGTTATCGACACCGGAATCGTCCTGATAATCATCCCATCGAGTAGCCAGAGTCAGTTCCAAATCGCCTATTGCACTGTCTTTAATGAGTGGCAGCAACCACTCTGCACCTAAAGCATAACGATCACGGGTACCGATACCAGATGAACCGCCAAAACCGAACCAGCCAAAATTTGCGCTGGTATCATCAATATCAATTCGATAACGGGTTTTATTCCACTCAGCGATTACCGCATAACGGCTGTTATTGCCGTTAACTTTAAAGGCCTCGCCAGACATCCAGTAAGACAAAGACAAAGCTTTTGAGTTGGCATTACTGACACTGTTGCCTATAACGCCATCAAAATCCGAGGGTTGATAGCGATCAAAAATAGCTTCCGAAGCTGGAAAAAAGCTTTCTATTTGCTGATTACGGAATAAAGGTAAATGGCGATTGCTATCATAGTCACTAAATGAAAAAGTGGCTTTATAATCAAATAAACTGGCCACGCCTTCAAAACCGGCGATGATTGACAACGCCTGCTCATCGAACTGTTTATCCTGACTGCCGGTTTCTTCTGCACTAAATTCACGGATGACAAAGGTATCCTCATTATTCTGATTGGGCACTATGCCGTTCCAGAATAATGGAAAAGAACGCACTTCGGTTTCACTGTCCCATAACAGAACATCGGCAAACCACTTCCCGTATTGAGTGGATATTTCTCCGTGGGAAAACAAGGATAACGTATCGCGTTTATTTCTCAGGTTTTCTTCGCGACGGGTTCCTCGAGTACAGAAATCCCCTACATTAGTTATAACAGGGCGCGCGACATGCGGCTCGCATGCATCAGCGGAAGGCAGCACAAACTGTCGAAGATTTAAATCAAACATACCAATAGTAGGAGGAATCAGATCCGGCTCAACATTCAATAAATAGCCTCTGTCTTCTGCAAAAATGGGATCACGTTTTTCCCACTGGTAGCCAAAGGTAAGGGTGCCTTTATTGTTGTGGAAGCTGTTACCGCCAGTAAGCTTAAAAGACTCACCGCCACCACGCTGGGTATCACCGTAGGTCAACTTCAGTTGATGGGCATCATATTCTTCACGCAAAATTACATTGATTACACCAGCGATGGCGTCTGATCCATATATCGCCGAAGCGCCATCGGTCAGCACATCCACCCGCTCGATGGCGACGGTTGGAATTATGGCAAAGTTAAAGAAGTTGGACTCACTCTGGTATGGTGTAGGGTTTAAAGCCAGTCGCTGACCATTAACCAGAACTAAGGTACGGCCTGGCCCAAAGCCACGTAAATTGAGAGCCTGAGCAGCCGAGGTAAACCCATTAGGAAATTGATCGCCTTCGAGCAACGAACCTGTTTGTGCCGTCAATGCAATCAAGGCATCGTATAAATTGGTATGACCCAACCGCGCAAGGTCGTCGGCAGAAATAGAAAAAATGGGTGCAGGACCATCATCGTCATTCTGCTTGATCAATGATCCTGTTACCGTAATTTTTTGTTCTTCATTCGAACGGTCTGGTTGTGATGCTTGTGTTGTTTTACCGACTATCGCAGTAAGAACACAGGCCCAAAGCCAGGTTTGTCGCATTCATTTATCCCCAGTAATTTCTCGATGGTCTACAGATGATTCACATTTGGAAGCAAAAGTGCTCTTAAAAGTGCTCTTATAGTTTAGCTATTTATTCGAGAGATATTCGCAATTGTTATATTTTAGAGCGTAACTCCCAACTAATACCCTATACGCTAATATTGTGCAATATTAACAAGAGTATATGTGAATATTGCACAATATTAATGGAGTAAATAGTCACTGGAACAGAAATCAGGTGATTTATAACTGAATGAGAACTTTATGAGGCAAACGGAATAGCATAGGCCGAGCTGTCGCCTGCAACTTTCAGGTTATTAACCCGACTGATCAAATACTGATGCACCATCTGCATCTGATTTTTGGGCACATCAATCATCACCACATAACCGCCGTATTTAAGTTCTTCATCAAATCGTTTTAATTGGTAATGTTGTGATCGTGCTCCCCAGAAGGCACCTGCCCATCCACCGACAATGGCAGGAACTAAAATATAGGCCAGCCAGCTTGAAATTGGTAAGGGTAACAATTGGGGATTAAATGCGGCATAAAAGCCTGCGCCTATGACACCCGCTATCATTCCAATCAGCGCACCTTGCTCAGCCTGTCGGGCGCTGTCCGTAAGATGCCAGAACTGACCGCAGCGTATATTGTGTTGAGTAAGCCCTTGTTGATCCTGACTGATCACATGATAACGCCAGGCAAAATCATTCAAACGGGATAATGATTTGGCAATATTTTCCGTGGTTTTAAGATCATCCGCAATATAATACAACCGTCTCATACGCTCACTCCTGTTGATACTAAAGACCTATTAATAATCTATAGATCACAGGAAAAAATAAACAAGACATCAAAGCCGTTTTTACTAGATTTTAATTTTGTTTAAAATGAGCTGTTTATAGTCTTTTGGTTTTAACAAACTAGAGCGTGTTTATCTTTCATTCTTTGAGATGTTGAGTGCTAAAATTAAGCCAATCGCGGCGTGAATTTTGAGGTTTAGTTATTCTAAATAAGAAATTCTCAACAAAGAGTGGCTTAATTTTAGCCTCAACCCTTCGGGCAGGGATTATTTTATGACACAACTGCGTTATCGGTCGTTTAAATAGAATAACTATTCATCACTCCCTCTGCCTTGTTGTGTCATAAAATAACCACCTGCATCTCAAATAATGAAAGATAAACACGCTCTAATTACAAATACAGTTTTCTTAAAGACGTAATATAAGGCTTCACTTCTTCGTCAAACGGAATATCTTTCGCTTTATTTAATACTGTTGCCAGCACGCGTCGTTCATCGGCATCTATTTCGCCATCTTCAATGGCAATGGTTATGATCCGCTCCAGTTCATCCACCGAATACAAACCATCATTTGCGAATGACTTTATCGATTCCATAATCATTTTCACATGACTGGGGATCGCACTTAATTTTACTGATCGAGTTGTCTCTTGAGTCATAGTTTAATTCCTTAATGATCCTTTACAGCGTAAATCCCCGGCGCATTTCGCCAATATTCTTTGTAATCCATGCCATAACCAAACACATAACGATCCGGAATGGTTAAACCGACAAAGTCCGGCTTATAATCAGGGTTTGCTTTACGTTCGTGCTGCTTATCTAACAATACCGCGGTATACACTTGTTCAGCACCCTGCGCTTTAATCGCATTTAAAATGGCTTGCAAGGTATGACCTTCATCAAGAATATCATCCACCACTAATACCGTTCTATCGAGCAATGCTAATTGAGGCAATGCCTTCCAGTGTAACTCACCGCCCGACATTTCACCGCGATAACGTGTCGCATGACAATAATCTATATGAAGCGGAAAATTCAATTGCGTTAACAACTGACCAGCAAAAATAAGTCCGCCGTTCATTATAGAAAGAACGATGGGGTTTTTATCGTGTAGCTCTAAATTAATGTTGTTAGCCATTTTATTAATCGCTAACTCCACTTCCGTTTTAGTAAACAGACAGTCCGCCTGCTTTAAAATATCATTAACGGTATCAACTAATTCTGGATTGCTCATAATTTTCCTTCGCGGTTAAGCCCATAGTCACTGGCTCAACTGATTATTATTGTTCATCAATTGAAATCCACTGGATCATAGTATCCTTATCCGGCGTCTTTGTCGCTGCTGGTTTAGTTTTGGAAGCCTCCGAAGATTGATTTGGGCCGTCAGACAATAACTCTTTATGACCACACTCAACACATTCAAAAACCTTACTTCCTTGCTCAAGATACATCACTATTGTATCCATTTTCTGGCAGGCGGGGCAGCTGGCACCGGCAATAAATCGTTTGGTCATATCAATTCTCCGGAATTAAGTTGCTCGGTCAATTGCTCACTCTTTTCATCATACGCTTCCTGAGCCGACAGCCAGATCATTTCCGCCTCTTCCAGCTCGGTCTTAATGGACGCCTGCTGTTGAATCGCCTCATTTAACTCGTCTTTTCGATCGTCATCATACAATGAAGTATCCGACATTTTATCTTCTACCTCTGCCAGCGCCTGTTGTAACTTATCCATTTTAGTCTCGGTTTGTTGCAACTTCTTTTTAAGTGGCGCCAATAACTGACGAAGCTTTGCCTGCTGTTGTTTTTGCGCTTTTCGATCAACCGCTGATAAATCATTTGCTCCAGATGTTGCCGTTTTTTCGGCAGATTTTTCCTCAGTATCCACCGACTTATCACTGCCCCAGCGATTTTGTTTTAACCACTGATGGTACGCCTGAGTATCACCATTAAAAGGTTCAACCTTTGCACTGTCCACCAGATACAACTCGTCCACCGTGGCATCCAGTAAAAAACGGTCATGAGATATTAAAACCACAGCGCCGGAAAAGTTCTGGATCGCCATGGTGAGCGCATCGCGCATTTCCATATCCAGATGATTGGTTGGCTCATCCAGCAATATTAAATTCGGTTTTTGATAAATCATTAACGCCAAAACCAACCTTGCTTTTTCTCCGCCAGAAAACTGCGATACTTCATCGAACACTTTTTCACCGTGAAAAGCAAAACCGCCCAGATAATTTCGCACCTGCTGTTCGGTTAAATTGGGATCAAGCTGTTGCATCTGCGCAAATGCACTTTGCTGGCCATTTAATTGCTCCAGTTGATGCTGTGCAAAATAACCAATATTTAAATGCTTGCTTTGTTCGCGTTCGCCGCTGGTCGTTACTTCAGTTTGCGCAATGGTTTTCAATAAGGTGGATTTGCCAGCGCCATTACGACCCAGAAGCCCAATTCGGCTGTCACCACGGATCGATAAATTAATCTTTTCAAGAATAATAAGATCCTCATAACCAGAGGATAAGTTGGAAAATTTAAGCAAGGGATCGGGTTTGTGTTTTGGCTCAAAAAAATCAAAAGATAAACGCTCTCTGACCGAAAAGTTTTCAACCGTCGCCATTTTTTCTAAGGCTTTAACCCGACTTTGCGCCTGTTTTGCTTTACTCGCCTTCGCTTTAAAGCGATCAATAAATGACTGCAAATGCTGAATTTTCGCTTGTTGCTTTTCAAACTGTTTTGCTTGCAGGCTTTCTTGCTCTGCTTTAATTTTTAGAAACTGCGAATAGTTACCGCTGTAAATTTTTACCTGACCCACTTCAAAATGCATCACCCGATCAACTATCGCATCAAGAAAATCTCTATCATGCGAAATAATCATCAAGGTGCCGGCGTAACTTTTTAAATAGGATTCGAGCCAGAATACCGCATCAAGATCGAGGTGATTGGTAGGCTCATCGAGCAATAATAGATCCGATGGCTGAATTAAAGCCTGCGCCAGATTTAATCTGACGCGCCACCCACCGGACAGCTCTGCCACCGTGGTCTGCATTAACTCATCACTAAACCCCAGTCCGTAAAGCAATCGGGCAGCGCGCGACTCGGCATCATAAGCGCCCACCGTTTCTAATAGATGATGGGCTTCACCAATGCCTTCACCATCATTGTCAGTTTCCGCACGTTTTAATTGTTGCTGTGCCTGTCGCAATTGCTGATCACCATCGAGCACGTAATCGATGGCTTTTTGATCAACCCCCGGCGTTTCCTGTTTCACATGAGCAATATTAATTTTGTCCGGAATTTCAACATCACCAGTATCGCAATGCAGATCGTTCAGCATCAACTGAAACAGCGTCGACTTGCCACAGCCATTGGCGCCGACAATGCCGATTTTTTCGCCATTGAATAACGTGGTATCCAGATCTTTTACAAGAGTTTTGGCACCGCGCGAATAAGAAACATTGGAAAAGGTGATCATATAGTCATTACATCTCAGGCCTGCTAGAGTTAGCTTTCCGCAGGTCACAACAATAAAAAAGAGACTACCCCTATGGCAGACGCCACTATTGTATTGATTACCCTGGTGATTTACAAAGTAACCTTGCTTGGCATTGGCTTCTGGGCCAGTCATAAAAACAACTCCACCAGTGATTTTTTTCTTGGCGGCCGTCAACTCGGCGCCTGGGTTGCAGCCATCAGTGCCAGCGCCAGCTCCAGTTCGGCGTGGACTCTGCTTGGTGTCAGTGGTGCCGCGTATTTATGGGGTTACTCGGCAATCTGGTTGTTTCCTTCGGTGATTGCCGGCTTTCTGGTGAACTGGTTTTGGGTTGCCCCGCGCATTCGCAACCTCAGTATTAAGGAAAACGCCATCACCGTCACCGACTTACTGGTAACCGAACCGAAAGCACCGCTGGCAGATACCATTCGACGCGCCGCCATTATGATCATCGTGTTTTCTTTCACCTTTTATATAGCGGCGCAATTTAAAGCCGCCGGCACCAGTTTCAGCAGCGTTTTTGATATGGACTTTGCCAACGCCATTATTCTTGGGGCCATTATCATCATGGTTTATACCCTGCTCGGCGGGTTCTGGGCGGTCAGTGTCACGGACACACTGCAAGGTTTATTAATGAGTGTTACGGCGATTATCTTACCGGTCGCCGCCTTGATTCAAATAGGCGGCTTTAGCGAGCTTAATCAGGTTATGCATCAGGTGTCCGATCCCGGCTTTACCAGCTTTACCGGCGTTCACGGTGGTATTGCAGCGCTTGGTTTTGTCATCGGCATTATGGGGATTGGTAATGGCTACCCTGGGCAGCCCCATGTGGTAAACCGTTTTATGGCGCTTAAAGATGAGCGTAACCTGAAACAGGGGCGTTTGATTGCACTGGGCTGGGCGATTGTGGTGTACAGTGGCATGTTATTACTTGGCTGGTGTGCGCGCAGTTTTTTTCCGGTGCTTGCCGATAACGAATCGGTATTTTTTAACGCCACCCAACACCTGTTCTCGCCGGTTGTGGCAGGCATTATGATCGCCGCCATTTTATCGGCCGTTATGTCCACCGCCGACTCACAAATTCTGGTGGTGTCTTCAGCCATGTCTTACGACACCAAAGCAAAACACAGTCAGGGAATAATGATGGGACGCATTGCCGTGGTAGTCGTTTGTGTCGCCGCATCCGTGTTAGCCATCTTTCTCGATCAAAGTATATTCAATCGGGTGTTGTTTGCCTGGCATGCTATCGGCAGCAGTTTTGGTCCGGTATTGATTGCAAGACTCTGCCAGCGCCACCTCAGTAATAAAACGGTACTGGCTACCCTGCTCGCCGGATTCGGCCTTACTGTGCTCATTAACAGTACGGCCAATTTACCGGGCGATGTGGCCGAACGTTGGGTACCTTTTATTGTGGCTATGCTGATCGCCTTTTTCGGCTCACAACGACTCGCAACCACTGATAACTTGAAATCCTGATAAAACCGTCAGGTTCTTTCCGCTACAACTAAATAGCCCCTGATGAGAATTCATCAGGGGCTATAGATTGCGCTTTTAAATAAACAAAGTTTTTTAATAGCCACTAGCTTTGGGGCGCCTGCTTCTGCTGAGTGGAAGACTCTGTTTCCGGCTCAACCACTTCGCCTTCCATCACGTCACCATCTTTTTTGGTGCTCTCTTTATTAGCACTCTCTTTATTGGCATTGTCTTTTTTGTAGCTATCATTTTTAACATTATCACCAGCCGTCCACTGATTGACTTTGTTACGGCATTTTTGAAACAGCTCGTGCCAGAACTCATGAAACGCAGCACCCAACACAATTCCAACAATCAAATACAACATGGTTTTCTCCTTTAATGGTAAATCGATAACAACAGTGATAACCCGCCCCTCAAACCTGATTGAATAAAACGAGTTTTGCAGCCACTTAATGCCGCAGTGCTGTTTAAGACTGTATTACTTAACAGTGTCTTACTTAATACTGTCTTGCTTATTAAAGAGAATTGCGATTAGTGTGCCAAACTATAACTTATTGATATTATTAATTATTTACTGCAAGCTAAAACAGCAACTTGGCAGTTTTTACCAATAAGTGGTGAATTTGTTCGTCAAATGGCTTTACAATCTTCCCCATAAGCTCACACATCCAACAACGAGAATAAAACATGCAGTGGTGGACCCTCCTTCCCCCCGTTTTGGCAATTGTTATTGCTGTCTGGAAAAAAGAAGTCATTCTGGCGTTATTTGTTGCCATCTTCAGCGCCGAGTTTCTATTGCACCAGTTTCATCCCGGACTGGGCTTTATCGCCACCGCCGAACGACTGGTATCGGTATTCGACAGCGCCGGCAATACCCGGATCCTGTTGTTTAGCTTGTTGGTTGGTGCACTGCTGACGTTGATGCAAAAATCCGGCGGGGTCAGTGCTTTTGTTCAGTGGGTTGCCAATAAAGGGCTGGCTAATTCGCCAAGAAAAGTTGGTCTGCTGCCGACGTTTATGGGCATGTTTATCTTTATCGAAACCAATTTAAGTGTTCTAACCTCGGGCATACTGGCACGTAATCTATTCGATCGCTTCAATATGAGTCGCGAGCGGCTGGCTTATATTATTGACTCAACCTGTGCGCCTATTTCGGTCATTATTCTGCTCAATGCCTGGGGCGCTTATGTGCTAAGTCTTATCGGCGACTATTCACTGGCGAACAGCAATCAGGTGTTAATTGGCTCAATTGGCCTTAATTTTTACGCCTTGATCACCCTGACGCTGGTGTTTTATACGGTACTGAGTAATCGCGTTCACGGCCCCATGAAACACGCTGAAAACCGGGTGCGAGAAGACGCGCTTGAGGTTCAGGAGCCGCCCACCCGAAAACGCTACATGCTGGTGCCGCTATTCACCATGATAGGCGGCATAGTCTTTTTTATGTGGTTTACCGGCTATCAGGCATTGGCGAAAACTACAGACGCCGCCATAACCTTTAGTGATGGTTTGCTGAATGGTTCCGGCTCCAAAGCGGTCTTATGGGGCACCTTATCGGCATTGTTGGTGGCTTATCTGCTACTTAAGTTCCAGCAAAAACTGAAACATAAAACTCTGGTCAGCTGGGGTTTTGAGGGCATGAGCAAATTACTGGGGTTGGTTACCACGGTAATGCTTGCTCTGGCACTGGGTGCCAGCATGAAAGCGCTCGGCACTGGCGACTTTGTGGCGCAAATGGTCAGCGGCAATATGCCCATATGGTCGATAACTCCGCTGATATTTATTGCCGCCGGCGTTATTTCGTTTACCACCGGTACCTCATGGGGCACCTTTGGTATTTTAATCCCCATTGGCATTCCAATCGCTCAAACCATGGGGATACCGCCGGAGTTAATATTGGCGGCCATATTGGGTGGCGGGGTATTTGGCGATCATTGTTCACCGATTTCCGACACCACCATTGTGTCGTCACTGGCGGCCGGCTGCGATCACCTTGATCATGTTAAAACTCAGTTGCCTTACGCGCTGACTGCCGGTGGGGCAACCATTGCACTGTATCTGCTGGCCAGCCTCTGGTTTTGATCCTGAGTTCAGGTTGATCAAGGCCCAGATATAAGTCTCGCAGGGTTTATTCCAAATACAGCGTAAACCCCGCTGGCAGGTGCAGAGAAATCGGTTTAAACGATATCTGGCTAAGGGATATCTGACTAAGAGATATTTGATTACGTAATATCTTTTTACGTGTTATCTGTCTATGAGTTATCAGGGTAAGACTTTTTAGGAAAGGTTTGCCCGAAACCGTTGCTGGACAAGAGATAATCCGGTTAATAATCAATCCAGCAACAATCACCTAATAAGAAAGAGCTAGTCCGGCTTGTTTTGTTGCGATAGCTCCAGCTCCGCAAGCTGCTTTTCCATCTGTTGCAATTGCGCCCGGGTCTTTTGCAACACTTTGGTTTGAATATCAAACTCTTCCCGCGTCACCAAATCCATTTTGCCGAGCTGAGCCTGCAGTAATTGCTTAAACTGTTGCTGCATCTCGGCGTGTTTATTTTTCAATTCTGGCGGAATTATTTGTGACATTTTATTCGCCAGATCATCTATAATCTTCGCATCTATCATATTCAATCAACGGGTAATTTGAGAAGCCTACTACTATAACGGAGTGACCATGAAATTCAATAAAAGGACATTGGCATTGCTGCTTGCTTTGCCGCTTGTTTTACCGCACGCTACGGCGGGCAAAATTTACAAATGGGTGGATGAAAACGGCAAAGTTCACTACAGTGACAAGCCACCTAAAGATCAAAAGAAAACCGAACAACTGGCATTACCCGAAGCCAAAGAGGAAACCGCAAAAACTAAGTCAGTCAGCGCGCAACAACGCATCCGTAACGCCAATAAATGGCTGAACAATTCACGTGAAAAACGCCAGCAAAAGCAACAAGAGAAAGCCCGCGCAGAAGCCGCTAAAAAGAAGCAACAGCGTGAATGCCAGGTAATGCGAAATGAACTGACTGAATATCAGCATACCAATGTCATTTACGATTATGATAAGTCGGGCAAACGATTTTATTACACCGATGAACAGCGTGAGCAGTTTATCGAAAACTTAAAAAGCAACATTAAACAACAGTGTGAACCCTAACGTGATCAACAAACCTTCTGTAACCTCCAATCAAGTCGCTCACAATCCCATGCGAGCGGCAGAAAACTACAATATCTCCTCCTGGAGCGATGGTTTTTTTGACGTCGATCAAGACGGCGACATGGTGGTTATTTCGCAACATAACGATCAAACCCACCAGCACAAACTGCACAAAATCATTGATCAACTGGCTCTGGATAAAAAGCCTTTACCCATGCTGTTGCGTTTTGGCAATATTTTACGGCAGCGGTTTGATCACATTGCCGATGCTTTTGATCAGGCTATAGAGGAAAACAGTTACCAGAATAAATACACCTGTGTTTACCCCATTAAAGTTAACCAGCAACGCGCTGTGGTTAATGAACTGGCACAACACGGACAGGAGCGCTTTGGCCTTGAATCGGGCAGCAAGCCGGAACTGCTTGCCGTGCTCGGCACAGACATGCCAAAACAAAGCGTTGTGGTATGTAATGGCTACAAAGATCGGGAATACATTCGCACCGCTTTAATCGGCCAGCAAATGGGGCGCCGGGTGTTTATTGTGGTGGAAAAACTGCACGAGCTCGACCTGGTAATGCAGGAAGCGGAAAAAATGGGCGTGGATCCCATGCTTGGTGTGCGCGTTCGCATGTACGCCATCAGTAAAGGTAACTGGCAAGACACAGGCGGCGAAAAATCCAAGTTTGGTTTATCTCCCAGTCAGCTTATAAAACTGACGGAAAAACTCGCCGCATACGACAAACTGCATTGCCTTAAATTATTGCATTGTCATCTGGGATCACAAATATCCAGCATTGCCGACATTCGAAAAGGCGTCAAAGAGTGTGCGCGTTATTTTGTCGAATTACAACGCATGGGACTGCCGCTGCAAGTGATTGATGTTGGTGGCGGTTTGGGTGTGGACTACGAAGGCACTCAGTCACCTTCCTACTGCTCAATGAATTATTCGGTGCAGGCTTACGCCAACACCATTGTCAAAACCATTATCGATGTGGTGGATAAATTCGAGTTACCGCATCCGGAAATTATTACCGAATCGGGACGGGCGTTAACCGCGCACCACGCAGTGCTCATCACCAATATGTTTGACAATGAACAGGCGCCCGGACTAAATGAACCGGTGCCGGTTGATGATGCACAAGCCAATGTGTTGCAAAACTTATGGCGTCACTACCAGAGTATCGATGAAGAGAATGTCGCCGAAGCCTATCATTCAGCGGTGTTTTATTTAAATGAAGCGCTAATGCTGTACACCCACGAATCCATCAGTCTTGAAGAATGGGCGCGCAGTGAGCAGCTTTACTTTGCCATTTGCCGAAAAATTTATCCCTTGTTGAACCGCGATATTGCCGGCCACGATGAAATTTTATCGGAACTGAACAATAAACTGGCCGATAAATTATTTTGTAACTTCAGTTTGTTTCAATCATTGCCCGATGCCTGGGGCGTCGAGCAAATATTTCCGGTATTGCCGATCCATTACCTCAATGAGCCATTAACCCGTCGTGGAATTATCAAAGACATCACCTGCGATTCCGACGGCCGTATCGAACGCTACGTTAATGGTCAATCAATCGAGTCCAGTCTGTTACTGCCCGATGTACCCATGGATGAAAACTTCAAGCTGGGTATTTTTATGGTGGGTGCTTACCAGGAAATTCTTGGTGCCTTGCATAACCTGTTTGGTGATACCCACAGTGTGCATCTGGATCTAAAAGCCGACGGTAATTTTGAAGAACAGGAATACACCGAAGGCGATACCGTCAGTGAAGCATTAAAAGTGGTACACTTCGACGACACTAAGCTGGCAGAGCATTACAAACGTCAACTGGCCAACAGTGAGCTGAGTGACGCTGATCAGCAAACCTATCTGGAAGAGCTGAGCGACGGCTTACAGGGCTACACCTATCTGGAAGACTAGGGCAAAACCTATGAAAGTAAATTTTGAAATTGACGCTACGCCTGAAGAATGGCGACGGTTTTTCGGCCTGCCGGATACATCCGAGATCCATCAGGCATTGCTGGAACAGGCAAAACAGAAGATCGAATCGGGTGAATACGATCCGGTCACCCTGTTGCAACAGTTTATGCCTGACGATGTGAAAAAAATGGCCGAGCTGCAAAAAGATTTCTGGCAGAATCTGTTTAAGCAATCTTTTAAGCAATCCTCCAAATAAGAGTCTTCACACTATGATGTCACTTGTTCGCCATGTTATTGGCGTTACCAGCTTTGTTTTGTTTGCCGTTAATACCCTGTTCTGGATTATTCCGGTGATTGCTTTATCGCTGCTTAAATTCTTGCTGCCAATTCCTTTTATTCGCCGTGTCATCAGCGCCGTATTAAATTGGTCAGCCTCCTGCTGGATCACCCTTAACAGCTTGCTGGCCAACAATCACTGCCGCATCAATGTTGAGTGGCCCGAAGATGTTAACTTTTCACGCGACCACTGGTATCTAGTAATTGCCAATCACCAGTCCTGGGTGGATATTTACATTTTGCAGCGGTTATTTAACCGCAAAATTCCCTTTCTCAAGTTTTTTCTAAAGCAGCAATTAATTTTTGTGCCGTTTTTGGGCGTTGCCTGGTGGGCGCTCGACTTTCCGTTTATGAAACGTCATACCAAAGCCTACCTTAAAAAATATCCGCATAAAAAAGGACAGGATCTGGAAACCACAAAACGCGCCTGTGAAAAATTCAAGCACATACCCATTTCGGTAATGAATTTTGTTGAAGGCACCCGCTTCACCGCCGCCAAAGCAAAGCGTCAAAACAGTCCGTTTCAGCATTTATTAAAACCCAAAAGCGGTGGCGTTGGCACAGTATTATCAATTCTGGGCGAGCAAATGCACACGGTGGTGGATGTGACCATTCACTATCCGGAAGGCAGCCCAAGTTTCTGGGACTTTTTAACCGCAAAAATCAGCGATATAAACGTGGTGATAAAAGTATTTGAAATTGATCCGACCATTATTGGTGATATGACCAGTAATGAAACGCGCATTAAAGTGCAGAGTTGGTTAAACGAAGTGTGGCAATCAAAAGACGCGCAATTACAACGACTGACTGACCAACACAATCCGTCCTCTAACCAAGGTCGCTGATAAAATAACCAGGTGGCTGCAACCACGCCATAGACCGTGCTGCAGTCAATTTTATCGCCCTGAAATTATGCAAAAAAACGTTTAACCTCCAGAAACAACCTATTTTAGCCATTAATCAGTGATTATTTATAAAAACAGGAGTTTTATAGCGAAAAATACGCTGCAGTAGCGTATCTAGCCTAACTTTTTTTATATCACCAAAACACATTAAAAATTTAATATAAGCTATATATATCAATACATTAGGCAAGTTGGCATCTTGAACAAAAAACAAACTGACTGAAATAAATGGATTTGTTTTGCTTATTTTTTCAACTTTCCTAGATATTTCATTACTTTTCTTGTATTATTCCGCGCAAATTTTAAGCAGTAGAGGAGACTACATTTGGAACAAGCAAGTGTCGAAGTACAACTACAGGTATGGAAAGAGCTGGCCATTAATAAACAAATCCTTATGCAGACCGCTGCAAAAGGTCTTGGATTAGCTGAAGAGTACACGCCTGAAGAACTGGAAGCCGCTTTAAACAAAGCGATCCACATCGGAAATAACGCTGACGCCGAAATTAAGTCAGCACAAGAAAAAGCCGAAACCGCCATCGCAGAAATGCAGGCAAAAGTTGACGCGGCAGAGAAAGCCACTAAAGAAGCATTAGCGGCAAAAGAACAAGCTTTGGCTGATAAAGAAGCAGCCGAACAATCCATGGAAGCCAATCGTGTAAATAACGCCGATGAGCTGAAAAAAGTAAAAGCTCAGTTGGCCGACAAGCAAAAAGAATTGAAACAAATCACTAAAGTACTGGCCGACACGCCAGAAAACGTAGTGAAGAAAATGAAAGCGCTTAAGAAAGAAAAAATGGACGAATCTAAAGCGCGTAAGCAAGCCGAAGATGTCAGCAAAAAGCTTCGTAAAGAGAAGCAAACCGCTGAAACCACTGTTGCAGAACAAAAAGAAGTTCTGCAAAAAGCCGTCGAGCTTTCTGAAGAATACACCGCTCTTAACAAACTGGCGAACGAACAGTTCAACCAGTTAGCCAAAAAAGCGGACGACAAAGACTCTTTAGAAAAAGTACCTGCGATTAACGAAGAAATCATCGAGTTAATCAAAACGGCCGCTGAAGAAGAAAAGAAAAAAGGCAAGAAGTAAGCCTTTTTGAATGTTTCTAAAAAGCCCGCTTAAAGCGGGCTTTTTTGTGTTTATCAAATTAATCTTATCCATTATATTAACCCTATTAATAATAGCAGGAAGCAAACCATGCCCAACATAGGACACGTCCAATATAGAAAAAGTAATAATTCAGGCGAACTTATAGCGGAATGGATCCATGCTGATTATGGTCGTGGCACAGGAATAGCTTCAGGAAATAACGATCATACATTTGCTGGCAACTATCTGATTCAGTACTTCGATAGTCAACATACCTTAGTCGCTGAGCTTGATCTTGAAATAACTCATAAAACAGACGCTTATCATTTAACGTGGCGTAAAAATGGAATAGTTACAAGTGTAGGAGTTGGTATGGAAAACGCTGGTGTTTTATACGCTGGTTATTCTGATGTGAAAAGTACCGATCAGTAATCAACGTTGAAAGATCTATTCTCATTACAATTGAGATACATACATTTTAAAGGCTCACTAAAACAAGTACATGAGCTGTCCCATGGGTTACAAGAACTTAAAGTTTCTGCCAGTCCTTCCATGCAGCAAAGACTACTGATGCAATCGCTTTAGACGTCAGTTCACACAATCAACCCGATAGACTTGCTGTTTTAAGCTACTTACGTTATTAAATAAACCATCAATAATTATAAATAGGTGACAACATGGATATAACTGGATTGATTATTTTCTTGGCGATTGGTGCTGTTGCAGGCTGGCTGGCCGGTTTAATGATAAAAGGCGGTGGCTTTGGATTACTGGGTAATATTGTCATCGGCATTATAGGCGCGGTTATTGGCGGCCATGTCTTTGCGTATCTTGGCATTTCTGCAGGCGGTTTAATTGGTTCCATTATTACCGCGACCGTTGGTGCGGCTTTATTACTATTTATAGTTCGACTGATTAAAAAAGCTTAGCTTTTTTGAGTTAAATTATTTTAGATAAAGACATAACCGCCGTGGTAAAACGCACCTAAAAACTATAACGTCAAATCAATTTTTGACGTTATAGTAATGTAGTTTAATCACTAAGTAACCTAACACTATACCTAATACATTGGTCGAAATGGGATTGAAGGCTTCAATAAGTAAGGTAGGGATAGTAAACGCCACAAAAATTAGTAGCATAATCAATACACTTATTGCGATATAAACAGGCGCTAGAATACGCCTGAATAAAATAATGCTTACTCCCAAAAGTATTTCTAAAACGCCTGCCAGTGGAGATAACCATGTTGCAGAAAAAGGTGAACCGCTAGCTTCTACCAAACTAATTTCTACAGGGCTTAACCAAATGATTTTTGGAGCTAAGCCATGGTATACAAATAAAAAACCTAAACCATATCGACAAATGCACTCAATATGTTTGGATAAGTCACTTGTCATCAATAAAACGCTCCGAATGTTCGGCCGAAGGGATTTGGCAATGATCGTATCGGCCAAATAATTTGTATCGATTTAAAGCGATACGATCGTACAGCCAATCCCGCAGTTTTTCTGGAATGACTTTAAAAATCATTAAGGCTTTCCAGGGGTATGATATTTGTTGAATAACCTTTAAAAATGCACTGCTTTTTTGATATGCCTTTTTATTTTTTACCAAAACCATGGTTTCGTAATGATCAGTGGGTAATCCATACCGTTTGAGCAAGGTTTTACCCTGTGACGATTGAACACTGCATAATTTGAATTGCTTTTCTTTATCGTACTTAATGATAAATTTTATCCAGGCATTACAAAGCTTGCATACACCATCGAATAATATAATTTGATCCTTTGAATCAATAGCTGAAGGCATAACTACTTAACTTTAAATCGCTGTGAAAAGTCGTCGCAATCTCCATCAAAAACATTATCAATCAAATACTGAATTTTCCACTCACCGGCAAACTTTACTAACTGAAAACTGTTGTGACCACAGTGGCTAACTTTACCATCCAGATAAAAAATATAAGGCGTCCAGACAGATGCAAGGTTACCCTGCTTGTGCAGTGACACACTAAGTAACTGTTCATCCAGTGAATTGGTAGACGATGCTATGGATTCTGAAAACTGCTTTAGATTCGACGTCTGAATGCTGCCGTCTTGTTTGACTCGTTGCAAAATAGCGTTCTTAGAAAACTGCAATAAGAACTTTTTACCATCGTGTTCACGCATTGCATCAAATAAATGAGTAATCGGTTGTAAAGGATCACTTTCAGTCGTTTTTACAACAGCGCGATTAAGTGCTGATGCATTTTTATTTTGGGCATTCGCCTGACCGCACAGGAAGCTAAGATTTGCGATTACTGCAATGGCAATAACATATTTATTCATAATTAGCTCTTATCATAATTATAATCACTGAATAACTATTTGTTTGAGTTTACACTTACTTTTTCCAGCTCGCCCAGGGATCATCACTGTCTTGATTGCTGCTTTTTGAAGTTTCTGTTCTTGTATTCTTTGCTTTTGAGCTCTCTGTTTTTGAATTCTCTGTTTTTGCGTTATCTGTTTTTAAGTTCTCAGCTTTATTAGGACGAGGTTTTTTATGAGCGTATGCCCGGTTGCCCATTTTTTGCTCTTTTTCCTCCGCGCGTTTGATACGCATTTCACGAATATTCTCTGCTTGCTTTAAAGTCAGCTCAGCAGGTTTTCCGGGTTTATGATCCTCCGGAATAATGCGATCCCTTGGTGGTAACTCAAACTGTTTGGCTGATGCTCTTGGCAAGTTTTTATACTTATACAAATAGAATGACTCAACCTTCTCACGCGCCCAGTCGGTTTTTTTAAGAAATTTTAAGCTCGACTCAATACTGGGATTGGTTTTAAAGCAGTTAATATTTAAATACGCGTATAAAATTTTAAAACCATAATGATCAACAATTTCTGTCAATATGGTTTGTAAACCAACGCCTTGTAGCGGGTTATTCTGATATTCTGTTTCATTCGACATAGCAATTAATTTCTTTAACTATTGATTAACTTAAGTATACACGTCTTTTGGTCTTATAGCCTTTGATGGTTTCACTTTCAAAGTATGCCATTTTGTTAAAGCCTTCTATATTATTTACCAGTTATTCATTTGAGTTCAATTAGTTGAGTATTTACAAAATATCTTTAAGTAAACTGACACCGCCATTAAACACCGGCCAGCCATCACACACCAATACTGACTTTATCGAATCTATTTGAGCCAGCTTTTTAACCGATGCTTTGGCGGCAGCTTTATCGGTTAACTTTTTATCGGGCAGTAAGCACAAACGACCGCCTTGGTGGGATCGAATTAAATCTCCGGTAATCAGTGTGGTGTTATCAATTAACAGTGCCAGCTCTCCGGGTGTTTTTGAGCCCTGCATTTCGAATACCTGCAGGCCGTCGATAAGTGTATCGCCTTCACCCAGCCATGCATCACACTCAATTGGAAAAATTGCCTGCTCGCCTTTTGGGCCAATTAATTTTGCTTCGAGAATTGTTGCCAGGTTTTTTGCATCACGAATATGATCGGAATTGGTTACTATCACATGGCTGGTCTCACCCAGTGACTGCAAATGTTTTAAGTCATGTAATGAAATGGACAAAGGATCGATCACAACATTGCCCTGCTCACGCACCCATACATAACTGTGAAAATCGATATCACGCTCTGGATTAAACTCTGTCCAGCAATAAAATTTATCGTTATGGCATTTTTTCATGAATGACTCTCCTTTAATGACAGTCCCCTTTAAAAACAGCCATTAATGATTATAGATTTACACGGTCAGGGTAACAGTTTTTCCGGTTCCATTTCGAAGGTTTCGGTTAACTTAATCGGGTATGACTTGCCGGTAAAATAAAATCGCGAAATTTCCTGATCGGTCAACGACTCTGTTGCAACGGACTCGGTTTCTTTTAACACCTGTTTCAGTCGTCTGGCAATGGCATCGCCAGAATCAATCCATTGAATGTAGCGCGCAATTTCGGAAAACTCCTGCTTAAACCACGGGAAGTGGGTGCAACCCAGCACAACCACATCGGCATTCTCATCAACGAATGGCTGGATCACCGCTTTTAATGCCGAGCGCTCAACAGGTAATCCGTTTATTTTCATTTCGGCGTAGGTGACAAGCTCCGCCGAAGCAATGCGGATCACTTTGCAATCGCTAGCAAAATCATTGATCAGTTGATCGGTATAGGGTCGATTTACCGTACCTTCGGTTGCCAACAAGCCAATGGTTTTGTTTTGCGTTAATTGCGCTGCCGGTTTAATGGCGGGCACCACGCCAATAATCGGAAACTTAAAACGCGAACGCAGATAATCCAGTACCGCAGTGCTGGCAGAATTGCAGGCAATAATTACTGCATCAAAATGTTGGTTATGCAGTAATGTTAACAACAACTGTTCAATACGTTGCTCCAGTTCCAGTTCGGTTTTACTGCCGTAAGGAAAAAAATCATTGTCCGCCAGATAATGGCAATGAACTTGCGGTAATTGCTGTTGAATGTGTTGCAGAACCGTTAAACCGCCAATGCCGGAATCCATCACCAGAACTTTCTGACTCATTCGGTGCGCGCTCCTTTTTTGGCCAAGGCTTTTTGCTTGCTCTGCTTTAAAAACAATTCCATTAATAATCGTACCGCTGGTCCTGCCCGTTCACCTCGGGCATTAATTAAAAACAAGTTGATGCTGCGCTTTGCGCCTTGTTCAAGATTCAGCGGTTTTAACTCACCGCTTTGCAATTCGGCCTGAGTATATCCGGTGGGCAACCAGCCGAACGCCAGACCCCGCTTAACCACATTAACCGAGGTTGAAAAATGCGACACGGTTATGCGTTGTTCACTGCCCAGCCAACCAGCATCCTGAGTTCGTTTGGTGCCGGTATCACGCAACACCACCTGACGATAGCTTTCGAGATCATGAATGGTAATGGGGCGATCAATGCTATGCAATGGGTGATCCTTGTGCGCCACTGCCAGAAACTCAATGCTGTCGAACTGCTCGCCAATAAATCCCGGCGGTACTCTTGGTGCAATCACCAGATCGGCCAGGCCATCAAGCAGGGCTTCATCGGTTCCGGACAGGGAGGTTTCTAAAAATCGTACCCGTGTCGCGGTTTCACCCTGCTCGGTAAACAGTTCGATCACATCGAGCACTTCGTTGATGGGATAAATCACATCCACCGCAATACTGACTTCCGCTTCCCAGCCACGAGACACGCATTGCGCCAATTGCTCAATGCCATCCACTTCTTCCAGTAGCTTTTTTGCCTTACGCACCATCACCTTGCCCAAATCGGTGAGCTCGGCTTTGCGGCCATGCAGTTTTAATACCTGGCCACCCAGATGCTCTTCGATGCGAGAAATGGCGTAACTCACCGTGGACTGACTTTTATTCAGCAGATCGGCGGCTTTGGCGTAACTGCCTTCATTGACCACCGCCACCAGCGATGCCCACTGTTCCAGGGTGATTTTCGGTGAAAGATTCATAGGGTCCACTCACGGGTTAAACAGCTTATTCAATCTAAGAAATCGATAATAACCATCTATTTCAAACCATTTAAAATCGATTATTTGAATATATCATGAGGATATACAAACTTAAACCGCTCAACCACATGAGGTGACCGATGAACATTCTACATATTGAATCCAGCTTATTTGCCGAAAATGGCGTATCCAGTCAGTTAAGCAATCAACTGCTGGCTCGTCTTAAAGCCACTGCCAACAACACGCATATTATTAAAAAGTCGTTCGCCGAGCAGCCTGTCCCACACTTTGATGGCAAGGCACTGCAAGCGCTGATGCAAGCCCCTGAAGAACAAACCCCGGAGCAACAGCAGATAGTCGCTTACGCCGACCAACAAATTGCCGATGCCAAAGCAGCGGATCTCTGGGTGATTGGCCTGCCCATGTACAACTTTGGTGTGCCTTCCATGCTAAAAGCCTGGTTCGATTTTATTGCCCGGGCTGGCGTTACTTTTCGATACACCGATCAAGGTCCCGAAGGATTACTTGGCGATAAAACCGTGTATCTGTTAGCGACCCGTGGTGGTCAATACAAAGACAGTCCGGCCGATAGCCAAATCCCTTTTATTAAAACCTTTTTGAACTTTTTAGGCATCACCAGTATCGAGGTAATATACGCCGAAGGATTGAATATGGGTGAACCAACCAAAACCCGGGCGCTGTCAGAAGCCAGTGCTCACATAAACCAACTCACGCAAGGCAGTTCGATTGCTTTATAAAGCATGTGTTTGAACAGAGAGTTTACTTGTATAGAGAATTATCTGTATAGAGAATTGCTTGAATAGAATCTTTATTAAGGAGAGTCATGATGAAACAACGTAATGTGGCCCATATTATCACTGGCCGCCCCGCTTCCGATGGCGCCGGCGTTAAATTAACCCGGCTGATTGGCAATGGCGGTCTTAAAGCCTTCGATCCTTTCCTGATGCTGGACGAATTTAACAGCGACAACGCCGATGATTATATCGCCGGATTTCCTTCTCATCCGCATCGAGGATTTGAAACAGTGACCTATATGCTCGAGGGCAATATGCTGCATCGGGATCACATGGATAACGAAGGTCTATTACAGTCCGGCGATGTGCAGTGGATGACCGCAGCACGGGGCATTATTCATTCGGAAATGCCACAACAGGTTGAAGGAAAAATGCGCGGGTTTCAGCTCTGGATCAATCTGCCAGCGGCAGAAAAAATGAACGATCCCCATTACAAAGACATCAAGTCGAAAGACATTCCGGTGGTTGAGACCAAAAACGCCACGGTAAAAGTGATTGCTGGCGAACTGACCCTACCTGATGATGCGAATCATAACGCCTCTAGTCAAAATCCGATACAAGGTGCCGTCAGTGGTATCAGTACCGCGCCAATTTATTTAGACGTTGCTTTAAAAGCCGGCGAACAATTTAATTTGCCAGTGCCCGCCGAGCACGCAGTTATGGTTTATGTTTACGAAGGCAGCGTGACCCTTGGTGATAAACACATTAACGCGCAGCAAATGGCACAAACCGGCAACGGCGATCAACTTACCATCGACAATCCAACGCAACACAGCAGTCACTTTTTGGTGCTGGCCGGAAAACCATTGAATGAGCCCATTGCCAACTGGGGACCGTTTGTGATGAATACTCCGGAACAAATTGAACAAGCCGTGAGTGATTATCGCAATGGTAGACTAACCGAGTGAAGGAGCTCGGACCGACATGGATGTCGGTAATACCGTTTATGAACGGAACAATCGACGGCCATGCATGCGCAGAGATGCGAAACGCTTTTGACTTTTTATCTTTTAAATTGAAGAAGCATTTTGTACTTTAATCTACATGCTAGTCGGATAGCTTGCATTTCGCCACTCGGCGCCTCCCTTTTGTCAGTTGATACAAAAGGAAGCAAAAAATCTTTGTCGCTGCGCTAGCAACTTGCTCATCATTGCCGGAATGTATAAGCAAACATTGAAACTAAAACTTGCCGGTTGATTGCTGACGCGTATTTCTAGACATACACTCAGAAGTGTTTTTGAGTTTAACACTTCTATGAAAGTTAAGACTTTCCACAACTTTTAATTTAAATCTAAGTAGTAAAACATTTAAAATCACTCGCTTCCGATCGTACTTATATTCCTCGCGTCAGCAATACGATATCAACACTTAGTGTTTCAGGATTACTTTGACTTCGATATACACTCAGATCAAATACCCCCGTGGTAACGGATAAGGGCTTTTTTGGTTCCTTTTTCAGCTCTTGGAAAAAGGAACTCGCATGCAAGCGTAGCGATGCGAAACGCTTTTGACTTTGAGTTTTTCTCAAGAAATCATTGCCAACCTTATCGTCTGGGTTTCGCCCACTAGCGACCCACTTTTCCTGACAATTAATTGCTCCTGCATTAACGGCCTTGGAAAAAGGAACTCGGACCGACATGGATGTCGGAAATGCCGTTTATGAATGGAACAATCAACGGCCATGTAAGCGCAGCGATGCGAAACGCTCTTGAACTTGACTTTTTAACACGAATCTCTAGATACAATCTGAAGTGTCTGTGGCCTTTGAAAGCTAAGTATTCACCATTATCACTCACCCCGCCCCATATCCTTTCTTACAAAACTTACGTATAGTAAAAATCATGATCAACACTCTATAACCCGTAACTGAATTGTTTGAGGTTTATTTGTGAAGAAATCGTTTACCTTTGGTGAAGCCGAGCAATCGTCAAAATTTGGCATGTTTGCCGGTGTATTTACGCCAAGTGTACTGACCATCCTGGGCATTATTTTATTTTTGCGTACCGGCTATGTGGTTGGCATGGTGGGACTGGCAGAAACATTAATCATCATGTTGATCGCCTTTACCATTTGCACCATTACCGGATTATCGCTTGCGGTTATATCCACCGACAAACGGGTTAAAGGCGGTGGTTTTTATTATGTGATTTCTCGCACCCTTGGCCCTGAGTTTGGTGGAGCACTTGGTTTAACACTGTTTATTTCCATTTCGGTTGCCATTGCGTTTTACACCATTGGTCTGGGTGAAGTTTTGGTGACCATTAACGACTGGCCAGAGTGGATCACCGCGCGCAAAATAGCCTTTGCCGTTACCCTGTTATTGTTTGTCAGTGCCTGGATAGGCGCCGACTGGGCGACCAAATTGCAATTTGTGGTTATGGCGATTGTTGGCCTGAGTTTACTGACGTTTTTTTGGGGCGGCGTGCAAAACTTCAGTCAGGAGCGACTGGCAGAAAACTGGGTACTGGAACAAAAGTCCGAATCTTTCTGGATTGCCTTTGCGCTGTTTTTCCCGGCAATTTCGGGCTTTACTCAGGGATTAAATATGTCCGGTGATCTTAAAGATCCTTCCAAGGCGATCCCGCTGGGTACCTTTTTAGCCATTGCGGTGTCCATGTTGATTTATCTGGCCACGGCGTTTTTTCTTGCCAGTGGCAGCGAACTCAGTGAACTCAAAAACAATTATTACGTGATGCGCGAATTATCCTCCGTGGGCATCCTGGTGGCTGCCGGTGTGATTGCGGCAACGGCGTCTTCCGGTATGGCATCCATGCTTGGCGCGCCCCGGGTGTTACAAGCCATGGGCAAAGACCGGCTTATTCCCAACTTATCGATTTTTGCCAAAGGTCACGGCAAAGACGATAACCCGCGCAATGCTATTCTGGCGTCTCTGGCGATTGCGCTAACGGCCATTGCACTGGGCAACCTGAACTTTCTGGCGCCCATCATTACCATGTTTTTTCTCGCGTCTTATGCGCTACTTAATTACGCAACCTTTTTTGCTTCCGACACTGCCAACCCATCGTTTCGACCGAATTTTAAACTGTCGCATAAATACGTCAGTTTGGCCGGTGCCATTGCCTGCGTGGTGGTTATGCTGGCGATCAACCCGACCGCATCCATTGTTGCGGCTTCGGTTTTGTTTGGTATTTTTCATTACCTGCAAAAAACACAGCATCAACATCGGTGGGCCGATCATCAACGAGGCGCGCACTTTAAACATATTCGCGAGCACTTGATAAAAGTCAACTCATTACCGGAACATCCGGGTGACTGGCGACCACAAACCTTAATTTTTTCCAAAGAGCCGGATCATCGTCGCGCCCTGTTGTTTTTTTCTGCCTTGATAGAAGGCAACAGTGGTGTCACCACCATGGTTCAAATTTTGGAACAAAAAAATAATCAAAAAGGTAAGCAAACAGATAAACAAAACGGACAACAAAAAGACCAGCAAAAACCCGATCGAGACAAAGTACTCGAGGAGTATCAGGCGTCGATTGATGACTCGAAAGCAAAGGCTTTTCCACTGGTGATAGAGGCGCCGGATTTTTCCACCGGACTGAAAATTCTGCTGCAGGCTTACGGCGTCGGTCCAATAAAAGCCAACACCATTTTACTGAACTGGCTGTCGGTGGCGGATAACCTGCAAAGCGACAAACAGAAAAACTACGCCGACAATATCAACTGCGTATTAAATGCCGGATTTAATGTGGTGGCGCTTGCGGCAGAGTTTAAGTCATTTGAAAAAGTTAATAATAATGGCGATGAACCGCCACAAATCGATATCTGGTGGGTGGGCGGTGCAACTTCAAAATTAATGTTGCTGTTCAGCTATCTGATCACCCGTACCGAAGCCTGGTCACACGCGCAGATCCGCGTATTGGCTCAGGCAAAAAAAGACGGCAAAGGCCGCACCGAACATGAGTTTGAAGAGTTTCTGGAAACCATTCGAATTGAAGCCTCTATAGAGACTCTGGATGAGATCACAATTGAAACCATTAAGCAGCAATCGAAAGATTCTCAACTGGTGTTTTTTCCCGCCGAGCTGGACGGCGATAATTTCAGAGGCCGATTTAACATTGATATAAAAGAATTATTAACCGACTTTCCACCCACGGCCTTTACCATTGCAGGCGAAGTGCTTGAGCTGGATCCCGATCCGGATGATGACAGTGAGCAGGACAATAAAAACGGTGCTAACTCTTCACAATCCGATTCTTCAAATTCCGGTTCTTCGAAATCTGGTTCTAAGGAATCCGGTTCTGACTAGACTGATACTGAAAAGGCAGATAACGATATAAACCGCGACCACAGCCGGTAATACCCGATCGATGGTTATTTATTGGTGACTATTTAAAGATAAGGATAGTTAATCGTGTTTACGGCTGCTTACACTTTACCCTTGGCGATTTTGCCTGCGCCACCCCTTGCGCCACCCATTATGATGAAAAATCTTTTATAATGAAAAGGTTAGTCGCTAAAATAGCTTTTAATGCTTTATTTTAAAGCATTACCTTTGTTCATTAGCGTGCTTATTAAATCACGTTTACGATAACTCTAAATCAACGGTGAATTGTGCAGTCATCTCAGCCGCAACCCATTTATAAACTTTCCTGGCCGATTTTATTCACTGGCCTCGCGCTTGGCTTTTTACTCAGCTTTGCGGCGCTCAGTGGTGACGAGCAAGGGCGCGTTAATGTGCTGTATTTGTTGCTGGTGTTTGTGTTTATCCCTCTGCTCAGCATTGTGATCTCCATTGGCTCACTTATCACCGGTAAAGGCATCAACCTTGCCAGACTGACCAGCAAGCTGCCGATTTTATCCGCCAGTCAATCGCGGGTGTTGCATCAGCTGCAACAAAAACGACTGGATAAGCTTTGGCTGTTTATGCAAAGTCAGGCCGCCGCTTTAGCCTACGCAGTAGCCAGTATGCTCACGTTTGTTTTATTGCTGCTGGTTACCGACATCAACTTTGTCTGGCGCAGTACCTTACTGGACGCCAGCGATCTGTTGCCGATGTTAAACACCATTGCCTCGCCCTGGTGGTTCTGGCAAGCCGCCCAGCCAGACCTGGCCTTGCTACAGGCGACGCAGGACTCACGACTGACCCAGCTGACACAGGGCGCACTGACGAGCGACCCGAATACGCTGGCGTTTGCTAACTGGTGGCCGTTTGTATTCGCCACCTTACTGGTTTATTCCTTTTTCGCCAGAGGGGTTCTGTTTCTGGTTACCCGATTCTGGTTAAGCCGTCAGTCGCAACAGGATATTCAGACCCAGCTTGATCAACAGTGGCAACAGCACCAACGTCGTCAGCCTTCCTCGCCGACATTAAGTGATATCACCCATACACTGCCCAGCCATTTAGCGATAACCAACTGGGCCGGTTTGAGTGATCCCATCAAGCAACAATTGCCGTCGCAATGCCGTCAATCCTCAGAACTGTTTGCAGGGCCTCTGGCCAGCGATGAACAACAACATCAGGCGGAGCAACACAGCGGTGAACAACTGGTTCTGGTAAAAGCCTGGGAACCACCCATGGCGGAACTTGAAGACTATTTAAAAACCGGTCAGGGCTATTTGCTGCCGGTGAATTACCGTCAGCACCAACTGCTACCGCCCGAAACTCAACACTTAAACGAATGGCGACGATTTGCCGCCGGGCTTAATCAATGGCGGCTCTACCTGCCCGAGCAATGGATCACTACTCATGACTGATCATTCATTACCGCAATTTGCTGTTGTGGGTCATCCCAACAAAGGCAAATCTTCCATCGTTTCAACGCTGTCCCATAACGACGATGTGGTCATATCCAGTCAGAGTGGCACCACGCAAACCGCCGATCCCATTACCGTTGAAACTCTGCACGGACGTTATCAGTTGATTGATACCCCCGGCTTTCAACGCCCGATTAAAGTTTTAAAATGGTTGAACGAGCAACAGGTGAACGCCCACGAGCGCGCCGCGGCGGTTGCCAAATTTGTTGATGATCCTGTGTGTCAGCAACAGTTTCCAGACGAAGTGGCTCTACTAAAACCAATTATTAATGGCGCCGCTATTTTGTATGTGGTGGATGGTTCTCGCCCCTATGGCGCAGAGTACGATGCTGAAATGGAAATTCTGCGCTGGACCGGTCAACCCAGCATGGCGCTGATTAATCCAATTGAAAACACCGATCACATTACCGAATGGCAAAACGCGCTGGCGCAATATTTTAAATCGGTGCGAGTGTTTAACCCAATGAAAGCCGACTTCGACAAACAGGTCGAATTATTAAAAACGTTTGCCCACCTTAATCCCGACTGGGCAAACACCCTCACCGCAATTACCGACGATCTGGTTCACAAACGTGACGAACAACGCGACACCAGCATTAAAATACTGGCGCGACTGGTGGATGATCTCTGCCACTATCAACAAAGCCAAAAAGTTTTAAACAAGGCACAGGCAAAACAGGTTCAACCGGTTCTTGAAAAACGCTACCAACACTGGATGAAACAGCGCGAACAAACCGCAATTAAAGAACTGCTCGCCAACTACGCGCATTTTCAGGTAGACATCGATCTGGATCATCTGGATTTACCACCCGACCTGTTTGATTGCAGCGAGTGGTTTGCCTGGGGTTTAAATAAACAACAATTGATGTACGCCGCCACCATGACCGGCGCGGTTGGTGGCGCAGCGGTGGATTTTGCACTGGCTGGTCACAGTTTTATGTTGGGTGCCATAGGCGGCGGGCTGGTTGGATTTGGTAGCGCCTGGTTTGGTGCCGATAAGCTGGTGGATATTAGCCTTAAGGGATTACCGCTGGGCGGTTATCAGGCCTGCATTGGTCCCATTAAAAACCGCAATTTTCCCTACGTAATACTGGGTCGTTTTATTTTTTTATACCAGCAGATTTCTCAGTTAAATCACGCCAATCGTACAGCCTTACAATTTAATGCCACCGACTTTCAAGACAGAGTCGCCACGCTGGAAAAGTCGAGCCAAAAAGAATTACACACAGCCTGTGAACGACTGGTAAAACAAAAACCAGTGGATGATCTGGAATCAGTGATCGCGTTTCTTTTTGATTGAAGAATTGTTGAATTAAGGATGTCTATACTTAATCTGAAAATTTTAATGAGAAGAACAATCTAATTTTATATTTTTCCTTTTGACCAAAAGCGAAAACAGTCTTTCATAGCAAGTTTACCACCTCATAAGAAACAGATATAAATAGTGCGCTAAATATAAAGAGATATGGAAGAATCGTTATTAAAACCTTTTCCTGACATTCAGGTTTTAATATTAACCGCTTAAGTTTTATTGAAAACAATGGGCTTAGGAAAATAAGCAGCCAAAATAAAAATAACAAAGCAGTATAGATTAAACCTGAAAATTGAGCTTGTGTGTATTCGGCACCACGAGCATGCGGTCCTATAAGAGTAAACGACGGAGTCAGTAGAACTGGCCAACTTAGTAAAAAGAATATTATAAATCCAGGATTAAGATTGGTGATTAATTTCATATTTCTCAACGACTAATTGTTCGACGGGGCTTCTGAAGTGCAATTGGACTTCTTTTTTCAGGAATAACTATCTCGCCAAGGACAACGTCAATTATTACTAAATATAGATTTTCAACATTTAGCAGTAGCTTTTTCAAAGTATCACCTTAAATGCTTTTATTAAATACATTTCAAAATTTCACTATTCTTTATATGTTCAAGAATCAAATGATTAAAGTGAGCTGCATATTCATAGGTACTTTCCGGATCTTCAGAGTATCGTCTAAATTTTTCTTCACGTGAATCCGGTAAATGCACATCCGAATACTCTCTGTAGACTTTTAGTTCAACAACCTCGGATACACAAGAGTCATATAAGCTCATATCCAAACTAGGAATATCATTTGGCCCCCATCCGTGCGATGCAGCTAGAAGAACGATATTGCCTGATTTGATGTGTGACTTAGCATTCGTTTCAGCTAATGCAAGAACACGCTTAATTGCGTTTGACTTGGTTTCGCTGTCAAGTTGTATCTGATAGGCGCCTATAAAAATAAAAATGATAAGAACCATTGTTCCTAGAACAACTATATTTTTTAGAGTTCCGTTCATAGTATTTAACGCCCGCTATAAATGGTTGTTTGATGATGTTGCGGCTTCACTCATGGTCTCCAGTGACAACAAACAAATTAAGCAATGGATATTTTTTCTTACTGTTTGAAAGTCAATAGAAAGTTACTTGCACATACTTTGCGCTACTTTGACCCTAGCTGGTACTCGCTATCAACTCTGATTAAGGTATAAACGTTACCAGAACTTAAATGTTTGTATTTAAACTCTTTATCATTAAGGATGATAATTAGGTAAGCATCATAATTATATGGATTTGACGATAACGCTGGAGTCACTTTGCCATCTTTTAACCAACCTTTGAATATTGAAAAGTAAATAGGTCCCGAAACACCCCAGTAACCGACTTCAGCGCCTTCTTTTAAGGCACCAGTATTTTCATATATTCGGTACGTGATTTTGTATGTGCCATCTGCGTATCTATCTGTTATGTGCTCACGTCTTCCGCCACTTTTAGTTGGTTGATTCCCATACCACTTTCCCGTCATTAACGCCCACTTCTTGCTTTCCTCAAGATTCTCCAACTCTTTAAGTGCGACTATTTCATCTGTTGAAGTACCATTTTTTGAACACCCAAAGAGAACAACAAATAAGAGTACAGATAGAAATACATTTTTTTTCATCACGACACCTTAATTACACATAAAATCTACATCACTAGTCTAATGGCTCACCTATTTAATTGCATAGTATTATTCATAGGCTAAGAGATACATATGTTGCGAGTTAGCACTATATTAACTGGAGTATGACAGACAACAACGATAGTTCAGCAATGTTGATGATCATAGACACATTATTAGATTTCAAACCACCTAGTGTGATCTCTTGGATCTATTAGAATTATCTTATCCCAGTTATGATCGACTGACACTTGGTTACGAAAAATATCACGCTCGGATACATCAAGGCCAAAGCCGATATGATCTGCGAGTACCAGCCACCATTCAGGATATTTTTCTTTTACTTTACTTATCTTCTTCAATTTCTCCTGTACACAATGTTCTAGATTGATCTGCATTTGCGGGAGCAACCAGCCGCCAGACTCTTCATCAGAACATCCAGCCATGACGAACATCGTATCTTGGGGAACATCGGTACGGCACCAAACTTCAAGTTCGAAACCTTTACCCTTAGCAATGACTCGACTTCTTTTATCAGAGGTATTTTTGAAATTATCTAAAGCATTTTCGAGAGTAACTCTAAGCGTCTTCCATTTTTCGACAGGCCTACTGAACCGCAAATAAACAAACCAACTATCTCCATCTAGTGGAGCCCCAGAGGACTCCACTAGAGCTTTGAAGCGATGCCAAAGTGGAATAGAAACTTCCTCCAAGCCTTTGACATGGTTACCATTGAAATGGTTTTGATTTAAACGGCGAACTTCGATAGCAATTCGATTATCAACTAAAAAATCAGGCGGAACATTGCCATCTGGCTCAAAGTCAATTTGCGAATATCCGTAGTATTTCAAATGCTTCTCTACAAGTTTTTCCGTTTCATCCATTATTAAATATCCGAAATTCAAGTGCTTGCTTAAACTTAGAGTTAATTAATACTCATCCAACTATAATCAGAAGTCAATGCCATAACTACATCACTTTACCGCCTATAAACCCTGCCAATCTTTATTAACTCCTGACAATACACGCTTAGATCGCCCTTTCTGTTTTAGCAGCATTCACCCTTTATTCAGTTAAGTTTGCGTAGACTAGGGAACTTAACTATCGCTTAGCTCTCTATTACTAAGCTGTTAATTACTCAATTATTACCAATAAGGACAATGCAATTCATGAAACACTTAACCATTCGATTTTTGCTTCGCTGCTGCTTAATTGTTGGGCTTTCTCTTGGATTAGTTCAAAAAGTATGTGCAGATGAATCCTACAGGGATATTGAATACAGCAAACCTAATGAATATCTGTCGATATTTCAGCGCGCTAAGTCGCCCTACATTTATTCAAAAAATGCACTCACGGTTAAAGAAGAAGGACTAAATTTAAGCGATGTTACGCTAACGCTTATTGATAACAATACCGAGACAAAAACCGAAACCCAGATAGCCATTGCAGAAGATGGTACGGTCGAATTACCCGCGGTTACTGAAGAACAAGCGGAAAATATGACGTTAAGAATTAATCAACCAAAAGGTGCTGTTAGCTTTAGCATTAATTTTGGTGTAGAAGCGCCAAAACAAAAACAGGTGGATTACCGCACTCTGTTTTTAATTTTAGATGACACCAATAACTTTATTGATGAAATGGGCGGCATGGCCTCTATGTTTGCACCAACTATGGAAGCCATTAAATTTACCTTTGAGCAGCCCGCAAGCATAGAGATCCGTAGCCAGAACAAACTGCAACAATTTAATACCGATGATGAGTTTGTCATTGTGATTGAGCAAGACGACGATCTGCTGGAAGAAAATCCGCAGGTGGTATTCAGTCATCTCGCAAAATCCATGTCTCCGGAAGACTAACACCGACATATCTTTCCATCTTTTCCTTTAAAGTTTTTTTGAAGAGACTTAATTAAGCTCAAAATCATTCATACCGCACACATCCACTGGCATGGACGCCAGTGGAAGTTATTGTCAGCCATGGAAGGCTGTCAATAACGGTGTGTTGATAGGTATGAGTGATTTTGAGGAACCCGCAGGGCTTAATTGCTGGAGCGTAGGGCCTTTTATTCCGGGCATCCTGCCCTCCACCTTTCAGGCCAGCTAACGCTGTTCAAATTCGTTCCAGACGAATTTGTGCCTTCTTTTTGGCTGAGCTACATGGATGTAGTAAATGCAGTTAATGCAGGAGCAATTAACTGCCAGAAAAAGAAGGTCGCCGAAAAAGGCGAAACTCTGTTTTCACTAAACTCATATTCTACAAATATGGGTTCAGTTCCGTTTTTGGCTAGTTTGATATGAAATCTGGTTTAGAATGGCTCCATGACCGAATTAAAACTCACCAACACAATTTGCCAGAAGGCTCGACTGGCCCGCGATCCGCGTTTTGATGGCCTGTTTTTTACTGGCGTTAAAACCACCGGGATTTATTGTCGCCCCATTTGTCCGGCAACGTCACCGAAAGAAACCAACGTAGTGTACTTTGGCAGCGCCATTGAAGCCGCCAATACCGGCCTTCGCCCCTGCTTAAGATGTCACCCCGACAGTGCTCCCGGCTCACCCGCCTGGATGGGCACCGAAACATCCTTTCGCCGGGCCATGTTGCTGATTGAGCAAGGCGCCTTACAGCAACACTCTACCGAACATCTGGCACAACGGCTTGGCATCAGTGATCGCTATTTGCGGCAACTGTTTCAAAGCTATCTCGGCATATCGCCTAAAGCCTACGCACTGTATCAACAATGCCTGTTTGCAAAACAGCTGTTACATAACACCAGCCTGAGCATTACCGACATTGCACTGGCCAGTGGTTTTAACAGCATCCGTCGGTTTAACGATTGCTTTAAGAAAAACTTTGCGCTCAGCCCCAGTAATATTCGCCGTCAACAAACCAAAAGCCAACAACCCGGTTGTCGGTTAACTCTGTATTATCGACCACCATTCGACTGGCCGCACATGCAGCGGTTTTTATCGCACCGGATAATCCCTTCTCTGGAATGGGTAACTGAAACTGGCTATGGCCGAACGTTTCGTTACTCTGCTGCTGACAAAGACGATATACAGGGGCAGTTTGAAATCAGTCCCATTGCCGGTAAACACGCATTGCAATTAACACTTGAGATCAATCAACCGAAACACACCATGATCATCGTCAATAAAATTAAGCAGCTGTTTGATCTGCACATCAACAGTGTTGAAATTGATAAACAACTGGCACAAGTGTTAACGCCATCGTTAATCAAACCCGGTATTCGAATTCCCGGTGTGTGGAGTCTGTTTGAAGCCGGCGTTCGGGCGATATTGGGCCAACAGGTTTCGGTAAAAGCGGCGCACAATCTGGTGACTCAGGTGGTCGATCATCTGGGCGATGATTTTTCGAATGATAAAAAACTGTTTCCAACACCAGATGCCATTGCCGGATCAGATTTGTCGTTTCTTAAAATGCCCGGCCGACGCAAAACATCGTTAATTGAATTTGCAAAGTGGTATATAACGCACAGCAATGAAATCGACACGGATAGAAGTGTGCTTAATGATATTACCCAGATCAAAGGCATCGGCCCCTGGACACTGAACTATTTAAAACTGCGGGGCGTTAAAGATCCTGATATATGGCTGGGGGACGATTTGGGTGTAAAAAACGCACTCAGGGATCATCAGCTGGCAATTGATCCCGATAACGCCGCACCGTGGCGCAGCTATCTGACGTTTCAGATTTGGGATTTTCTCAGTCGACAATCCGATACGCGTTGACTCTATTTGCATTAAATAAATACGCTTCAGTCATTCGTTTAAATTACGCATCAGGAACTTCATACGAGCATGAATCAATTAAAGCAGCCCTATATAGATTATTTTCAATCACCCATTGGCACCATTGAGCTCACGGCCAGTGATAAGGGCGTCACGTCTCTGTATTTTAAAAACACCAATCATAAGGTACAGCGTTGCGCTGTGTTGGATAAGGTAAAACAACAACTG
The DNA here is from genome assembly GCF_003148745.1 of Pleionea mediterranea. Lineage (GTDB taxonomy): Bacteria > Pseudomonadota > Gammaproteobacteria > Enterobacterales > Kangiellaceae > Pleionea > Pleionea mediterranea. Next base: position 75,066 of record NZ_QGGU01000013.1, on the reverse strand, counting down.
GCGGAATACTTTAGCGGTAAGCGAAAGACCTTTGATGTGACGCTGGATCTTCATGGCACCAACTTTCAACAACAGGTATGGCAGGCATTATTAACCGTTGGCTTTGGTCACACCGACAGTTACGGCAGTTTGGCGCAAAAACTTAACAACCCAAAAGCGGTACGTGCCGTGGGAGCAGCCAACGGAAAAAATCCGGTTTCGATTATTGTGCCCTGCCATAGAATTATTGGCAGCAATGGCAAACTCACCGGCTACGCTGGCGGATTGGATAGAAAAGAGTGGCTGTTAAAACACGAAGGCGTTATTTAGTTTTTGCCAATAACGTTCTATAGCTAACTTTATTGATAACTCTATTCATAACTCCAGTATCCACCACAGGGACCAACGGAAGGATAGGCAATGTTAGCCTCGGTGGCAAAAGTCATTAACGCTTCGTTGATGGTTTGCGCGCCAGTTGACGTGTTCAACTGAATACCCTCTGCGGTTGTTTCGAATAACAAAATTTCAGTGTAAAGCTCATCGACACTGTTGTAACTGTAAAAGCCATAGCGAAACACGCCCGCATCGGGACAAGCAGAATTGGTCACCAGCTCTTGTGCATTAGCATCAACCGTAAGGCTTGCATCAACCAGATCATCCATTGGTTGTGCACTCAATTGCGCCTGTATCGATTGATTGGGAAAGTAATAATAATCCAGCTGCTGCTGGGTATAACTGCCATCCAAGGTTAACTCCGGCAATACGGAATCTTCCGCTTTAATCACTTCACCTTCGCTATTAATGTAAAGCGCTCGAAAATCCTGCCCAAAGGCTGCGTTAGTGTACTGCACAAAAAACACATAGCGCTCGCCACTGCTGGCGGAAACCGTGGTGTTATCACAGGCCGAAAGGCCAAGTAGCATTAACGAGATGATCATTAATCGCTTTGGATGATTGACTAGAATCGTCTTTAAAAACTGAACCGTTTTTGAGGCTTGAGCATTGACCAGTATGTGTTTGAACATTGGCGCTCCTTATGAGGTTTTATGTATGTCGGTTAATAACTTAACGAAGAAGTGCCCATTTGGTTGAGTAAAATTCAATTAATTTGCGAAATTGTCGTTCTATTGGCAATAACTATCTCTGGAGCTAATATAGTGAAAAATTTAATTTATAAACACTATTTATTATATTGCGTTTAGTTCACCTTCTTCATTTAATATTGGCTGTGCCCATTGGTAAAACTCTGATTTATCTCTATCCCAAGGCCACTTACCATCTGTCGTTGGCCAAACTATTTGTAGCATATCAAAATCGTCTCCATTATGGAGCCAAAGACCCCAGCCAAAGTATTTTTCAAAATGTTTTTTAGATACTTTTATGAAGCATACTTTAAAGCCTTCAAGAAAATCTGAATAGTACCTACCTGGCTCAAATACCTCTCCTTCAATTACACGATCTTTATAGTTATTGACCATTGAATGAGCTAGTTCAGAATTCAAACCTAGTACCACAACATCTGGTTTATTTTGCTTTTTATTAATACCTATTGAGTAAGAAAATGATGGTTCGCCCTCTCCTTCCATAACTTTAAGTACATGACATCCATATTCTTCAATATTATTAAGCGCTTTTAAATCATTTTCATCCATAGCATGGCTCCATTAAAATGCTCTAGTAATAGTAATGCAAATTAATACTCAACATCATCAATTGCTTGACGCAATTTTCTTTGCATATTCAAAAATTTTTGCTGAGCCTTCCAAAGTGAATCGGGAATACTATTATCAAAGTCGTTCATTCCTTTGGCTAGTCGTGCTTGTAGTAACTCACTATAAATTTCTTCTGCTTTGCTTTCTACTTTGATTCTTTGTGCATCGCTTAACTTTGACTGTTCCGTTAGCGACAAACTTTCCAATAACGTTGTTGCATTTGGATCACCCCTTTTTATTGCAACCTTTAAATAAGCATAAGCCGAAATTAGTTCATTACTATTATATTCACCACTTAGGTAGTTATTAAGGTACTGCACTTTACTTATAGATGACAACTCGACCAAGGAACTGGTTAATCCGTTAATACTTGCAAGCTGAAAATACTTTTTTGATTCTTTTAGTTTACCTTTTGAACGTAATTCTCGCCCTACCATGTATTGCGCTAAAGGGTCATCCAAATCAGCCATGCTCTTTAAAGAATCGAAAGAATATCCATGATAAGGGTTTTCTTTTCCCCAATAGCCTCGATTTTGACTCCATTTAATTAACTCAAGTATTTCTTCATCGGTTATAACAATATCTTTATAATTCGATAAAGACGGCTCTACTTTTTTATCGATATTTTTATGTTTGGTTTTTGATTTTGTTATGGAATCAAAGCTTTCTGAATTTAAAACGTTATTATCAGGTTCTACTCTATCAATTGCATTTGGCTTTTTATTAGCTTTTAGATAAATCCAACCAAATACTAAAGCAACCATTAAAATAAATAAGATTTTCTTCACGTTTCATCCCATTGATTCACATTAATTCAACCCTTCAAATGCTCCAGCAATAACAATATCCGTTTATGCAAATTACTGAATCGAACCGTCCAGCGAATGCGTTCCAGGTTATTATCAATTCTGTGGATGCGTTTCATTTCTTTAATCCGATCGTAGATGTTTTCAACCAGATGGTAGGTGTCTTTGCCGATAAAGGATTTTAGATCGGTGCCTTTATAGCGCTGGCTGGCTTTAATTTTCTTTCGCTTTAAACGATTAAAATCAAAGTCTGTTTTTAACAGTCTATCGTACTCTGCGGTTTGTAATTCTTTAATCACTCGCGCGGGTTCAACTTCTCGCTTGGTGACCAACCAGCATAAGCCGGCATTTTCTTTGATCTCTTCCATTAAGATACGTTCATCGCCGTCAACATCGCTGATTATCTTTTGCAATGCTTTTGCCGTTTTAGCCGCGGTGGATAACGTTGAAAAGATTTTTCCTATGGATTCAATCATGATTGTTTGTCAGTCCAAATTTGCTCATTATCATCCGGTATTTGAGTGTTTATTTTTTTAAACTTAACAATATGCCTTTTACAATAATACCTGCAATAATCAGCCATTTTGCCGTTAATAGTATATCGCCAAAACCTTCGCCCAGCTCACCAACGGAATGGTAAGCCGCTACGCCTTTGTCGATAAAATAAAAAGCCACCGCTACTGCACTGCCTATTAGCAATGAAATAATCAGTGGCCTAAGCTTGATATTGATCATTTTTAATATAGATCATTCTTAATGTTAGTCATTATTAATATTAAGTATCAGACTTTATTAAGTCACCTTAAAAAACCGGTTTATGCATTGCCACAGCGAATATGGATAAAAAGATCACCAGCGCAGCAACAAAGGAAGCCACTTTAATGGCTTTGGTTTTACCCCGTTTAAGGGCAAAAGTTCCCAAAATAATATACGCCACCAGCAATAATAATTTTAGCGTTACAAAGTCTACCGCCAGTGGGTATAAGCCAGTTAGCACCACTAATACTGCAGCTGACAATAATAAAATGGTATCAATAATGTGCGGTAAAATTTTAACCGGCTTTTTATGCAATAAATTTGAGCCGCTGATCATCCAGTAGCCTCGAATGACAAATCCAAGAAAGGATAAGCCGGCAAAGGTCATGTGAATGTGTTTCGCTATTGGATAGATTTCCATTGTACTTTTTCCCCAAATCGAACCTTAAGTTGTTCGGTTAATTGTTGTTTATTATTCAGTGGTAATGATACCCGATAAGTGACTGCCGCATCATATTCAATATTCTCAATGGTGGCATCCACCTGTTTTAATTCGTGCTCAATATCTTTTCCACATTCATAAGCGCCAACTATTTGCAGTGCCGCTTTTTCTATTTTTTCGGTTGTTGTTAGCTGTTCCATGATCAGCTTTACACCGCCGCCGTAAGCACGAGCCAAGCCACCTGTTCCCAGTTTTGTGCCGCCATAATAACGGGTACACACCACAATAATGTCGCCGACACCTGAGTGCTGCAATATATTCAGCATGGGTTTACCCGCAGTGCCAGCCGGTTCGCCATCGTCGGAGCAACTGAGTAAGGTTGTGCTGTTGGGATCGCCGACAATATAAGCCCAGCAATGATGCGTGGCGTCTGGCTCTGCGTCTCTTAAGGATTGCAGGTAGTCTTTTGCTGCATCAACCGTGGCGACATTTTCGGCGCGGGTTATAAAGCGACTGCCTTTGATCACTTCTTCCACTTCAACAGGTGATGATGGTACCGAGTATCCAGACATATTGGCTTGGTTTTCTTATAGGTAGTCGATCTTAGTGTGTTAACGGAGGTTGGCTAACTCAACCAACCCTGTTTCATAACGCTGTGTTTTATGCTGTCTTTATAAATGATTGCTATAAAACATTCGTTATCTACCGGATTGGTTGAGGATAAGCGTCGCTTAAAGTTTATCAAACGCTTCGCGAGTTAAATTGCGATGCCCTTTGTCGGTGACCACTATGTCGTCTTCAATTCGGATACCGCCAAACTTTTTAAACTCGTCAATTTTTTTCCAGTTAACCTGCTTATCAAACTCCGACGATTTAATATCCGCCAATAGCGAATCGATAAAGTACAAACCGGGTTCCACCGTTAACACCTGTGACGCTTCAATTTCGCGGGTATTGCGTAAGAAGGGATGCTCCGCCGGTGGGTTAGTGGTACCACCGTTGCCATTGGTTTGATGGCCGCCCACATCGTGGACCTGTAATCCCAATTGATGACCCAGTCCGTGAGGGAAGAACACGCTGGTAATACCGGCTTCAACTTGCGAGGCTGGCTCCATATCAACAAATTGATACTGTTTTAAGATAGCGGCAATTTTATGATGCGCTTCTATGTGCAGGTCAACGTAAGACGCACCCGGTTTTATTTTATCGAGCAAGCCCAGATGCATGTCGTCCATGGTTTTGATCATGTCGGCAAACTCATCGTTTTTCGCAAACGAATAGGTACGAGTAATATCTGAGGCGTAGCCATGAAACTGAGCACCGGCATCAATCAAAAACGAGTGATGCTGTTTAGGTACTTCGCCTTCGCAACCGGTGTAATGCAAAATGGCGCCATTATTATTCAGCGCAACAATATTGCCGTAGGGCATATCATTTTCCAGCTGCTTTGCCGCTTTTAAATACGCCAGCTGAATGCCCTGTTCCGACTCTTTGTTATAAAACGCATCCCGTGCGGCATTGTGAGCGCGTGTCGCAATGATGTTCGACTGCATAATACATTCGATTTCGTAATCGGATTTATAGGCACGCTGCCAGTACAGCGGATAAACAATGGTTTCCGGATTATGCGCAGAAAAACTCACCGCATCCAGCACGCCCTGTTGTTCACCCAGCAAAATCACCCGGCCCTTTTTCGGTATATGCGCCAGTGCATCCGCCGGACGGGCAATAATTTTGATATCAAAGAACCTGGTCCAGGGGCCTTCCGGATCAGAAGGCACCGTATGCCAGAAATCCACTGGCTGGTAGTAGCACAGCGTCGGCTTACCCGATTGTGGAATAACAATTTGGCAATGCGGGTGATCCGCCAATGGCAAAATCGCTTTAAAGTGCGGATTGGTTTTAAAGGGGTAATCCATATCGTCCAGATACTTACGGATCGGCATGCCCGATGGGATCACCGCATAGTCGTATTTATGATCCGCCAATAAACTTTGGTAGCGACCGAGTAAAGCATCAAAGTGCTCATCGAACTTGGCAAAAACGTCGTTGTTCATGAATTACCTACTTTTAAAATGACTGAAACTAGCCCAGCATTATACAGATTGCGGCAACGGGGAAAACCGCTGGTTATTGTTTGCCCTGTCCCCTATTATCTATTTTTAACGCCCCTGTTTAGGCCACACTTAATGCCTCTGTCGGCTGGGTCGGGTATCGACCATTCGCCTAAGCGCATAAGTCGCAAAACAAGAGGCTCTCAGCAGCACTTGTCTGACCAGTTCACTGTGTTAGTATTAATTCTTTATCGCAGTGCAATAAACCGTTAAAAATAGACGCTGTTTCTTCTATTTAATGCTATTAACCCTATGATTTTAAGGGCTTTTAGCCCATTTCTCTGTAAAGGATGGAGTCAAACATATGATTTTCGAAGGCCAGTCACTGACCTGTCAAATGCTTGATGATGGCATTGCCAACGTCTGCTTTGACAACAAAAATGAGTCTGTAAACAAGTTCGACAAACAAACGCTTAATGAACTGAAAACCATTACCGAAGCGTTAAAAGCCAATAAAGATGTCAAAGGCGCCATCGTTACCAGTGGTAAAGGTGTGTTTATTGTGGGCGCAGACATTACTGAATTTCAGGGTTTGTTCGCCAACCCGAGAGAAGAGCTGTTGCAGTGGACCGCAGAAGCCAACCAGATTTTTACCGACTTTCAGGATTTACCCTTTCCAACGGTGGCTGCCGTTAACGGTTTTGCCCTGGGCGGCGGCATGGAAATGATTTTATGTTGTGATCTGCGTGTTGCCTCCACCGATGCGCAAGTGGGCTTACCCGAAACCAAGCTTGGATTGATCCCGGGCTTTGGTGGCACTACCCGTTTACCACGAGTGATTGGCAGTGATAACGCCATTGAGTGGATCGCCACAGCCAAACCCAGCAAACCCGATGCCGCGTTAAAAGTGGGTGCCATTGATGCTGTTTGCGAAGCGGATCAATTACAGGCAGTTACATTACAAATGGTGAAAGACGCCATTAACGGATCACTCGACTGGCAACAACGCCGCGAACAAAAGAAAGCGCCGCTTAAACTGAATAAACTGGAAGCCACCATGGCTTTTACCACAGCAAAAGGCATGGTCGGTGCGAAAGCGGGTAAAAACTACCCTGCACCAATGGAAGCGATTCGGGTGATTGAAGAAGGCGCCGGATTAAATCAGGCAGAAGCGTTAAAAATTGAACACGACGGTTTTGTGAATATGGCAAAAACCTCACAGGCCAGTGCCATGATCCAGATTTTCCTTAACGATCAGCTATTAAAGAAGAAAGCCAAAATTGCCGGTAAAGCCGCCAGCAAAACCATTAAACAGGCTGGTGTTTTAGGCGCAGGCATTATGGGCGGCGGCATTGCCTATCAGTCCAGCGTTAAAGGCGTACCTGCGGTAATGAAAGACATCAAACAGGATGCGCTTGACCTTGGCATGGGCGAAGCCATGAAGATCCTGGGTAAAGGCATGAAAATTGGAAAAGTCAGCGCCGAGAAAATGGCCAAAACCATTTCCAACATTAAACCCACGTTAAATTATGACGACATCAAGCCGGTGGACATTGTGGTTGAAGCCGTGGTTGAAAACCCAAAGGTAAAAGATGCGGTGTTGTGTGAAGCCGAACAACTGATTGCCGATGACGCCATTCTAACCTCCAATACCTCAACCATCTCCATTGATTTACTGGCGAAAAATTTAAAACGCCCGGAAAACTTCTGCGGCATGCACTTCTTTAATCCTGTTCACAAAATGCCACTGGTCGAAGTGATACGCGGTGAGAAAAGCAGTGACGAAACCGTCGCCGCCGTTGTCGCCTACGCCAGCGCCATTGGTAAATCACCGATTGTGGTTAAAGACTGCCCCGGATTTTTTGTTAACCGCGTGTTGTTCCCTTATTTCCGTGGCTTTAGTCAGCTTCTGCAAGAAGGCGCCGACTTCCGTCAGGTGGATAAAGTGATGGAAAAATTCGGTTGGCCAATGGGTCCATCCTATTTGCTGGATGTGGTTGGCATTGATACTGCTGTGCATTGTGTTGGCGTGATGGCCGAAGGCTTCCCCGATCGTATGAGCGCGCTGGACAAAGATCCCATCGAGCAACTTTATAAGCAAGACAAATACGGTCAGAAATCGGGCAGCGGCTTTTACGTTTACTCGAAAGATAAAAAAGGCCGTCCTCAAAAAGACGTCGACGACTCGGTATTCGACATTATTGGTAAGCCGGGTAAAGAATTCAGCAACGAAGAAATTGTTGAACGCTTAATGATCCCAATGATATTTGAAGTGGCTCGCTGCTTTGAAGAAGGCATTATCGAAACACCGGCCGAAGCCGATATGGGTCTTATTTACGGTCTTGGCTTTCCTCCCTTTAGAGGCGGCGCATTAAAATACGCCGACGAAGTAGGGATCGAAACGCTGGTAAAACAAGCCGAAAAATACAAGCACCTGGGCGAAGCCTACACGGCACCAGAAGGTGTGGCAGCCATGGCGAAAGATGGCAAAACTTTTTACAGCGCGTAAGCCTGTGGCCAACTGAATTTTGCAGGAGAATTATTATGACTGAAGTCGTTATTGTCGATGCCATTCGCACCCCAATGGGCAAATCGCGTGGTGGCATGTATCGAAACGTTCGAGCCGAAGAACTGTCGGCTCATTTAATGCAATCTTTACTGGAGCGCAACTCGGCACTGGATCCAAAAGATATTGAAGACATTATCTGGGGCTGCGTTCAACAAACACTGGAGCAAGGGTTTAATATTGCCCGTAATGCCCAGCTGATGACCGATATTCCTCGCACGGTACCGGCGCAAACCATCAACCGTTTGTGCGGTTCATCGATGCAGGCATTGCATACCGCAGCACAGGGCATAATGACCGGACACGGTGATGTCTACATGATTGGCGGCGTAGAGCATATGGGGCATGTGCCCATGACACACGGTGTCGACTTTGCACCACAAATGGCCAAGTTTGCCGCAAAGGGTTCCGGCTTTATGGGCTACACCGCGGAGCTGCTTGGCAAAATGCACGGTATTAGCCGACAGCAACAGGATGAGTTCGCTTACGCCTCCCATCAAAAAGCTCAAGCCGCCACCGATGAAGGCCGGTTTGACGCCGAAATTGTCGCCACTCAGGGGCACGACGCCAACGGCGCTTTAAAAACCTTTTCCCACGACGAAGTGATCCGCGCGCAGTCGACCGTTGAAGATCTGGGTAAACTACGCCCGGCCTTTGATCCCACCGGAACAGTAACGGCGGGTAACGCCTCCGCATTATCCGATGGTGCCTCCGGCATGCTGGTAATGAGTGCCGAAAAAGCAAAAGCACTCGGCCTTAAACCCATCGCAAAAATTCGCGCCATGGCATCTGCCGGTTGTGATGCTGCGATTATGGGTTACGGTCCTGTACCTGCGGTAAAGAAAGCATTACAGCGCGCAAACTTAACCGTTGATGACATTGATTTGTTTGAGTTAAACGAAGCATTTGCGGCGCAATCATTGCCAGTGTTGAAAGACTTAGGGTTGCTCGATGTAATGGATAAAAAAGTAAACCTGAACGGCGGCGCCATTGCACTGGGTCACCCACTTGGCTGTTCCGGTGCGCGCATTAGCACTACACTATTACGTTTAATGGAAAACAAAGACGCCAAGTTAGGGGTAGCGACTATGTGTATTGGGTTAGGTCAGGGTATTGCGACGGTGTTTGAACGCGTCTGATCGTTTTAAGTTTTAAGTTTTAAGTCGATTCTAAGAGTTTAGAATCGGCTTTTTTGTTTTAGGTGTGTGGTAAAGTTAAAGAAAAATGTCTTTGAGTTTAGCAAGTTTATGGACGTTAAGACTTTTCACAACTTTTAATTCAAATCTAAGTAGTAAAACACTTAAAGTCACTCGCTTCCAATCGTACTTATGTTCCTCGCGTCAGCAATTCGATATCAACACTTAGTGTTTCAGAATTACTTTGACTTCGATATACATTCAGATCAAATACCCCCGTGGTAACGGATAAGGGCTTTTTTGGTTCCTTTTTCAGCTCTTGGAAAAAGGAACTCGCATGCAAGCGCAGCGATGCGAAACGCTTTTGGCTTTTTATCTTTTAAATTGAAGAAGCATTTTGTACTTTAATCTAAATGCTAGTCGGATAGCTTGCATTTCGCCACTCGGCGCCTCCCTTTTGTCAGTTGATACAAAAGGAAGCAAAAAATCTTTGTCGCTGCGCTAGCAACTTGCTCATCATTGCCGGAATGTATAAGCAAACATTGAAACTAAAACTTGCCGGTTGATTGCTGACGCGAATTTCTAGACATACACTCACGAGTGTCTTTGAGTTTAGCAAGTTTATGGACGTTAAGACTTTTCACAACTTTTAATTTAAATCTAAGTAGTAAAACACTTCAGTTCTCTCACTTACGATCGTACTTATATTCCTCGCGTCAGCAGACTGAAGTCACTGCACATCGCATAGAAATACATCGAACATAAAACTCATGATAAGCAAATACCCCCGTGGTAACGGCAAGTCTTTTTGCTTACTTTTTGGGCTCCTGCAAAAAGTAAGTCGGACCGACATGGATGTCGGAAATGCCGTTTATGAATGGAACAATCAACGGCCATGAAAGCGCAGCGATGCGAAACGCTTTTGACTCTGTCCTTGCATTTACTCAAATAGAAAAAAGGCCTCCATTGGGAGGCCTCTCAATTAACTCTTAACAAAAATCAAAAAAAACTACTTAACTGGCTCTCCCATCTTAACCTCAATAACCTTCCCGTATTTTTTCGCCACATCACGAATATCATCGGCTTTACCAATTAACACAAACTGCAAATGTTGTTTAGGAAAATACTGCTCAATCAGCTGCTTGGTTTTCTCAAGGGTTAAGGCATTAACGGACTGGTTAAACTCATTAATAAAGCTGGCATCAATACCCATAACTTTCATACTCACCAATAAATCAGCCAGTTGTCCGGCGGTTTCGTAACGCGGTGGAAACTGCCCTTTAACGTAAGCTTTGGCAGAATCAAGTGTTGCTTGATCAATCCCTTTTTTCCAGAGTCGTTGATAAGTTTTAAGCGCCAGATCAATCGCCTGCTCGGTTGAATCGGTTTTGGTGAAGGTTGAAATAGCAAAGGTGCCGTCTTCTTTCATTGTTGCAAAACGGCTGCGTGCACCATAAGTTAAACCGCTATTCACTCTGAGTTCATCATTCAACCAGGAGGTAAACCGGCCACCTAAAATGGTATTTAATACTTGCAATGCCACATAGTTTTCATCACCCCGCGCAATACCTTTACCACCAATCATAAATGTAGTTTCGCGGGCGTCGTCTTTATCCACCAGTAAAACTTGAGCTTCAGCCTCTGGCGAATAGGGCTTTATATCGCTGGTGTTTTGCTTATGTTTATTTTTCCAGTTGCTGAATCGCTTGGTAATTTTATTTGCCATGTCTTTGCTATTAAAATCACCCACGACAGCAATAACGGTATTGTTTGGCTGATAATAACGCTGATAAAAGTTTTCAATCGCGGTGCGATCAATTTTTTTCAACGAGGCTTTATCGGCATCACTCGAAATGGCGTAGGGATGTTGTGCAAAATAAAGGGCATTAAAATAGTCGCCGATCATTTGTCGGGGACTTTCCTGTTTTTGCTGCAACTCCGTTGCATAACGGTTTAAAAACTTTTCGACTTCTTGGTTTTCAAATTTTGGCGATTTTAAGGTGTTCTCTAAAATTTCCAGCACCAAATCGGTGTTTTTATTCAGGAACGAGGCGCTTACACCACTTAATTCTTTATCGGACCAAGTTGAAAAACTGGAGCCGGTAAAATCCAGCGCATCATTGATTTCCTGTTTGCTGCGATTGGCATTACCAAAGGTTAATGCTTCAGCGGTCACATTGGCCAACCCCTTAATATCGGAATCAATAGCGCCTGCTTTAACTCGCACTTCAACATTAATTAATGGCACTTCATCATGTTCCATTAATAATAGCGTTAACCCATTATCCAGAGTAATCTCTTGGTAAGCGGGCAATTGAAATGAAGCAGCGGATAACACCCCACTGACAATCACTAATAAAATTGCGGTACTGAATTTAGCGATCGTTTTCATGAGTATCCTCCTTATTACTTAATACACCCACTGTTCGGTTAGCCTTGATCAAATATTGTTTTGCCACTCGCTGAATATCCTGTTTAGTGACTTTTTGATAATACTCCGGGGCTTTGAACAATCGCTTGTAATCGCCAAAGTACAACTCGTAGGTACCAATCAGGTTAGATTTACCATTGATGGTTTGCATCGAACGGTAAAAATCCACTGCTTTTTTATTTTTAATCTTTTCCAGTTCTTTGTCGGTAACGCCTTCGGTCATTATCTGGTTAATAATGTTTATAATACCCTGCTCCAATGATTTCGCCGTCACACCCTCATTCGCCACCGCGTAGGTGTAAAATAAATTGGGATCGAGACTCATTGGCATATAGGTAAAGACCTGGGTTGCCAATTGCTGCTGATCGACCAGAGACTGATACAAACGCGAGGTTTTACCGTCGGACAAAATGTCACTTAAAATATCCAATGCATAAAAATCATCATGGGTTGTTTCAGGGACATGCCAGCCCATCAACAGGTTAGGCGTCGTCACAGAGGCTTTATGCAAATACACTCGACGCTCACCTTTTTGCTCAGGCTCTACGGTATGAATCGGACGTGGCTCAGGACCTTTTGGAATCGGTTCAAAATATTTTTTTGCTAATGCCTTAACCTGTTTTAAACGAACATCACCGCTGATCACAACAACCGCATTATTCGGTGCGTAATAGGTTTTGTGATATTGCTGCAAGTCTTTTAAGGTCCAGTTTTCAATATCACTCTCGTGACCAATCACCGACCAGCTGTAGGGATGCGCACGAAACGCAGCATTTTTTACTTCTTCGGAAATTGCACGAAAATTTGAGTTTTCCAGACCGGTTCGTCGCTCCGATGCCACCACACCACGTTCACTTTCCACCACGTCTTTATCAATGTCGAGATGCTCAATGCGATCCGCTTCCAGATCAAACATAAGTTCAAGTGAGTCTGCCGGAAACCAGTCGGTATAAACCGTCAGGTTTTCGGTGGTGTAGGCATTATTGGCGCCACCGGCGGCTTCCATGGTTCGATCGAACATTTTAGGCCCGTACTTTTTTGAGCCATTAAACATCATATGCTCAAAGAAATGCGAAATACCGGTGATTCCGGGATACTCGTTGCGCGATCCGACTTTCCAGAACAGATACATATTGGCATTAGGGATGGAGTCATCTTCCAACACCATTATTTTCATACCGTTTTTCAGGGTAAATGACTTCACATCCGACGCTTTGGTCGCCAAAAGCCAGGGGGATGCCAGTGCGCAAAGTGTCAAGCAGAAACCTACAAGAAAAGACTTCAAAATATCATTCCTTTTATTATTAATAGTGAGCAGGATTGTAAACCTGCCCAGAATAAAACTAAAGTTGAATAATGCCACTAAATGTAACCGCGATTTACTTTTGCTACTCTACACCCAACACACCTCGAAACTCGTAACTCGAGACTCGACACTCGAAACTCGAAACTCGCTCTTTTTTGTAGGTAATATCTGACACAGAAAAGGGTAATAATCCATAACCAGTTTTATTTGTAGCTTCTATACTTCAAGCTCATAAGAAGGAATTATTTTTGGAAGGTTATTTTGAGCCGTAAACCCCGATTGTTATTGATGACTGTTGCTCTGTTTGGCTGGGCCAACCTGTGTTTTTCTGTGTCGGAATTAAATGTGGATTTTGCCGATGAAGAATTTGCCCGCTATTTTTCTAACATTCAAAGTGCTTCGCTGCAGGAATCTGAGCTTTTTCTCGATAACTTGAACCAGCACCTAAAGCTAAAACCAGCACAACAACAAACCTGGTTGCGCTTTAAAGTGACGTTTTTAGAGCAGATTGAACAACGGCAGCAAAAACGCCTAAAGCTGAAAGAGATTAAATCCTTAAATAGTGTTGATACCCTTACACTTCGATCCAGTCATCTGGAAACCCGACTCAAGGAAACTCAAACATTGCTCGCTGTGATCACGCCTTTTTATCAACAGCTCGATGGCGAACAGAAAACGCAGTTTGATAAAGTGATGCAACATCTGTGGTTTAAACGACGCAATCATCGATAAAACCCGCAAGTTATCGTAAACTAGCGCCTTTATTCACCAATTGTTGAGCCGTTGTGAACAATTCTGATCACACTTTAGATACTTTGGGACTGCGCTGTCCGGAGCCGGTAATGATGATCCGTAAAAAGATGCGCGAATTGTCATCGGGCGAAAGCCTGACGGTTATGGCTGATGATCCATCAACCCAAAGAGACGTCCCGAAATTTTGCCAGTTTATGGATCATAAACTGCTGGATCAGCAGCAAAAAGAGAATCGGTTTATTTTTGTTATTAAAAAAGCCTGATCAATCAGAGGCTGGTTTACCTGATGTATCAGGCTGAGATAACTGGCTCAGGTATTTCTCCGCTTTTTTCGGCAGCAGATTTAATCGCTCCGGATCGCAATCAGCAAACGCAATCACCCGTTTATCCATCACCTTAAACCATAAAGGCGGCACATAGGCCAGCAAAAACATGGCGTAATAGCCGGCGGGCAATTGTGGAATTTCTTCAAAATTGCGCAATGCCTGAAACCGTCGCATGGGATTGGCATGATGATCGGAGTGGCGCTGCAAATGAAACAGACTCCAGTTCGATAATAAAAAATTACTGTTCCAGGAATGACGCGGCTGGCAGCGCTCGTATCGTCCATTCGGCTGCTTTTTGCGCAGTAATCCGTAATGCTCAATGTAGTTTGCCGAAGTTAGCTGAAAGCCACCCCATAATGCTGTTAACAACAAGAAAGGTAATACTGACCAACCGAGCCACAGGGTCAGAGCGCCATAAATAAAGGTGGTCAGTAACAGGCCCTGGATCACTTCATTATCCGGGTGCCAGAATGAATGCCCTTTTCGATTCAGTCGTTGTTTTTCGAGCCGGCAGGCACGGACAAAAGCCCCCGGGTATTCTTTGATATAGAAACCGTAAATGGTTTCACCCAGTTTTGATGATGCCACGTCGTCCGGTGTCGCCACTTCGGTGTGATGGCCGCGATTATGCTCCACATTAAAATGGCCGTAAGCGCTCAGTGATAATGCAATTTTGGCCGCCCAACGTTCACTTAAGGATCGTTTGTGCCCCATCTCATGCCCGAGATTTATGCCGTAACCGCAAATAAATCCATTCACCAGCAACACCGCCAGCCAACCGGACCAGCTAAGTGGGTAACTGCTTACAAACCAGGCGGTAAAGGCAAATCCGAACAAAAGTACCGGCACCAGTAAAAAGGTGATCCATCGATAATAAACATCAGCCTCAAGCTGCGGCACAATCGATTCAGGCGGATTATTGCTGTCTTCACCAATAAACCAGTCTGCCAGTGGGATCAGCAGGTAAAAAATCGCCATGGGGATCCACAACATCCATTCTTTACCGCTTTCGATATACAGCAAAGGCCCGAGCAAGGTTAGCAGCGGCACCAGTACCGACAACAACCAGAGCCAACGCTTTTTATCAATGTAGGTGTCACCGTTTTCGGCAACGTACTGCTTATTAAATCTGGGTGAAGCAAATGGATTAGCAAATGACATAACAGTCCTCCGTTGAAGATATTTTGACCAAATTTGCCGCTTCGGGCAAGCGCTTATCGTTGGCCTTTTGCGTCTTTTTTATCGTCCTTAATCAGCGTAAACTGGTGTGACTGGGCTAAATTACTTCCAACCATCACACAGGAGCAAGTTATGACGGATATCAACAAACTGGCTCAACAACTGGAAGATGAGTCATTACCCCCTGTTGAAAAATGGAACCCTGACTATTGCGGCGATATCGATATGGTGATTAAGCGCGATGGCAGCTGGCATTATATGGGCACACCCATCGGCCGCAAAAAACTGGTGAAGCTGTTTTCTAATGTGATCCGCAAAGACGATGATAAGTATTATCTGGTGACGCCGGTTGAAAAAATTGGCATTACCGTTGAAGACGCGCCTTTTCTGGCGGTGTTAATGGATGTGGAGCAGCAAAACGGTACACAACAGTTAATTTTTACCGATAATGTGGGCAACCGTTTTATTGCCGGAAATGATCACCCTATTCGCGTTAAAGTGGATCCAAATACTCAGGAACCTTCACCCTACATTCGAGTAAGGCGAAATCTGGACGCATTGATCAGCCGCAATGTGTTTTATCAGATGGTGGAACTGGCGGATCAACAAACCACCAATGACTCAACCGAGCTGACCATTAAAAGCCTGGGCGAAACCTTTTCGCTGGGCAGGGTTAATTAACCAACTTTGCTAAAAAGTCACCACTATCATGATCAAATTTACATTTAAAAAACCACCGACGTTATCTTTATACTGTTACTCGATTGGCTTTATTATTATCACCTTAACCATGTTGCATCAGTTTGCACAATGGCAACTGCTCACGGTGGTGATCAATCAACAACTGTTTATGATAGGCGCCATTATTGTCGCGGTGGGCTCTTTGTTTAACTGGTTGCTGCCCCTGTGGAAGCAACACCTGTCCAATAAGCAACGATAATTTTTATGATGACTTCTATAATTTTTAACCAATACAATCTAAAAGGTACATAACCATGAACAATTTTGTCTGGGTAGATTTGGGTGTGGCCGATCTCGATCGCGCCGTGGGCTTTTATCACAAAGTATTGGATCGAAAACCCACCATTGAAACATTCGAGCAATTCCGTTTTGCCGTATTTCCACACGAAGGCAATGATGTATCGGGCTGCCTGGTGCCTAAAGATAATTTTCAGCCACTAACCGATTCCACGTTAATCTATTTTAACGTCAACGGCCGTTTGCAAAATGCTGTGGATCAAGTTGAGGCTGCCGGGGGTAAAGTTATTGAGCAACCCCATTCGATTGGCCCGCACGGCAGTCGTGCGATTATTAAAGACAGTGAAGGCAATACTGTTGCCCTTCATTCCGAAGAAACTGTACAGCTGTAATGGTATCAAAATTTAATAAGCCAGAGGATGGCACTGAAATTATTTTAGCGACGCCCGATGATGATCCAGTAATCGATCCCGAAACAATTTCCAAGTCGACAACAGAGTTAAAAACCGACTCAAACACAGACTTTGAAATCGATTTAGATACTGTTCCTGATCCTGAAACATATTCTGCTAACCACTCTGATCTGGAAAAAACTCAAAGCTCAGAGTTTTCCTCTAAATCACCCTCAAAATCATGGTGGAAAAAAAAGCGCTGGCTCTTGCCATTTATCGTATTAATAACGGGTCTAATTTTACCGAACCATTGGCGCATACCGGTTATGGGTGCAAACAGTAATGACTGGCATCCAAAAACCTTTTGGTATGAGCCCTGGGGCAGCTCGATCACCCATAAAGGCATTGATATTTTCGGTCCGTCAAATACACAGGTTGTCGCCGCGAATCATGGATTGCTGTTATACCGTGGTGAATTTGCCAAAGGCGGCAAAGTAGTGGTGTTATTAGGCCCTGAGTGGAAAATACATTACTACGCCCATCTAGCTTCCTTTAATACTGATCGATGGTTTTATCAATCCGGCGATCCATTAGGCACTCTGGGCGCAACCGGCAATGCGAAAAATAAACCGCCGCATCTGCATTTTACGGTATTCAGCTTGCTCCCATATTTTTGGTACGCAGATGCCACTACTCAAGGCTGGAAAAAAATGTTTTACTTGGATCCTAATCACTATCTGATAAAGAATTAATATGAAATTATCTTTTCGCGCATTACTGTTTTTATTCAGTGTTAGCTTGATGGCCTGCAGTCAATTACCCAGCTCATCTTTGGCAGACTCTACCTCTCCGTCTAACCATCAACCGCCACAGTCCACTGAATCAAACCATCGCTCATCCAGCAGCCGCTTACCTTATGCATTGGGCGCCATCACACAGCAACAATTGTTTGATGCTTACCCAACATTCTCTAAGGCTTACCAGCAATATCAGGTAACACCCGAGGATCGTTCAGCGTTGCAACAATTATCACAGGCCACCGAGTTAGTGATTGTATTTGGTAGTTGGTGCCATGACAGTCAGCGAGAAGTGCCGCGGATATTAAAGCTGATAGACAGCGCTAATAATACAGCCATAAAAACCACCCTTGTTGCCGTCGGCTACAACAAACAAATTCCTGAAGCGGCCAATCCTCATCGACTGGCTATTCAATATACGCCAACAATATTTGTTATCGATCAACAAGGCAAAGAGCTTGGCCGCTTTATAGAACGACCGGATACCAACTGGGCCGCGGATATTACTGCTGCTATAAATCAGTGAAGTTAATCTAAGGTTATTTTTAACGAATTTTTATAGTAAATAACACCTGATAACAATGGAAATACTGAAGCAATCAAAGAAAACAATAATGTAAATGTTTCACTCATTGTTATTAAACTCAAAGCAATAAACAGAATAAGGTACAAGACGCAACTCAGCAAAATAGCGCGCCTTAAACAATAACGATGGTTAGATTTAAGCAGTTTTAAGCAACTTGGGCATGAAAACTTATCTTTAATAATAAGCGTACTTATATGCTCTTTGCATAAAGGGCACTTGACTCGGTGGTGCAAACTTACCACTGGCAATTCCGAAAAAAGCATTAGTCGTTATTCAACTTATTATTCAATTTTTCATAGCCAATTTTTTTCGTCCCAGTTGGCTTCATCCCAAGTAAGATTTGGATCAGACACTTCTTGACTTGAACTTGATCCGCCACAATTTATTATTGACAATAAGATAATTGCAATACATGTTCGCTTAAACCAAAAACTTGATGAAATCTGTTTCACAATAGCCTCCTTCTTATGCTTCATAACTTATTCGGCAACCGGATACCATTAAATTAGAAACGGCTTGTGTTCGCTGAATCCAGAAACGAACATAGTACATATATTGGTTATTATCGATCACGGCGTTTTCCACTACACCATCTTCATCATTTAGTCGACGTAAACCAGCCAAAGATCCTGCTGTTGTTAAGTCGATATCCACTATTTCTTCATAAATTCCAGGCGACATGCCCTCTTCTAAACTAACTCGCATTAACAAAATGCGGCCACCGCTAAAGTTAGCCGTATTATGATTATCCCGAACCAGGCAATACATATCAGTAACCGTAGCGCCTTGCCTTAATACTATAGGTGCGAAAACAATATCCGTTAGATCAGTAGAATTGTACATGCCTGAAGAATTGATTCGTAAATTTGGATATCCGGCATTGTTTACAGACGCAACATTGACTGGATAAATATAGGATTGTGTTTCATTGATTGCTGCAATTGCATTGGTGTTTGCCGAAATTGCTGTTGAATTAGCACTAATGGCAGAGCTGTTACTCGCCAAAGCCGCTTCGTTCGCAGTGATTTTAGTGTGATTGTCATTTACAGCCGCTTCCACCGCCGTAAAATTCTCATTCACTTCACCAGCCCTTGCAGGTGTACCGGCAACAAATGTATTGGGAATGTCGACTTCTGAAGCAATTATTGCTGTAGATAAGCCAACAAGTATTAATAGTTTGGGGTATTTCATTTTACAGCCTCCTTTGCTTTGGGATTTTTAATTTACTCCTTTTCAGTAAAATTGTTCAATTAATATTCAGTAAAACGGCTTAATTTTTTATAGCTAATTGAGATTAAATATAATGATTTTAGCCCTCATTCATAACGAATAACAATGAAGCGACAACAAGTAGATGTCGACTTACCTCATCGAGAGTATTATTCATATTGTTTGATTGGCTTTTTAAGTCCTTTAAATGCGCCAGCACCCAAGTTTTTTAAATAGTCGAGAACGTCTACATATATAATATTTCCATCTTCATTTTTATTCGCAATGAAAAAAATAATATTTACTAACTTCAACTGATATATTACTCAAGCAACTCGTTTGTTCCCAATACTTTAAGTTGGCTGGAATTTCTTCACCTTTATAGACATCCATAACGTCAATAATAAAGTAATTCCTGGAATATAAATGCTTCCCATTATAATCATCTACAGGTTTCTTTTTCGATTGAGTAATTTTACCGAAGAATACAACATCATTATTAATTACCGCGAGGAGCAAACATAATAATAGCCATACCAATAAGTGCTACACCTGATCCAACAAGATCCCAGACAGTTGGTCGTATGCCATCAATTAACCACAGCCAAAGAATTGCCATAAAGATATACACGCCACCGTATGCTGCATATACTCTGCCAGCAGCAGTGGGATGTAATGAAAGTAACCAGGCGAAGGCTGCCAGACTTAGAGCGGCAGGCACTAACAGCCAGGCCGATTTACCTTCACGTAACCATAGATACGATAAATAACAGCCGACTATTTCTGCTAGTGCTGTCACTAAAAATAGACCGACTGTTTTAAATTCTGGCAAAACGTTGTTCCCTTGTGTTTTAGCGCTATGTTTTAAATATTATTTATTTTCAACATTTTTATTATTTTTTATGCGCCATTAATATTTTAACTGCATCATGATGTTGCTTACTTTTTGCTAGATCCAGAGCTGTAAACCCGCGTTTATTTTTTAATTCTGTATTGGCACCTTTATCTAATAAGTATTTTAGTGTACCTAGCTTACCCAGATAAGCTGCATCCATCAGTGGTGTATCACCATTATTGTTTGCAATATTCAAGTCCGCTCCGGCTTCTACTAAATACTTTATCAGAGTTATATTATTGGTACTCCAACCAGTGATGATTAACGCTGTATCGCCAGCATTAGTTTTAGCGTTTATATTGGCACCGTGTTGTAACAACTGCTTAACACCATTCAATAAAACATCGTCTTTAAGAAAATTCGCAATATACAAAGGAAGAACGGCACTGTTTTTAGGAAACATCTTTTCTTGCTTGTTAACAGCTTGCTGTAGTATTACAAAATAGTCTTTTCGTCTATTTTGTAATACAAAGTCAAATAAAGACACTTTATCGATTATAATTGAGAAGTAATCGACCCCATTCTCAATCAGTTGTGTAGCGTAGTCGATACGATTTAGTTTAACCGTTTGATAAAAAGCTTCACTGAGTATTTCTTTATCAACTAATGCTTTTTCAATATCAGCCTTACCATTTACCTTATACGCATTAATCGCTTTTTCAAAAGAATCATTATTATCATCCAAGATTGCATCAATAATCGCATGCTTTGGTATATTAGCTACTGCTGTATTTTTGACGACCGATTTAAGCCACGGGTAAATGGTAGAAACTCGGGTATAATATTCTAATACACCATAGTGACCTTCTTTCTTCCCGTTACCCACCTGATACGAGCTAATACCGATCACATAACGCTCGCTGTTTAATTCAACAAAGGCCGGACCACCACTATCACCTCTCGAACTAATCCCTTCTAAAGGAGTTGCTGCTTTTTCCGGAGCAGTAAATTCAAAACCAATTACATATTCGTTTGCGTCCATAACGGTATTTGTGGCACCACGTTGTTGAAAATCGTCAGTAATCAAGCCATCACGCCCATTACCGTATGTGCCTCTGCCAACAAATATTACCGGCTGACCAACTTCATTACTTTGTTGATACAGCTTGGCTGGCAAACCGTTCATTATAGGATCCTTTAATTGCACCATTGCAGCATCGTATTGCTCGTCATTGTTACGATTAAACTTAGGATGAATTATTATTGTTTCGACTCTGTATTTCTGCCCCATGTGTTTTGCATAAAAAATATTATCTTCATTCCCTTCAACACAGTGAGCTACCGTTAATAACCAATTTTCATTAATTAAAGTTGCTGCACAACCAGCAACATAACCCACCGAAGGCGAATACTGCTCCCCCAGCTTAAGATACTCTTTATCATCCACATCGTGCCGAATGACAATGGCATTTGCATATTGGCAGTAAGTAATGGCGGCTAAAACTATTGCAATAATTTTCTTCAATGTACTTTCCTATTTTTTTATTAAATAACCCATAATGACAAACTAACCACGACATGCAGCAGGTAAAAACTTATTTTCTAAATCTGTTTTATTTATACCTACCGCTTCCATTCCATCGACAGGTTTATCATAACCACACAACCAAGATATAGGACTTTTAGGACTGCCTGTAACAACTGCAGGCCTAAATGATAGTGTTTTTCCCCTAAGCGGTGCCGCTATCTTGTTACCCATTGTGATATGAATTGCTCCAGCTTCTATTACCACGCCAGTAATACGATTACCAATTAACAGATTTGAAGCCGGTAGTCCTGCCATTTCGTTATCTTCTGGGAATTCCAACTTATCAGCATAGTAGTTTGTGACATTTTCTTTCATCGAACCCGCCATACTGATTGCCTCAACAACTTCACTGCGTTGAATATAGTCCTGATAAGCTGGCAATGAAATTGAAGCAAGAATTCCAATTATAGCAACCACAACCATCAACTCTATCAGTGTAAATCCTTTAATGTGCTTCATATAACATCTCCTATTATAAACATTGGTGAATAAGCACTTATAATGAAACAAAAAATTGCCACAAGTATAAGTGAAGCAATAACAACAGAAACAACTTTCATCTGTGCTTCACAATTATCTAACAATCTTTTTAACTCAATATCTATTAGTGCACTCATTTCGACTGATAGATTCAGCTTGGTTTTTTTAATTGAGTTTAAATGATCGATGATTAAATTTTTATTTTGATTACCAACACCTCTTATTTCTTGCAGTGGAAAAAGAGCTATTTCAACTATACGTAAATATGACGTCTTAATTCTTTTAAATAGTAAGTAATTAAATAACACTCCACGCTCTACATCTTCTGTAAATTGAAGCAAACTTCGTATTTTAAGTCCTATAATTAATGCTGATATAAATAACAATAAGATTATTAGAACAAAATAAATCCAGTACTGCTGATAAAGTAAAATAGATTCGGGTAATTCCAAGTTGAAGTTTTTAAATGCATCGATAAAAGAAGGCAAAACCTTTAGATGATAAACACCAGCAATACTGCAAAACACTATAAATATTACAAATAAATATGAAAACACCCGCTTAAACCTTTTAGGGATTTCAAAACTATTGTTTAATCTTAGATCTTTATAAATATCAATGACTTTACGAGCTTTGGATGGATCTTCTATCTGCTCTATTTTATTGATAATTAATTTTGGCAATCCTCTGATAGGTTTATTACCACTATACACTTCACATATTTTTTCATTCTTAACCCGCTTAATGCACTCTCTAATATGCTCATTGTCTTTACAATCAACGCTGGATTTTCGACATATATAGCCAAACAAGTCCCATGTCATAATTTTCTCCGCACTTAACTACCTACTTATTGTTTTATTTTAATACTCAAAAAACTTTAACATTTAACTTACTGCTGCTTATTGTTTACCTTAGAAAAATTATTAAGCAGTTTTTTAAAGTCTTCCCATTTTTTATCTTCGTAAAAATCAATATCAATTGCATAACGGGGATGACTGGATAAGCTCTGATTCAACATCTGAATAAACTCTTCTCGATCATGTATGTAATACACAAGCTCCTTTAGATTATTTCCTGTTCGACTATACGCATGACGCAAAATGCCTTCTTTTTCTATATCTTTTTGAATAGTATCTTCCAGCATCAACATTTTTTTATTCTCTTCCTCTAATGGCATTCCATTATTACTGGTGCCATCATACTTCCAGGATATCACTGTTAGCCAAGTTAGTTTTTCCCGGATAGCTTTCGAGGGTAGCTCATTGACGAATTTAAAAATTACAGGTGCACCATCTTCGTAGGTTTTACCAATAACCCCAAGCTTCTCTTGCGCACTAATACTTGTTGCTATTAATAAAATGGTCGTTAGAACAAATTTGAACGATATTTTCATTATTAATCCGTTTTCAATTTTTATTAATCACCAAACAATGTGGAGGAACCATCACTGAAAATACCACCGTCCGAACCGCCGCCGGATTTCTTTTTTCCTGATGAAGACACTTTAACTCTTGTAGTTTTGGATTCGGTATTATTGATAGTGCCACAAAATACACATTGGGTATGATCTTTACCCACGTGCAGCGGTAGTTCCTTATCACAACTTTTACATTTATTAAGTTCCATTATAAATCGTCTATTCCTTAGCTATTTAAAAATACTAATATTTAAAAACAAAGCCACTGATTACTCAATGGCTTTAATACTTCTTCCGTGTTATAAAAAATCATTTAATATATTTTGCGATCAACTCTGGCTTTTTAATTTGATGGAGCTCACTTCCCTTAGCGCCTTTTCTTTGAATAATACCATCCTTTGAGAATAGCCAAATAATATTTTTACCTTTATTGGCAATTTCAATTTCATATTTAAAAATAGGCAAACGTTTTAACAATACCTTTTCTCTCTGCTCAATCATTTTAACGATTTTTTCAGCGTCTTCTGGATCGCTAACAACACCTCTTTTGACCTTTTTCTTTTTATCATAAATCACTATTTTAGGAGTAGGTTGAGTCATTGCACCACTCTCTATATTTGAGATCGAAGGTTTGCATGCCATTAAACAAAATACTGAACATACAATAACGCATAGCTTCATTAAATACTTCATAAACTATACTCCTTTTTGACGATATAATTGCTTAATGAACAATGACGAAATAAGCAATAAAAGAACCCAGTATATAGTACCGCCACCACTATCATTAAGCCTATCACCATCGCCAGAATCATCATTTCCTCCATTGTCTCCACCATCATTACCGCCGCCACTTCCAGCTTCAAGTGTAATTCCGGTTACAGCGTCTATCCAAGCTGTATCGGATCCTTCCGAAACACTTTCATCTTTTTCGTAACTCCAGCGAAGCTCATGAATGCCTGGTTCTAGATCAAACCGATATGTTTGCCAATCTGAATTTCCGGATACTGATAACATTTCTTGATTATCAATATAGAACTTAAAGAAATCGAATCCTTGCTCGCTCGATGTTTTCACGGCAAAAGATATGAAATTGCCAGATGATTGATCAAAATCATAAGTCGTTTGAATAGCTGATGTTTGTTCATCGTTAATTGTGCCTGACTTTAGAGATACAGATCCTTCATAAGTCTCGTCTGAGTTAATCTGCCAAGGCGCATTCGATGAAGCCGATGATTCCCAACCTTCAGGTATCTCACCGTTTGCCGTAAAAACTTCGTCACCAGAGTTAGTGACAACAATAGACGAACTTACGCTGACTGCACAGTTTGTGCTATCACTTACTACTGCAGTAACATTGCCCTGATAGAAATAATCATAAACAAATGAAGCATTTTCTCCGGCTGCATCTTCGACACCGTCATTATTGAAATCCCAACTAAAGTTGTAATTACTGTCAGAACCACCCGACGCGGTGACACTTGCATTCAAAGTTCCACCAAGCTCAAGGGTAGCCGCATCCAGTGTTACTTGCGCTGTTGGCGCATTACACCCATCGAATCCATCAACACTTGTCACCCCTGTATCGTTTGGGTCTAACCAAACTTTTAATTGAGTTGCTGCAGTATTGTTACCCAACCAATGAACGGCCATACGCCCATACCAGTCGGCTTCATCGGGAGCATCACAAGATGCTCCGCCACCTGTTAGTGTTCCCACCATACGCTTGTCTGCATTCCAGATTGCCGAACCAGATGAACCTGGCTCCGTTGTACCTTCATCCCAGGCGCCCACACGTAAATGTGTTCCATTTGCGTTACTCGCACTACTGCCGTATTGAGTGATGGTTAAACTGTCGTTTTCAAAACTGATTCGCTTTTCATGACCGGAAGGATGATGGATGGCAACCGCAGAATTTGGCGCACTTTCGGAAATATCCCAACCGGCCCAGTGTGTTTGAAAACTATTGTCTGGTTTTTCATCCAACTCAACCAAAGCAAAGTCTGAACCTCCCCATGCGGCACGGAATGAAGATCCCGATTGAAATTCTTCTAACTGACCATCAGCTTCGTTGGTATTCATATCGCATTGCGACGCTTCAAAATTCCAGTAGAACACTAGCGATGGTGCTGTACCTTGAGTAATACCACAATGATCGGCTGTTATAAAATAAGGTCTGCTTGAATTCACAGCACTATTAATCAAAGTTCCGGTACAAAGTCCGCTGCCATTAATTACAAACCGAGCAACAGAACGAATTTCATCACGCCAGTTGTCACCCTGTGGACACACAACATTAATATTACAGTCACCCGATTTAAGATCAGCGTTTGCATTAAAATCTCTGAATCCCTGATTAACCGATTTAATATTGAATCGCGTGTGTTGTTTCAATGAACGCGGCACATTTACTTCGATATTAAGTTTCTGATGGTTAAATACCGGTGTCCATATTTGGCCATGCTCTTTATTATAAGAATCATCAAACCGAACCACCTGCTTCATATCGCCACTGCTGAGATATATAACGGCACCTTGAGGTAAAAAGACATTGTCAAAACCGACATTAAGCGACTTTGCATTAATGGACTGTAGCGTTAATTGCCATACGGCTGTATCACCTACCTCACTCCATACGCCTTTGTCCACAATAGACGATTTAAACGCGACGGGTTTCGCAAACTCAAACGGACCAGTACCCGGCTTTTTAGCGCTTGCTGCTTTATTTAGAGCGTTTATATTAAGTTTAGGTAATCTATAAACGGGGGCGTCATTGACCAGGCTTTTATACCGGACACTTACTGGCTTCTGCTCCGTTGGTAAGGCATCCATTGTTACTATACGCTCGGCATGGGTTGACGACGACCAGCTAAGTGATAATAAAGATATTATTAAAAAACAATAAGTTAAGTGCTTTCGCATGACAAACTCCCTAGAGTATTGAAACAAGCCACATGCCGTTAATCAGTAGCGTTTAATCATGATATTAAGAATAACACCCACACCCAGTAAATAAAGTTTATTAATTACATGTTTTTGAAAACACTTTTAATTGAGACGCTATTAAAATGAGGTACCTACTTAGTCTCAAACTAAGTACTGTATAGTCAATAAGTTAACGACTACTGACTATGATGGTTATTGCTAGTTACGGCTATCTTAGTACCTATTGTCGTACTATTATTTTGGCTCGTGTTTTCCGTTTAGCTTGCATTTAAAACTGGTAAATTTCGCATATTAAAATTGCAGCGAAAATCTTTCGACTTTAATTTGAAATGCTTGCCTTTGGGATACAGTGAAACATCTCCAATATCGGCATGGTGATAGGTAATCACACCATCAAGAACTTTTACATTAGAAACCTTAATGACTTTATCATCAGACTCTTGATCACCAAACAAAGTGACCTCCATTACGGATGAGCCTGGCTTGCCGGTTATTTCAAAAAAAGCGTTATTGGCCAAACAACTGTATAGCCTTTCTGTTTTAAAAGAACTCACCAGATAAAGTCCCATTTGACCTGAGTGATAAAAATGTTTTCCGATGGCTGCAGGATAGATACCCGGATATAGTCCGGTTAATTGATGGACGGTATCAGCAACCGGTTGCCAATTTACATTTGCACCATGAATTAAGGTGACTAATCGAAAATCATGATAAAAATCGACCAGTTTAATCTCGATTTCTAAGTTATTTTGTTGTTTCTTTAATTGTTGTTGAACGGTATGAGCAGTACTGCTGTAGCTTTCATCGTAAAATATCGTTAGCTTTTGTTGTGAGCATCCTAATAAGCATCCCATCGCGATCAATATGATTATTGTTTTTATCATTGTTAACTTTTTTTCATTTTTAGTTGTAATTGGAAATGTTTTATCTTATAGAAATAAAACATCTTAAGTGTTTAACAAAAAATACTTAACGACTCCATTTAACGTTTGGGGTTAATAACTTTCTTTTACTTTAGAAGGTGTGAGGTTCCTTTATATTGATTAGTTTGTAACAGTCACATTATGACTTTGTTTGATGACAAACTTTACTTTTCTTCCCCATTCAATACGCTTACTATATGGTATCACTCCTTTGGCAACAGTATTATTTTCAAATATCAGCCGATACTTCAATTCGCCGCTTTCTCCCTGAGGAGAATAATAAATAGTACTCGACTCACCTGGCAAAATTGGACCAAATGATAATCCACTTTTAGGTAAGGTAATTATTAATTCTTTATAAGTCGTTTCTGATTTATTTTCTACCACTACTTTCGGGGATAAATAATGGTAAGCAACCATACCAAAAACGAACATTGCTAAAAATGTGCTAATAATTACTATCGATTTACGCATCATAAGTTGTTATCTGAACGCTGGCTTTTAGTTACCCTGAAAAAAAACCCATTGAACCGTAAAGTCACCGTTAACTCAACTGGTTAGCTTATTTTTGATGTACATAGAGCACTTTTTTGTCAGCAATGGTATTAATAAAGTTTATTGAGCTCTGTTTTATCAATTTTTAGGTTTTACCCGAATACACTATTCCACGACCGCTTAATTCAATTTTCATATGCTAGCCAAATACCGTATGTGTTATACTCGCCGCACTTTTTTCGGTGTGCGCAGCACTTAATAGGGAACTCGGTTCAATGCCGAGGCTGTACCCGCAACTGTAAGTAGAGCGAAAGATAGTCCCACTGAAGGCTTCGGCTTTTGGGAAGGGCTCTGGAGGATACCTCTACCAGCCAGGAGACCTGCCGGAAAGACTGTGTACAGTCTTGTGTAAGTATTGTCCGAGCGGGTTACTCGGTGGTGCTGTGAACCAACTCCAATTGGCGACCAGATCCTCCCTCCCCTGCTTTTCGACCCATGCTTGCAAGTCTGATGTGATTAAACCGACGGTCGGGATTAAACGTGGCGTTATCATTTCCGGTGTTTGAAGCTGAAGAACTCAGCTGGCAGGCATCCGATAAATTTATTTTGCAGCAATTAAGCTTTCGCGTGGAACAGGGCGAGTTTGTCGGCTTGATTGGGCCCAATGGTGCCGGAAAATCTTCTTTACTGCGTTGTCTGTACCGCAAAATCACCAATTATTCTGGCCAGTTGCGTTTTATGCAGCAACCGCTGGAACACTATTCCCGTCAGGCTTTGGCACAGCAAATTGCCGTAGTATTGCAAGAACCACTGAGTCAATTTGAGCTGAGTGTTTACGAAGTGATTAGCATGGGCTTAACGCCTCATAAACGTTTGCTGTCATTTGATAATCAGCAGGATCGTCAACGCATCGCCAATGCCGCCGCTCAGGTGGATTTGGCCGACAAGCTGCAGCAACATTTTAATTCTCTGTCGGGCGGTGAAAAACAACGCGCCATGATTGCTCGCGCAATTGTTCAACAACCCAAAGTATTGCTGATGGATGAGCCCACCAATCATCTGGATATTCGCCACCAGCTTGAAGTACTGGCACTGGCTAAAAGTCTTGGCATTACCGTGCTGGTTAGCATTCACGATTTAAATCTAGCCGCCAGTTTTTGTGATCGTTTTATTCTGATGAACAACGGCAGCATTGTCGCCAATGGCGATTATCAATCGGTGCTGACCCAGACCAATCTTGAGCAGGTGTTTGGCGTTAAAGCGGAAATTGACCCACACCCGTTTCATAATGGCCCGCGCATTACTTTTGACTTGGACAGTTCCTTTGATTTAGACAGTTCGTTTGATCTGGACAACGCTAGCAATTCAAACCGCCCGTCTGATCCGGAGCGGTCATCATGAGTACGCAGCAGCCAGCCCAACAGGGATTTACGCTACCTTACCCAATACTGATTATCAGCAGCATCCTGTTATTGATCTTTACTGTGGCCTACGCGGTATCCATTGGCAGTGTCGATTTATCTTTGAGTCAGGTAGTAAGCGCACTGTTTTGCCAAAGCAGTTGCGATATCAACAGCATTGAACAAAAGATTGTCTGGGACATCCGTTTACCGCGGGTATTAATGGCACTGATTACCGGCGCCGGATTATCCATTACAGGTGCGATGCTGCAAAGTGTGACCCGTAATCCATTGGCCGATCCTTACCTGTTTGGTATTTCCTCTGGCTCTGCACTCGGTGCGGTTACTGTGATGGCGTTATTACCGGCGGCGGTGATCTCGATAACGTTTGGCGCACTGGTGGGCGGCGCAATTTCCGTTGCGCTAATGCTGACACTCGCCGGGCGCTCGGCGTCTCATGTGGAGCGATTACTGCTCGCCGGGGTTGCCGTGTCCTTTATGCTCAGCGCCTTTACCAGTTTGATCCTGTATTACTCATCTCCTGAAATTGCCGCCACCTTGTTGTTCTGGATGATGGGCAGCTTTTCCAACAGCCAGTGGCAAGAACTCTGGATGCCCTACACCATGGTCGCGTTTGGTTTGTTGTTGTTTATTATTTTTCGCCGCTGGGTATCGGCGATACAGGCCGGTGACGAGAGCGCCCATACACTGGGCGTACCGGTCAGCCGTTTGCGACTCGGAATGTTAATTATCTGCTCCGCCATTACTGCGGTATTAGTTGCCCATGTGGGCGGCATAGGTTTTGTGGGTTTAATGATCCCGCATATTTGTCGCTTCATTGTTGGCGCGCAAATTCATCGCATTTTAGTGATGTGTCTGCTGCTGGGCAGCACCTTTATGATCTGGGTGGATGTGATCGCCCGTTCGTTGCTGGAACATCAGGTACTGCCGGTGGGTGTGGTGACCTCGGCCGTAGGCAGCTTGTTTTTCTTTGTGATTTTAAAGTCACGCAGTCAGCAAACCATCAACAAATAAATCCGGATTAAGACGATCAACTCAATGAATACTGCGACTCAACCAATGATCACCGCCGAAACTTTTCAAGTGCCGGAACTGGATCGCACAGCGTTACCCTACATTCAACAGCGCATCGATCAAAAAACCAAACCGCCTGGCGCACTTGGCCAACTGGAAACACTGGCCAGCCAACTGGCGCTGATTCTTGGGCAATCTTCGTTTGTAAAATCATCGTTTGTAAAATCGTCATTTGAACAGTCTTCTTTTGAACAATCATCTGATGAACAGTCATCTGTTGAAGAGTCTTCTCAAGGAACAACCTCTCAAAATCAAAGCGACCATGCATCATCAGTCTCTACGCTAACAGCACAACCGGATCGCATCGACAGCATTAAACCGGGGCTGCTGGTGTTTGCCGGTGATCACGGAATCGCCGAAGAAGGCATCAGCATTGCACCATCGGCGGTAACGCAACAAATGGTCGTTAACTTTTTAAACGGCGGCGCAGCCATTAACTGTTTTTGTCGCAGTTTTGATATTGCGTTAACCGTAATTGACGCCGGTTTATTACTGCCGGTGCAACACCCACAGCTGGTTAAACAGTCGCTCGGTCGGGGCACTCACAACTTTACCCGACAAGCAGCCATGTCGATGCAACAAGTGGTAAGCGGAATGCTCAGGGGTCGTGATATTGCCTATAGGCACATTGAACAAAACAATAATGTTCTGGCGTTTGGTGAAATGGGCATTGGCAATACGTCATCGGCATCGGCCATTATGGCGGCGTTATTAAAGCTGCCGGTCAATCAATGCGTCGGTCGTGGCACCGGCATAGATGACTCGGCGTTTATTAAAAAAACACAACTGATACAACAGGCACTGCATTTACATCGCGACCAACTCGAATGCCCTCTGGATATTCTGGCCTCGGTTGGCGGTTTTGAAATTGTGCAAATGGTTGGCGCCATGCTCGGCACGGCCGAAAAACAACGGGTAATTCTGGTGGATGGCTTTATCGCAACGGCAGCCGCCATGTTGGCGGTTGGTATATGTCCGGCAGCAAAAGCCTATATGGTGTTTTGCCATCAATCCAACGAGCAAGGGCACCAACGGATGCTGCAACATCTGGGCGCCACCAGTTTATTGTCACTGGATTTGCGATTGGGTGAAGGCACCGGTGCTGCACTAGCAATACCTTTATTGCGTGCCGCCGTTGCTTTTTATAACGATATGGCCAGCTTTGAATCGGCCGGTGTGGAAGCGGTTTAATGTCCGAGCAATCTGGCCAAAATAAATTCGCGGCAGAGCTTAACCTGTTCTGGTTGGCGCTTGGCTTTTTTACCCGCATTCCGATCCCCGGGTCGGTGTCGTTTTCGCAACAACACCTTAATCGAGCCAGTCGTTATTTTGCCCTGGTGGGGTTATTGATCGGTGCGTTAACCGCACTGGTGTTTTTTACTGTTGCCAGTTTTTCCAGTTTGCCCGTTGCGCTGGTTATTTCCATGGGCTTTGGTTTTTTATTAACTGGCGGGTTTCATGAAGACGGCCTGGCCGATACTGCCGATGGTTTTGGCGGCGGCTGGACCCAGCAGCAAAAACTTTCAATTATGAAAGATTCACGCATTGGCAGTTACGGTTCACTCGCGCTCTGGTTTGTTCTGACCTTAAAGTTTTTATTATTGTCGGACATTGCCTTTATCAGTGCGCACACCAATGTCACCAGCCCAATTATTCTGGTAATGATTGCCTTAATAGCCGCCCATACCTTAAGTCGCACGCTGGCAACGTTAGTGATGCGCTGTTTGCCTTATGTTTCCGACAGCGAACAAGCCAAATCAAAACCACTGGCGGAACACAACAGTCGTATGGATCGCAACATCAGTGTGTTCACCGGTTTCATTGCTATTGCTTTAATCGCCGGATGTTTTTCGTTGTTACATGCACTGATAGTGCTTGTGGCACTGGTCATATTTTTAGGACTGATGGTTAAACTACTTAAAAAACAGATAGGCGGATTTACTGGCGACACATTGGGCGCGTCTCAGCAATTATCCGAACTGACCGTTTACCTAGCCGTGTTATCAGCAGGAGTTTTTTTATGATGCATTTAATTTTAGGCGGCGCTCGTTCTGGCAAAAGCCGATACGCCGAGTCACTGTTAAATAATTATCAGCATGTGACCTATGTTGCCACGGCCACTGGCGGCGACGATGAAATGCGCGAGCGCATTCAGCACCATCAACAATCGCGACCGGATCATTGGCAATTGATTGAAGAGCCGTTTTATTTATCCAGACAGCTGGAGTCGATTACTGACGATCAGGTGCTGATCATCGACTGTATGACTTTATGGCTCAGCAACTGGTTATGCAGTCACGATGACACCAGCTGGCAGGAAGAAAAATCGTTGTTTATTAATGCACTGCTTAAACGGCAACAACCGGTTTTTATTGTCAGTAATGAAGTGGGCAGTGGGGTTATCCCCATGGGTGAGTTGTCACGGCAATTTGTTGATCAGGCCGGCTGGCTAAACCAGGCGTTGTCGCAAGTGGCCGACAAAGTTACTCTGGTGGTCGCCGGTTGCCCGTTATCCATTAAACCCGGTGTCGAGGCGCTTTGATCCCATGGTGACTGATCTCTATTTAATTCGACACGGTGAACCGGTGTTAACCGGGGCATTACTTGGCGCCACCGATTCGCCGTTATCGGACACGGGCTGGCAACAACTGACCGAAGCGTTTAATCGCTTACCAAAATTCGATCATTTGATCGCCAGTTCACTGTCGCGCTGCGCGGCATTTGCTCAAGAATTTTCGCAACAGCAGTTGTCGCAACAACAATCGATACCGCTGACCATTGATCCGCAATGGCGCGAATGTCACTTTGGTCAATGGGACGGTATTGCCTATCAAACGCTGCACCGCGAATCGCCACAAGCGGTTGAACGATTTTTTCAGGATCCCTACCGTCACACACCACCCGATGGCGAGTCACTGCAAGATTTTCATCAACGCATTTTAACCGCACTTTTTCATCTGCTGGATCAACACAGCGAAAAGAGAGTTGTCGTGCTTTGCCATGCGGGAGTGATCCGCACATTGGTCGCCTGGTGTCTGAATATGGATTATCAACAGGGCGATCAGTTTAAACGTTTTTCGATTGATTACGGCAGCATGACGCATTTGCGTTTGTTTAAAAACGAGTCGCCCACGCACAACCAGCCTCAGTATTTTGCTCAATTACAATTGCTCAATGACACAGGGCACTCACTAAACAGTAACGGTGCGACGGATGAATAATCGATCCGCCGCGTTAATGATCCAGGGCACCACTTCCGATGCTGGTAAAAGCATAACGGTGGCCGGTTTGTGTCGGGTATTAAAACGACGCGGCTATTCCGTTGCCCCGTTTAAACCACAGAACATGGCACTCAACAGTGCCGTCACCGCAAGCGGCGGTGAAATTGGTCGCGCACAAGCTCTGCAAGCATTTGCCTGTGATCTGCAGCCGCACATTGATTTTAACCCGGTGTTATTAAAACCCAGTGGCGATCAACGCTCGCAAGTGATTCTGCATGGCAAGGCCGTCAGTCATTTAGAAGCGCGCTCGTTTGGTTCCATCAAGCAACTGGCGTTTCAGTCGGTGCTCGAATCCTATCAACGATTACAGCAGCAGTACGATTTTGTAATAATTGAAGGCGCTGGCAGTCCGGCAGAAATTAATTTACGCAAAAACGATATTGCCAATATGGGTTTTGCCGAAGCGGTGAATTGTCCGGTGGCTTTAATTGGCGATATTGACCGCGGCGGTGTGTTTGCCCACCTAATCGGCACACTGAAATTATTATCGCCTTCGGAACAAAATCGGGTGATAGGTTTTATCATCAATAAGTTTCGCGGCAATCTTGATCTGCTACAAGGCGGTTTGGACTGGCTAACCGATTACAGTCAGAAACCTTTGTTCGGTGTGCTGCCCTATTTACACGATTTAAGACTCGACGCCGAAGACGCCATCCGGATCGATCCCAACAGCAAGGGCGATATTGTGATCAAAGTGCCCGTGTTGTCACGCATCAGCAATCATACGGATTTTGATCCTCTGGCGGCGCATCCTGACGTTCGGCTGGAATTTGTGCGAAGCGGCGATTCTCTTGACGGTGCCGATTTGATTATTTTACCGGGCAGTAAAAATGTACGCGCCGAAATGCAGCACCTGATCGACAACGGCTGGGATCAACAAATAAAACGCCATTGTCGTTACGGCGGCAAACTACTGGGCATTTGTGGCGGTTATCAGTTACTTGGTAACCGCATTGATGATCCACAGGGCATTGAAGATACCGCCGGATCAGTTACGGCGCTTGGCTTAATTGAAATGCATACCGAATTGCTGCCCAACAAACAGTTAAAGCAGGTCAGCGGTCAGTTTGCCATTGGTGATTTACAGGGCGCGTTATCCGGTTACGAAATTCACTGTGGTCAGTCGCACGGCGCGGCATTGCAATACGCTTTTGCACAGATAACCGATCAACAGGGTAACTGTTATAACGACGGTGTGGTGAGTGACGATCAGCAAATTATTGGTACCTATTTACACGGTTTGTTTGAACACGCGGAATGTTTAAATCAACTGATCCACTGGATCAGTGGTAAAGCATCCAGTCATAAAATTCACCACTGGGATCACACACGACGCGAACAACTGGATCGTCTGGCGGACTGTTTTGAACAACATTTAAATATTGATCAAATGATTGAACATGCAGCTGCGGGTATCACAAACCATTAAAAGGAATCTGTTATGGATAAAAATGAAAAACATAAAATAAAAGCGCAAAAACAAAAACAGAAAGTGGATGCCAATGTGGCAAAAGCGCAAATTGAGCGCGGCATTATGTTGGTCATTACCGGTAAAGGAAAAGGCAAATCCACCGCCGGATTTGGCACGGTTTGTCGTGCCGTTGGTCACGGCTATAAAGCCGCCGTTGTGCAATTTATCAAAGGCAAATGGGATTGCGGCGAACGGGATTTACTGGAACAACACGGCGTACCATTTGCGGTTATGGGCACAGGATTTACCTGGGAAACACAAAACCGCGAAACCGATATTGCTGCAGCCGAAAATGTCTGGCAACAGGCAAAGAAGTTTTTGGCCGATCCGGATATTCATCTGGTACTGCTCGACGAAATGACCTACATGCTGGGTTACGATTATTTAAACAAAGACGAAGTATTATCCGCCATTGCCAATCGTCCTGAAAATCAATCGGTAGTAGTTACCGGCCGTGGCGCCATCACCGAGTTAAAAGACATGGCGGATACCGTGAGTGAAATTAAAGACGTTAAACATGCGTTTCGTGAAGGCATTAAGGCACGCAAAGGAGTCGACTGGTGAAATTATTATTAAGTTTTACTCTGCTGATTAGTGCGATGATTGCTAATGCCTTTGATACAGGAGAAACTGTTAACACAAAAAAAACTGGCGAGCATAAACCGGCAGAACGAATTATTGCCTTATCTCCCCATGCGGTGGAAATGCTTTTTGCCATTGGCGCAGGTGATCGCATTGTTGGTACGGTGGAATACGCCGACTACCCGGAAGCGGCACTCAAAATACCACGCATTGGTAATTACACCGGCATTCAACTGGAGCAGGTGGTTGCCATGGAGCCCGATTTAATTGTCGCCTGGAAAAGCGGCAACAAGATCACCGATCTAAAAAAACTGGAATCTCTTGGCTTTAACATGTTTTACACCCAGCCAAAAAACATTCCGCAAATTGGCAAAGACATTCAACGTCTGGGTGAGTTAACCGGATTGCAGAACAAAGCTCATGAAGTGACGCAAGCTCTAAACCAAAGTTATCAGGCGATAAAAAATAAATATAAAGACACCGCCAAAGTCGATGTATTTTATCAACTCTGGCATGACCCGCTACGAACCGTTGGTCCGGGCAGCTGGATACAAACCATGATCACCGATTGCAACGGTAACAATGTGTTTAATGATACCAACAGCGACTACCCGGCGGTGTCGATGGAATCAGTGCTTGTAAAAAATCCTCAAGTCATTATCATTCCGCACCATTCAGGCGAAGTGGGTGCCAAACGCGGTATCTGGAAACAATGGTCGATGGTGGAAGCCGTGAAACACAACCGCTTGTTTACCTTAAGCGGCGATATTTTGCATCGCTTTGCGCCACGGGCGGTCGAAGGACTGTCGCAACTTTGTGAAGCCATTGATTCAGCACGATAAATTCAACTCGTACAGTCGCGAGTGTTAGAGGTGGGTGACACCACATTTAACAATAGAGACTGATCAACAGGGAATGTGTATAAGCACTGAGTGTTTCGACCGGATAGCTTACTGTGAAAGTTATTCAGAAAAATATCTGGAATCGAAAAACAACGGGAAGATGGTGAAAAGCCAACGCTGCCCCCGCAACGGTAATAAGAAACCTGTCGAAAGACATTTCTTTAAGCCCGGAGACCGGCTCAGTTAACATTAATTAATAGGATTGATTGCCATACAAAACAATCAACCTAAGCGCGGTGGGCGCACTTCTTTTAGGGGAAAACCATGAACAAAACCATTCTTGCCAGTTCAATTGCACTGGCGATTACAACACCATTACTATTTGCGGCTGATCAGTCATCTAATAATCAGTCGTCAAACAATAAATCAGCCAATGATGATCAAACATTGGTGGTTACTGCTAATCGTGTGTCACAAAATATCAACGACACACTGGCGCACGTCGAAATTTTAACGCGCGATGATATCGAACAAATTCAGCCGCAATCTACCATCGATTTACTAAGAAGCTTTAGTGGCGTTGATCTCACACAAAGCGGTGGTCACGCCCAAAGCGCTTCACTCTATACTCGTGGCGGTAACAGTGGCCACACTTTAGTTTTAATTGATGGCGTTCGGGTAGGCTCGGCAACACTGGGCACTAAACCCTTAAACGATATTCCTACTTCACAAATTGAGCGCATTGAATTTGTTAAAGGCCCTCGCGCTGCTTTATGGGGCAGTGATGCACTCACCGGCGTGATCCAGATTTTTACCCGACGCATGAACCATGGCGAATATCAGGTAAGTGCTACGATTGGCTCCAATAATGCCAAACACGGCAATGCCTCGGTTGGTTTTGGTAACAATAAAGTAAACAATACCTTCACCGTCAGCAGTGAACACTCGGAAGGTTTTGATGTATTAAATACATTAGAAGAAGATGATGACGGCTACCGCCGTATTTCTGCCGCCTTACGTGGCGACTACCAGTTATCCGAACAACTGATGCTTGACTGGATACTTCAACACGACGAAGGCAATAGTGAGTTTGATTACGGTTTTACAACCGATAACCCTCATCCAATCGAATCCGACTACGCCAACAGCTTGCTGAATATTCGTTACGCCTACACCCAGGATAACTGGTATTCCGAACTGGCAGTAAAAGGCAGTCGCGATGAAACCATTCAATATGGTGTCCGCATACCAAAAGATAAAGGCAATGTGATTGAAACAGAACGGCAACAGATTAATGGCTTGATCAGCAATCAACTGACCGATGCCATTGAGTTAACCGCCGGTTATGAATGGCTGCGCGATGATGTAGAAGGATCAACAACCGATTTCCCGGTAACCAAACGATCCACCAACAGTATTTATATGAGTGGTCTTTACAATCAAAATAACTGGCTTGGTGAATTATCGGTAAGACACGATGACGTTGAAGCGGTTGATAAGGTAACTACCCATAACGCAAGCGTGGGATATCGAATCAGTGATCGTCACCTGCTGTCGATCAGTCAGGCAAAAGGCTTTAAAGCGCCAACCTTTAATGACTTATATTTTCCTACCAGTCCATATTCTTCCGGAAACCCAGATTTAAAACCGGAGTATTCCGACAGTCGTGAAATCAGTTTTAAATGGTTTGGCGATAACAAATCCATGATCGTCAGTGCTTACGATATGACTATTGAAGACTTGATTGTCTGGGGGCAGGACGCAAACTTTTTCTATACGCCCGAAAATGTTGCCAAGGCAGAGATACAGGGCGTTGACTGGGTAATGTCTTTCAACGCTGGCAATTTAAATCATAAAGTTAACGCCAGCTACATAAAAGCCGAAGATGGTGAAACCGGTGATCAACTGAATCGACGTGCCAAACGACTGGCTGGTTATCAGGTGTCTGCGGACGTAGATGCGTTTAATCTGTTTGCAAAACTGAATTACATTGGTGAGCGACATGATAATGGCACGCCACTCGACAGTTATACCAAACTTGATTTGGGTATCGGTTATCTGGCCACCAAAGATTTAATCATTCGTTTGACCATTAATGATGTCACCGACGAAGAAGTGATCACTCTGAACAACTACAACCCAATCGGACGTGAAGCCTACCTTGGTTTCACCTATCACCCACAGTAATCGTTAATGATAAAAGCCTCTGATATTCAGGGGCTTTTTTATCTATAGAACACTATGACAACATTTTATCTTGCCCGACACGGTGAAACCGAATGGAATCGTATAAAACGATTGCAGGGCCGACTCGACAGTCCATTAACCGAGCAAGGCATTCAACAGG
>NZ_QGGU01000013.1:0-35856 GCF_003148745.1 Pleionea mediterranea | reverse complement strand
ATTTTATCTTGCCCGACACGGTGAAACCGAATGGAATCGTATAAAACGATTGCAGGGCCGACTCGACAGTCCATTAACCGAGCAAGGCATTCAACAGGCTAATGATCTGGCAGCATCAATGACGAATTATTCGGTTGATGCGGTGATCACGTCACCATTATTACGCGCCAGACGGACTGCGGAAATTTGTCAGCAACAATTAAATGTCCCATTCTTGTTAATGATTTTTTGCAGGAACGTCATTTTGGTGACTGGCAACAACAATTGTTTGATGACTTAACCAATCTGCCTGACTTTGAAAATATTTTTAATAAAAACAGTTTACATAATTTACTGTTTTTCAAAACTATATAACCGTATCTAAAGAGTGCTAACATATTATGAACAATCTAAAATATTTATTATTAACTATTAATCTTTTTTTAATAGCGAATTTATCAGCTACTCCTAATCCAAACCGGACTATCCACATAGCAGGTTTAGGGATGGGGCATTGCAATATAGGAGGCATATTAGATACAGGTATACCACCAGTATTTCAAACCTATTCGAGAAATTTAATAAAAACTGGTGAAATGACTTTAGGCGACGCGATTAATTACTGTGGTCATCCTAACATTGAGTATGGTACAAGCGCTAAAATTATACTTGGTTCAGATAATATTTTTGATAGACCTGTATTTATAATTGAAGGATATGATCCTTATAATCAAGAAAACTTAAATTCTTATTGGAATAACTACGGTTTATCTTCCGTTGGCAATGATCTTTTATCTGCGGGAAATGACCTTGTTTTTATTAACTTTAAAGACTCATCAACGGCACTGGAAGACAATAGCTTCAACTTACAACTTTTAATCAACTACATAGGAAACGAAATTAATAATAGTAATCACAACATGTCTGTCTTGGGCTTTAGCATGGGTGGTGTTATTGCACGTATGGCTTTAGCAAATATGGAAAAAATAAATGCTGACCATAATGTTTCACTATATATATCTTATGATGCCCCACACCGTGGCGCTAATGCGCCAATTGATATTATTAAACAAATTAACCATATTGAAGATAAGGTAGATATTACTGGTTGTGGTCTTAGCAGTAAATGTCGAGATGTACGCAATAAATTACGATACGAACAAGTACGCTGGAAATCTATGGCAGCTCGACAAATGTTAATTACAGGTGATAAATCTAAAGAATTTTATAGTAATTTGCATAATAATATTGGTTACCCATCAAACCTAAGACTTGTAGCTTTTTCTAATGGAAGTGGTAATGGTATTAAATTACCTAACCTATATGATGGTAAAGAAATTATGAGATACACAGTTGATTATAAAGGAATTCTTCAAGGTAATAATGCTACTTATCAATTAAAATCTCATGACCTT
This sequence comes from Pleionea mediterranea, assembly GCF_003148745.1. Taxonomy (GTDB): domain Bacteria; phylum Pseudomonadota; class Gammaproteobacteria; order Enterobacterales; family Kangiellaceae; genus Pleionea; species Pleionea mediterranea. The sequence goes on along the minus strand of NZ_QGGU01000013.1, from coordinate 34,462 downwards.
GATAATGATTACAAAGGCTATTTTAATTATTCAAGCAAATATTTCGATAAAGCTCCTGGCGGTACATCAGATAGTTTTTATAAGATTTCAGATAAACTAAGTAATCAAGATAAAATATATATGCATTACTACTCAGGTGATAGAAATCATAGTTTTGTCCCAACGGTAAGCGCTTTAGATTTACATACTACAGATTTAAATGCTTCTACAGAAAGTTACTACACGCCTTTTGATAAAATTTATCATGCTGGGAATAATAACTATTCACATACAAGTATTATCCATCACAAAGATAATATTTTAAACGAATTAAATAATAATATCGCTATCGATGAACCTTCTAATATAAACCCGATCGCAAAATTTGACAGCATTACACTTGAAACATATGGATCTTCACTATTAAATCTTGTAGCAAATGATATAGATAGTAATGGTGATAACTTAACAATTGAATCTTTCACACAACCCGCAAACGCCATTATTACTCAAATAAGCGACTCTAGCGTTAAAATAGAAGCAAAAAGGTATCCTTTAACTTCCACATTCACTTATATTATAAATGATGGTAATGGTGGCACTTCAAGTGCTGAAGTAGAAGTGAATTTGCTTCCGCCAATAAATGAATGCCGTATAAATAACAGAGATTATATCTGTCGAATTAATGAGCAAATACATTAAAAGCAAAGTAATTTAATTTTCATTGGTTTCACTATGTCACCTAGTAAAAATAAAAATGTGTTTTATCTTGCCCGACACGGTGAAACCGAATGGAATCGTATAAAACGATTGCAGGGCCGACTCGACAGTCCATTAACCGAGCAAGGCATTCAACAGGCTAATGATCTGGCAGCATCAATGACGAATTATTCGGTTGATGCGGTGATCACGTCACCATTATTACGCGCCAGACGGACTGCGGAAATTTGTCAGCAACAATTAAACTGTCCCATTCTTGTTAATGATTTATTGCAGGAACGTCATTTTGGTGACTGGCAACAACAATTGTTTGATGACTTAACCAATCTACCTGACTTTGAAAATATTTTCTTTCGGGTAACCGACCATTGCCCGCCGAATGGCGAATCCGCATTGCAAGGTGCCAAACGATTGCAGCAGGCTTTAACCGATTTGGCGCAGCAGTTTACCAAACAACAACTGCTCATAATCACCCATGGTGATTTATTAAGAAGTTTTCTCGCACAATTTAATCGCGATGCTTTTTGTGACGCCTACAGTCAATACGGCAACGGTCGTTTCTTTAAAGTTGAATATTCTGCGGCGACTCAATTATTTTCTCTTAGCAATAACTAATGTTTAACCCTGATTTAGCTTTTAATAATTTTCACTTGCTAATTCCTTTGTTAACTCCTTTCGCTGTCATAATCATTGCCCTGTTGCTGGATAAGTTATTCGGCGAACCATCTCGCTTTCATCCGTTAGTTGGCTTTGGTCATTGCGCGAATTTTTTACAATCGAATATTAATCGACAACCCGAGAGTAAATTTCTATCGTTATTATTAGGGACATCAGCAACAATTTTATTAATCTCTATTCCTGCGCTATTTATTTTTATTTTGTATGATTTATTCGCTGACTCTATTTTTCTAACCTTGGCAGTCGATTCTCTGGTGCTTTACTTTGCCATAGGTTTAACCAGTTTAACCGACCATGCCATGCAAACCTACAAAGCTCTGGCCAAGGATAACTTATCATTGGCACGACACTATTGCGGTTATATGGTAAGCCGGAATACCCAACATCTGGATGAGCCTGACATCAGTCGGGCGATCAGCGAGTCTGTGTTAGAAAATGGACACGATGCGGTGATTGCCAGTTTATTTTGGTATCTGGTGGGCGCTGCGCCACTGGTGCTTATTCACCGACTGGTGAACACGCTGGATGCCATGTGGGGTTACAAAAACCAACGCTTTAATTACTTTGGCCGATTCGCCGCACGACTGGACGATGCGATGGGCTGGCCATCGGCAAAAATCACCGCCCTGCTTTATGCCACAAGCGTAATATTTAAAGGTCGTTTTAAACAGTCGCTCTGCAACGCTTATCAACAAAGTAAAACTTACAAAAGTTTAAACGGTGGCTGGTGTATTGCTGCCGGTGCAACCGCACTAAATATTAAATTGGGCGGGGCTTCGCAATACGATGATAAACAAGTGATTAGCCCTGTATTAGGCAGTGGCAATATCGTTTGCCGACAAACCATTGTTAAGGCTGTTCGACTTGTCCAGCAATCAACCCTGCTGTTTTGGTGTGGTCTGTGTCTCGTTAATGTCTTAGTGATTTGTTCACTTTATATTTTAGAAGGCTGATACAATGTTAAATCACGGCGGTCGATTAGCAACGATTTCACAGCAGTACCCCAACGTTGATCTTAAATGGATTGATCTGTCGACGGGTGTCAGTCCCGATCCTTATCCTTACGCTTATTATCCCAACTCTAATTTAAAGTCTAATTCAAACTTCTATCCCTATTCAGATCAACCACTTGATAATACGCTCGATAATTCTACTTACCACCACTTACCGCAGCAGTCGCCTGATCTATTATCGATATCAAGAGATTATTATCTTAAAGCGTCGCCCGTTGCTCACCAGTGGCCTAATCCTATTATCGCCAATGGTAGCCAACAGGTTATTCAAAGTTTACCTATTTTGTGGCAGCAGGCTCATAGTGTAGAAACAACAAAAGATACTTTAACTTACCAGAAAGCGACGGTTTGGTTACCAAGAGTCGGGTATAAGGAACACGAGTTTTGTTGGCGACTAATGGGTCATACCATTAAGCATTACCACACGCTTTCTGATATCACTATTAAAACGAATACCGTGGTGGTTGTGATCAACCCGAATAACCCAACCACCGAACTGACTTCTATGGATGACTTATTGGCTTTAGAAAAAAACCTGGAGAAGCACCAAAGCTGGTTGATTATTGATGAAGCCTTTATGGACAGTTTTCCCAGTCATTACTCGCGATTGTCGCAACCGATTTCAAATAACACCTTTGTGTTGCGCTCACTGGGCAAGTTTTTTGGTTTGGCGGGCCTTCGTGTTGGCTTTGTTTGGTGCTCCAATATTTGGAACAACAGGCTACAGCAACATATTGGCCCTTGGCCTGTGTCTGGTTTGTCCCTAAAGTTGGCAGAAAACGCACTGGCCGATATACGCTGGCAAAACCAACAAATCATTAATTTAAACAAGCAATCCATTGCTCTGGAAAAATTGTTGTCGGAATATTTTCATCAATGCAATACAAGGGTTGTACTGAAACGCTCGCATTTATTTGTTACGGTTATGTTAGACAACGCATCGAAAACTTTCGACGCATTATGTCACAAGGGGATATACGTGCGTTTATTCGATTGCCGAAGTGGCTTGCGTTTTGGGTTGCCGAATAACGATGAACTACAACAACTCAAACAGCGCTTACTCTAATACTAAAATTTAACCGCGATTGATGATGCTTATGCAACAACCGTTAAATACGTTTGAACATTTCCAACATCCGGCTTTTGCAGCCGATGGCTGGCATAAAAACGGATTAAACATGCAGCATGTGTTTGATCGCGCCGCTCTGCCAGAAAACTTACTTCAACCGCTTGCACAATCAACGCTTAATGCGAATGATTACAACCAAGTTATTTTAATTGCCAGTGCCGGTAAAACACTGTGGCGGGCGATTCATGATCACTCTAACGAATACGAAAAGGATTCGTTAGCGAGCAGCGATCATCCGGTGGATGAATTTAGCCAACAGCAATTTAACCAGTATATGAGCAAGCATGCCACCGATGCAGATTACAAAATTATTTACCCAAAACACCAACCGCCCTTTTTTCATTTAAACCTACAAAGTTTTGGCGAACTCGCTGGATGGCATCATAGCTCACCGTTTAAAGTTGGTATAAATTCGGATGCTGGCTCCTGGTTTGCCTATCGATTGCTGGTACTCGCTAATTCAAGCTTTGAACCATCAACACCGGTTCATACAACATCGCCTTGCAAAACCTGTATTGAAAAACCTTGCGTGAGTATTTGCCCTGCAAAAGCGCTGACAAAACAAGGCGATTACGACTGGCAAAGCTGTTTTGCCTATCGCAAACAAACGGATTCATTGTGCCGTGATCGCTGCCTGGCAAGAATGGCGTGCCCAATTGCCAAACAGCACCAGTACAGCGAGCAACAAATTCAATATCACTACAATTTATCGCGCAAACATTTGCGCTAGTATTATTAATTCAGGTGAAATAGCGTGTCCGTTTATAAGCTTTGCTTTTTTGACTGTATAAACATCACTTTAACCAATATCATACTTAGTAATACCAGAATTGATGACGTTGCCAAAAAGGGTTCTAAGGTTTCACCGCTGACATAGCCGCCGTACATCAGGTATAGGCATATCACCACCACTAAAGTTCCCACTTGATGGCTGTAAAATTGGAGCTTTGCCAGCATCGGTTTCGGTTGAAGTAACCAGAGTTTGTAACAGGCGCCATAAATAAACGACACCACCAAGCCAATCAGCATAATGTGTGCGTGAGTCACCAGCTGGCCATGATTATGGGTAGCGGCCATATGAATACCCAAGATTAACCCTAGAATACCGTAGCCTAATCCGGTCATAACGAGTTTACGATCCATTGTATTGCTCCTTTTTATTGTTGTGCTTTTGTATTGTTATTTTTTCAATTCCTCAAGCTATTATTTTCCATTGCCGTTATCTGTGCAAGTTTTAATCAGCTTACAACCTTGGGATCATTTTAAGATGACTTCTAGTCGCCTCATTAATACGTTAAAGTAAAACCCTAATAATTAAACTCAAATCTGTAATGACCAACAGCCTATGATGACCCTCGATTCCATCAAGCAAGCGCAGCAACGCATTGCACCCTACATCAACAAAACGCCAATTGTTCAGTCGAGCCTGTTAAATGATTGGCTGGGGCATCGCATTTATTTTAAAGCCGAATGCCTGCAAAAGATTGGTGCCTTTAAAGCCCGTGGTGGCTGTAATGCCGTTGCGCATCTGCTTGAGCAGGGCAAGCAGCCGAAGCGCATAGTTGCCAACAGTTCCGGCAATCACGCTCAGGCAATTGCCTGGGCCGCCCGTCAATTTAATATTCCGGCCACCATTTATATGCCGAGTAATGTGTCGAAAGTTAAGGCGCAGGCCACCGCAAGTTATGGCGCCGATATTGAATTATTGCCCACACGCGACGCAGTGGACACAGCGGTACAAAACGCCGCCGAAGATCCCGATGTTTACTGGATCCCGCCGTATAATCATAACGATGTTATTGCCGGTCAGGGCACTGCAGCGTTTGAAGCCGTTAACGAGCTGAACAATGTGGATGCGGTTTTTGCGCCCTGTGGCGGCGGCGGTTTAATCTCTGGAAGTTACATTGCCACTAAAGGGCTTTCGCCCCACACTCGGGTATTTGGTGTTGAACCTCTAAACGCCAATGATGCAGCCGAGTCTCTGCGCAGCGGTACTATTCAATCACTCAAATCCGCACCCGATACTTTAGCCGATGGCGCACGCACCCCTTCTGTCGGCAGCATTACTTTTGAATACCTGAAACAACTCGATGGGTTTTACGAAGCTGATGAAGCATCCATTATTTACTGGACCCAATGGTTAACTCATTTATTGAAGCTCACCATAGAACCCACCAGTGCCATGACAATGTTTGGCGTGGTTGAATGGTTAAAAACACAATCAAGCGCTAAAGAGGTGGTTGTCATTTTAACCGGTGGTAATCTGGATGCCGACAGTCGCCGCAAACTGTGGCAACAAGACGCACTGACTCAACTACCCAGTCTAAACCTTTAACCCATCACTCACTTGAGAGCCAATTATGAGTAAAAAAGATAAAGTCAGTGATAAAACAGTTGCTGAATCATTAGCCGTCGCAAAAGCAACACAACGACCCGGGCAAACAAAAGAACAAACCAAACTGATCGCTCAGGGGATCCAGAAAGGCATTGAGCATTATAAAAAACAACATAAAGCGAAATTGCGTGAGCAAGATAAGCAGCGTAAAGCAAAACAGAAATCCAGCCATCAATCGACTGAAAGCTCTTCCCACTCAAACGATTCGAAAAATTATTCCAGTCTAATTCCTTGGGCACTGCTGGTTATCAGCTGGATTGGTTTTATTGTTTATTTTTTACAAACGACTTGAAAGGTTGTTTATTAGATTTGATTGTTCAAAAGGTTAACCGCTAAGGAATTTATATGATTGTAAGAGTATGGAAAGGCTGGACCACACCAGAAAATGCCCCCGTGTACCAGGCATTATTTTGCAATGAAATTGCGCCAAAATTAACCAAAGACATTAAAGGCTACATCAGCACTCGTTTACTTAAGATTAAACGAGACAATGAAGTGGAGTTTACAACCCACTTTTATTTCGATTCGATTGACTCCATCAAACATTTTGCCGGTGATGATTATACCCGAGCGGTAATTCCTGATGAAACCAAAGCGGTGCTAACTCGATACAACAGTCATGCAGAGCATCATCAGGTGATCGTTTAATTTATGAAATGATTTTTAAAATAATTGTCCGTAATTATTTGAATGATATAGCTGTGATCAGTTCTCAAACGTGCGGGCAATCACAAAACAAAATAATCTTTTAATTGTGTGCAATATTACCGCAGCTTACTTGTTGTGCCGAGATATCCAAATCCTTACACTCCGCGGCTCTTGAAAACTCTAGTTGAGTTTTGTTTCCAGTCTGCAAGGAGTTAGTATGTTATTCAATTCATTTTCACCACGACCGATCGCGGCTCTTGTCGCATCAGTGCTTGCTGTTGGTTTCCAGTCGAACCAATTAATGGCCGCTGAAACCAATTCTACCAACAAATATAACCCCGATGAAAAAATCGTTATTACCGGCTCTCGTATTAAACGTACGGAAGTTGAAGGTGCTGCAACTGTTGTGAGTATGTCTGCAGAAGAAATGCAGGAACAGGGCTTCACGACTCTTTTTGAAGCATTAGGCTCTTTTACATCGGCTACGGGTAGTTTTGTCGGTGAGCAGTTTGCTTCTGGTTTTCAGGCTAATGCACAAGCTTTGAACTTTCGTGGTTTAGGAGCTGGACGAACGTTATATTTATTGGACGGAAGAAGAATTGCTGATTACCCGTCGCCCTATAATGGTGAAAGCAACTTTGTTAATTTAGCCCATATACCTCTGGCCATGATTGAACGGGTTGAGGTAATGGCAGGCGGAGCATCTGCTATTTATGGTTCAGATGCTATGGCTGGTGTGGTTAACATAATCACTAAAAAGAATTTGGCATCCCAGACATTAACGGCGCGAATTGGTGAAACAGTTGAAGGTGGAGCTGACTCAAAGCGAGTTCAGTGGTTTGGTGGTGTAGAAAAAAAGAACTTCAAGAACTTATGGGCTATAGAGGCTTATGACTCAGAACCTCTATTAGGTTCTGATCGCCCCAGCATTGGTTCAAATGAAAGCTCACCATCTTTAGGAATAGCATCAGCTTTCTTTTCAGATGGATTACCCTTTTATAACATTGATCAAGATACTTGTGATGATTTTGGATATACACAAGAAACTTACGACGTTCGAGGAAATGAAGGTGCATTTTGCGTCAGTAATATAGACCAATATAAAACATTAAAAAATGATCGTACTCGTTATAACTTATTTGATCGTATCTCCTTTGAACAAGGAGACTACGACGAATTATATCTGGAACTTCATTTATGGACATCTGAAGCGAAAAGTAATTCAGGACCGTTATTCTGGAGTACGACCCGGCCAGTACAAGTGAATGATGCTAATGGCCAGCCCGCTTTTATTTTTGACTACTTTAGAACGTTTACACAAGATGAGTTTAATGATAACTCGGCCAAACACAAAGAAAGCGGTGTCGATATTCAAATTGGATACAGCGGCTTTAATGATAACTTTCAGGACTATAAAATAGTTTTCTCCCATAGTTTTCAAGATTCAACGGAAACACGAAAGCTGCTTAAAGAACGTGATACCAATGAGTTTTTCATAGGTGACTTTCAAACCACTCAGTTCAACTCAGATTTAATAGATATTTCAACTTTGGTTGATGTTTTCCAGGTTAATGACAACTCAGACTTTGATCGTTTATTTCGTCAACTATCCGCTTCAGAAATTAATAATCTAATAGGGGAAGATGAGTCAGATCGATATAGCTCTATATCGACACTGTCCTTTACTTACTCAGGCGATCTTTTTTCAATGAAGCATGGCGCGGCTCAGTTTGCCACAGTTATAGAAGCCTCTCGTAAAGACTATGAAATCGAACTTCATCCCCGTACTTTAAACCAGAGCGGTAATGGTTGGTTTGGTTACACAGATACAGAAGGTAAAGGAACTCGAAACAGTTATGGACTTGGCATTGAAACACGTTGGCCTCTGTTAAAGAATTTACATTTAACAGCAGCAGGTCGGCTTGATAAGTATGATGATAAAACAGCAGTAGATGATGCCTGGACATATAACCTCGGACTTGAATATCGTCCTGTAGAAGGTTTGTTATTTCGTGCGACTGCAAACTCTAGCTTCCGGGCTCCAGATATGCATCTCGTCTATGCCGGTAGTGGAGGTGCTTTCTATGGTAGTGATACTTTCGCTGTTACAGAAGGAAGTTTGGAACTTGAAGAGGAAACTGGAAACTCGCAAACACTCGGCGTTGTTTACGAACCAACAGATAACCTGTCCTTATCTGTTGACTTATATCAAATAGAATTAGAAGGATTAGTTGAATTTGAAAGTGCTTTTTCTCTGAGAAACAACTTTATTAACTGTGTTAGTGATGATGCCTTTGAAGAAAACAACCCTGATTTATGTGCGTTTGCTAATGAACGAGTAACATTTGATGGGACTCAGTTTACAGTTGTAACTAAGCCAATAAATACTGCTTATCGCTTACAACAAGGTATAGACTCTAGCTTTAAGTATAGTTTAGACACAAACCTTGGTCGTTTTGCATTCACTGCAAACCACACTAATGTACTGAAAAGTGAGCGGCAGGTATTTAAAAGTGATGATATTAATACTAATTGGCGTAATGATCGTGCTAACTCCGATTTAAGAAGCCGCTTTCGTAGTAGTGCTACTTGGGAAAAGAACGACTGGCGTGTGACATTAATGTCAAATCGACTGGGAACAGTTAACAGCTTTAATGGCGGAGAACGACTCGATTCCTGGACGACTTATAATTTATCGACCAGTTATTATTTTAATTTGAACTTCTCAGTCGATCTTATCGTTAACAATTTAACTGATGAGTACCCTCGCATAGAAAGTGGTCGTAGCTGGCCTTACTTCAATACAAATCATTACAATGCAATGCGTCGTGGCTGGTTTATTGAAGGACGTTACGAGTTCTAAATTAACTCAGGTTAATTAGAAAAAATGTGGCAACTACCAAAAGCAGCTCACTTAAGGTGAGCGGCTTTTCTTTTTCTAATAAAGTAACAACCAATATTTTAAGATGGTCAATCTTTAACACCGTATCTAATAGTTTTAATAACTTTAATATCCTTTTTAAATTATAGGCCTCTAGTTATTTATAGTTGTCTCGTTACACGGTCGACTGAATTGATTTATTTTCACTTTCTTGGGTTAACAAAAACAAACCTAACCAAATAAACCAAACAATTTGCGATACACCAAATATTTCAGTAAATAGTTCGTCAGGATAAATAGTTGCAATACCCGCTATACCTACAAGCAATCCAAGATAATTAAGTTTCCGCGGCAACCAATCCGCTTGTATAGCTGCGACACTAATCAATAGAACCCAAAGTCCGCCAACTAATTCATTTCCGCCACCAATACTTTCTGTTATCACTGAAACGATCATCCACATATCAAACGCTTTATCGGGATTTGCATCCATCAAGTCTATTGCATGAGCAAGTCCGATATTTGATATCATTCCACTGGCTATAACCAGACCAATCCAAATGACTCCAAATAAAGATCCAATGGTAACTACAGGATTACTAGTATGTTTAAGCTTCTCATACATACCAATAACGAGCACTGCCAGAAGAACACCAAATACCACGTACATTAGGAAATAGATCATTGAAAATATCAGTTGATTTTCTGCCAGGTGTGTCATTTTTTCTAACGGACTGCCATCGATGGGGTATGACCAAAAAGCACCAAAGTATACAAAAGCGACAATATAGATAAGCCCCTCAGAAATGGCCGAAACTCCTGCTAATTTTTGAAGACTTTTCATTCGATAACACTCCGTTTTCTTATCATGCTAATGCTTAATTTAGCGGCGCAGCTTCTGCGTCGTGCTTGAATTTATTGTTAGGAATAACGGCCTCGCCAAGTACAATACCATCTAGAACTATAAATATCTTATCTGCGTTTGACAGTAGCTCAACCGAAAATGTTGCTTTAATTGTCTTTGTGCACATACAACCCGCTTTTCCCTCTGAGTAAGAAGCTTCCGTTAAAGATAAAGTTGCTGTATTCCCCACAAAGTTAAGCTTTGGATTAACAATTATACTTGCGCCATTTATTGGAAATGATGCACTAATTACATAGTTTGAGTCAGTTATACTTACGTCTATATCAGCTCCTACATTTTTCAGTTGAGTATTGTCGCACTCTTCCTGTTCAATTAGATACTGATAAGGAGGATGCTCTCCGTAAACAAAAGAGCACAGAAACACTAGAAAAGATGCTAATAAAGTTATTATATATTTCAATTAATACCCCTAACATATCAAAATAAATATTGCCGTGCTTTATCAGTGGATAATGTACACGATAACATCAATAACTAAAGTACACTCATCTCTTATTCAATCAAGCGTTATCTTCTGATAATCGTTTAGTTTAAGAAAAGAATATTACCTTCTAGCTTTGTTAGTTTTTAATTTAATGTATAAATGTATTTTTTACACGTTCAGACTTCATAAAGTAAGGAATCCAAATTAACATTATAACTAAAGCATTTATAAACTGTTGTGTGGCTTCATTTTCAATACCAGTGGCTACATGAGGAAACGCGTCCAGTATAAAAACATACAATACTGCAATATCAGAAACAGCTATAGCTACTGTAAAAGTATAGAAAGCAATCATCAGCTTTGGGAATATAACTCGCTTTTTAAACAAAAATACTAATAAAGCAATGGCAGATAAAGCCATAAAAGCTCTAGCGACTGATAGAAAGATAAGATAGGGAGCCCAAACAGGATGGTATGCACTTGATCCTTGAGTTGTAAGTGCAGTCCATATTTTTTCATCAAAAGTTGGTAAGATTACATTAATAAATTCAAAGCCAAAAACTATTGGTGTTATTAACAACCCAAAAACCGGTAAAACTAGCCATCCTCCGATTCCTTCTGGTTTTATTTTGTTTGCTTCACTTTCCTCTATGTTGCTATTCTTATCTGGGAATTGGTACCCACCTTTTTCTATCAATTCACGAACATATTTTGCTTCGTCGGGTCTCTCATTTTCGTTAATATTATTAAGAGATTCTTTAAGTTCATGTAGATGATATGCATCATATTTCGGCCAATCATTCATTATCACTATCCTTTTTAGATAAAATATAACGCTTTATTTTCTTTTGATTTTAGTTAGTGACTTCAAAATCATAACCAGAATGTATACGATAAGTTTGTGAAATAACACGCATACTGTTATCTCGTGCATAAATTTCGAGCTCATAAAAATTTCCAACTTTGAGTTCAACACCATGCTCTTTTAAGTTAAATGATGTATCACTTACTCTCGGTCTACTCGACCATTCGAAAAGAGCTTTATCACCTATGTAGGCATGTGGATCCGTCTTTTCATATAATTGAATATCATAGGCAGATGCTCCCGAATATGCAGCCCATTTTAAGGTTACGTCATCAGACACTGAGTACTTATTTTTAGTGATATTCTTTTTAATAGGATCGACAAATCTAAATACTAGCCCCTGTCCCTTTTTCTCTTTAGAAACTTCAAAGTTACCAGTTGAATGTGCATTCTGGGGATGATCTATTTTCCCTGCTAGTAAAGCATTAGCTGAGTTTGAATCTAGCTCAAATCCATCAATTTTATACTCAGCATAAGGCATGCTCACTGAATAAACGCCTTCTGAATTGGTTATCGACCACTGACTCATTATACTTCCATTTAACGCTAACCTTAGTTTAAGACCTGAAACTGGATTACCGTTTAACATAGCTTTTCCAATTATTTCACCGGACCCTGATGCCAGTACATTTCTATTCTTTACAAATTTTCCAGAAAAGACTGCATTAGAGCCAAGATATTTTTTCTGAGCTTTAATGCTCGGGGGTGAGTCAACAACCTCTTTTGAGCTCACAAGATTGTTTTCATACATAGACTCGAAGAAAAATTGAAAATATATGATAACAACTGCAATAAATGCTATTGCAAACCCAGCCCCAAAAACCAATCCATTTATAAACTTCTTAAACATGTACTTTCCTTAAATAAATTTAATACATCAATAACATACGAAATAACATAGTCCTAACGACTGTACTATGTCTTTCACAAATTTTTTACTAACATTATTAGGTACCTGGGTGCGATATTCTAAGCAAAGATGGTTCACTTTCTATACCACTTGGACTCAATGCTACTATTTTAAGAATAATTTCGATTGGTTCTTGTTTATTGCTTGACCCATCTAGCCACACAAAATAAAACTCATTACCATTTAAACTCTGCACAGCACCTTCTGGAAATACTGAATCCTCAAGTTCTCCTGCAACAATTTCAAATTTGTAAGCTACTGCATTTGAAGTGTATTTTGAAATAGCTTTTATTGTAATGATTCCAGCGTCGGAGCAAGAAGCATAATTACCATCATCATAGCCTCTCTTTACTTTTATTAATTCAAATCTTGGCTTTAATGGCTTTTTAGTTAGATGGTATCCGGGATTAATCACAAAAGATTCCATTGAAGGAGCCAATGAACAAGCAAAAATAGCATTGCTAAATAACAAAATGGAAAGATAAAATAATTTCATCATAGTTTTATTGCACTAACACTTTAAATAGAGTTTAGCTTCATGCTGGCTATACTGTGCTAAGCACTAGCCAACAAATAGGTGTATCTCTAACTCAGTGATATTTTATTGCCATTTACAAGGTGCTCAGTCCTTATTCTGTAATTTTCCTCAAATGCCACAATCGCTGCCATTAACCCCGATATCAAAAGAATACTTACTGACATCGGAATAAAGGACAAACTTCTTGTTAGGCCAAAGAGTCCTGATGAATATGTCATGTAAGCAAATACAAGTAGTGTTAAGACGATAGATATTATTCCTAGCACTGCCACCACTCTCGCTAAAAGAAGCAACAGACCAAGATTTTTTGAGTTTAAATTTTTATACGGTTTCATAAATAATCCTTTTTCTGATTTGCACACTATGTTCAGATTGACGACATAGTACACTCTATGCCAGTTTACATTTAACCAAAACAACAAGCTGACCTTAGCTGCGCTGTATCAGCAAAAATGTACATTCTTATTTCGATTGATGATCAATTAAGGTTAAGCTTTCTTTGGCAAAACCAACGCCAGCCTCGTTGTAAAAATTAAATATTTTATCAATACCGCATTCGGTTAATTTTTCAATTTGATCTTCGTACCGGGCAATAGCCGCTACTTTACCCTGATAATTAACATTCCTTAGTTGTTCCTGAATATTTTGTATATCGCGAATAAAGGGCAATGCAATAAGTACCAGTTTGGTGTGCGATAAATCGAGACTCTTCCATAACTCGGCGTCTTCACCATCGCCGTAAAATATTCGATAGCCTTGTGCTTTTAATCGTCGGTAGCGATCTTCATCGGCATCTAATCCCCAAACCCGGTTATTGACCATTTGGCATAACGACTGATATGTGCCTTTACCCACTCGTCCCATTCCAATGACCAACACTTCGGCGCTTTTCGGTAATTCAAATACATCGTCCTGCAAACGTTTGGTGGACTCAAACTTATTTAGCGATTGTGTGTACCTGGCGTAAAGCGAATGTGCGTTTCGATAAATTAAACTGGTGATCACAAACGAGAGCGACACCGCCAGCGCCAGAATAACCAGCCATTCTTTTTCCAGCCAGCCCGACTGTACACAAAGCGCAACCACTATAAGACCAAACTCACTATAATTGGAGAGCAATAGTGAGGATAAAAACGATGTTCTGGCGCGTAACTTCATTAATACCAGTAACCCATAAAACGCGATGGCTTTAATGGGAATTAATACCATTAACATAAGGGCAATGACCAGCATTTCAAATGTGGGTAATGCGGAAAAACCAATGGATAAGAAAAAGCCGATTAAAAAGATGTCTTTAAAACTGATCAGTGATTTATACATTTCGGCGGACTTACTGTGGCCGTTTAATAACACACCTATTATTAATGCACCCAGATCGCCTTTTATATTTAACAGGTAAAACAGTTCGTAGGCACCAAACGCAAGAAACAGCCCCATCAATGGCAGTAATTCACCATGACCCACCCGGTTCAATAACGCGCCTATTACGGGAACAAGTAAGATTAAAGCGGGCAATCCAAACGCCCAAAGTGACGGCGTTGCACCAGTTGCCAAGGCCATAAACACCACCGCAATAATATCTTGCATAACCAGAATCGCCACGGCAATTTTTCCGTGACGGGTTTTAAGTTCACCGCTTTCTTCCAGTATTTTTACAATGCACACGGTACTGCTAAAACTTAAGGCAAAGGCAATGAGTGCAATCACTTTAATATCAAGATTAGAAAAATAACTGAGAGCGGTAACACTTAATGCCAGAAATAAGCCGCCACTGATAAGGATCCATAACGACATATGACTGATCGTTGTCGCCCAGACTTCGGTTTTAAAAATATCCTTAAGTCGCAGCTTTAAACCAATGGTAAACAGCATCAATGTGATGCCCATATCGGATAACACCTGCAGTACCGATTTGGATTCGTATCCCAGATAATTCAGCAAGAACCCTGCGATTAAATAACCGATTAATGGCGGCAAGGCGATGGAACGAGCCATCACACCGCAAACAAACGCAATTAAAATCCAGATAAAATCCATAATACTTAGCCTTTTGCCAACAAGCGATCCAGCCAACGGGTAGGAAGTAGCCGTTTAAGTCTGGCAAACAAATGCGTCGGGAAGGTGACATAATAACGCGCTTTCGGACGGCTCGACTCTAACGCATGAATTAATTTTTCCGTCACTGCAGAGGCTGGCAGAGTAAATTTATTGGCGATGTCTTTGCCGAGGCGATCGATCTGCTTTTGATATTCAAGCTTGTGAACCGATGCAGGTACATCAATATGCTGCTTAAACTTTTTTAATGCATTGGCGCGGAACTGGCTTTCTATTGGGCCGGGTTCAATCAAACTAAAATGAATAGGCGTATCGGCAAACTCCAGCCTTAATGTATCGGTTAAACCTTCGATGGCAAACTTGCTGGCATTATAAGCTCCCCGATACGGCATACAGACAAACCCCAATACCGATGAGTTTTGTATCACCCGGCCATAGCCTTGTTTGCGCATAATCGGCAATATCTGTCGTGTTAACTCGTGCCATCCGAATACATTGGTTTCAAACTGTTCTCTGAGTGCATCGGTGGGCAAGTCTTCTAACGCACCCGGCTGCCCGTAGGCACCATTATTAAACAGTGCATCCAGTCGACTGCCAGTGAGGGCCAATGTTTGTTTTACCGCTTCAGTAATGGATTCGGGATCGGTTAAATCCAACTTCAAGGCGGTTAAGCCTTTATCGGCCAATATGCTGACATCCTTTTCACTGCGCGCTGTCGCAATCACCTGATAACCTCTTTGATGCAAGGTGAGGGCAGCATCCAGACCAATACCCGTCGAACAGCCAGTGATAAGTATTGATTTTTGCGACATTGGTATTCCTTAAACAGTTGTATTGGTCTGACCGGACAGCGGTTAAATTACTATAAAATAGCCATCTTAAGATGAAAAGCTTATTTAACAGTAAAGGACATTCTAATGGTTGAATCGCAAATATCGTATAATATACGACCAAATGTTACCGAAGAAGAATACTGGAATACGGTACAAACCTTAATTACCACGCTAGTAAAGGATAAAAAGATCAAAGAGTTTCGTGCATTTGAAAACTTAATGGGCGATCCACAAATTAAAGCATCGGTTTACTGGAATGAAGCCACTCATTTTGCCAACTTCGCAAAATCCGATGAATGGCGTAACTTGCTAAGAGAAATGCGCAAAGTCGTCAGTGATATTAAAATTGAACTTTGGGGGCCTTCGCGATACCTGCCAGATCCGGTTGTAGTGGAAGATTAAGAGACCCTGTTACGCAGATTTATTTACAGTCCTCTATTCAAACAGAGTTACTAATAGTTAGTTATACTACTTATTGTAACTCTATTTGTATTTTAAGAATGTTTAATATCAGTTTTTTCTATTACATTGATTTTTTCACAAAGGATTTTAATCGTAATATCACCATATACTTTAAAGAAATATATATTATCATCCTCTTTATTTAATTTTATTAACTTAGAATTTGAATATCCTTCATTCTTTAAAATATCTATATTATCTATACTGATTTCTTGTAAGTTTGACTCCCCAATTAAGTAAAGCTCATCAGTTACACACCTTACTATTTTTACCATATGCACTAAATCAAACGTTATTATCAATATAGATTGATTAAGAGTGTGTATTAACTCCATTTTTACATTTTGGTTAGTTTCACCAACGCTTAACTCTGATATTTGATATTCATTAAGGTTGTTCATTATGTTGATCAACGCTTTATCCTCTCACCTGTATTATGTTCTTTCGTTTTATTTCCTTTAGGATCATAACGTGGTCGAAATTTTTTACCTCCACCTTCAGGTGTAATTTTAGGTCCATTTCTTACAACTTCACCATCAGGTCTAATTTGCACTCGACTTCCATCTGGATGATACCACTTATCATACCCACCTTCTGTTTCACCTTGATGCTCAAAACCAGTTCCTTCTAATTCGCTAGAAGCATCATCATAATCAAGACTATCTAAATCTGGAAGAGATACAACAGCAGGTTCACTATCACTTTCCTCTGAACTATAAGGAGAAGAGTCTATAGGTATATCTAAACAACAAACGCTTTCAGGTGATCGGGGAATATTTATGATTGGAGGTGGGTTATTTGAAAACAAACCTTTTGCACTTCTATATAATCCTTTAGATGCTCTTAAAGGTTCTTTTGCGAAGACAGCTACTTGATGATAAATCCGACGTAAAAATTTTCCATCAGGATCATTATAATTATAAGGATTGTTATTTACGTATAAATACCTATTAAATGACATAATAGGATTTGAAAAAGTGTATGTGGCAGGGTCTAGAGACATAAACCTACCAACCTCTGAATTATACCATCTCGCTTGCATATAAGTTAATCCAAGCGACTTATCTTCTTTATGACCTGTAAATCCAATATTATTATCGATATCTCTATTAATGATTTGATTACCAAAAGGCTGATAATCCTCACGCCACTTAACTTTACCACTTTCATCAGTTGCCATAATTGGCGAACCCAAGTGGTCAGTATGTATAAATGTGATAGATACTTTTTCTGCTATTACTTTTAAATGTATTAAGGCAATAAAAACAATAACTGATAATTGGATAAGCTTATGTACTTTCAATTTATATTCCTTTAAAAAATAGGTGTTTATTATCAATACATTATAATGTAAAGGAGTTAAATATTTCCTACTTTGCAAACCAATATTTAAAAATGAGATTTACTTTATGGTTTAAGCTTTTTATAGCTTGGAAGATTACTATCATCCGTCCATTTTGATTGATAGAGCTGCGCCAGACTCGATGATAACGCAAGCAACTGCATGGAATCTTCGCCATTATCATCCAGCAGCTCATCATTCATTTTTTGTTTAATAGGTTTCTCGTTGTTCGATGTTTCTTTTTCAGATCCAACATTTAAACGCTGATTTTCTTTTCGTTGAATAATTTCTTGTTCCACCAGCTCAATCAAAACTGCTAATTGCGAAAGCGACAATTGCATTATTTACTCACTACTATTATTAGAATTAATCGATTGTTTTGCCTGATGCATTAATCGGATTACCGGATACAAATCGTAGTTTTTAAAACTGTATTGTTTTTCCGTATCCACTCTATGCACCATCACCATATCCTGCTGCGGGTAAATCCCTAACATGTGTACGCCCGTACCCGTATGATAAAACGCATTCGGTTCTGTTTGATGTTCATCCGGTATAATCACGTTCCATAACATTCCGTAGGCCAGATTATATTGTTGATTGGTAACCGAGTAAGGTTGTGTTGATAAATCAATCCATTGTTCGGGAATAATTTGTTGCCCCTTCCATTTACCGCGATTTAATAGCAGCTGTCCGTATAACGCCAAATCGTGCGTTGACAATCTAAAGTGATAGGCAGGAATAGCGGATAGATTAGTTTCGTACATATAAAACCCATCACTGTTGGGTATAACAACATCATCCAATTGTTCACTGTTTATTGAAAGGCTGGTGGTTTCACCCTGAAACTGTTGCATGCCAATGGGTTGGGCAATCAATCGGTTAAAGGCATCAAATAGTTTATTGCCGCTTATCGCCTCATAATAATAACCCGCAAAGTTAAAATCCCAATTATTGTAATAAAAATGTTCGCCCGATGTATGCTCACCCCGCTTTGGCTTTTGCTGTTTCATACCCTGTGACTCAGCCGCTGCCGGTAAATAGATCCCCGAACGAGATTGCAACACCATTTTAACAGTGGCCTGCTTTTCTGTTTTGGTTAATCCCTTTAATGCTTCTGGCATATCGAGTGAAGCCAGTCGGCTATTCAAATCGACTTTGCCTTCACCCCAGGCGATACCCAGTAAACTGCTTAATAAAGACTTTCTTATGGAATGGATGGTATGCTTTTTATATAAGTCGCCCCATTCAAACACTACCTTGCCTTTGTGCAATATCAACATGGCACTGGATTGTTTTTGCTCTAAGTGTGCTTTTAACTGTTTAAGCACCGCTTTAGAGTAACCCGCTTTTTCTGGCGTTATTCGTTCAAACTGATCTTTAGGTTTGGCGTGCTGTTTCGCTGCGTTTAACGATGTTGAAACAGAGGACAAAAGCAGAAAAGAAAAAATCAGCAACCATGGCTTCATTACAAAGGTCTCTTTAAATTTTATTATTGTTGATTGAGTGATAATTATCGGCTCAACGTTATTTTTTAATTCACAAATGGCTTGGTCGTTAAACCCGCTTAAATAGTTTGTTTACTCAACCAGTTCGATGATCACACGTTTGTTCTGTTTGCCCTTGTTTTCAATTTTCTTCACCCGAACTTCACCAATTTCAGAAGTATTTTTAACATGGGTGCCTCCACAGGGCTGTAGATCGATGCCGGGGATCTCCACCAGGCGCACTTTACCGGCACCCATTGGCGGTTTAACGGACATGGTTTTCACCAAGTCCATATTTGCCTGCATTTCTTCATCGCTGATCCAGCGTGTTCCCAACTCAGTATTTCTACTGATCAATTGATTCAGTTGATCCGTTAGCTGCTGTTTATCGGGTTTTTCCGGCATATCGAAATCCAGTCGACATTTATCGAGGCTGATATTACCGCCAGTTACCGGAAATTCGAGAATGGAGCAGAACACATGCATACAGGTGTGCATACGCATATAGCGGTAACGCTTGTCCCAGTTAATTTCAGCTGTAACCCGATCACCCACCGATAAGTTTTCCAGCCCTTCATTAACAATATGAACAATCTCACCGGGCTGTTGTTTTGACTTGCGGGTATCCATCACCTGAACCATCAGCCCCTGTTCGGTTTTCAGTATTCACTATCGCCGGGTTGTCCACCGCCCAGGGGATAAAACACGGTTTGATCCAGCACCACACCGTCATCACACACTCGGATAATTTGAGTCTCGCATTGTGTCAGATAGCTGTCTTGCTGAAATAGTGGCTGGGTACTCATGATCAGTTTATTCCGAAGTGGTTGCTTATTTTTAGCCACTATAACCAATACACCGGCTTTGGCAAAGCGTGAACTTTTCTGTTTTTGTCCGGTGTATTAGCTCTGTATTAGCCTCGTGTTTGTCCAAAACAAAACACATGGTCGTTTTATCAAACCATAAAAGCACAATAAAAACAGATAGTTAACTATAGAATATTGTAGCTGTGTCCAATTTTTGATCAAAAACACTTGCTAAAGTGTATGTGTGTATTATAGTATTAATACACTATTTAAAAACAGGGTAGTACACCGACTGAATTCAGGCTCGGTTCAACACAGGGTAGAAGACTATGACACAGATGGATAATGACAAATTGACACGAAGCACTATAAAACGCGCCATTGGTCAGTGGCGACAAAAACGTCGCCTTCATCGAATTAGCGACTGGATATTTGCACCGGTCTTTCTGGTATCTCAGTCGAGCCTGATCCTCGGTATTCACTTCAGCAGTTTGGGAAATAACTTTGTTGAGCAGGATTTTTGGCAGGCCACCAAGCAAACTGTAATGCTGGTTATTCAATCCTTTGGCTTGTCATAAAGCCATTTATAAACCGTATCAGCAAAAACAATCATAAGGACCGTCATTATGAACAACTCATGCAGTAAACGACAAATTTCCAGCTCAATTATTTGGGCCGCCGCCATTATTGCCACCGCTTTACTGGGCGGTTCAGCATTCTTATCGATTGTTTTATTACCAGCTTTGGCAGCGTGTCATATTCTGTACATTCAGAAAAAAGTTAAAACGAATAATAAACCAAACTGTCATTAACCAGCGGATATAACTTAGATGCCAAACGATTTTCTCAGTTTGCAAATTTCGCCATCTTCCGGTGTCCCTATCTATCGACAATTGATGGATCAGATAAAACGCATGGTGGCCAGCGAACAACTTAATCCCGGTGACACTTTACCGTCGGTACGAAGTGTTGCCACCCATTTAGCGGTTAATCCCATGACCATTTCAAAAGCCTACAGTTTGCTGGAAGTAGAAGGCTTATTAGAACGACAACGGGGAAAAGGCATGATTGTCTCCATGCAACAGCCGGAAAAAAAATCAAAGCAGCAACGGTTAGAACTGCTACGGCCTTCCATGGAAAAACTGATCAACGATGCCAGGCAACTGGATCTTGATTTGGATACCGTATTAACAACCCTTCAAAAACTTTTTAAGTAAGTGGATCACATGAATCATATTATTGACGTTAATAACCTCTCAAAATCCTTCGGCAGCAATACAGTTTTAATCGATTTGTCATTTAAAATTGAAGAAGGCAGTGTAGTGGGCATTCTGGGTGCAAACGGCGCCGGTAAAACCACATTACTGCAATGCCTGATTGGCATGTTAAAAAGTGACGTTGGTGACATCACCATTCTTGGTGATAAATGCCCGAATTTTTCGGTCAACACCAAGCACAATATTGGTTACGTTGGTCAGGAAGCCGATTTACTCAACTGGATGAAAGTGAATCAAATCATTGACTACACCAAGCAGTTTTACAACCATTGGAACGATGACATGGTTGAGCAACTATTAGAAGATTGGGATTTATCCAAACAGCAAAAGATCAGTAAGCTCTCGGTAGGTCAACGACAAAAACTGGCGATCATTTTAGCGGTAGCACCTCAACCAAAAATCCTTATTCTCGATGAGCCGGTAGCCAGCTTGGATCCAACAACACGTCGTAAATTTATTAAGACACTGATCGATATGAATCTCGATAATGGCCAAACCATTTTATTTTCCACTCATATCACATCAGACTTAGAACGTGTCGCTGCCGAAGTGTTACTGCTAAAACAGGGCCGCTGCTTTTTTCAAGGTGATATTGATGATTTAAAAGAACAGGTGGTTCGTTTACACATAAGCAGTAAAAGGCCAATCGATGCTCAACTACCGATCACAGGGATTTTAACGGCGGATATTAATGGACAGCACGCTTCCATCACCGTTAAAAATGTGAAAGACATTAATATTGATCAACTGGCTGAAGAAATAGATGCAGACATAACGATTGAGTCACTTAGTCTTGAAGATATTTTTGTGGAGCTACATTCATAATGAAATCACTTACCGTTTTCAACAGTATTTTTCAGCGAAGCAAACTATTTAACTTAGTATCAGCGGCAATTTACAGTACTTTTTTTGCGCTATTTTTATTGGTTATTTCACACAAAGAAAGCCAAAATACGCCAATAATGTTTGTCACACTTGCATTAACATTGCAGTTACTATACCACTCTAGCTGGAGTCGTTTTTTCTCAGAAACCATTCGCTCGCCGTTTAACTTTCTAAAACCGGGGTTTATAAGAAGTGCCTACTGGTCACAAAGTTTGTATCTATTCATTACAGTATTCATACCAATTATTATTGGATTTTTTCTGTTAAACATAGATAGTGGTTATTTTTTGTTTGTCGCCATGATAGGTATCAGCTCATTTGCACTGATGAATTTTAATCAAATTACCGGAGCTATCTGGACTTCAGTTATTATTCTTTGGTCCGCTGGTGAGGAGGCGAAATTTTTTAACTCGGTCGAAGAATCAAAAACCACAGAAACATTAATCAACCATCACTTTTCTTATCTCCCTGTTGATAGTCACTGGTTAGCCCTTGTTGTTATTGCGTTTTCCATATACCTACTGTATTTCTTTACTAAACTAACGCCTAAAAAGACCATTGACAGTTCTTGCTCTAACAATGACGAAATACAATTAAGATACAAAGCCAGAGGAAAGATTAGCTCATTCATTGATCAAGCATGGCTTCAATTTAAATATCGTTTCTTTCAATCAATCGGTGTATTTAATAGTCGAATTGAAGTGGTATTGATGAGTGGGCAATACCAGAGTATCTTTTTATTCCGACTATTTGTTTTTGTATTGGCCATATTCAGTATCAACAACCATTTAATCACAGACTTTTTTATTGGATTAGGAGATGGTTTTAATGCAGGATTTTCTGATTCGTCGAATAGTAATTATGAATTTAATAACTCTGAAATAATAACTCTTTCTATTTTTTGTTTGGCGTTGCTGGGTATATTTGATAACAGTATTTTTTCTCGCTTTTTATTTGCTCAACGATTTTTATGGTTACGAGAGCCTGTGGATGGTATTACATCATTTAAAGCATTATTTACCGGTTCACTTGTTCGTAAAATGATGTTTGAAATTGGTTTTAGCCTTACCACTTTTATACTGATACTCATTGAATTCAAGCTCGAATTTACAATATTATTATTTTTATTGCTCGGATACCTATGCTTGAAAAGCTACTCAATCATTGTTGGCTACCTAACATTACTCTCTAACCATAGAAAAGTGTCTTACTTTTGCTCGGTTGCAGCTTACGCTATATTTTTTGTATTTTGGGTTTTAATCTCTACTGTGGTGACTGTTGCTGATTTGGTTGTCCTTGCAGTATTAAGTGTTCTATTTTTATCCATTATTGTTTATGGCTTTAATCGGATTAAACACAGCAAAACCTTTACTTATTAAAACGAAAGCAATCGCGGGTATGGTCGTCCACCAAGCCCGCGGCCTGCATAAACGCATAACAGATGGTGGAACCGACAAAGGTAAAACCTTTCTTTTTTAAGGCTTTGCTCATTTTATCCGAAATTTCTGTGGTGGCAGGCACCTCACTTAAGGTTTTCGGTTGATTGATTAACGGTTGGTGATCAACAAATGACCAGATAAAATCAACAAAGCTTTGTTGCTCTGAAAAGTGTTCAAGATAGGCGTGTGCATTTTTTCGAAAACCAAACACTTTTAATTTGTTTCGTATAATGCCCGGATCCTTTAATAAGCGCTCCAGTTCTTGATCGCTCATGGCAGCCATTTTTTCTATATCAAAGCCATGAAATACCTGCCGATATCGCTCGCGCTTTTTCAATACGGTGATCCAGCTTAATCCGGCCTGCGCACCTTCAAGGCATAACATTTCAAACAACTGTTGATCATCCTTAATTGGCACGCCCCATTCATTATCATGATAGTCCTGATACAAAGGATCATTACTGCACCAGCCACAACGGTTGATTTCTTTTATTGTATTTTTTGCTGTTGGCATTATTAGCCTCGTCTTTTTCATTTGATGAACGATTATTAACGCTTTATATCTCTAACTGCAAACGCGGCTTTGCTGCTGACTCACAATTGTCTCGATTCTGTCAGCTTACCGTTAAACACTGATGATTATTATTCATTAAGCTCATATTATTCCAGACTCTTTTATTGCGTACATTTTTAATCAGTGCGTTTTTAATCAATCCGTTTTTAATCAAACCATATGGATCATAGGATCGTCCGCTGAGCCCTGATATAATCGCCCTTTTACTATTCGGCTTAGACAGTTTTGGAGGCCAGTTTTGGCACACGGGCAACAAAGTACAGGGTTAAAAGACGCGCCACAAACCTTTCAGGGGTTAATTATGGCGCTGCAAAACTATTGGTCAGAAAAAGGCTGCGTTATTGTTCAGCCACTTGATCTGGAAGTGGGGGCTGGCACCTTTCACCCTGCTACCTTTTTGCGCGCCATAGGCCCAGAACCCTGGAATTCGGCATACGTGCAACCCTGCCGCCGCCCAACAGACGGCCGATACGGTGAAAACCCCAATCGCCTTCAACACTATTATCAGTATCAGGTTGTGTTAAAGCCATCGCCCAAAAATATACAGGAACTTTACCTCGGCTCTTTAAAAGCACTGGGTATCGATCCGCTCGAGCACGATATCCGCTTTGTCGAAGATAACTGGGAATCGCCAACTTTGGGCGCCTGGGGACTCGGCTGGGAAATCTGGCTGAACGGTATGGAAGTTACCCAGTTCACCTATTTTCAACAGGCCGGTGGAATTGAGTGTAAACCGGTAACCGGTGAATTAACCTATGGTCTGGAACGCATCGCCATGTATTTGCAGGGTGTCGATAGTATTTATGATCTGGTTTGGACCGAAGGTCCTCAGGGTGTGGTCACCTATCGCGATGTATTTCATCAAAACGAAGTGGAGCAATCCACTTACAATTTTGAACACGCCGATGTGGATTTTTTATTTGCTCAATTCGATAACTGTGAAAAGCAAAGTAATCTGCTGATTGAAAAAGGCCTGCCACTGCCCGCTTACGAAATGGTATTAAAGGCGTCACACACCTTTAACTTACTCGATGCACGACACGCCATCTCTGTAACCGAGCGACAACGTTATATTTTACGGGTTCGAACATTGGCCAGAGCCGTAGCAGAAACCTATTACAAGTCTCGCGAGGAACTTGGCTTTCCCATCTGTCAGTCCGCTAATCAACAAGGAGACGCATCATGAGTCAGGTTCAAGACTTCCTGGTTGAATTAGGTACCGAAGAATTGCCACCAAAAATACTGGCCAAACTGGCGGGCGCTTTTCATGACAATATTACCGCGCAATTAACCGACGCCAATTTATCGTTTGAAGATTCCGAATGGTTTGCAACACCAAGACGACTTGCCGTTCGTGTTTGCCAACTGCAAACCCGACAAGCCGACAAAACAATGGATCGTCAAGGTCCTGCGGTTGCCGCCGCATTCGACGCTGATGGCAACCCCAAACCCGCAGCGATTGGCTTTGCAAAATCCTGTGGTGTTGACGTTTCCGATCTTAACCGGGTTGCTACCGATAAAGGCGAGCGACTTGCCTATCAATTAAATGTACCCGGACAAGCCACCACTGAATTATTGCCAGCCATTGTTGAGCAATCACTTAAAAAATTGCCGTTGCCCAAAGTTATGCGTTGGGGCGACAGCAGTGTGGAATTTATTCGCCCACCCCACTGGCTGTTAATGATGTTAGGCAATCAAATAGTCGATGCGAATATTCTGGATTTGACTGCATCCAACCAAACATTCGGTCACCGGTTTCATCATCCAGAAGCGATCACCATTAACGATACCAATGACTACGAACAATTATTGTTAGAAGCAAAAGTAAACGTCAGTTTTGAGTCGCGTAAAGCCACCATTCGCCAACAGGTTGAAGCCATCGCTGAACAACAAAAGGCGATCGCTGTTATTGAAGACGATTTGCTGGAAGAAGTCGCCGCCTTAGTGGAGTGGCCCGTCGCGTTAACCGGTAATTTTGATAAGACTTTTTTGCAGGTACCATCCGAAGCTTTGATTGCTACCATGCAGGCGGATCAAAAATACTTCCATCTGGTGGACAATAATAATCAATTATTGCCGCAATTTATCACTGTTTCCAATATTGAAAGTCGTCGACCAGAAAGTGTCATCGCCGGTAATGAGCGCGTGATCCGACCGCGTCTTGCTGATGCCATGTTCTTTTATCAGGCCGACTGCAAAAAACCGCTTGCCGGTTATATCGACAAATTACAGTCGATTTTATTTCAGAAAAAACTCGGGACTTTGTTTGATAAAACACAACGGGTAAAACATCTGGCGTCAGAAATTGCCGGTCAACTGAATGCCGATAAAGCATTGGCGGAACGGGCCGCTGAACTTTGTAAATGCGATTTAATGTCTGGAATGGTTTATGAATTTCCTGAGCTGCAAGGCATTATGGGTCGCTATTACGCAACCAACGACGGCGAACACGCCGATGTTGCTGCGGCCATGGATGAAGTTTATATGCCTCGCTTCGCCGGCGATCAATTGCCCGAAACCAAAACCGGAATCGCGATTGCCTTAGCCGATCGACTGGATACTCTGGTGGGCATTTTCGGCATTGGTCAGGCGCCTTCCGGTGCCAAAGATCCTTTTGCCCTTCGCCGCGCTGCACTGGGTACACTTAGAATTATTGTTGAGCGTGAGTTACCGCTCGATCTATCCCAATTGATTGATACCAGTATCGAAAGCTTTGGTGACATCATTGAACAGCCAACCACTAAAACCCAATTGCTTGAGTTTTTTGCTGCACGCAGCCTGGCCTGGTATCAGGACAAAGGTATTTCCACTCAGGTAATTCAGTCGGTGACAGAATTAAATATCAGCCAGCCGCTCGATCAGGATCGTCGTATTCACGCGGTTGCCGAATTTAACACCATGGATGCGGCCGACTCTTTAGCAGCGGCTAATAAGCGGGTCAGTAATATTCTGGCTAAGTCCGAAGTCTCGCTTGATGACTTGTCGGTGGATCAATCCTTATTAACAGAGCAGGCAGAAAAAACTCTGCATCAGGATTTATCCAATATGGCGGATGATGTTGCTCAGCATGTTTCAAACGCCGACTACACAAAAGCGCTGCAACAGTTATCCTCACTGAAAATGGTGATTGATAACTTTTTTGATAATGTGATGGTTAATGCCGAGGATCCATCGGTTAAAAATAATCGACTGGCGTTATTAAAACAGTTGCGCGACATGTTTGTCTCCATTGCCGATATAGCGTTACTTCAAAAATAACGCAAAAATAATCCTCTGCCAGCAGTCTAATACAACAGGGCTGCTGGCATTGTACGGTCCTATACAAGCTAAATAAATGTAATTACTCACTTACAAAAAATTGATACTGGACAATTACTCGGTATGTAATATAGTTAATTGATATTCTTAGAAAAAGCAGGATTTAGATCGCATGGTGAAGGATCCAACCGATCAACATATAAAAACCATTGGCCGCCTTTCTTTACAATCACTAACCTGGTTACGGGATCGCCAGATCCCGGCTGAACCGGTTGCTTACTCAGTCTCCTACGAATACAACCACAGTGTTATGCATGAACTGGTTGAATTTATTGACGCCTTTGAAGCAGAACAAAAATCACTGGATGACGACAGCCTCGATCAAATATTTCGTGAGTTTATTTTAGTCAAATACATTGATGTGGATGGCTTTAATAAAACCGTATCCGATATTGTTGACGATACTGGCGCCGCTGTTACCGAAGCGCGAAACCAACTGCGTGAATTTCGACAATTTTTAAAACAGGCTCGTGAGCAACTGAAACAGCTGAAAGAATCGAATACCAGAGAGTTGGTTCACTCATTAATCACTAATACCGAAGCCACCTTTCAATCGGTTCAGGCACTGGAATCTCATCTTCATACCGTAAAAGCCGAAATGCGCACCTTGCAAAAGAAATACACCATCATGCAACGGGAAGCGCGCCAAGATCAGTTGACCGGATTGCTTAATCGCAACGCATTGCAGTCTGAGTTTGATAAACTTATTAAAGACAGCGATAAACAACCGATCACTCTGGTTGTTGCAGACATAGATCTTTTTAAAAACTTTAACGATCAACACGGCCACACCATTGGCGATAAAGTGATTAAGCTGGTCGCGGATACTTTGCAATCAAATTTAAAAGGATCCGATATTGTCAGCCGTTACGGCGGCGAAGAGTATGTGATTGTTTTACCAAACACTCAACTCAGTGATTGTGCAGCGTTAATGAATAGAATTCGTGAAACCATTGCCAGGCTGTACTTCGTCAATAAAAGTAATAATGAACGGATAGACTGCATCACCATGTCTTTTGGCATTGCGGGGTATCAGGCGGGGGATAATTTTCACAGTTTGTTTGATCGGGCCGATAAAGCTTTGTATCAATCCAAACAGAATGGCCGAAACCAGGTTAATATCGCTGACTAAAACTTAATCCACATCACTCAAATAACTGTCTAATATCGGCCAGATTGGTCTGTACGTAATCAACAAACCGGCGGGCAACCGGCGATAAACTTTTTGCTGCTGGGTACACCAGACACCAGGATCGTTTAATAGGAAACCCTTCTATTTCGCAGGTCTCCAGTTGTCCCAGCGCCAGTTCTGACGTAATACTCAGCCGCGGTAAAATCCCCACTCCTAGCCCTGACATAATAGAATGTTTCAGTGCTTCGTTGGAGCCAATTTCAATCATCGGATTAATCGTTAAACGACTTTGCTGGCAATGTTGCTCAATGGCCAGCCGACTGCCAGAGCCTCGCTCGCGGATAATCATGGGCTCGGAAAAAAACTGTTGCGGCGAGATTCTATCCTGCTCTAACCCTTTACCCTGCTTTATTAGAGGATGATCTTTTGGAAATACAGGGATCAGCTGATTGTCGAGAAAAGGCAACGAATACAACGACCGGTTCGATGGCACTAAACCCATAATGGTTAAGTCATCGGTATTATTGGCAAGTCGTTCCAGAGCCTGAGCCCGATTTACGATGTTGAGTGTTAAATTCACCTGATCGTATTGCTTAATAAAGGCTTTAATTAAATAGGGCACCACGTACTGTGCGGTATTAACGGCCGATATACTTAAGGTTCCCGCAACCTGCCCCTTTAATGTGTGTATATCATTTTGCAGTTGGCCAAATTGACTGAATATCACATTCACGCTGTCCGCAAGTAAATTGCCAGCTGGCGTGTAATACAGTTTACGTCCGATGTATTCAAATACTTTCTGACCCAGCGCCTGTTCTAACTGACGGATTTGCGAACTCACAGCCGGCTGCGTCAATCCCAGTCGATCCGCCGCTTTGCCGTATCCTCGCTCCTGATAAACCGCGCGAAACACTTCCAGCTGCCTAAGTGATAACCGGCTTATCAGTTTTTCTATTTGATCAGGCATTATCTCTACTTTATTAATCTATAAGCAAATGGTTATGGAATATATTAAATATATTAATTTTTCATTATACAAACAATCGTTTAATTTAATAGGCAAACCATCATGGAGATACTTTGTGATCAAGAAGGTGTTAATCGCTAATCGCGGCGAAATAGCGGTCAGAATCATTCGCGCCTGTGCCGAACTGAATATTCGATCCGTTGCGGTCTATACCGAGCCGGATCGATATGGGTTGCATGTTAAACGGGCCGATGAATCTTTCTCGGTGGGTGACGATCCGATACAGGGTTATCTCGATCCTTTAAAACTGGTTAACCTGGCCCTGCAAACCAAATGTGATGCGATCCATCCCGGTTACGGTTTCTTATCGGAAAACGCTGAACTTGCGCGCCTGTGTGAACGCAAAGGCGTGACGTTTATTGGCCCAAGTTCAGAGGTAATTGCCAAAATGGGTGATAAAACCGCTGCCCGTGATGCCATGCGCGAAGCCGGTGTTCCGGTAACGCCAGGTTCAGATGGCAACCTTGAAGATGTGGCGCAAGCCATCGCAGTTGCCAAAGAAATAGGCTATCCGGTGATGTTAAAAGCCACATCGGGCGGTGGTGGTCGTGGGATCCGGCGCTGTGATACCGAGCAGGAGTTAAAAGTTAATTTTCCACGAGTGATATCCGAGGCGACCAAAGCCTTTGGTTCCGCTGATGTATTTCTGGAAAAGTGCATTGTTGATCCACTGCATATCGAAGCGCAGATTTTGGCCGATGGTCAAGGTAATGTGATCCACCTTTATGAACGTGACTGTTCCATTCAACGACGTAATCAAAAACTGATTGAAATTGCACCCAGCCCTCAGATCACACCAGAACAACGTCAATACATAGGTGAGCTTGCGGTTCGAGCGGCCAAAGCGGTGGATTATCAAAGTGCCGGTACCGTAGAATTTCTGCTGACCGGAAACGAAGTCTACTTTATGGAAATGAACACCCGGATCCAGGTAGAGCACACCATTACCGAACAAATAACCGGTGTTGATATTGTTCAGGAGCAACTCAGAGTTGCCTCGGGAATGCCATTACGTTATCAGCAATCGGACATTCATTATCAGGGCTACGCGTTACAATTCCGCATTAACGCCGAAGATCCAAAAAACGATTTCTTACCCAGTTTTGGTAAAGTCACCCACTATTACGCCCCCGGTGGTCCGGGCGTTCGTGTCGATACCGCTATTTTCACCGGTTATGATATTCCACCTTTTTACGATTCAATGTGCTTAAAGTTAATTGTTTGGGCACTTAATTGGGAAGATGCATTAAACCGCGGTAAACGCGCGCTTGATGACATGCGCTTGCACGGCATCAAAACAACCGCCAATTATTACCAGCAAATTTTGTCTCACCCCAATTTTGTAAACGCCAATTTTAATACCAGCTTTGTTGCCGAACATCCGGAGCTTTTAAAATATTCCGACAAACGCCATCCCAGTGAAATTGCATTAGCACTTGCCGCCGCAATAGCCGCGCACACAAGTGTTTAACAAGGAGAACCCAGTGAAAAAAATAGAAGTTACCGACGTTACGCTTCGCGACGCTCACCAATCCCTTTTAGCAACACGAATGCGCACTGAGGATATGCTACCCATCTGCGAAAAACTGGATCGTGTTGGCTTTTGGTCGCTGGAAGTTTGGGGCGGTGCAACCTTTGATGCTTGCGTCAGATTTTTAAAAGAAGATCCCTGGGAGCGTTTGCGTCAATTACGACAAGCGCTTCCAAATACGCGACTGCAAATGCTGTTACGGGGACAAAACTTATTAGGCTACCGCCATTATGCCGATGATGTGGTTCAATCCTTTGTTGCGGCCAGCGCTGAAAATGGCATCGATGTATTTCGTGTGTTTGACGCGTTAAATGATTTACGAAATATTGAAGTGGCCATGAAAGCGGTAAAGAAAAATGGTAAGCACGCTCAAGGAACTATCTGTTACACCACCAGTCCGGTTCATACCGCCGAGCTGTTTGTAAAACAGGCCAAAGACATGCGCGATATGGGTGCCGACTCTATTGCCATTAAAGATATGGCCGGTTTATTAACGCCCTACGATACCTTTGAATTAACCAAAGCCATTAAAGAATCGGTTGATTTACCCCTGGTGATCCACAGTCATTCCACTTCTGGACTCGCACCTTTATGCCAAATGAAAGCGGTTGAAGCCGGTGCCGATCGAATTGATACAGCCACCTCATCTTTTGCCGCTGGTACCAGTCATCCTGCAACCGAAGCGCAAGTGGCTGCTTTTAAAGACACGCCTTATGATACCGGATTAGACTTAAATCTGTTGTCCGAGATTAACGACTACTTTAAGCAAGTTCGAAAGAAATACCATCAATTTGAAAGTGAATTCACCAAAGAAGATATTTCTGTTCAGATCAATCAGGTGCCAGGCGGTATGATGTCGAACCTGGCCAATCAACTTAAAGAACAAAATGCGCTGGACAAGATCACCGAAGTATTCAAAGAGATCCCTAAAGTGCGTGAAGATTTGGGTTATCCACCACTGGTAACACCCTCTTCACAAATTGTCGGTACGCAAGCGGTGTACAACGTGCTTTCTGGTGAGCGTTACAAAACCATCACCAATGAAGTAAAACGATATCTTCAAGGAGGCTATGGAAAACCGCCTGCAGAAGTTAATGACGAATTAAGAAAACGCGCCATTGGCAATCAAACCGTTCTTGAAACGCGACCCGCTGAAGGCCTCGATCCTGAAATGAAAAAATTAACCGCCGACATTGGTGAACTGGCCAAAACCAAAGAAGATGTTTTGATTTACGCCATGTTCCCTGATCTGGGTAAAGAGTTTTTACAACAGCGTAAGGACGGCACGCTTGAACCCGAAACCTTATTACCACCAGAAACGGCAGGACAAGGATCGGTGAACACCGCAACAGCCACCGAGTTTAAAATTGATGTTCACGGTGAAACCTACGATGTCGCGATCACCGGTGTGGGTGATTCCGGCAGTGGTAAACGTAAGTTTTATATATCACTGGATGGCATGCCGGAAGAAGTGGTGTTTCAACCGTTAAATGAATACGCCAACGAAGGCGGTGCAAAACGCAAAAAGGCAAGCCAGCCCGGTGATGTCACCGCCGCTATGCCAGGCAATATTATTGATGTATTAGTAAAACAAGGCGATGAGGTAAAAGCCGGTGACGCAGTTTTAATTACCGAGGCGATGAAAATGGAAACCGAAATTAATGCCGGCATCGATGGCGAAATCATCGCTGTTCATGTGGAAAAAGGCGATCGGGTAACACCGGGTGAAGTGCTTATAGAAATAAAAGAGTGATTACTCACTAACTTTAAATCTATTACAGTTAGCAATAAAAAAACCACCTTATTTAAGGTGGTTTTTTGTTTTAAATAATGTTTACTCCACATAGGTGCTTTGCACTTTGGAGTTGAAACTGCGTTTTAACTTTAATTATTACGAACTCCTTGTATTTGTTCTCGCCGTGTATTTTCCTCTTCTTTAAACTTCTTATAATGCTTGAAGTCGAAACGCGATAAAGAGACTATATCTTCAATTTTTATCGTTATGGCATAACTATTTAATACTGATAGTGCTTCAATTATTTGAGTTTCCTCTTTTCGTTTCAAAAGAACTCTTAAAGCTTCATTCACTTGTTTATAATTAGTAATTAATTCTAAACTCAGGTCTGACTCGTCTCTATAGCCTGATCGCATTGGATAAATAGTAATTTCTTTATGTTCAGGCGAATCATTTTCTTGCATGAACTGACTAATAATGCAGACGTAGGATTTACGATTTTTTAGTGTTATTAAAATAGAACATCCAGTTTTAGCAGAATCATAAATATTTCTTACCAAAACACTATCAACGCAATCCCTTTTCCACTGAATATTTAGATCTTCTAAGTAATCACTTCGTATACGACTGTCATTCTCGTAAACTTCTAATGCTATATACTTCCAAAGTCGCAGTTCATTTGTAATCAATACACATACATATGATAGGATAATTGAGTTTAAAGATATTATTATAAAATTAAACTCAACTTGAGTTAGATTAGGAAAAACAAATTCAAATTTAACAAAAAGAGATGACTTATTTGATGTAAAAGGCCAAGCAACCACATAAATAATAATAGCTGCTGAAAAAAACCATAAGCCCCGCTGTAATATTCTATAAAATAAATGATGTCCTTGATAAGTTGGCAGTCGAAACTTCCATTTTAGAGACATGCTAAGATAAATATAGTCGGCAAGTCCCACACCAACTAAAAGTAACAATGTTCCCTTTATCAAAATATTTCCTGATTAATAACTTATGATGCGGCTTCTAACTCATCCAGCACATCCAACTGACTCTCAAGGTTTTGCGCTTTCTCAAGAGACCTAGCATCAAGTTCAAATCCATGAGCTGTAGATCTAAGCCTTAACTCATTGTTTTTATTGTTTTTATCTCTTTTTTTAACTCTCATAACTTTTGCTATAAAAGCTGAATAGGCGCTATTAGACATATATAGTCCTCCTGAGTTGTTACTAAAGATTAGTCCGATTAACGTCTACTTGTCAATTTTCATAAATAACCTCAGATCTGCATAAGATTTAAAGCCGAGTTACATTGATGCTCGGCTTTTGTTGCTTAAATGTATAAGCAATCAACCCGGCGATTAAGTGCACCATAAACGATATACAGCTACGATGCCTGGTGTGCTCAATTTGAGCTATATTTTTTAACTGGTCAAAGACGGTTTCAAT
>NZ_QGGU01000012.1 GCF_003148745.1 Pleionea mediterranea | reverse complement strand
AAATGCGCTTGCCATTGAGGTTCAAATAACAAACAAAAATCATCGACATCTACGTAAATTGCCTCTAAATTAGTCATGCCCTTGTCCTGTGTGATTTTTCTTTTTTCGTCGAAAGATCTGATCACCGCAAGGGCATTTAGTTCACTTTTCTTATCCGCAGCTCAGGTTACTTAGTTTCGCTTGGTTTCAAGTATTAAGTGCAATTTAGATTTTAAAGCAACAAGCGAACTGCTCTGAGAATTCCGAGATAAACTTAAAAAGTTGAGTGAACTACTAAACACCATAAAAAGCAGAGCTTTTTGCTCTGCTTTTTATACTTTCTTATTTTTACAACTCCACTGACTTTACAAAAGGTTTTACACCCATCACATCATATATTTTTTCCGGTTGATATAGCTTATTTCCTTTAATAACCAGAGAAGCTTTTCGTAAGTCAGCCATATCTTTTATTGGATCGCCATCAATCAAAACCAGATCTGCGTATTTACCAGTACTAATTGATCCCGTCTTATCATCAACACCAACTACGCGAGCTGAATCCAGTGAGCCAATTCGAATGACATCTAACGCAGGAATGCCAGCTTTCCGATACAACTCTAATTCTCGCATTAAAGTAAAGCCGGTAAAAAAATCCGTTCCCGGAATAATAGGCACACCTTTATCATGCAGCAACTTGGTCATTTTTAACATGGCATCAGCAGCTGCTTTGTAAGATGCGTCTTGCTCAGGAGATTCTATTTTCATCGTTGCTGTTTTCAAACTGCGTTGAAATAACGGTGGCAAATGTTCGGCAATCGATACGTACTCTGGATCAGTCTGCTTATCTCTACTTAATAGCAGGCTGTTGAATGTTGAAACAGTCAGATCAACCTCTATATTTTTTTCAGCTAGCATCTCAACAAAGTCCTGTACTTCTTTACTGTTTAAGTCGAGATCTTTCGCTTTATCACCAATCAATGTAAAACGCAGCCGTTTACGCGTATCAATGGTGTCACCACCTAAAAAATTTAGAAACAGCATATTGATGTGCTGTATTTCATCGAAGCCGGCTTCAACAGCTTGTTCAGCAGACATATAGGCAGGTATATGACCACTCAAACGTAAGCCACGTTTATGGATATGTGAGGCAAGTTCTTTTACCCAACTCGGATCCATTGATGAGTAGGTCTTAATTTGTATATAACCGCGATCGGCGTACCAGTCGACTGCGTCTTTCGCTTCTTGCAATGAATTAACAGCAATACCATTACCAGCAGAATAGTCGCTTTGCTTATCTATATGCTTCCTTGCATATTATCCATAAGCTAACTCAGTTACCCTATGTGACACTGGGGGAACATTCCAAAGTTCGTTCGTTATGGATATCGAAAAAGATGCGCAACAGTTTGTACTCGAACACCGGAGAGAAAGGAGCTATCCAAGACTCATTAAAGCTTCTAAAAACCGATACCCTATTAAGAAGAAAAATGCCAATCAGCTTAACTGATTGGCATTACGCATATAGCGGGCTTTTAGTACAAGTTAGGCAATCATTAATAACGATAATGATCCGGCTTGTAAGGACCTTCTACAGGAACACCAATGTAATCGGCTTGGGCCTGACTTAACTCGGTCAAGTTTGCGCCAATTTTTTGCAGGTGCAATCGCGCTACTTTTTCGTCCAGGTGTTTCGGTAACACATAAACTTTTTTCTCATAGTTGTCGCCATTGGCCCACAACTCAATTTGCGCGATAGTCTGGTTGGTGAATGAGGCTGACATAACAAAACTTGGATGGCCCGTTGCGCAACCCAAATTTACCAGCCGGCCTTCGGCTAGCAGAATAATACGTTTACCGTCTGGGAAGATAATATGATCCACCTGAGGCTTTATATTTTCCCACTCGAATTTTTTCATTTTGGCGACTTCAATTTCATTATCGAAATGGCCAATGTTACATACGATGGCCTGATCTTTCATATTGAGCATATGCTCTTCTGTGATCACATTGAAATTACCAGTAGTGGTAACAAAGATATCGGCCATGCCGACCACATCTTCCATAGTAACTACACGGTAACCTTCCATTGTGGCCTGTAAAGCACAGATAGGATCAATTTCCGTAACAAAAACGGTCGCACCCTGAGCCGACAATGATTGCGCACAGCCTTTACCAACATCACCGTATCCTGCAACAACCGCTATTTTGCCTGCAATCATAACGTCGGTTGCTCGCTTAATACCATCAAGCAATGATTCACGGCAGCCGTATAAATTATCGAATTTTGATTTGGTAACCGAATCATTAACATTAATGGCTGGGAATGGTAGTCCACCATCTTCTTTTTGCATTTGATACAAACGATTCACACCGGTGGTTGTTTCTTCGGTAACGCCCTGAATGCTGGTAGCTGCTCGCTCATAGAATTCGGCGTCTTTTTCCAATTGTTTTTTAATCGCTGTAAAACAGTACTCGGCTTCTTCGCTGTCCGGATTATTTAAAACAGAAATATCTTTCGCCGCTTTACGACCCAATACAACGGCCATGGTTGCATCGCCACCATCATCCAGAATCATGTTGGCGGTTTTGTCATCACCAAAATCTAAAATGCGATGGGTAAAGTCCCAGTATTCTTCAAGGGTTTCACCTTTGTAGGCAAACACAGGTACACCGGTTGCTGCAATGGCGGCGGCGGCGTGATCTTGGGTAGAATAAATATTACAGCTTGCCCAGCGAACTTCTGCGCCCAATGCCGTAAGGGTTTCAATCAGCACCGCAGTTTGAATGGTCATGTGCAATGACCCGGCAATGCGTGCACCTTTTAACGGCTTTTGCTCACCAAATTCTTCACGCATGGCCATAAGACCGGGCATTTCAGTTTCAGCAATTTTAATCTCCTTACGTCCCCAATCGGCTAAGGATAGATCTTTAACATAATAGTCTGTTGAATCAGACATAGTTGTCTCCATTCTTGTCGAATGGGCGCCCTTGTCAAAATGAAAAACCCAACTGAGCGTGACAGAAGTAGTTCCGCTGCAGCGCCCCTCAGTCGGGTTTGTAAATAAGTTATTTTAAGCGGGTATTATAAACCAGCGGCTTGACGAAGTGTGTCGGCCTTATCGGTTTTTTCCCAGGTAAAATCAGGATCATTCCGGCCAAAGTGTCCGTATGCTGCTGTTTTACGATAGATGGGTCGTTTTAGATCCAACATATCGATGATGCCTTGTGGTCGTAAATCAAAGTTTTCGCGCACCAGCTCAGCAATTTTCGCTTCATCAATTTTATTGGTGCCAAAGGTATTGATAGAAATAGACGTTGGCTCCGCCACACCAATGGCGTAAGAGACCTGTATTTCACACTTATCAGCAAGACCGGCGGCAACAATGTTTTTCGCAACATATCGGCCAGCGTATGCGGCAGAGCGATCCACCTTAGAGGGATCTTTTCCGGAAAAAGCACCGCCGCCATGACGCGCCATACCACCGTAGGTATCCACAATAATCTTACGACCGGTTAGCCCACAATCACCCACTGGACCGCCAATAATAAACTGACCGGTTGGATTGATGTGATACTGGGTTTTTTCGTGTAACCATTCTGCCGGGATCACGGGCTTAATGATTTGCTCCAGTACCGCAGCACGAATCGTTTCCTGTGTGACATCAGGATCATGTTGAGTCGACAACACAACGGCATCCACCGCCACTGGCTTACCATTTTCATAACGCATGGTAATTTGCGATTTGGCATCGGGACGTAACCAGGGTAAGGTGCCGTTTTTGCGAAGCTCGGCCTGTTTTTCTACCAGACGATGCGAGTAATGCACTGGTGCAGGCATTAATGCATCGGTTTCATTGGTGGCGTAGCCAAACATCAAGCCTTGATCGCCCGCGCCTAAATCTTTGTTTTCAGCTACATCAACACCCATCGCAATATCGGACGATTGTTTTCCTATGGCATTTAGTACGGCACAACTTTCATTATCAAAGCCAACATCTGAACTGGTGTAACCTATGTCACCAATCACTCCACGAACAACCTCTTCAAGATCAACATAGGTAGAGGTACGCACTTCTCCGGCAACTACCGCCATGCCCGTTTTAACCATGGTTTCGACGGCTACTCGCGCGTCAGGATCATCGGCTATGATGGCATCAAGAATGGCGTCTGAAATTTGATCGGCCATTTTATCAGGATGCCCTTCAGAAACAGACTCTGAAGTAAAAATATCGTATTCAGCCATTGGGTAGAGTTCCTCTTGTCGCCTGATTTGCTCTGGACACCAGAGCTATAAAATTATGGGGTCTGATACATACGCTTAATATCTCATATCAGACTGCTAGACTGCCAAATGAGGGCAATTTTACTGTGATTTGCTGCCTTTTTCACCTTTTTTTACAGGATTTAACCGATAACTGTAATCGGTTATTAAGCAGCATGAAGTTTTAATAATGTGTAGCCATTGGGTATATATCCAAGCCTGAACCAATATATGGGACCAATATCTCAAGTTTAAAGCGATTAATTACTTGTTGCCTCTTAAATTTCAAAGCCGATAACGCTAAACTGAAAACATTATATTAGCTAGCCTGTTGATTCTACTGACATTATTTCTACATCAGGCAAATATTATAATAAACCCTATATAGCATTTATCAGGAAAGTGAAAACATGGCAAAACGACAGACACCGATCTGCGATTTTGGCTGGAAAGCCGTCGACTTTGATCTACTGGGTGTAGACGGTAAACGTTGGAGTTTAGACAAGTGTCGTGGCGCAATGGGGTTACTGGTGATGTTTATTTGCAATCACTGCCCTTATGTTAAAGCCATTCGCTCGAGTCTGATAAAAGATGTAAAAGCACTGAACCGGATGGGTGTGGGAGTTGTTGCCATTAACTCAAATGATCCTTCTCGTTATCCAGAAGACTCTTTTCCCTATATGAAGTCAGTCTCTAACCAGTTTAATTATAACTTTCCCTATTTACTGGATGATAATCAGGCTGTCGCAAAAGAATATAAAGCAATTTGCACCCCGGACTTTTTTGGCTTTAATGCTTCAATGGAACTGCAATACCGTGGCCGACTTGATAATACTGGCGCACGGGAAAAAAGTGATGCGCCAAGAGAGCTGGTTTTGGCCATGCGACAGGTGGCACTAACCGGTCAAGGTCCAAGACAACAAAATCCATCAATCGGTTGCAGTATCAAATGGGCTGATGGCAGCCAACAACAAACCGCTTAAGCCGCGCGGAATTCTTCAATCAATGATTCAAGTTTATCCAGATCAGGAACGAGTGCCTGAATAGATCCTATTTTTACCCGCGCTTTTTCAACGCTGCCTAATTCGACATCTTCAACCAATGAAATGGAAGGTTCGGTGACATGAGTAAGACGTGGGATCCCTTGCACGATTATGCCAATATAGGGTAATTGCTCGTTACTGTTCAGAGTATTCACCACTGCAACACGGGCACGCTTATTTGCCATCGCATCATCGGCACCTTGCAGCTTATCTATTGATACCATTGGGATATCTTGCCCATGCCAGCGCAGTGTTCCTATGTACCAGTCAGGACCTGACTCTTCCAGATTAACATCACCAAATGGAACTATTTCTGCAACGGTTGCGTTAGGCAGTAAAATACTTTGATCAATGATCGGGATCATTAAACTGTAAACTTCGTTGACGGTATTATTAGCACTATTATCCACGTCACACTCCTGAAAAATAATTAAGCACTTTTGATTTTCGCGCTCTGCAAATGTTCGGTTAAATGATCGGCCAGTTGCTCAGGCGATCCCTGATAGTGACATAACTCTTGTTCAATTACGGAATCTGGCATACTGCTGTTAGCACAGGTGTCCGGCGATTGAACCCACACCTTCATGTCATTATGAATCACTTTAGCGATACCGGCACTGCCGTCATTACCCATACCACTAAAAATAATGGCACCACAACGGTGCTGGTACACTTGCCCTGCACTTTCTATCACATCATCAATACAGGGTGAATAGGGCGGTGTCCATGAATCTTCACAAGAGGACACAGTACCATCCAAGTCAAATTTTAACTTATGATTAATTGGCGCAATGTACACACGGCCACTTTGAAGTTTCATGGATTCATCAACGATTACCGTTTTAAAGGGTGTTTGGGTATCCAGAATATTGCATAAGACCGGTAAGAAATTTTCATCAATATGCTGTGCCAATACAAAAGCGGTATCAATGCTATTCGGCAAGTTTTGCAAAAAACGTTTAACAGCCGCAGGCCCGCCTAATGATGCGCCTAAAACCCATAAGTTTTGTTGCGGAACTTCAACAACCTCTTCATCGGCAACATCTTCAAACTGCATGTCGGTAGCCGTATCATCAAGCAAAGGAATATCAAACTCCAATGGTTCATCGGCGGAAAGCTGTTCGTCGACTTGATCTTCAGCGGCCTCGACTTCACTTTGTGTAGGTTCACTTTCTAAAATACTATCGTCCAGTGCTTCCAGGGTAGCGTCGTCATCCAATGAAAACTCATCATCCGGAAGTTCCGGTGGGAACGAATCAAACTCAGTCGTTTGCAACTGCTCTTGTTTGCTTTGTTTTGTATCAGTGCTCAAGTCGGCTTGTTCACTAATACTCTGCTCAACCGATTGTTCGTGATTTGAATCAGAATCAAGCAAATCATCATCAATATCAAACGTCATTTCTGATTCGGGTAATTCTTTTTCCGGTAAATCTGTTTCGGTTAAATTTTCTTCCGATATTTCAGAATCACTTAATTCAAAATCATTAGCTTCTAAGTTAGATGCTTCTAATTCTTCTTTCTCTTGCTCAGATGTCTCGTCTGTAGCGGTATTTTCTAATGGCTCATCATCTAACTCAAGCTCAAAATTAAAATCAGTTTGCTCTTCGCTCTGAAAAGAATTTTGATCAGATAGGTTTTTATCTTCAAGAGATGGTTCGTCTTCAAAGGACGGCTCGTCGTCAAAGCTTGCTTCATCTTCAAAGAAAGCTTGGTCATTAGTCGGAAGCTCTTCACTTAATGATGATTTATTTTCCAAAAAGGCGTCTTTCGATTCATCGCTGTCACTGATAAAAGAAGGTTCATCAGATTCAGCACCGAGTAAATCATCATCATCTAATGAAAATGACTCGTCAAATTCAAAATCAAAGCTTTCCGGGTGATCGGGTTGATCAGTTGATGACTCTGTGTTTTTCGTATCTGATAACTGTGAATCTGGTTTAGCTTTATTTTCAGAGTTTGTATTTTCAGAATCTGTTTTTTTAGATAATGAGTCCTCAGATGATGATTGTTCCGATAACCATTCATCAGAATTGTCGTCATCATCAAATGCGAGTGGTTCGTCATCAAAAGATTCAGGTTGAAAGTCGAGTGACGGTTTTCTGTTTTCGGTATTCTTTTCTAGCTCAGGTGCATTATTTTTTGGCTCTGCCAGATAATCATCGAGTTGTGACTCAAATGACTGAAGATCATATTGCTCCAATTCACTGTCATCGCTTTCTGCTGCCTTAAGTGAATCGTCATCAGTTGAATCGTCAATCGATAAGGAACTCTCTTCTGGGTCGCTTTGCACTAACTGGCTATCAATCAAGTCATTCTCAATCGAATCACTTTCTAATGAAAAATTTTCTGATTCGTTATCTTGAGAAATTTGTTCGGATAAAAATGAATCTTTTTCCGTTTCAGCGCCTTCATTTCCTTCAGAAAACGTTGGGCTATCTGTCTCGGTTATGTCTGTATCGGTTATGTCTGTCTCAGCGAGATTACTTTCCTTGTTAAACTTTTCAGTAGCATCCCTGGTAGTTTCATCCGTATCTAAAAAGTTATCTTCGTTGAAAAAATCCGTATCGGATAATTCATCCTCTCCACTCAGCTCATCTGCAACTTGCTGAATCGGATCAACCAGATCATTGCTATCGGATAAACCACCTTGATTAGCTAAATCAAGTAATGTGGAACTGAGCTGTTCGGTGGCATTATCCAGTCGTGATGCTGCATCTTCGGCTTCTGTCGATGCGCTTGCCTCACTTGGCGTTTGCTGCGCTAAGGATGATTCACTTACACCAGACTCGGAAGTGTCGGTTTGCTCATCAGAATCTTGAGACGGTAGTTCAAGACCCGCCATTTCATACAAGCGTTCAATTTGTTTTTCCACCCAATAATTGGGATGGCTTTGTTTAAATAATGAACCGCGTTCGTGAAAAAATACTGGCACTTCCGATTGATCCAGTAAATCATCAAGCTCATCGGTCCAATCATCATCGTCAATATCCAACAGCCACACATTCAATTGTTTATTGGCTATGTGTTGCGGTTGGATATCAGAGGGACCTAGTTGCAGCTCAGCATTAACCTCATGACGTTTTAATAACGACAGGTATTGCTGAGTTTCATCACCACCGGATGTGATCAGCCCTATGGATAATTGTTCTGATTTACTCATTACTGCTTACCGGACAACAGCGACTCTATGGTTTGTAACAAGTCTACTTCGTTATACGGTTTACCCATGTAGCGATTCACACCAATCGACTCGGCTCGTTCTCTGTGTTTTTCACCGGTTCGAGAGGTGATCATAATAATCGGTAGTTGTTTTAATTTATCATCATGGCGAATAATGGTTGCTAACTCAAAACCGTCCATTCGTGGCATTTCAATATCCAGCAACATCACATCCGGTTTGTTATCGTGCAGTACACTTAATGCATCAACACCGTCTTTTGCCAAAATCACTTCGTAATCATGACGCTGTAACAAACGCTGCGTTACTTTTCTTACCGTAATGGAATCATCCACAACCATAACTTTGGTAACTTTTTCTTCTTCAACCACTTCTTCGATTGTTGCATCCACATCAACAATTGCATCCGCTCGACGAGTTAATGCAGGTACATCCAATATCAGCACCACGCGACCGTCACCGAGAATGGTTGCGCCTGACAAACCACTTAATAGACTTAATTGCTGGCCAACGGATTTTACAACAATCTCACGGCTACCCATCAACTCATCAACTTGTACAGCTGTAGGATGTTCAGCACCATGTAACAGTAATACAGGTAACGGTTTGGTAACCCCTTCAAGATTAGTGGTCACATTATGATCCAGCAGGTTGCCCATGTAACGCATGTGGTATGGCATACCGGCGTATTCAAACCTTGCTTCTGGGTTGTCGTAATATTCCTGAATTTCAAACGGGCTTACACGCACAATACCTTCAATGTTGGTCAAAGGTACCGCATAAACATCTTCTCCGACCCGAATCATTAATGCTTGGTTTACCGATACAGTAAACGGTAACTTAACCGTAAAGGTCGCACCTTTACCCGCTTCGGAATTAATTTCAACCACGCCGCCCATTTGCT
Organism: Pleionea mediterranea; assembly: GCF_003148745.1. Lineage (GTDB taxonomy): Bacteria > Pseudomonadota > Gammaproteobacteria > Enterobacterales > Kangiellaceae > Pleionea > Pleionea mediterranea. The sequence continues at coordinate 139,115 of NZ_QGGU01000012.1, read as the reverse complement.
TAATTTCACTGCTCACGACATCCATTCCAACGCCGCGACCAGAAATTTGTGTCACTTTTTGTGCGGTAGAGAAACCAGCTTCAAATATTAATTGTTGCAACTCGTGATCGCTCAGCTCTGACGACTCGGTAATTAAACCACGTTCCAGTGCTTTTTTACGGATTGCCTGAATATCAAGACCTCGACCATCATCCTGAATTTCAATGAAAATTTCTGAACCTTCACGATACAGACGTATGCGAATTTTACCGGTTTCAGGTTTACCCGCCGCTGCACGATCGCTGGTACTTTCAATACCGTGATCCATAGCGTTACGTAACATATGTTCGACTGGTGCAATCATTCGCTCCAATACGGTTCTGTCCATTTCGCCTTCAGCAACAATGGCCAAATCAACCGCTTTGCCCAGTTCATTTCCGATTTGTCGTACAATACGGCGAAGACGAGGAACCAGACTGTCGAATGGAACCATACGCGTGCGCATCAGGCGCTCTGACATTTCCGTATTAACTCGGCCCTGTTGCAACAACAAGGTTTCTGAATCAGCCGCCAGGTTATCGAGCGTATCTCGTAAGTTTGCAATATCCGCAGCCGACTCACCCAAACTTCGTGTTAATTCTTGCTGACGGGTATAACGGTCAAATTCCAGAGGATCAAATTCTTCGTAATCAACTCCGGCAATTTCTCGTCGGTACTCAATTTGCGCATCGGTTTCTATTTCCATGTTACGCAACTGATCACGAAGTCGATCCAGTGCCTGTGTCATCTCGTCAAGGTTATAACGCAATACTGAGGCTTGCTGTTCCAGACGAGCACGGAATATGGAAGTTTCACCGGATAAATTAACCAGACTCTCAAGCTGCTCGGAACCAATACGTACCATTTCCTGTTGCTTTGGTCGTTTTGCTTGCTGCTCTTCTTTTGCGGCTTGCTTATCATCCGCCGGTTTAATAGGAACAACACTGGATTTAGATTTTTTCGTTGGCTTAGCTTCTGAAACTTCAATGTTAGGAGCAGCCTTTTCACCTTTAATAACGCGAAGTAATTCATTCATATAACTGGCAGGTGTCGTAATGGTACGTGACGCACCAACTTCATCCACCATACTCTGAATGACATCGTAACCGCGCATTACAAAATCAATATGATCCTTAGTTGCTTCAATTCGACCATCTGCAACCTGTTCAAAGTAAGTTTCTAATTCATGTGTTAAATCACCAAGCGATTTAATATCCGATAATCGGGCACCACCTTTTAAGGTATGCAAGCTTCGCTGTAATGTTTCAATAGACTCTTTGTTATCAGGCTCTTTCGACCAACTCTGTAACGCAGTGTCCATGTTTTCTAAAATTTCTGCGGCTTCTTCCAGATAAATTTCCAGAACTTCATCACCATCTTCATCAAGTTCAATGGTTTGAACTTCCGCAGGTTCCGATGTTTCAGGCGCTTGCTCAGCTTGTTCAATCGTTTCCGTTTCATCGGCTTTGTCACTGTCTTCTGCTTCAGACGTATCAGTCTCAAGATCCGTTAGCATTTCACCAGCGATAGCCTGTCGCACTTGTTCAATTAATTGTTCATTCAGCTGATAATTTTCGGTTTCACGTAACTGTTCTAAAATAGTTCGGAAATGATCGAGAATTTTATAAGACAAGGTAAAGTGTTGATCCTTAACATCCAGATTACCGTTTCCGACTGACTCGTATAAATCTTCCAATGCATGAGCCAAATTACCGACATTCATAACACCGGCCATACGGGCACTGCCTTTGAAGGTATGCAGATTCCGCTGTAAATTATTAACCGGTAATAGATCCTCTGGATTGCTTTTCCAGGAATCGAGATTGCCTTCAATTTCCTCAATCAGCTCTTCAGCTTCTTCCAGGAAAAACTCCAACAACTCTTCATCAATTTCATCTTCCGCTTCGTGAACATCTTCCGGACGAATTGTTTCGGAAACTTCTTCTTTTTCAACCGCTGGCTCAGGCTTTGTGGTAGGTGTGCGTGCTGACTCTTTCTTCGCGTGCCATTGTTTCAGTGACTCAATGAGCTCTTTTGGATATTCAAGCTGATGCTCAACCGCAGCGGTATTTAATAATTCAAGTACATTATCAAGCGCGGTAATACCTAACTGATAATAGTCATTATCGTTGGTCGATTGATCTGGCTTGGAAACAAAGTTTTCCAGCGCTGCGGCAAGCGCTTCTACTTCTTCCAGCATGGCCATATTGGCACCACGCTTTAAGGTATGCATTTCTGCCTGAAGATTATGTTGCGCTTCAATGGAACCTTTGTGTTGCCAACTCGCCAGCAAATCTTGCGCTTCTGAAACAATATCCATTCCTTCAGCAAGGAAAATACTCAGTAACTCAGGATCACGATGAACACTGTCTACTTGTGTCTCATCATCTTCACCTAACTGCTGTAATAGCTTTTCTCGTTGTTCGGTAAACTCATTAATTAAGCGTTGTTTTTCTTCACCCAAATAATGTTGATTGTTTCGCAGTGCATCTATGCAGTGGGTTAAATATTCATTAGCGTCTTTAAGCGACTGCTTAAATTCTGCACTTAGTGCTTTTTCTCGTTGCTTGTATTCTTTAACAATGGACTCAAGAGGCGCTGTTAAATCAGCTATCTCACTTACTTCAGCCATATGCGCACTACCTTTTAAGGTATGCATGGCGCGAAGTAGTTCGTCGGACACTTTTTCATCACGATCAGGCTGCCAACCATCAATGGTCTGACTAATTGTATTTAAGTGGCCTTCTGCTTCATTAACAAATATTTCAAGTAATACCGGATCAATATCAGAACCGATAGCGGCATGCTCACCAGCAGAGATTTGTTCAGATGTTTGCTCGGAGTCTGATGGTTCATCAGACTTAAATTGCTCATCCTCAGGTAATTCAAGAGCATACTCTTCCAGCTCATGATCAGCCTGCTGATCAGCGTCATCTGAAAACTCTAAAGTCGGTACAGAATCATCATCCGAAAGTTCTTCACTGATCTCAAAAACATCATTCACACCAACCGGCTCTTGATCGTCCAGTGACAATTCGCCCAAATCTATTTCTTCAGGTTCTTCTGGCAGATCTGTGGCGGCAAAATCGATGGATTCATCTTCTGCTTCATCGGTAGTTGAATCATCTGGCTCTAAATTAAACTCATCATCAACTTCGGCAGTTAAATCTTCTTGTTCTTCTGGCAAGCTATCAATTGATAAGGTTTCTTCATCTTCTATTTCAGCAACTTCATCGACAGATATTTGCTCTGTTGGTACATCATCAACCGCTGGCGACTCTACAGGTTCATCTGACTCAGAAGGTTGTTCTATTGCTTCTGAAGTTGATTCAGTGACATCCGCATCATCGGAAGTTGTTGGAACAGATTCTTTAGTTTCTATTGCTTTTTCGTCTGCTACTTTTTCTTCAGAAGATTCTGGCTCAATATAAGTCTCACCCTTAGCGATAGCGTGTGCTCTCGCCATAATGCTATCAGGTGTTTCGGATGGGACTTCATTTTTCGAGAAGGCGTCGATTAATTTTGGCATAAAATCAACCGCGTCTTTCATAACATCAAACACTTGATTATCCAGTTTGATGGTTTCATCAATCACTCGATTCAGCATGTTTTCAATAGACCATGCAAGTTCTCCAGCCAGGCTTGCGCCAACCAGTCGACCACTGCCTTTTAACGTATGAAACGATCGTCGAATGGTACTGAGAGACTCTTCATCATCTCGATCATCTCTAAGTTTTGGATACAACTCATTGATACTTGCAAGTTCTTCTTCTACTTCTTCAAGGAAAATTTCCAGTACATCCTCGTCGATTAGGCTTTCATCATAAGCTTTGGTCGCTGGTGGTTGTGCTGGTACCGATTCTTTCTTCTCTTGCTCTTTTACCGGTGTATCTTGAGCTTGTTCTGATGTTGTTTGCTCTACTTCTGAAGTCTGAGTTTGTTTTGCTTCTGCTTCACTATCACTTTTTATATCAGTGTCTGCAGTGTCATCTGCCGATACAGCTTCTGTTTGCGCCGGCTTACTTGGTGCTGCTTTTTCTAGCTCACGAACCAGGATAGCTTCACTGTCTTTTGCTGCATTTAATACCGAGTCAAAAACCGATGAACCGACTTCACCATAATTTTCAAGGCAATATTCAACAGAAGTAATGATGTCCGCCAAGGCATCCATAACCTCTTCGCCCGGCTTTGCACCTTCTTGTAATAATCGACGTTCAACGAAATCTTGCGCACGATTTAATAATTCTGAAGCGTTATTAAAGCCGACAATTTGTAATCCGCCCTGAATCTCAGTCAATAAAATGGGCACATCAGAAATCAATTTAAAATCAAACGATGACGCAATAAAGTCGACAATTTTTTCTTTTGCTTTTTGCAGGTTGCCTCGGCTGGCTTTTAATAACTGAACTTTGGCGTCATCAAGTTGTGCTTCAGCGGCTGCTTGATCTTGTTTGGCAGCCAATTCTTCAGGCGTACTGTCTTCTTCCTGACCAACATCCTGAGGTTTAATATTTGCCAGATTTGCTTCAACAAACAGCAATGCACCAGCAACATCCATCACTACCGCATCAGAAATACTATCGCCGGATTCAACAACTTTATTGAGGGTAGTAATTTGCTGTTTAATGACATCTCTTGGAATACCTAATCCCAGGATTCCCAGAGTGTCAGTAATTTTCTGTAAGCTCGGGATCAGGTCTTTAATTTTATCCGTGCTTTTATCACCGCCACGAACAAATAAATCGAGCGTGTCTTTAACATTGATTAAATCGTCATTAATTGCACCAACAACGGTTTCAATTGCCCCCGAGTCAGGCCCTTGTAATCGGCGTCGCTCTTTTTCAACTTCAACATCCGACGGCAAACTTGATGCTAAATTAAATTTATCCTGTAACCGAACAACTTTCTCATTTGTCGAACTCGATTTCGCTACGTAATAGAGAAGATTTTTTAATAAGTCATCTGGAATTTCATCACTTAGCGCTTCAGCACCCAGATCAGACAAACGCTTTATGTGACGATCTATTTTTCCGAGTAAAGCGTGTACAGCCGCTTCTTTATAGTGCCCTTTTTCGACAATGGAAAATAAAAATCCGTCCGCGACCCACCAAAGATTTGCAACAGGATGTCCGGACGTTTCTTCTTCCAGCTTTTCGAGTACTTTGTGCATGCGTTGAATGCCTTCTTTGACATTCTGGTTACGCATTACGCCAAGTAACCCTTTTTGATAATGCGCACGGAGTTTTTTCGCCAGGACACCAAATGATTGAGTATCAATGCTCTTTGCACCCGCTTCTGAGCTGGGTGGAACAACACCACCTATTTCAGGTGCAAAAATAGCGCTTTCAGACACTGGCGCGACACCGCGCGATCCTCTTAACTCATTTAACAGAGGCAGTAATATAACGGGGAGGTCTCGCTGACCTTCTTGAACACGATCAAGATAAGAGGGCAGTTGCAACATGCTGGCCATAAGTACTTCAAGGGCTTTGTCGCGCGCAACAAACTTTTCTTCGGCGATGGCTTCTGCCAAATGTTCCATTTCTTCGGTAAATAATGCAGCACCACGAAAGTCCAACATTTGCAGTGTTCCGCGAACCTGATGCAAACAGCTGATACAAAAACGAATTTGAGTAACATCACTTTCGTTTTCTGCAAAGGCTTCAAGTCCATGACGAGCTTGATCAAGGGACTTATTGATTTCTTTGCGCACCCAACTTAGGGCTAACTGTTCATTCGAATCGGCCATGCCTGCTCCGTCTTACTTCTCTTATTAACCACCAGCACGTAAATAAGCTTGGCAGTGTTTGGTGGAAACTTTTTCTATTAGCGGGTGTGACACATTATTTAATTCACCAGGTCCCAAAACCAATAATCCACCCGGTGACAGTCGGCTAATAAACTGCTCAACTATTTTTTCACGCCGCTCATTTTGAAAATAAATTAATACATTCTGGCAATAAATCACGTCGTACAATTGCTTTGGAGATGACTCCAGTTCTTTTACATTTGCCTGAACAAAACAGGTTCTGTGGCGTAACTGATTTCTTACCTGATAATAACCGTCAGCTAAACTGTCAAAGTATGTGTCGAGCATTTCTGGCGGTACCGAGTAAAGTTTTCGTTGGTGATATATAGCTTCTCTGGCCTGAGCCAATGCTGGAAAACTGATATCTACTCCGGTTAAACCAAAATAAAAGTTACGACCTTGCTTTTGCAATGCTGAGGTATCAACATCACTCGCCAACATTGCCAGGCTATAAACTTCTTCACCCGTAGAGCAGCCAACACTCCAAACTTGAGCATTGACCGGGCCTTCCTGCTGTTGATTAACGGCTTTATTAATCAGCTTTTGAATATGATTACGGACCAAGTCCATGGAGGCCATATCACGGAAAAATCGAGTTTCGTGAACTGTTAACAGATCCACCAAACTGGCCCACTCTAATGCCGAACCAACACCGTTATCCAGACTATCAAAATACGATTGATAGCTTTCGAAACCTCGTTCACGCATCCGCTGCGCAAGATTGGTCAACAAGAATGACTTTCGATTTTCAGCAAGCCAGACGCCTGTTCTTTGCTCTAAAAGTGACTGCCAGCGTTTGAACTCTTCCGAGTCCATATCTGGCAGTTCTTCATACGCAGCCATGACCAAAGTCAATACCTGTCAACTTAGTAACTCATCAACTTAATAGTTCGGCAGCTTGAAACCAGCAACCGAGCCATTTAACTCGTCAGCCAGTTCGGCCAGTTTACCGATGCTGCTTGCCGTATTAAGTGTACCTTGCAGTGTCTGGTTGGTGATTTCCTGGATGACATTCATCGTATTGGATACGTGACCAGCAGACGCTGCCTGTTGTCGTGCTGCGTTGGATATATTCTGGATTAATTCCGCCAGATTGGACGATACATGCTCAATTTCTTCCAGTGCAACACCCGCATCCTGTGCCAGTCTTGCTCCGCGTACCACCTCAGAAGTCGAAGCTTCCATCGAGATAACCGCTTCGTTGGTATCGGTCTGGATGGTTTTTACCAGTGCTTCTATCTGCTTGGTCGCATTACCAGAACGCTCCGCCAGTCGCTGTACCTCATCCGCAACAACCGCGAAACCACGACCGGCTTCACCCGCCATAGATGCCTGTATTGCGGCGTTAAGTGCCAATATGTTTGTTTGTTCGGATATGTCATTAATCAGAGATACTATGTCGCCGATTTCTTGCGATGATTCACCCAGACGTTTAATACGTTTTGAGGTTTCCTGTATTTGCTCACGAATCGTATCCATACCGCGGATTGTATTACGTACAACTTCGGAACCTTTCTTTGCGATATCAACCGATTTTTCCGCAACCTGAGTCGATTCGGCAGCGTTGGCAGATACTTGCTCAATCGACACCGCCATTTCGTTAATCGCCGCAGAGGCTCCGGTAATTTCCTGTGCCTGATTTTTAGAGGCCTGTGCCAATTCGTTCGAAATACCTTGTGTTTCATCGGTCGCGTCTGACAGACGAGAAACCGATTCGTTAATCGTCGATACCAGTGAACGCAGTTGATCGATGGTATAGTTCATCGCATCGGCTATCGCACCAGTAAAGTCCTCGGTTACGGTTGCGTTTGCGGTTAAGTCACCATCTGCCAGGCCTTCCATTTCATCCAGCAGTCGAATGATCGCTTGCTGGTTTCGTTCGTTTTGCTCACGCTCTCGGTCAGCCTGACTACGTACCTGAGTTTCTCGAATTTTATCGGCACGTCGTATTTGAATACCCAGCAGGAACAGGAAGATAAGCACCAAACTACCACCGGCAATGGAATACCAGTAATGGCCGCTCATGATATCCAGACGTTCACCGTGATCACGATAAGCATCCGCCAGTAATTTAGATTGCGTCAGTAGTTTATTCGAGCGGTCGAATATTCTCGCGGATGCTTGCTGAACTTTAAATAATGCGTCAGTCGAACGGATAACGTAGTTCACCTGATCTTTTACCGACTGGAACAACACAGCAATCTCTTCAAGTGCCGCTCGCGCTTCTGAGTTTTGAACTTTGTCGATGCCTAACATCAGATCGCCGTTAAGCATACCATCCAGTACGCTACCAAAAGTTTCAACGTCCTGGCCAAAGTTCTCTGCAGCTATGGCGGCGTCATCACCACCTTGTAGTACTTTCTGGAAACTTCGATTTATTCGCTCAGCAAACAGTAACTGTCGTGAGGCATAATAGGTTTGTTCGCCAGACGCACCAGAGTCCAGCAATATGTCGTTAACCGTATTATATAAGAATTGAATTTGAGGAATGGTTGCAGCCAGTTCAGATTGAGTTTGGTACAGCCCAGTAACCGTTTCCTCACTCTCTAAGATAACCTGCGCATCACCATTAACATGGCCCCAGGTCTCTCGTAACTTTTGAAACTCATCGGACGAAATAGACGCAGGGGTCGCGTTTATTTTAGTCAGAGGGTTATCACCTTCCTCTTCATCCAGCTTTTGAATCAGTAAGTTGAATCGTTCAACGGATATTTTCAACTGACTAAACGCCGGTTGGTTACCTTGCGAAGACTCGGATGCGTTTTTCGCAATCTGCTGTGAGATTACACGCAAGTCTTCCGCTTTTTCCGCCCAGCTCTGGACGTTATTACCGGTTCGGTAACCGCGATAAAGGTTGAAGATGGTAAGTAACAGAAACAAACCGAGGAGCCAGATGACAACACGTGTAGAGCTTCTGCTTTCTGGTGCATTTTTATCTTTTACTGGTGCATTCATAGTTTAATTCCCAACTACGTATTTTTTTATAAAACGGTCACTTGTTTATTTACTGTTGAGTTAGTACTCCACAGTTAAATCTTACAGCGCTACTTTGAGGAAATCTGGATGCTCAGTCAGTGCAAACGGACTAAACACATGCCATTCATCATCCGCTCGTTCAAAACGACCAGATAAGTAAGGCATGATATTTTCGTCATCTTCAACTTCAGAGAGTCGTTCACTGTCCTCAAAATGTTGCAGTCCCAGTACTTCATCAACAATGATGCCACTGTTAACGCCATTGTGATTCACAACCAGAACTCGTTGCTGACGCACGGAAGATGGTGTTTTTCGACCCAGAAACCCATGCAAATCCATGATCGGCAATAAGGTGCCGCGAATATTCGCCACACCTTTAACCCAAGACCGTGCACCCGGAACTTTTGTGTAATTTGGCATACGTAAAATTTCTGCCACTTCTTGTAACGGTGCCACGTAACGATTCTTATTTAAGCGAAAGCCGATTCCTGTCCAGAACCGACCTGATTGCTCAGAACGGGGTACAGCTGAAGCACTGCTATAGCTGCGCTGTTCAATATCCGACAGAATTTCAAATGCAGGATTATTTAATGCTTCAACCATATAACTGTTTAACCTTCCTAGATATCCGTTAACCCCGAAACATTCATTAACCTTCAAGAACCGAGTTAATGATTTTCATTAAATTGCCTTCTTGAACAGGCTTCGTCAGGTAGTCTTTTGCACCTTGACGCATACCCCAGATCTTGTCAGTTTCTTGATCTTTAGTGGTCACAATAACCACCGGAATATTCGATGTTTCAGGATCTTTTTTCAGGTGACGAGTGGCTTGAAAACCATTTAGCCCCGGCATAACCACATCCATTAAGACCAAATCAGGTTTTTCAGCTTTCGCAACTTCAATGCCTGCTTCGCCATTTTCTGCCGTTAAAACTTCGTGGCCATGCTTGTCTAATATGCTACTTAGAACATGCGTTTCGGTAGGCGAGTCGTCTACTATCAGTACGCGTGCCATGTAAAAACCCCCTTCTACTTCAGGATATCAATAGTATAAAAAATTAAATTACGCTAAGCCGTTTGCTGAGCGTTGGTAACATGTGAACGTATTGCATTAAGCAATTCGTCACGGCTAAATGGCTTGGTCAGGTACTGATCCGAGCCGACAATTCGCCCTTTGGCTTTATCAAACAAACCGTCTTTGCTGGACAGCATAATGACCGGCGTTGACTGAAATGCTTTGTTGTTTTTAATGAGTGCACATGTCTGATAACCGTCCAGACGTGGCATCATAATATCAACAAAAATAATATCTGGTTTATGATCGGCAATTTTTGCCAATGCATCAAATCCGTCGGTTGCAGTGACTACTTCACAACCTACTTTTTTAAGCAAAGTTTCGGCGGTGCGACGTATCGTTTTACTGTCGTCAATCACCATGGCTTTTAAGCCTTCGAAGGAATTATCCATTCACACACCCTCATGGATGCTATCAACAAAGCACCCACTTATATCATTAATCGAGATACACAACCAATTATTCACCCTCTGTGTCAATGTTTTTACCATAAGTGTATTGATTGATCCACTTTGATTTTACTTAATATAGAATAAGTTAGCTAACAAAGCTAAAGTAAAATCGTTAATTCTGATAAGCTATTGAGTCACTAGAGAATGAACCCACTAAGCGATATACTCGTCAAGCCGAGCATTACCACCGCTTTTTACATAACAATCGCTTTAATAAACAATCATTTGCAGTAACGGAGTTTAATCATGCCTCTCTCTGTTGGCGTTGTCATGGATCCCATTTCTGAGATCAATACTAAGAAAGATAGCACTTTTGCCATGCTTCTGACGGCAAAAGCACGGAATCATTCAATTTATTACATTGAAATCGAAAAACTCCTGCTTCGAGACGGTCGACCGTTTGCATTGTGCCAGCCATTGGACGTTTTTGATGATAGCAGTAATTGGTTCTCACTGGGAGACGAAGAAGAAATAGATTTGGCCGATTTAGACATTATTTTGATGCGCAAAGATCCGCCGTTCAATATGAACTACGTTTACGCCACCTATATTCTTGAATTAGCCGCCAACGATGGATGCCTGGTGGTTAACCGACCTGACAGTTTACGCGACTGCAATGAAAAGTTATTCACCTCCTGGTTTCCGGATGTATGCCCCAAAACATTGGTTTCAAGCCAAAGTAGCTTATTGAAACAGTTTGTTGAACAACATCAGGACGTTATATTAAAACCGCTGGACGGTATGGGCGGGGCGTCTATCTTTCGTGTAAAACAGGGCGATCCCAATGTCAGCGTGATAATTGAAACCCTGACCCAGCATGGACAGCAACTTGCCATGGCGCAAAAATTTATTCCGGAAATAACACAGGGCGATAAGCGCATATTAATGATCAATGGCGAAGCCGTTCCCTATACACTGGCACGCATTCCCGCAAAAGGGGAGACCAGAGGTAATTTGGCCGCTGGTGGCAGCGGTGTACCTATGCCAATAACCGCCGAGGAACAGCAGATTGCCGATCGTGTTGGACCTGAACTGGTAAAACGCGGCCTTTATTTTGTTGGTCTGGACGTTATCGGGACATACCTGACCGAGATAAATGTCACCAGTCCTACCTGTATTCGTGAAATAGATTCCGCTTTTGATAGCCAGATTACGGTTAAACTGTGGGATGTACTTGAGCAACAAATCAAACAGGGTTAATACACCATGATAGAAGACGGTGTCTATAAAGCAGAAGGGCCAACCATTCGCGAATCAGACAGGCTTACCTTTGCCGGTATTCTGGCGATTGCTTTTCATGCCATGCTGTTTCTTGGCATTGCTTTTACATTACCTGAAGAATCATCTCAGCAGGCTTCACCGGTAATGCAGGTTGTACTGGCGCAACATCATGCGCTGGAAAAACCAGAAAAGGCCGACTTTATCGGGCAGGACAATCAGCAAGGTGGCGGTGATAAAGATCTTTTGCAAAACCCCACGACCACCGAACAAGCGCAAATTCCCGATCCAAATAAACAAGCTTCTGCTCCCGCCACTATGCCGTCAACCACAGAGCAGTCTCAGCCAACACCTCACGTATTAACTGCGCAGGGCGCGCAGCAAGTATTTGTCGACGAACAGGTTGATGCACCGAACGAACAGGCGCAACAGTTGATGGACACGGCAACGTTATTGCAAAAAAGTTATGAGCTGGCAGGTCGCAACGCTCAAATTGATGATCAACATCAGCTGGCTTCACGCAATTTGCGCAAACGTCAGGTTTCGGCGGCGATCCACCGATCAACCGACGCCTTATACCTGGATAACTGGCGACGTCGTATCGAAGAGGTCGGTAATCGCAACTACCCGGATATGGCGCGGAAGAAAAAACTCTACGGTGATTTAATTTTAAAAGTCGCCATCAACGCCGATGGCACCATTCGCGATGTGGCGATTATGGACAGCTCGGGTCATAAAGTACTGGATGACGCTGCCATTAGAATTGTCCGGCAGGCGGCGCCCTTTGCACCTTTCGACGATCAGTTAAAACAGGACACCGACGTACTCGAAATTGTTCGACTGTGGCAATTTGAGCCCGGCAATACCATATCGACCTTGTAAAAACCTTTAAATATCCATCATTACCTCTAACAGACCCCACAAAACACTTGTGTTTTTTGCCGTTGGGCTCAACAATTAAATGATGAATCCGACCAGCAGCCTGAAAAACCACTTTTTAATCGCCATGCCTAATCTGAGCGATCCCAACTTCTTTCGCAGTGTAACTTTGATCTGCGAACATAATGAAGAGGGTGCCATGGGTATTGTTGTTAATCATCCCACCGAAGTGACGACAACCGAATTGCTGGATCACCTGGAAATAAAAGTCAGTCATGACTTTATAGAAAGGCCCGTTCTCGCTGGCGGTCCGGTACAAACCGATCGGGGTTTTGTTATCCACAGAGGCGGTACAGACTGGCAATCGAGCCTGATGGTCAATGAACAGATCACCATTACTACCTCGCAGGATATTCTGAAAGCCATGCCCAAGCAAAAATCACTCAATGAAGCATTTGTTGCATTGGGTTACGCAGGCTGGGGTCCCGGACAGCTTGAACTGGAAATGGCGGAAAACTCCTGGCTAAGCACACCTGCCAATGCCGACATTTTATTCCAGACCAGCGTTGAACAACGTTGGGAAAAAGCCGCTGCACTACTGGGGATCGATATCGCTCAAATTTCCTCACTATCCGGGCACGCCTAACACCTGGCTAATGATCACAATCACACCTCCGAACAATCGCCATGCAATCAACGTCATCCAATAAATTTTATCGTCAGCTGTTAGCTTTTGATTTTGGCGATCGTTCCATTGGCGTTGCCTATGGCCAAGCCATAACTGGCAGCGCCCGACCGGTATCGGCACTAAAAGCAACTAATGGCCAACCCAATTGGGACGAAGTTGCCAAACTGCTTAAGACCTGGCAGCCAGATGCATTAGTGGTCGGCTGTCCGCTGAATATGGATGGTAGTGAGCAACAACTAACATTGCGCGCCCGTAAGTTTGCAAAGCGCTTGCATGGCCGCTTTGCAATACCGGTAGAAATGGTGGATGAACGATTGAGCACCGTTGAAGCCCGTGCCCGATTATTTGAACAGGGCGGCTATAAGGCTCTGGAAAAAGGCGCTGTCGACAACGCCTCGGCGGTAATTATTTTAGAATCCTGGTTTGCTGAAAACAACGAGTAAAACTGATCGCTAATCACTTAAGCAAAGGGATCATCTTCGGTTTCTTCCAGACTCATACTCGCAGCGGCACCACCACCAATTTGCAACTCGGGATCTTGCTCGGAACTGTCGAGTTTAATCATCAATCTTAGATCATTGGGTGAGTCTGCATGATGCAGGGCATCTTCATAGGTAACTTCGCCACTTTTAAACAATCTAAACAGTGCCTGATCGAAGGTTTGCATGCCGTGCTCGGTCGACTTGGCCATCAGATCTTTGATTAAATGCATCTCACCTTTACGAATATGATCGGCCACCAGCGGCGTATTAATTAACACTTCAATAGCGGCGCGTCGTCCTTTGCCATCGGGCGTTGGGATCAATTGCTGGGCAATAATAGCTCGCAAGTTCAGGGATAAATCCAACAATAGCTGATGTCGTTTTTCTTCCGGGAAGAAGTGAATGATTCGATCCAGTGCCTGATTCGCATTATTTGCATGCAAAGTACACATACACAGGTGACCGGTTTCGGCAAACGCCACCGCATAATCCATGGTTTCCGAAGCCCGTACCTCACCAATCAGAATCACATCGGGCGCTTGTCGCAAAGTATTTTTAAGTGCTGTTTCAAACGACTCGGTATCAAGGCCAACTTCGCGCTGCGTGATAATGCATTTACTGTGTTGATGGACAAACTCGATAGGATCTTCGATAGTAATGATATGACCCGAGGTAGTTTTATTACGATAACCAATCATTGCCGCAAGTGATGTAGATTTACCGGTACCGGTTGCACCAACAAAAATGATCAGTCCACGTTTGGTTAAACTAAGCTTCTTAAGCACTGCAGGTAAACGCAACTCATCAAGAGTAGGGATGGTAGTTTCAATTCGACGTAACACCATACCCACTTCGTTACGCTGCTGAAACGCACTGACACGAAAACGGCCTATCCCCGATGCACTGATAGCAAAGTTACATTCATGAGCCCTTGCAAACTCACGGCGCTGCTCTTCATTCATTACCGACAACACCACTTCGCGCGATTTTTCACCGTTTAGTGAACGCTGGGTTACCGGCATAATTTTACCGTTGATTTTAATCGACGGCGGCATGCCTGCCGTTATAAACAGGTCCGAAGCTTTCTTTTGGACCATTAATTTAAGCAGTGCTTCAAAATCCATCAGGGTTTCCTTTTAACCTAAAAGTCGTCTTTATTTTTGGCTTTATCACGAGCATCCTGCCGCGATACCAGACCTTTTGCTAATAAATCTTTCAAACACTGATCCAGTGTCTGCATACCATGTTGCGCCCCGGTTTGAATAGAGCTGTACATTTGTGCGATTTTATCTTCACGTATCAAGTTTCGAATAGCCGGTGTGCCAACCATTATTTCATGGCCTGCAACACGACCACCGCCCACTTTCTTCAACAGGGTCTGCGAAATAACCGCCATCAGGGATTCTGAAAGCATAGAACGGGTCATGTCTTTTTCTGCCGCAGGGAATACATCAACAATACGGTCAATGGTTTTTGCCGCTGACGAGGTGTGCAGGGTACCAAATACAAGGTGACCGGTTTCCGCCGCAGTTAGTGCCAGACGAATAGTTTCAAGGTCACGCATCTCACCCACCAGAATAATATCGGGATCTTCACGCAGCGCCGAACGCAATGCTTCGTTAAAGCCAAGAGTGTCTCGGTGAACCTCACGCTGGTTGATCAGACAACGCTTCGACTCATGCACAAACTCGATGGGATCTTCCACCGTCAAAATATGACCGTAATCGTTGTCATTAATGTAATCGATCATCGCGGCCAGTGTGGTACTTTTACCGGAACCGGTTGGGCCAGTCACCAGTACCAGCCCTCGGGGGTGCATACAAATTTCTTTAAAAACAGCAGGGGCACCCAGCTCTTCAAGCGTTAATACTTGCGAAGGAATGGTACGAAAAACCGCACCGGCACCACGATTGTGATTAAACGCATTAACACGGAAACGTGCTATACCGGGCAATTCAAACGAGAAATCGGTTTCTAGAAATTCTTCAAAATCTTTACGCTGCTTGTCGTTCATAATATCGTAGACAAGACTGTGTACGGTTTTATGATCCAGTGGCGGAACATTGATACGGCGAACATCGCCGTCAACCCGTATCATCGGTGGCAAGCCCGCCGACAGGTGTAAATCCGATGCTTTATTTTTAACACTAAATGCCAGTAATTCAGTAATATCCATCAGTGACCCCGGAAAGTTATATCATCCAGTTTATTCGTTTAAGTAATTTAGCAATAATAGTTGCTGAAATCAGTCGGCGAAATCGGAAACTGCCGATCAATCAACTATAGTTTAGACGCGAAATGACGTTTCTACTGCAGAATTACCCACTTTAACTGGCTTTTATTATTCAGTGACCGCAAGCAGCCCTTATGTCGATAAAACAAAATTTACACCAGATTGAGCAGCAAATAGAAGATGCCACGCAAAAGGCGCAACGAACTATTAACTCTGTCACATTGTTAGCAGTGAGTAAAGCTCAGAAAATCAATAAGATAGAAGAGGCTTACGCCGCAGGACAAAAACTGTTCGGCGAAAGTTATCTATCAGAAGCCATTGCTAAAATAGACGCCCTGAAGCACCTGGATATCGAGTGGCATTTCATCGGCCCTGTGCAAAGCAATAAAACACGCGACATTGCCCAACATTTTGATTGGGTTCAAAGTGTCGATCGCATCAAAATAGCCCGGAGACTAAACGAGCAACGACCGGATCATCTGCCACCTTTACAGATTACGGCACAGGTAAACCTTTTTCAGGAACACAGCAAGCAGGGCGCAGCACTGGATGAGCTAAACGAACTGCTTCAGTTTATTGACCAGCAGCCGAAACTGCATCTGCGCGGACTAATGAGTATTCCGCCAAAACAAGCGGATCCGGCGCTGCAACGGCAACAATTTCAGTCCATCCAGCAGATCTACCAGCAAAGCGTGGCACAATTTAATCAGCTCGATACCCTGTCAATGGGTATGTCAGATGATATGATCGCTGCTATCGCTTCAGGCAGCACAATGGTGCGCATTGGCACAGCACTGTTTGGCGCACGGCCTGATAACTGGAAACAGTAAGTCATTAGAAACAACTAGTCACTGGAAATAACAAATCATAGGTAACGCATGAGTAATCAAAATCAGCAATTGACCATTGGATTTATTGGCGCTGGCAATATGGCTTCTGCCATTGCCAGGGGTTTGGTAAAAAAAGGCCACAACCCTGAAAAAGTCATCATGTCTAACCGCAGCGCTGGCAAACTAGAACAGCTTGCCGATGAACTGTCTGTGCAAACCACACAAAATAATCAGGAAGTGTGCGATAAAGCCGATGTCATTTTACTCTCGGTAAAACCACAAATGATGGCCGATGCCATTTCCGAGCTGGACTTTTCAACAGTTCAGGTGGCGGTATCGGTGGCGGCCGGACTGACTACCGACAATCTCAAACAGATGACCCAGAATAAAGTGGCAATGGTTCGCTCAATGCCCAACACCCCTTCTATTGAACTTTGTGGTGCAACTGGCTTGTATGCTGACGATGCGGTTAAAAAGCAGCATGCGGAGTCGGTCAATTATGTGTTTGGCGCCATCGGCGAGTTTGAATGGGTACCAGATGAAAACCTGATGGATACCGTAACCGCACTGGCTGGCAGTTCACCCGCCTACTTTTTCCGCTTTATGGAAACCCTGATTGAAGCCGGAACAAAGCAGGGGATGGACGAGCAAACCGCACGCAATCTGGTGGTTCAAAGCGCACTAGGTGCGGCAACCCTGATTAAGAACCACCCTGATATTGCCATCAGTGAGCGCCGTACTCAGGTTACCTCTCCCAATGGCACCACAGCAGCAGCACTCGACAGTCTGGAACAAAGTGGTATAGCGGATATGGCAGACAAAGCCGTAAAAGCTGCGGTTAATCGCGGTAAAGAATTATCGGAAGGTAAGTAATCGTAACTTTTTAATTAGCAAATACAGTTAACCGATCGTATTAAGTCAAGCTGATCGCGATAATGATCAGCTTGATTTAATGACACCAAGTCCCGTTCAAAACCCATCTTTAAATACTCAGTTAATCAACCGATCATGCTTTTTTACAAACTTACCTTTAGAGTTTGGAAAAAGCCCATATAATGACAACAATCCTAAACAACAATACTGTTGCCCATGAATAATCCATTTGCATTTTTAATTACCCAGCTATTTGAACTTTATATTTACGTGATTTTAATACGGTTCTTTTTGCAGGCCGCAAGAGCCGATTTTTATAATCCAATATCCCAGTTTGTTGTTAAAGCAACCAACCCGGTTTTAGTGCCATTGCGGAAAATTATCCCAGGGGTAGCCGGTCTTGATGTCTCCTCCCTGATATTTGCTTATGCGGTAAATGTATTGAAATGGGTAGCGTTACAATCCCTTGGCTTCGTCAGTGTTGGCAGCCTTGTCACACTGGTATTGTTTTCTCTGGTGGAATTAATACACCTTACTTTAGGCTTATTTATCTTTTTAGCCTTTATACGAGTGATATTAAGCTGGATAAGTCCGGGTGGACACAACCCCATGGTTATGGTGGTTATGCAATTAACCGATCCCTTGTTTAAGCCGTTTCAGCGTATATTACCGCCCATGGGTGGCCTGGATTTATCGCCTATTTTAATGTTTATGGTGTTGTACTTTGCCCGCAGCGCAATAGCTTATTATATTTATCCGCTGGTTTTTTCCATTGCTTAATTAAAAACACCCAAAACCGATACTTTTCTTATCTCTTGAGGGTGCAGTAATGCGCCCCAGAGAGTTAATTTGACTAAGTTTCATTCAAATTATTTTTAGCATACAAGGCCATTTAATGGACTGGTCAGAATAAATCGTTAAGGCAGACTCACACTCTATACAACTCATTTTTGCCTGCTGAAAATGGTAATTTTTACTTACACTTCACACAATTTCTGACAAAATGTATGCAAGGTCACGTTTTTGTTCACTTTTTCTGCTAAACTCATTGGTCATATTTTGTTCAGCAGAGTTGTACGGGTCGTTTTAATATGAGCAATGATCAAATAGAAAACAGTCAGTTTGGTGAGTCAGTCAATGAGTTTGAACAATGGAAATCTTCCATTGGCAAAGAACTCCGTGGATTTCGCTTGTGGTCCAAGCGCAATCAGCTGACCAGCGAAGAGAGCGATTCCCGCATCAAGCATATGCTGGAAACGCTGAACAACGAATACCTCACCATTGCTTTTGCCGGTGAATTTTCTCGCGGCAAAACCGAATTGATCAATGCCATCTTTTTTGCCGATTACGGTCAGCGAATTTTACCTTCGCAAGCCGGCCGCACCACCATGTGCCCAACCGAACTATTTTTTGATCAGCACTCCAAAAGCTCTTATTTACGACTGCTGCCCATCGAAACACGCTTGCAAGACACGCCACTATCCGATTATCAGAGCATGACCAACCACTGGGTTGAAATTCCACTGGTAACCAACGATCCCGACGATATGGCTCATGCCATGCAAAGCATTACCCAGACCAAATCGGTCTCCCGTAAAGAAGCGCTAGAACTTGGTTTTGACGCCAATATGCTGGATGAAGACGAAGACAATCCGGAAAAAGTTGAAATTCCGGCGTGGCGTCATGCTTTGGTCAGCTTTGAACACCCGCTGCTAAAACAGGGTCTGCGAATTGTTGATACGCCTGGATTAAATGCACTCGGTAGTGAGCCCGAGCTCACCTACCATCTGCTGCCACAGGCACAGGCGGTGGTATTTGTACTGGCGGCCGATGCCGGTGTTACCGCCAGTGATCTGCAAATCTGGGAAGAGCATATTGAGCAACTGAAAAACCGTCCGAACCTTGGTTTGTACGCCGTACTGAATAAAATCGATGTACTCTGGGATGAATTATCTGGCCGCAAAAAGACCGAAAAAGCCATTAACCGGGTGGTTCGACAAACCTCTCGTCACTTGAAAATTCCTGAGTCCGATATTTTGCCTATTTCAGCGCAAAAAGCCCTGCTAGGCCGCATTAAAGATGACAAAGCACTTATTCTTCGCAGTCAAATCAATGATGTGGAAGATGTGTTGGCCAATACCATACTGGGCAACAAAGAAAGCGTAATGTGGGACAATATTATTGGTCAGTCTTCGCGCCTGATTGAAGACGCCCAGCAAGTATTAAAAAGCCGCAAAGAACAGTTGGAAAAACAGGCCGAAGAAATTAAAGGCATTCGTGGCAGCACCGAATCAGAGCTGAACGAGTTACTGGAAAAAAGCCGTATTGCCCAGCAAGAATTTAAAAAGCGTCAGCTTGCGCTACGCCCCAGCCAACGTCTGCTTGAACGACAAACCGAAGTATTACTGGATTCAATTGGTAAAGAGCCGCTAGATGAAATTATTCAGCGCACTTTGCATGAAATGGTGGAAAGTCGAACCAGTATTGGCATGATGCGTACCACGCGCCGTTTTTATCAGGCGATAGAGGCCATGATGAATGAGTTCTGCCGTGAAGCCGAGCTGAGCAATAAAATGGCCGAGTCCATGTACGCCAAGTTTTCTCGCGATTTTGATGTTGATCTGCTGGAAGCCCGTTATTTAAAAGCCAAAATATATCGCCGCGAACTGCAGCATCTGCTGGATGAGTCGAGTCAGCTTAATCGTAATTTAATGCTCACTCTGGCCGAACAAAGTGTCGCGGTAAAACGCTTCTTCACCACCACAGTGAACAACATTGCCATGTTCTTTAAGCACATTCGCAAAGAGCTGCGCCAGTGGTCACGTGAGGTTATGTTGCCTTTGCTGCAACAGGTTAATTCATTACGCGATCTGCTGGATCAAAACCATCAACAACTGCTCGCTCTAAAACATAATGAAGCCACGGTGGAAGGGCGATTAAAAGCACTTAAAACACTGATTTTTGAACTGGATACTGAAATTCAGAACGCCAGCCGTTCACTGGAAAAGCTGCATGAATCAGCACCGCAAAAAAACAGCAGCAATGTGGTGAAACTGGCAAGCGTACGTCGATAAACTGACACAGACGATCTATACTTATACTCCGAGACAAAAATTAAAAGCGGCGGGCAAACCTAAGCTCGTTGCGTACACGCAGAGGAGATAATAATGAAGCTGCTTTATCGTTTTATCCTGCTGGCCTTTGCAGGCGCGGTAACACTTTCGTTGGCTGCAAATGACAACAGCACACAAGTCGATGGCTATACTCTTCACTACAGTGTGTTTAACAGTGACTTTTTACAACCTGAAGTAGCCGCTCACTATGGGTTAAAACGCTCCAAGTCGATAGCGCTTGTCAACATTACCGTTATGGACACAGACACCGAAAAAACCGTTATGGCCAATATTACAGGTAATGCCTATAATCTGGCCGGTCAAATGAAAGACTTGGCTTTTAAAGAAATTAGAGAAGGCGAAACCACCTATTACATTGCCAACTTTCGTTTTTCCAACGAAGAAAACCTGACCTTCAAATTAAATGTTAAACCTGCGGGACAAGATAAAACTCTTCCGTTGCAATTTACCCAGACGGTTTACACCTCTAAGTAAAGCAGGGCAGAAATACTACTAAGGTTAAAAACAGGTCTCGATACGAAACCTAAAAAGGCGGATTCGACTATTGGGTTTAATCCGCCAACGCCGTTAACTCTTTTAAAAACTAGCTCTTTTAAAAATTAGCTCTATTCAAAATAGGCTCGCTTTAAACTTAACTCTCTTTAAATAAGACGTCCTTAATATAAGTCATCCTTTATACATTAATCATCCTGTTCTCTGTGTGCATTGCTGCTACAGCTACTTTATAATTTCAATTATTAATAAAACCATCAAAGCCGACTCCCTTATGCTTGATATTGTACTTGCCAGCGGTAACCCGAAAAAAATTGCCGAACTGCAACATATTCTGACGCCTTATCAACACACGATCACACCACAAAAACAGTTAGGCATCAGCGATGCCATTGAGGATGGCCTCAGTTTTGTCGAAAACGCCATCATTAAAGCGCGTCATGCCTGCTTACACAGTGGCAAACCGGCCATATCCGATGACTCAGGCATTGAAGTGGACGCATTAAGTGGCGAGCCGGGTATCTACTCTGCCCGTTACGCAGGAGAACCCAGCAATGACGCTGCTAATAATCGAAAGCTGCTGGAGCAACTCGAAGGCATTGCAGAGCCAGCCCGCACGGCGCGTTACCAGTGCGTGATTGTTTATATGCGTCATGCAAAAGACCCAACGCCCGTGATCTGCCAAGGCAGCTGGGAAGGCTACATACTTAATTCACCCAGAGGCGAAGGCGGATTTGGCTACGACCCTTTGTTTTTTTGTCCGGAATATAAAATGAGCGCTGCGGAGTTAACCAATGAACAAAAACACGCCATCAGTCATCGCGGCAAAGCCTTATCACAATTAATGACCTACTTAAAAACTGGCGCTCTATGATTGCCCTGTCGTCACTGCCACCGCTATCGCTTTACATCCATATACCCTGGTGTGTAAAAAAGTGTCCCTATTGCGATTTTAATTCTCACACGCAAAAAGCCGAATTACCGGAACAGGCTTATATTGATGCTTTGCTTGAGGATTTAACCCGGCAATTACCCCAGGTGTGGGGACGACGATTGCACAGTATCTTTATTGGCGGTGGCACACCCAGTCTGTTTTCTGCAGAATCTCTGGATCGTCTGCTAAGTGGAATCCGCTCATTGATCCCGTTTAACTTTGATATAGAAATTACCCTGGAAGCCAACCCGGGTACTGCCGAAGCCGATAAATTCAAAGGTTTCTTTGATGCTGGCATCAACCGTTTATCCATCGGTGTTCAAAGCTTTAACGATTCGCACTTAAAAACTCTCGGCCGCATTCATTCGGCAAATGAAGTTGATCGCGCGATCGACTTTGCCAACAAAGCGGGCTTTCAGCGCATTAATCTTGATTTAATGCACGGACTACCGGGCCAATCCATCAGTAATGCCCAGCAAGATTTACTGCGAGCCATTGATAGTCAGGTCAGTCATATTTCCTGGTATCAGCTAACGCTGGAGCCGAATACTCTGTTTTACCAACAGCCGCCAAGCTTACCCGCAGACGATACATTAACGGATATTCAGGATGCAGGAGAAAGTTTGCTGGCGAATAATGGCTTTCATAAATACGAAGTGTCGGCTTACGCCAAACAATCCTCGTTGCAAAGTCAGCACAATCTGAACTATTGGTCATTTGGCGATTATCTGGCAATTGGCGCAGGCGGTCACGGCAAAATAACGCTTCCGGCAGAGCAACAGATTTTACGCTACAGCCAGTTTCGCAGTCCGAAAGATTATTTGAATGCCGATAAGCCTTACACACAGACGTCCCATGCTATTGATATCAATGAGTTGCCACTGGAGTTTATGATGAACGCCATGCGGCTCACCGGCGGCGTGCCCGAAGTATTTTTTAATGAACGAACCGGCCTTGCGATTAGCGTTATTGAAAGTCAGCTATCCAAAGCTGAAACAAAAGGATTATTAGTTCGGGAAAATGGCTGGCTAAAACCAACGCTTCAAGGCCAGCGTTTTTTAAATGATCTGTTGGAAATTTTTATGCCGGAACATTTTAAAATGCCAAAGCAAATTCCCGTGACAAAAGTAGAGTAAATTCTTAAGCATGTTTAACTTTCGTGATTAGAGATTCGCTAAGACTGCTTTTTAAACATTAAATCCCAGACACCATGGCCGAGTTTCTGCCCGCGATGTTCAAACTTGGTTAATGGCCTGTCCGAAGGTCGTGGAATAAAATCGTCGCTTTCCGAACAGTTACGCCAACCTGTCACCTGTTTCATCACATTAAGCATATAGTGGGCGTAGTTTTCCCAATCAGTAGCCATGTGCAAAAAGCCTTCGGGTTTTAGTTTTGTTCGGCAATGATCAACAAAATGCGTCTGGATAATTCGCCGTTTATGGTGACGTTTTTTATGCCAGGGATCGGGAAAATAAACTTGAATGCCATCGAGCGATTCAGGCGCAATCATCTGTTCAAGCACCTCAACGGCATCGTGATTGATCACTCTTAAATTGATCAGCTCATATTCTTCGGCTAACAACAGACAGGCACCAACACCGGGTGTATGCACTTCTATGCCAAGATAATTATTATCACGATGATTTGCCGCTTGCTCTGCCAGCGACTTTCCCATGCCAAAGCCAATTTCAAGGATCACCGGATTGGTGTTGCCAAACAACTCGGTAAAATCTATCGACTTGCTTGAAAACACCACACCCATTTGTGGAAAATAGGTGTCCATGGCTCGTTGCTGACCTTTGGTCATACGGCCTTCTCGTAACACAAAGCTGCGGATTTTTCGCATAAACTGAGGTTGCCGGGTGTCATTCATAATGGGATGTCGTTCGCTGTCGTGTTGATTCACAATTTACAATAGTTGATTACAGTAGGTTTGTTTAAATAAGGAGTTTACACAAGGTAGCCTGATTAAACGAACCTTCCCAGATCACACCCAAAACATCCCATACCGCGCAGATACTGAATTCGAGCGATTGTAGCAAAGTTCAAAAGGCGACACACCTGCCGACTTGGGCAAGATTCAGGAAAAAATGTCACGTTATTTCTTGCTTCTAAGTTATTCCTCGTTATTCTTAAAAAAATGCTCGGTTAAAACGATATACTGACCAGCCAGTTAAAGCGGCTGATTGAAACCAACCCATAACGCACTGATAAAATAAAAAAGGCAACCATCACCGCATGTTTGATTTACCTTCAATCCCGAATAACCATGCTCTGGCAGTATTAATACTGACCGTGATTGCGCTTTATCTTTTCCGCCGCGAAGATATTCCACTGGAAACCAGCTGCCTTGCGGTATTGTTGCTTGTAACGGTTGGTTTTGAAATTTTCCCCTATGTGCCTCCGGCACAGGCTGAACGAATAGAAGCGACGCAATTTTTCTCCGGTTTTGGTCATGAAGCATTGGTGTCGGTATGCGCATTGATGATGGCCGGTCAGGGGTTAGTGCGCACCGGCGCACTGGAACCTATTGGTCGGGTGCTGGCCAAAGTGTGGAAGACGTCACCGGTTATCTCCCTGTTGCTAACCCTGATTGTTGGCGCTGTTCTTAGTGCGTTTATGAACAACACGCCGATAGTGGTTTTACTGCTGCCCATTTTAATCAGCGTATCGCTTAAAACCAAATCATCGGCCTCATCCGTGTTAATGCCCATGGGTCTTGGCACTCTGGTTGGCGGCATGTCCACCACAATAGGCACATCAACCAATCTGCTGGTGGTATCCGTTGCTGCCGATATGGGCATGCGCAGGCTCGATATGTTTGATTTTATGCCAGCTGCCGCCATTGCCGGTGCTGTAGCAATTGTTTATTTGTGGTTAATTGCGCCCAGAATTATTCCGGAACGTACCGCTTCCATGTCCGACAGCTCGCCCAGGCTGTTTACTGCTCACTTAACCATTCAGGAAGACGGTTACGCCAACGGCAAAACACTTGCCGAAGTGATCAATCAGGCAGGCGGCCATATGAAAGTTGAACGCATTCAACGAGGCGAAGAAACCGATACGCGAATATTACCCATGCCCGATGTGGTGCTTAACGCCGGTGATCGACTGCGCGTTTCCGATACCCCGGATAATCTTAAAGAATACGAATCTTCCATTGGTGCCAGGTTGTTCAAGGGTAAACAGATGGTGGACGATGAACACCCACTGGTGGCCGAAGATCAACAGCTGGCCGAAGTTGTTGTTGTCCCCGGTTCACCTCTTGCGGGATCAACCCTAAAAAATGTCCGTTTTATTGATCAATTTAAACTGGTAGCCATAGCGCTGCACCGAGGCGGTAAAGCCATCGATCTGTATCGTAAGCTTGGCAATGTATCGCTGCACGTGGGCGATGTTTTATTGGTTCAAGGGCCGCGCGAGAATATATCGAAAATGAAAAAAGAAGGTGAGCTGTTAGTATTAGACGCCACCACTGATCTGCCACATTCCGATAAAGCACCCGTGGCACTGGGCATTATGGCGAGCATTATCTTTTTTGCGGCGCTTGGCATTTTACCCATTTCAGTCAGCGCCCTGTGCGGGGTAATTTTGATGTTAATCACCCGCTGCATGAGCTGGCGCGACGCATCACTGGCATTAAGCACCCAGGTGGTTCTTATCGTTGTCGCATCGCTCGCTCTCGGTGAAGCCCTGTTACTCACAGGAGGCGCCGATTATCTGGCGCAATCTTTTGTCGCCGTATTCTCTGGTGCACCGCCGGTGGTTATCTTAAGTGGCCTGATGCTATTGCTGGCCATTTTGACCAATGTTGTGTCGAATAATGCAGCAGCGGTTATTGGTACTCCAATAGCCATATCGGTGGCGTCACAACTTCAGCTTTCACCAGAACCCTTTGTAATTGCAGTACTGTTTGGCGCCAATATGAGTTATGCCACACCCGTGGCGTATAAAACTAACCTGCTGGTAATGAACGCCGGTGGCTATCAGTTTTCCGACTTTGTTCGAATTGGTGGGCCGCTGGTGATTTTGATGTGGATAGTGTTGAGTTTTGTGGTGCCTATGTTGCATCCTCTGACGCCGAGTTAGAGTGAAACTTATTACTTAAACGTTTATCTATACACTGGGTTTCGCCCCGTCGGGCGACCCACTTTCTTTCAAGAGCAAAAGAAAGTAGGCAAAGAATACCCTGTCGCTCGCCGCTAGGCACTTGTTTCGTATTCTATCTAACTCAATAAATATTCCTGACCGTTAATAATTGTCGGAAAATTCTTGTGTCGGGCAGGGAAGATTAGAGTTGTAAGATTGGATAATTCATTTTTAATCGAAACTCTTAAACTCGCCTGTTTTTTTAAAGAACTAAAAACACTGTGCTTATCTGCTTTAAAAAAAGCCAAAAAGCTCATGCCTCATACTAACTAAAGTTGTCTAACAACTCAGAACAAATCTTAACTGGCACTAAAAGATTTATCAGGCTTCTCCCAGGTTACAGAAGTACACTATAGATTTGAAACATTCTGAACAAATGCCACAGCGGCTAGCGTAGGGCATTTTTTGCCTACTTTTTTTTGCTCTTGAAAAAAAGTGGGTCGCCCGGCTGGGCGAAAAGCGATATCACATAAACCTAGAATTACCTTCCCCCTAAAACCTCAATTTTGTACACTCCCTCCCACACTCACCAACGAGAACTCCGATTGGATCCAAAAGATTTTCAACGCGCTGTCTTAAACTTCTACCAGCAACATGGCCGAAAAAATTTGCCATGGCAGCAAGATAAAACCCATTACCGTGTCTGGGTGTCTGAAATTATGCTGCAGCAAACTCAGGTGGCAACGGTTATTCCTTACTACAAACGATTTATGACAAAGTTTCCGACGCTGGAAGATTTGGCAAAAGCTTCGCAGGATGATGTGCTGACCTTATGGACCGGACTTGGTTATTACTCGCGCGCGCGCAACCTGCATAAGTGTGCTCAGGTAATCGTGAATGAGCATAATGGACGCTGGCCAGATACCGTTGTCGAACTGGAACAACTGCCCGGCATTGGCCGCTCAACGGCAGGGGCGATCCATTCGTTAAGCACCGGAAAACCCGCCGCTATATTGGACGGCAATGTGAAGCGAGTGTTATGTCGGTTCTATCAGATTGAAGGTTGGCCCGGTCAAAGCAAAGTCCATAAAGAGTTGTGGCAAATTGCTGAGAAGCTGTCGCCAGAGCAGCGGGCCGACGAATATAATCAGGCAATGATGGATCTGGGCGCGACTTTGTGTACCCGCCGTAACCCTGACTGCGAACAATGTCCGTTAGTCTCTCACTGCAAAGCTTATCAACAAGGTACTCAACACCAGTACCCCAACAGTAAACCAAAAGCCAACAAACCGGTACGTCAGGCAGCGTTTGCCATTGTACAAAGCCAAAATAAAGTTTTACTGGAAAAGCGTCCTTCCACCGGGATCTGGGGGGGCCTATGGTCATTACCACAGGCCGAATCTTCTCAGTTATTGAGCGATTATTTAATTCAATTAAGCGCCGCGGTAGTTTCGACCGATGACTTGCCGCATCAACAGGCGCTATCGCCTTTTCGCCATACCTTTAGTCATTTTCATCTGGATATTCAGCCATACTTACTGGTAACCAAACAATCGCCGCAAGTAATGGACGAAAGCCAATTAAGGTGGCAGGATCTAGCAAAACTTGATCAGATAGGTTTACCCGGTCCAGTGCTCAAACTTTTAAAACAACTTAACGGATCGACTGACCATTAAACATTCTTCAGGAGTCACCATGTCACGCACCGTGCACTGTAAAAAACTCGATAAAGAATTACCCGGCCTTAATGCACCCACCTACCCAGGTGAGCTTGGACAAAAAATATACAAAGAAATTTCCATGCAGGCGTGGCAAATGTGGCTGCAACACCAAACCATGTTGATCAATGAGAAACGTTTGAACGTTATTGAACCAGAAACGCGAAAATATCTGGCCGGTGAAATGGAGAAATTTTTGTTTGGTGGCGATTACGACAAGCCTGAAGGTTATATTCCACCAGAAAAGGCCGAATAATTGCTGGCAAAAGCTTGACTTCAAAGCGCTAAATCGGTTTAATACGCGCTCTTTCGAAAACGCCCTAATTTTTAGGCCGAAAGAGCAGAATTTATCGAACTTGGCTCAATGCCATGTTTGAGAAATAGAGTTCCGAGTTAGCTCTTAAAACACAAACTCTTCTAAAGTGGCCTGGTAGCTCAGTTGGTAGAGCAGAGGATTGAAAATCCTTGTGTCGGCAGTTCAACTCTGCCCCGGGCCACCATTATTCCAAAGGGTTTGTAGTTAATAACTACAAACCCTTTTTTATTGGGGTTACGTTTTCAATTATTTTTTGAAGTTCAGTAAATCTTTGCAGTGCACAATTAATTTCGAAACTTCAATCATATATCCCTTCAAAGCTTGAAGGCCAACCATGGTCTATACCATTTAGAGTGGCATTATTTATCTCTCTATATTCTTCAACAAAGGCATTATAGTCGTCTAGGGTTTCATCTGGAATGGGTAGCACGACCACATAATTATCGATTATACAAAGCAATACATTTCTTTTTTGAAAGTAAATTATTTTATTTTCTCCATCAATCTCAGAAGTTTTCCTGAATAAAAAACCTTCAAAATAATCTTTCTCTGGATAAATAATTTGCTTCCTAACTTCATCAGTTGAATTTGATTTACAAAAAGAATATCCAAATTTCGCAACGCATGCCAAAAATGCAGATTTTAAGAATGATAACTCAATATTTCGCTCTTTAAATCTTTGTGAAGTAGTCAAATTAAAGCTTAATCCACGGAAGTCACCGTCAGACATGATTTTTAATTGGCTTAACTGTTGGCTTATTTGTTTTGGGTCGTTTGTGTTTCTCAGCACTTCTATATTGACCCTTCCATCATCAACTTGAAGCTTTACATCTGTTTCTATGCCTGATAAATTCATTTTAAATCTATGAGGACTATCATTACTTAATTGAAATACAGCTTCTATTGCAGAGATTAATTTATTTTTCTTTTTAAAATCGCCTTCAAACAAATAGCCGGAAGAATTATTGCATTTCTTACATGTTAGAATTATTCCTTTGCCACCGGTAGACTTAGGCGGCACATGCTCTAACGATAAGAGTCCTTCACTAAGATCGTTAGCGTCAAATGATTTAAGACAAAGTGGGCAAACATAAACTCCAATCCTGCCGAGTACTTTTTCAGCTAACCTGACCCCAGTATTGAAAATGCTTAAGTTTTCCATTTATTTTTCATTCTCTCCACAGGTCCTCATTAGACGGATTTAATTTAAAAATAAGATCCATTCTTACGGTTTTGGTCTCAGAAATGTTCATCCTCTAACTTACCAATACTAAACAGAAGATCTGATGCAATAAAAAAGAAAGCTAAAATCTCTATCTCATTGTTTTTTAAGGCTTTTTATAATTTCAACGTCTTAGTTCGGCCTTTGAGTAAAGAACCAGTAAAGAAAATACTTTATGTCCACCAAGGAGCATAACCAGCCCTTGGTCTATCTTGCTCCGCAGGCTTAATAAGGTTGGCATCAAGTGCTGCATTTATTACTTTTGTCGCTTGAGCAGGGCTTTTTTGAGGATCAATTCCAAACCGCTCACAAAGGCTAGCGTTCTTCATTCTTTCTCCACTTAAGTATTTTATTACTGCGTGCTGGTAACATGCTCTTATACGCTCGTCGATACTCATATTGGCAAATGAACGAGGTGCATATAGCGTAGCTTGCATCGAATTTTCTTCCGCTTGAAACTTAGGGGCAGGTAATTGAAAAAGCTCTGCACTGATAATGACCTTATCGAGTCCACTGCCTTGCTCTTCACATAGACCCATTCTACGCATTAGCGAAGCAAGAACATCATTTCTAGAACGAGGCGGTTGGTCGATCATTCGATCTGTGTGCACTAAGGGTGTTCCAGGATTAGTAATTTCCAATCGGTCAGAAAAAAGCTCCACTTGAGGGCCTGCTCCACGAACGGTCATATCCTGATGAATGAGAGCATTAGCAATAAGCTCTCTAATTGCTATCTCTGGATAAAGCTTCTGCTGCTCTCTAAAAACAGCCCCAATATGTTCATTTTGTGGCAGTAAATTATTCAGGTATTCAACAAGCCCTTCAAAGCCAATAGCATATCCCTTACGACCATCTTGTCGATGCGTTACGATTGCAGCCTTATTATTCCCATCATACGCTATAAACCTTACGCCTTTTCGAGCAAGCGCAGCATCGAACTGTTGTAGATCATTAGCAAATAAGATCGCACCCAAATTTGTAATATTCCAATGCTCACCAACATCTTTAGTAATCAAAAGATCGGCTTCTAATCCCTCAAGTATCCCCTTTTTATTTTCTGGTAGTCTTTGCTGAGTCAGTTTGAAATATTTCGGATAATCAAGTAGCTCCAATACGTCATCAGCGCTAATAAATGATTTGGCTATGGCCTTTTCCCAAGTAAAAGGCTTTATGTTATCTATTAGTTTTTGAAAACGGTCAGGATAATCTAATAACTTTGGGGTTGCGCTACCAATTCTGACATAAGGAATATTGTCATACGAAACAGGCGCTGATGTCGCAGCTGGTATTTCCAACAAAACAACCTTTCCTTTTGGATGCTCCACTACACGAAACTCAAAAGCAATGCTCGGGTTAAGTCGGCTAGATAACCAAAATTCGAATACCTGATTTCCTACTGTTTGTTTATTTGGCTCGAACGTAGTTCCAATAACTTGCTGAGTTTCATCGTCAACACCCCATAAAACGTAGGCAAAGTCTTTCTGGGCGATACGGGCAGCATTTGACATAGCTGAACATAACTTGCCTACCATTTCAGGTTTAAAGTTATTATGTTTAAATTCAACCAAAGCATTTTCAGCTGATTGGCTACATAACTCATCCACTAAAACAATATCACGTTCAATTGTCATCAACTTCTCTCTATCATAATAGATCTAATAGTATCGCCAAACACCAAGTCAAACTCATTTTTTTACTTAACTCCAGCGGGTTTTGCCTTAACTTCCTTGTACTCTTTTTTCTTACGCCTAAACGCCGCTAAATCAATATCAGCAGTATTAATAGAAATTTGACCAACTCCATGCACATGGGAAATTAACTTATCGTATTGCTGCTTATATGGAGCTTGAATGGTAGAACCGCCAAACTCACCAATATTACAAATAACCACGTGCTGATACATATGCCACTGAAGTGCCGACGCCATATTATCAAATGTGGTCACGTCTTTGTTATGAGCGGCTACCACAAATAAATCAGTCTTATCTCTTAAGTCGGCAGCTAAATTTATATCCGTCGCATCATAGCAAATAGCGCCAGTGATTCTAAATGGTCCCTCTGTATGCCCATGAACTTCGAGGATATGCTGGCAAGGTCTATAACTTGTCACCCCAAGCAATTGCTCATTCTGAGTCATATGCTGCTTGCCTTGATCACGAACAATCCATTGCCGTCCACTTTTTTGATAATCTGGAATGAACCATCTCGCTATATTAACCAGCTTTCCATTATGGTCAGTAAACACAAGACCAGCGAAAATAATTGAATTCGTTTTATCAGCTAACCGTTTAATAATATCTTGATCTTCTATATGGACAGCAACCTCTGGAAATACTATCAAGTCCGCGGAAGGTTTCTTATCTTCACCATCTGCAATTCGTTTTGCTTCTAATGTCTTTAAAGTCAGGCTGCATATAGAGGCTAAATGAGCCCTGTGCTTTGCTCTGATTCGAGGATTATTCAGTTCCACATCGGAAGCGCTAAAATCAGAAGTCTTTGGTAGAATTTGTTGAACAGTAACTATTCTAAAGTTTTTATCAAACTTATTCGGTCTTCTGACTTCGGTAGGAATTGCTGGCAACTCTGATGAACGGCAAATCAAACCGTTAAGCTTTTCTATTCGAGACTCTATACATTTTCTAAAAGAGACCAAATCCTGAATCCTTTGGATGTCTTCGTTTTTAACGAAAGAAGACTCAAACCCCGGCCACTGTAAGCAGCGCATCAACAATTCAGAAAACCAGTCGCTAACTGTCGCATACTCGCCAATTATTGCCTCTGGAGCATGTATCATCCCCATTCGGCGTTTATACCAACTGCTCCGCAATCCTTTATAAGTAATCGTCTTCCCCGGCTTCCATTGTGTTCCAGTGTAGTCTGCCCCACCCAGAACCGACGCTCTCAAAATACAGCCAATCCAATATAACACGCCTTTTTCGGGATCACTTTCAGAGTCTATCCAGTCAGGAATTTTAAACCTAGGATCTTTCCCTACTAAAGAAGCTTTGTAAGTACAATTTACTTCCTTTAAATAATGCTTCCACACCTTGTCCCACGACTTCAATCCATCAACTTTCACCTCTATTGAAGAGGGTGATACACCAATTAATTGCTTTTTCAAACGGACTTCATTCAATAGACCCAAAGCAAGTTTTAAGGCTGAGTGCTCGTATTTAAATCCATTTAGCTCAGAAGTAATTACTTTCGCTAGGGATTGCTTACGCGGCTTTGGTAAGGAACTTGCTGCAGGCTCTGCCCATTTAAGTTGCTTAATGAGCTCTATAAGCTTTTGCTTTTTTAACTGCTTCCAGATTGCCAGCCAAAATGGGCCTCCTCGTTTAGCAAAAACAGATAGCGCTTCGACCTTTTTGTCTTTTAAGTCTTTTATGTTTTCGACAAATAAGGAGGCATAAGTGTCAAAATGCCCTGTTATTTGTCCTGCAACCTCAAAAAGTGCACTTCGCTGCGACTGATAGCTTGGTGGAGTATTTGCGAGTATCTTATGTAATGCGATTTGCATATGCAGAGACTCACTTGCGAAACTCGTCAATATAGGTTTATTTACTACTGCTAATAGCATCAGCGCCTGCCGTAATACAAAGTCTGAATCGTTTGAATTAGCGATTATTTTTTGCGCGTACCTCACCAATAGCTCAATTACGGAGAATGGCTCGATCTGGTCTGGATACTGGATAACCTGAAAATAGCCATTAAAATCACTAGCGCACCGAAACAAGTCTGCCAAAAGATAGTCCATCATTGCCGATGTTGTTTTATCAGCCTTATTTGCGGAATCGCCAAAGCTACTGCGCTTATAAATTGCGTCAAATACAGGTTCAAATAGGTCAGCGTCAGGATAAACTTCTATCGCCTTTCTCAACACCAGCCCTAATGAAGGGTCTTTCATCCATGCTAGAATCAGCTTTTTCGCTAACAGTTCATTTTCAGATTCACTTGACTGTAATTCAGCATCATCCCCAGCAAAGACCATTTTTCGTTTGCTACGCACTATCGATTCTATACGGTTAGCAGCAAACCGTTTCAGCGTATCGGGGCGAATGTCGTGATCAAAGTTGGCTATGGCCAATAAACTAGCGTCTTGAATGCCTTCTTTATCTAGATTTATTGATTCGGTTTCAATGGTAAGTAAGTTTTCCAAAACACCAGTAATGGAGTCTATAGAATCTCTGTCAGTAGGACCACTCAGCTCACTTTGCAGTAACTGAATCCTATTCGACATACTTCCTTTATTATCTAGGTCAGATAATAAGGTCACCTTAGTTTTGCTTGAGTTAATACTTAACTCAGTGCCACCGAACGCCAACAGTTTTTGTTCAACAAACCTATTAACAACATCGGTAATCTTGGCAAGTGATAAATTATCTGCGGAAACTACAAGCCTTAAGTCATCGACATAACGGCAGTAGTCATGAATAGTTATTGATGAGTTAGTTCCTATATCCTTTCCAATGAAAGAGCCGACCTCTTTATCAAACTTATACAGATAAGCATTAGCGAAAAAGCCAGCTGAAACTAATCCTTGGGGCAAGCCTAGTTTTATTGCATCATCATCCAACTGCAATTTTTTGGCCGTCACTAAATCCTCATCGCGCCATTTCCAAGCAAATATGTTTTTTAAAGAGTCCCAAAACTCTGGCACTGTTGCATGCCCATAATTTGAGGCTAGCTTTTGTAACCGCTCTAAAAGTACAAATGTATCAATCGTGTTATAAAACTTTGAAAGGTCAAGATTTACAATATAAACATCTTCATTGCCTGAACTTAGGTTCTCCACTTCGCGGCCTAGTTCTAACGGACGATTTAAAAAGCTTTGGTAGTCCGTAAAAAATTTACGATAGGTTTCACTATTACCCCAACGGAACCAAGCCTTGCCTTTATCATTCCAGTCACAAAGTAAACGGTTGCCATAACTATATACTTTCTTGTATCTAGCTTGCTCGAAAGGCAATTCACACTGGCCTTGCGCGGTTTCCACTGCATCAGCCAGACACATCATGGCTGCTGTAGCCCATGTTTGATCTCGTATAGTTAAATGAGCCAGTGGCCTGATAGGAAGCTTGGTCTTACCATCTTTATCTTTTCTGTCGCTATTACAAGTCCACCCTTTATCACCTACCTCCCAGCTCTCACTTTTTGCTGCAGGAACTAACTCAATCGCATTTATAGGTTTACCATCTTCTAAAGCTTTAGCCCAAACTTTTGCATTCTCTTCAATAGTTAACGCAGATATATCAAGGGCTAATGTATCGGCATACCAATTAAAAGATCGAATATAACCGTGAGTCTTCTTCCAAGCCTGCGCGATCACCACCTCATCAGTTAAATATTCAAGAGTAGGCTTTAAGGCTCGATATTTTTCATTGATAAGTTTCATTGGACATCCTTGTAAGTCTTTTTAAGCAGCACTATCGGAAATTGTATCAGCTAGTTGATTTTGCATTGATTGTGCTGTTTGAACCTTTGCTTTCAAAGCATCGCAAGATTCAAACAACTCTTTTGCCTTTCTTACAATTCTTCCTTGCTCACCTATTGGCGGAAGAGGCAAAACGTAAATATTTAACTTAGCACCAACCAAGTGTTTGATCGTAGCACCAGTGAAATATTTTTCGAGTCCACCATTAGCAGAGTCTACAGTTAAGCAAATCTCTAAATACTCCGATAAAACTTTCCCAAGGGGCCTGACTCTGTGCAATGCCTTCTGAAAATACATATCAGTGCTGCTATCTAACCAAATAGCACATCGACCTGGTTCACCTCCTTCACAAATCAGCAAGTCGCCTACCTGCAAGCGAAACTCATCCAGCTCATCTTCTTCAAATTTCATCAACTTAATATCATCAAGTTGAAAGCTTCCCCATTGAACATTCGTGTTTCTAAGATATGGCAGTTCTCTTCCTTTATTTTTTGCTTTGTCTAACATCTTGCCTAATCTTGATAACGTAACAGCTCCAATTCGACACCACTCCCAACCCACAGGCAGCTCAAAAGGCTTTTCATCATCCGATATTTGTGGCAGTGGCTTTTGCTTTTTAATCTTCTTTTCTTTAATCAGTTGCTCTTTTTCTGCGGCGATGCGTTGGAGTAGTTTGGAGGCTGGCTCATCATTCGGATCTTGCTTAACCAGTTTGCCCATTACGGCCAGTTGCAGGATGGTTTGTTTGAGTTGGTCGATGCTGTCTTCGGTGGTGAATAGCACATCAAAATGCTCGCTAATGCGTTGCCAGCTGTCGTTGATTTCGTCGGCGTCTTTGGCGTTAGTGAGGGTAGCTAATAATGTCTCAACCAGTGTTTTATGGGCTTGGATACTGGCTTCGGTTTGTGATTCGAGTTGATCGCAGAGGGACATGAGTTCGTCGACTTTATTTAATATTCTGCCTTGCTCTTCTAAAGGTGGTAATGCAAAGAATCCAGCCCTTAATTCCTTTGTGTCCAAGTGTGGGATTGCTGCGCCTTTCATCGAAGTATTCAAGCGATTAAAAGATTGTTTGAAAAACAACTTTATAAACTCTCTAAGATATGTAGGCACATCAACTCTTGCTAGAGTTGAACCTATAACACCATTTCGGCCATCTAGAACCAATCCACTCCTCGAACCATCACAAACAACAAGGATATCTTCAGAAGTTGCTCTAGGCACCTTATCGTCATTAGTGAACCTATTTATATTTCCTCTATCCAAAGCCTCTATATCAAGGTATTCAAACTTTTGCATTGACTCTGATAAGTCCTTTGGTCGCTTTCCTTTTACTAATGAAAATACTTTACTATTAGATATCCAAAGCCAATTATCTGGAATAGTATAAGGCTCTGTATAAGTGTCTTTTGTATTATTTACTTTTGGTGGTCGAATTCCTGTTTTTTTAAAAAATTCAGCTCTATCTTGTTCTACCCTGCTTACTAATTGTTCAACTGAACTATCATCCGGGTCTTGAGGTACTAGCTTGCCTCGCACAGCCAACTCCAAAATCAACTCACGTAGCTTTTTAATACCGTAAAGCTCTAGCTTATTGGAGCTACCACGACCTGAAGCCGATTTGGTTTTAATTGCTGATGTCCAGATATCTAAATTACTTGTAATCACACTTTCTACCGACATTAGGCATTACCCTCGCCATTGGTTGAAAGTGCTTCGGCCAAAATACCTTTTAGCTGGTCGCGTAATGTTTGAATCTCGTTTTGTTGCACTTGGTATTGTTGCAGCAGTTCTTCAGGATCGTGGCTGATTAGTTCGCCTACGTGCGGATTTTTAATATCCAAATTAAAGTTACGTTCAATCACGTCTTCAATCGACACTTTCCAAGCCTGTTCATTCTCCACTCGGCTGGCGAAGCCATCGGCTTCATCGCCCCACCAGTCTTGTTCGGTTTTAAACTCTTCGAATTTCATGGGTTTGGTTTTGGAGTAGTTTTTTACGCCTTCTGGATAAGGGTGCTCGTAAAACCAAATGTCTTTAGTGGGCTGGCCTTTGGTAAAGAACAGAATGTTAGTCTTAATGCCGGTGTAGGGGTTAAACACACCATTGGGTAAGCGCACTATGGTATGGAGGTTACATTCTTCAGTGAGTAGCTTTTTGATTTTGGTTTTGACGCCTTCACCGAACAAGGTGCCGTCTGGCAATACCACGGCGGCGCGGCCTCCCTCTTTACCCGCTGAAGGCTCCTTTAAGACTTCGATAATCAGTTGTAAGAACAGGTCGGCGGTTTCGCGGGTTTGCATATCCGATGGGAAGTTCTTTTCGATACCGTCTTCTTCGGTGCCACCAAATGGCGGATTGGTAACAATCACATCGAAGTCGCTGTCCCAATTGGAGAGCGGTTTATTGAGGGTATTACCATGCTTAACTTGTACCGGCACTTCGATGCCATGCAGCATCATATTAGTAGTCGCTAATAAGTGCGGTAGCTGCTTTTTCTCGACACCATGAATTTGGCTTTGCAATGTTTTGTGGTCAGCGACGGTTTTGACATAGTTGTTCTTGACGTGATCGACGGAGCAAGCTAAAAAGCCACCTGTACCGCAAGCGGGGTCAAAGATTTGCTCGCCAAGCTTTGGGTCGACTCTATCCACCATAAAGCGGGTAACGGCACGTGGCGTGTAAAACTCACCAGCATTACCGGCGCTTTGTAAGTCTCGCAGAATTTGCTCGTAGATATCACCAAATAAATGGCGCTCTTTGGAGTCGGTAAAGTCGACCTCGTTAAGCTTATTGATCACCTGGCGTAGCAGGGTGCCATTTTTCATGTAGTTAAAGGCATCGGAAAAGGCTTCTTTCACCACAAAACCGCGTGGATTTTTGTCAATCGGTGCGGTGAGATTTTTTAGCTTGGGGAATAATTCATCGTTAATAAAGCTTAGTAATTCATCACCCGTGATGCCTTGTGCATCTGCCGCCCAGTTGCGCCATAAGAATTGTTCAGGGATTGGTTCGCGGTAGTCGTCCAGCTCGAATTCCAGCTCTTCTTCTTGAGCGTCGAATATCTTGAGGAATAACAACCAAGAGAGTTGACCTAAGCGCTGTGCATCACCATCGACACCGGCGTCTTTGCGCATGATGTCTTGAATCGATTTTATTACGGTACTGACTGACATGTTTTTTGTTTCTCAAATTCTGTGCTGTTTTGATGAGTGCTAAAGCCTGACGGGCAGTTTATGCCGATTTGTCAGGCTTTATCTCGTAGATGGCTTTTTCTAATTCGATAATGGCTGATTCGTATTGTTTCTTACCACCAAATCCTTTTTTGGCGATTTCTAGCGGTCTGCCTAGCTCAACAATTTTGCCGGTTTTGAGGGCGTCTTTGCTTTCTATGGCGGTAACGCCTTCATCGCTGTATTTGTTGAGCAGTTCTTGCAATACGGTTTGTGCTAGCTCGCCATATTTGGTGAAGTAATTGCGCTTTTTCACATTATTCGCGCGCTCTTTTCGCGTTAATGGTGGCTGATCAAATACAACGTGGCAGATCATATCAAAGGGATCTAAATCTTTCCCGACTTCTTGCTCTAACACTTCCCAAATGACGCCTTCGGCGGCAAGTTCATCGATAATAGCCTGTTTGCGCTCAGCTTGATCCCATCGGCGCACGAACTCATCGAGCGAGCTAAAGGTTTTGTTTAAAGTTTTGCGGGTATAATCTTTGAAGGACTCGGTGACCAGTTTGCCGTCTTCATCATAATACTGAACACGCTCACCGAGTTTTTTTACCGGTACGCCGTTGACGTGGTACTTGTTAACCTTGTCTTCGTCTTCGCCCCAGTCTCCTGCACCGATTTCAGCAGAGGATGGATTATCAAAAGGCTTATTTGCATTAGGATCATAGTTGCCATCTGGCTCCTGGGCTTTGTGCTCGTCAGAGGCTTCGGTGTCGTCCATCATGTCATCAAAGTCTGAATCTGGGTCGTTGATATCAGCGGTTTTAGTGTTAATGACCTTTTCTGGAATGCCGTCAAAACGCTCATCGGCAAACAACTCAGTGGCCTTTTTAAAGTCGAGGATGGTAAACCACAGCTTACCGAACCTATCATCGATACGGGTGCCGCGACCGATGATTTGTTTGAACTTGGTCATGGACTGAATGTTTTGATCCAGCACGACTAACTTGCAGGTTTTAGCATCGACACCGGTGGTCATCAGCTCTGAGGTTGTTGCAATAACGGGGTAAGGCTTTTTCGGGTTAATGAAGTTATCCAGCTGCGCTTTGCCCACTTCATCATCGCCAGTGATTTTCATCACGTATTTATCGTTTTTAGCGGCTTGCTCGGGATTACAGTTAATTAAGGCGCGGCGCATGCGCTCTGCGTGGTCGATGTCGTTACAGAAGACAATAGTTTTCGCCATTGGGTCGGTGCGCTTTAGGTAGTTGGTAATGGTTTCAGCAACCAGTTGGGTTCGCTCATCAATAACCATTGTGCGGTCAAAGTCTTTTTGGTTGTAGATGCGATCTTTAATTTCGTGGCCTTGTTTATCCACCATGCCTTTGGTGGGTCGCCAACCTTGTAAATCGATGTCTAAATCAACACGAACCACTTTGTAGGGTGCTAAGAAGCCATCTTCGATGCCTTCTTTTAACGAATACTGATAAATCGGCTCACCAAAGTAGTCGATGTTGGAAACTTCGTCAGTTTCTTTTGGGGTTGCTGTTAGGCCGATTTGGGTGGCTGGGCTGAAGTATTCCAGAATCTCGCGCCAGGCGCTGTCTTCTGCTGCGCTCCCTCGGTGGCACTCGTCAATAATAATTAAATCAAAGAAATCGGGATCAACTTGCTTGTAGGCTTTTTGGTGTTCTTCAGGCCCAGTTAACGCTTGATACAACGCCAAATGTACTTCATAGGCCGGATCGACCTTGCGACCGGTGATTTTTGTCATCGCCTGATCGAATGGCTGAAAATCGTTAATACGGGTTTGATCGACAAGTACATTTCTATCGGCCAAAAATAGAATGCGTTTTTTAGCTTTGGCTTTCCATAATCGCCAGATAATTTGAAATGCGGTGTAGGTTTTGCCGGTGCCTGTGGCCATGACCAGCAAAATACGGTTTTCGCCTCGTGAAACGGCTTCAATCGTTTTGTTAATGGCTTGTAACTGATAATAACGTGGTGACTTACCGGAGCCATCATCGTAATAGTCTTGTGTGATAATGGGTAACTGTGCTGGCTGGTAGCCTTTGTAAGCGCAAAATTTATCCCACAGCTGCTCTGGTGTTGGGAAATC
Source organism: Pleionea mediterranea (assembly GCF_003148745.1). GTDB lineage: Bacteria > Pseudomonadota > Gammaproteobacteria > Enterobacterales > Kangiellaceae > Pleionea > Pleionea mediterranea. The sequence continues at coordinate 98,951 of NZ_QGGU01000012.1, read as the reverse complement.
TTCGAGTGTTATTTCAGATTCTAACTGGCTTGGATTGGTTTTATCATGAAAGATAAAGCCATCACCGTTACTGGCGAACACAAAAGGCACATCCAGCAAGTTGGCATAATCGAGCCCTTGCTGCATACCCTTGCCAATCTCATGCTTGTTGGCCTTGGCTTCAATCACCGCCAAAGGTATCGAAGGTTTGTGATAAAGAACAATGTCAGCACTTTTAACCGTCTTGCGTGCTGCTGCCATACCGCGCACGATGACCTTACCATCACGAAGCCTCACTTCCTGACGGATTTGCGTCATATCATCCCAGCCAGACTTTTTTACTGCTGGCATGATGAATTTACTGATGATATCGGTTTCTGATAGTGCTTTTTTATTTATTGGAGTCATCGTACACCGTTAAAACGTCCTTTCTTCTTAGAATTGGTTCAGAAAATATACTCGAATATAACTTCCTTAGTTCTTCCCATGAGCTTGAGCATAGACCAATTACAAGATTGAAATTTTTCTAAATATAAAAGAAGAGCTTATAACATATTGAAGAATATGACATATATTTACCCTATACAACCGATCTCACATAAGAGGTTTTGCAAATGCCATCAAGTGCCGTTCAGGCATATTGAGCGCTGCGCAGCGCCCAAGCGCGAAGGGCAGAGTGACCAGCACCAGCTGGGCAAGGAGTAATCAGCTCCCCAGAGTTGATTACTTCGGCTCTGTTTTGGCCGATGCTCCGGCCAAAATTGTGCTTGTTCTAAGCCAACCAGATAAACATGATGTCGCCCCAGCGATTCAAACCTCCTATGTTAAAAAGGTATATAGAAAGAATTTAAGATTGAAAGGCCCTGTATCGACGCTGGAGTGCCGTCCAATTCATCTCCACCCCGGGCCACCATTCGAATTCAGCAAAAAGCCCGAGCATTGACTCGGGCTTTTTCGTTTTAAGACATTTATTTTTAGTGCTTGCTCGTTATTTTCCCAAAGCATCTTCAAACCACATTAATGCCGTTTTACGGCTGGTAAAAACTTCCACTTCCTGAAACTGGAATCTTTGACTCATGGTTTTGAATAACATGGCCATATTAAAGTTGAGGGTATCACTGGTTACAAAAGCAACTTTTATCGTATTCATTTTATGGGTAAACGCAGATTTAGCATTCATTAATATGGTGTCAAACTCCGACACAGAAAGATCCGTTGTTGTCAGTTTGGTAAGATCATAAAGTCGTGAATAATGCTGTACCTCTTCATCCATGTGACGTATCGCCAAAATCAGCTGTAAACAATCTGCCAAAGCCAGCTCACCATAGCAATTCAATGTCAGTACTTTTGCCTTATGATCAATCTGACAATCATAGTGAAATCGCTGTTTATTTGGCGCGGTTTGAGGCGAGGGCTCTTCGTGAGCAATCATAAGATCTCCTTGAGCATCAATTATTCCATTTAAATTAGCTTTGCTTGACGCTGGACGCTTTTGTCATACCCATAGCAGGTGATTAAATTATAATCGACATTTCTCAAATTGCTATTTTATTTTTCTTTCTCGTTTTAATTATCGGATAACAAACTCAAGCATTGGTAATGTTTACTTTGCCTTTATTGTCCAATAACGGTAAAACTCCCTTTCGTTTCATTTATATTTAACCCTATGTCATCTGATCGAACGACTCATCATAGCCCTGAACTTTTACTGGCCATAGACTGCGGAACCCAAAGCGTTCGTGCATTGGTGTTTGATCGGCAAGGTCAACTTAAGGCTCGCTCGCAGGTATCGTTAGAAGGTTATTTTTCTGATCAGTCTGGCTGGGTGGAACAGCATGGTCGTTATTTTTGGGATTCATTATGCCGGGCTTGCCAAAAACTCTGGCAGCAGGGGATTCAACCAGAGCAGCTGGCCGGTGTCGCGCTAACCACACAGCGGGCAACAGTTATTCCTGTGGATCAGCAGGGCGAACCGATTCGTCCGGCCATTACCTGGATGGACAAACGTGAAGCAACGGATACACCTCGCTTATCCTTTTGGTGGCGGGCTGCATTTAAGTTCGCTGGCGTTAGCGGTACCGTTAAACAATTTATGCGCGATGCCGAAATCAACTGGTTGAATCAACATCAGCCAGATGTAATGGCCAAAACCCATAAGTTTTTATTGTTGTCCGGCTACCTTAATTATCAGCTCAGCGGTGAATTTAAAGACAGTGTTGGCGCACAGGTCGGTTACTTGCCCTTTGATTACAAAACACATCACTGGGCAAAACCGAGTAGCTGGAAGTGGCAGGCCTGTCCGGTTAAACCTGAGCATTTGCCAGAACTTGTAGCGGTATCCGAAACACTGGGCCACATCACTGAAGCGGCACACCAGCAAACAGGACTGCCCAAAGGGTTAACGATTGTCGCAGCGGCAGCCGATAAAGCCTGCGAAACTCTGGGCTGTGGCGCCATAAAATCCCATCAGGGGCAGATTAGTTACGGCACAACCGCCACCTTTAATACCCTGTCGAAACACTATATTGAGCCACTGCGATATTTACCGCCATACCCTGCTGCGCTTCCCGGACATTACACCTGTGAATATCAAATATACCGCGGTTACTGGATGGTGAGCTGGTTTAAACAACAATTTGCTCATAAAGAAGTACAGCAAGCTGAAAGCAGTGAATACTCCACCGAGCAACTGCTCGATCAACAGGCCGCCAAAATAAAACCCGGAGCCGATGGTTTAATGCTGCAACCCTACTGGAGCCCCGGTGTGCGTTACCCGGGTCCCGAAGCAAGAGGAGCGATTATCGGCTTTAATGACAGCCATACCCGCGCCCATATTTACCGGGCCCTACTGGAAGGCATTAGTTTCGGCTTGTATCAGGGAAAATTAAAGATGCAAAAACGCAGCGGGCAAACCATTCGGGAATTGTTTGTTTCCGGAGGCGGCGCACAAAGTCAAACCGCACTGCAAATTACCGCCGATGTTTTTAATCTTCCGGTTAAGTTGCCTCATACCTTTGAGACATCAGGCTTGGGTGCCGCGATAAATCTGGCCGTCAACCGGGGCATTTACCCTGATCATCCATCAGCGGTTAATGTTATGTGTCATGTGAAACAGGAAATTCTGCCGATTGCCGAAAATGTCGCTTTGTACAAAAAAATGCACCGCAACGTTTATCAAAAACTTTATCGTCGATTGTCTCCACTTTACCGTCAGTTATCGGAACTGTTTTCGAGACAATAACTTACCTTCATCACTCACCTTCATTACCCACAGCCATTATCGACAACACTGGCAACATCCATATACAACTAAAGAACTATTGTTTTATTCAAACTTAGTCAGTAGCCACATAAATGACAGATCTGTCAATAGTGCTCTCCTTGCCGCATGGCTCTGCAGAATAGTCTCATCTACCAATAAACACTTAACAACAATGACTTAGATCACATAAATTGAGCTTTTGACGTCATAATTGTGCAATATTACACAATTATTACAGGTAATATTTACTGGTCAGATCCCTTCTTCGAGTCCACACTGAGCAAACATTAACCACTATACATCTACAACTTCTATTGCTGATTTCGCAGTACCGTCAATAACAAAACAAATATAAATACAACAATTGCAGGTCACCTCCTATGATTAAAAAACTATTGCTTCCATTGCTGTTGATTGCAGTTGGAATCACCTTCTGGTTGATCACTAAAAATAATCAAGCCACACATTCCTCTGTTGTCGTACAACAACCGACAAAACCTGTGGTCTCCGGTCAATCAATTGAAGCGTCAAAATCGTCCGCACATAATCCGGTCATTCCGGCTCATATTGATCAGACTCAATCACCGGATCGCTTAACCGGAAATGTTATCTGGCAAACATCGGAAGAAGCGAGAAATGCTCTTCAGGCCAACCCGGAAAAATTACCCGGCGATCTGGCGGAAGAGGCTTATATAAAATTAAACACCACGGCTATTAGTCAAATGGTGATTGGCGATGGATTTGATGTGCAAATCCCGCAACAGGGCTCATCACTCGCCGCCGAAGTGGATTACATTACCGAACACCCCAACGGTGATAAAACCGTTGAAGCCTTTTTCCCCGGAATGGATAAATATTTTTCTGCCGTGTTTACCGTTGGCAGCGAACGCAGCTACGCACAAATCAGCACGCCCAATGGTGTTTATATTCTGGAAGCGCAGGGCGATAACGCCTGGATTACTTCTCGACAGGCGCTGGTTGCCAGTCACTGGTCTGGGCATGAAGACGGCCTGATTCCACCCGATGCAGCATCGGATCAGGCTGTACCTGCCACCCCCACCGAATCCACTGAATCTAACGATGATGACATTGATGTCGATTTCGACTATGTGGTCGAGTCATCATCCGACGATAACCCCTAAGCAATACTAAAACAAAAAATGAGGAGCTAACTCAAATGAAAGCAATAATAACAAGTCTCGCGTTGGGACTGATGGCCGCCACATCAGCGATCAAAGCCGATACCATTGATATTATGATGTTGTACACCAGCCCGGCACAGCAGTACTCGGGTAATATGAGCACAAAAATCAATAACCTGATTTCTTATGCTAATCGTGTGTATCGTAATAATGGCATCAACATTAACTTGCGTGTTGTAGCGCAAGGCCGTATTACCAGTACCAATCGTGTACCCAGCAGTAACGATTTAAACTGGTTAACCAACAGTTCTTCCATTAAAAACTATCGTAGCCAATACCGTGCTGACATGGTGGCACTGTTAGGTAAACGCCAAAATGTATCGGGCGGTTATGTATGTGGGATCGCATGGATAGGACAGGGCAGCAATGGCCGTATGTATTCATCCTCTAAAAGCCGGGCTTACAGCATCAGTGCCGTCGACTGTGGTAACAATACATTTGTACATGAGCTGGGCCACAATATGGGGCTGGCCCATTCACGTCGCCAGGGTGATACATCCGGTGGTGTTTACCGATACGGTATGGGACATGGTGTTGATTACAATTTTTCAACCATCATGGCTTACCCACAAGCCTTCCGCGGTAATGTCTCCCGGTTAGATGTATTCTCGGATCCTAACTGGAATGCCTGTAACTCACAGCCTTGTGGCGTATCTGGCGTGTCCAATGCCTACAATGCAATTCGTCCAATTATCGACGATATTTCTGGTTACTATTAATCCACAAGTAATCATGAACGGAAAGATTTAGAGACTCAATTAAAGCTAAGGGAATAGTTCGACGCCTCGCTGTAAACATAAAGTTTATTGCGAGGCGTTTTTTATCGGGAGGAAACATCTTTCCTTCAACAAAAATTAATACCGTTATTTTTTCGGTTGCTGCGCCAGCCATTTGTCCAGCTGATTGGCAAACGCCATTCGATCGCTTTGATTTAATGCCGGCGGGCCACCGGTTTGAATACCACTGCTGCGCATGGTGTCCATAAAATCTCGAATGTTTAAACGTGCCCTGATATTTTCGCGGGTGAAGAGTTCTCCCCGAGGGCTAAGTGCCAAAGCGCCTTTATCGATTACTTCCGACGCCAGAGGAATATCCTGCGTGATCACCAGATCACCTTTATTGCAACGCTGGACAATTTCATTATCGGCCACATCAAAACCGGCGGACACCTGTATCGCGCGGATCAAAGGACTCGAAGGTGTCGATATCGGTTGATTGGCAATTAAAATGGTTTCGGTTTTAGTTCTAACCGCAGCACGAAATAAAATGTCTTTGATCACATTTGGGCAAGCGTCAGCATCCACCCAGATAATGGCAGCTTGTGTCACGAGTTATGTTCTCTTGTAACGGATGAGTGATTATTACTATTGCTCAATAAAGGTTGCAGCATCGATTCCAGACCATTTAATTTTATTTCGTAGAGCAACGCCAATTGTTGACCTAATTTTGAGTCAGGAAACCCTTGTTTGTGAAACCAAACCAAATAAGGCTCTGGCAGTTCCAGTAACTTACGTCCTTTGTATTTACCAAAAGGCATTACCTGATTTACTGCATCTATTAATTGCTGTTCCTGAGACGTCATCTCTGCTTGTATCCACTTGCTGAAATTATTGGCGTTAACCCATTATATCGCTATAAACTGACTGATGATTTTTTGCTCAAAAAAACAAGCCATGCTATGTTGAGCTTCAATTGATTTATCGCTGCAGGTCTAATGAAATAACAACAGGATGATGCCTGTGTTGCATCAACTAAGCAACTCGCAATAATCCTTAAGGAGCTAAATATGTCGCCATTACATAGTTTTTCTTCGCTTGTGATTTATCAGCTTAAAGCTTTCTTTTATCGGACAAAAATTAATGGCAAGCGAACTGGCTATAACAAAATCTCCTTTAAGCCTTTCACCATTAAACATCTGTCTATTAAACCACTATCTATAAAACCTTTATCCATTACCCTGCTACTCAGCCTGCCTTTACTTGCCTACTCAACCACTAGCAACAAACAATCTCCAGCGCTCACGCTTTATACCAATGGCATAATCTGGAATACCGAGCAACCCAGTAATCCCCATAAAGCATTTGTGGTAAAAGGCAATCGCTTCGTTGCGGTTGGAGACAAATCATTAGCAAAACGCTATCAGGATAAAGTGCAACACACGGTGGATTTAAAAGGCCGGTTTGTGGTGCCCGGTTTTATAGACTCTCATGTGCATTTTTTAATTGGCGGCTACCGTTTATCACAAGTTAAATTGCGCGATGCAAAAACAAAGCGAGAATTTATACAACGCATTACCGCCAAAAGTAAGCAACTGAAACCGGGGCAATGGATCATTGGTGGCGACTGGGATCATGAAAACTGGGGCGGCAACCTGCCGCATCGTGACTGGCTCGATAAAGCCGTACCGGATCATCCGGTCTGGGTTACCCGGCTTGATGGGCATATGGCATTAGCTAATTCCAAGGCATTGGAACTTGCTGGTATCAACAACGAGGTAAAAGACGTAAAAGGTGGCGATATAGTTCGCGATAAAACAGGTCGTATAACCGGCATTTTTAAAGACAATGCCATGGCTTATATAGCCAATGCTATTCCAGAAGCTTCCGCGCAACAAAATCAACAAGCGCTTCTGGATGCTATGACATACGTCAATCAGCAAGGCGTCACCTCGGTGGTTGATATGGCCGACTTTACTTCGCTGAATACCGTAAAACAGTTGCACAACAATCAACAACTCAGTGTAAGAGTTTATAGTCATGTGCCATTAAATCAATGGCAGGCATTAAAACAATACATTGAGCAAAATGGACGCGGTGATCAATGGCATAAAGTTGGTGGACTTAAAGCCTTTGTCGATGGCTCACTGGGTTCACATACGGCGGCATTTTTTCAGCCTTATAATGATCAACCTGACGATAAAGGCTTTCTGGTTATTGAGCCTGAAAAACTGTTACAACAGGTTCAAGGTGCTGATAAGAATAATTTAAATTTGAGCATTCACGCCATTGGCGATAAAGCCATACACACACTGCTCAATGTTTACGAAAAAGTCATTAAAACAAATGGCGAAAAAGATCGCCGCTTTCGCATCGAACATGCGCAGCATATTGCGGAAAAAGATTTTAAGCGCTTTGCCGAATTAAACGTCATTGCATCCATGCAGCCTTACCATGCCATAGACGATGGTCGCTGGGCAGAAAAGTTAATTGGCAACCGCATCAATACCACTTACGCCTTTAACAGTTTATTAAAACAGGATACCACCATTGCATTCGGTAGCGACTGGTTTGTCGCGCCACCAAAACCCTTAATGACCATTTACGCCGCCGTTACCCGACGAACGCTGGATGGTAAAAACCCTGACGGCTGGGTGGCAAAAGAAAAAATCAGTGTCGCTGAAGCCATCAACGCCCATACAATTCATGCTGCCTACGCATCGTTTTCTGAGCAGGATAAAGGCTCCATAGAAACCGGAAAACTGGCAGACTTTGTTGTGTTAAGTGATAACCTGAACGCTATTGATCCAAAAACCATAAAGAATGTTGAAGTGTTAAAAACGTTTGTTGACGGTATCGAGGTTTATTCGAAATATTAATCAGGATAGGTTTTCTTCATATATTTAAGCGATTCTTTCATTAACTGGGTCAGTACTTTAATGTCCACATCCTCAAGTTTTTTGATATACAGACATGATTTACCGGTTTTGTACTTGCCAAGTTTGTCCATTAATTCATCGTATTTGGCAAACCCTGACATAATGTATAGCGTTAGCGCCGTTTTACGCGGTGAAAATCCAATGCGCATCCAGTCGCCTTCCCGGCCACTTGCGTACACATAATGATAACTGCCAAAGCCGATAATGGAACTGCCCCACATAGCGGGATCTTCCCCGGTGACTTTTTTCATCAGTTCAAGCACCGCAAACGCATCTTGCTTACGTTGTTCCGGCTCCACAGCATTTAAAAAGCTTTCCACACTGGCTTTGTTTTTTTGAGTTTTTAAGTCAGTCACAGGTTGCTCCTTGATAATATTAAAAACCACCGCAAGCCAATAAAACTCTACACTGAAGGTAAATTATCAGCAAGCAATCTCGATTAGCGTTGTATAGTTATTTATTTTACACGCTTCTGGATACTCTGCTATTTTTTGGTAGTAGGGATAAATTTAATAAACAGGACGTTCCACTACAAAGTTAATAATTAAGGAGCAGTAACAGATGTCTCGGTTAGTTGATGAATTAAAAAAAGAACATCAGGCCATTGTTGAAAACCTGACAAAAATCAAAACACTTGGTGTCACCAGTGCAGAAGGGCAGAAAAAACTGGCTCTGGCGAAAAAAAGTTTATTGGCCCACCTGAAAAAGGAAGACGAGCAGCTTTATCCTAAACTTAATCAGGAAGCACAGAAAAATCCTGATCTAAAACGTACACTCGATCTGTTTGCCAAAGACATGAATAACATATCTAGCGCTGCCTTGAAGTTTTTTGATAAATACGATGGCGGGGGCTCCGGAATAGAATTCGCAAAAGATTTTGGTAGCCTGGTTGCGACTTTGTCTCAGCGCATTCAAAAAGAAGAACGAATTATTTACGCCAAATACGATGAAATCGCATAACTGACAACGCAAACCAATCAACTGTCATAACCTTTTTCCATACATCGCTATACAACAGTCGTCTATACAAGCAATGACAATAACGCTTGTATAGACGTTTAAATATAGCGGATCTCTCACATTAAATTATCAGCTAAACCTACATAATCCCTAAAAGAGATGACCTATACTGACAACCCTTGATAAATTGCCGAGTTGAAAACAGGATAAATGATATGGACGTTTATACATCGTCAGCTTCTCAAACTATCAAACGTGATCGTATTTTTAAAAAAGGCAGCGGATGGTTCTTCGATACCCGAGAAGGTATCAATATGGGGCCGTTTCCGGATCAGTCCAGCGCTGAGCTGGAGATGGTGAATTACGTGCGCTCCATGCGCTCAAACTTCCGACGCGCTGCCAATCACTAAAAGTTTTTGAAAAATGTTGAACTATTCTGAATATGGGTCGTCTGAATGTATAAGTTTAAATGATTTCCCGGTTGTTTAAATTGTGTAAGGTCTAGTTAACTTTGGTTGTTTTTTGATGTTTTTTGTTAAAAACGTACTCTTTGGTTGAAAAAGTGAGATATTTGCCCCGCTGGTCGGGGCATTTTTTTGCCCTGATGTTTTAGACATGATCTTACTGTGACAATCAAAAGAGCTCTAGGCAAACAGACAGTATAGCTTTGACATAGTTGTTTTTCAGGTTTTAGAGTGACTCAATTAAGCTCAAAATCAGTCATACCGCACACAGCCACTGGCATGGACGCCAGTGGAAGTTATTGTCAGCCATGGAAGGCTGTCAATAACGGTGTGTTGACAGGTATGAGTGATTTTGAGGAACCCGTAGGGCTTAATTGTTGGAACGCAGGGCCTTTTGCCTTCTTTTTGGCCTGAAAAAGAAGGTCGCCCAAAAGGGCGAAACAGATGAGATGAAATAAAGCTCGATGTTAATCTGTTTTTGAATTCATGGTTTTAAAATATCGACTGCCCACTTAAATTGTATTCTTTTCATATTGCTGCCACATCGAGTTATACCTTATACACTTTATGAAACCCTCAGCTGCATCAGGTAGTCTTTCAGGCAATCTGCCATATCATCCAGCATATTGTCATGGCGACAACATTTGGCCACGCCAATAATACCTTGCAGCGACGCCAATAAAAACTTGGCTACTTTTTCCGGACTAACCTCTTTTCGTATGGTGCCTTTTTCCTGCCCACGTCTTAAAGCATCAGCAATTGCGCCGGTCCACTCCTGATACACGGCCTCAAGCCGCTCTCGAAAGCCTTCATCAATGGGTGACATTTCTTGAGATAAATTATTGATTGGGCAGCCTTTTTCAATCTCGGAGGCGGTATTGCCGGCGCGTTCCTGCTCACAAATATCGATGATGGTTTTTACCGGATCATCGGAATCTTTGAGTGGCATCACCCAACGATTCATCACATCCTGACCCAGTATTTCATCCACAATCGCATAGCCAATGGCCATTTTATTAGCAAAATGGTGGTACAGGGCGCCTTTTGTCAGTTTGGTGCGTGTCAAAATATGCTCCACACGCATGCCCTGAAAGCCCCTTAAATGAATTTCCTCCAGCGCGGCTTCGAGTATTCGTCGCCGCGTTTCATCTGGATTTCGAAGTACCACCATAATAAACCTCTAACAACTGCGTTTAGCGGATCCGCTTTAACGCATTTTTACTGAAATCTCGCTCATCAACACCGGTCTGGAACTCATAATCACTCCAGGTGAGTATGGTTGCCTTGCCTTTTTGATGATTTTGCATTTCCATTTTATGCGCTCGCCAATAGTCATCCAGATAAAGCTTGTACTCACTGTTGACCAATGTCTTCAATAACGCATTTTTTCTATCATAATACTCTGTTTTCAAAATGCGATATTCTTTTTGATCAATATAATTTACCAGCCGGGTGTAGCCTGAGTGCTCATAGGTTGGATAGCTTTCCACCACGTACACGGGCTTTCCATCAACTTCATCGTCGTGCAGGTATTTGTAGTCGTACTTTTCCAGCTCAAACGACGATAAATCTTCAAATGAAAACTCGCTGCCCATAAAAGGGCCCGACTTATTGCTCGAAGAAATACGTTTCACACGTTTCAGTGCCGGCAAGTAAAGCCATTGCTCATCAGGTCGTTGCGCGTGAGAAAACGAAAGAAAAGCGGTGCCTTCCACGTCTTTTGGTTCATCAAAAATAGTCAGGCTCTTATCGCCGTCGTTTTCAACTTCCAGTGACTGAACACGAATTTGGCGCGAGCTGGTATCGCCCGACTTACTGATCAGTTTCATCACCATTTTTGCTTTTGAGTTATTCCAGCCGGTATTGCGTTGTTCGGCTTCTTTGGCAATCGCCAAACCTTTTTCTTCAGCCGTTTCTGCCAGGCTATTAAGAGGCAGTAGACTCAGCAAGCTCAGAGTCAGTAGTAGCTTTTTCATGTTGTTTTTCCTCAAGTTTAATTAAAAGTGGAGGGAGTAATAAGAAATCGACAATTAGTGCGATGGCAATGGTCATGGCCGTCATCATGCCCATTTCACTGTTCATGGTGAAGGTTGATAACGTCATAATGTAAAAACCGGCCACCAGAACAATGGTGGTCACCGTTAATGCCATGCCAACGGTTTGAAACGCATAACGAACCGCGTCCTGCGGGCTTAAGTTTTTCTCGCGGCGGGCACGCAGGTACTTACTTAAAAAGTGGACGGTATCGTCAACAACAATACCCAGAGTCATGCCAACTACAACCGATAACCCCATACCTACGTTACTTACCAGCATTCCCCAAAGACCAAACGCAAGAGCCGCCGGTAATAAGTTGGGAATAAGACTTAACATGCCCAGTTTAAAGGAGCGTAACGCAAACATCAGTATCAACGAAATTAACACCAGTGCAATCAAAGTGCCTGATAAAGAGCTTTTAATGTTTCGCTCGCCTATGTGCGCAAACATCATGTTGGAACTGGCCACATCCAGCTCATACTGAGGGGCATTGTTGTTAAACCAGTCGTAGATACGATCTTCCAGCACCAGTAATTCATTTGATGACAGGTTATACAGTGTCAGCCCGACACGAACGGACGATTTATCAAGGTTGATCTGATTGGTGAGATCAAGCCCCTGAGGCAGTGACATTTCGTAAAGCAATAAATATTGTGCCGCTAAATCTTTGCGCTCAGGCAGTCGGTACCATTCTGGATCATCGGCGTGCATGTTTTTATTCAGCCGCTTCATAATGTCGGTGATGGTTTCTACATGGCGCACTTCCGACCAGGTTTCTGCAACCTGGGAAAAGTCATCCACTGCTTTTAAATATTCGGGCTCACTAATGCCATTGGCTTTACCGGTTTTAACCGATACAAACACATTATAGATGCCGGTTAAGTGTTCGCTGGTGTAGTCAGTATCTGCCCGGAACGGCACTTCTTTACTGAAATATTTCACAAACTCATCGTTCAGCTCATTGTTGGGAATAAACGCTATAACACCGACACTCAATAAAGCAAAGCTGGGTAACAATACTTTTCGCTTTGCAATAACCCAGTCACCAAGATTATCCATCCAGTGGTAGGCCTTGGGCTCTTTACTGCGTACTTTTACCGGCATTACCATAAGCAGTGCCGGCAAAAAGGTAACCGAATAAATAAACGCCAGGCCAACACCGATTGCCACAATATTGCCAAAGTCATGCAGTGGCGGCACATCGGATGCATTCATACTTAAAAAGCCAATAATAGTGGTGATACTGGTTAAAAATATTGGCTGCATATTAAGCCGTAACGACTCCACCATGGCCTGCTGTTTTGAATCGCCACGCCGCATTTGCTGTAGAAAGGTTACCAATATATGCACCGCATCTGCGACTCCCATGGTCAATATCACTATCGGCGTGCTCATGGCAGGACCAGACAGATAACCTCCCAGATAAAAGAACAAACCCCAGGCACCTAAAATAGAAAATAGATTCAACAAGACCGAGGTGATCACACCGCTGGTGGAGCGCACCATAAACCACATAAATACGGGCACCACAATAAACGCCATTATCGGTAAAAGCGTGCTTAAATCTTTTATGGTGGCTTCCGGAAATGACACATTCATCATTACCATGCCGGTCAGCCTGACCTCAAGATTTGGGTTTCTTTGTTCGACCTTTTGCGCCAGCTCACGGGCAAAATTGGCAATTACCATCACCGCCTGTTTTTCTTCTGCAGTTTGCGGATCATCGGGTACTTCAACGGTTACATTCACCGCTGTGGTGCCTTTGTCTTCGGCGATCAGCCGGTTAACCAGTAGTGGCTCCGATATAGCAATATCACCGATGCGCTGCAGATCCTGCTTCGACAAGGAAGAGGGTTGCTGCACCAGATCTTCAACAATCAGCTCATCGCCATCGGCGTAGGTGTACTGAAAGTTGGTAATGGAGTCGACACGGGTGGATAACGGGGTTTGCCAGGCTTCTTCTGTCAGCCATTGCAGTGTTTCCAGAGTATCCGGAGTGAACACATCACCGTTTTTTGGCGTTATCACAAATAACACGTTATCCGACTTGGAGTAGGTGTCCTGCATGTCTTCAAACGCCAGTAACTGCGGATTATCTTTGGAGAAAAAGATGCGGTAGTCGCTTTTAAAATCCATTTTTGAAAAGCCGGTTATCATGGCCGCTACAGATACCAGCGACAAAAATATAACCAGCCAGCGCCAGCGAATGATCCATTCTGCGTAGGCGACCACCCTTTTATTTTTCATACAAAGCTCCCGATTTGTCAGGTGATGATTGTCAAACAATAGTGTCAGCGGTAACGGCCGAATTGTTTATACCGTCACACGCTTGTCATACATCAGTTATTAGATAGACCAATATAGGGCAGAAGTATATAAACAGACCGGTTGGTCTGTCAATATTCACACTTGCCACTTTTTTCAGCAGTGGCCAATGAAAAGCAACTGACATTCCTGTATAAAAATGTGACACAGTTATCATTTACTATCTATACTGTTTAAATCAGGGCGTTGTTAGTTATTGGGATGTTAGCAATTGGCTGACTAGTGATTTGCCCGCTACCACTAAAATTGACCAGAAGAGCTTATCTATGAAATCCATTGTTGTACTGTTTATTGTTAGCCTGTTAACCGCGTGTGGTGGTTGGCAACAACAAACTTTTAAACCAACCAATTGGTATAACCTGGGGTTTAAGGAAGCCCAATCCGGCTTTACTGAGAATTGGCGCGATAATTATCACATGGTGTACGGTACGCCCGATGGATTTAAACCCAGCGAGTATCAGCAAGGTTTTAGCGCTGGCAAGCAAACCAATTGCCGTGTAACGGCCTGCCCCCAAATCGTCCAGCATAAAAGCGACTGAGTAATATAATACTTTGGACTGGTGTGATTGCGGCACCTTATATTTGTCTCTGATTCAGTGAACTCCGTTTCACTGAATCTTTCTCAACGATCATTTTACACCATCATTTTAAACCATCATAATTACTAAACTGGTCGTTGAGTGTTCTCACCCTCTATTAGCATTTGTAGAATCTAGCGTTTCTCAGATCCTGACAACACCGTATAATCACTCCATCTCTAGAGCGTGTTAATAATTTTTGAGTCGAACTTATAATTCACTGGATACCCAGATGCCGCAACAGCGCCTGATTAAAATCATCGATCCATCACTGTATTCTTTGCTTTCCGAAGCTAGTTTTTCTGAGAGTATCCATCCTAAAATATCGAGTAACTTGATCCTTGAGCAAAATGGTAACCACACACCCAGTGAACAAGAATGGTTTTTACAACAAGACAATCAACAACTCACTTTAAAAGGCGTATTACAGCAACAGACATTTTCACTCAGTTTTGATTTACAATCAGCACAACTCAATTATCGACGGCAACACGGTGGTGGGCGTAAAGAACCTCTGGCAAAAGCCGTCGGATTAAAAAAAGCAAAAACACCTTTTGTTATCGATACAACAGCAGGCATGGGCCGAGAAGCATTATTGTTGACATCCATGGGCTGCAAAGTTCTTGCGATAGAGCGTCAACCGGTGATCTATTTATTATTAAACGATGCCATTAATCGCTTATACCTAAATGGTGATCGAGGTTTATCTGCTAGTCAGTTAAAGCTTATTCACGCCAATAGTACCGATTATTTAACGGATTTAAACCGCCAAAAGAACTCGGAAAAACCCCAGGTAATCTATATGGATCCCATGTTTCCGGATCGCAATAAGTCTGCCGCGGTAAAAAAAGAAATGCGCATATTTAAACAGCTTGCCGGAGAGGATATGGATGCCGCGGAGCTTTTAACGATAGCCTGTAAGGTTGCTGAAGAAAGAGTTGTTGTAAAACGTCCGGCATCAGCACCATTTATTGCCGAACGTTCACCTTCATTTCAAATCACAACAAAAAAACATCGATTTGATGTGTACTTAACCAATAATGGGCAGTTAGAAACTTAATAAGAATCTTTCAATCCGCCGATAAACGCTTATCGGTAAATGATATCTTTTCTTAAAGGAACAAGTTTGGCGAGTAATTGATTTTGTACACTATGCGGTACATTATTTTGATCCATCGCGTTAATTAATAAGTCCACCAAATGATTAAAGTCCGTTTCTTTTACATTCATGCCGGTATGAATATCAATCATATTGTCGCCGGTATACTCACAGGGTCCATTGGATATCGCGCAAAAATGTTCTATTAATCCTTGTCTGAAATGCGTTATATCGGCTTTGGCAAAATAATGAAAAATTTGCTGATCATTACCAATTTCATTGATCAAGTCATCAACGATGTTTTCAATGCCAGTCTCACCACCCAGCTCTTGATACAAAGTCTGTTTATTATCCGTCGATAGACTGACGCAAGAAGTCAAAGTACAAAAAACTATAGCGATTAAAATTTTAATAGTATTCATTATCTACCTTAAAAACTTTTGTCCATAGGGTGCCAAACATCAAAAAATATTATAAATAACCGGTAACCGACAGATACCAGCCAGTTTGATCATTGATTGCTGCAATACTGCCAAGATCAACCCAGGCTGCGGTAACGCTTACCGATTTATTGGGGAACCAGGCGACAAACACATCACGCCAGTGATCTTCGCCAAGGTTTAAATTATCGGGTTTTTCCCGAAACTCCATACCAATCGCAATATGGCGACTCATCAATACCGCAGTTGATGCTTCCAGTAACCATTGCTTATTCTTGCCTTCGCCCCCAAAACCCAACAAGCCCATTTGATTGGCTTGTGTGTGTCGTAAACTGACATTCCATAACCAGTTGTAGCCAGCAACAGCACCAAGATGCAGTTTGCTGGAAGCAATATAAAAGTCAGTGTCACTTTTTTTATTAGCCCCTAATGCAAAAGCTATGGTTTCAGTTTTTAATGATTTATGTTGAATGCCGACACTTATCTGAGGCCATTTCGAGTAAACCAGATCACCGTACAATCTAACTTTTGCACCAACGATGTCTTGTTTTAGATCGGTATTTAGAGGTTTAACTTCAAAGCTTTGTTTGGCATAGGAAACTTCCACTCGATCAAAAAAGTTAGCCTGTACACCGCAAACATTTAAGGCAAAGTCATCGACACTCACTTTACTGCAATAACCACTGCCAGATATCTGTTCGCGACTGGCATAACCCGCCAACTGCGCCCAGGGCACAATACCACCGCCAGCTGAGCCTTCGACTTGGGAAACACCGGGTGTTGCCAATAACTTTCCATCGGCTGAACGAACATTAGTATGAACAACCAGAAGTATTAACGAAGCTAGTATTAAGTGTTTAAGTTTAAGCATCTCTTTGTTGCAACCATTCGACAAATTCATTAGATGATACCGGGCGACTTAAATAATAACCTTGAGCGTGATTGCATTTCATGGTTTGTAATAACTGTAATGAGCTCTCTGTCTCAACTCCTTCAGCAACAACAGATAAGCCAAGCTTATGGCCTAACTCAATTGTTGAGCTTACAATTTTTTGATCTTTATCAGATTCTGATAATTTTAGTATAAAACTCTTATCTATTTTTAATTCATCTACAGGAAGCTGTTTTAACTTTCCTAAAGACGACTGACCAATACCATAATCATCCACTGAAATGGTAATACCAATTTTCTTCAATTGTGTTAATCGCTCTATCACTAAATCTTCATTGATCATAATGTCACGTTCCGTTAACTCAAGCGTTATTTGATCAGGATTAACATCGAATTGATCGAGTTGATTCAATAAGAAACTCAAAAATTCTGAATGGCTTAAGTCTTGTGCGGAAACATTAATGGCAGCGGTCATCATTAATCCATCATTGCGCCAGTTTTGAAGTTGCATCAAAACTTGCTTAACAACCCAGTGGGTCAATTCAATAATTAATCCTGATTTTTCCGCAAGACCAATAAATAATTCAGGCGATACAAAACTTCCATCCAGCTTTTTCCATCGAATCAGCGATTCGACTTTATCAACGGTATTTTTTTCCAAGTTTAATTTTGGTTGATAGTTAATGTACAACTGACCATCGTCGTTTTTTAAAGCCTGCTTCAACTCATCTATTATTGCCAGTCGTTTCAAATGCTCTTCATCTTCACCAGCCTGATACATTCTTACCGACTGCTGTTCTTTACTTGCCGCATCCAGCGCAATCGTTGTGCGTCGAAATAGTTGTTTAGACTCCTGTCCATGTTCAGGATATAGGCACACGCCAATCCTATAATTTAAATTCAGTTGCAAATCTTTAACTATGATGGGTTCTGCTAATAAGTCCTGCACATTTCGAACAATCGTTTTACTATTTTGTCTTTCTTCAACAGAATAAACCGCCATAAACTCATCGCCACCAAGCCGACCGTGTATTGAAAAACTGCTTTGTTTATAATCTTGCAAACGATTCGCTACGGCATGTAAACATTGGTCACCAATATCTGGGCCTAACGCGTCATTAATCCGTCTGAATCCGCGAATATTGATGGCCATAAAAACATACTCTCGTTCGCTGACCAGGTTTTCTGACAAAATTTCCAATAGAGTATGTCGATTGTATAAACCGGTGGTTAAGTCATGGCGAGCCTGATATAAAACTTCTGCTTCACGTAACTGAACCTCTTTACCCATTTCACTGAAACTTTCATAGAGCCTGTCAACCTCCGTACTGGATCGTCTCGGAGGTTTTTGGCGATAATAATTTCCGCCAGCAAACGCCTGGGCCATTTTCACCAAATGATATAATGGGTGCGTAATATTTTTAGCCACATAACCACTGGTCGTTATCGCCAGAAGCAGTATCAGTAACGAAAGAACAAAAATAGTTAAAATTAAACGATCAAATTCGCTATAAGCGGATAACAAGCTGGCTGATATTAAAACGTTTACATTGCCATCGGCCTGGTTCAGAGAAAGTTTTCGATTGCTGAACATTGGTCGTTGCCACCATAAAACCCCCGATGTCTTTTTATCAAATGCTTCTGTTATCTCTCCATTACTGATATTTTTATTGGTACTGATGATGATGTTATTCGATTGACCAAAAAATGTAATTTCTAATGAAGTCAGTTTTTTTAATTCACTAATCACTGCGTCATTTATTTCAAACCCAATAATACTGTATGCAATGGTTCGCGGTGCTTTAATTGGTAATGTAATCACTTGATAAAGAGTGTTATCAATTAAAATAAACTGTGACTCAATTGAACTTAATTCAAGCCTATTCAAACTGTTTTGCGCTTTTAGTGTTGATAATAACCGCTTATCACTGCTGGAAATTAACTCACCATCACGATCGGTTAATATCATCAGATCGGCATTAATTCGAGAGCCATGATTGTTCAGTACACTTCCAATGGTTTCCGAATCACCGGTTGCTATGGCCTGCTTAAATCCAAAATCCGCCGTTAATACTTTTGCGGCCGTAATCAACAACTGTTCTTTGGCATTTAAATATTCAACCAGTACGGTTTCTGCACTGTCTATTTGCTTGTTAATCTGTTTTTGATGAAAATCGGTTGCTGTCCACCAGAAAATAACAAACAGTGTTAAGCTGGTTAATATAACCAGACTAATACAAACCAGTACAACCTGATTTTTAAGGCTTGTTTTTAGTGTCATTTTTAAACTTCGACTGGAAGGTATTTCTTGGAGCAGGCTTTGTTGTCACCAGTGTGATTGGAAATGGTTTGTCATCACTACTGGCGATACTTTTATGATTTAGTGTCATTCGTGATTCAGGACCTGTTCGATGTAAAGCATGCCAGGCAGTAATGCTTTTTACACCTTTTGGTAAATTGATCTTTGCACGCCCCTGTGTATCGGTCACAACATAATAAGGACTGCTGGCAATATAGACATAGCCGACCATAGAGTCATGAATATTACAGCCTAGTACAGCAATGCCATCGTTATTAAATTTAACCGGTTGCTTCGGCTGGCCTGAATAGAGTTTTAATTCAAATGTTTTGGCCTGCGAAAAAGAATAAACATGATGTCGGATATTGTCACTGTTGGGGAAGTTAACATACTGACCTTGCTGGATCACCAGTATTTCTGGTGAAAATGATTTATCCACCTGATCCATTATTGCAACAGACAAATTAGATGCCGGTTCTGCGCCTTCAACATGCAGTTCAATCACTGTATATGGCAAGGGATCACCATGTTGATCCTGCACCGCCAATTCAATGGCTTCAGCGTTTATACTATTCAACAACCAAGCTATGGCCAAAAAGGTCGACGCGAACCTGTTGGATAGCTTCTTAAAAGGATGCATATACTTGTCGCCATTCTTTTCTTTTTATTTCACTAGAGAAAACATCAACTCTGATACCATGACACTTGAGTCGACTCATGCTTACTACCGCCTTGCATAAACAGTATGGCAACAAGCGGGCATTTATTCAAAGATGAGTTATTGCAGGCTGTCGATGTTTATCCCTTTATGGCATATTGATTGCTACTTCTTCATTTTCATCGGTATCAAGCCCCAGAAAACCACCGGTTTGATGGGCCCATAATTGCGCATAAATACCATTGTTATCCACCAGCTCCTGATGTGTTCCCTGCTCAATAATGCGTCCTTCATCCAGTACAATGAGTCGATCCATGGCGGCAATGGTCGACAGTCGGTGGGCAATGGCAATCACCGTTTTACCTTCCATCAGGCGATACAGACTCTGCTGAATTGCCGCCTCAACTTCCGAATCCAGTGCCGAAGTTGCTTCATCTAATACTAAAATTGGCGCGTCTTTTAACAGAACGCGGGCAATGGCAATACGCTGACGCTGACCACCGGATAACTTAACACCGCGCTCTCCGACCTGCGCGTCGAGACCGGTTCGTCCTTCCGGATCTTGCAAGTCATTAATAAAGGTATCGGCTTCCGCCTGCTTTATGGCGTCCATTAACTGCTGCTCACTGGCATTTGGATTGCCGTAGAGAATATTATCTCGCACCGAACGATGCAGTAACGAGGTATCCTGCGTCACCATACCTATTTGCGCCCGAAGCGATTCCTGCTGCACCTCAGCAATATTTTGCCCATCCACCTTTACTGCGCCGCTTTCCACATCGTAAAACCGCAACAACAGATTAACCAGAGTCGACTTACCGGCACCGCTTCGACCCACCAGACCAATCTTTTCACCTGGCTTAATCGACAAAGACAAATCTTCAATAACACCGCTGCCTTTACCGTAATGAAAAGTAATTTTGTCAAACTCGATGGCACCTTTGTTAACGTCTATGTCCACTGCAGCAGAATCGTCGGTAACGGTTTGAGGTTTCGCCAAGGTATTCATACCATCGGTTGCGGTTCCCAGATTTTCAAACAGGCTACTGACCTCCCACATAATCCATTGCGACATGCCATTCATACGCAGTGCGATTGGGATCGCCACCGTAATTGCGCCTATGGTAATTAAACTCGAAGACCACAACCATATAGACATTCCTGCAATGGCAAACACCAGCAGGTAATTCATACTCTGAACAACAATTCCCAGTAATGTCACCATACGCATTTGCCGGTACACAGTATCAAGAAAACTTTTCATACTGTTACGGGCGTAATTTGCTTCATGTTGCGTGTGTGCAAATAATTTTACTGTGGAAATATTGCTGTAACTGTCGACCACCCGACCCGTCATGGTTGAACGGGCATCGGCCTGCTTTGCTGACAGTTGTTTTAGCCGCGGAATAAAATAAATTTGTGCGCAAACATAAATAATAAACCACACCAGAATAACCAGAGTTAAACGATAGTCTGCCTGCGCGACTAAAATCAGGGCACTGGTGAAATACACCGTGATATACATTAATACATCGAGCAACTTCATCACGGTTTCACGCACGGATAAGGCGGTTTGCATCACTTTGGTCGCGACCCGACCGGCGTAATCATTTTGAAAAAAGCTGATACTCTGGCCGAGTAAATATTTATGCGCCAACCAGCGAATGCGCATGGGATAATTACCCAGCAATGACTGATGAACAATTAATGAGTGCAACATAGCCAGTAAAGGCAACACAATCACCAGAAGTCCGCCCATCCAGAGCAACATTGCACTGTTTTCGGCAATAAACTGATCCGGTGTTGAGCCTTCCATTTTATCGACCAGGGTGCCGACAAAGCCAAACAAGGAGACTTCCAGTACGGCAATTAACGCCGTGGTGATCGACATAATAATAAGCGGCCATTCCATGCCACGGGTGTAGTATCGACAAAATGCCCACAACCCTTTTGGTGGCTGTTCTGGCTGGTCATCCGGAAAAGCATTGGTTAGCTTTTCAAAAAAACGAAACATAATAATCTCTTTAATAAAAAATAATTAACGGTGATTGATCATTAATTTTGTCACACTAACATCTGTACTCAGTGTGCCGCAGCAATAGCAATTGGGTTAACTGGACGCTTCAACCCGAAACAGATAAAACACCAGTCCGCCCACCTGTTTTTGTTTTACGACTTGCCAGTTTTCAGGAAACTCTATGTCATCGGAATGGCGCTCGTGTTCTACATAAACCAGACTACCCGGCTTTACGAAAGTTGGCTGATTGAGCGATTTAAGCGTCGACGTAAGATAGGATTGAAAAAACGGTGGATCAACAAAAATGATGTCGTAAGGGTTTTCATTCTTTTTAAACACCACTTCCGCACTGGTATTAAACACCTTGTAATTGGAGAACTGTAACTCTCTAAGATTGGCGTGAATGTGATCCGCTGCTTTTTTATTCTTTTCAACAAATACCACTTCACTGGCGCCCCGTGACAAGGCTTCAATGCCAAGCGCAGCACTGCCCGCAAACAGATCCAGACAGCGTGATTCATTAATGTCGTACATCAACCAGTTAAAAAGTGTTTCGCGCACCCGATCAAGAGTGGGCCGTAAACCGGCCACTTCAGTAAACTTTAATCGACGCCCTTTCCAGCGACCACCAATAATTCGAACGTGGCCGGTTTTTGAACCGCGACTGGGTTTACGTTTGGTTTGATGGATCATACGACGAACTCGCTATGGCTTTTTAACGGGAAATGGTAGGATATCGCCCAATTGTCAACCTCGGTAACGGCCTCAACAGTTAAGCCATGATAAACCTATCATCGGTTTTCATGGGTAAGCTTTCACCGATTTATTAACGATACAATACAGTTATGTCAGAAAACGAGCATTCTAACACAAAGAAAAAATCCGGCGGCCTGTTTGGCTGGTTTAAAAAAGATCGTAAGCCAGAAAATCAGCCTGCTAACGATAGCCCCGATGACTCTGTTGAACCGTCAAGCCACAGCGAAACGGATCAGGCAGTAGATACAACAGAAATCAAACAAGCCAATGAAACAAGCCTTCATGATACCCAGGCTGATGATTTATCTTCTGACGAATTAACCGAACAGCCAGCCACTGCCGAACCGGGTGTTATCACCGATGATCCAGATGCAGCGCAAATGCAACCTGAAACACAGAATAAGCCCGGCTTTTTCTCACGGCTAAAATCCAGTTTAAGTAAAACACGATCAAATTTTTCTGACGGACTCGGCAGTCTGGTACTGGGTAAAAAGGTCATCGATGATGATTTACTCGAAGACATTGAAACCCAGTTATTGATGGCGGATGTGGGCTATGACGCCACCGCAGTGATCATTAAAGATTTAACCGAACGCTCTGCCCGTAAGCAATTAAAAGATCCCGATGCATTAATGGCACGGCTGCGAGAATTGCTAGCAGAAATGGTAGAGCCAGTGGCACAGCCGCTCACCATCGACACCAGCACCCACCAGCCTTTTGTAATTTTAATGGTGGGCGTTAATGGCGTTGGTAAAACCACCACCATTGGTAAACTTGCCAAACAACTGAAAGAACAGGGTCTTTCTGTAATGCTGGCCGCGGGCGATACGTTTCGTGCGGCTGCCGTTGAGCAACTGCAAGTTTGGGGGCAACGCAATAGTATTCCGGTGGTGGCACAACATGAAGGTGCCGACTCGGCGTCGGTTATTTACGACGCTCTGCAATCGGCCCAGTCAAAATCCGTTGATGTGCTGATCGCCGATACCGCTGGCCGGCTTCACACCAAAGACAATCTGATGGAAGAGCTGACTAAAGTGAAACGGGTTATGGCGAAGCTGGATGGTAGCGCACCGCACGAAGTCATGTTAGTGGTTGATGCCGGCACTGGACAGAATGCACTGAATCAGGCAGAACAATTTCATAAAGCAGTGGGCTTATCCGGTATCACCCTGACCAAACTCGACGGTACCGCCAAAGGTGGTGTAGTCTTTGCCTTAGCTAAAAAGATGAACATTGCAATCCGGTTTATTGGTGTGGGTGAGTCGCTGGAAGATTTACGTCCATTCGATGCAAATGAATTTATTGACGCATTATTTGATCAATAGCAGCGATGTTTTACTCAGCACCGCTACAGATTAAAGATAGATACGGTATTAAAAACAGTTACTGTGTTAAAGACATATCAAGGCATTTAATACTTGAAACCAGGAATAATCAGGCTTAATCATTCAACGGTTATAAAAACAGATGATCCAGTTTAACGAAGTGTCCAAGCGATACCCCAATGGCCATGAAGCTTTGCGCAATGTCAGCTTCAATCTTGGCAATGGTGAAATGTCATTTTTAACCGGACACTCAGGCGCTGGAAAAAGTACCTTACTGAAACTTATCTGCGTTATGGAAAAGCCAACCGCCGGTCAGGTGATCATCGACAGTCGCAATGTCGGTCGTGCCAGTCGTCGAAAAATTCCATTTATCCGACGCAATATCGGTATGATATTTCAGGATCACCGCCTGCTGTTTGATCGAACCGTATTCGATAACGTTGCACTGCCATTGATCATTGCCGGTTATCCACACAAAGAAATAGGTCGCCGCGTGCGAGCAGCACTGGATAAAGTTGGATTGCTCTCGAAAGAAAAACTTTACCCGATCATGTTATCCGGCGGTGAGCAGCAACGGGTCGGCATTGCCCGTGCCGTTGTCAACAAACCGCCATTATTATTGGCCGATGAACCTACCGGTAATCTCGATCCTGAACTCTCGGCAGAAATCATGTCGCTGTTTGAATCGTTTAATCAGGTTGGTGTCAGCGTTCTAATTGCTTCCCATGATTTGGGTCTGATTGCCCGACTGCCACACCGGGTGATGTCTTTAAAAGACGGTCAAATGATCCACGATGAGCTACAGGCAGGAGGCCAGTCATGAGTCAGCCTGATGCATCAGGATTAAAAGGCGCCAGAGTCTCAACCGGCAGCACTTTTTTATCGCGCCTTAAAATGGGCTTAAGGCAGCACGGCGTCGAATGCCGCAAAGGCCTGCACGAAATTTTTCGCGCACCTTTTTCCAGTTTTATGACCATTGCGGTACTTGCCATAGCTCTGGCGTTACCTGCTGGATTTCATGTGTTTTTAAAGAATGCCCAAAATGTTTCCAGTGGCTGGGATAACGCGACACAGATTTCATTATTTATCGAAAGCAATATCTCGTCACAACAGGTTATCAGCCTTAAAGGCCAGCTTGAGAAGTCCGAAAAAATCGCCGAAGTCAGTTATATTTCGCGTGAAGCCGGGCTGAAAGAGTTTAAAGAGCTGTCAGGCTTTGGTGATGCGTTATCCTATCTTGAAGACAATCCATTACCCGATACACTGGTTATTACACCAACGGAATCTCACAGTTCGCCACAAGCTTCTCAAGCGTTACTTGCTGAACTCGAAGCTTTACCAGAAGTTGAACTGGCTCAGCTCGACTTACAATGGGTACGCAAGCTATACAGTATGATGGCCATCGCCGAGCGTGCAGTTTCGGCACTTGGACTGTTACTCGGCCTGGCGGTGTTACTCATTGTTGGCAATACCATCCGGCTGGCAATTCAGAACCGCCGGGAAGAAATTCAAATCATTAAACTGGTCGGCGCGACAGATGCTTTTATTCGTCGTCCATTTCTGTACAGCGGCCTCTGGTACGGTATTTTTGCTGGCGCACTTAGCTGGATACTGGTGAATAGCAGTGTCTTCTGGCTTAAGGATCCGGTGCGAAATCTGGCAGGCCTCTACGACAGCCAGTTTCAACTGTCTGGCCTGGCTTTTCTCGAAGCCTTACAGCTGATTGCCATAGCAACGTCGCTGGGTTTTCTTGGTTCCTGGCTGTCGGTTGGCCGCCATATTCGAGATATTGAGCCCACCTAAAAATATCATCTTTAACAGAAAGCAAACTTGACTATTTTTTATAACTCGTCAGCGTCCTTTTACGAATTATTATTCTTATTAGGATTAACCGTTATATTGAATCTACAGTGAGTACTTATTAGCTCATAAAACTGCAATTGTAACGGTTTGTGATCACTCACTTGAAAAAGTATTTTTTACCCCTAGATCAGGTGCTTACATATCATTGATTGGGTGAAACTTTTTCCCCAGTAAACACTCTATAGTATTGGCGGTTAAGTATTAGCAATCGTTAAATAAGGGTGCTAATATAACCGGTCAACAACTTGGCATGTAAGTTATGTCAGAGGTTTAGGAGAACTATGAACACTCAGCTTTCGACACAAAATCTTGCTTTATCAGTACCACAAGGCAGTATTGAGGCCTACGTTCACGCGGTAAACGCGGTTCCGGTATTGAGCGCAGAAGACGAAAGAGAACTGGCCCGACGATTCCGTGATAATGATGATCTGGAAGCGGTTCGCCAGCTTATTTTGTCTCATTTACGTTTTGTCGTTCATATTGCTCGCAGCTACAACGGCTATGGTCTGCAACAGGCCGATTTAATTCAGGAAGGCAATGTTGGCCTGATGAAAGCCGTTAAGCGATTCGATCCGGAAGTCGGCGTTCGATTAATATCTTTTGCCGTACATTGGATAAAAGCCGAAATTCACGAATTTGTTTTACGTAACTGGCGCATCGTTAAAGTCGCCACCACAAAAGCACAGCGCAAACTGTTCTTTAATTTGCGTGGCTCTAAAAAACGTCTCGGCTGGTTTAATAACGATGAAGTTTCGGCGGTTGCCAAAGATCTTGGTGTCAGTGAAACCGAAGTGCGTCGTATGGAAGGCCGTCTTAATGCGAGAGATATGGCATTTGATGCGCCTGCTGGCGATGACGATGACAGCAGCAGCTTTTCACCGTCACAGTTTTTAGAAGACAGCTCCGCTGATCCCGCTGACACTTATGAAAAGAATGACTGGCAGAGTCACCATGAAGCAAAACTGGTGAACGCTATGCAACAACTGGATGAGCGCAGTCAGGACATCTTGCAAAAACGCTGGTTAAGTGAAAATAAATCCACATTGCAAGAACTGGCCGATCACTACAATGTTTCTGCCGAACGTGTTCGTCAGTTAGAGAAAAACGCCATTAAAAAACTGAAAGGCTCCATTCTCGCCTAGTAATCGATCCATCAATATTAAAAAAGCGCCGACTCTGGCGCTTTTTTTATGCCTGCCACAAGCATGTATCTTTTCTGGCTACCGTAACTGCCCTGACGGTATTTTCAAGTATCTCACTTGATGAACGCAAATATCTCACTTAAAGAACGATTGTCACCTTCAAGATCCCGGTAAAATTTCGATGGCTTAATCTGTATGGGCTACACTTAATCTATACCGCTTATTTTTAGTGCTAATAAGAATAACAGCAAACCACTACGAGGAGGGCATATGTCAAAACTTTCACTGGGATGCCTGTTGTTTCTGTCACTGTTCATCAGTGCCTGCAATGAGCCGTCTAAGCCGGCGCAAACCGCAGAAACAGAAGCTCAGACTGAAGTCCCGAAAAAACAACCAATGAAAACAGAGCCCGCATGCTCCATCACCATGGGCTGGGATCCCTGGGAACCCTACATGTATCTGATGCCGGGTAATAAAGTTTCGGGCCTTGATGTTGAAATCATTAGCGCACTGGCTGAAGAAGCCGACTGTGACTTGAACTTTGTGCAGGATGACTGGATGAGTTTGCTGCAAAAAGTTGAAAATGGCGAAGTGGATATGGTGGCAGGTGCGTCCATCACTGAAAAACGCAAGAAGTACGCCTTGTTTTCTGAGCCCTATCGTCGAGAATCCTTCGTGATGTACGTTAGAGCAGGGGAACAGGATAACTTTTCTGACAATATTAAAAGCATCGCCAGCGCTGGTAAAACCATAGGTTTAACCACCGATTATATTTATGGTGATCAGGTATCCAATCTGCAGGACTCCCCCGATTTTGCCAAACAATTCGTTTACTCACCGGTTGGCGAAGCTAACTTCTACAATCTGTTGCAACACAATGTCGATGTGGTAGTGGAGGATCCTTTTGTTGGCGCTTACAACCTGAAACGTAAAGGCCTAAGTGATCAAATTGATCAGCTGGACATTACCATTCACAGTGGTGATGTACATTTAATGTTTAGTATGCAATCGGTGGATCATACGACAGTGGCAAGTTTTAATAAGGCGCTGGAAACCATCAAAGCCAACGGCACCTATCAGGACATTTTAAAGAAATATTTGCTTTAAAAAGAAGATGATTTAAAAGCACTCGAGTAATTTACTTGAGTGCTTTTTTATAAATCCTGAACTTTTTGACTCAGGTTATTTGATCTGAGTTAAATCATCTGAGCTAAACCGTTTCACCCATTTCGCGTTTAATATCCAGCATATCGGCAAAAATCTGCGACTTTGGAACTCCTTGCCCTAGCAAATCATGGTAAACCGCCATCACCATGGCTTCTGATCCAGAAATATAAAAGTCTTTGTTTGCCAGATCGGACAATTGACTCATTGCCGTTTGATGCACCAAACCTCGTTCGCCTTGCCACTGCGCATCGTCACCGGATAACACTGGTACATAATTAAAGTTTGTATATTGACGTTGCCACTGACTTGGTAACTCATCCAGATAAAAATCACTGGTAACGGCTGCGCCCCAGTACAGATAAAACTCTCGTGGATCCTGCTGTGCAAAAGCCGATTCAAGCATGGCTTTTATTGGCGAAAATCCGGTGCCACCAACAATACAAACCACCGGTCGAGGGCCATCTCGCAGCACACATTCACCCATCGGGATCTGTATATGGGCTTGCTTTGTGGATTTAAGTTGATCAACGATCAGTTCGGCCAGTTCATGCCCCGGTATCAATTTAATATGCAGTTCCAGATGAGAGGTTTCTTCCGGCGCATTGCCAATTGAAAAAGGGATCCAGCGGCCACCATCGGCCTGTAACGTTAAATACTGACCTGCGGAATAGGGCAGCCGAGTTAGCTCATCCGACACCAGCTTTACCTGATAAACATCGTTACCCAATAACTGAATATCATCTACCTGACAGAATATCTCTTGCACGATCACTCCATTATTTTTAATTTGTCCCACAGCTGATCGACTCGCTGTTTGACTTCGTCACTCATAGTGATGACTTCACCCCACTCACGATCTGTTTCACCCGGCCATTTATTGGTAGCATCGATCCCCATTTTGGAGCCAAGCCCAGACACAGGCGATGCAAAATCCAGATAATCGATAGGTGTATTATCAATCAGTGTGGTGTCCCTGGTTGGATCGACTCGAGTGGTTAATGCCCAGATCACATCTTGCCAGTCGCGCGCATTAACGTCATCGTCGGTCACAATAACAAATTTGGTGTACATAAACTGCCGTAAAAACGACCACACACCAAGCATTACACGTTTGGCATGACCCGGGTACTGTTTTTTCATGGTCACAACGGCCATACGATAGGAACAGCCTTCCGGTGGTAGATAAAAATCAACTATTTCCGGAAACTGACGTTTTAAAATGGGCACAAATACTTCATTCAAAGCAACACCCAAAATAGCCGGTTCATCGGGAGGACGACCTGTATATGTACTGTGGTAAATTGGTTTTTCACGCATGGTCATGCGCTCTATGGTAAACACCGGAAACTCATCAACCTCGTTGTAATAGCCAGTGTGATCCCCAAACGGCCCTTCAGGGGCTGTTTCACCCGGATGGATCACTCCTTCTAAAACAATTTCAGCGGATGCTGGCACTTGTAAATCATTGCCCAGAGACTTGATCAGTTCGGTTTTTTTACCGCGCAATAAACCGGCGAAGGCGTACTCACTCAAATTGTCCGGAACTGGCGTTACAGCGCCCAGAATGGTTGCCGGATCAGCGCCCAATGCAACCGATACCGGAAATGGTTCACCTGGGTGTCGTTGTTGCCACTCCTGAAAGTCCAGCGCACCACCACGATGGGATAACCAGCGCATAATCACTTTATTTTTAGCGATCACCTGTTGCCGATAAATGCCAAGATTTTGCCGTTCTTTATCCGGCCCTCGAGTGATCACCAGGCCCCAGGTTATTAAAGGGCCCGCATCACCTGGCCAGCAGGTTTGCACCGGAATTTTGGACAGATCAATATCATCACCTTCCCAGACAATCGCCTGACAGGGTGCTTTTTTCACAACCTTGGGTGCCATATTCAGCACTTGCTTGAATATCGGCAATTGAGACCAGGCTTCTTTAATGCCTTTGGGTGGTTCCGGCTGTTTTAAAAAAGCCAGTAACTCGCCAACGTCTTTTAGTGCCGAAATATCTTCCTGACCCATTCCCAATGCAACGCGCCGAGTGGTACCAAACAAGTTTGCAAGCACCGGCATTTCACTGCCAACAGGATTTTCAAATAATAAGGCTGGACCGCCAGCACGCAAGGTACGATCGGCGATCTCCGTCATTTCAAGATTGGGATCCACAGGCTCAGAAATTCGCTTTAATTCGCCCAAAGCTTCCAGTTGCTGAATAAAATCTCTTAAATCACGATATTGCATAACACTCTCAATGCAGCGCCGCCTGACACATTACAGTGACAAGCGCCATGGAGCGCATTTAGCGCTTCATGGACTCAAAGAACTCATCATTGGTTTTGGTCAGAGCCAGCTTGTCGACCAAAAACTCCATGGCCTCAATTTCCTGCATCGGGTGAACAATTTTTCGCAAGATCCACATTTTTTGCAGTTCATCAGGAGAGGTTAATAAATCTTCTTTACGAGTGCCGGAGCGATTAATATTGATCGCAGGGAAAACACGTTTTTCAGCGATTTTACGATCAAGATGCAGTTCCATATTACCGGTACCTTTAAACTCTTCGTAAATTACTTCGTCCATTTTCGAACCAGTATCAATCAGTGCGGTTGCAATAATGGTTAAACTGCCACCTTCTTCAATGTTTCTGGCGGCACCAAAAAATCGTTTCGGACGTTGCAGGGCGTTAGCATCAACACCACCGGTTAATACTTTACCCGATGATGGAATAACCGTGTTGTAGGCACGCGCCAGTCGGGTGATGGAGTCGAGCAAAATCACCACATCTTTTTTATGTTCAACCAGTCGTTTGGCTTTTTCGATAACCATTTCGGCCACTTGAACGTGACGACTGGCAGGCTCATCAAAGGTTGATGCGATCACTTCACCACGAACAGAACGTTGCATTTCGGTAACTTCTTCCGGGCGCTCATCAATCAATAAAACAATCAGCGTACAATCCGGATTTTTTGCGGTTATCGACTGCGCAATATTTTGCATCATCATGGTTTTACCGGCTTTTGGCGGTGAAACCACTAACGCACGCTGACCTTTACCAATTGGTGCAGCTAAATCAATAACACGAGCAGTGATGTCTTCACTACTGCCATTGCCTCGCTCCATACGCATGCGATCATCAGGATGCAGTGGCGTCAGGTTTTCAAATAATATTTTGTTGCGGGCATTTTCTGGGCTGTCGTAATTAATTTTATTCACTTTTAACAAAGCGAAGTAACGCTCACCGTCTTTGGGTGGGCGGATTTTTCCGGCTATGGTATCGCCCGTTCGTAAACTGAAACGGCGAATCTGACTGGGTGAAACATAGATGTCATCTGGACCTGCCAGATAAGATGAGTCAGCACTTCTTAAAAAGCCAAATCCATCAGGTAATATTTCCAATACGCCATCACCAAAGATGTCTTCACCCGACTTTGCGTGGGCTTTAAGTATTGAAAAAATGATATCTTGTTTGCGGTTACGAGCCATGTTGTCAATGCCCATGCTCGTCGCAAGGTCAGCAAGCGCTGACGCTGATTTCTGTTTAAGTTCCGTTAAATTCATGATTGGGTATTCGAATGATTGTTGTTTGTTAGATTGCTGCTTATTTCAGAACACACATTTTGACTGTAATAAGCGATTCAAAAACGGTTTAAGGTGAATGCTTTTGCCTGGAAAATCGTTGTAGCTGGGTGGGCCCCACAGGAAAGCTAAACGAAACTTAGCATTAAAAATAAGAAGTGTCCAGCACTCGAAAATACCTTGGCGATAATTCCTTATCACCAAGGTCGGGTAAAACTAGATATTAGAATCTAAAAAAGCCACTAGCTGAGACTTATTAACAGCACCAACCTGAGTCGCTTCGGCTGCGCCATTTTTAAATAACATCAGCGTTGGAATGCCACGAATACCATACTTAGGGGGTGTCGCGCTGTTTTCATCAATATTTAATTTAGCCACCTTGACTTTGCCATCATACTCACTGGCAATATCATCAAGAATAGGGGCAATCATTCGGCAGGGACCACACCACTCAGCCCAGTAATCCACTAAAACCGGAACATCCGATTGCAATACTTCAGATTCAAAACTGTCGTCGGTTAGATGGACAATTTGGTCACTCATTTGCAGGTATCTCCTGTAAAATTCAACTTAATAATGTAGCTGTGCTGTGGGTAGCAAGAAGCTGTATTTGTGGGGTTCAGTTTGACAAATTTCAAGGCAGATATCAAAACAATCGGTTTGCAAATGTGGCGATCCCGATTAAACTGACTCCACACACAGCGCTTTAAGCGCCTAACTCGCGCATCTCTTATGAGATAAGCACTTGATTTTATAATGATAAAATATAGTACTCTAATAAATTACACTAAGAGTTCTTCACAGGAAACCCCAAGAAAACATATATGGCAAAACATCTTACCGATACACCCTTCGCGCATATGGGTCTTGATCCCAGACTGGTTAAAGCACTTCACGCCATAAACTTTACCCATTGCACCCCCATTCAAAAGCTCAGTCTACCGCTTTCTTTAAAAGGTCAGGACGTAGCCGGACAGGCACAAACGGGCACAGGCAAAACCATTGCGTTTTTGCTAGCTGCGCTGGATGAATTATTAACGTTACCGGCCGATCCTAACCGATTGCAGAATGAGCCCCGTGTATTGATTATGGCGCCAACTCGGGAACTGGTGGTGCAAATACTGGAAGACGCAAAACATCTGGTTCAATTTACCGATCTAAAGGTTGGTGCCGTTTATGGTGGTACCGGATATGACGAACAGCGGCAAATGCTTACTCAGGGTATTGATGTGTTGATCGGCACAACCGGTCGCCTGATTGATTATTACAAGCAGGGCATTTACAAACTCGATGCTATTGATGTGGTTGTACTGGACGAAGCCGATCGAATGTTTGATCTTGGTTTTATCGCCGACATACGTTATTTATTGCGCCGAATGCCTGCACCAACTGAGCGACTTAATATGCTGTTTTCAGCCACCTTGTCTCACCGGGTGCAAGAGCTGGCTTACGAACATATGAACAGCCCAGAACATGTACAGGTAGAACCTGAGCAAGTCACCGCCAAAAAAGTTCGAGAAGTACTCTATTATCCCAGCAATTTCGATAAACTGTCTCTGTTATTAGGGCTTATGAACAAGCACCAGCCAGAAAAGTCGATGATTTTTGTTAACACCAAACGCGACGCTGAAACCATCTACTCAATGCTTCGCGCCAATGACTGGAAAGTTGGCTTGTTAACCGGCGATGTGCCACAGAAAAAGCGCATGAGTCTGCTCGAAAAGTTTAAATCCGACGAGCTGCCAGCTCTGATCGCAACGGATGTCGCAGCACGAGGGTTACACATTGATAATGTATCTCATGTGTTCAATTACGATTTACCCGATGATGCCGAAGATTATGTTCATAGAATAGGCCGTACCGCCCGTGCCGGTGCCGATGGCGATGCCATTTCGTTTGCCTGTGAAGACAGTGCTTTTTCACTGCCAGCCATTGAACAATACATAGAGCACAGCATACCGAAACAAGAAATCAGTGCCGACTTATTAGCTGCCGTTAAACCGTTTCGAAAAACGCGTCCTTCACGCGGTCGTCCAAATAAGCGTCCGCCAAAAGGTCAGCAACGCAAACATTAATCACCGGACAAGGAATGTCTATGGCTGAGCAGCCTGAAAAAAATATCGATGAACAGGTCGCGCCAACAATAGCGGCCATCGACTTGGGATCCAATAGTTTCCATTTAACCCTGGCCCGGCTGCAACACAATAATCTTCAGATTATTGGTCGTCTAAAAGAAAAAATTCGCCTTGCCGAGGGGCTCGATGAACAACATATGCTGTCTGAACAGGCACAGCAGCGAGCCCTTGACTGTTTAAAACAGTTTCGTCATCGCTTGCATGGCCTACCTCAACAGCAGGTACGTGCGGTAGGCACCTATACCTTAAGAAAAGCAAAAAACGCCCGCCAGTTTTTACAATTGGCGCAACAGGCTTTGGGTTATCCGATTGAAGTTATATCGGGCACCGAAGAAGCGCGCTTGATTTATGAAGGTGTCGCGCACTTCCAACTATCAAAGCACAAACAACTGGTGATCGATATTGGTGGGGGCAGCACCGAGTTTGCTATTGGCGAAGCCTTTGAACCTGTATTACTGGACAGCTTGCAAATGGGCTGTGTGTCTTACAGCCAAAAATATTTTAGCGATAAACATCTCAACGATGAGAATTTCGAGCGTGCCATAACGGCCTCACAGCTAGAGCTATTATCAATACAAGATTTGTACCTTAGAGAAGGCTGGAGCCTCACCATTGGCACTTCGGGTACCATAGAATCAATCGTTGAGATTTGTCATGGAATTGGTTTCAAATCCAATACCATCACCCTGGACTGTTTGCTGACACTTAAACAGCAATTATTGGCTATGAAACACTTTGATGCCATTGTACTGGATGGTCTGGCTGAAAATCGCCGCGAAATTTTGCCTGCCGGTCTGGCCATATTGATTGCCATTTTTCAGACATTAAAAATTTCATCGATTGAAACGTCACCGGCAGCATTGCGCGAAGGGATGTTGTACGAACTTACCGGTATCGAAAAGATATTCGATATTAAAGAGCGAGCCATCAAAGGTTTGCTGAATAAACATCATGTGGACATGGATCAGGCACGACGGGTTAACCAAACCGCCTTGGTATTATGGCAAAAAGTGGCCAGACACTGGCAGCTAGACGATGATCAATCACGCCTTATATTAAGCTGGGCAGCTCGATGCCACGAGCTTGGACTGAATATTAATTTTAGTAAGCAACAGAAGCACGGCGAATACATTTTAAAAAATACCGACATCAATGGGTTTAGTCTGCAACAGCAGCAACAACTGGCACTGTTGGTTCGAAGTTTTCGCCGAAAATTTCCATTGCACCGATTTGATACCATCGACAATAAGCAAGATAAACAAAGACTGATCCGTCTGGCAAGATTACTTCGTCTGGCAGTTTTGTTTAATCATCGACGACGTGATTTTGATAGCCCGGATGCGGATATTAGTATCGATGATCAGGACACTTTAGTATTAACCTTTAGTAAAGGCTATTTGGAACAACATAAACTGTTGGCGGCAGATTTACAGCAAGAACAATACTTCCTGAATAAAGCAGGCTTAAACTTAGTCATTAATAGTGAATAAGCTTAAGCCTTATTGTGATATTACGTTATTGTGTCATTGTGTTGTTGAAGAATCAGTCGTTTTGACGGTAATTCTTCATTGTCTAATACGTATTATTGAACAAAATACTTTGATAATTTTCACGGTTCTCAGGTGCTATATAGCGCTCAAAGCCATTCATTTTACTAATACTGCAACTGCTGTTTTGCGCGTAATAAAGGCCTTCTGCAAACACAGGATCATTGGTGCTGCCCCAGTCTGCCACTATGCTATCGTTGACAACACACTGTGAGCTTATGCCATCAAAATAATCACCAAAGCCTTCCGCATTCACGACTTTAAAATTAATCGCAGACATTACCATATCGCAATATTCTTGCGGTGACATACCAATGGGTTTACCACAAGTGGTTGTGCCAATGGTGACAACCTCAATAAATGGATCAATACCATTAATGATCATTTCACTGGCGGAGCAGGTATTATCGGTGGTTAGTACAATCAAACGATCAATTGCCAGTTTATTAGTTTGATTGTTAAATCGATAAGTCGAATTACTGTCTTGATGCTTATCATTATAATCAAGCGTACCTAATATTTCGTTATTGGTGGTATCACCACCGACTAAGGATCCTAAAATTTGTGCAATACTAATACGACCACCACCGTTGTAACGAAGGTCAAGTATTAATTGATTCGGATTACCAGCGGATAAAGTTTCAAACGCAGATTGGAGTTCAGCTTCTGATGGCTCAATAAAGCCATGTTGAAACGATAAATAACCCACCGCACCGACCTGAGTATTAATCACATCCGCAGCAAACACGGTATTGGTAGCAACATCACCTTTAACAATATTTGTGGTTAGGCTATCTCCATTGGTATTGGTGTAGGTCACTTCTATGGTAAAGCCTTCTTCATCAGGACCAAACACTGTTTCATCATCGATATTTTGTTGCTGGATTTCTGAAATAGTATAACCATTAATCGTGGTTAATCGATCGCCTCGCTGTAAACCCGCATTGGCCGCGCCAGAATTATTAAACACATAACGGATAACAAAGCTGTCATTAAACATTTGGCGATCAAGACTAAAACCATAACCAAAGAATGAGCCGCTATTAAAAAATTCATCGTATTCTTGTTTGGTAATAATATAAGAGAAACGATCCTGAGCTGAACGCACATCATTTAGCATTGCCGAGACGCTGGAATAGGCTTCCGGATCGATGGAAGATGGTAAATCCTGATAAAATAAATACCAGTCTTGCAGATAATCAAACCACACCTGATTTTGATCCGGTACCGAGCACTGCTGGAATGTACTGCCACCTAGGGTTGGTCCAGATGAATCACTACTGCCACCACCACAGGCACTTATTAATGCCAACACTGAAATAAACAACCAACGGGCAACTTTAACTAAAGCTCTATACTGCATCATAATAAATACCTGCCATGCTTTATCGGGATAATAATTACTACATTTGTTTATAACATAATTCAATACAAGAAGAAAAAAAGCCAATTATTACCCAATAGGCTAATCAACGCTATTTTAATGCTTATAAACAACCCAACTGTAATAATAAATATTGTTAGCCAAACTTTTTGCTCTATAAAAAAATAGAGCCATTTAAACCTATCATCAAAAACTTATGATTGGACATACATGGTCACTGTTTACTGGTTAATTCACCAAGTAAATAACTTTGTACCCGAAAAGGTTCCGACTGAGGAATGTGTTTAATGTAACGGCCATCACTGTGCAACTCCCAGCTTTGGGTATTGTCTTTTAAATACAAATCGATGGTTTCATGTTTCACTCGAGTGGCTAATTTTTTATCGAGAATTGGAAAGCAGGTTTCTACCCGATGGTATAAATTTCGATCCATCCAGTCGGCACTGGAAGCGTAAACTTTTTCAGCGCCATCGGCAGCGAAACAAAACACCCGGGAATGCTCTAAAAATCGACCAATAATGGATCGCACCCGTATGTTTTCCGATATGTTTTTTAGACCGGGTCTTAAGCAGCACAAACCTCGCACTATTAAATCAATCGATACACCGGCCTGAGAGGCTTGGTATAATTTTTTTATCATTCTTGATTCTGTTAGAGAATTCATTCGCGCTTTAATATAAGCCTTCTTTCCATTATTTTTATTTTCTATTTCCTTATCGATCAAATCAAACAACCCTGTTTGTAAGGTAAAAGGCGCCTGTAAAATATGATTCATATGATACGCTTTACCCATTCCGGTTAACTGCAAAAATATTCGTTGCGCATCGTCACACACATTTTTATTGGCAGAAAACAAACTTAAATCCGTATAAACTTTAGCAGTTTCAGCGTGGTAGTTTCCGGTGCCTAAGTGGGCATAATGTCGCAGTTTCTTTTTTTCGCGACGGGTAACCACACATAATTTTGCATGTGTTTTATAACCAACAACGCCATAAACCACTAATGCACCAGCCTCCTGTAGTTTATTGGCTAATTCTATGTTGGCCTGCTCATCAAACCGCGCTCTTAACTCTACAACAGCGGTAACCTCTTTACCCTGTCGTGCGGCATCAATAAGCGCATCTACAATTTGTGATCGCGCCCCAGTTCGATAAAGAGTCTGCTTAATGGCAAGCACATTGGGATCATTGGCTGCTTTTTTGATAAAGTTAACCACCGGTTCAAACCCTTGATACGGATGATGCAATACAATATCTTTTCTCTGCAATATATTAAAAATGTCTTTATCAAATTTTTTCGAATGGGCCGGTTCAAAAGGTTTGAATTTTAAGTCGGGTCGGTCCACCATATCCAGCAAACTAAGCAGCCGGTTTAAATTAACCGGTCCATTAACCCGGTATAAATCGGCTTCGGTTAAATGACATTTTTGCAATAAAAAATGCGCTATTTTTTCCGGACAATTATCGGCCACTTCAAGTCTGACCGAGGTTCCAAAATCACGACTTTGCAACTCTTCTTTCAGGGCATGTGCCAGATCTTCAACATCTTCTTCATCGACAAATAAATCACTGTCACGGGTTAAGCGAAATTGATAACAGCCTTTTACCTTCATGCCCGGAAATAACTCTTTAGCGTTTGCGTGAATAATGGCTGATAGAAACACAAAACTTTGTCCGTGCTCACTTAATTCATCGGGCAATTGAATTATACGGGGCAATGAACGAGGCATATGAACCACTGCATAACCGCTATCACGGCCAAACGCATCTTTTCCTTCCAGTGCAACGATAAAGTGTAAACTTTTATTGATCAGGCGAGGAAACGGATGCGCCAGATCGAGTCCAATAGGACTGATAACCGGAGCTACTTCATTATTAAAATACTGTTTGATCCAACGCGCCTGTTTACTGTTCCATTGTCTGCGACGCAAAAAGTGAATGGCCTGTTTAGATAATTGCGGCAGTAATACCTCATTGAATATACGGTACTGTTCATCGACCATTTTATGGCAGGTTTTGCTGACTTCGGTAAGCACCTGTTGCGGTGTTAAACCATCAGGGCCGGTACGCTGTGGATGATGCGTTGCCCAGTGAACGTGCGTTGCAACCCGAACTTCAAAAAACTCATCCAGATTGTTGCTAAAAATAAAGATAAACTTTATTCGTTCAAGTATAGGCAGATCTTCATCCAGCGCCTGTTGTAAAACACGCCAGTTAAATTGTAAAAAGGATAGCTCGCGATTGATGTAAAGCTCGGGACTGTCTAAATCAACCAGCGCTTTTTTTGTTGGTGGATTGACCTCTTCAAGATAACTGCCCAATGGCTTTATGGCTTCTACCGCGCCATCAGTAACCGAACTCTTTTCAGTGGTGTTATCTTGACTCATTAAGGATCCTAAAACAGACAATCATCTAGAGCGTGTTTATCTTTCGTTCTTTAATGATTGTCTGTGTTCAGGAATGTGTCAATGACAGTGTTATGAATTTTTTAACCAGTGAGCAATATCTTTGGCGTAGTAGGTAAGAATGGCATCAGTGCCAGCGCGTTTAAAGCAGGTCATGGCTTCCATCACCACAGCCTGTTCGTCTAACCAGCCATTTTGGCTGGCAGCTTTCAGCATCGCGTATTCACCACTGACATGATAGGCAAACACCGGTACTTTAAAGTTTTCTTTTACGCGGCGAATAATGTCCAGATAAGGCATACCCGGTTTAACCATTAACATATCCGCACCTTCTTCAATATCCAGTGCAATTTCATGCAGCGCTTCATCACTATTAGCCGGATCCATTTGATAAGTTTTTTTATCGGCTTTCCCCAAACTGCCCGCCGATCCAACTGCGTCTCGAAATGGCCCATAAAACGCTGATGCGTATTTCGCAGAATAGGCGAGTATTTTAGCGTTAACAAAGCCTTCTACTTCCAGCGACTCACGAATTGCGCCAATACGTCCATCCATCATATCCGAAGGTGCCACAATATCGGCACCTGCGGCAGCATGCGATAACGCTTGTTTGGTGAGTACATCGACGGTTTCATCATTTAATACATATCCGTTTTTGTCGATGATGCCATCCTGTCCGTGGCTGGTGTAAGGATCAAGTGCAATATCCGTGATCACACCCATTTCAGGAAAACGATGTTTAAT
Organism: Pleionea mediterranea; assembly: GCF_003148745.1. Lineage (GTDB taxonomy): Bacteria > Pseudomonadota > Gammaproteobacteria > Enterobacterales > Kangiellaceae > Pleionea > Pleionea mediterranea. The sequence goes on along the minus strand of NZ_QGGU01000012.1, from coordinate 59,046 downwards.
GGCCCGAACCGCTGTTTGTACCAATCCCTGCTCGTTATAGGCTTCTTCAGCTTGTAATGATTTTTTATCGTCACCCACAACCGGAAACAGGGCTACAGCCGGAACACCCAGTGAAACCAGCTGTTCGATTTCTTGCAGAAGAAGATCCACCGATTTACGCTCAACCCCCGGCATCGACGAAACCGCTTGTTGCTGCTTTTCACCCGGTAACACAAAAACCGGGTAAATAAGATCATTAACACTCAGTTGGTTTTCGGCCACCAGACGACGAACGAAATCATCGGTTCGATTACGCCGCTTTCGTGTTGACGGATAAAACCCAAAACTAAATCCACTCACGTGATTCTCCTACATGTGGTTTAATCATCGATAAAAAAACTTATTGCTTAAGCCAGTCTCGCACAGGTAAAAAATCTGTGTACAATTTTTCTTCTTCACTACCAGGCTTAGGCTGCCAGTTATAATGCCAGCTGACGTGTGACGGCAACGACATCAATATGGATTCGGTGCGACCTCCGGTTTGCAATCCAAACAGGGTGCCACGATCGTACACCAGATTAAACTCAACATAGCGGCCACGCCGGTAACGCTGAAACTCAACATGGGACGTTTGGTAAGGGTGATCTTTTCGTTTTTCAGCGATGGGCAGATAGGCCGGAACAAACGCATCTCCCACTGAACGCATAAAAGCAAAACAGGTTTTAAAATCCCACCGGTTTAAGTCATCAAAAAATAAACCACCAACACCACGGGCCTCATCACGATGTTTTATATGAAAATATTGATCACACCAAGTTTTAAACTCATCATAAAGTGCGTCGCCAAAAGGTTCACAAGCATTATATGCCGTTTGATGCCAGTGCCGGCAATCGTCTTCAAAGCCGTAATAGGGTGTTAAATCGAAGCCGCCACCAAACCACCAGACAGGATCTTCTCCAGGCTTTTCTGCAACAAAAAAGCGCACATTCATATGACAGGTGGGCACAAAAGGATTGTGTGGGTGGATCACCAGCGACACCCCCATAGCTTCAAACGATCGACCCGCCAGCTCAGGACGAGCGGCAGTAGCCGAAGCGGGTAATTGCTCTCCCATAACATGAGAAAAATTCACCCCGCCTTTTTCAATCACACGGCCATTTTCTAGCACCCGCGAACAACCGCCACCACCTTCTTCTCGCTGCCAGCTATCTTTAATAAATTGCCCGTCACCGTCGAGTTGCTCCAACGCACTACAAATCGTCTGTTGCAATTGTTGAAGGTAACTTAAAACCTGTTGTTTATTCATAAAGTTCCTGATTTTGATAGAGCGGAATTATCGCAATACGCGGCCAGTTTGCCAGTCGATGATACGGGAAGCGCCGCGCTCTCCACCGCATTGTCCGGGCATGACCCAATCGACTTCACCGGCAAATTGTTGAATGCATGAAAAGCGCTGTTTTAGCGAAGGTTTTCCGGCACGGTTTGCACTGGTAGATACCAGCAAACCCATTCGTTGGCATAAACCTCGCGCCAGAGGGTGCGTGGTCATTCGTATGGCAATGGACGATCGACCACCGGTAATCCAGTTAGGTGCATGTTGAGTGGCTGGCAACACCCAGGTCGTCGGTTGTTGTTGCTTCGCCATTAGCTTTTTTTGCTCATCACTGGTTAACGGAGTTACCCAGTTTCGAAACTGGTCTGGATGTGACGCCAGCAGGATCAAGCCTTTCTCTGGCACTCGCTGTTTAATCGATAAAATACGATCCACGGCTTCCGGATCATCCGGTCGACAACCCAATCCCCAAACGGTTTCTGTGGGGTAGGCAATAACGCCGCCTCTGGATAACAAAATGGCAGCCTTATCAAGCTGCCAGTTAGAAATAAATCCGCTACTAGAATGCATCGTTCATCCAGTCGTTCAATGTACCATTGATTATGATCGGCTGATTAATTTAGAGGTTAACCAGAGATTAGTGGGTGGGCAAATTTTAACAAAGGACCAACGGAATGCGAAATTAATTACCTAAATGATTCACCAGTACAAAACGGCCTTCATGGCATTTAGTTGGGCAATCAGGATATCTTGAAAGTTAAATCCCACTGAGTAAACTTTAAAGGAGGGGTTTACTCAGTGAATATGATCATCCATATTTTCAAACCAGGCGCAGGCACTTTCACGACCGGGCAAATTAAATAACACCATCATGGTGATCCATTTAACCTGTTCTACATCTACATTATCCATATTCAGAGCCATAATCCGTTCAATCACCAGTTCCCGGGTGGTAGCATCCAACACACCCAGATGCTCCATATGGTAAATAAAGCCTCTGGCTTTAAGTGAAATAGCTTTACACTCAGGTTCACAAAACAGGCGATTGCTGAATACCGGCGTTGATACCTCATCAGGATCCTTGTCAGCGGACTCCCGCAACTCTACCAGCCCATCGATCCATTCCAGTGCCGAATCGATCTCAACATCTGAGAATCCTACTTCCGTTAATTCAGATGCAAGTTTGGTTGCCTCTTCAATGACCACATATTCCTGATCCTGAAAACGCTCAAAGATATACATCAAGACGTCTAGCACGTCATTTTTCATGGATTCCCCTAACTAAGCAAAGTATCGGTTAACTGCTTTATATGGTTATTTTTGTCGCTGGTAACCACCAGCGCCGCTGGTGATCCAGCCATCAAGTTCTAATGTTAACAATTTTGAGGAAAGATCAGCCACCGATTTTTCACATCGCTCAACCAATAAATCCAGCGAAGTGTAGCAAAAGTCGATTTGTCGCAATAAATTAAGCGATTCTTCATCCAGACTGTCGATGGCATTTTTCGGTGATGCGCCTGCTAGCGATGCTTCTTTTTTACCGTTTGCATCCGGGTGTTTTGCTGCTTTAAAAGCTTCTGCGCTCTCGGAGTTTTGTTGCGACTCTCCTTTGTCAGACTGAGCCTGAGCAAGCCAGCCAATCTGTTGCAACACATCGTCCGCCGTTTCAACAAGGTGCGCTCCCTGCTTGATCAAAGCATGACACCCTTTAGCGAGAGTGTTGTTCACTGAACCGGGCAGTGCAAACACTTCGCGCGATTGTTCAACCGCCATTTGCGCCGTGATTAATGAACCGCTTTTAATCGCCGCTTCAATCACCAATACGCCTAAACTCAAACCACTGATGATCCGGTTGCGTTTGGGAAAATTAATGCCCCTCACAGGCGTCCCCAGTGCAAACTCGGAAATTATAAGTCCTTGTTCTACTATTTGATGCGCCAGCTGTTTATGTCGTGCCGGATAAACCCGATCAAGCCCGGTACCCGCTACAGCAATGGTTGCGCCACCACTTGATAATGCCGCCTGATGAGCAATTCCATCAATACCTAACGCCATGCCCGAGGTGATCACCAGTCCCTGCTTTGCCATTTCTGCGGCAAAATCTTTTGCAGCAAGCTTGCCGGCAGGTGTCGGGTTTCGTGTTCCAACAATGGCAATTTGTGGTTGGTGCAGCAGTGAAATATCGCCTTTGCCATACAGTATAATGGGTGCACCGGGACACTCTTTCAGTAAACGAGGGTAGCTGGATTGATCCGGCGTGACTATGTGATGGGAGCTATCGGCCGCCAACCATTCTAATTCATAATCAATATTGACAGGCTCGGCAGTTAATAAACGCTGGCATAGTGCCTCACTGGCGCCAGTCGCCAATAAATCGGCTTCGCTGGCCTCAAAAACTTCATCAATGGTTTTAAAATGATCCAGCAGTTTTTGACTGGTGGCCCAGCCCACGCGATCCAGTTGCGATAATGTAAACCAGCGTTGCAGCTGTAATGGGTTCATCCATGAACCTCCTGTTATTCGATTTTATACCCATCACTAAAAAAGATTGATGGGTTATTTGATTAATAAGGTGTTTTTGCCTTATCCAGCACATGCAGAGGGCGTTGAGCTTTTAATACCAGTCCAAGACTGACTTTCTCAAAAGTTCGGAACACCATCAACATACCCGCTTCTTCATCAGGCAAGGTCACTTCCTCTTTCTTATTCACCAGATCTTTAAAGAAATTAACGAAAGCGCCGTCTTTATTGACGTTTTTATTATCTCGGGCATAAGGATCAACCACTTCGCCGCCGCGTTGGTGTACGGTTAATACATGACCCACTTCCAGACCATCACGCTCACCACGATTCAGTACCACTACGTCGTATTGACCAATTTGCACCACACCGTCGTACACCGAAATAATGGAAGCATCGATATTTTTTTCCGGAGCATGAGGAAAGTAATAGGGGCGTAACTGCTCATCGTTGGTCGCCCAGAGTCGGTCGCCACGCATAATCTCTGCAACAGAATTATCGATGCGGATAGATGCCGGATCACCATTTCGAACCTTAATGCCCGAACCGAGATGAATGGCCTCAACGCCTAAAAATTCGCCGGTATCCGGATCGACGTAGTCATCACCTTGTCGGAAAAACGCAAACTTACTGGTTTCAGGTGTAGTGATACCTCGTACATAGACCTTGTTTTGTACTGCATTGGCCAATCGCCCTTCATCTCCAGCCAGCACATAAGGAGCATCTTTCAATTCTTGCTTTGATACGACGCGGGCACTGACCAAAAATGGCAATACGGCATCAAGCGGTATAGTGGTAATCGCCTGACCACGGCTTAGTTCTCTAATTTGTGGTGATAGCTTTACGGTACCATCGGGTAATCGGTCACTGCGCACAATACGCGGCTGGCCATCAACATAAACCAGCGCCAGTACATCACCGGGATAAATTAAATGGGGATTACCAACCTGATCATTAACGTGCCAGATTTCAGGCCATAACCAGGGGTCCTGTAAAAACTGGGCAGAAATATCCCAGAGGGTGTCACCCGGTTGTACAATGTGAAATTCCGGATGATCGGGTCGTAACTCAGCGGCATCGGCCCAGGAAACACTGAAAAATGCCACCATCGCCGCAATTCCGGCAATAAACGTTTTCATAATAGATATCCCTTAATTTATACTATCGGGTTAGCACTACCGAATACTGTTAAACTCAACCTCACAATTCGTCTTTGTTGCCAAGTAAATCTGAGTATATTTATACAGACTTATTCAGTATGATCATAATCTTAGCAGCAAAAGTTACTTTTTTACTAGAACTTAGATCACAGATATATGCCTTTATTAGAGATTCTTGAATACCCAGATCCCCGACTGCGCACCAAAGCAGAGCCTGTAACCGACTTTGGCGATGCTTTGCAGCAGCAGATCGACAATATGTTTGAGACCATGTATCAGGCTCCGGGCATTGGTCTGGCCGCCACTCAGGTTAACTTTCATCAACAGCTGATTGTTATCGATATCTCCGAAAATCAGGACAGTCCGTTAGTACTAATTAACCCCAAAATCATTGAAAAAAGAGGGGTAGAACAACGGGAAGAAGGCTGTCTGTCATTTCCCGGAGTGTTTGCAAAAGTCGAACGAGCCGATGAAGTAACCATAGAAGCCCTGGATCGCGAAGGCAAGAAATTTTCTCTCGATGCCGAAGATCTATTGGCGGTTTGCATACAACACGAAATGGATCACATCGAAGGTAAGCTGTTTGTCGATTATTTGTCACCTCTGAAGCGAGATCGCATAAAAAAGAAGCTGAAAAAGTTACAAAAGGCCCGCTAACGCCATGACCAAGCCAAGAATTGTCTTTGCGGGTACCCCGGACTTTGCCGCTCATTGCCTCGAACAACTGCTAAATGATGCCTATCAGGTTGTTGCCGTTTACACTCAGCCGGATCGCCGAGCCGGTCGCGGTAAAAAATTACAACCTTCGCCGGTTAAGCAACTGGCCGAACAACATAATATTCCGGTGGAACAACCGATCAATTTTAAAGATGAGAGCCATCTAAAACAGCTGGCGTCCTATGACGCTGATCTGATGATTGTGGTGGCTTATGGCATATTACTGCCCCAGTCGGTACTTGATACGCCGAGGCTTGGCTGTATTAATGTTCACGCCTCATTATTGCCCCGTTGGCGTGGTGCAGCCCCGATCCAACGAGCCATAGAAGCTGGCGATGATAAAACTGGCGTTGCTATCATGCAAATGGACGCCGGCCTCGATACTGGCCCTGTCTGGCAATCTGCTGAACTTGCGCTTACGGGCGAAGAAACCGGTGCCAGCCTGCATGATGAACTCGCTAAAATTGGGGCTCAAACATTAAGTAACTGCTTACCAACCATTCTTCAAGGCAGCAGCCAACCAACCGCTCAATCGCAACAGGGTGTAACCTACGCCCACAAACTGAGCAAACAACAGGCCGCCATCGACTGGCAGGATCCCGCAGACGTCATTGCCCGTAAAGTGCGCGCTTTTAATGCCTGGCCGGTAGCCTTTTTCAAGGTGGGGGACGACCCGGTAAAAGTGTGGCAGGCCACTGCATCGGACGAACAGCACGATCAACAACCTGGGACAGTTCTCGGTGCCGATAAGTCGGGTATAGAAATTGCCTGCGGCAATGGTCGACTTACCTTACTCGAACTGCAGCCTGCAGGTAAAAAGCGCATGAAGGCTGGCGACTTATTGAATTCCCGAGCCCAATGGTTCGTCCCCAATCAGATGGTTGGTGAATAACCGGTGATCCATCGTCAATCACACCAGCAGAGCAATCAACAGCACCCGGTTAATTTACGCGGTCAAATTGCCAACTGGGTGGCACAGGTAATTTATCAGGGTCAGTCTGCAAATGTGGTGACTCAACAAATAGCCGAGCAAGTAACGGATCCTCGAAACCGTGCTTTGGCAAGAAAATGTCTGTTTGGTGTTTGTCGGCAGTTTGAACAACTCGACTGGGCAATCTCCCAACTGCTGCAAAAACCTTTGAAGAAAAACCAATGGTCACTGCAATCATTGTTGCTTTCCAGCGTTTACCAGCTGCTCTATCTCAATACTGCTGAGCACGCGGTAATTTCAGAGAGCGTCAATGCCTGTCGGCAAATGGAAAAAGACTGGGCTGCCAAGTTGGTTAATGGTGTATTGCGTAATGCCTTACGTCAAAAGCAATCATTACTGGAGCAAACGAATGCGCCAGAGAAGGTGCAATACTCAATGCCAGACTGGCTGCTTAAACGATTTAAAAACGCCTGGCCGAAACACTGGCAAGCTATCTGCGAACAAAGTAATCAGAAAGCCCCTCTCACCCTGAGGCTGAATCGCAGTCACGCCAACGCTAAAAGCTCTGATGCATTGTTGCAATCGGCCCATATCGAATTTAAAACTCACCCGGTTGCTAAAGACGCACGAATTCTAGACGAGGCGCGAAACGTACAGGATATACCCGAATTTGCCACCGGCTTATTCAGTGTGCAAGACATCTCGGCGCAGCTTGCTGCAGCGTTACTGCCCGTTAATGCTGGCGATCGTGTACTGGACGCCTGTGCCGCACCCGGCGGAAAGACGGCTCACTTACTGGAAATGCATCCTGAGCTGTCGCTTACTGCACTGGAACTTGAGGCCGCGCGTGCCGAAAAAATTCATCAAAATTTGCAGCGTCTTAATTTAACCGCACAGGTGATCATTGACGATGCGCAAACCTATTCTGTGCAGCAACCGTTTGACGCCATATTACTTGACGCACCCTGTTCAGCCACTGGCGTAATTCGGCGGCAACCCGATATAAAGCAGCATCGACGCGATGAAGATATCTGGCCACTGGTGCAACTGCAAAACGCTATTCTGACCAATCTGTGGCAACAATTAAAACCCGGCGGCCACCTGTTGTACGCTACCTGCTCTATATTGCCCGATGAAAATCAAAAGCAGATTAAAAAGTTTTTGAAACAGCAATCGGACGCAGCGCTAGTAACGCTGCCTGACACAGTATTAAAAACCGGCACAGATACCGGTTTTGGTTTACAGCTTTTTCCCCAGCGGGATCACGATGGCTTTTTCTATAGCCTGTTAAAAAAGTCTTCGTAATAAAATACTGTAAGCAGACTTAAGTAAGCTAGATGCCATCTTAAAAATAGCGAACGAAGCTGAGGCAAGGCAAATTTTGAGATTGTCTCTCATCAGATTTTGAATCATTGAGCCATCCTTGGTTGTTATATATGAATTGCTATAGATGAAAGACTAAATATGAATGATCATATATAAATAACGGCGAGCTGCTGCTGGATCTGCTCAGCCAACCCCGTTAAAGACTGCTTGGTGGAGTCATTCACTTTATCCTGTTCAGACATCTTGCTCAGTTGTTGTTTAATGCGATCAATTCCCTGATACAACCAGTATTCCAGATGTTGCAATTCTGCCACATCCTGCACACTGTCCTGATAGTCAGACTCTTTGAGACCGCCAAGCCAGTTTTCTATGTCTTCACTGGTGAGTCCCGAACGCACTATTGTACTGTTTAGCGACAAGGCCGAACGCAACAATCTTTTCGCCGATGTTATGGTCTGTAAAGGCTCCAGCAAATGAGCTAACTCCACAAGGCTTGCCTGTACCTGGCGGATCGCCTTTATCGAAATGGTGAGTTGTTGGCTTGCCGATACCAGCTGACCGAGCTCAATATTATGATGCAAAGGCAATCCGGAACGACGCAATAACTGATGCATGGCTCGAATTAACTCGGCAGGAAAGCTGCGCAAATTTATCAGCAAATAAGGCGCAAACTCCATTAATGTGTGATGCTTTTTTACGAATACCTTCATTCGTACGTGATACAAATGATTCACCATAGCTAGCAGTTGCCCTTCAAAAGTTAATTGCTCGCCATAGAGCTTTTTTGGATAACCGTGACCATCGCGACGTTCGTGGTGCTGCGCAATGGCTTCAAGCATATCATTTGAGTACAGCGAACAATTATCCGCAATCATTCGGGCAATAAGCGGATGACTCTGGTAATTGCGCTGCTCTACGGCGTCATCAAAACTGTCTTTTTCGACCAGCTCCTCCGCAATGTGCAGCAGGCCTAAATCAGAAAACAAACTCGCCAAAAAAATGGATTCGGCCTGCTGCCTTGGCAGCTTCATCTCCGATACCATCAGGCTGCTGAACCAGCAGGTAAATAAGGTACATTGATAGACTTGTGGAAACTTCTCCTGCAACACGGTCAATTTTTGCAACAGAGTGCGTGGCAGATCATGGGTGGTAAATAAATTTTTTAAGGTGCCATCAAACTGAAAAGACTGATGGATATAATAAAGATCCGGATACTGCTTGATACACTGCTGGATCGAATGAAATAATTTTAACTCCGTCAATCGGTGTTCCAACGCGACCACTTCATCCAACGGCTTTGCCAGTTTATGAGACAGTAATTTCTGGCTGGCTGACGCACTCAGCGGCGTTCCTTTAGCAACCAGCAAGACGCCGTTTTCATTGTAGATATCTTCCGAAGCCAATACCGGCTGTTGGGTATTAATGTCTTTCAGATGACCTATATAGTGTTCTTCTTTTACTTCTTCCATAGAGGGGAGTTTAGCACTTATCAAATGACTGTGAATTCAGTATAGACGTGAAACTTGCTCATAGACCAAAATCACCCTTTTTTCCAGTCATTCAAGTGAACATCACCAAAGGTTAAGGCTTGATTGACAAGAAATAAAAATCTTGCCGAAAGTTGCCGATTTGAAGAAATAGGCCATACTTTAACTACCTTAGACAAAACAAACTGGCTCAATACACGATGTTTCCCAAGCTCGATTTTTCACAAAAAATATGGCTCGGATTCGGTATCATTATCCTTCTATTATCACTTTCAAGCATGGTTGCCTTGTACAACCTTTACGATATCAGTGATTCCACCACCGAAGTTAATGAAAGCGCCGTTCCGGTTCTCAAACAAAGCAATCAAATTCAAATTAACTTACTGAAACTCGGCAAGCTCAGTTCATCCGGTTACAACGCAGTAAATGAATCACAGATCAGTGAAGCGTCCAGCAGTTTTAAGCAGGGCGATACTCTGTTTAATCAACAATATGTGATGCTTACTGACACCATTGGCTCGGATCCGTCCATGTCCGAAGATCTGTTAACCGCGAAGCAGTTTTATGATGAATACACACAAGCCGTTGAGCGCATGTTTGACGCCAAATCAAAATTATTGAAAGCACAGAACAACGCCAATGAAGAACTAAAGTCATTAAGCAACCTAATTGACGATGCCGGCGCTTATTTACTGGATGTTGTCTGGGTTGAATACGGCGACGATGACAAAAATCGCGATTTGATTGAAGGCATTGCCGGAAGAATAGATGGCTTAATCATTGGCTTATTCAATGCCTTTGAAGACATTAACTTAAGCAATAACCTCGACAGCCTAACCAATGCAAAAGACGATATTGCAGCCTCGATCAATGGCATACGTGTTCGCAACAACAGCGCAGAAAATAATATTCCCGATTTAAAAGACAGAGAACTCTGGAAAGATTATCAAAATGCCCTTACTGAACTTGAACAAAGGGTCGCCGGTGACAACTCTCTTATTGACTATAAAATCGAACAGGTCGAGCAAACCATTAAAGCAAGAGAACAACTGGATCTGTCAGAAGCCGCCATTCGTGAAGTCATTACAAAATTCGATGCCTTATTACTGCAAGCCGATGACTTGTTTAACGATCGGCAAAAAAGCGTAATCGACACCGTGGATCTGGCCAGTAAAAGTGTCATTATTGCCTGGATTGTATTAATCGCACTGGCGTGGCAAAACTTTAATTCAATGCGCAAATCCATCAAGAAGAAAATGGCTGATCTGGCGAAGCTTAATTCAACGGGCGAAGAACTCGCATCTCTGATGGATCAAAACCGGGCGTTAGAATCTGTGTTGGCAGCGATGCACGATCAAACCGGCGTCGCCTATGGTTCTGTATTCCTGATGAATCAGGACGATAAACTTGAAGTTAAAGCCTCATACCCACCTAAACAGGTTGATCCCGATATTAAGCCAGCCCAATTTGCTTTGGGCGAAGGTATTTTAGGGAAAGCCGCTGAACGCAAGAAAATCAAATTTGTGCCAAATACTGCCAAAGACAGTAACTTTATTGGTCAGGAAAATATGCCTGACAAAGCACTGCTTTGTGTGCCACTGGTGGATAAAGATGTATTGATTGGTGCCATGAACTTCTCGGGCAATGTGAGTGACGTTACCTTTGAAGACAGTGATTACGAATTTGCTTCATCGATTGCACGTTTGTTAGTGACGACCATTAAAAACATACGCATGCGTGAAGTTATTGAAGAGCAAAATCGTACTCTGGAACAAAAAGTGCGTGAGCGTACAGCAGAACTGCGTCAGAAAAATAAAGACATCGCCACCATGATGGCAAACCTGCATCAGGGTTTATTCACCATTACGGACGGCGGTGTAATTCACCCTGAATACTCATCATTCCTTGAGCAGATTTTACAAACCAAGCAAATCGCCAATCGCAACTTTATGGATGTGGTATTTAAAAACACCAATCTTGGCTCCGACAGTTTGAATCAAATTTCAACCGCTGTTGATTCTCTGCTGGGTGTCGATGAAATGATGTTTGACTTTAATTCACACTTGCTGGTTTCAGAATTCACCATGACCACAGATGAAGGCAGCGATAAGTTACTGGAACTTGACTGGGTGCCTATTGTTAATCAGGACACCGATGAAATAGAAAAGTTAATGGTCACGGTTCGGGATGTCACCGAATTAAAAGCCTTACAAATGGCCGCCGAAGAACAAAAACGAGAGCTTGAAATTATTGGCCAAATTCTCTCGGTTGATGATGAGAAGTTCGAAGAGTTCCTCAACAGTTCGTATGAGTTCATCGGAAATTGTCGAAGCCTTATCGAACAGGCCAAAAACAAAGATCCCTCACTGGTAGCAACACTGTTTAGAAATATGCATACCGTTAAGGGTAACGCTCGAACCTATGGCTTCAGCTATATAACCGATTCTGTTCATAATGTTGAGCATTCCTACGATGAATTACGCAAAGATGAAACCAAAGAGTGGCAGCCGGAATTATTATTAGAAGAACTATCGCAAGCCGAACATGACATCAAACGCTACGAAAAAGTGGCGGAAGAAAAATTGATGCAACGGGGTGGCAGCGACAGTGGTATTGTCATTGATCACTCTCACGTCAGAGACTTAATTAATGAGGCCATTAATCTGAATATAGAAGGCTGCAAAAATCCGGTTAAAAACTGGGTAAAAGATGCATTTGATGTTTTAGCCCATACTCAGGCAAAACCGATTAGCGGCGTACTGACTTCAGTTATTTCATCGGTTAATTCTCTGGCCGATCAACTGGGTAAAGAAAAGCCAGTATTTAATGTTAATGACGGCCCCTATCTGATTCGAAAAGAAATTCATAACATGCTCAATAATATATTCATGCATGTGCTTCGTAATGCGGTCGATCATGGCATTGAAGATTCAGCCACACGACGTAAAGCTGGCAAACCAGAACAGGGTACCATTTCACTGGATGTTTCCGATAAAACCAACAGCCTGATTATTACCATTCAGGATGATGGTAGAGGCCTGGCACTTTCACAGCTTTACGCCAGTGCCTTAAAGAAGAACTTATTGAGTGATGGCGATCCTAAACCCGATGATCAAACCATTGCCAACCTGATCTTTCATTCAGGTTTTTCTACCGCTGAGGAAGTTTCCGACATTTCTGGTAGAGGTGTGGGTATGGATGCCGTCAAACAGTTTCTGGAAGAATCCGGTGGTAGCATTAAAATATCACTGACCTCTGGAAATGAAGGTGATGATTATCGACAGTTTATTACCGAAATTCACATTCATAAAAAATACACCTTAGAACAACCTGAATTTTAACCGTGACAGCCGGTAAGTTAATACCATGACTAATATAATTTTAAATTTTGTTTTATTGATTGTCGGCGGCGCCATTGGTGCCTTCGCCATTTACTATTGGCTTAATAAAAAGCTCACCCTTCTACAACAAACCAACAATGAGCTCTCCAACGAATTAGCCAATAAAGTTGATGCAGAATTGGTTACTCAATTGCAACAGCAATTAGAATCAACATCTCAGGACTATGAACAACAACTGGCTTCTGCTGAGCAAATGAAAACAGAGCTTGCGGAACAATTTGATTCTGAAAGACAGGATATTACCAGCAGCTTGACTGAGCAAATCGAATCCATCCGTATGCAATCCGATAATGTCACGGGGGATTTAAAGTCGCAATTGATTGAGTTGCAACTGCAGTTAAAAGAGCTTGCAGACATAATGATCACCTTTGAGCGCTGGCACGAATCCTTGACCGATTTAATGGATCACAACAAGGCCATGAGCGAACAGAATGGTCAGTTTTATAATATCGTAAAACAAATCGTTATTCTTGCTCTTAACGCGGCAATAGAAGCCGCCAGAGCAGGGGAGTACGGTCGTGGCTTTGCGGTTGTGGCCGATGAAGTTAGGGCGTTGGCATTGCGATCACAGGAACTGTCCGACAGCTATCGTGAAAATTTATATAAAAACGATATTTTAACCACGTCAACCTTTCAGGATATTCAGGCCAGCGGCAAAATGATTATGACAGAATTATCAACCGCGCAAGGTCAGGTGGACAAATGTTTAAATAGAGTATCGGACAGCTAGCAATGAATGACGTTAACCTATCAACTTTACTCGATGATATGTTTAATCGCAGTATCAGCATGGCGATACAGGATTCAAACAGTCGCGATAGCTTTTCTGTCGCTTCGGCTAAAAGCTTTAAAAAGCGTTCAACAAATCAAGCGATATTTTTAACCATTAGCAGCCATCGTTTTCGTTTGTTTGTGGTGATTGATTTATCACAAAAAGATTGCTCTGAATTTGTTCGACTGGCAACCCAATCAAAAACCGATACCATGACCGAACAAGAGTTTTATGACTATATGTTTGAGTTTGGCAATGGCCTTTGTGGCATATTTAAACGTGAAATCGGAAAAGCGACGCCTGCACTTGGTATGTCAACACCAAACCTTCTTTCAAGAGAAAGCGTTAACTTGATGACCAGTTATTCAATCGACAAAAAAGCGCACTATCAAATCAGTTTAAACGAGTCGATATTATTTTATTGCAGTTTTTATTATTTACCATCATCCAATCAGGAAGTATTGGTGTCGTTAGTTGAAGAAGATACATCCGACACCGGTGAACTCGAACTCTTTTAACCATAAACACAGGCAAGGTTTATGACTGACATTAATCATGTAAAAAGCAAACTGCTTATTCTGGATCATGATCAAGCAGCGGCAACAGAAGTGGCGAAATTTTGTGAAGCCAATAATATTATTGCGCTTAAACCCAGCGCACAAACATCATTAGAAATCATCAACAACAATACTGACTTGGGTGGCATTATTGTGTCCGATGCTTACTCTATAGAGAACTACTCCGGTGATTCTTTAATACAGGAGTTACACTATAAACGCCCTGAATTACCACTGTTTATCAGAGGTCGATCACCGTCCGATAAAGCCACCGCATTTTTATCGGGCAGTTTTACTCTGGATAATATGGATGAGTTGAAACAGGCCATCGATAAACATTTATTTACCACCTACTATCCCATACCTTTAATCCGCGGTATGCAGGAAATTTCACTGGAAGCCATCAAAGCCAATATAAAGCAATGCAAAATCGAAGTGGATCCACCTTATCTGGTTAAAGATCAAATCATATACGGAGAACTGTTAAGCTTAATACCACTAGAAAGTAACTGGTATCGCGGTTATATGATGCTGCAAACCACCGAACAGGAAGTGGTTGACGTTATTCAAAAGGGTTTAACACACATCAATAAACAGGACACCGATTTTCGATTTGTGAATGCGATACTGAATGAGATCACAAACTTGATTTGGGGTGGTATTAAAAATAAATTCTCATCGGTCAGTAATGATGACTCAGGCATAAATACCCGAACTCAGGTACCTATTTCCATCAATCACCATCATCGCTATATATCATTTGGAACCACTGATCCACAACTGTGCTTTCATTATCGCATTCGTGGCATTAATGATTCCGTACCCTATATCGATATTTATCAAAAGTTTATTTTTAATCTAAGCTGGTATCCCGATGACTTTCAAAACTGTGATACTGAAACCGATAAACTGGTTGAATCAGGCGAACTGGAATTTTTCTAACCTATAATTATTTAAGAACATACGAGCAAGACAGGAGATCACTATGGCGCAAATACTTGTGGTGGATGACTCAGCCACTGTACGAAACGAAGTGTCGACATTTTTAAGCGATAACGGTTTTTCCGTAGCCACAGCGGTTGATGGCAAAGACGGTCTGGATAAAACTCGTGCTGATGGCGCGCTAAAGTTAATTATTTCTGACGTGAATATGCCAAATATGGATGGACTGACCATGGCAGAAAAAATTCGCGGCGAACTGGGTAATCAAACCGTCAATATCATTATGCTGACCACAGAAAGCGATCCGCGAATGAAAGAGCGGGGCAAAGCTGCCGGAGTAAAAGGCTGGATTGTTAAACCTTTTAAAGGCGATGCCATTGTTGGAGCAGTAAAAAAACTGGTTGGCTAACCATTAGTTTTTTAATCCTTCCAGCACTTCTTTATTAAACAGCAGAGAGCAATACTCTCTGCTGTAACTTGGTATTTCCAATAAAGTCTATCGTTTTCCAGTAAAAACAGAGGTTTTACTGGAAAATCATCGCAAATAGCGCATAATGCTGTAAATTGTTCATAAGCCTTTGTCTTTACAAAGAATTTGCCCAACAATCGCAGAATCAAATGAAAATTATCATTCTCGGAGCGGGTCAGGTTGGTGGCACTTTAGCGGTTAACCTGGCTGGTGAAGACAACGACATTACCGTAGTAGACACCAACGCCAAGCGCTTACGTGAGCTTCAGGATCACCTTGATCTTCGAACCATAGTCGGTTGTGGCTCCTTTCCTCATATTCTTCGGCAAGCCGGCGCTGATGACGCCGATATGCTAATTGCTGTGACCAACAGTGATGAAACCAATATGATCGCCTGCCAGGTAGCCTTTTCTATTTTTCATACCCCGCGCAAAATCGCCAGAGTTCGCGCCACCAGTTATCTTGACGAAGAGGATCTGTTTCACAGTGACGCCATTCCGGTGGATGTGGTGATCAGCCCTGAGCAACTGGTGGTTCAGTCAATCTTTCGTCTGATTGAAAACCCGGGCGCCTTACAGGTAGTCGACTTTGCCAGCGGTCGAGTGCGTATGGTTGCTGTTAAGGCTTATTACGGTGGTCCTCTGGTGGGTAATGCTTTATCGGCACTAAAAGATCATATGCCAACCATCGATACGCGAGTGGCTGCCATCTTTCGCCAGGGTCAGGCCATTATGCCAACCGGCGGCACCGTCATCGAAGCCGATGATGAAGTATTTTTTATCGCCGCCAGAAATCACATTCGCTCGGTGATGGGTGAACTGCAAAAACTGGAACGCCCTTATAAGCGAGTCATGATTGCCGGCGGCGGTAATATAGGTCTCGGTTTGGCGAAACTGCTTGAACAAAATTATCAGGTTAAATTAATTGAACACAATGCCAAGCGGGCCCAGCTTATTTCAGAAGAACTTGACGATACATTAATATTGCAAGGCGATGCGTCGAATCAAGATATGCTAATGGATGAAAACATAGAAGACATCGATGTGTTCGTTGCCGTTACCAATAACGACGAAGTAAATATTTTATCGGCCATACTGGCAAAACGGCTTGGTGCCAGAAAAACCATGGTTCTGATCAGCCGCCCTGCTTATGTGGACTTAATGCAAGGGCACGAAATTGATATAGCCGTATCACCCCAACAGGCCACCATCGGCAGCTTGCTCACTCATATTCGTCGCGGTGATGTTGCTAATGTCTACTCGCTCAGACGCGGTGCCGCTGAAGCCATAGAGGCCATTGCCCATGGCGATGAACAAACCTCACAGGTGGTCGGCCGCGCCATTGGCGATATCAGTTTGCCACCGGGCACCAATATTGGTGCGATTGTTCGTGATGATCAGGTATTAATTGCCCACGACAATATTGTTATTCAGTCGGACGATCACGTTATTCTGTTTCTGGTGGATAAAAAATACATTAATGATGTTGAGCAACTGTTTCAGGTGGACTTTGCATTTTTCTAAAGCAACAGGCGGCGTAATCTAACATGCAGCGCAATGTGGTTATTCGTATTTTGGGCATTCTGTTAATGCTGTTCAGCACAACCATGCTGCCACCCATTGCCGTGTCGATTATTTATGGCGATGGTGCCGGTACCGACTTTGCCATAGCCTTAATGTTCAGCTTACTCACCGGTCTTGCTATATTCTGGCCAAATCGACACGCACAGGCCGAATTAAAAACCCGCGATGGCTTTTTAATTGTCGTGATGTTCTGGACCGTACTCAGTTTTTTCGGTGCCATCCCTCTCTATCTGTCCGACATTCAAAACTTTAATCTGGTGGACGCTATTTTTGAGTCTTTTTCTGGCTTAACAACCACCGGCGCCACTGTTATTTCCGGGCTTGATAACCTGCCACACTCGATATTATTTTATCGCCAACAACTGCAGTGGTTGGGTGGCATGGGAATAATCGTATTGGCGGTCGCCATACTGCCGATGCTGGGGATCGGCGGCATGCAGTTGTATCGAGCCGAAACACCCGGCCCGGTAAAGGACGCCAAGCTCACCCCAAGAATTGCCGGAACCGCCAAAGCCCTCTGGTTTATTTATCTGGGACTCACCATCGCCTGTGCATTAAGCTATTGGGTAGCGGGAATGTCACCGTTTGACGCCATCAGTCATAGTTTTTCAACGGTTGCCATTGGCGGCTTTTCAACCCACGATGCGAGTATCGGCTGGTTTAATAGCAGCAATATCGAAATTATCTGCAGTATCTTTATGCTGATTTCAGGAATAAATTTTTCGCTGCATTTTGTCGCCTATCGCCAATTAAGCATCCAGCCCTACAGTCGCGACCCGGAATTTCGCGCTTACATCACACTGATTACTCTGGTGTTTATTATCTGTTTTGTCGGGTTGTTTATATCGCAACAATTTAATTTTCGAGAATCCATCTACAAAGCCATATTCCACACCATTTCCATTGGCACCACCACCGGTTTTGCCAGCAGCGATTTTTCAGCCTGGCCCGGCATGTTGCCTCTGCTTCTTATATTACTCAGTTTTGTCGGTGGCTGTGCCGGATCCACAGGCGGCGGCATAAAAGTCGTGCGGTTTTTACTGTTGTTTAAGCAGGGCATGCGTGAGATCCAAAAACTGATCCACCCTAACGCTGTGCTTCGGGTAAAACTGGGTAAACAAATACTGCCGGAAAAAGTCTCTAACGCTGTCTGGGGATTTTTTGCCGCTTATGTGGCGATATTTGTCATTATTATGTTGATTTTAATTGCCGATGGTATGGATCAGGTCACGGCTTTCTCAGCAGTAGCAGCCTGTATGAATAATCTGGGACCCGGGCTCGGAGAAGTTGCCGCGAATTATTCATCGGTAAGTGATTTGGGCAAATGGCTGCTGTGTCTTGCCATGTTATTTGGTCGACTGGAAATCTTTACACTATTGGTGTTACTAACGCCTGCGTTCTGGCGGCGCTAAACCATAAGTTGGCTGAGTTAGCCGACACCGCCGTTAATAATTTGCAGAAAGTCTTCTTTGTCAGAAACAGTTCTATTTCGACCTTGTTTTTTAGCAACGTATAAGTGTCTGTCGGCACGTTCAAAACAGGTTTTCCAGTCTTCACCAACAACCATTTCGGTCACACCGACGCTAATGGTTAAGTTCACTTCATCAATCAACTCCGTGTGAGACACCAGCTCCCTAAAGTACTCCGCAAGTAATACACCGTGTTGCAATTCCGTATTGGGTAAAATAATCACAAATTCTTCGCCGCCGTAACGGAATATTCGATCACACTTTCGTAACCGTTGTTTAACAATATTTGCCAGCGCATTTAATGCTTTATCACCCTTGGCATGTCCAAATTTGTCATTGATCGATTTAAAATGATCGATATCCAATATCATCAAGCAACTGTCACCTTTATACCGCTTTAAGCGCGACAGCTCGGTTACCAGTTCGGCCTCCATGGCCCGTCTATTCGACAGACCGGTAAGAATATCCGTTTGAGCCTGTTGTTTTAATATTTCGCTTTGCTTAGCCACCAATACCGAAAATGAGTAGGCAAACACCGATGCAGTAGATAAAGTCACAATATAACGGGCAAAATATTCTATTGGTAGGAAGGAATAAGTAATCAGTGCGGACCAAGCCAGCAAAACTCCATTTAACGAAATAGCTTTCTGGTGTGGTAATAGAAAGTAGTACGCCATTACCAACGGATATGACCACAAGTAAATAACTTCTGGCGACCGATAAACCACCAACATATAAAACAACGTAACCATCTGTAGTATAAAAAAGTCAGAGGGATTTCGTTCACGCTTGGTGGCTACCTGAAAGGCTGCCAGTAAAAATATACCAACCATTAATACATCAGCGACTACGACAATAAAGTCGTTTTCAACCGCTTTAAATATTGCACCAATCAACAGGGCAAAAGCCGATACCAGAAAAATCTTTAATTTTACGGAATGATTTAACATGAAGTTTTATCGAGCGTCACACAACAGAGGCGACTACTAACGCTGATCCTCGCGGAGGGAGTAATTACGGGTAAATATAGTTAGTGGTATGAAATTTGTCCAAATTTCTCAGCAATTTACAGTAAATAACTGTCGATCATAGTATTTATATGCATTTTACGACTAAAGGTAAGATTAAAATAACAAATTTAAATGAGATCGCTTCTCGTATACTGCAGAAATTTAATTGGATTATTCTGGATAAAAGTCATAATCGCCATCAGGCGGTGATTTAAATCGCTTGTAACCCCACTCGAATTGGCTTGGATTTGTCATAATTTGCTGCTCCAGAAGTTGATTTAACTGACCAGCAAACTTTTCCGGCGTTTCATCCACATCCAGAGATAATGCTTCTGAAATATTAATGGCAAACCCTTTTGACACCCGCTCAGTGCGAAATATCAAAGGCATCGCTTGTGTTTTCTGCATTAATTTTTGCACAAGAGTCATTGTATAAGCGGGCTTTCCCATAAAATCTGCATAAACGCCACTGCCTTTATCCGGCTCCTGATCAGAAAGTATAAATAAAATACCTTTAGATTTTAAGTGTCTCAAAATTTTACGGACACTTCGCTTCTCACCCTTAATTAACTGTGTTCCCGTTAAACTACGACCTTTTCGTATTAACCTATCCAAAACCTTTATTTTCGCCGGTCGGTACATAACAGCTGTATTAAAATGAATACCAAACCAGATGGAAAATGCTTCCCAATTACCCATGTGCGGTCCGGTTAATAGCACTGGTTTACCTTCACTTATCGCAGACTCTATTAATTCTTGCCCCTTAACGCTGATAATCCGTTGATTTATTTTTTCAAGTGACTGTTGCCACAGCCAAAAAGACTCGGCAATCATCATTCCGGTATGCAGGCAGGATTGATACACAAGCTGTTGGTTTTCTTTGTGACTGCGCTCAGAAAAGATGTGTTCTAAATTGGTAAAACTGGTGCGAGCATAACGTGAATGAGTATAGTAAAGGCATCGACCGTATTGTCGTCCCACCCAGCGATTGACCGAAAAGGGCAACAGGCGATGAAAACCTGCAATAAGATAAATAATCAGTGATTTCATAAATCCAGGTATACGTGAGAATAGCCTTCCGGTACCGGACGAAAACGTCGATAGGACCATTCGAATTGCTCAGGGCAACTTTTTATCTGTTGCGCCAGTTGCTGGTTTAATAATTCGGCAAACTGCTCTGTGGATTGATCCGCCGTTGAAAAATTCGCTGGTTTAATATGAACCTTAAAACCGTTTTCCACCCGCTCAGCATGAAAAAATAATAATTCGGATTTCGTTTTTGCTATTAACCGTTGGATAAGCACCATAGTATAGGCAGGGTGGTGAAAAAAGGGGGCAAAAACACCGGCGTTTGCGGCAGGATTTTGATCCGACAATAATAAAAAACATTCACCTTGCTTAAGGGTCGTAAGCATCTGCCGCACACTGCTGCGCTCACCAATAATTAATTCAACACCGGATTTACTCCGTGCCTGCTGAATAAGCGGATCCAGTTCAGTTATCTTTGGCCGCCGATACATACAGGATGCCTTTAAGTTCATGCCTCCCCAGGCCAGTAACGCTTCCCAGTTGCCTAAATGAGGGCCGGTTAAAATAACACCTTTGCCTTTCGCTATGGCCTTATCAAGATATTCCTGCCCAGTTACCGAAACAATTAACTTGGCAACATCCTGATTCGATGCCTGCCACACCCAGCAGGACTCAAAAAAAACCATGCCAGAATGAATACAGCTCTGTTTCAGTAATTTTTTTTGTTGTTTACTGGATAATTCAGGTAAGCATAACGCTATATTCTTAGCGCTGACTTTAACGGAGCGCGAGTTCAGGTAATAACTTAATCGGCCAAAAAATGCGCCCCAACGACGAGCGGTCATAAACGACAGTCGTGCAATTAACCACAGCAGACTGTTGATCAATGTTAGTTTTAAGGAAAATTTTGAATGAGGTAATTCTGTCATACGCCCATAATTGATAGTCTAATAAAATCTGTATGGCATCTATTTTATGGGATACCAGAGCAGACTACCAATTAATCGATTAACAAATTTGAGTCTAAAGTAAAACAAAGAAACCTGAGGACAGATTTCTTAGTCAATTACGGCTCTAATTGAAGATCAACCAGCTTTCTATATATTCAGTTTTTCTTAATAAGATTAATGGCAGAATAACTTGGCAATGCCGTTTGCAAGTTACTTTCAACTTTATCCAACTCGGCTATTTTGTCGCACAGCTTTTCGGCTTCTTTTTCAAGCTTTTCCGCTTCAGACTCAACCTGCATCGCCAAATCTTCACCCATCATTTCCATACGAAATTCCAGATCGTTTATTTCTTCCTGATCACCACTGAGCACCTGTGCAATGGTTTTTAATAGTACTTTGCCACTCGCTTTTTCTACCGCTTCTGTTACCAGAGCTTCTATCTCTTGCTCAAACTCATTATTTAACACATCATCGGATAGCACATGACCATTTAAATGTTGCTCACTGACATTGGCTTTCACTTTTTCACCGATGCCGTCCAGCTTTTTAAGCAATGACGCCTGCAGCGCAGGATCATCAATAAATAGGGCATTCAGTGCGACCGTGGCAGCTTTCATACCAATCTCTGCCGCTTCACCAGCAATCGCAGCTATCGATGGCAGTAATGAGCGATAACCCATCGCCATTTCATCAACCAACTGTTGCTGATTGTGAGTTAATGATTGTTTCTCACCTCGTATAAACAACTGATTATCAACATTAATCGAGAGCACTTCTTTATGATGATCGCTGATTTTAATATTGCGTTGTTTAATTTCGATATCATATGGAAAATCGTAGTCACAGGCATTAATTTCTGCATTTACGCCGCTGGAGAATAACAAACCACTGATCAAGCCTAACGATATGATGCTGTTCTTGTTCATATTACGTCCCTCTTTATTTTTGCGTTTATTGTCTAGTCGACCAGTCTTGGTTAAAAGTTTTCAATGATTGAGTTTTCCATGTAACAAAATGTAAAAAAGGCGCTATTTAGCGCCTTTTTAATGGTTTTAATGACAGAGAGCTATTAGCTTAACGCTGCAACAACTCATTAATCCCATCTACTAGATCTTTATTCGACTTAAATGCCTGAGCATTGATTCGGTAATAATCATTCACCACAAAAGAGGGGGTCGATAATATTTTATGACTCATGGCTTCTTTTCTTGCCAGTCGCAATTTAGAATTGAGTTGAAACGAATTGGCCGCCTGATCAAAGCGTTTTTCATCAGCGCCTAATTTCACAAACAGTGTTTTAAGCTGATCTTTATTGGCAATAGCTTTCTTTTCAACATGCACCTGATGAAATAAAGCTTCATGGGCTTTATCCAGAATACCTAACATTTCAGCTATATAAAAAGCTTCAACATAAATGCGCCAGCCTGCATGGTTTTCAAAAGGAACCGACTGTAGAGAAGCGTCTTCTGGCAAAGAGTTTTCTATCATTTTGACTAATGGCTCCGATTTATAACAACCGGGGCAGCCGTAGTTAAAATATTCTTTTACGACTTTACTGTCACTTTTGCGCGCACTGACGATGTCATAATGGACACCTTCTTCCATTTCTACTGCAAAAATATTCGAGATGAAAAAGATGGCACTGATCAATATAGTTTTAATAAGTAATTGTTTGTTTGACATGTTTTACTCCACAGTCACAGATTTTGCCAGATTTCTGGGTTGATCAACATCGGTACCTTTGATCACCGCAACATGATAACTCAGTAATTGTAATGGGATGGTATAGATTATCGGGGCAGTCACATCATGATCCGAGTCTATTGAAACCACTTTTACACCAGACTCTTCTTTGAATGCCGCTTGTTTATCAGCAAATACATACAGCTGACCACCACGAGCTCGAACCTCTTCCATATTAGATTTTAATTTTTCTAATAGTTCATTTTTTGGCGCAACCACAACAATCGGCATTTCATGATCGATTAATGCCAGAGGACCATGTTTTAATTCACCAGCCGCGTAGGCTTCTGCATGAATATAGGAAATTTCTTTTAGTTTTAACGCACCTTCCATCGCGATAGGGTATTGATCGCCACGACCCAAAAACAGGCTATGGTGTTTCTCACTAAAATCTTCCGCCATTTGCTCAATCAATGAATCTTTTTCTAATGCGTGTTTTATCTCACCCGGAATCGATTCAATGGAAGCAACCAGTTGACTGACCTGTTCTTTCGCCATGCCTTTTTGTTTTGCGATACATACCACCATCATTAATAAACCGGTTAATTGAGTGGTAAAGGCTTTAGTACTGGCAACGCCAATTTCAGCGCCGGCACGAGTCATAAAGGCCAAATCAGATTCTCTGACTAAAGAAGAACCTGGCACATTACAAATGGACAACGAAGCCATAAAGCCTTTTTCTTTTGCAAGTCGAAGGGCGGCCAAGGTATCGGCGGTTTCACCGGATTGCGAAATAGTAATAAACAACGCATTTTTTGGCGTGTAACTGACGCGATATCGATATTCACTGGCGATTTCTACATGACATGGAATATTGGCAATGGATTCACACCAATATTTGGTAACCATAGCCGCGTGAAATGAAGTGCCGCAGGCAACAATTTGTATTGCTTCCACTTTATCAAAAATGTCACTGGCATTAACACCAAATATCTCGCTGTTAATATCACCGTTTATGATTCGCCCTTCAAGGGTATTACTAATGGCAGTCGGCTGTTCATATATTTCTTTTAGCATGTAATGGCGATAGGGTCCTTTATCACCAGCGTCATGTTGCACGGTTGACTCTTCAAATTCACGATCAATCGAATTGCCATCAACATCATAAATTTCAACACAAGTACGTTCTACACGCGCCACTTCACCTTCTTCAAGATAGAGAAATTGTCGCGTCACGGGTAAAAGCGCCAGTTGATCCGACGCAACAAACATCTCACCAATACCTTTACCCACAACCAGAGGACTGCCTGAGCGGGCCACCACAAGTTCTTCGGGTTTATCTCGGTGCATAACCACCGTACCGTAGGCGCCATCAAGTTCTTTAACCGCAAGTTGAACCGCTTTTAATAAATCATTGGTTTGTTTAAAGTGATCCGCTACCAGATGCGCAATCACTTCGGTATCGGTTTGACTAACAAACTCATAACCTTTAGCGCTTAGCTGTTGCTTCAATGCTTCATGGTTTTCAATAATTCCATTATGCACTACGGCGATATCACTGCCGGAAACATGAGGATGAGCATTTATTTCACTGGGCTCGCCATGAGTAGCCCAGCGTGTATGCGCAATCCCAATGCCACCAGGAGCAGGGGATTCAGAAACCGCATCGGCTAATTCTTTAACTTTACCTAAACGTCTGACTCTTTGTATTTCTGCGTTATTTAAAATCGCAACGCCCGCGGAATCGTACCCCCGGTATTCGAGTCGGCGTAAACCTTCAATTAAAATTTCAGACACATCCCTTTGTGCAACCGCACCCACAATTCCACACATGTTTATTTACTCCATCAAGTACTAAGACTTATTCTTAACTGGACGTTGCCAGTCGTTAATTTCTTTTTGCTTTACGCGGGTGACGCATAAAGTTTCATCGGATACATCGCGTGTAATGGTACTCCCGGCACCAATTGTTGCGCCTGAACCAATGGTAACCGGGGCGACCAGTTGCGTATCACTGCCAATAAATGCGTTATCTTTGATAATGGTTTTATGTTTGTTAGCACCATCATAGTTGCAGGTGATTGTACCGGCACCCACGTTAACTTTTTTGCCAATCTCTGCATCACCAATATAGGCAAGGTGGTTGGCTTTGCTGCCTGAACCTATAGTGGACTTTTTAACTTCAACAAAGTTTCCAATGTGCGCATCATTGTTAAGTTCTGTTCCGGGCCGAAGTCGCGCAAAAGGACCAACGGTACAATCTTCACCGACAATGCTATCTTCAACGATTGAATTGGCTTTAATCACAGAATTTGCACCAATACTGCAGTCTTTTAAAATGCAGTTTGCCTGAATCACCGCGCCTTTTTTGATGCTGACCTTGCCTTCAATAATCACATTAACATCGATGGTTACATCAGGATCGACAATTAACTTTCCGCGCAAATCAAATCGCTCAGGATCAATCAAGGTGACGCCACCTTCTAAAAGATTGTAAGCACAAGCTCTTTGATAGGCGCGTTCCAGTGCTGCCAGTTGAATTCGGTTATTAACACCTTCCACTTCACTGGCATCTTTTGGTGCCGCGGTAACTATTTCACGACCTTCCGTTGCTGCAAAACCAATAATATCGGTCAGGTAATATTCACCCTGTGCATTGTCATCACTTAAATTCGATAACCAGGTTTTTAGATCTTTACCGTTTGCAGCCAATATTCCAGTATTAACTTCACTTATTAACAATTGATCGTCGGTGGCATCTTTCTGCTCAACAATGCCTATTACTTTTTGCGTATCATCGCGAACAATTCGACCATAACCGGTTGGATCATCAAGCAGGTTGGTTAATAGTGATATGCCATTATTTGGCTTTATCTTTAACAATTCATACAAAGTATCGTGGTGGATCAGCGGTACATCGCCGTAGAGGATTAATACGTCATCGTCATCCGCCAGAAAATCACTGGCTTGATCCACTGCATGACCAGTACCCAGTTGCTGTTTTTGTTCAATCCACTGAATGCCATCTTCCGTAATGGTTTGCTTGACCAGTTCACCGCCGTGACCATACACCACGAATATATTATCGGCCTGTAAGCTGCTACTGGTTTCAATAACGTGCTGTAACATGGGTTTACCCGCGATTGGGTGCAATACTTTAGGCATTGAAGAACGCATTCGCGTACCTTGACCCGCTGCCAGAATAATAACGCTTAATCCCATAATTATTCCCTGTCAGATAATTGTTTTAACGCAATGAATAAAGAATGTAATCTTGCCCTAAGACCGTAGGAATTGGAATAGTTCAGGGCCATACACGCAAAAAAGGGAGGCTAAGCTCCCTTAATTTGGACTGTGAAAAACCAGATTGGTTTTTATTTTCCCGCTTTACGGCGGATGGCCTGCAAAGTACGTA
The DNA here is from genome assembly GCF_003148745.1 of Pleionea mediterranea. Classification (GTDB taxonomy): domain Bacteria; phylum Pseudomonadota; class Gammaproteobacteria; order Enterobacterales; family Kangiellaceae; genus Pleionea; species Pleionea mediterranea. Next base: position 32,313 of record NZ_QGGU01000012.1, on the reverse strand, counting down.
ACTGAGCCGCAGCTTCAGCCAGCTCTGCAGCCGCTTTTGAGTATTCAATTTCGGAGGATTGATCGTGCAGTGCTTGTTCAGCCGCTTTTTGTGCTTCGATAGCCGCTGCTTCATCCACATCATCGGCTCGTACTGCTGTATCAGCCAGTACCGTTACCACGTGCGGTTGCACTTCAAGCATTCCACCGGATACATAATAAAACTCTTCGTCGCCACCATGCTTGGTTACCTTAACCGGCCCAGGTTTGAGCGAGGTTAACAGTGGTGCGTGACCCGGGGAAATCCCCAACTCACCCAGCTCACCGTTTGCAACCAACATGTCTACGGTGCCGGAGAAGATTTCTTCTTCGGCACTGACGATATCGAGATGAAATGTATAAGGCATAGTCTTCATCCCTTCAAGGTTAAAGTCTTAAAGACTCTTGGCTTTTTCAACTGCTTCTTCAATGCTTCCAACCATGTAGAAAGCTTGCTCTGGCAGATGATCGAATTCACCGTTCAGGATGCCTTTAAATCCACTGATGGTTTCTTTCAGTGGTACGTATTTACCAGGTGCACCGGTAAATACTTCGGCAACGAAGAATGGCTGAGATAAGAAACGTTGAATTTTACGAGCTCGCGCAACCGCTTGCTTGTCTTCTTCACTTAACTCATCCATACCCAAAATGGCGATGATATCTTTCAGCTCTTTATAACGTTGAAGAACCGACTGTACACCACGAGCAACGTCATAATGCTCCTGACCAATAACCAATGGGTCAAGCTGACGTGATGTTGAATCCAAAGGATCAACCGCAGGATAAATACCAAGCTCTGCAATTTGACGAGACAATACAACCGTTGCATCAAGGTGAGCAAAGGTAGTTGCAGGAGATGGATCGGTTAAATCATCCGCAGGTACATATACCGCTTGAATCGATGTGATCGAACCCGTTTTGGTCGAGGTAATACGCTCTTGTAGCACACCCATTTCCTCTGCCAGAGTCGGCTGATAACCAACCGCTGAAGGCATACGACCAAGCAGTGCAGATACTTCTGTTCCTGCCAGGGTATAACGGTAAATGTTATCGATGAACAACAGTACGTCACGACCTTCATCACGGAATTTTTCCGCCATGGTCAAACCGGTCAGTGCAACACGTAAACGGTTACCTGGAGGCTCATTCATCTGACCATAAACCAAGGATACTTTGTCGATAACGTTGGAATCCGTCATTTCGTGGTAGAAGTCGTTACCCTCACGAGTACGCTCACCAACACCAGCGAATACCGAGTAACCCGAGTGCTCAATCGCAATGTTACGAATAAGCTCCATCATGTTTACGGTTTTACCAACACCAGCACCACCAAACAGACCAACTTTACCACCTTTGGCAAACGGACATACAAGGTCGATTACCTTGATACCTGTTTCCAGCAGTTCGTTGGTTGCTGCTTGCTCTTCATAAGAAGGGGCTTTACGGTGAATAGACATACGCTCTTCTTCACCAATCGCGCCTTTCTCATCAATCGGGTTACCCAGAACGTCCATAATACGTCCTAGAGTTTTCTTACCTACCGGTACCTGAATTGGCGCGCCTGTGTTGCTAACGTCCATTCCACGCTTCATACCATCGGATGAACCCATCGCGATACAACGCACAACACCGTCACCGAGTTGCTGTTGAACTTCAAGAACGATTTCACTACCGCTCACATTCAACGCGTCGTACACTTTGGGTACATTGCCACGTGGAAATTCCACATCGATTACCGCACCGATAATTTCAACAATGTTACCACTGCTCATATCACAGTCCTCTTAACCAAATTTAATTCTTTGAGCTGATTCACTATACCGCTGCCGCGCCTGCAACAATCTCCGACAATTCCTGAGTAATTGCTGTTTGACGCGCTTTGTTGTAAACCAGTTGTAATTCGTCGATCAAATCACCAGCATTATCCGATGCTGCTTTCATCGCCACCATACGTGCAGCTTGCTCACAAGCAAGATTATCAACCACACCTTGATAAACCTGAGACTCAATGTAACGAGTCAATAACACTTCAAGCAACGCTTTTGCATCAGGCTCATAAATATAGTCCCAGTGATGTTTTAGTTCATCATCTTCGCTGGGTACGATGGGCAATAGCTGACTGACGTCAGGCTTCTGAGTCATGGTATTCACAAAGTCATTTTGCGCCATAAATAAGCGGTCAATATTACCTTTGTTGTAACCATCCAGCATAACTTTAACAGCACCGATCAAATCGGATACTTGCGGAGCATCGCCTAAGCCAGAAACTTTTGCGACCACTTTACCACCGTATCGCTTGAAGAAACTGTGGGCTTTAGAACCAATCAGGCATAATTCAATTTCTACACCCTGGTCACTCCATTGTTTCATCGCATTAAGCGCTTGTTTAAATAAATTAATATTTAAACCGCCGCATAAACCACGATCGGTTGAAACAACAATAAAGCCTACACGCTTAACTTCACGTTCATTCATAAACGCGTGTTGATACTCAGTATTACCGTGCGCAAGATGGCCAATAACACTGCGGATACGTTTGGCATAGGGACGTGTAGCGGCCATGCGATCTTGAGCTTTACGCATTTTACTGGCTGCTACCATTTCCATGGCACTGGTGATCTTTTGGGTGTTTTTAATACTCCCAATTTTCGTTCTAATCTCTTTAGCGCCGGCCATAATCTTTTCCTGTTACTCTCAAAACGTTAATCAAAATAAAAGGGAAGTGCAGAACACTTCCCATTTCAATTACCAGGTTTGAGTTGATTTGAATTGATTGATGGCTTCTTCTAATGCTGCTGCGATCTCATCGTCGTAAGCGCAGGTTTCATTAATTTTATCCATCAATGCTTTGTGTTGATTGTTCATGTAATCAATCAAAGCCGACTCGAAGTCGCCAATCTTATCCAACTCAACCGCTTGTAAGTGACCTTTTTCAGCAGCGTACAAAGATACGCCCATCTCTGCCACAGACATTGGAGAGTATTGAGATTGTTTCATTAACTCGGTAACGCGTTGACCGTGCTCTAACTGTGCACGAGTCGCTTCATCAAGATCCGAAGCAAACTGCGCGAAAGCGGCAAGCTCACGATATTGAGCCAACGCCAGACGAACACCGCCACCAAGCTTCTTAATGATTTTGGTTTGAGCAGCACCACCAACACGCGATACCGACAGACCCGCATTAACCGCAGGACGAATACCTGAGTTAAACAAATCTGTTTCCAGGAAGATTTGACCATCGGTGATCGAAATTACGTTAGTCGGTACGAACGCTGATACGTCACCCGCCTGTGTTTCGATAATGGGTAACGCGGTTAAAGAACCGGTTTTACCTTTAACTTCACCGTTGGTTAACTTCTCTACGTGATCGGCATTGATACGTGCAGCACGCTCCAATAAGCGAGAGTGCAAGTAGAATACGTCACCAGGGTAAGCTTCACGACCAGGAGGACGACGAAGCAATAGTGAGATTTGACGATAAGCCCAAGCTTGCTTGGTTAAGTCATCGTATACGATTAAAGCGTCTTCACCTTTATCGCGGAAGTATTCGCCCATTGAGCAACCCGCAAATGGTGCAATGTATTGCAACGCTGCAGAATCAGACGCGCCTGCCGCAACAACCACTGTGTGATCCATTGCGCCATGCTCTTCTAACTTACGAACGATGCCAGAAATTGTTGACGCTTTTTGACCAACCGCGACATAGATACATTTAACACCAGTACCTTTCTGGTTGATGATGGCATCAATTGCAATCGCTGTTTTACCTGTTTGACGGTCACCAATGATAAGCTCACGCTGACCACGACCAACAGGAATCATCGCATCAATTGATTTGATACCGGTTTGTACAGGTTGATCAACCGATTGACGAGAAATAACACCAGGTGCAACTTTTTCTACTGGTGCATTCTTTGCGCCTTCAATTGGGCCTTTACCGTCGAGTGGGTTACCTAGTGCATCAACAACACGGCCTAACATACATTCGCCGGTTGGGACTTCAAGAATACGTCCGGTACACTTGGCTTTTTCACCTTCAACGATGTGTGAATAGTCGCCTAATACAACCGCACCGACAGAATCACGTTCAAGGTTCAATGCAAGACCGTAACTTCCGCCAGGAAGCTCAATCATTTCACCTTGCATCGCGTCGGCGAGGCCATGAATTTTTAATATACCGTCAGAAACGCTGACGATAGTGCCTTCATTACGAGCTTCAGAAACAACTTCAAACTCGTTGATGCGTTGTTTAATTAACTCGCTAATTTCAGATGGATTCAGTTGCATACTCATGCTCTGGATTCCTTTTATACTTTCAGCGTCTCTGACAGTTTGGCAAGCTTACCGCGTACCGAACCATCAATGACCATATCTTCAGCTTCAATGACCAGGCCGCCCAGTAAATCAGCATCGATTTTAACTTCGATATTGACCTGTCGCCCTAACTTTAAAGCCAGCTTCTGTTTTAACTTATCTTGTTGCTCAGCTGTCAGTTCAGCAGCAGAGGTAATTCGAGCATCAACGGTTTTTTCAAACTCAGCCTTCAAGTGCTCAAAAATATCTGCTATTTGTGGCAACACCAATAAGCGGTGATTTTGAGACAATAACTTAATAAAGTTTTGTCCCTGAGCATCCAGTTTGCCTTCGCAAACTTTCAACATGGCGTCACGTTGTTGCTCATGCGTTAAGTGTGGGCTAGACAATAAACTTTTCATTTGTTTATCAGCAACAACTGCTGCTGCAAAATCAATCATGTCTGACCAACTGGATAACGCATTTTCCGCCATAGCATGCTCAAATGCCGCTTTGGCATAAGGTCTCGCTACTGTGGTTAATTCAGCCATGGTCCACCTTTATTAAAGTTCTGTGACCAGCTTTTCAACAATGTCGTTCTGCTGTGCTGCATCTATGTTACGCTCAAGAATTTTCTCGGCACCGGCTACCGCTAATCCAGCTAACTGAGCACGTAATTGCTCTTTAGCACGGTTAACCTCTTGCTCAATTTCTGCGCGAGCGCCTTTTAAGATTTTCTCGGCTTCTTCACGAGCATCGTCTTTTGCAGATTCAACGATTTCGCTATGACGCTTCTTTGCTTGTTCAACTAACTTTGCTGATTCAGCTTTTGCTTCTTTTAAAGTGTTAACTGCGCTTTCTTTGGCAAGCACTAAATCGTGCTCACCCTTTTCTGCAGCAGCTAAGCCTTCAGCAATTTTCTTTTGACGCTCGATAATAGCGCCAAGCAAAGGAGGCCACACATATTTCATGCAGAACGCGACGAAGATAGCAAAAGCTACCATTTGTACTACTAAAGTGAGATTAATATTCACGTCGGTTCTCTCCTAATGGGTTTGGATAAAAAATTAACCTTGAAGAGCTGCTAAGTATGGGCTTGCGAAAGTGAACCACATACCAATACCAATACCAATCATGGTTACGGCGTCAAGAAGACCTGCAACTAAGAACATTTTAACTTGAAGCTGAGGCGCTAATTCTGGTTGACGAGCAGAAGCTTCGATAAACTTACCACCTAAAATACCAAACCCAATCGCAGTACCTAAAGCACCTAGACCTAAGATCAAAGTTACACCTAAAGCGGTCATAGCTAAGATAGTTTCCATTGTTTTCCTCCAGGGATTATAAAACTAAAAAGTTATTAAAAGTTAATAAAGTAAATATCTGTTAAATTCTAGTGATCTTCGTGTGCCATGCTTAAATAAACAATGGTCAACATCATGAAAATAAAAGCTTGAAGTACGATTACCAAAATATGGAAAATCGCCCAAACAATGTGTGCTAGCACACCACCTACAGCACCACCTATACCAGCAGTAAATAAAAGTGCTATAAGCATAAAAATAAGTTCACCTGCGTACAGGTTACCGAATAAACGTAACGCAAGCGATACCGGCTTCGCCAACAAACCTATACCTTCAAGTATCAAGTTAAATGGCATCATCCAAGGGCCAAAGGGTTGAAAGGCTAATTCTTTGAAGAACCCACCAGCACCTTTAATCTTGATGCTGTAAAAAATAATCAATACAAAAACAGATAAAGAAAGACCAAAGGTAATATTAGGATCAGTCGAAGGAACGACCTTCATATAATCAACGCCGCCAGCATGGAACGCCCAAGGCAATAAATCTACTGGGATTAAATCCATCAGATTCATTAGGAAAATCCACACAAAAATGGTAAGAGAAAGAGGGGCAATAACCGGGCTTTTACCATGAAACGTATCTTTAACGCTTTTATCGACAAACTCAACTATCATTTCGACAAAAGATTGCAGCTTTCCTGGCTTTTCAATTTCGACTTTTTTCGCAATTCGGCGAAATAGCCACAAAAAGAAAACACCTAAGAAAATAGACCATCCAATACTATCTACGTGAAATGCAGTAAAGTTACCGTCGCATACGTAGTTATTGTCTGCACCGCTCCATTGCCAACCTTGTTCAGTGTGACAAACAGTCAAGTTTTTAAGATGGTGCTGGATGTATCCGGCACTTGTTAACTCACCATTTTCGGTCGCCATAATTAAACCTTCTTATTTACCGGTTGACGATCTAAAACAAAGGGCACTAACCAGTAACTGACTAGCGCCACTCCAAATCCAATAAACACCGCGCCAATCATGACCGATGCAAATTTAAACACTAGAATGAACAGCACTATTGTTAAGAAAAATTTAATGGCTTCACCCAATAAAAATCCCTTAACCACCTGCTGTGACGAACGCGCACCCGAGTGCCTAAAAGCAAAATATGCAAAAGCAAGGGAGGGCAATACACTCACGGCTCCGCCAAGAAGTATTGAAAGACTAGCCTTAAATCCCCAAAACAAAGCTATTGCTGCTGAAATAATTACTACGGCTGACTGGACAGCAATAACTTTAAAAGCAGCCGCACGACCATATTTTGATAAACTATGCGACATTCTCAATTAAACCCACTAACTTTTAAATTATCGGTAAAAAACCAGCTGAACATCCAAAAATGATAATCATTATCAACCAATATTTATATTTCGCGCAGATTATAGTTTCGTAACGACCTTAATTCAACCGAAATTACTGCTCTGTAGCGCTAAAGTTGGAAAGGGTGAGTTTGAAGCTCTATTGCATTTTTAAACCTGCGTAGGTCGTAATGCTTATTTATCTAGATATATGTATAAAAAGGTATTTTGTTAGCCAGATGTAGATATTTTAAACAACCTTACTCTACTGGCGATCAAACACTGAGTTGTTATGTTAATAAAAAAAGCTGGCGGTTAAGCCAGCTTTTTCAAACTCAGATGAGTTTTAAGGCTTCCATTCAGCGTTGATGCCAACACCTGAGTAAGAAGAATACCCTCTTACACTGATGTACCAGGTACCTGAAGCTGGATTATTAAAGCTACAAGACTCGGTATTACCCCAACGATAAGGGCGGCAATCATAGTTACTGGTTGTTGGCTGAGATCCACGACGTACGTACATATCCGCATCACCCGAACCACCGGCCATATCAATGGTAAACGAAGACATACCTGATGGGATATCTACCGTGTAGTGTCTCCAGCTACCAGAGTTGCCCGATAAATTGCTCTTACTGAAGGTACCACCATCACCGCCTGAACCAGGCTCAGTGAAAGCGCCTACCAGGGACACACCAGAGAAGCTGCTGTAACCGCGAAGCATCACATAATATGTTCCGGCCTGGACATTGCTGATTGAGCAAGTCTCATTGTTACCGTTACGATATGGACGGCAGTCATAGCTGCTGGTAGTTGGCTTGGAACCAAAGCGCACATACATATCGGAATCACCGGAACCACCAGAGATCTGGAAGCTTAAGTCCGTAGCACCAGCAGGTACATCCAGAGTAAAGAAAGCTTCTGAGTATTGCGCACCCGATAAATTGGTTTCTGCAACACCATTGGTTAGTTCAGTATCGCCCGTAGGTGGTTCACCGCCACCGCCGTCACCGTCACAACCATTGGCCAGATAATCATAAGCCGCTTTCGCTTTTACGATACCCCAACCATAACGGGTGTCACGACCCGCTGAACCGCGGTCTTCAGCTGTTGCATTCAAAGCACTACGGATTTGAGCTGCACTACAAGAGGTGTAATGACTCCATACCAATGCCGCAACACCGGACACATGAGGTGTGGCCATTGATGTTCCATTCCAGGATGCATAGCTATTGCCTGGAAGCGTTGAGTTAACACTCACACCTGGCGCAGCAATTTCAACCTGAGAGTTGTACTGCGAGAAACTTGCATGGTTACCGCTAGAGTCTACCGCTGCAACTGAAACAACTTCATCGTAAGAGGCAGGGTAAGACAAGCTTGAGTTTCCACCATTACCAGCGGCTGCAATTGATAACACATCGTTATTTAATGCTGATACAAAAGCATTTCGCTCAGTGGTGCTTGAAGCACTACCACCCAAACTCATGCTGATCACATCGGAGCCAGCGTTGACACACTGATTAACCGCAGCAACCAGGTCAGAACCATAAGCCCAGCTACCTGAATCATTAAATACTTTTACAATGTGCAAACCAAGGTTTCCGCTTGGGTTAACCCCAACTACTCCTTTACCATTTCCGCTAAGTGCAGAAATAGTTCCAGCAACATGGGTACCATGACCGTGGCCATCGTTGTACCAATTACCGGTGTCATTGCCATTACCGTCATTGTCATCACCGGTAACACCATTTGAGATCAAATCTTCATGATTGATGTCGTAACCGGTATCAACGATACAAACTTTTCTGTTTGCTGTAAGGCCATCGCTTACCTGGTTCGCTTGAACCATACCAATGCCATAAGGCGTGCTTTCTGCCATTAGATGTCGACGAGGATCTTCCTCGATATACTCAACATCACTATTTGCCATTAATTGCTGTTTCGCCTGCTCGGTTAACATGGCAGCCATTGCGCCTTGCTTATTAAGTGTGCGCTGTACACGAGCACCGTGTTTATTTAATAACTGATGAGCTTGTGAAGAAACTTTCATTTCACCATTAGCCGCAGACATTGCATAAGCTGAATTATTTTTAAACTTAATGATATAACGCTTTTCACCTTGCGTTTCTGCAATCATCTTGTTGGTAGACATTATCTGCTTTGAGCTATCAGATTTATTCATGTCATATGGCGACTGAGCCAACACTGCTGAAATGGATCCAGCAATCAAAGTCGTCATAAACAGTTTGGCTGATTTATTTTTCATACTATATTTGCCTCTGTTTATAAGGTTATGTTTTTAGGTAGTCCTATCTGGCCATTTTGTGACCAGTCATAAAACTGCCATATCAGCTCACTTTGCAATAGGTAAATATTCACATATTTTTATCAATTAGAAACTTTTATATCTCACTTTAAAATATAAATAATAAAGTAATGATCTACCCCTCGAATTTCTTTAAAAAATTCCAGACATAAAAAAAGCGGCCGTTTAACGGGCCGCTTTTTAACTTACTTAAAAGTACTAAAGTCGATTATGGTTTCCACTCGACATTCAAGCTAACGCCTGAGTAAGCACTGTAACCGCGTAAGCTGATGTACCAGGTTCCTGAAGTAGGGTTAGTAAAAGTACATACTTCATTGTTACCGTTTTTATAAGGACGGCAATCGTAGCTTGACGTAGTTGGCTGTGAGCTTTGCTTCACATACAGATCCGCGTCACCTGAACCACCCGACATGGTCACCGTCAGGCTGCTCATTCCAGCTGGAATATCAACAGTGTAGTGATCCCAGGCACGTCGACTGCCTGACAAGTTGGACAGAGATGCAGAACCACCTTCACCACCCGTCGCGCCTTCAGTGAAACTTCCCGTCAGACTAACATTGGAGAAAGTAGAATAAGCACGAACCATTACGTAGTAAGTGCCCGCCTGTACATTACTGATGCTACAAGTTTCTGCATTACCATTTTTGTATGGACGACAGTCGTAGCTAGACGTAGTGGGCTGTGAACCAAACTTCACGTAAAGGTCACCGTCACCCGATCCACCATTGGTTACAAACGAAAGATCCGTTGCACCGGCTGGCACTTCCATTGTGTAGTGAAGCTCTTCACCAGTAGAAGCGGACAAACCTGTTTTAGCTGTACCGTTTTCCAAAGTTGTATCAGAAGGCGGTGGTGGTGGTGGGGTAGTTCCGCCATTACCGTCACAGCCGTTATTGGTGATGTAATCAACCGCTGCTTTGGTTTGCACCAAACCATAACCAAACTTAACATCACGACCGGCAGAACCTAAGTCCTGTGCCGTTGTGTTCAATACATTACGGATTTCTGCAGCACTACAGGTTGGGTGTGTTGACCATACCAGAGCAGCAACACCAGCCACGTGAGGAGAAGCCATAGAGGTTCCACTCATTTTACCGTAGTTACCCGGACCAATATTAATAGACGCTGTTTGACCTAGCTGGTTTAACATCGCTGCGCCATCAGAGTCTGTTGCTGTTACCGCAGGAATTGAAGTCGCATTAGTGTCACCCAATGTTCCACCGAAAGAACCGGCAGCGTTATTATAAATAATCGCGCCAACGCCACCACTGTCCTGACAATTTTTCACTTTGTCATGGAAAGAGATATTTCCACGTTGAATCAAACAAACTTTACCGTTTGCACCAGAATTGGTTGATTCACCAGTTGCCATATCAAATAATGCACCGGAAGCGCTGCCTTGATTTTCCATAGCGTTAACACTGTAACCGTTACTGCCTACTGATAACTCAACAACCGATCCCAAACCTTCTGGGTAAGTCGAGTAAACATCAACACCCGGGCCAGCAATTTCTACCTGAGAGTTTTTCTGTGAAAAATCCGCCAATGCTTTTGAGCTATCAATAGCCGCAACCGACATAACCGCATCGTAAGAAGCTGGGAAAGATTCCGCATCAGTGGTTGATGATGCAACACCATCATTACCAGCGGCAGCAATCAATAACACACCACTGTCGTACAGTGATTGCATTGCGTTGCCTTCAGTGGTTGATGATCCTGAACCACCCAAACTCATATTAACCACATCAGAACCATTGTTTGCACAGGTTTCAATGGCGCTAACCAAAGATGAAGAGTAACCCCAACCTGACTCATTAAATACTTTAATAATGTGCATGTTTGGATCAGTACCAATAACGCCTCGTACACCAAGACCATTATTTAATGCAGCGATAGTTCCAGCTACGTGAGTACCGTGTGGGCCGCCGTGTTGGTACCAGTTTCCAGTACCGCTATTATTAGTACCTGTGATGGTTCCATTTAAAGAACCCATATCTTCGTGTGGCAAATCCAGACCAGAATCAATAACACAGATTTTTTTACCACCTGCTGCTGCAGAAGCAACCGAATCATCAACTTGATCGGCTTGAACCATGCCGATACCGTAAGGCTGACTTTGTGCCATTAAACGACGGGGTTGATCAATTTCGATGTATTCAATATTTGCGTCAGCTTGTAATTTTTGTTTTGCAGAAGCCGATAAAACAGCCGCAACCGCCAGGTTGTTTGGCATATCCAGCTTAACGTTACCGCCAGCTTTTTGAATAGCGTTATGCGCTGCTTTTGCGGCTAAAGTAGCCTTGCCTGATTTATTTAAGGTAGAGAAAGTTGAACCGTTTTTAAATTTGATAATGTAGCGTTGCTCTAATTGTTCAACGGTACCCATTTTATCGGTATTCATTGCTGAAACGGATTTCAGCTGTGCAGGCTGGGCCAGCGCTGCGGAGATTGATCCTGCAACCAGAGTTGTCAGGAATACTTTATTATTTATCATTGAGTAGTCTCTTTTTATCTGTTTAATTATTGCCGCCATTATTTTTATGGTCCCTGGGGCGGCTTATCATTTTCTCCAAGAGAACTCGAAGCTAGCATAGTGATATGAGATAAAATAGAGTAAATATTGCCAACTTATTTTTCTTGCTCTGAGTTTAATAAACGCTTATTCGCGCAGTAAATAGTCCAACTTATCATTTCCACAGGTATCCCCACTACCAATAACTCCCTTAAAAAACAATAAGATACAAAAAAGGGGCGTTAAGCCCCTTTTTTTAATTTCACGATTTAATTAACTCCTGATCAAGCACCATGAAACGCTTTTTCTATTTGCATATGTAAATAATCACGATGCACTCTGGTAGAACCAGTTCCCTTATTGTACTTAATCATACGATTAATGTTTTTCAATTGCGCTGTCGCAGCAGCTTGTGACAGATAGTCATAAGCCGAGCCTTTTTTCGCACCACTGATGGCGATTAATCGCTTAACGTATTCATGCTGTAGGTTTTGCCGATAGGTATTTACATCCGCTGCCAAATCTTCTGCAAAAATACCATCGGTCAAATCATTCAACACGTCATTTAACGTGTACTCATTACCGTACAAAGAAGTATCACTGATCCGTTGCAATACATTTCTGTGCAACAGGTGATCCAATGTATTGCGATGAACATTCAACACCATCTTGTGCAGTTTAGGATCTTCGTTTGTGGTAAACCCATCAAAACCGCGACGTTGTTTTTGCATGTAAGCAAATACTGGCTGGGCATTTTTCAGCACATCGGGTGTGAACAGATGATCTTTCAAGGCTGTCATGGCTTCTTTCTGTGTCGCTTTATCCACCGGTGTATAAGGTTGTGTTGCGCCTTTTTGGCCAACATAAGCCCGATCAATATACACACCACCGATATAACGTGAAATGACACCGGTTTGTGTGCGCCATTCACGCGCAAGATAATTCGCTGACGTTAACAGTTGATGATAGTTTCCACCTTCCTGAGTTGTATTGTCTTTTAATTCAGCAAAGGCTTTATCAATCAACTGAAAACGACCTTCAGCGTATTTAACCGCTTCGTTCGACATATCACCAATCATAATGCGGGGATCTATGTGTAATCCTGGACGACGCATATCATCAGCATCATTACCAAACGCCAAACCATGTTCCGTTGATCGCGAAAGGATCCCTTGCAGACGTTTTTCTTCTGCCTCAGGATCTTCCAGTGCAGGTGAATAGCCGTATTCAATCACCCATAAATCATAAGGACCCGGTTTGGTATCGTAAAAATCACCCTGTGTCATTCCCGGTGGAGCAATATTGGCTGACGGGTAATCCATAACAGAACCGGTTATAACGCCCTGTGTTTTACTCGCATCATGGACATCGGTTGCATTAAATAACTGACTGGCTTTCATGTTGTGATTCAAACCAAGGGTATGACCGATTTCATGCAAAATCAGACGACTCATGGCTTGCTCAACCAGTTTGTGCTTCATGTTGACATCGAACCCATTGATGTCCGACATCACCAATCCGGCCATCATTGAATCGTGTAACAAATGACCGGCACTACAGGTTAGTTCAACAGGAGTGTCTGGCATCATTTCTTCAGCCGTTGCTCCATCGCTGAATAACGAGGTGTATAACCAGCGATTACGGAAATAGGAAAACTCCAGCATAATATCCGAAGCGATGATTTGTCCGGTTAACGGGTTAGGCACACTGGGTCCATAGCCGCCAAAAGGTGGGCGCGGAGATGCCGTCCAACGTAAAACATTATAACGGATATCACCGGCTTCCCATTCAGCGTCATCGGGCTGAACTTTAACCACCACGGCGTTTTTAAATCCGGCTTTTTCAAACGCAATGTTCCAGGCTTCGCCCGCTTGTTTTATGGTGTCCCGCCACTCAACGGGGGTGGTGTTTTCTATCCACCAGACAATTGGCTCCACGGGCTCAGATAATTCAGCCTCTGGATTTTTCTTTTCCAACTTCCAACGATTGATCACATCTTTATAAGGCGCCCAGGAATTAGAAGATAAATCATCAAACTGCTGAGTGAAATAACCGACTCTGGGATCATCACGTCGTGGGTGGTATCCGTTTTCAGGCAATTCAATAAAGGAATGTTGTAACTGCACCGCTACCGTTCGAGGATCAGAAACCGCCTTGCTACCACGGACCATGGGTGCTTTATTATCAAACACGTACTCAACCACAACATCACTGTTCTTCGGAAAGCTACGCACACCAACATATTTGGTTTTAGACTTACTTAAACCACCTAGTTTAAAGCGTGGTTTCGGCTTTTGTCCGGGTACAGGTGGGCGAGGGTAGGGTGATACTTTTTCCAGCGTTTCTGACAACAACAAAGGATCAAGCTTAATTACGTATTGACCTTTGTCTTTATCGTGCGCTTCTATTTTTGCACTGGCTAAAATGGCTTTGCTGATATTGGTGCCGGCAGATCGAGAAATAGCGCTGTCTTCATCGAGCAAATAACGAGGGGTTTTTGAAACCACTTCAATGTTGTCATAAACCTTATTAAACTCCAACAAACGCTGAGTACGAAATGCACCTTTAAAATGCCCTGCGTCCAGAACTCCGTTTACAGTATGAGTGTGATATAAAAATGGCTTGTCGAGCTGCGCCTCGTCAATTACCAGCATCATCGAGCCGGTTTTAGGATCTTGATAAAAATCCAGAAACCCATCGTATTCGGTTTTATCTTTAATCAGTTCAGCGACAGTTTTATCTTTTTTCTTCTTACTGTCTTTACCTTTGTCAGCTGCCATAACGCTATGACTAAGCGCCAGCGCTGTGACCACTCCAATGGCCATACCTTTAAATTTTCTGGTCTGAATCATTCGACCCTTCCTCCGGTTACTTTTATCAACAAAAAACCTGATAGTTATAACGGAGCTAAAATTGAAGCGCTAAGTGTAAAAGGTAACAAAGTGTAAATGCATAGAAGGATTTGAAAAGAACGTATTGAAATTTAGGTGTTTTTTTACTGCGTGTTATTTTTTAACTTAAATCTAACTTACGTCAACCATAGGCATGATTGACGTTAAAACGCCTAACGACCCCAGGGTGATGGGTTATCAAAAGTCGATAAATACAGACTCTCAACTTTTGCTCTTGCCCAATCGGTTTTTCGTAAAAACTTTAACGATGATTTAACCGACGGATTGCTTTTAAAGCAGTTAATATCTATTCGCTGAGCCAGTTTCTCCCAGCCGTAATGATCAACCAGACTTGTTACCACTTTCTCAAGAGTTATTCCATGCAGCGGATTATTGGGTTGCTGTTTTGTCATAATTTAGACGCTTAAACTTTTCGTGCGCAGCTTAATTAATAGTCGTCGGTCAATCCAAGATGCCCCAAAATACCATCGAGTTCATCAAGATTACTGTAACTTAACACCAGCTTTCCTTTACCTTTGGCACCATGTTGAATTGAAACAGGGGCACCAAACTTATCGGAAATCCGTTGTTCCAACTTGGCAATATGAGGATCTTCATCTTTTACCGGATTATTCACTTTCACCGGATTAATGGTTTTACGCACCAGCTTTTCTGTTTCACGAACCGTTAACCCTTTTGCCACCACTTGACGGGCCACTTCCGATTGCTGCTCTTTATCCAGCGATAACAAGGATCGCGCATGACCCATTTCAATATCACCACGTTCTAGCATAACGCGACAAGCTTCGCTTAATTGCAGCAAACGCAATAAATTGGTCACGGTGGTACGACTTTTACCAACCGCATCGGCGGTTTGCTGATGGGTTAATCCAAACTCGGTCATCAACCGTTGCAGCGCCGACGCTTCTTCAATGGCATTCAGATCTTCGCGTTGGATGTTTTCGATCAGCGCCATGGCTATGGCGGCTTCATCGGGTACATCTTTTACCAATGCCGGCACTTCAGACAGTTTGGCCAGTTGTGCTGCACGCCATCGGCGTTCACCGGCAATAATTTCAAATTTATTTTGACCAATAGCCCGAACCACGATTGGCTGAATAATGCCCTGAGCTTTTATCGACTCCGCCAACTCTTCCAGAGCATCGTCAGTCATTATTTTTCGAGGTTGATACTGACCTGGCTGCAAAAACTCAATCGGCAGTTTGCGCAACTCACCTTTTTCGTTTGCTTGAAGGTCATCATCCGATGATGTTGCTGGCTCAGGCTCAGCCGCTTTATTTTCAGCTATTTTCTTACTGATAAACGCATCCAGTCCGCGGCCCAGTCGTTTGCTCATGATGATTCCTGCTCTTTAAAGTCGTTCTATTGATGTTCTGAGTAAATTGCTGTTAGGCATTGGTAACCGCAAGTGGCGGTTCTTTTTGTTCTTGTCGACGAATAATTTCTCCGGCCAATGCCAGATAGCATTTTGCACCGGTTGATAAACGATCATACTGTAACGCTGGCATACCATAACTTGGCGCTTCGGCCAGACGCACATTTCTTGGAATAACACTTCGATAGACTTTATCACCAAAGTATTCATGTAATTGGTTCGAAACTTCGGTCGCCAGACGGTTGCGCGGATCGTACATGGTGCGCAGGATCCCTTCAATTTCTAAATCAGGATTCACATGTTCGACTATCTGATTAATGGTATCCATTAAAGAAGAAATACCTTCCAGTGCATAATACTCACATTGCATCGGAATAAGTACCGAACCTGATGCCACTAAAGCATTAACGGTAAGCATGTTGAGCGAAGGCGGGCAATCAATGAATATATAATCGTAATTCTCTTGAACGGCTTTTAGTGCCGTTTTTAAACGGGACTCTTTATTTTCCAACTCCATTAAATGCACATCGGCAGCGGATAAATCTCCGTTTGCGGCCAACAAATCAAAACCACCATTAACTGCAGGCTGAATCACCTGCTCAGCCGACAAATCTCCCAGTAGTACATCGAGTACATTTTGTTCCTGCTGTGCTTTATCGACACCACAGCCACTGGTAGCATTGCCTTGAGGATCAAGATCCACCAATAACACCTTACGTTTGGTGGCCACTAAAGAGGCAGCAATATTAATACTGGTTGTGGTTTTACCCACACCACCTTTCTGGTTTGTGATTGCAATTATTCTTGCCACTTTGAACCTCAACTATTTTATCTTCAGGCTTTTTTTAATGTCACCAGATGACGTTCAGCATTCAACAGGGGAACCGCCACAGGTTCAACCGACACCAGTTGAATGTTTTCAGGCAGTGATGCCTGTTCGTTTACGGGGTTTTCGCCTTTCATCGCCTGCCACACACCGTCTTCCGCTAACAGGTGGTCAGTCAGATCGGTCATTTTTTGTAAGCTGGCAAAGGCACGACTGACAATAACATCAAACGGTCGATCAGGTTGCCATTGTTCAACTCGGCTGTCTAGCACTGTTACCTGCTTTAATTTCATCTCATGAACTAACTGCTTGAGATAACGTGTTTTTTTTCCATTACTGTCCAACAGCACATATTCCCGGTTTGGTTCCAGTATGGCCAGTGGAATTCCGGGATAGCCTGGGCCGGTGCCAACATCAAGCAATCGACCCGGTCGTAATAAAGGCGCAATCGACAAGGAGTCAAATAAATGAAGGATCACCATTTGCTCCGGATCACGTATCGCCGTCAGGTTATAGGCTTTGTTCCATTTGATCAGTCGCTCAATAATTTCCTGAAACTGACTAAGTTGCTGCTCACCTACACTAAGCCCTAGCTTATTAATACCCTGGGCAATTTTTTTAGACAGATCCATTAAGCTGACTTTCGCAACAGGTTTCGTTTTTTCAAATACACCAACATCAATGATATGGCCGCTGGCGTGACCCCGGAAATACGCGAGGCCTGACCCACCGTTTCTGGTCGACTGTCCTGCAACTTTTGCATCACTTCTGCTGATAAGCCATTAATATCCGAATAATCCAGATCCACCGGAAGCGGGGCATTTTCATAGCGTAAACTACGGTTTATTTCATCTTGCTGCCGTGAAATATAACCGGCGTACTTCGCCTGAACTTCCACCTGTAATGCCACCTGCTCATCTTTAACACCCGGTCCAACGCCTTCAACCGACATTAATTTTTGATAGTCGAGTTCGGGACGCTTTAATAGATCCATCAAGCGCGCTTCGCGCGATAAAGGCTTTTCGATAAATTGATCCAATGCTTTCGCTTGTGAACTACCTGCCTGCACAAAGGATTTATTCAGCCGGGTATTTTCTGCAGCAATGGCTTCCATTTTGTCGCTAAACACTGACCAGCGATGATCATCCACCAGCCCCAGTTTACGACCAGTTTCTGTCAGTCTGGCATCGGCGTTATCTTCACGAAGCAATAAGCGATATTCCGCTCGAGAGGTAAACATCCGGTAGGGTTCTTTGGTGCCGGAAGTGATCAAGTCATCCACCAACACACCCATATAAGCTTCATCGCGACGGGGCGACCAGGCCTCTTTTTCCTGAGCTTGCAGTGACGCATTCAATCCTGCCAGCAATCCCTGAGCGGCGGCTTCTTCATAGCCGGTTGTGCCATTGATCTGTCCGGCAAAAAATAAACCGTTAATAAACTTGGTTTCTAATGAACGCTTTAAGTCCCTTGGATCGAAAAAGTCATATTCGATGGCGTAACCCGGGCGTGTGATAAAAGCATTTTCAAACCCCTTAATGGATCGAACAAACGCCAACTGCACATCAAACGGTAAACTGGTCGAAATACCGTTAGGGTAAACCTCGTGGGTATTTAACCCTTCAGGCTCAATAAAAATCTGGTGCGACGATTTGTCGGCAAATCGCATGATTTTATCTTCAATGGATGGGCAATAACGCGGGCCTATGCCTTCAATATTTCCGGAATACATGGGCGAACGATCCAGACCACTGCGAATAACATCATGGGTCTGGTTATTGGTATGGGTGATCCAGCAATCAATCTGCTTGGGATGATCTTGTCTTGAACCGGTAAACGAAAACACCGGCGTTGGATAATCACCGGGCTGCGCTTCAAGTCCCTCGAAGTTTATTGATTTCGCATCAATACGGGGAGGCGTGCCGGTTTTTAGTCGGTCAACCCGAAAGGGCAATTCACGCAAACGATCCGCAAGCGCGATTGATGGTGGATCGCCGGCCCGGCCACCACTCTGGTTTTGCATACCAATATGGATCACACCACCCAAAAAGGTACCCGTGGTTAAGACAACGGTTTTGGCTGAAAAATCGAGACCCATCTGGGTTTTAACACCCACCACACGGTCATTTTCGATAATTAAATCATCAGCTGCCTGTTGGAATATCTTAAGATTGGGCTGATTTTCAAGCGCTTCCCGTACCGCTGCTTTATAAAGTGCACGATCGGCCTGAGCACGGGTGGCTCGAACCGCAGGGCCTTTCGACGCATTAAGGGTACGAAACTGGATGCCGCCTTTATCAATGGCTCGAGCCATAATGCCGCCAAGCGCATCCACTTCTTTCACCAGATGGCCTTTACCGATACCACCAATGGCCGGGTTGCAACTCATCTGCCCAAGAGTCTCTATATTGTGAGTCAACAGCAGAGTCGAGGATCCCATACGAGCAGCAGCCAGTGCCGCTTCGGTACCCGCATGACCGCCGCCAATGACAATCACATCAAACTGTTCTGCAAAACGCATAAAATCGTGTCACTTTTCGAAAATGGGCGCCGATTTTACCTGAGTTTGCCTAAATTTTGAACGCTGTCGATGTATTTAATCTGTATATCTGCTATTAAATAAGGTAACTTATTGATTTACTTTATTAATTATAAAAAACAGGTGTAAACCCAAGGACACTTCATGGTCAGGAAAATCTTTCGCTTCTTGCTGTTATTGTTATTACTTGTCGTCACTGTTGCATTTTATGGCTGGCGTGAAACTGGCCAGATCATTGAGTCGGCTCAGGATAAATTACCGCAGCACTTTTCACTGCACTATAAACATCACTATATCAACTCACAGGGCGAAATTGTCTTAACCAACCCAAGAGTCAATCATTCCATTTACGGTTTGTTGCTACAGGCAGATGTATTGACATTTGAACCGGGTGGCTGGGATGAACTATTTGATTTGAACGAACAGATTATTCGTTCGGAATATACAGAAGCAGGGCAATTTAACTTTACCAATATCGAAATACCTATCAGTAATCTGGCAAAATCACTCAAACAAACCAGTGATCTCACTTTAATAAAGTTAATGGCACAACAATGCGGCGACTCTGAAAGTTTTTCTTTGGTGGACTTAATTAATACCGGAGTTACAAAAGTAACCGGATTTATGGATCTAAATTATCAATACGACAGTCTTGCAAAAAATCTTAAACTCACCAGTAGCGTTAAACTCGATCAACTGGCATCTTTTGAATGGCAGTTCGAATTAAACGACGTGATACCCGACAGCCTAACATCGCCTTATTTAGTATACGCTCAATGGGTCATGTTCGATCCTCATGTCATTAACAGTCGCAATCAATATTGCGCCAAACTTTCTGATCAATCGATGGCTAATTTTAAACAATCCCATGCCGAAGCCGTTATTAATCATCTGCAAAATAATGGCATTGTTGTATCTGATTTATTAATAGAGCAATATGAGAACTTTACTAACACCCCGGAAAACTTTTCGTTTACTCTAAGCCCTAGAACTGGTATCCGTTTAAATACTATAGATGAGCTATCTTTGGCTGAAAAAGTTAATGCCTTCGGTATGAAGTTGAATATAAATGGTCGTGCAATTACTGAACTTAAAACAGAAAAGACCAAAGAAGAGTTAGCACAAGAAAAACAAAAACAGAATAAACCAGCAGTTGTTCAGCCAGTATCAAAGATTATTCGTAATCCATCACTCTATCAACTAAAGCAACGCTTAAATGAAACTGTCCTGTTAATCGACGAGAATGGGAGGGAGTATGAAGGTCGCTTGCTATTAGTAACCGCAAAATTGGTTAAACTGGAAATTCGACAATCGGGTGGTAAGGCACAGGTTAGGTTTAAGCCGCAACAAGTGAAATCAATTGAACCTATATAATCTATTAAAAATATCTTGTAGCGAAGCAACCCGATAACTAGCTCAACCTCTCCTTCAGTACTCAGTAAAAATATTGTACTGAAGGAGTTTTATTTTAATTGAAATTCAATAAAAAATTATTTGCCAATACAAAAGCTGGAAAAAATACGCCCTAATAAATCGTCGGCAGAAAACTCACCGGTAATTTCGCTTAATTGATTTTGTGCCTGACGCAATTCTTCAGCAACCAACTCACCAGCGTTATGAGTCGTTAACTGATACATAGCTTTATCGGTATGATCGCTGGCACTTTCTATTGCCTCAATATGACGGCGTCTTGCCATAAATACACCATCACCGGTGGATTCATACCCCATACAATCTTTAAGGTGTTGCTTTAGCTCACTTATACCCTGGCTACTTTTAGTACTGAGAAATAACGTTTTTGACTGGGTTTGTTTTAATGTTTCTGTCGATCCAATCAGGTCACATTTATTATAGACAACCGTTAATGGTGGTAATTGTTGAATATGACTGGATAAAAAAGTTATTACATCCTGCATGCTTGCTTGCGGATCTTTGTCCGTAGCATCAACCACCAATAATAATCGATCCGCCTGTTCAATTGCCTGCCAGGCTCGGGTAATGCCAATTTTTTCAACATGATCACCCGACTCCCGCAAACCAGCGGTATCAATAATGTGCAATGGCATACCATCAATATGGATATGCTCTTTTAAAATATCTCGAGTGGTTCCCGGAATATCTGTGACAATTGCACTGTCTTTACCGGATAACACATTCAGCAAGCTGGATTTTCCGGCGTTAGGTTTACCCGCCAACACCACATTCATACCATCACGTAAAATAGCACCTTGCTGCGCTTCCTGTTGCAACTGTGCAATAGATGAAACGATGGCCCGCAAATCTTTCTCTACTTTACCATCGGATAAAAAATCTATTTCCTCTTCGGGAAAATCAATGGCGGCTTCAACATAGAGTCTCAAATGAATTAATTGCTCAACCAGATTGTGTACTTTATTTGAAAACTCGCCCTGTAAACTTTTAAGTGCACTTTTTGCAGCTTGTTCCGAAGAGGCATCAATTAAATCGGCAATGGCTTCTGCTTGTGCCAGATCGATTTTATCATTGAGAAATGCGCGTTCCGAAAACTCCCCCGGATGGGCCATCCTTACACCGAGTTGAATAATGCGTTTAATCAACATATCTAAAACCACAGGTCCGCCATGTCCCTGCAGTTCAACCACATCTTCGCCAGTAAATGAATGAGGATTTTTAAAGAAAAGTGCGATCCCTTGATCAACAACCTGATCATTTTCAAGATGAAAATTTAGATAGGTGGCAATACGGGGTTTTAAAACTTGGCCCGTAATGGCTACGCCAATGTTGGAAGCTTTTGCGCCAGAGATACGAATAATACCCACACCACCTCGACCGGGTGGTGTGGCTAGTGCGACGATTGTGTCTTGCTGAAACTCCGTTTGCTCTGAAGATCCAATAATTTCCGTCGCACTCATAAATTTGATCGCTAGGCTTTTTTCGCCGCGTACTCACGCTCTATTTTTTTGGTGATATAGAGTTGTTGAGCTATCGACAATAAGTTATTCACTAACCAGTAAAGTACCAGACCAGCAGGGAAGAAAATAAAGAATACGGTCATCATTACTGGTAAAAACTGCATGATTTTTTGTTGCATGGGATCCATAGTTGCAGCAGTCGGTTGCAGTTTTTGCATCCCCCACATGGAAATACCCATTAATATTGGCAAAATATAATAAGGATCGGCCGCGGATAAATCCTGGATCCATAATGCTAATGGCGCATGTCGAATTTCATAACTCTCCAACAACACCCAGTAAAGTGCAAAAAATACTGGCATTTGTACAATAAGAGGCAAACAACCACCCATGGGGTTCACTTTTTCTTTCTTGTACATTTCCATCATCGCCATGGACATTTTCTGACGATCATCACCATAGCGTTCTTTAAGTTGCTGTAATTTCGGTTGCAATAACCGCATTTTAGCGAACGACCGGTATTGCGCATTAGCTAATGGGTAAAGCAGAAGTTTCACCGTAACCGTAACCAAAATAATGGCCACACCCCAATTCACCACTATGGATTGGAAAAAAGTTAATAACCAGAAAAGCGGCTGGCCAATCCACCAGAAAATGCCATAGTCCACGGTAAGATCAAGTCCTTCCGCTAACTGTTCTAATTGTTCCTGTTCTTTTGGTCCCATATACAAGGTACTGCTGATTTCTTTAGTCGCCTGAGGACCGACACTCACCCATTGTTGCATTACTCGAATGATAGAGACATTTTTGTTCTTCAACACTTGTGAGGTTATTTCATTAATACCCTGTTGGTTCGGGATCCAGGCAGTAACAAAGTAGTGCTGCAAAAACGCTACCCAGCCCGCCTTGGTTTTTAAATTTAGATTGGCTTCATCCATGTCGTCAAAATCGTATTTTTCATAACGCGTTTCTTCCGTAGAATAAGCAGCACCAGTGTAGGCCTGAATACCAAAGCCACTGCCGCCCTCGGAAGACACATAACGATCCCGGTTAAGCTGATTAAACATTCTGACATTCAGCTCTTCAGATGATTTATTATTGATGCGATAACTGACCGCTAAATCATATTGATCCTTCGCCAGCTCGAACACTTTATAAAATTCCACACCATCACTGTTGATCCAGCGAAGAACCAGACGACTGCCTTTGTCGGTGGTACTGTTTTCAATCACATTAAACTGAGCACGACCTTTTGCCGTATCAGGCGCATTTTCACCAATCAAACCACTTTTAGCGACAAATGTTCGATTTTGCGTGCGATTCAATAACTCGATTTTATTATCGTTTTGATTCAGTTTTTCATTAAATTTCAACAACCGAGCCAGCACAACATCTCCGCCATGAGTATCAATATTCAACTCAAGTACATTGTTTTTCAGAGTGATGGTTTCTGATTGATTGTGTGTTACCGGTTGCTCAGTAGGGGTGGCTTGAGGAATATCTGAGTCAGAAGAGCTATCCGGCTGGTAGGTTTGCGAGGGAATACCCGACTCATTTTGACTGATAGCAGCGCTTTCAGCTGCTACATCTGATTGCACAGGTGGCTTTGGTGCGTAATCTTCTTGCCATTGTTGATACATTAAAAACGTTACAAAGGCGAGGGCAAGCAATAAAATTCCGCGGGAAGATTCCATAATCTACAATCTCAAATTTTCTTAATGTTTGTGTTTGTGAACGCCACTGAATGATTCCGGTACCGGATCGTTTCCGCCGTCATTGAGCGGATGGCACCTTAAAATTCGTTTTATTGATAACCAGCTGCCTCTTAAAACACCATGCTTTTCCAATGCTTCTATGGCATAGGATGAGCAGCTGGGGTAAAAACGACATCGATCACCCAACAAAGGACTTAATGCCTTTTTGTAGAGCCTTATAATCAATATCAATAATTTTCGCATAGTTTTCGAGTTTTTCGCCACACATGAGCCAATGCATCATCAATGGCTTTTGCGTCCATATGATTAATATCTCGACGAACCATAAAGACAAAGTCGACCGCCGGTAAACGGTGTTGGTTTAAGCGGAACGACTCTCTGATCTTTCGTTTGATCAGGTTTCTGCCAGTGGCCAGTTTAACCTGCTTCTTGGCAATTGCTAAGCCCAGTCTAGGGTGTGTTTGCCCGTTTTTACGAAACAACACAGTAAACGCTTTATTACCAATGCGATTGGCATCAGCAAATACAAATGAAAATTGCTTAGCGCTTAAAAGACGAAGCTCCTGCGAAAAACCAAACGAGTTCGTTTCGGAACCCATCATAGTTTCAGCAAGAGCCTGCGTTTTATTCTAGAAACTAGAGTCGTATTAGGCGCTAAGTACTTTGCGGCCTTTTGCACGACGACGAGCCAAAACAGCGCGTCCGTTTTTAGTTGCCATACGCGCACGGAAACCGTGAGTACGCTTACGCTTTAAATTACTTGGTTGAAATGTACGTTTCATTGTTAAAAACCCGCGGTTGCTTTAATCCAACTGTACTCCCAACTTGGGAGGGGGCGAAATTCTAGCCGATGCGTCTATTGAGATCAACGAGTTTCTGCCGAAATAACAGGCAATAACCGCTATTTTAACGCTTCCCATAGACTTAAAAATACCGCTCTCCACCAAAAACCCACTATATCGTCCATAGTTCGATCAATTTATATCAATATATAGTAATTAAATAATCTTAACTGTGGAAAATAATATTTTAAAATAAATTACCATTTTCCGATGTTTTCCCATTATTTCTTCAAATTCTATCAAAACCCTACCAAAAGACTATTCAAAGTTCACAAACAAGCTATCCACACACCACCTATATTTATATTTAATAATAAATATAAAAAGATCTTTATAAGATCTATTATTAGTCAAAGGATTATCTGTGGATAAGTGGGTATTTTATATTAAATACAATAGTTTATATTAATAATAACCCTGTGTTTCATCATTATATAACCCAGGTATAATCTAGGTATAGATCTTGGATAAAATGATTATTTATAAAAAAGTAATAATTATTAACAAGAAAGTTACAATAACACAGGGTAATTAACCCCTGATTTAATCCACTTAATAATAAAAGACCAATAACTGTTCAGTTTAATTATTATTCAAAAAATTAGTTTGATTTAAACAAACTGTGGAAAAGTAATGGATCAGAAATCAAAATCGATCTACACTCGCTAGCTATCAAAAAATATAACAAGCAAATCGATTATTCGGGGCACTAGAACATTGGAACAAGAGCACTGGCAATATTGTGCAAGCAGACTCAGGGATGAACTGGCACCTACTCAGTTCAACACCTGGATCCGTCCATTAAAAATCAACGAAAATAATGAATCTATTACGGTCAGTGCCCCTAACCGATTTGTACTTGATTGGGTGAGAGAAAACTATTTAAATAAAATCAATAGTTTACTTGAGGATATCGATCAACGAACACCAAAAAAGGTTAATTTAACGATTGGCCAGTCAGAACCCTCTGCAGTTAATCATAAACCTCAACAGCCGCGGCAAATTAATCCTGCACCAGCGAAACAACAACCAAAACCAAACTCAAAAGTTTCCATTGATCACCGTTCAAACTTAAATCCAAATTTCAGTTTTGAAAAGTTTGTTGAAGGTAAATCAAATCAGTTGGCCAATGCAGCGGCCAAACAGGTCTCAGAGAACCCGGGTACGGCTTATAATCCTTTATTTATCTATGGCGGTGTGGGTTTAGGTAAAACCCATTTAATGCATGCTGTAGGCAATCTAATCTTAGATAAGAAACCTAACGGTAAAGTAATATATTTACACTCTGAACGGTTTGTTGCCGACATGGTTAAAGCGCTGCAAACCAACACCATTGATGAATTTAAACGTTATTATCGCTCTGTCGATGCCTTATTGATTGATGATATTCAGTTTTTTGCCAATAAAGAGCGTTCACAGGAAGAGTTTTTTCATACGTTTAACGCACTGCTTGAAGGCAATCAGCAAGTTATTTTGACCTGTGATCGCTATCCAAAAGAAATCGATGGTGTAGAAGAACGATTAAAATCTCGTTTTGGCTGGGGATTAACCGTGTCCATTGAGCCACCAGAACTCGAAACCCGTGTTGCTATTTTAATTTCAAAGGCAGAATCCTCAGGAATTAAATTGCCTAATGAAGTGGCATTTTTTATCGCCAAACGGATTCGTTCAAATGTTCGTGAGTTGGAAGGGGCGCTTAAGCGGGTTATCGCCAACGCTCAATTTACCGGAAAACCAATCACCATTGAATTTGTGAAAGAAGCGTTAAGGGATCTTATCGCTGCGCAAGATAAACAAATCAGTGTCGAAAATATTCAAAAAACTGTCGCTGAGTATTATAAGATTAAGGTCGCTGATATATTATCTAAGCGTCGCAGTCGTTCCGTTGCTCGGCCCAGACAAGTTGCCATGAGTCTGGCAAAAGAATTAACCAATCGCAGTTTGCCAGAAATTGGTGACGCCTTTGGCGGTAAAGATCACACAACAGTGCTGCATGCCTGTCGTAAGATCAAAGAATTAAAAGATGAAAACCTCGATATCGAAGAAGATTACACCAACCTACTTCGTATATTAACTAGTTGATTTTAAAGGTAATTTTATGAAATTATCGCTTACACAGCAGGCACTTTACGGGCCTTTGCAATTGGTTAGTGGTGCGGTAGAGCGTCGACAGACGTTACCGGTTCTGGCTAATGTTTTACTGCAGGTTGAAGATGGTCAGCTCTCGATCACGGGCACCGATCTAGAAGTTGAAATGGTTGCCCATATTCCCCTTGATGGTGAGTTTGAGCCTGGTGAAACCACGGTACCGGCAAAAAAATTCGTCGATATCATAAAAAGCTTATCGCAAGACGAACACGTAGGTCTGGAATTAATTGAGAATAAAGTTAAATTATCGACCACTAAAAGTCGTTTTACTCTATCTACCTTACCTGCGACCGAGTTTCCCAGTCTCGAAGATTCCTTAGGGCTAGCCGATATTAAACTGAATGTTGACGAGCTTAAATCGGTGATCAGTGACACCCAGTTTGCCATGGCACAGCAGGATGTCCGTTACTATCTGAATGGCATGCTGTTCGACTTCAGTCCCGATAAAAAGCTGATTGCTGTTGCCACCGACGGCCATCGTCTTGCCATGTCCTCAACGGACATTGAAAGTGATATTCAGGAACGCCAACAAGCCATTGTACCGCGCAAGGGTGTATTGGAACTGAATCGTTTTCTATCCAGTGTTGATGAAGCGATCCAGTTACAAATCAGTGGTAATCATATAAAAGCCTCCAGTAATCATTTTTCATTCACTTCCAAGTTAGTCGATGGAAAATACCCGGATTACGAAAAAGTACTGCCGAAAGGCGGTGATAAACTGGTGGTCGCCAATCGTTCCAACTTAAGAGACTCATTACAAAAGGCGTCTATTTTATGTAATGAAAAATTCAGAGGGGTTCGATTTAACCTGCTGAATGGCCAAGTAAAAATTCATTCGAATAATCCTGAGCAGGAAGAAGCTGAAATTGAGCTGGAAGTGGATTACAACGGGCCCGATCTTGAAATAGGGTTTAACGTTAATTACATGCTGGATGTATTAGGCACGGTATCCAGCGAAAACGTAAAACTGACTTTTTCCGATGCTAACAGCAGTTTATTGGTGGAAGAAATAGACGGCTCTACCAGTGTTTACGTCATCATGCCGATGAGGTTGTAGTCTAGCCTTTCATGTTAATTCGTCAGTTAAAGCTAAGCAATGTGCGCAACATTGCTTACGCTGACCTTAGTCTTCATCCAAAACTCACCATCATAACGGGCGACAATGGCGCCGGTAAATCCAGTTTACTGGAAGCTCTGTCATTATTAGCCAATGGCAAATCCTTTCGCACTGGCAAAGTTGCCAAGGTTATACAATCGAATACCGATAAATTAACCGTATTTGCTCATGGCTTTATCGAGGATTATCCCTTTCAGGTAGGCTTAAGTCGTTCACTTTCTGGTGACTATAAAGCCAAAATTAATGGTGATATTTGTCAAAAGCAATACGAGCTCACTCAATTATTGCCCGTTTTCTCCATAGTTCCTGGTTTTTATGATCAAATATCATTGCAACGTCAGGCGAGATTAAAGCTACTCGATTGGGGAGTGTTCCACGTGGAACATAATTTTTACAGCGTTTGGCGTGATTTCAATAAAGTGTTAAAACAACGCAATGCTCTACTAAAACAAATTAAATATAAAGGGCATGGGTTGAAAGACTTATCCTACTGGGATTCTTTGTTCTGCAATACTTCCGAGCAACTGACCGAATTAAGGCTTCGCTATTTTAAGTCCATAAGTCAGCTGTTCGAAAATAATCAGTTGGATTACTCAGAGTTTTTGCAGGGTATCGATATGGAGTATTTGACGGGTTCCAGTAAATCATCAAGTTTGTCAGAGGTACTGAAAAATAATCAGGAATCGGATATACAAAGAGGCAGTACACAAAGTGGTCCTCATAGAGCCGATTTTCGTCTGATTAAAGACAAGCAAAACATCCTGGAAACAGCTTCCAGGGGACAACAAAAAATATTGATTAATGGTGTAATGTTGGCGATGATTCAATGCTTTTTAATGAAGAACAATAAGCCTTGTCTTATTTGTATTGATGACTTGCCGTCAGAGTTAGATAGCAGCAATCAGGAGCGTTTACTAAAGGCTCTGATGGCGTTAGAAGGCGCACAAATAGTGCTAACTGCCATCACACAAGACTCCCTGCCAAGGGCAATTTCAGGGTATAATAGGCAAATGTTTCACGTGGAACACGGCCAGTTCCAGGTGCAGAATAGTCAACAATAAAGGTATATATATGTCAGAGAATGCAGATTACGGCTCATCCAGTATTAAGGTATTAAAAGGACTCGATGCGGTAAGGAAACGACCGGGTATGTATATCGGCGATACCGACGACGGTACCGGTTTGCACCATATGGTTTTTGAGGTGGTGGATAACTCCATTGATGAGGCTCTAGCCGGCCACTGTAATGATATTAAAGTGACAATACATACCGATAACTCAGTAACGGTTTCCGATGATGGTCGTGGTATTCCAGTGGATATCCACCCAGAAGAGGGGGTTTCTGCTGCACAGGTTATTATGACGGTTCTGCACGCTGGCGGTAAGTTCGACGATAACTCCTATAAAGTATCCGGTGGATTACACGGTGTGGGCGTATCTGTTGTTAATGCTTTATCCGACGAACTTAAAATTACCATTCGTCGTCAGGGTAAAGTGCATGAACAGATGTATCATCTGGGCGAACCCTTCAGTGATCTTAAGGTTGTGGGGGATACAAATGTTACAGGTACAGACTTAAGATTTAAACCAAGCGATAAAATTTTTACAAATATAGAGTTCCACTACGACATTCTGGCCAAACGATTGCGTGAACTCTCATTCCTGAACTCCGGTGTTTCGATTATTTTAAAAGACGAACGCAACGGAAAAGAAGATCATTTTAAGTACGAAGGCGGTATTCAAGCCTTTGTTGAGTACTTAAACCAAAACAAAACGCCCATTCATAACGAAGTATTCCACTTTACGACGCAGCGTGAAGAAGACGATATTGGCGTAGAAGTGTCGATGCAGTGGAATGATGGGTATCAGGAGAATATTTACTGCTTCACCAATAATATCCCTCAGCGTGATGGCGGTACCCATTTAGCAGGATTCCGTGCCGCGCTTACGCGTACCCTAAATAACTTTATTGAAAAAGAAGGCATGAACAAGGGCAAAGTCAGCACAGCGGGCGATGATGCTCGAGAAGGATTGACCGCCGTAATATCAGTAAAAGTACCGGATCCCAAGTTTTCGTCGCAAACCAAAGATAAGTTAGTGTCGTCGGAAGTGAAAAGTGCAGTAGAGCAGGCCATGGGTGAAAAGCTCGGTGAGTATTTGTTAGAGAATCCAACCGAAGCGAAAATGATTGTCAATAAAATGGTGGAAGCGGCCCGAGCACGGGAAGCAGCCCGTAAAGCCCGTGAAATGACACGCCGTAAAGGGGCGCTGGATATTGCTGGCCTGCCAGGTAAATTGGCGGATTGTCAGGAAAAAGACCCGGCGTTATCTGAACTCTACATAGTGGAGGGTGACTCGGCGGGTGGTTCTGCTAAGCAGGGGCGTAATCGTAAGAATCAGGCGATTCTTCCACTAAAAGGTAAAATCCTTAATGTGGAAAAAGCGCGTTTTGATAAAATGCTGTCGTCTGCTGAAGTTGGCACCTTAATTACCGCTTTGGGTTGTGGAATTGGCCGCGATGAATTTAATGCGGAAAAGATCCGTTATCATCGAATCATTATAATGACCGATGCTGACGTGGATGGAGCACACATCCGAACCTTATTATTGACCTTCTTCTACCGTCAAATGCCCGAGTTTATAGAAAACGGTTACGTTTATATTGCGCAACCACCGTTGTATAAAGTGAAAAAAGGCAAACAGGAAACTTATCTGAAAGACGATCCTGCATTAGAAGCCTACTTAACCAATTTAGCGCTAAACGATACCGCTTTGTACGTTAATCCGGATGCACCACCAATTAAAGGGCAGGGTCTGGCAGAGTTGGTTGAAGATTATCGTGAAGTAGAAAAGTTGATTGACCGGTTGGCGCGTTTGTATCCGTCAGAAGTGATGAAGAACCTGATTTACTTACCCGAACTAAGCGCGGAGTCATTAGGTGATCGCTCTAAAGTAGAAGTCTGGTGTGACGCAATGCTTGAAGCGATTAATCAGGATAAAACAGCCGGTGCTGTTCGTTATGAAGTTACTATCAAAGAAGATCATGAACGTCATATTTATTATCCAGAAGTTAATGTGATCCATCATGGCCTTGAACACCCCTATGCTTTTAACCATGAGTTTTTCGGCTCGAACGACTACGCCAAAGTAATCTCAATCGGAAAACGAGTAACAGGTTTGGTGGAAGTGGGTGCTTACATACAGCGTGGCGAACGTAAACAGATGGTTTCAAGCTTCGAACAAGCTTTGGAATGGTTAATGAAGCAGTCTCGTAAAGGTCTGGCGGTACAGCGCTACAAAGGACTGGGCGAGATGAACCCTGAGCAGCTTTGGGAAACCACCATGGATCCCGACTCACGTCGTATGTTGCAGGTTACCATTGAAGACGCTGTGGCAGCGGATCAACTGTTCACCTGTTTGATGGGTGATCACGTGGAACCTCGTCGAGAGTTTATTGAAAATAATGCATTAGCCGTGGCGAACCTGGACGTTTAAATTCACACAGAGGACACTAAAAGATGACATCTATTAAAGCAGTGATTGTACCGGCAAAAACAGTGTTTATAGGATTGTTATTCGTTGTACTCAGCGGCTGCGCAGCCAAACAGTTGGGTCGTGATACCTGTGCGACTCAACTGGAGATTGCCTGGAAAGAACTGGATATTGCTAAAACCGAAGGCTTTGCCGGATCCGTCAGTTACACCAAAGCAGTGGGCTTATTATCGGCGGCCAAGTTTCAGCAATCGATAGAGCGTTATGACAGTTGCCTGGATAAGGTAAGCCGGGCCAGAGTTTATATTGCAGAGGCAAAACAAGGGCAATAACTGCAATTCTCATTATTTAAAACAAAAAACCACCTTAAATAAGGTGGTTTTTTTATTGCTAATTGTAATAGCTTAAAGGTTAGTAAGTTATTACTCTTTTAATTTATATAAGCACCTCTCCTAGCGTTAATTTATTCTCATTAATTATTTAACCTGAGCTGCGGATAAGAAAAGTGAACTAAATGCCCTTGCGGTGATCAGATCTTTCGACGAAAAAAGAAAAATCACACAGGACAAGGGCATGACTAATTTAGAGGCAATTTACGTAGATGTCGATGATTTTTGTTTGTTATTTGAACCTCAATGGCAAGCGCATTT
>NZ_QGGU01000011.1 GCF_003148745.1 Pleionea mediterranea | reverse complement strand
AAAAAAGAGCCGGTGAGTGAATGGGTTGATGTGCTTAGGGAAAAGCCTGCAATGGAAGCCATCTGCCGGGCAGTGGCAAAAGTGTCTAAAGTAGATTTAAAATCGATAGTGGACGGCCATAACAGCCGGTTGCGTAAAAATCAGCCGAGGAAGTTGGCTATGTATTTATGTCAAATGTTATCGGATGAAAAGTTAGCTAATATTGCGGAATATTTTGGTTTAAAAAGTGTCGGCAGTGTCTGCCCTGCTATAAGTGAGATGAAGAAGCTAGAAGAAAAAGGGGAGATGGGTAAGGTGCTTAATCAAGTGTATCGAACACTTAATATAAAGAAATAAACCTGACCCCTTTGCCTTTCACTTAATATAAAGAAATAAACCTGACCCCTTTGCCTTTCATATTAGCTTGATGCCTTTTTTTAACGAGAAAAAAGCAGCTGTAAGAATTTGGTATGTTACTAACTACAAAGGCGAAAGAAATTTATATAATAAGGATATTTGATGGTGACCGCGACCCCCTTGGTGGAAGACTGCGAAAGAGAGTACTTTGTCTTTAACGGTAAGAGCTATGAACATAAATATGTTGTAGGGAATAATGAGTTTATCGATTCGACGCTAGAAGGCTTTGATAAACAATCAGATAAAACTAAATTCATCTTGGATAAGTTTTTATGAGTCTTCAGAAGTCTATTATGTTGACACTGTTAAGCATTATTCTGCAATTGCAGTTTAGTACATTCTATTCACGAAAATAAGAGTTTTATACGTAATTGCTAATAAGGATGATTCTAAATCTTGCTTTGTATATCTACATTTGAGAATATAGCGATTAATGCCTTTTGATTTCAAACAAAACGGCCAATATAACTATTTGGATTCTATTATAAATCAATAAAATAAAGGAATAGCGTATGAGTTTTACTTTTGCCATCAATGATGTAAATTCTTTGTCTTTCAAACGATTAATTGAAGTGTTGGGTATAAATGACCTGCAGTTTGTCGACTCTCACAAAAAACCTGAAAACGATCTTTGGCCAGATGGTTTTACTTATGTTTTTCGAAATAAACAGTCCGCCAGACCTCTTGAGGTGGATTATGAAAACAAACGTGTCGGAGTTCGAGTGTTTACTGGTAGTTCAGTTGAAGATCATCAACTTGCTATCGATTTGACGAAAGCAATAGCCAAATTGAATAACTCTTCTATCACTCCAGAAGATAATGAAAAGTTGTCATTGACTGAGTTTTCTAGTGAGTATGGTAGTGAGTGGGCGAAAGAAAGTGCTTATCGATCTGTTGAGTCGATTATTTCGTTTCAACAAAAGAAAAATCAGGCTTGTATGATCAATGGTGTATATTCTGAAATGGAGGTTGGTGATCGATTAGTGAAGCAACTGATGTCAGATAAAGAAAGTATGCATCAAGAGTTTTTTGAGCGACTAAAGAAATTAAATTATCTTTCGGACGACGACGTTTTTGAAAGTAATAACCTTGTTCTTCAGAATGAAGATGGAACACGAAATGTACGAATGGCCGTATACCCTAAAAATATTGCAACTTTGATATTTGATAAAAACACTTTGGTTACGGTTGCAGATGATTTACAAAATGAAAATCAGGAAAGTGATTCTCCAGTTGTGACTGTCGAACAACTGTCAGAGTTAGTAGGTGAGCAGGCTAAATGGTTGAGTGAGCGGGTTTTACTACTTCCAGAGATATCGGGGGATGATTGGGAAAGATTAATTAGCAAGGCTGAGTCTGTCTCCATAAAAGATATTTTTGAGTATGGGTATGACTGTGGGAACGACCAATTTGCATCAAAAGAAAGGTTATCAGATAAACTTACAGAGGAAGATATTGAGGTTTTAATTTATGCACCTGTTGTATCATTCTGTATGGTTGCCATGGCCGATGGAAAGGTTGACAACAAAGAAGTTAAAGCGTTTCAAACTGAATTAGCTAAAGGAATTGTCACCGATAGCGAACTGATGATGTACATAATTACTAATGTCATATCACGTTTCGATAGTCTAATTATAGATATATTTGAAGCAAAGGTTGATTTAAGAGAAATTCTTCAACAAATTAACCATGTGGTTAATCAAAAGCTTTCAAAAGAAGACGGAAATAAGTTTAAGGTTGCAATGCTGGAAATTGGTAAGAATGTTGCTGAAGCTTCGGGAGGATTTTTAGGATTTTTTGGAAGTAAGATTAGTAAAGAAGAAGAACGAGCCTTAAGTGCATTAGTTATTGCTTTGGGTATCGAGCTTTAGCTTTCGGTTGATTTCTGGGCGTTTGTTACGCCCTTCAGTAAACTTAAAACCCGGATTGCACTCGGGTTTTAATGCCCCAAGGGGGATTCGTCAGAACCAGACCCTTTGGATGACCCCGAGCCTTAAACTGAAAGTCGCGATTGAACTCAGGTTATAAAAATCATTGTTGTGGTCACACTCAACTCTGAAGTGGCTATGCAAAAACCTTCTAAGCAGTTTAGCTTCATAAGGAGGATGTGGTTTTATGAGAAATTTGATTGTTATATTATTGATATTTTCTCAACCTATATTTAGTTGTGAAAAAATTGCTTTTAATAAAGAAAAGGAAGATACGCTATTTATAGGTATGAAGAATTTAAGTAAAGAACTAGATATCTATAATTGCTCTAAAAAAGATAACCCTAGTACATTTGAGGATGCCTCCAAGATAATTGAAAGTGGTCTAAGTGTAGAAGTTTTGGAGCAGGTAAAAGAAAAAGGAGCTTTTAATATAAGCTTCAAAGGTTACACAAATCCTTTTCAAGATTTGGTTGATTATTTTTACAACAAATGGAAGTTAAATGATAATTCTGAGTTAATTAAGAAGGCTAAGGAAAAGGGGCTTTATATTAGTAAATCATACTTTTTTAAGGTGTTGCTTGAGGAGTCAGCAAGGCGAAAATTTGGCCTCGATAGTAATTTATCATTTGAAGTTATGAATGCTAGATTAATTAGTGAAGATAAAAAGTTGGATCATGAAAAGATAGGCTTTCCATGTAAAAAACCTAGTTTTAGATATAATAAAAAGCAACTTTTTGAGTCGAAAACTGGTTATGTCAGATGGACGTATATGAATAAATGTAACATTGAGTTTGTATATTTATTCGAAATAGGATGGATCCCTCTTCAGTCAACTGGCTTTGTAAAAAAATGATGAAGTATACAGAAAGCATAAGAGCAAGATGTTAATGGGGCAGGTCTTGTATTCCCATGCTGCTGTGAACAGCTTGCGTGTTGCCTAAAGAGGGACTCATCCAGCAAATGATAACAATTGCTTGCCTAGTCGGATGAGTTGGTTGGGCGAATGAAACATCATTTATTTCATAGGGTTATGTGATTTTCAATAGATAGTATTAATACTTTTCCTTTAAGGGTCTATCTAAAGCACTAATAAAGGTGCTATTTTAAGTGCTGTTAAAGTTTTTTAATGTGTGAGGCTTATAATGGCTACAATTGAAATTTTGACTGATCGTATTATGCCGATCAGTGATGTAAAGAAAAATCCTATGTCGCTTGCTGAGTCAACGAAAGAGAAAGCTGTTGCTGTACTGAATAGAAATAAGCCTGTGATGTACTGTTTATCACCAGAAGCTTTTGAGTCTATGCTCGATCAGATAGAAGATGCCAAGCTTGCTAAGCTAGCGCTTGAACGTCTGAATGACGGTCAAAAATCTGTGAGCGTTGATCTCGATGAGTTATAAGCTTGAGTTTCATCCGAAAGCATTAAAGGAATTCAAAAAGCTCGACGCTGTGATCAAAGAGAAGTTCAAAAAGAAATTAAAACAGCGACTGGAATAACTATGGGGTCAAGCAGATTGAATATAGTAAGCAGCGACAATGAAGAAGTTGTTTAAGCAGGACAAGAAGTGGGAGAGGCTAAGGAAGCAGGCTTTGCGAACTTTAAATTATATACAGCCGACCTGATCCCACTTATCTTTTCTGACCCCTTATATTGCAAAAAGAGTATTGCGGAAGTTGAATGTGTGGTGGAAGTATGAGTGATGATGAATTTAAAAGTGTTAGCGAACGTTTAAAAGAAAAGAAAGCTAAAAAACTGGAGGCGCTTAAGCGGGCAAAGGAAGAGCAAGAGTTTTTAAAATCTTGGTTAGTTGATGATTCTGATTGGGTATCAGAGCGCAAACGCAAGTGGTTAAGTATGCATAAAAGGTTGAAACAACTTTTTTTTCTGGATAAATATAATATTGAAACTTGTAAAAACTACTTTATGGCCGGAAAGGAAGCTTTTGCATTAAGCAGCTGTCGAGGTGGTTTTTGGTTAGAGTTCTGGTTGCATCCAGAGCATACTCTGAAAAATTTTAATAAAATTAAAATAAAATATATTAAAAATAATATGCAAAATAAAATACATTCTCATTCACGTGAATTTCTTTATTTTATGGAAGGGATTGAATATTGTGATCGAGACAAAAAGGATTATGTTTTAAAGTTTGAAGGAGACTCGTTTTTTGATGGCTTGGAAGATTTGTTTTGGGAAGAGCTGGTGCCAAAACAGTTTGAAGGTGAAAAAGCATTCCAAAGTGACTGTGATTTACTTAATTTTGCTAAAGAGAAATCGAGAAGAATGACTGCTAAATTTCATGCGTATTTGTCTGCAAGTTCGCTAATAGAGGCAAATATTATTAAGTATAGAGTTCCATATTGGGCGGGTGCTTTTAAGTTAGGTTATGAATCTCTACCTGAAGAGTGGCGTAGCTTCATCCCATTGGTTGATAAGATATGTGACCAGCCTTATGATTATCATCCACTTCAAGTTAAAGTTGCAAGTGAAATTAGCGATGTATTTAATGAGCCAGATATATTAGATGGAGCAAAAGTCGATATTGAGAAGGCCCGTAAATGTGAGCTTTAGTTTTTTTGGTGATGTTTTGTGGAAATATATTTAAATGTTTATTTTTCTTTTAGTGAAAAAGAGCAGAAAGATCATGTTTTAAGATATTTGTTAGAAGAATCTCGGCCACAGTTTGAAGATGATGTGCCGGTTACAGAAGTAAGCTTATTCGAGTTGTTTGAAACAACAGGTTGTGGTGAGCATATCGAAATATCTGAACTAGAGTCTTTGTGTGTATTTGAGGGGGATGAAGCAGATGATATGCTTTATCGTATTCCAAAATTACTGAGTTATTTCAATGTTCCACTTTCGGGCGCATTTATTGGTGCAGAGGATTGTGAGCGCGAATATTTTGTTTTTGAAGGGAAGCGTTATCACCAAGTGTATGTAGCAGGAGAGAGTGAAGAAATAGACTCATCGTTAGATAGCATGTATACGAAATCAGAAGTAATTAAGTTTATCCTTGAGAAGTTTATATGAATTACTTTCAATCCATAAAATGAAAAAATAAGTAAGATGGTAAGGGGCAAGTCGGTTGAATGTAGTTTAAGTGAAAAAGTAAGCGGGCAAGCTGATCTTCCTCCAATTTAACGGTCATTAATTGAATCTAATAGGAGAACAAATAATGTTCAAAAGAAGACCCTGTCGAAAACTTACCAAAGATTTAAACTACAAGCTATTCGTTTAGCTGAATAGGGTTAAAAGAGAACATGATGCCGTTTATAAACCAGTAAGTTCAAGAGTTAAATAATTCTTTAGTCCTTCTAGCTCAACTTTGCCCCGCTGTTTTTTTAACTGCTTTATAAAGATCTCCCTTCTTTACTAATCACTCAGTTCTGACTATTACTGTCCTTACATCTGCTTACTTAAAACCACTAAATGACAGCCGTATATTGCAAAGCGTCATAAACAAATGGAATGATAATTTACTTTGTTCAAGGTCAATTTTGTTTTCGTCTGGTGGTTGTAGTGGCTACTAACTGTCTGTTTTAAAATAATAAAACCATTAATGCAGTGTGTTAAATGAATGCTCTATTATGTATAGTGTTGACAGCGTTGTCATAAACTTACCTTAAATCGATTATCGGCTATTGCAATAGCGTTCATTTCTGTGTAATGTTTTGGAAAACATAATGACAACGCTGTCATATAATAGCGGTAAGGGACAGTGTTATTTAACAATAACTAAGACAATAAGAGGGATAGGCTGATGAGAGGTCCTCATTTTAAGAAGAAGTTGCTGCCAAGTTTGGTGGCAATGTCTTTGGCGGGCATAACGGGGGCAGGTTTTTCTGCGGAAGATGAGTCTGACAGTGACAAACAGACGCTAAAAGATGAAAAGTCTGGCGTAACGATTACGGTAACAGGGTTAAGAGAAAGTCTTAAACGTAACCTGGCCGATAAGCGTGATGCTAATGCGGTGGTGGATGTTATTACTGCGCAGGATATTGGAAAGTTTCCTGATAAAAATATTGCCGAATCATTGCAACGTGTACCCGGAGTCACCATTAACCGCGGATTTGCCGGTGAAGGTAATGAAGTATCCATTCGTGGTGTTGATCCACAGTTAACGCAAACCTTGGTTAATGGTCAGTTTGTTGCTTCCACCAGTTGGTTTTCTTTGGCGTTTAACCGCCGCAGTTTTAATATGGATTTAATGCCATCTGAACTGGTTCAGTCGGTTGTTGTGTATAAATCACCGGTGGCCGAGCTGGATGAAGGCGGTGTGGGCGGAACGGTTATGCTTAATACCCGTAAGCCGCTCGATCTGGATCCTAAAACTCTTTATGCCTCGGTCGAGACCATGAAAAATTCTCTCGACAGTGATACCGCAACTTCCGCAAACGGTTTATTCAGTTGGAAAAATGAAGATTCCACGTTTGGTATTTTGGCGACGGTTTCACAAGCCAATACCATTGGTCGTGGTAATAAAGCCGAAAACTATTGGGAAGAAGCCTGGGCAGCATCGGGTATTGCACAATTTCGACAAGATCGAGAACGCGATACCTTTGATATTAATGCGCAGTTTGCACCCACTGATCGGTTAAGTTTTGGCTTGCATCAT
The DNA here is from genome assembly GCF_003148745.1 of Pleionea mediterranea. Classification (GTDB taxonomy): domain Bacteria; phylum Pseudomonadota; class Gammaproteobacteria; order Enterobacterales; family Kangiellaceae; genus Pleionea; species Pleionea mediterranea. The sequence continues at coordinate 146,497 of NZ_QGGU01000011.1, read as the reverse complement.
TTTAATACGACTCTGGATGCCACCAACACCAATCAAAACTTCTTATTGTTTGGTGGCTGTTGCGATACGGCTTCCGGTCAGTCGACATTTACCAACGGCAGTGCCACCGTATCACCAACAACAGGAATTCCCATGGCGGGAACATTAACCGGCGGTAGTGGAAATCCCGGTTGGGCTGGTTGGTTATTGGCGCAAGATGTAAACAGTCGCCGTCCTGAAATTGAAAGTGATTTAACCGACTTTACCGTTGATTATGAAGGGAACGGTTATCGGGCGCATGTGTCCGTTGGACGCACCACGGCTAATGGCGGTAACGGTGGAAACATCAATTCTTTATGGGGCATTGATGACGACGACGCGCGCTGGGTGGAAAATGGCGGCAATCTTTCTGTCGATTTTGATTTTCTTCGCGATACCGGTTTTTATTTTAATGTGAATAATCTGGATATGGCGGATCCCGACTGGCAAACCAACCGGGCCATTTCGCTCAGTGAAACACGATTATGGGATGAAGAAGACTGGCTGCAATTTGATATTGATTTTGATGTGGAGTGGGGCGCGTTTGACACCATCAAGGCCGGATTTAAAACGCGCGATCATGTGTTTGGTAAGTCGCAAATTAACTCAACGGTGGATCAGGCGGCGGTGATGAGTGCCGGATCTACCTTGGGAAGCTCGGGTTATTTTGGCGGTGTGATAGGTATTGATAGTGGCGTGTTAGCGGCAGGATCGGATATGCAAATTGCCGAAGTTGACGCCAGTTTTGATGCCGCCGTTCGGGCCAATGTTACGGGCAGCGAGTTTCTTTACGCCGCGTTTGGCGAAGTGGAAGAACAAATCACCGCATTTTATGTTCAGGGTGACTTCTTCGGTGATCGCTATCGAGGTAATGTTGGACTGCGTTATGTTACAACCGACGTAAAGGGTTCAACTTATTCTTCCCCTACGGATGCCGATTCTTACTTTTCACGTGAAGCGGATTATTCCGATGTTTTACCGAGTATCAATTTTGCCTATAACCTTAGCGATGAAATGATCTTCCGTACATCGGCTGCAAAAGTGATCAGTCGACCCGCTTATGGCACCGTTAATCCGGCGTTATCGGGGATTAACCCAACTGCCAATACGGCATCATCCGGAAACGTGGGTATCGATCCTTTCCGTGCCAATCAGCTTGACGCTGGTATCGAATACTATTTTGATGACAATAACTTTTTAGGCGCCGCATTGTTTTACAAAGACATAGAGTCATTTGTATCCAGTGGAACCACTCAGGCGTTGGTGTATGAACCGAATGGTGATCAAGGGGCACCCAATGATTTAGAGACCTATACACTCACCGTACCTGTTCAAGGTGAAGGTGGCCATGTGCAGGGACTGGAACTGAATTATCAGCAGATGTTCGGCAATTTTGGTTTGTTGGCTAACGTGACCATCTCAGACAGCGAAGGAAAAACAGACAGTGGCGATACTTTCTCGCTGCCGGGTCAATCGGATCTGTCCTATAACCTAACCGGTTTTTATCAAACCGAAGTTATTGAGGCTCGACTGGCTTACACATTCCGTGATGAATTTTTAGCGGAAGGTACTGCGATTGGTGGTGCACTCGATACCTTTGATGAGCAAGCCTTTCTGGATTTGAGTGTGACCTGGCATGCAACCGATATTGTTGATTTGTCATTTCAAGGCGTCAACTTAACCGATGAAGTCTCGGTTCAGCGACACAACCCGGCGGCTTCGCTTGGGAGCAATCGTGTTACCACGGTTAATGGCTCCCGTTATTATTTAAAAGCATCTGTTCGCTTTTAAACCCTGGTCAGGGGCTGTATATGCAGCCCCTTTTTTTCGGTTTCACAGCTGAAAGGATTCCTTTTATACTCAAAATCTATCAGGTATTAACTTCAGGCAGTGGACGGCGGATCAGCGATGAGTAATCAATTAACAGAACAAGTGGTGATTGTGGGTGGAGGGACCGCCGGTTGGCTGACGGCGGCCAAGTTGGCCAAGCACTTACACACTTCTCAGCCAGCTAATTCATCACAACCGAAAGCTGTTCAAGTGACATTGATTGAATCGCCAGATATTCCGACCATTGGTGTGGGTGAAGGCACATGGCCCACCATGCGTAAAACCTTAATGGATCTGGGGATCAATGAAAGTGAGTTTATGGCTTATTGTCAGGCGACGTTTAAACAGGGAACACAGTTTATTCATTGGCGACAGGAACCCTTGGCAAGCCAGTCTGAAAATAGTTTCGATAATACTTTAAATAACACATTCGACAACTCTTTCGATAACTCTAACCAATACTTTCATATGTTCAGCTCTGCGCTTGATCCGGCCGACTTTAATTTATCGCCTTACTGGTTGGCGGGAGTGGCTGGTAATGACATGCCCTTTGCGGACGCCGTCAGCGCACAAGCCAGTGTTTGTCGAAATGGTCTGGCGCCAAAAAAAATTATCCAACGACAATACGATGGCGCACTTAATTACGCCTATCATCTGGATGCCGGAAAATTTGCCAACTTTTTAATGACATTTGCCACTGAAAAACTGGGCGTCAAATTAGTGCGTGCCAATGTGGTGTCGGTTAATCAAAACGAACAGGGCGATATTGCATCGGTTGTTCTGGATAGCAGCGAAACAATTGCAGGTGATTTATTTGTTGATTGTAGTGGCTTTAAAAGTTTGTTGTTAGGCGAAGCGCTTGGTGTGGAGTTTGTATCGGTTGACAATACATTATTGACCGATTCTGCAGTGGCGATTCAGGTGCCTTACGACAATGAGCAAGAAGCCATTGCTTGCCACACCAAATCCACAGCACAAAATGCTGGCTGGGTATGGGATATTGGTTTGTATAATCGTCGTGGCACCGGCTTTGTTTATTCGTCGAATCACATCAGTGATGATGAAGCAGAACAATGTTTGCGTGATTATTTAGGTGAACGTTCAAACAAAGCCATTACTCAACTCAGTGCGAAAAAATTATCCATGAATGTGGGCTATCGTAAACAGCACTGGCATCGAAACTGTGTTGCCATTGGTTTATCGGCAGCCTTTGTAGAACCTCTGGAAGCCTCGGCTATTTTTTTGATTGAAGCTGCGGGTAATATGCTGGTGGATATGTTTCCGGCCGATAGAGCGGCAATGGATTATTGTTCGCGGCGATTTAATGACTCATTGTTAAAGCGGTGGCGTAAGACCATCGATTTTATCAAGTTGCACTACTTATTGTCTCAGCGACAAACCAGCTTCTGGAAAGATAACCGAATGGATTCAACCATACCTGAGTCGTTAAAAGAAAGAGTTGAGCACTGGCGATTTAATCCGGTGAGCAAGTACGATTTTGATAATGTTTTTGAGCCATTTCCGCAAGAGAGTTATCACTATGTGCTTTATGGTATGGGGCTTAGACATATCGACAGCGACAATAATCGGGTGCCAGGCGATTTAAACTACGCACAACAGTCGTTTCAGGAGATCCAGAAATTTACGGAGCATTTGTTAAAAACCTTACCGGATCATAGGGCATTATTAACCAAGGTTTATCAGTACGGCTTTCAGGCCGTTTAATGGAAAAAGGCATAACAGAGCTATTTGCAAAACAAAGCTATTTACAAAACAAAACTATTTACAAAAAAACTATTCACTAAATAAAAATAATTTAAAAAGTCATAACTATTTAAAAAATAATTACTATTTAAAATAATTAACAATCACAAATACAGGTCAGATAATGAGTTCAATTAAACCACTGGATCAAACGCTGCATCAAACGGTCATCGTTCAACGGGATAACCATTATCCACATATGGCAAAGCAACACATTGCACCTTTGGTGCTGCACGAGTATTCATTGGCGCAACAGGATTACCCCATTGTATTTGTTAAGGATACGGAAACCGGACAATTTCGTTCAGTAGCTTTGCTTGGGCTACAGGCGGGCGTGAATGTTTTTTATTCCGATCTGGGCTGGCAGGCGGATTATATACCCGAAATTATGCAGCTTTACCCGTTTGCTTTATCGGTTAATCCGGATGGTCAGGGTATGAGTACTTTGTGTCTTGATTTTGACTCGCCTTGTGTCAGTGAGGTCGATGCAAACTCAAATGGCGAAAGCCAGGGCCAGCGATTATTTAATGATGATGGCTCACAATCAGAGTTTACACAAACCATCGGTCAGCAACTGGTGGAACATCACAATAAGCAAGTCTATACCGATGAGTTTATACAATGCCTGATCGATCACCAGTTGTTGTTGGAGCAAACGCTTTCGGTAAAACTTAAGTCAGAATCTTTTGAAGTGAGTGGCATTTATATTATTAACGAAAGTGCGTTAAATGATTTATCGGAAAGTGACTTTATTGCCATGCGGCAAAAAGGTTATCTGGTTCCCATTTATGCTGCGTTAATGTCGCTATCGCGAATGAATGTTGTGACTGAAAAATTAAATTTATTGCATGAGTCGCTGTAATGACCAACAGTATCAACCGTGTATTGATTGTTGGAGGAGGAACCGCGGGCTGGTTAACGGCTGGCATACTGGCAAATCAATTAAACTCTAACGATCCTCAGGCCGTACAGGTAACCTTGGTGGAGTCGCCAAACATTCCTATCTTAGGGGTTGGAGAGGGCACCTGGCCAAATTTACGAGCAACCTTGCAAAAGCTCGGTGTGGATGAAACTGAGTTTATGCGTCAGTGTGATGCAACCTTTAAGCAGGGCTCGGAATTTATCAACTGGATGCAGCCAAAAGAGGATAAGACTCATCGATATTTTCATCCTCTTAACGCTGTATACCATGCCGCTTATGATATTAATTTGGCGCCATATTGGTTACAAGGACAGGCTGGCGACGGTGTTGGTTATGATCAGGCCGTTGCTACGCAGGCTGCTGTGTGTCGTGCTGGTCTTGCACCGAAAAAAATAACGACACCTGCTTATGAAGCGATCCAGAATTACGCCTATCATTTAAATGCAAACAAGTTTGCCAGTTTTTTAGCCGAGCATTGCACCTCGCGGTTAGGCGTTAAACATATTTTGGCTAATGTTACTCAGGTGTCGGTATCGGAAACCGGCTGGATTGAGTCGGTGTCTACCGATAAGGATGAGGTGATCCATGCCGACTTTTTTATAGATTGTTCGGGCAGTAAAGGGTTATTAATTGAACAGGCTTTGCAGGTTTCGTGGCATTCTATTTCTGACTGTATTTTTAATGATACGGCGATGGCCATTCAGGTACCTAATGAGTCTGATAACTGCCCCATAGCGACTCACACCATGGCAACCGCAACCGACTCCGGCTGGATTTGGGATATAGGATTGCAACACCGCCGTGGTATTGGGCATGTGTACTCCAGTCACCATTGTTCCGATGATATGGCAGAAACCGCACTGAGAAATTACATCGGCGATAAAGCCGACGAACTGTCGGTTCGGAAAATAAAAATGAAGACCGGCTACCGTGATACTTTCTGGAAAAATAATTGTGTGGCGATTGGCATGTCGGCTGCTTTTATTGAACCTCTGGAAGCGTCGGCAATCTTTCTGACCGATGCTGCCGCTACTATGTTGGCGGAGCAGTTTCCTCGAAATATTGAATCAGTGCCATTGGTGTGTAAAAAGTTTAACCAGACTTTTCAGCTACGTTGGGAAAAAACACTGGACTTTATAAAGCTGCATTATTGTATATCGGATCGACGAGACTCTCGTTACTGGATTGATAATTGTCAGCAGGCGTCCATACCTGAGTCATTGCAACAAAAGTTAGCTCACTGGCGGTATCATCCACCAAGTAAGTACGATTTTGAATACGCGTTTGAGCCTTTTGTGCTGGACAGTTATTTATTTGTGCTTTATGGCATGAATTTCCCTACCGATATCCGTCACAACCTGTCGTCTTATCCTGATACGGAGTCTGCAAAGCAACATTTTTCCAATATCCAGACAATGGGTGAACGACTTAAACGTGAGTTACCAAGCCAGCGCGAGTTGGTGAGTAAAGTGTATCAATTTGGATTTCAATCATTATGACCTTCATGAAGCAAGTTATTAGAAGCACTCGCAAAAATGCTGCACATGATAAGGCAGCGTTAAGTTACAAATCAAAACACTCATTTACTGCGTTTAAACAGTGCCTTCCCGTCAACAATATTCTTGTTGCACCTTCGCTTGCTATTGCTGAAATGGCTTCTAAGAAAATAATTAATTTATTTAAATTTAAACGCATTTTATCGTTGTTTTTTATTGTTCTAATCAGTTCTTGCGCAGATTCGGCGGATACTTTATCAAAAGACTCATCAATAAAAGCCTCGGCGACTATTTTAAATCAGAAAGAACTTAAGCAGTTTGCCAATGAGTTATCGGTGCAATATAACATTGTTGAAAATCAACCAGAGGGAAAGTGTAATAAAAAATACGCAGAAGGCAATTGCTTCTTAGTAGAGATTACTCTTACATACCCAGAAACCATTTACGCTGATAATTGGGCCATTTATTTTAGCCACATAGCACCGGCTCGATCATCAAGCAGCCATGGGTTAACACTGAAACACGTAAACGGCGACTTACATCGTATAACGCCTTCTAAACAGTTTTCTAGCTTAAGTCCTGAGCCTGTTTCGGTTTCATTTTTGGCTGACTTTTGGCATTTATCCAACTCGGATGTTATGCCGAATTACTTTGTTGTGGTTAATGATTTGAAGCCAGAGATTATTGCCAATACCAATGAAGCTAATAAAGAGTTTTTGGTGAAACAGGGAGAGTGGTTTTTTGGCGGTGTGCCAGATAAGCCAGAATATTTATTACGAGGTGACAAGGATAAAACCCGGATCAGCAGCGCATCTTTTCTTTATCATCAATACAATAGTCAGTATGAACAACAAGCCAAACAACAAAGCAGCTGGAAACAGCGCATCATTCCTAAGCCGTATCAATCGAACTTTTCTGCAACGGAATCACTTTCGCTGACACAAGGTATTTATCTGCAACAAAATGACTTTGATCCAAGGTTGAATCAGGCTGATGATGAAAATGCAGTCGCAATCTCACCTAATGTTAAGGTTAAAGTTAAAATAGCTCATGCTATCAATCGACTGGCACAGATCGGTGTTAAGCAGAGTGAACAAGGCGTACCGGTAACTATCCGGCGAAGCAGTGAAAAAAGTGCTCACCCCGAAAGCTATCAATTGTCGATAGATAAAAATAATATCGATATTTTAGCACCAAACGCCAGTGGTGCTTTTTACGCATTAATGTCACTGGCCAGTTTACTTGATCCAGAGACAAAAACTGTTGCAACAGGAAGCGTTCAAGATAAACCCCGATTTGATTTTCGGGGTATGCACCTGGATATTGCTCGCAACTTTCATCAGGTTACTTTAATCAATAAGTTACTCGATCAAATGAGTGCGTATAAGTTAAACAAACTGCATCTGCACTTAGCGGATGACGAAGGCTGGCGTGTTGCGATAAGAGGCTTACCGGAGCTAACCGACATAGGTGGCTTTCGCTGTTTTGATTTAACAGAAACTCGTTGTCTGTTACCGCAGTTGGGCAGTGGTCCTTTTCGTAACACAAGTGTTAATGGTTTTTTAAACGAAGCCGAGTATAAAGCCATTTTGATTGCCGCAGCCGAGAGGAACATTGAGGTTATTCCTTCGTTTGATATGCCGGGGCATTCACGTGCGGCAGTAAAAGCTATGGAAGCCCGTTTTCAAAATTATAAAGCGAAAGGCGAGTTATCAAAAGCCACCGAATTTTTATTAACGGACCGTCAGGACACTACTGAGTACGAGTCGGTTCAGTATTATCACGACAACACAATTAATGTTTGCCAACCGTCGACGTATCGATTTGTGTTTAAAGTAATTGATGAAGTAAAACGAATGCACCAGGAGGCGGGCGTTCCCTTAAATCGATATCATATTGGCGCCGATGAAACTGCGGGTGCCTGGAAACAGTCACCCGTGTGTCAGCGTTTGATAGCAGAAACAAGTTCCCTTAATAGTGTTGATGACTTAACGGGATATTTTATCGAAAAAGTTGCCAAATATTTAAGTCAAAAGCAAATTATTGCTGCAGGCTGGAGCGACGGTATGAAACTGGTTGATGATTCCAATATGCCAAAACCAGTGCAGGTAAATGAGTGGTCCACTTTGTTTTGGGGAGGGCATCGTTCTGCGCATCAGTTAGTGAATGACGATTGGCAAGTGGTGATCTCATCGCCGGATGTACTGTATTTTGATTTTCTTTACGAGGTGGATGCGAAAGAACCAGGGTATTACTGGGCTTCCCGGCGCAGCAACAGTCAGAAAGTGTTTCAGTTTATGCCCGATAATTTACCGGCGCATGCAGAAATATGGCAAGACCGTTCCGGGTATGCGTATCAGGCTGATGATCGTCCATCCTCCAGCAACCCAGTTAATCAGCCGATAGTAAAAGGCAAACGAGTATATGGAATTCAGGGGCAATTCTGGAGTGAGTCGATCCGTGCTGACGCTCAGGTTGAGTATATGATATTTCCGCGTTTGCTGGCTCTGGCAGAACGTGCCTGGCATAAAGCTGACTGGGAATTGCTTTATCACCATCAGGGGCGGCTCTATTCGCAAAACAGCGAATATTTTACCGGGTCTCATCAACGGGCTCGCGAACTAGACTGGCTCGTGTTTCGTGACGCTGTTGGTTATAAAGAGTTATTAAAACTCGATGCAGCGAATATTGCTTATCGTCTGCCGGGTGTTGGGGCAATTCGTCATAACCATCAGTTGTTAGTGAACAGCGAGTTTCCGGGAGTTACCGTTGAAGTAAAGCCGGATGAAAACGCCCCATGGCAAGCCTATTCTCCTGATGTGACAGTAACGGACACGGCGTTGATCCGGGCACGCTCGGCTGATGGACAGCGAACTGGCAGAGCGATTCCTGTGGAAACGAGATAAAACCAGTGGTGGGTATGAGATCCTGAGTTTCAGAGATCTTGAGTTTAAGAGCTCCTGAGTATCAGAGTTCAGGTTAAATAATTTATTTAACACAAATCAACCACGCAAGTTTTAGTTGGAAAGGGATTGCTGCTTCAGAGTGTGAATAAACAAAGAATGTTGGTTATTTTAAAGAATTTAATGACAGCGCTGTCATAATTGTTTAGACTGAATATAGCTATAACATCACGCAAATTTATATTATGAAAACAGTTGAACAAAAAAGGTTGTTTGAATGGCATTAAAGGGTGAGCCAAAATCTACTCTGTATGTTGGTATCGATGGCGGCGGCAGCAAGTGTCGGGCGATAGTGTATTCAACCACTCATGGTGTGTTGGGTGATGGATTATCTGGTCCGGCAAATCCATTTCAGGATTTTGAACTGGCAATAAAATCCATTACGGAAGCATCAATGCAGGCAGCCATTAAAGTCGGGTTTAATTATTCTGACTTAGGCGATATGACGGCAGGCATTGCGTTAGCTGGTGTAAATATTCCTTCTGTTTTCAACGCCATGCAGCACTGGAAGAGCCCGTTTAAACAGCATCTGGTGTTAACTGATCTTCATGCAGCTTGTCTTGGGGCACACAGCGGTGGTGATGGTGCGGTTATTATTGCCGGAACCGGTTCTTGCGGTTACGCATCGGTTAACGGTCAGTCATTAACCATTGGTGCCCATGGTTTTCCTCATGGGGATAAAGGCAGTGGCGCCTGGATTGGATTGCAGGCGGTAGAGCATTGCTTATTAGCTATGGACCAACTGGGGCAGGATAGTATATTACGTCAAAAAATAGCCGCCGATAATCCATTGGATCTGGTTAGTAAAGTATCCGGTCAACCACCAAGGTTTTACGCCCGCCTTGCGCCTCTGGTTTTTGAGGCGGCTGAAGAAGGCGATGTTATTGCTCAAAACATTCTACAGGAAGCGGGTGATTACCTATCTCAGGTTGGTGAAAAATTGTTGTCATTAAATCCACCAAAGCTGACATTAATTGGCGGAATTACTGCCCGTATTCTGCCCTATTTAACATCTAAAGTGCGCAATAAAATTACCGATGCCGAACATCCGCCAGAAATAGGTGCCATTCTTTATGCGCAAAACAAAATAAACGCTGACACACAGAACCGTAAAACAAACGATCATTCTGCAAGTGGTTAAGTGTAGGCTGCATTGTTTATAAATTAAAATATGAGCAAACATAAATCTTTTAAAAGTATACGCTTTAGAAACTCGAAACTCGAAACTCGAAACTCGAAACTCGAAACTCGAAACTCGAAACTCGAAACTCGAAACTATAGTGCAAACTGTTAGGTTACCCGTATGACAAAACCATCGTTAATGTTAAAAGAAGCTTCGGAAACACCGCAGCGAGTATTGGAGCAACATAAAGATATTGCTGAATTTCTGCGAGTTGTTGCGAGTATTAAGCAATTTAACCCTAAGTTTGTGATGATTGTGGGGCGTGGATCTTCGGATCATGCCGGAGTATTTGCCAAATATTTGTTTGAAATTGAGCTGGGTATTCCAACTTTTGCCGCAGCGCCTTCGGTGGCCAGCATTTATCAACGGGATCTAATTCTTGATGGTGGTTTGGTTGTGGTGATATCACAATCAGGTCGTAGCCCGGATATTATTAACCAGATCCGGCAGGCGAAAAAATCGGGTGCGATGATATTGGCGTTAGTGAATGATGAATCATCGCCACTGAAAGACATTGTTGATCACTTTATTCCTTTAAAAGCAGAAAAAGAACAATCAGTCGCGGCAACAAAAAGCTATCTTTTGACCTTGTCTGCATTGTTAATGCTTGTGGCCTGTTGGAGTGAGTCATCATCATTGAAGGCTGAATTAAAAAAATTGCCTGATATTTTGTCTGATGCAATAGAATCAGCTCCGCAGCTATCAGCCGAGTCGTTAACTGGGGTGAAACATCTGGTGGTGGTTGGCCGTGGTTTGGGCTATGCCATTGCAAAAGAGATTGCTTTAAAGTTAAAAGAAGTGTGCGGGATCCACGCTGAGGCCTTTTCCAGCGCAGAATTTTTGCATGGGCCGGTAACTCTGGTTGCGAATAAATTGACCATGATAAATGTCGCGGTAAACGATGAGTCCTACAAGGCGCACATGGAACAAATCGAAGAGTTTAAACGAAGAGGTGCAACAATTATTCATTTAATGCAAACGACTGAGTCGTTACCAAAAAGGTTGGCCCCACTTGCGCTGCTTCAGCGATTTTATATTGATATAGAAACGGTTGCACAATCAATCGGTCGAAATCCGGATGAGCCAGAAGGATTAAAAAAAGTGACGGAAACACTCTAAATGTCAAAACAGCTTATTATCGCGGATAACATTTTTGATGGTGAAAATTTTCATCATAAGGCCGGATTATTAATTAACAATGACTGCATTGAAGCCATTGTGTCTGCCGATGAACTTTCCATGCTTGGTGCTTCTGTATCAAAACAGACGGTACCAGGTTTGCTAGCTCCCGGCTTTATTGATACGCAAGTGAATGGCGGCGGAGGCATATTATTTAACCATCAAACATCCCGTGATGATCTTAACAAGCTTTGTAAAACTCATTTAAGTTTTGGCACAACCGCTATGCTGCCCACCATCATCACGGATCATTTTGATGTTATGAAGCAGGCAGCGGACACTCTGGCTCAGGCTATTAATGAACAAAAAAGCAATATTGAGAACAACATTGTCGGCATCCATTTTGAAGGTCCGGGTATTTCTGTCAACAAGAAAGGTACGCATTGTCAGAGTCGAATTCGGCCGTTAACCGATCAGGAACTTGAGTTATTCGCGCGACAGGATATAGGGCAGGTGGTGGTTACATTAGCGCCAGAAGTGGTGCCAGCAGAACAAATAAAATGGTTAACGCAACATAATGTGAAAGTGTCATTGGGTCATACCAATGCCAGTTATGAAGTCGCAAAACAAGCTTTTGATATTGGTGCCAATGGCGCTACCCATTTATTTAATGCCATGTCGGCATTGAATGCGCGTGCACCCGGAGTGGTGGGGGCCGCATTACTGGATGACGATGTTTTTTGCGGCATCATAGTTGACGGTCATCATGTACACGCTGCAAGTTTAAAGCTTGCTATTAAGACAAAAGGCATAGAGCAATTGATGCTGGTGACAGATGCAATGGCTCTGGCCGGTTCGGATAAAACCGAGGTCGATTTTTTTGACCGTAAAATTTATCGACACGGCGATAAATTGACGTCATCTACCGGAGAGCTTGCAGGGTCAACATTAACCATGGATGTTGCGATCAAAAATGCCACTAAAACACTGGCTATTAAGTTAAGCGATGCACTTGTTATGGCAGCGGCCACGCCAGCTAAATTTTTAGGATTGGATAATCGTTATGGAAAGTTACTGCCAGGTTATTTTGCAAATGTCGTTGCATTAAATGATAACAAAGATGTAACCCATGTCTGGTTAAAGGGTAAGCTTGTAAAGTGATTCTGAAAAGTAACTCTGAAAAATAATTCTGAAAAATTACTGAATAGTTTAAAACATAATTAAAATATATAAATGAAAGCAATAATAATGAATAAAGAGGACCAGTAATGCAGGAAAGTGAATTTAGTTTAGCGATAATTGATTACGTTATCATTGTCGGTTTTATTTTGTCGATTACTTTACTTGGTCTTTACTTTAGTAAACGAGCCAGTAAAAGTACCAGTGATTTTTTTCTTGGTGGTCGTAGTCTTCCCTGGTGGCTGGCAGGTACATCCATGGTGGCAACCACATTTGCAGCTGACACTCCATTGGCCGTTACAGAGCTGATCCGTCAAAGCGGTATAGCCGGTAACTGGATGTGGTGGAATATGTTGGCTGGAGGAATGTTAACAACATTTTTCTTTGCCCGTTATTGGCGACGGGCCAACATCATCACCGATGTTGAACTGATTAACATTCGATACTCCGGTAAAGAGGCGCGGTTTTTACGCGGGTTTCGTGCGGTGTATATGGGCATGTTTATTAATGCTCTGGTGATCAGCTGGGTAAACCTGGCTCTGATTACATTGCTTCAGGTGTTTTTTGGTATTTCGCCCGCCGAGTCACTCTGGTATGCACTTGGTGCAATGTTGATCGTTTATCTTTATTCCGGATTTTCAGGATTACTGGGCGTTGTTTATACGGATTTTGTGCAGTTTATTGTCGCGATGACCGGAAGCATTATATTGGCCGTATTGGTTGTTAATTCCGATCAGGTCGGAGGCATCGATGGATTAAAAGCGGCATTACCAAAAGAATCATTAAGCTTCTTCCCAACCATTACCGGTGAAGATGGTTCGGCCGGTACCGTATTGGCGTTAGGTTTGGGTAGCTTTCTTGCGATGATTTTATTGCCCTGGTGGAACAGTTGGTATCCCGGAGCTGAACCCGGCGGTGGTGGTTACGTTGCGCAGCGCATGATGAGCGCAAAGGATGAAAAAAATGCGGTTTACGCCAATTTATATTTTCAAATTGCTCATTATTGCATTCGCCCCTGGCCCTGGGTTTTGGTTGGCTTAAGTGCGCTGGTGTTGTACCCGGATATTACCGAAGCCAGAATGGGGTATGTGCTGGCAATGAAAGACTTTTTACCGGTTGGTTTTAAAGGCTTATTGCTGGCTGCTTTTTTTGCCGCCTATATGAGCACAACGGCGTCACAGCTTAACTGGGGAACCAGTTACATTATTAACGATTTTTATAAACCCTTTATCAAGCCAGATGCGAATGAACGACAACTGGTTATCACTTCCCGAATTGCTGTGTTTGTTATGATTCTGGTGGCTTTATTTGTGACATCGAAAGTGCAATCCATAGCCGGGGTTTGGAACTTTTTATTGCAAACAGGTGCTGGTTTAGGTCTTGTATTAATCTTACGCTGGTATTGGTGGCGGGTAAGTGCCTGGAGTGAAATAGCCGCAACCATAGCGCCGTTTGTCGGTTATTCATTTACCCAGTTTGTATTGGCGCCTTATGTGGATGAATCCTGGGGTAAACCCATTATAGAAGATCCCAGTGGCTTTGTTTTTACATTGGTGTTTACTGCCGTAGTATGGCTGACGGTTACGTTTTTAACGCCGGCAACGGATAAGCAGGTATTAAAAGATTTTTATCAACGTATTAAACCTGCTGGCAACTGGAAACCCTTTGTTGAGCCGGGCGAACCAAAAAATGGCAGTATGTGGCAGCTGTTGGTTTGTTGGTTGAGTGCCATTGCCATGGCTTACAGTATTTTGTTTACTACGGGAAGCCTTGTGTTTAAAGAGTGGAGCGATGCCTTGATGTACTTTTCGATATTTGTGGTGTCGACGCTGCTGGTCAAATATTTTTCTTCACGCATAAAAATATTTGAATAAAATAATGTATTTAGATTACGGCCATGTCTGCTGAGTACAGTAAAAGTACTCGCTCTGGATCAAAATTACGCATACTGTCAATTGATGCTCTGCGTGGTTTTGATATGTTCTGGATCATTGGCGCAGAAAAGTTATTTTATGGTCTGGCGTTAATCTGGCCCATTGCTATTTGGCAGTCGCTTGCTCAACAAATGCAGCACAGTGAGTGGCATGGCTTTACCGCTTACGATTTGATTTTTCCTCTGTTTATTTTTATTTCGGGTGTAAGCGTCGGGATCAGTCGTACTGATCTGGCTGGTAAACCCTGGAAGGATAAACAACCCTACGCCATTAAATTAATCAAACGTGTTTTATTATTGTGTCTGCTGGGTGTTGTTTATAATCACGGATGGGGTAAGGGGATTCCACTGTCGTGGGAAGCTGTTCGTTACACCAGTGTGCTGGCTAAAATTGCCATCGCATGGGGCATTACCGCCTGGCTGGTGTGGCATTTTTCTTTGCAAAAACTAATAATTATTCTGGGCGTAGGACTGGTTGGTTACGCTCTGTTGCAAGCATTTGTTTGTATTGGCAGTGATGGTTTTGGTAACGATTTTGCTCATTATGGCTGTGGTGACTACTCTGAAGCATATTCCATTAATGCCTGGGTTGATCAGAGCTTTCTGCCGGGACAGTTTTATCAAAGCGATACACTTGATCCTGAAGGATTACTGGCACACATTGGCTCAATATTTACGGCATTGGCGGGTGCCATTATAGGACGTCTGGTTTATGTCCGGCTTTCGTCATCGCTATTAAGATTACGATTTATGCTGATTACGGCAGGCAGTTGTTTGCTAGCTGGTTTTGTTATCAGTTCTTTTATTCCAATTAATAAAGTGCTCTGGACATTACCGTTTAATCTTTTATCCATTGGTTATTCCTGTTTACTGCTTGCTATTTTTTATTGGTTATTTGACGTATGGCAATGGCGACAACTGGCAGTGTTTTTTGCGGTTATTGGCGCCAATGCCATTGCCATATATCTGTCAACGGCACTATTTGACTGGCATTATATTGTCAGTAGTTTAATAGGTGGCTTGCTGGTATCAATACCTGAACATTATCAACTGATAACGAGTACTGTCGCATTATTATCGGTTCAGTGGTGGGTGTTGTATCTGTGTTATAAGCGAAAAATATTTATTAAGGTATAACTCTTTTTACTGTCGCCAGTTAATACTTGGGCAATCTGGAAAGGAATATTAATCTTGATAAGAATTTTTTGGGCTGATGACATTAAATAAACAGCAAGGCTTTAATTTATCTTATCTCTATACTTTTAAAGTTCCTAAATTCCTTAAGTTCCGTGAGCTGAGCGTATTTACGTCTCTGGCTGACATCGCTGTCAGAAATAGTCAGCTCCTGTAAATGATGGTATATTCCAACCTCATCTCGAACTCACATAGTTCGTGAGTCGTATTTTAAATTTTGCTGCATAGGCGCAACTGTCGATATGAACGTCACTATTAATGATGTTGCAAAACACGCCGGTGTTTCCATGAAAACCGTATCCCGTGTCATAAACCGGGAGCCTTCTGTAAAGCAGGCAACATACGATAAAGTCATGGCTTCGGTGACTGCATTAAATTATCAGCCGAATCAGGCCGCTCGTAATCTGGCGAGTACCAAGTCTTATATCATTGGTTTTGTCTACAGCAATCCGAATGCTTATTATGTAATTGATATGCAAAATGGCATGTTATCGGAGTGTCGGAAACGTGGTTACGAATTACTGATCCACCCCTGCCAGCCATCATCCGGTGAATTTATCGAAGAAATTACATCACTGGTAAAACATTCCCGTATTGCTGGTCTGGTTTTAACACCGCCGTATTCTGAAATGCCTTCCGTGGTTAAAGCGCTACAACAGTTGGATATAAAGTTTGTTCGTATCATTTCTGGCAGCAAGCCGAGTAAAAGTACACAGGGCTGTGTGTTGGTAGACGATAAAACCGCGGCATTTGAAATTACACAACACCTGATTGATCTCGGACACGAAAAAATTGGGTTTTTATGCGGTGGCAAAGAACATAAGTCAACTGAAGCGCGATTATCAGGTTATGAGCAGGCTTTGGCAGAGAACCGCATCCGTCAGAGTAAACAGCTGGTGCTCGATGGTGATTACTCTTTTGATTCTGGCGTTGAAGGCGCTAAAAAATTACTCAGCCGTAAAAATCGTCCTACCGCCATTTTTGCTGCAAACGATGAAATTGCCGCCGGTGCTTTGTTTGCTGCCCGGTTATCGGGAGTAGCTATACCAGAAGAACTGTCTATTGTCGGGTTTGAAGACAGTCCGTTTTCTAGACAAACCTGGCCAAAGCTGACCACTGCGCATCAGCCAAACAACACTATTGCAGAAACCGCCGCTTCGATGTTGATTGATATGTTGCAAAATACCAATGATAAACAAGTTCAATCACAGTGTATTCGATTTTGCCCAGAGTTGGTTGTCAGGGATTCAAGTGCTCGATTATTGAATTGATTTAGAATGGCTACACCAATAAAAAAGGCTCCTGCAGGAGCCTTTTTTATTGGTGTAAATTCATAGGTATAACTTTTTATATTAATATATTTTTAACGAATCTTTCCATTAACTATTAACCACCTCCAAAGGAGATGATTAATAGTTAAGGTTTACTGATTAGTCGTTGCCCAGCTTTTTGTATTTAATTCGATGGGGCTGATCGGCATCGGAACCCAGTCGACGTTTGCGGTCGGCTTCGTACTCGGCGTAGTTGCCTTCAAACCAGACGGTTTCACTGTTGCCTTCGAATGCCAGTATGTGGGTGGCGATACGATCAAGAAACCAGCGATCATGCGATATAACCACGGCACAACCTGGAAACGCCAACAAGGCATCTTCCAGGGCACGCAGTGTTTCTACGTCAAGATCGTTGGTGGGCTCATCGAGTAACAGTACGTTTCCGCCGCTGCGCAGCAGTTTTGCCAGATGTACCCGGTTGCGTTCACCGCCCGATAAATCTTTAATGAATTTTTGTTGGTCACTGCCTCTAAAGTTAAAGCGGCCAACGTAAGCCCGAGAGGGAACCGTATAGTTGCCAACGGTAATATTATCGGACTCGTCGGAAATTTCCTGCCACACGGTTTTTTCGCCATCGAGTGAATCGCGCGATTGATCAACATAAGCAAGCTCAACGGTGTCACCAATTTTGATTTCACCGGCATCGGGTTTTTCCTGACCCATTAACATTTTAAATAGTGTGGATTTACCGGCACCATTTGGACCGATAACACCAACAATACCACCTTGTGGTAAGTTAAAGTTTAAGTCGGTATAAAGTACTTTATCACCAAAGTTCTTTTGCACACCGATGGCTTCAATCACCTGGCTGCCGAGGCGAGGGCCGGGTGGAATATAGAGTTCTTTGGTTTCGTTTCGCTTCTGGTAATCTTGTGACGACAGTTCATCAAAGCGAGACATACGAGCCTTGCTTTTTGCTTGTCGACCCTTGGTGTTGGAGCGTACCCACTCAAGTTCTTCTTGCATGGCTTTGCGATGGGCGGTTTGTTGTTTCTCTTCCATTTCCAGACGCTTTTCTTTTTGCTCCAGCCATGAAGAGTAGTTGCCTTCCCACGGAATACCGTGCCCGCGATCCAGCTCCATAATCCAGCCAGCGGCGTTATCCAGAAAATACCGATCATGGGTTACTGCAACCACCGTACCGGTGAAATCGTGTAAAAATCGTTCCAGCCAGGCGACGGATTCGGCGTCTAAATGGTTGGTCGGCTCATCGAGCAGCAGCATGTCTGGCTTGGACAGCAGCAGTTTGCACAGTGCCACTCGTCGCAGTTCACCGCCGGACAAATGCTTTACTTCGGCATCCCAGGGGGGCAGTCGAAGGGCTTCAGCGGCTCGTTCTAAGGTTCGATCGATTTCCCAGCCATTGGCGGCTTCAATCTTGTCTTGCAGTTCAGCCTGTTCCGCCAACAGCGCATCGAAATCAGCGTCGGCATCGCCAAAAGCGTTGCTCACTTCTTCAAAACGTTTCAACCAGTCTTTGACTTCACCAAGACCTTGCTCAACATTACCACGAACATCCAGAGATTCATCCAGCTGCGGCTCTTGCGGCAAGTAACCAATGTTGATGCCTGGCTGAGGACGTGCTTCACCTTCAAATTCGGTATCCACTCCGGCCATAATCCGTAAAACGGTGGATTTACCTGAGCCATTTAATCCCAACACACCAATTTTTGCGCCCGGGAAGAAGGATAAAGAAATATCTTTGATGATGGTCTTTTTGGGCGGCACCACTTTGCTCACCCGGTTCATGGTATAAATAAACTGTGCCATAGCTCCACTTTCTCTATTCGAATCGGTGAATGTAATGGGGGCGATTTTAACAGTTATTGGACAAAATTGTGAGCACACTGACTAACAATTAAACCCGGAGTGATCTGAGCTCATTTTTTAATGAACGGATTTATTGCATAATTCATTCTTAACTTATATTTTGGTGCCGCAGCAGTATGTCGGTAGCCAATTAATAACAGGTCAATATGCACACACACGCACACACAAACGAGCCGAGTCGCAGTGAGTCCGCACTGAAGTGGGCGTTTTTTATTATTTTCGGTTTTATGCTGGTGGAAGCCGCTGGCGGTATCATTTCGGGTAGCTTAGCGCTGTTAGCCGATGCCGGACATATGCTTACCGATGCTTTTGCTCTGGCGATGGCTTGGCTGGCCTTTATTGCTGGTCGAAAGCCGCCCGATGATCAGCACTCTTATGGTCATCAGAGATATCAGGTGATTGCCGCGTTTCTGAATGGTATCTTTCTTATCGCCATTGTTTTATGGATTTTATTTGAAGCGCTGGATCGCTTTCAAAACCCACAGGCAATAGATGTGCCTATTATGTTGATCGTCGCGACTCTGGGTCTTATCGTCAACATCATTACTTTTAAAATGCTGCATTCGGGTGAGCAGGATAATTTAAATGTTCGCGGTGCTTTGTTGCATGTATTAAGCGATTTACTTGGGTCTGTGGCAGCCATTATTGCCGGGGTTGTGATTTACTACTTTAACTGGCTATGGATGGATCCTGCTTTATCTTTGGTGGTGGCATTGCTCATCACCCGAAGCGGTGTCATGCTTATTAAAGATTCTATTCATATTTTACTCGAAGGAGTGCCGGAGCATATCGATGTTGATCAAGTGAAATTGCATCTTGAACAGCAGTTTCCGGAAATTGATAACATTCATCATGTGCATACCTGGAGTTTGAATAATGAGGAAGTGCTTATGACATTGCACGTTAAAGTGTCGGAGTTGAACTGTGTGGATGAGCTGCTCAAGCGTGTGCACCATGAGCTTGAGCATATATTTAATGTGACCCATGCAACCGTGCAAATCGAGAAAGAATATTGCAGCAGTCAGTTAGAAAAAGTTTAGCCGTTTTATGTCAGGTCGTATCGTGTTTAACAAAATAAAGATAAATTTATGACGTCTATTTCTAAGATCAGTTTAAAGTTCAGTTTTCAATGCAGTGTTGCCGCACTAATCTTTTTATTGATGGCAGGTTGTTCCACTTATCGGCCTTCGAACACCGAAAATATTTGTGATATTTTTAGAGGTGAAACCGACTGGTATGAAGCCGCGGTTGAGTCGAATGAGCAATGGGGAACGCCCATTTGGGTGATGATGGCAATTATGCATCAGGAATCACGGTTTCGACATAATGTGCGCTCACCCAGAGATTATCTATTAGGCTTTATCCCCTGGGGCTACAAGTCGTCGGCCTATGGTTTTGCGCAAGCAAAAGATGAGGTTTGGGGTGAGTTTCAGGACGAATTTGACAGCGGCGCTGATCGTGATGACTTTTACGATGCGATACAATTTATTGGTTGGTACACTCACAAAACACAACGTCGATTAAAAGTGTCCAAGTGGGACGCCTATAACCAATACCTCGCCTATCACGAAGGGCAGGGCGGATTCAGTCGTGGCAGCTATAAGCACAAGTCGTGGTTGTTAGGCGTTGCGAATAAGGTGAAAAATAAAGCAGCCATGTTTAATCAGCAACTGAAAAGTTGTCAGTCTGAACTTGATGATGCGATTGATGGTTGGTTTTAATTTTATTTATAAAGGAAAGTAAAGTATGAAAGGTTTGTTTTCATGGATAGAAAAGGGTGATGAACTGCTGCAATCTTATTTAGGATTGTTTCTAACAAGCAGCTTACTGCTAGTAGCATACGTAATTTACTCCTATTTAAACCCAGTAGGACTTCATCATCCAGGCGTTTATATTATGTTACTGGCTTACCCTACGACAGTTGCCGGTTATTTAATTGTTAGCAATAAAAAATACAGGCTTCGCTCTGTATTGTTGTTGATAAGTACTCTATTTATTGCCGTTGTTGATACTTTATTAAGAGCAAATGGTTTTAATTGATTTGGCTTAAATTATATTAACTGCAATCAAGTCACTTATCTGAGTTACTTTTTAAACATCCATTTACAACAAAAGCTTTATCGGGTTCTATTTCAGGGCAAATAATGTGATGGCGGCAATTTAGAATGCTTGCGATATGAATGATGTTTTTCAAAAACATCTTAAATTTTTCTTCGGTATTAACTTCACCTATTTCAATATCGATGATTAATTTATTCGGCTCGATGATAGAAAGTGATAACTCATACCCATCATCCATGCGTATATGAGCAATGTAACTCATCTTTTCACCTAAAAATAAATCAAGGTCGAGTTCGTTTGTATTTGTTCTGCCATGCTGATTATCTAACAGCTGTAGTTTATTTTTAATCCAGCAAAATAAATCAGCCCATGACTCGCGGGTAAGGTCATGAAAATGAGCCTCTATTAAGTCTGATGCGCTGCCTTGAAGATGTTGTTTAATTAAGTTCCACTTCATACTGTTATCTTATGTTGCCTTTTATAGTTTGAGCCTAACTATCTTGTTCTTAAGTTTATTTGTCATTTTAAACGAAATAACATTATCAGGTTGTTATCTTAGTAGTCCGTTTTATATTCATTCAACCGTCTATTAGTTGATTAATAATGAAGTGAATATTACCGCCAAAAATGGCGGTGATTACTTGATTTACAGACCTAAATAAAGGATTATGCCGATTGATTTTTTTACAGATAATAGAATAAGGGACTGTTATGTTGCAAGCAATCATGATGTCGTTAGTATTATTAGGGATTTACAAGCTAATCGACCATAAAAAGCCAGAAAGTGACGATGCAGATATTGACTGGTGGGTTACTGTTTCGTTTGTTCTTGCTCCAATGTTTTTGGTTTTTATGATTGGTTCCATGATATCCAGTGCAGGATTAGCCGTTGAATTGTTTTTGTTGGCTTATAGTTTGTACTTTTTTATACCATTCTTGTACCTGATAGGACTAATGGATTACTCGGTTAAAAAGTCATTTAAATACGCAATATGGGTTCCTTTAGTTGCTATTGTCATTGAGATCCTAGTAATTATTATTCGATCTGGAATATCTAGTTAACTATTTTTTATTAAATATCAACTGTCATCGCATATGTCATATTTTATTAAGTTAGTTTTATTAGTGTGGGTGTTTATAGCAAGCTCCTGGGCTTCTAATGTTGAGACCTTCGCAAAGGAGGCAAAATATAAAGCATTAAAAATCTCTCCCGACGGTCAATATTTAGCTGCCAAAATGAACCATGACAATAAAGATATTCTTGTGGTTATTGAACGCAGTAAAATGAAGCTTGTGCATACCTATCAGTTTGGTGAAAAAGGACATGTGGGTGATTTTTTTTGGGTGAACGATGATCGTCTTGTCTTTGATAAAGTGCAGATGAGAGGTTGGCATGAAAATCCTGTCACTTACGGCGAAATATACGCGGGTAACGCTGATGGTAGCGAACAAAAGGTTATATTCGGATTTTCTGCGGGCTCTAAAAAAGAATATGGGTCACTTCGAACTCGTAATCTAAAGTCAGATTTGGCGTTTGGTGAAATTGTTGATTTAAAGCGGAGTAGCGATGACGAAATCATAATCGCTTATCGTCCATGGGGTACCGATATTGATACATCAACGACCATCGCAAACTTAAATGTTTATACGGGCAAAAAATCCATTATCACTCGTTTACCGGTTGGAAATATGAATGTCAAAGTTAATGAACTTGGCGAGCCTTTATACGCAGTTGGTGTGGATGATGATGGCTATTTAAAAGAGTTTGTTTATAACAAACAAAGCTGGCGACCATTTCGTACTGAATCAACGATATCAACCATTGTGACAGCCACTGTTAGCAATAAAAATACGTTAACTTATTTAGCTTATCATTCTGACAAGTTATCGGTATTCCAGTTGCAATTTCCAAAACTAACGAATCAGATGCTCTTTTCCCATGAGAAATATGATGTTGAAGATTTAATTACTGATCCTGTTTCAGGTCAGGTGGTTGGTGCATCATTACTGTCAGGATACCCGGAGTACCACTATTTTGAACCGGAACATAGGTTTGCAAAGTTGCACTCTACAATTACCAGCGTATTGCCTCAGTATTACAATCAAATTGTTTCAGCAACGAAAGATAATCGGCTCTATATCGTTCAGTCCCAAAGTGATCAGCAGCCAACGCGATATTTTTTATTCGATACTGAGTCGAACAAGTTAACGTCATTAGTTCATTCGAAACCCTGGATTCAGGCTGCAAAAATGGGCAATCGTAAACCTGTAGAGTTTACGGCAAGAGATGGTTCGACGGTATACGCTGTTGTCACTGAACCGCCTACAAAGCAGGATGAAGTTAAAGTCGTCACACTGGTACATGGCGGTCCTTTTGGTGTGTACGATGATTGGCTGTTTGATACCGAAGCCCAAATGTTGGCGAGTCATGGTTTTACAGTACTGCAAATAAATTATAGAGGCTCCGGCGGTTATGGTGAACAATATGAAGACGCCGGCATACGAAAGTTAAGTACACTTATGCAGCACGATATTGTCGATGGGACTAAGTGGTATTTAAAAGCAGTTAAGTTGAAAGATGAGTCAAAACAAAGCATAAAAGCAAATGCTTGTATTATGGGGTGGAGCTTTGGTGGTTATTCGGCTGTTATGTCTTCCATTATGGCGCCTGATGTATTTCGTTGTGCTGTCACCGCTGCTGGTTACTATGATGCGTATCGATTATCTTCAACAGCGGATTATACCAATATTGACTCTGTTAATACTGTCGCTCAAGGACTTTATGGCGATGACAAATCAGAACTTTTAAAAGCATCTCCGGTAAGTTATTTAAATGACTTAAATGTTCCTGTACTTATTGCTCACGGCGGTCAAGATAAGCGTATTCCTGTTGAACAGGCGCATTTGCTGAAAGATAAGTTGGAAGCTTTAAATAAACCTTATGACTGGTTTTATCGAGAAAAAGAGGGGCATGGTTTTTATAACGAAAAAAATAGAGTCGCTTTTTATTCAAAAGTGATTGAGTTTTTAAATCAACACTTATGAAGTATAAAAGTCGCTCTTATAAAAGCCGTACCAGTTAAAACCGAAAATCGTGATTTGAATCACTTAGATCAAGGTAATTTTCAAACAGACTTTGCATTTCAAACAAGGATTCCTCGATCATGTCGGGGATTACTTTTGTGTACATATCCAGGTTAACAATGGCATTAAGTGATGAGTCGGTTTTGGTTGCTTCGCGTAGTCGGCCGCCAATACCTTGATTAACCACCGAAAGTTCCTGATAAATCTTTTTCAATCCTTTTAAATGCCAATCTGCGGGTTGGTTATTTTTTTCTTTAAAATATTGCGCTAATAAATACATGGAAGCGGCACGGTAAATGGTTTCTTGTTCATCTGCCAGTGGTAAATGAAAACGGGCCATTGGACGAAACGGTGCTGTATGTGGGCAACCACTGCTGGCCATAATCAATCCAATAAAGGCACTGATGGCTTTTTGTGCGGTGGTCTTTTGGCTGGTCATTCGTTGTGACGTTTTAACCACCAGTTTTACTTTGTCGAATGACTGTACTTTATCGAACAGATCCGTGTGTCTTGCCAATTGTTTTGCCACAGGGCAATTGGGTGACTCTTTCGGTTTTAGGGGGCAGTTGGGGCACTGTTTGTAACGAAGTTTGGTCCATTCGGGGGTATTCGCCAGATACTGATCGCTGAGCAACAGAGTATTTTCATCCAGTTGTAAACCAACGGTTTCGGTTTGGTTATCGGCTAATTGAAATCGATAGATAATATTGTAGCTGCCCATAATGTTCTCGTGTTGCTTTCTTATGCTGCGGTTAAATGTGGTAAATAGCTAACCTAGTGTTTTTATCATAGACCATTTAGCCACGTTTAAAGGCAATTTTTCAGTCATGGTTCTCAAATTAGCAAAAAATAGGCAACCCTCTAAAAGGACGTAAACCTTGCTGAAAAGGTTGTTTCAGTAAAGGTTTCTGACGACTGTGAAAAGCAATGCTTAAAAAGAATTGAACTAGGAATTATTTCGAATAAGAACACGACATTAGAGGTCAGTTTGGGTAAAATACGGCCAAAATTATTACTGAATCACCGAATAAATAACCGTAAAAAAGAGAGTCGTGAAATGAGTATGCTACAAGACACCTCGCGTATTGCTGAATACGATCCCGAAATCTGGAAAGCTATTGAAGATGAGCGTGCACGACAAGAAGCTCATATTGAGCTGATTGCGTCTGAAAACTACACCAGCAGCCGGGTGATGGAAGCGCAAGGTTCCGTGTTAACCAACAAGTACGCAGAAGGCTACCCTCATAAACGATACTACGGTGGTTGCGAATATGTCGATGTTGCTGAAGATATTGCGATTGCCCGCCTGAAAGAGCTGTTTGGTGCCGATTACGCGAATGTTCAGCCTCATTCTGGTTCACAAGCCAATTCAGCGGTCTATATGGCGCTGATAAAACCGGGTGATACTGTGCTGGGTATGAGCCTTTCCGATGGTGGTCACTTAACCCATGGTTCGCCGGTTAACTTTTCCGGCAAGATCTACAATTCGGTGCAGTATCCGGTAAATGACGAAGGTTATATTGATTACGATGAGGTGGAAGCCTTAGCGGTTGAGCACAAACCTAAGTTGATCGTAGCCGGTTTTTCCGCTTATTCCCGCACCATCGATTGGTCCAAGTTTCGAGAAATTGCCGATAAAGTTGGTGCTTATCTTATGGTGGATATGGCACACGTTGCCGGATTGGTTGCGGCGGGTCTTTACCCTAATCCAGTGCCCCATGCTGATGTGGTCACATCAACCACCCATAAAACTCTGGCAGGTCCTCGCGGCGGTATTATTTTGGCTCGCGCAAACGCCGAACTTGAAAAGAAATTTAACTCGTCGGTATTTCCTGGCAATCAGGGCGGCCCTTTAATGCATGTGATTGCTGCCAAAGCGGTGGCGTTTAAAGAAGCGCTTGGCGATGAATTTAAAGCGACGCAGCAGCAAGTCATTAAAAATTCCAAAGCCATGGTGGATGTGATGTTGCAGCGCGGTTATAAAATCGTGTCTGGCGGAACTGATAATCACTTGTTCCTGATGGACTTAATCGATAAAGATATTACCGGTAAAGACGCAGAAGCCGCTTTGGGTAAAGCCAATATCACCGTGAACAAAAATACTGTTCCAAACGAGCCTCGTTCGCCTTTTGTTACCAGTGGCTTGCGACTCGGGACTCCAGCTATTACCACCCGTGGTTTTAAAGAAGCGGAAGCAGTCATGCTAGCTGGCTGGATCTGTGATATTCTCGACGACATTGAAAATGACTCAGCGATTGAAAATGTTAAACAGCAAGTGGCTGAGTTAACGGCTAAGTTTCCGGTATACCAACATTAGTTGATGCTCGGAGCACTGTCGCAGTGAGTGAAAACTGGCTGCGACGGTTGAAATGTTTGATGGTGAGGTGACCCATGTATTGCCCTTTCTGCTCTCATACCGACACAAAGGTAATTGACTCCAGGCTTGTCAGTGAGGGTGGCCAGGTGAGGCGACGTCGAGAGTGTGCCGCTTGCGGTGAACGCTTTACAACTTTTGAAGCGGCTGAACTGGTGATGCCTCGCCTTGTTAAAAGTGATGGTTCTCGTCAACCTTTTGATGAAGCCAAACTGCGAGCGGGCATTATGCGTGCAGTGGAAAAACGACCAGTAAGTGTTGAGTCGTTAGAACACGCCATCATTCAAATCAAATCGGCGCTGCGTGCTACCGGAGAGCGAGAAGTTGAAGCAAACTTACTCGGTGAGCTGGTGATGGAGGCTTTAAAAGAGCTCGATCAGGTTGCCTATGTACGATTTGCCTCGGTATACCGCCGATTTGAAGATATTAAGCAGTTCAGTGACGAAATTAGCAGACTGAACGATCCCAAAGCCTCTTAACGATCACCCCTGATGTCCAACAATAGTATGGCCAGTTTTAGTGCTTTCGATGCTGAGATGATGGCGCGTGCATTGCGCCTTGCCGAGCGAGGGCTCTATCTGGCGCGCCCCAATCCAAGAGTTGGCTGTGTGATTACCCAGAACGATCAGGTTGTTGGTGAAGGGTATCACCAGGTATTTGGTCAGGCCCATGCAGAAGTCAATGCTTTAAAGCAGGCAGGCAGTAAAGCCAGTGGCGGCACCGCTTATGTCACACTGGAACCCTGTGCGCATCAGGGTAAAACCGGCCCTTGTGCAACGGCATTAATTAACGCTGGCGTTAACCGTGTGGTTTGCGCCATGCGCGATCCCAACCCTAAAGTGGATGGTGGCGGTTTTGCCATGTTGCAAGAGGCGGGAATTTCCGTCGATTCAGGATTAATGGCGCAGCAGGCGGCGGATCTGAATCCGGGGTTTATCAAACGAATGCAGCAGCAACGTCCTTTGGTTCGATTAAAAATGGCGATCAGTGCCGATGGTCGTACTGCCATGGCAAGCGGAGAAAGTCAGTGGATCACAGGACCCGATGCCCGGCAGGATGTACAGCGATTACGCGCCCGACACGACGCCATAATTACCGGACGCGGTACGCTGGTTAATGATAATCCGTCACTCAATGTTCGACTTGATGAGTGGGCAGAACCTTTAACAGAACAGCAACTTGCTCACTTTAAACAGCCGGTGCGAGTATTAATTGATCGTCAGGCTAAAGCAAATTTAACGCAACAGTTTTTCAAATTGACCTCGCCCATATGGTGGGTTGGCGACAAAGATTATCTGGATCGATTGCCGCCGCACATAGAGCGCAAAAAAGTAGTCGGTAACGGAGCTGACTTTTTCAACAATCTGTTAAAGCAGTGCGCTGCCCATCAATTTAATGAGGTTTTGATTGAAGCGGGCAGTAAGCTGGCAGGGCAATTTATTCAGGCCGGTCTGGTGGATGAGCTGGTGCTCTATATCGCGCCCAAACTCATGGGCGCCAATGCAATGCCATTGGCGGCCTTACCGTTTGATGCTATGGAGCAATCGGTGTCCATGCAATTGACCGATTGTCGACAGGTGGGTGATGATCTTAAGTTGACCTACCAACTGTCGAATTAAATGTGGTCTATAGTCTCTGTTGTGAATCCTTAAGATTAAAACTATTCAATTGCCGTAACAGGCTGAAGGTTACTTTATGTTTACAGGAATAATTGAGTCGGTTGGTGAAATTCGTGATCTTGTTACTCAGGGTGGCGATCAACGACTGACTATTGCCACTGGCAAGCTGGATATGGCAGATGTGGCATTAGGCGACTCTATCGCTTGCAATGGAGTCTGCTTAACGGTGGTTGAATTTGGCAATGATTATTTTATTGCCGATGTGTCTGGTGAAACCATCGAACTCACCGGATTTAAACATTATCGAAAAGGGCAGCCGGTCAATCTGGAAAAAGCACTGACACCCACCAAACGACTGGGTGGTCATCTGGTCAGTGGCCATGTGGATGGCATTGGTGAAGTCACACAAAGATGGCAGGACGCGCGTTCTGTTCGCTTTATCATCAAAGCGCCTTCATCTCTGGCCCGATATATTGCCCATAAAGGGTCGATTACGGTTGATGGCATCAGCCTAACGGTAAACAAGGTTGATGGGGACAGTTTTGAACTGAATATTGTGCCTCATACTCTGGTTGAAACCATTATGGATACTTATCAGGTAGGAACCGCCGTTAACCTCGAGGTGGATCAAATTGCCCGGTATCTGGAACGACTGCTCACCTGCAGTGACGATATTCAGGCAAGTTCCGTAACAAAAGATTTACTGGCAAAGTCGGGATTTATTAAATAATCCCTTAGATCACTGGTATAATTACCGTTTTTTACACGCACTAAGCAGAGTAACGGCAAATTTAATGGCATTAAGTAAAGTTTCAGAGCTGGTTGAAGACATTCGTCAAGGCAAAATGGTTATCTTGATGGATGACGAAGATCGGGAGAACGAAGGCGATTTAATTATGGCAGCCAGTATGGTTCGGCCCGATGACATTAATTTTATGGCGCGTTATGGA
Organism: Pleionea mediterranea; assembly: GCF_003148745.1. GTDB lineage: Bacteria > Pseudomonadota > Gammaproteobacteria > Enterobacterales > Kangiellaceae > Pleionea > Pleionea mediterranea. The sequence continues at coordinate 117,647 of NZ_QGGU01000011.1, read as the reverse complement.
CGCGGTTTAATTTGCCAGACACTGACTCGTGAGCGTTGCAAACAGCTTAATCTCTCTTTGATGGTGCAGCAAAATGATGCCCAGTTCGCCACAGCATTTACTATATCCATTGAAGCGGCAGAGGGGGTAACAACCGGAATTTCTGCCGCTGATCGAGCCAGAACGGTGCAGGCCGCTGTGGCACAAGACGCAAAGCCGTCGGATCTGGTACAACCCGGACACATTTTCCCATTAATGGCACAGCCCGGTGGCGTATTAAACCGAGCCGGCCATACAGAAGCGGGATGTGATCTTGCCCGTCTTGCCGGTTTAGAGCCGTCAGCAGTTATAGTTGAAATATTAAATGAAGACGGTACCATGGCGCGCCGCCCTGATCTGGAAGTATTTGCTCAGGAGCATGGCATTAAAATGGGTACCATTGCCGACCTTATCGAATACCGAACACTGAACGAAAAAACCGTTGATAAATTAAGCGAATGTCACTGGCCAACCCCATTTGGTGATTTCCGGCTGCATACCTACGAAGACTCCATCGATCATGGCGTGCATTTTGCCTTAGTCAAAGGCGATATCCAGCCTGATAAAGCAACTATGGTTCGTGTTCACGTTGCTAACGCGCTAACCGATCTGTTGCAAAAACAGCGAGGTAAGTTATCCAGCTGGAGTTTAAGCCGGGCAATAGAGCGGATCGCCAAAGAAGGTGAAGGTGTCATAGTGGTCATCGATAATCAGGAAACCAAAGAGTCCTTGCTGAATCGGCTGCATCGATATCAACAGGAAGATCAGGGGATCGATTCACCACAAAAAGACAGCAGTGCAGCGCTTAGAAACGTTGGTGTCGGCTCACAAATTTTAGCGGATCTGGGCGTTCATCAGATGCGTTTATTAAGTCCGGAGAAAAAGTACCACGCACTGTCCGGTTTTAAACTCGAAGTGGTCGAATACATAGAAGATGATGCTTAAGACGACTGCTGATGTGCAATCGTCTTATTAATAACAGATAAATAGTTACAGGAATTGATTATGAAAACATTTGAAGGTCAGTTGGTTGCTGGTAAAGCTAAATACGCCATTTTGGTGGCGCGTTTTAACAGTTTTATTGTTGAAAGCTTACTTGAAGGCGCCATCGATACTTTAAAACGGCACGGTGTGTCGGAAAAGGACATTGAAATTTATCGCGTGCCCGGCGCTTTTGAAATGCCCATCGCCGCAAAACGTATTGCGGCAAAAAAACAGTATGATGCTATCATTGCACTGGGTGCGGTGATTCGAGGTGGTACGCCACATTTTGATTATGTAGCGGGTGAATGCACCAAAGGTCTGGCGCAAGTATCCCTTGATGCTGATGTTCCTGTGTCATTTGGCGTACTGACCGTCGACAGCATTGAGCAGGCCATTGAGCGTGCCGGTACCAAAGCGGGCAACAAAGGTGGTGAAGCCGCAATGACAGCTCTGGAAATGGTTAACCTGTTTGAGAGCATTGGCTAATGTCGTTAAAACCATCGCATCGTCGTAAAGCCCGGCACTATGGGGTTCAGGCCATTTATCAATGGCAGATGTCGGGCAATTCTCTGGCCGATATTGAAAACCAGTTTATTGAAACCATTAACCCCAATAAGGTCGAAGTGCCTTATTTCTTAGCGATTATCCGTGGCGTACTGACGGAACTTTCATCTCTGGATGCACATATAACGCCGCATATTGATCGTACTATTGATGAGGTTGATCCCGTTGAGCGAGCCGTTTTAAGACTCTCAGTCTGGGAGCTTGAGCAGCGTCAGGATATTCCTTACCGGGTGGTTATTAATGAAGCTTTGGAACTTGCCAAAGTTTTTGGTGCCGAAGATGGGCATAAATACGTCAATGGTGTACTGGATAAAATTGCTAAATTACTCCGTCCGTTAGAAGTACGCAGTTAAGGTTTATTATGTCGTTTTCTGAGTTCAATTTAATTGAACGTTTTTTTGTGCGCGAAATGCCGGCACGAAAAGACGTTGCTCTGGGAATAGGTGATGACTGTGCTATTCTCAATGTCCCTGAGGGACAGAGCCTGGCAGTCTCTATGGATACATTGGTTGAAGGGGTCCACTTTTTGCCGAATACCTCTGCCTCTGATGTGGCCGCAAAAGCCATGGCGGTTAATTTAAGTGATTTGGCTGCCGCGGGTGCAGAACCGGCCTGGGTGACCCTGTCACTGTCTATTCCGAAAGTTGATATGGCGTGGCTACAGGATTTTAGTGATACCTTCCACGATTTACTGTCCCATTACGGCCTGCAAGTTGTTGGCGGCGATACCACTCGTGGACCATTGTCGATTACCTTACAGGTTCATGGCTTTGTTCCGGAAAGTGTTGCTTTAACACGTTCCGGCGCAGAAGCTGGAGATCTGGTGTGTGTGACAGGGCCATTAGGTGATGCTTCCATTGGCTTACAAGTTGCTCAGCAGAAACTCAAAGCTGAAGGTGATATCAAACAGTATTTGCTGGATCGCTATAATCGTCCAAAAGCTCGAGTAGCAGCCGGTATTGCACTTAGGAGCAGGGCTTCCGCAGCGATAGATATTTCTGACGGATTGCTCGCTGATCTGGGGCATATTTGTTCTCGCAGTTCAGTTGGAGCAGTGATTAATACCGAAAAACTACCGATTTCCGAAGCGGCTCGTAAAGTCACTAACGAGCAAAGCGCCATGGAACACGCTTTATCCGGTGGCGATGATTATGAATTATGTTTTACTGTGGCAGAAGACGATTTCAGAAAAGTGCAGTCAGCCTTAGAGTCAGTGGGCGTGGCCTGTTATGAAATTGGCCGCATTACCGGTAAAAATGGCGTTCGTGTTATTAAAGACGGTGAAACACTTGAAAACAAAAAAGCGGGCTTTGATCATTTTGTTGTGGATTAACACTAAGACTAAAGTCATATAAGGATTGTAATGAGCTCACCTCCATTAACCCATCGACGCATTTTAACGCACCCTGTGTATTGTCTGGCGTTTGGATTTGGTCTTGGGTTATCGCCTAAAGCGCCCGGCACCTTTGGAACGCTGGCAGCTATCCCTCTATATTGGTTGATGGCCGATCTACCAATAATTCTTTACGGCCTGATCGTTATTCTGTTTACGGCAGTGGGCGTTTATTTATGCGGAGAAACCGCTCGAGCCATGCATAAACACGATCATCCCGGTATTGTCTGGGATGAAGTGGTGGGCTTTTTAATTACCATGTTGCCATTAAGTTTTGACTGGCGCGCGTTAATTTTAGGGTTTGTTCTGTTTCGCTTTTTCGATATTGTAAAGCCGTGGCCAATTGGTGTGATTGATCGCGGTGTAAAAGGTGGTTTGGGAATTATGCTGGACGATATTATCGCCGGTGTTATGGCCGCCATTGTTAGCGGTGTGGTATGGTATTACTTAAACGTTTATCAAATACTTTAACTTTTAACCTTAAAGCTGCTGTTAAAGCAGGCTTTATAATTGCGACATTTTTTTGTGCATCGGTATATGCAGAAGAATTGTCGATTAATGTTAAAGGCCTTTTTAAAAATACCGCGATTGTTGAAATTAATGGCGTTGCCCGTACCTTAAAAGTGGGTAAGCCATCGCCCGAAGGCGTGGTGTTATTATCCGCCAATTCCCGCAAAGCGGTGATCCGTTACAAGCAGCAAGAGCAAACTCTGGTTATGGGATCCTCATCTCCGGTTGCCTTTAATTCGGTGATCGAAACTTCGACAGCTCCCAAGCGACAAAAAGTTTTAAATTTAATTCGTCAACCGGATGGCATGTTTCGTGTCTCTGGCACCATTAATAATACTCAGGTTAATTTTTTGGTGGATACCGGAGCCACCAGTATTGCGATGAATCATCACACGGCGGATCGTATTGGTATTCCTTATCGTAGTATGGGGCAAGTGATTCGAGCAGAAACAGCATCGGGCGTCGTAAAAGCCTATCGGGTTAATTTAGCTCATGTGCGGGTGGGCGATTTGGAATTACGTAATGTTGATGGTGCGGTGCTTGTTGGCTCTCAACCGAGTAAAGTGTTATTAGGCATGTCTTTTTTGGGTAACTTTAAGGTTGAGCAAGACGGCAATAAGCTGGTGATAGGCACTCGTTATTAAATGAAAGATAAACACGCTCTAAAACTGGTATTTTGCCTGTAGATACATATAACGACCATTTATACCGTAAGGCGTGTGATCCGCATATTGAAGTATTTGACCTTCACCAAACAGTGGTGGCATTGGTGTAAAGGCTTCCGGCGTATGGTTAAACAGATTGTTAGCGCCAAGGTAAAGACTTAAAGAATCATTGTAGGAATATCCAAAGGCCAGATCTGTGATCCAGGCGTCTGAAATAGTTTGGTCGCGCTCAGGTTGTTCAATATCATTTACCAGAGCAATGGAACTGAAATACAAACCTTTCAATAAAATATTTAATTTATCGTTATTATATTCCGCCGAAAGTATCGCTTTGCTCTCCGGTAATTTTCTTTCGATTCGCATGACTTGTCCGCGATCAAAAAATAATTCCGTTTGATTATTAAATTGTATGGGGGGGTGTATGTTATCGTCGACGCGAGTTTTTGCTTTGTGGTATTGCATTTTATAGTGAATTATCGAGCTGTTGCTTAAATGTTGGGTGTGATTAAAATCAATATCAAACCCGGTAGTGGTGGTGCTGATAGCATTGGTGAAATAACGTGCGGCACCTACACCAAATTGTTCAAGCAGTGACACTGTGGTGTTGCCCCAAAGATCAATATCGCGATCAATATTTCCGGTTAACTCAATTCTATCGTTTACATCTATTTTAAAAATATCAAAAGACAGCAGAGTGTCTGTTCCAGATTTATAAACCATTCCAAGGTTTATTTGCTGCGCCGTTTCTGGTTCCAGTGGCTTAGCTCCTAGCGCTATTGCTAATGGATGATCCGTTGAAAAGGTTCCAATAGAAACCAGTTGATTATTGATTAAGGCTGAACCTGTATAGGAATAATGCGATTGCGACAAGGAGGGCGCTCGAAAACTGTTACTGGCTGATGCGCGAAAACGCCAATTAGGGTTTAATGAATAAGAAATGCTGGACTTGCCATTTAAGGTATCACCAAAGTCACTGTAGTTTTCGTAACGTAATGAGTTGATCCACAATAGGTCATTTTTCGAATACTCTATATCAATATAAACAGCTGAATTATTCCGACTGTTGCGACTGGCATTTTGAGGCTCGAATCCTGGCAGGCCTTGTGCGCCAGCTTCAGTCGTACTACCTTGGTTGGGCCCATCCAATACGTTTACACCTCCGTGTTGATAAGAAGCTGGACTGCCTGCTTTTATTTCAAAGGTTTCTGAACGAAATTCTGCGCCAGCAGCAATCTGAAGATTATCCAAATATTTAACCCAGTCGCCACTGAGTATGTGATGACTGAACCCCAGTCGACCACTGTTAAACGAAGTAGGGCTTTGCTCCCCTAAAGAGGCATTCAGACTGTTGTTAAGAATAGTGTTAAAGCTGCTTCGCCCGCGAGTGTAACTAATGTCCCAGTGATGTTTTTGTTTAAGACCCAGGGTAACGCTGGTGTCCCAAATATCCGGCGCTAATTGTGGTAGAAATCCATCAGGGTAAATTGCCCGCACATTGTTATCATCCAGTGGACGTCGAAAAAAAAGTTCAGAACGGCCGTCTTTTTGACGACCATTGAACCAGGCATAAAGTTGCCGCGATAAAGATAAGTCAAAGGTTGCCTGTGTGTTTAATTGCCATTGCTCACTGGCCGGGTCGCCATCTTTAGAATTGATAGGGTTTTGATTTTCGGCTAAATCATTGCGAGGATCACTCGCAAAATATTGTTGTCTTGAATCAGGACCTGCACGATTGGTTCCTTGATTGTCATGGTACTCAATATTGGCAATCAGACTTGTATCAGGAAATCCTTTGGTAAAATAGTCAGCACCCAGTTGTGCGGTAAAATGGGTTTGTTCTCCGTCGCCCTGGCTGGTTTGTCCCTGTGTGATGGAGACTTCATTATTTTGTCTTTCAACCAGTTGAATATTGATAATACCGGCAATGGCATCGGAACCGTATTGCGCGGAGGCTGAGTCTTTTAAAATTTCAACTTGTTTAACGGCAGACAGAGGTATCTGGTTTAAATCAATACTGGTGCCACCTCTACCGAGCGCATTACTGGTATGGAGTAATGCGCCGTGATGCAGTCGTTTTCCATTGATCATGACCAGAGTTTGGTTCGGGTTAAAGCCACGCAGTGAAAAGGGAAGGTAATGATCGGAACCATCCCGTAAAGAAAAGTGTAAGTAATGGAAACTTGAAGAGGAGCGAAGTAAAGCATCCGCAAGATACGCTTGTCCGGTGTTTTGTAATTGCGACTGACTGATAACTTCTACTGGTACCGGTGATTTATGCAATAACCGACTTTCACCTCGTGATGCCACGGCAACTTTCAGGTTCAGCAGTTGATCCAAAGGCATGTTTAGCAGGGGTTGCCGTGAGTTATGGTCATTAGCGGTTAGAAAACTGGGCAAGAGTACTGCAAATGACCATAAAAAATTGCGCATGTATGTCACAGACTTTTATAAAGAGTATCTTATAAAGCTAGTGGTAAAGCTTATGTTCGTCAAGCTGATACTGAAAGAGAGACATTCAGAGGTTTTTCGATTTATAGACATTAATTTAAACTGAGACTGCGGAATAAAAAAACCGAGTTAAAGCTCGGGTTTTTTAATAGGTCGCCTCTAGTAAAGAGGATGCTTTAACATAGATTACTTAGTTAAGTGGACAACCTTGCTCATTAAATTCAACCAGCGTTTGAATTACCGTGTCGTAATTTTCACTGTTGAGTGCAGATTGAAAAATATCAATAACCGCTTGAGTACTCAGGTCGTAACTTACGCCACCTGATGCTGCATTTAAGTAAGCCGCCGCAGCATGACGTGCTGCCATATTGATTTTGCCTCCTTTAGCGTTTAACGCTTCAATAAAGCTGACATCATCATTACCGTCATCTTTTTTAGAGTTGACATTAATATCTACGCCAAACACGGTTTCGAATGAGGTATAGGGATAAGGTGGTTGCGGCCATGAATCAAAGTGATGGGGTTGTTTCCAGTAGCCGGGTGTACAACCGTCACCGCCTTGAGGAATATCTTCACAATATGCCCAGGCATTATCGGTGTCTGTGCGAGTTTCTAAACCGGTGACAATGGTGCCAGTAACACTTGCCACATTTTCTTTATAACCTTGATGACCAGAACAATAGTCAGTGACTTCCAGAGAGTAGATGCGATCCGGGTATTCGGTATGACTGTGCGGTAAGTCTTCAAGTGACGTCACGGTTAAATCCAGAGATGGATCCGTTAATACAATGTCAAGCAAACCACCGGGATCGGTAGGGCACTTACTTACCGTAAAGCGGAAGAATGCGCTGTCTGAAATCGGCACGGCATCCGCTTGAGTATTTGCATCATAGTAAGTGACGCCGTCATTGCTGATCTCTTTTACTAAACAAATATTGTAGGTGGCAGAAACTTGCGCGGAATAAATCAGGCCAGATATAGCTATGATCACAAATAGGAAAAACTTGGTGTTTAGCCACTTCATAATAGGTCCCTCTTATATGTAAGTTTAATTCAATTTTTGATATGGCTTCTTGTTAAACTGTTTTCTCAGATAAAATCAATATTTCAATCTGAGAAGTTATTTATAGCAAAGCTTTTCTTGGGTCACAATGTAATTTTATATAATCAGCCTTTTATTTAGTTCTATATATCTTTGTGCTCTTAAACGGCATTGGTTAAAAATGGTTGGTTGTTATAGGCCATATTTATACATAAGATTAATACACTAGCTTAATATACTGATAACCCCAGAGCATCGGTTAATGCTTCAAGTGCATAAGTTCCAATTAATGAATTTCCAGCGTCGTTTAGTTCTGGCGACCAGACACAGATGGAGTAGTGCCCGGGGTAAATAGCTACTATGCCACCACCCACACCACTTTTTCCTGGCAGACCGACACGGTAGGCAAAGTCACCAGCAGCATCGTACAATCCACAGGTGGCCAGTAAAGCATTAACCCGTTTGCTCTGAGTTTGAGTCAGTATTTCGCGGCCAGCTAATGTTTTACCTTTATTGCAAAGTAATAAAGCGGCTCTTGCCAGATCAATGCAGTTCATTTCGATGGCGCAGTGATGGGCGTAACTTTCCAGTACTTTTTCAACCGGGTTATCAAAGTTATGGTAGGACTTCATCAGGTAGGACATTGCAGCATTACGGGAGCCGTGTTCTAACTCCGAGCGTGCAACGGTGGTGTTAACTAACAAGTGTGGGTTTTGTGATAACTCTCTGAGCAGTTCGAGTAACTGATAGTTTGGTGCCGAACAACGTGATTCCAGTCGATCGCATACCGCCAATGCCCCAGCATTAATAAAAGGGTTTCTCGGGATACCTTGCTCCACTTCAAGTTGCATCAATGAATTAAATCGTTGGCCGGAGGGTTCTCGTCCTATTCGCTGCCATAATTCTTCGTCGTAAATTTGCAGCGCCTGTATCAAAGTAAACAGCTTGCTGATGCTTTGAATTGAAAAAGCAGTGGTTGTATCGCCTGCCTGATAAACATTGCCTTGTAAATCACACACAGCAATCCCAAATTGGTTGGGATCAACTTTCGCAAGCGCTGGAATATAATCGGCAACATGGCCATTGCCAAATAAATCACGGGCGTGTTTTGCAATGCGATCTAGGTGCTGTTGTATTGTGTTTGAATAATCAGTCATTAGCTATAATGAGGATTTATAAACATCGGGTTTATAAATTTCCATAAATGTGTCTGGCTTATTGAGTGGAGTAAAGCCAAATTTTTTATAAAGGCCATGAGCATCAGATGTCGCTAAAGTAAATCGTCTCACATTTTTAACACTTGCGTGGTTCAAAACTGCATTCATTAGATGCTTTGAAATGCCCTTGCCGCGAAACTCTGGCCATACAATAACATCGACTAAATTAGCAAATGTTGCACAGTCAGTTATGATTCGGCAGAAACCTATTTGAACATCTCTGATATAAGCTCCAATACAGATTGAGTTTTCAATTGATTTAGTAACTATATCAATCGTTATGTTATTAGCCCATTCGCTTTCGGATGTAAGGAATTGATGTATTTTTGATACATCCAGTTTGGACTTATCGTCACTAATTTCAATATTTTCCACGATTAAAATATTTTACATCCGTTAAAAAATTTACCAGCAGAATAACCATGAGTGATGGTAATGTTGTTATAAACTAGCGTATAGAATCTTCTTGTAACGTTAATTATGAAGCCACTGATTTAATGTATTAGTCATTTTATCCGCCGTTAATCCACATCGCGCTAATAAATCTTTGGGATCACCGTGTTCAACAAAGTGATCCGGTAAGCCCAGGTTTTTTACCTGCACACGGTTACCTTGTTGCATTAAATATTCATTAACTGCACTTCCGGCACCACCCATTAATGCATTTTCTTCCAGAGTTACCAGATGAGTGTGTGATTGACACACTTGGTCAATGACATTTGTGTCGAGCGGTTTAATAAAGCGCATATCGATAAGGGTTGCATCCAGTTTTTCGGCAACTGCTTCGGCTTCTTTTAATAAAGCGCCAAATGAGAGTATTGCGACTTTTTCACCGGTACGAACCTTACGTGACTCACCAACCGCTATGGTTTTATTTTCTGTGTTTACCGTTACACCAGTACCGGTGCCTCTTGGGTAACGAACTGCAGCGGGGCCGTTATATTGATAACCGGTGTTTAGCATTTGTCGGAGTTCGTTTTCATCGCTGGCGGCCATAATGACCATGTTTGGAATGCAACGTAAAAAACTTAAATCATAAGCGCCGTGATGAGTTGCGCCATCACCGCCAACCAGACCGCCCCGATCAATGGCAAATAATACGTCGAGGTTTTGGATCGCCACATCATGAATTAATTGATCATAAGCACGTTGTAAAAATGATGAGTAAATGGCGACAACTGGCTTACAACCTTCGCAGGCAAGCCCGGCCGCTAAAGTAACTGCGTGTTGCTCGGCAATACCCACATCAAAATAACGTTCGGGATATTGTCTGGAAAACTCTATCATATCGGAGCCTTCACGCATCGCCGGAGTAATTCCTACTAATTGTTCATCGGTTTTTGCAACATCCACCAACCACTCTCCAAACACATTGGAGTAGGTTACTTTCTTTTTGCCAGCAGGCAGCTTGTCATCTTTTGGATCGAAAATAGGCACGCCATGATAAGCAATGGGATCATTTTCTGCCGGTTCGTAGCCTTTTCCTTTTCGGGTAACCACATGCAAAAACTGTGGGCCGGTGAGCTGTTTCATATTGCTCAGGGTGTCCACCAGTGCATCAATGTTATGGCCATCGACCGGGCCAATATAATTAAAGCCCAACTCTTCAAATAAGGTGCCGGGTAACATCATACCTTTCATGTGTTCTTCAACACGGTGCGCCCATTGCGAAATAGCCGGCATGTTTTGCAGAACTTTTTTTCCACCCTGACGAATGCTTGAATAAAATTTCCCGGATAATATTTTTGCCAGATAATTATTCAGTCCACCGACATTTTCAGAAATCGACATATCATTGTCGTTTAAAATCACTAACAGGTTGGCGTCAACATCTGAAGCATGATTCATGGCTTCAAAAGCCATTCCGGCAGTCATGGCGCCATCGCCTATTACAGCAACGGTTCGTCTGTCTTCGCCTTTTTTCTTCGCGGCAATGGCCATTCCTAGGGCAGCACTAATGGATGTACTGGAGTGACCTACACCAAAGGTATCGTATTCGCTTTCACTGCGTACCGGAAATGGATGCAAGCCATCGGTTTGTCGCACGGTTTCAAGTTGATCGCGACGACCGGTTAATACCTTATGTGGATAGGCCTGATGTCCTACATCCCAGACCAGCCGGTCATCGGGCGTATTGTATAAATAATGCAACGCAACGGTAAGCTCAACCGTGCCAAGGCCAGCCGCAAAGTGCCCGCCACAGCGACTGATGGTGTCGATTAAGTACTGGCGTAACTCATCGGTAACCTGCTGTAATTGACCCGATTCAAGGCGGCGCAAGTCGTGCGGCGAATTAATACCTGCCAGTAATGGATAATGACTGAGTGTTGCATTCATTCGGGATGGATACTCCTTAATAAGGTAAGCCAGACGCTTACTTATCCCGTTCGATTATGTGTTGAGCGAACTGTTGTAAAAGGCCGTTATTATACGGCAACTCGGCCAGCGCTTCTAACGCAAGTTGATATTGTTTTTGGGCATGTTGCTTGGCGCCATCCAGACCGAGCAGCGCCGGGTAGGTGGCTTTATTGGCTGCAACATCAGAGCCCTGAGGCTTTCCAAGGGTTTCTGTATCGCTTTCAATGTCTAAGATATCGTCTTTGATTTGAAAGGCAAGGCCAATGGCGCGACTGTATTTTTTCAGGGCTGCAAGCTCTGCGGGATCACTTTTGGCGCTGGCGTAATACCCCAACAAAACCGATGCTTCGATGAGAGCGCCTGTTTTCATGGCGTGCATTTGTTCAAGCTCGGATAGCGTTAACTGTTTACCGGTAGATTCCAGATCGATCGCCTGACCGCCGCCCATGCCCATAGAACCCGATGCTTTACAGAGTAGATTGATCATGGCCAGCTGGATATCAGGCGGGCAATTGGTGATGGACTGGCGGGTTAAGGACTCAAACGCCAGTGTTTGCAGCGCATCACCGGCTAATACAGCAGTGGCTTCATCATATTTGATGTGGCAAGTGGGTAATCCACGGCGCAACTCATCATCATCCATACAGGGAAGATCATCGTGGATCAACGAATAAGCATGGATCAGTTCGACGGCAATTGCAGCGTTGTCCAGTTGCTCGGCGCTTGCGCCGCACATGAGTCCGGTGGCGTAAACCAGCAGCGGGCGTGTGCGCTTACCGGGGTTTAGCGCCGAATAACGCATTGCCGAGTGTAAATTGCCGGGGGATGTTTCGCTATCGGGTAACAGAAGACTGATCTGAGTTTCGACGCGGTCGCGATACTCGTGACTAAATTGATTGAAATTCATTGAGCATTAGGTGTGTAATCGGCTTCTTCTTCAGCAATGTGAAGATCGGTGAGTTGTTCCTGCTCAGACAGAACCTGGATCCGTTGACGTGCCTGTTCAAGCATTTGCTGGCAGTTTTTGGTCAGTTTGACGCCCTGTTCAAATTGTTTCAAAGCATCTTCAAGCGACAGTTCGCCCTGTTCCATTGCATCAACAATGGTTTCAAGTTGTTCGAGCTGTTGTTCAAAGGATGCGGATGTCTGTTTTTTGCTCATAATGAATTCCTAGTGAAGAGACGCTATTTTCGCCTAGATCGCGATGAATGAAAACCCTAAGCAGGTGGCAAACTGGTGAAATAATCGGGCACAAAACAGGCAGAAGCATTACTTTTTTGCGCTAAAGCTTAAACCGTCGGTAATAAGTTAATTTTAATTGTGTAAAAATACAGCCGTCGGTATAAGTGTGAGTTGGTTTCATTTCTGGAGCATTGGAGTGGAATTTTGTTATGATTTTCCGTCAGTTAATTGCATCTTACGCAAAACTGACTAACCTTTTTAATAGAAAAATAGTTTAAAACTTGAGGAAAGACTGGGTGGATATAGCAACCCTTATAGGTTTATTTGGTGCAGTGGGTATTGTTGCGTTGGCTATGATATTGGCTGGCGGTTTTGTGCAGTTTATTGATGTTCCCTCTGTTTTGGTGGTTGTGATTGGCTCTCATCTGGTGGTGCTAGGGCAATACCCTCTATCAGAATTTATTGGTGCCGCCAAAGCTGGCATGAAGACAATCATGTACAAGTCGCCCAATTGCGAAGAGATCATCGCAAAAATCGTTGAGTTGGCCGATTTGTCGCGTAAAGGCGGATTATTGTCATTGGAAGGCGCCGAAGTAGAAGACCCATTCTTAAAGAAAGGCGTCGGATTACTGGTGGATGGCCACGACGGAGAGGTGGTCAAGTCGATTCTGGAAAAAGATGTTCAAATGGCTTCCAAGCGACACGCCAATGGTGCTGCGGTATTTAAAAGCCTGGCCGGTGTCGCGCCAGCCATGGGCATGATAGGTACCCTGATTGGTCTGGTGGCCATGTTGGGTAATATGGACGACCCTAAATCCATAGGTCCGGCGATGGCGGTGGCTCTGTTAACAACCCTGTATGGCGCAATGATCGCCAATATGATGGCAACCCCTATCTCGGATAAATTGAAGTTAAGAGATTCAGAAGAAAAAATTGCCCGGACCTTAATGATTGATGGCTTACTCGGTATTCAAGCCGGGCAAAACCCAAGGATCATTGAACAGGTGTTGCATGGCTATCTGGCTGAAGGCCAACGGCCCTCGGCTGAAGATTAGGGTGGCCCATGAGTACTGAAGAAGAATGTGACTGCCCACCGGAGGGACTTCCGGATTACATGGGCACTTTTGCCGACCTGATGGCTCTGCTGATGTGCTTTTTTGTGCTCTTGTTGGCTTTTTCCGAAATGGATGTTCTGAAGTTTAAACAAATCGCCGGTTCCATGAAGTACGCCTTCGGTGTGCAAAATAAAGTGGAAGTAAAAGATATCCCCAAGGGCACCAGTGTCATTGCGCAGGAATTCTCGCCCGGAAAACCGACCCCGACCATGATTGAAGCCATCATGCAGCATACTGTGGAGATCACCAAAGAGTCGCTGGAGTTTGATGAACCGGTTGAAGAAGATCCGCAGGAAGGCGAGGGAGACAAAAGTGATACCGGAGAAGGCGATAGCGCCAATGTCGGTGCTGGTGAAAAGCAGGCTTCTGGCGAAGGGCAAGCGTCTGCCCAGGGTCAAGCATCGGAATCATTGGCCCGTGAAATAGCCGTCAAGATGTCGGCTCAGCTCGATTCTGGACAAATAGAATTATTGGCTAAAGATAATATTGTTGTGATCCGAATTCGCGAAAGTGGCTCGTTTGCTTCCGGCTCGGATCGCATTGAACCAAGTTTTATTGGCGTGCTCGGCAGAATAGCCGAAATTTTGCAGGATACCGATGGCGAAATCCGGGTCGCTGGCCATACTGATAACCTGCCTATTGAAACGGAACGCTTTCGCTCTAACTGGGAATTATCCGGTGGGCGTGCCGGAAGCGTGGTTCGTGAGTTGTTGAAAAACGAAGCGCTTGAGCGAGAGCGATTTGTTATAACCGGTTATGCCGATACCCGACCTCTGGATACCAACGAAACACCACAGGGGCGTGCGAAAAATCGCCGGGTAGAAATCATTATTGTCCAGGGAGAGTCGACACCGAGTAATATTTTAGGCGTTACCGGTGCCGATGCTGCGGTTCAAACGGAGAGTAATGACGAACCCGAAAACTAAATGATGAAAGGGCGCTACTGGCTATGCCTCTATTGGCCTAAGCTGACATGAGCTTCTGTAAAACAAGCCAATGTGCGTTAAAAGTTGAGTTTTCGCTTAATAAACAAAAGGACTATCGATTATCGAGATGCCCATTTGAATTTGCCCAGGCTTTCACGGCGACCAGATCAAACTCCCACTCGCGGTTGATACCGCCTTCCTGAATAACCGGCATACCCATCTTAATCCAGCTATCCAGTTGAGCGCGATTGATGTCGAGCAGTAGTGACAACTGATACTTACCGATCACCTTATCTTGCCAGGAAGGGGATTTATCTTCATCTTTGTGATGGTTGCGTCGTTTCGCCTGTCGTAAATAATTGGAAGATTTCATAGCACTGCTCATTATCTATTGCCATATATAATCAATAGTTTAAAAATTGACCGATTTCCAGTTATCTTTCTGAAAAACACCCCGTTTACGACCATCGACTGATGTGGCTAAGGGCTGCGACAAGGGAAAGAAAGCCGTTAATGGGATTTGTAAGAGTTGGCCGTTAAATCCGTTAATATCGGGGTTAACAGAGTTCTTACCCGCAGGTATCTATAGTAGAATACCCGCTTTGTAAAAATGCGCATGATGCGGCCGTTGGCCAAGTTAGCCGTAACACTGATTTTAATGAGCAAATATTGTCCATGAGTAATGTAGCTGATAATTCTAAATCGCCAGAAAAACCGAAGCACTTTATCCGTCAAATTGTTGATAAAGATTTAGCGTCCGGTAAACATCAAACGATTGCCACACGCTTTCCTCCTGAGCCTAATGGCTACTTACACGTGGGTCATGCAAAATCCATCTGCCTTAATTTTGGTATTGCCGAAGAGTTTAAAGGCCAGTGCAATTTACGGTTTGATGATACCAATCCGGCAAAAGAAGAAGCCGCCTATGCAACGGCGATTGAAGAAGATGTGCACTGGCTGGGATTTGAGTGGAATGGCAACATTCGTCATGCCTCGGATTATTTTGATCAACTTTACGGCTTTGCCGAAGAGTTAATTGAAAAAGGCTTAGCCTATGTGGATGAACTGACGCCTGAAAAAATTCGCGAATATCGTGGTACCTTCGAAGTACCGGGAAAAAACAGCCCGCATCGGGATCGCCCAAGCAGTGAGAGTCTGGATCTGTTTCGCCGCATGAAAGCCGGCGAGTTTTCCGATGGTCAAATGTGTCTACGTGCCAAAATCGATATGGCATCGCCCAATATTAATATGCGTGATCCGGTTATCTATCGAATCAAACACCAAACCCATCACCGTACCGGTGATAAATGGTGTATCTATCCGATGTACGATTTCACCCATTGTATTTCTGATGCTCTGGAAGGCATTACGCATTCATTGTGTACTTTGGAGTTTGAAGATCACCGTCCTCTGTATGACTGGGTGCTGGATAATATTTCCATTGATTGTCATCCACAACAAATCGAATTTTCGCGTTTAAATCTTGAACACACCGTTACCAGTAAACGAAAACTGAACTTACTCGTTACAGATAAGCATGTGGATGGCTGGGACGATCCTCGTATGCCAACCATATCGGGAATGCGTCGCCGCGGGTTTACTGCTGCTGCCATCCGAGATATGTGTGAGCGAATTGGAATCACCAAAAAAGTTAACACCACAGAAATGGGTGTACTGGAAAATTCAGTTCGTGAAGATCTTGATAAAAACGCCAAGCGAGTCATGGCAGTGCTGGATCCGGTGAAGGTAGTGATCACGAATTATCCGGAAGATAAAGTTGAACAACTGACCGCGCCAAATCATCCTCAAAAAGAAGAGATGGGTGTGCGTACTTTGTTTATGAGTAAAGAAGTATTTATTGATCGCGCTGACTTTCGTGAAGAAGCGAATAAAAAGTACAAGCGTTTAGTTTTAGGTAAAGAAGTACGCTTAAGAAACAGTTATGTGATTCAGGCAAATGATGTGATAAAAGATCAACAGGGCAATATTACAGAAATCCATTGCAGTTATGATCCCGACACATTGGGCAAAAACCCCGAAGGTCGAAAACCAAAAGGGGTTATCCACTGGGTTTCGGCAACGCATTCGTTGTCTGCAACTGTCCGCCTGTATGACCGTTTGTTTAATGTGCCAAATCCGGGAGCGGAAGAGAACTTACCGGAATCATTGAATCCAGAGTCATTGATTACCTTATCAAATGCACGCATTGAAATGAGTGTGAAAGACGTTGAGCCAGAAACACGCTTTCAGTTTGAACGTGAAGGCTATTTCTGTTCCGATCGCTACGACTGTAAAGACGGTGAACTGGTATTTAATCGGACGGTCACATTAAGGGACAGCTGGGCAAAAATCGAAAATAAATTATAGATTAAAAATAAGGAGCCGGTTGGCTCCTTATTTTTACCAATACGAATAAAAGGAATAAACCTTGGTTAAGTTTTTACTGCTACTCGTTTGTTTCATTTCAATACCGCTATGGTCGACTGACTATTCCGTCGGGTTAGAACACAGTGAAAGTGAAAGTCACTTTGGCTTTGGTTTGAAAAGTCGTATTACTATCGACACGCTTGATCTCTCTGCCTATTACGATGACTTTTATATCAGCGCTTACATTCCTTATGCGAAACTGGAAGGCCCCGCAGCTATTGTCGGCATCTTACCTACGCGCGATAGGGTATTGTTCAGTAGCAACCGTGTTGATACTTACCTTGATGCCATTGTTAATAATTCGGCTGCAAGTGTCAGTAACTCGGAAGTATCGGGTTTAAGTGATGTGACCCTGTCGTCCGGTTATTACTTAAACGACAGCTTGTTCGATAACTATCTTCTGACACTGTCACTGGATATTAAATTGGACAATGGCGATGAGCAAAAGCTGCTGGGTACAGGCAGTATTGATTATACGTTAAAGCTGGACTGGCAATATTATATTAACGACTGGACTCCTAGCGTAACCGTTGGCAGCGTTTTTGTTGGTGACAGTGAGTTATTTGATAGCAGTGATTATTATTATACTCAGGCGGGGCTTTATTATACTGCCACAGAAACTTTAACTTTGGGCGCGGGTATGTACCTGGGCTTTCTTAAAAATGATACCGATATTAAACAGCTTGAATATTCATTAAGTTATCAATTTAGTGAGTCAGGTTTGCTTAACCTGTCGTATCAGAATGGCCTGTCAAATACTGCTATCGACAATGGATGGTCATTGGCACTTTACGGTTACTTTTAAAGTTATTTATAAAAATACAACAATAATTCAAATAAAAAAGCGGATGAACATGCATCCGCTTTTTTATTTGAATTGTTTTAACATCTGGTTTTATTTGCTTGAGTGAATAATCCAGGCAAACGCGACACCAATGTAAAAGTTATCTTGCTTTCGCACCAGCGGACTGTCTTCAAAGGTTGCTCCAGACACCGAGCGGTAACGCAAAAAGCCTCCGCTCCAAAAGTTGCCGTCACGTCTCGTCAATCCAAACATTGCCTGATATCCCGCATTGCCAGCTTCGGCTTGATATTCTGGACGTTCCGCAGTGGCATAGGCTTGATCCACCGAATAGTAATAATCATTGAATTTTTCGCTGGCGTAAAAATAGTTCGCTGACGTTAAAAACTTCCACTTTGTCGACTCTTGATGGAAGGTGTGCTCAAATCTAACGCCGGGTGAAAACTCCCAGCCTACATAATCCGCTGAACGAAAGTCAGTGGCAATACCAAAGCGAACCGGTAATATGATCTTAACGCGAGAATTTTCGCTGTTGTAAGCATGGTAATTAATTGATGGACCACCCAGACCTACCCAGTCAAGATCCTGCATTCCTTGTCGAGCATCATTGTCTTCACTGTCCAGTGGTAATGTTCCGGCAAAACTGATGTCCAGATCCCACTTGTTCGTGCTGGAGATGTGTCGTTTAAGACCTTCCCGGTTAAGCGATACCTTATCGCTTTGATAAACAAAATATGGAAAAGGCACGACATAAGTATTTTTTTCATCACTGCCTGCGTAATGTGGCACATCAATTATCGAGAATCCGGCACCAATTTCAAAAAAATCTTCTGCCTTTGGTTGTCTTTCAGTTTCTTCAGAAGTAGATGACGCAGTAACTATAACGGGTAGTAAAGACACGAGTATGGCGATTAATTTATGCTTAACGATCATTATTGTTCTCTTGCTTAATGTTTTGTTGATAGATGCTGCTTATGATAAATACTCTAATCCAAGGTAATTCTATCTCTAGCACCATGATAGCGAATAACAGTATAAACAATTACTTTATAGGTAATACGTCAAACGGTTAATACCAGATTTTATTAATGTAAAACAGTTGCTCCCCGGAAGGTGTAGTTACCTGTACTTCATCGTCCTGCTGTTTTTTTATCAATGCACGGGCTAATGGTGAGTCGACACTAATGTAGCGTTTATCGGCATCAAATTCATCACTGCCAACAATACGGTAGCAGAGAATATTCTCTTGCTCGTCTTCAATCTCTATCCAGGCCGAAAAAAACACCCGCGATTGATCACTTGGTTTATGCTCCACCACTTTCATATGGCTGGTACGCTTTTGTAAATAACGAATGCGTCGATCCATTTCTCGAAGCTGTTTTTTACGATAGATGTATTCTGCATTTTCCGAGCGGTCGCCTTCCGCAGCCGCGGCAGTAATAGCTTTGGTGACTTCGGGACGCTTATTTTTCCAAAGGTCGGCTAATTCATTGCGTAACCGGGTGGCGCCTTCTGGGGTAATTAAATTCGAACGATTCATACTGATTCATACTAAGTAGCTAGAGCGAGTTTATCTTTCATTATTTAAGATGTTGAGTGCCAAAATTAAGCCAATCGCGGCGTGAATTTTGAGGTTTAGTTATTCTAAATAAGAAATTCTCAACAAAGAGTGGCTTAATTTTAGCCTCAACCCTTCGGGCAGGGGTTATTTTATGACACAACTGCGTTATCGGTCATCCAAATACGACTACAGGGCGTAGGAGGTAGAACGACTCAGGAGACAAAGTCGAGAATAACTATTCATCATTCCCTCAGCCTAGTTGTGTCATAAAATAACCGCTTGCATCTCAAATAATGACAGATAAACACGCTCTGATGACTTAAAAGCAAATTAACCGCTAATGGTACGTGAGGACTTAGCAATAATAAAGGTGATTAACTGATTTGAGTTAGGTTATAACGGGGAGTTAGTGCGGGAAGAAACCATTTAGAGCAAACCGTCTGCAAACAGATTGATTATTGAAGAGCGTCGAATACGTCTAAGCAAGTTTAATGTAAAGTCATTCATAGATGCGATGAATGAATTTTTATTCCTCGTTAGCCCTCGTTAGCCCTCGTTGCTTTGAGCTCTATTCAAAAACGATGTGTCTTATTCAACAAGGTTAATGAACAGAGTCGAGCAACCGGGTGTTTTGCTTTGTAGGCTTCGAGCTGAGTAACCTGATTATTCGGGTCAGGCGGCAGTTGGGCTTTGAGCCGCAGCAGTTTGTACCGCGCCTGTTATGCGGAAACCTTTATTGACAAGCATGTTGTCGGTAACCGGAACTTTATGACAGGAGGTGTCTTCATTGGTAGGCATTAACACTTGCCCACAATTTGAACAACCTGTTACGTGAATACGTCCTTTAGTGAAGGTAACCCAGTGGTGACTACTATTATCATTGCTGAACATCATTGTACTGCTCCCACGGTTGCTTATTGTCATTAATCGATGTCGAAAATTGCGTTTTCTTTATCGTAAGATTTAAAGGAAGAGTTTCCTTAAGTCTTGAGTTAACTGTAGCGCAGATTAATATTTGACCATATCAGCCAAAAAATCTAATCCCTGTAAGAGATATCTGACAGTCTTGTGAGCCAGATCACAGGGGCTTCATGGAATATCGCATTCAACAAGGTGTCATTTACCAAGATATAACGAATAGCAATGTTTAACTGCTTGTTTTTAAGACTAAATTTTATTTGCGCTGGGATTTTGCAATTGGCTGACTATACTTATCGCACCGTTCAGTGATAAGCCATTCACACGGGCAACTGATGTGATCCTAATGGGTGTTAAGTGGCTATTTCAGTTTTTTTTGCAAAGATCTTGCAGTGGATTAAGGTGTTCATAGACTATGTTGGTGTTTAATTTATGACAGGCGATAAAGTCAGCTTTACTGAGCTTGACCAGCATTTGCATCAATATTTCAATTTGTTTGTTACCGCCATTGATCCTGAATATTCGGGTGATGTACGTCAGGATGCCAAACGACTGGTAAGCGATCAGTCCTTATGGCAATCCTTTATTAAAACCACTGATGAAGAAGATGATTCGGCATTACCAAACCGGGCTTTAAAAGAATACCCCCAACTCTATCTGCTAAATACTCTTACCGAAGTCCTGCTTGCTCAATTAATCCCGATGGAATCACTTAAGCAAAACAAGTTACCTTTTGCTCAGAGCTTGCATCTTTGGTTTATGAAAAGCTGGCTGCTGCAATATTCAGAGCAGCATTACCCAAATGAATTCCAGATGCTGCTGGAGTTTTTATCGCGGCTATTAAAACCCTACGATGCTCATGCCGGTCGAACTTTTGATCACGTCATCGATGAGTTTGGTGAATTATTGATAAAAGTGGTGGAGTCTCAGGCCGACCCTCAACACTATGTCGACTTGCAGCATCAGTTAACCGGTGTGTATCAGGCGTTTCAAAAAAAGATATTGCCTTTTGAACAAAGGGTGATCGCTTTTGAGAAGCAACAGCACGAAAACCAGACCGCATCCGATGATGCCAAGCAATTAATTAAATCAACATTGCAGCAACATAGGATCCCGAAATGGGTAAATGTGTTTATTAGTGAACATTGGCATCGACTGTTTCATTTGATTTTATTGAAAAATGACAGTCCTGATGAAGCACTAAATGCAGGAACAAGTCTACTCAGTGAGTTGCTGGATAGTTTTAAATTGCTCACGGCCGAAGAGGTGCAGCAAGCTTTTGCATCGACCATCTCACCTTTAAGAAGTCAAATAAGAGAGTTGTTCTCCAGTATCGTTATTGATGATGCGGTGATGGACAGTTTTCTGGACCGGTTAGAGCAACATCATATCGATATAATGGAAGGTAAAGCTTTACCGGAGAATGAGTGGGTTAGCTTCGGCTCAAACGAAATAAAATCTTCAGACAGCGTAAAAGAAACTTACAAACAGGTGATCCTTCATTGCAAAAGTGGTTCATGGTTCAACTATCACTTGCCCGATAAATCTCTGCATTGTCGGGTTATTGATCGTAATATGAGCTATCAAAAGCTGGTGTTGGTTAATTATTCTGGCGTTAGGGTCGACAGTTTATCGTTTAAAGTGGCAAATGATTTGATCGAAACCGAAAAATTGAAACCCTTTTCGTTACACAGTGAACTGGAACAAAAGCTGGGTGAACTTTCGAATTATATTGGTGCACAAGTTCAGGCCATTAACAAACAGTTAACGGACAAACAAAAGCAGCAACAAAAGCGCAAACTGTTAGCTCGACTTGAAGCATCGCGTAAAGAACGCCTTGAAATTAAAAAGTCGAAACGTCAGGCAGAAAAACGGGCTCGAGAAAAGGCAATACTGCAAAAACAGGCCGAGCAAAAGCAGTCAATTATCGAGCAGCTCAAATTATTAGCACCGGGATCAACCTTTATTGATCACGCAAATGACGCTACTTTGATTAAGTTTGTGTTGCGTTTAAAACAAACCGGAAAATTGGTGTTTGTTAATAAAAGAGGCGTAAAAGTTGCTCAGTGGTTGCCAGAAGAAATGGCCACACTAATGGTCGATGGCAAACTGGAGTTGTTAGCCAGTCAGCAATCGAATGAGCAAACCATGGAGCAAATAGTCGCCGCACAGCGGTTAAAACGACAGGCGGTGAGTACATCATGACAGAGCACGAACGACGCAAAGACGAGCGCCAGGAGCGCAGCACTCAGGTGAATTTTGAACTGACCTTTAAAAATGAAGCCGGTCACGCTGTTAAGCAGCGGTGTGAAACATTGGATATTTCAAAAAGTGGTCTTCGAGTTCACTTAAGCTGTCAGCTACCCGTAGGATTTATTACCGAGTTGTGTATTGAAAATAATAAAGGCCAACTGATGTTGTTATACGCAGAAGTTCGTTGGTGCAAACAAGCCGGGCAAGATTATGAATGTGGTTTTGAGCTATTGGATGCAGAACATTCGGATCTGGCCTACTGGGTTGAGCAGGCCAGTGCTTAAAATATTATTGGTTATGATTCTTCGTCAGGCTTTCTGGGTTCGTCGAGCAAATTAATAATAAATGGAATGCCCGGAAATAATTCAATTCTTAACTCGATGCGCCAGCCATCCAATAGTCTGGCAATATCGGTTAAGGATGAAAAGTTTGAAACCGTATCGAGCTGCATGGTTATAGTTCGGGTCTCGCCCGTTTTTATGGAAAAACCTTTTACTTTAATATCACTGATGAGCTGCTCGTCTTTCTGGATTAATACGCGGCTGTTCTCAAATACCAGATCAAATTCTGTCGGGTTTTGAATGTCCAGGTCAAAGCTGAGTTTGCCAAAGGATTCACCATCAAACAGATTACTGAGTGATGAGTAGTTGGCGCTAATAGAGTCCCAGTTAATGCTGTAATTTGCTTTTAATACCTGACTTTTATGGTGCATGGACTGAATAAGGCGACCGTGAAAAATAAGTCCGGTAATTAATAATAAAGTCATGACAGTGTAACCCAGCCGTTTGCTAAAACTGGACACTGGATGAATATGTTGTGTTTCTGGCAGCAGTCGGCTGGCGATATGTGTTCCGGCGGGGATCGCAATTGCAATAAATACCAAGTTTACCAAAAATAAAATCACCGAAACTTCCAAAAGATTGAGCGATTCAATGGTCATAATCCAGCGGCTGAGTAACAGGGCGGGCAAGCTGTAAATCACGCCAAACAGCAAAGATAAACCAATATTGCGACAAAGCAGTTTATTGATCATGGCGTATTTGATGCGATGGCGCTGCAAGGTGGGAGAAATAATATCCAGTGCAAAGGTATAAAATAAAAACAGATAACTCAGTGTAATGGATGTGGTATTGGCCCAGGAATAGGGGTAGTAACCTATCCACAAGATCACCATTTGGGCCGTCAGATAAAATAAGAACAGGCGGGTTTCTTCAATGCCTTGCATCATCAGAGTAAATTCTTTGGCAACACCATTCGGGTAATGCTGTTCTCGCTCAAATGCGGCGGAATATTTCTCCTTGATGGGAAACAAAAATATCGAGGCAACGACCAGCGAACCACTTAATATAAGGTTACTCAGTACGTCCTGCGCTTGAGACTCAAAGAAAAAGCGAAACAGTTCTTCCGAGATAGATTGCCAGGACTTTGGAAACAGGTAGTCGAGCGCAGCTTTTTTCAGGGCTATCTGATTATCGAGCAACAAATAACTGAAGCCTGCAAATACGGCAAAACCCACTAATAAGTACAGCAGCAGGCAGATTAAAGAACGGTGTTTTTGCTGCAACAGAGTTTTCGGAGCCTGCCAGAGGGCGAGTAGCAATTGAGAAGAAATGTGCATAAATCAGCGGTCGATAGAATGTCTATGGGCTTATATTGTGACTGGATAGTACCAAACACGGCAGAACGCGCAATAAGAAGCTGTTGAGAGGATAATTTATGATAGGTTTTCAGTGGCAATTGCCGCTGCCTCGACTATGATTAAAAGCTAACAATATCAAAAAATTAGACCTGATTTTCATGGAAAAAACTGCTACATCCAGCACCAGAAAAAGAAAAAAGCAATATCAGATTTCATTACTGGCCTTATCGTTGCTGGTGATAGCCGTTGCATGGGTTGTTGATGTTATTAATCGTGAGCGCGTTATAGCCAACTACCGCAGCGAAGTGGTCGATGAGGTGAGCACCTACAGGGCCCGTCTGGAAGGCGTCTTAATCTCTAATATGCAACTGGTACGTGGGCTGGTGTCTGTGGTGACGTCTGATCCAACAATCGACCAACAGCGTTTTTCTAAGGTGGCAAAACCCTTATTTGGCAGGACATCTCAGTTACGTAATATTGGCGCTGCACCCAATATGGTCATACAAATGGTATACCCTCTGGAAGGTAATGAAGCGGCCATAGGACTTGACTTCCGCACACACCCTACTCAAAAAACAACGGCTTTAAAGGCTCGCGATACCGGTGACATAGTAATGGCAGGGCCATTAGAACTAGTGCAGGGTGGAACCGGGCTTATTGCGCGGATCCCGGTTTTTCTCGGTGAAAATAATGAAGACTTTTGGGGATTATTGTCCGTTGTGCTGGATATAGAGCAAGTCTATCAGGACAGTGGCATGTTTGAACTTGAGTCAAAATATAATGTTATTTATCAAGGAAAACATGGGCTGGGGGATAAGGGCGAGTTTTTTCGCGGCAACGCGGATTTATTAGCAGAAGATCCCGTCTCTTTTAAATTGGATTTTCCTGGCGGAGGCTGGAATATATACGTCGTACCTAAAAATGGCTGGGAGTCACTGGCCAGCGTAATTTGGCCGATTCGCTTTCTTATTATCATTATTAGTGCGGCCGTTATTACCTTTCTTTGGTTTTTATTTCGAGCATTGCTACAGCAAAAGCAAGCAGATCAACGTTTAATGGCTTTATTTGATTTATCGCCTTTGGGCATTGCTCTCACCGACTTCAAAACTGGCCAGTTTATCGATGTGAATGACGCTTTGGAAAAAAATACAGGGTACAGCAAGGAAGATTTTAACCAATTTAATTATTGGAAATTGTTTGCCAATGGGGAAGAAGAACAACAGTCACAACAGTTGATGCAGGAAGCTGGTGTTTATGGGCCTTATGAAGATACGTTTAAGCGTAAGGATGGTACTGAATATCCTGTATCAATCAATGGACTATTGTTTGAAGCGAATGATAGACAATATGTCTGGTCAATTATTCAGGATCTCACTGAACGAAAAATCCGAGAGCGTATATTACGTGAAAACAGTGAGCAACTTGAACTCATTGTTGATAGTACAGAAGTCGGCATATGGGATTGGTACATTGAAGAGAACCAGGTATTGTTCAATGAGCGTTGGGCTGAAATATTGGGCTACAACCTTGTTGAGTTATCACCAACTAATTACGATACCTGGAAAGCCCTTTGTCATCCTGATGACTTAAAGCAAGCAGAGGAAAAAATTCAACAGCACTGGGATAGTATAACCAAAAGTTTTCGTGCAGAAGTTAGAATGCAACACAAACAGGGCGGCTGGGTATGGGTTTACACCAACGGTAAAGTGGTTGACAGGGGAGATAATGGTAAACCTAAACGAATGATTGGTATTCATTGGGATATTACTGAACGTAAGCAACAAGAGCAGCAACTATTATCTGCAAAACAAGAGGTGGAAAACTTTTTTAAGCAAACCAACAGTTTTATGTGCATCACCGACAATAACGGTGTCTTACAAAAAGTTAATCAAACGTTTGTTGATAAACTTGGTTTCTCCGAATCAGAGTTGATAGGTAAATCTTTTCTTGAGTTTGTTCATAGCGAAGATAAGAAAATTAATAAAGCGGTTGCCGATGCGCTAGGAAGTGGCCAGCCAATCACTGGTATTGAAAATAAAATAAAAACGAAGTACGGCAATTATCTGGACTTAATGTGGCATGCATCGGCAGACTTAGCGCGTAATAAACTTTATGCGACAGCAATTGATATAACCGATCGTAAACTGGCTGAAAAAGAACTCAAGCATCATCGAGAAATGCTTGAAAATATGAGCGAGCAAGCTCAAATAGGCGCATGGGAACTTTATGTAGACTCGGGAGACGTTTACTGGTCGAATGTTGCAAAAAAACTATTTGCTGTCGCCAGTGATTACCAGCCGGACTTATCTTCGATGTTGTCATTCTTTAAAGCAGGAGAGCATCGCTCAGAAATGACCGAGCAAATACAGTTATCCATCGATAATCAACTAGGATTCGATTCCGAATTACAAATTATTGATAATAATCAACAGTCAGTTTGGTTATCGGTAAGTTGCGAAGCTATTGTGGCGGATGGAAAATGCACACAACTTGTCGGTTCATTTCAGGACATTACTGAGCGCAAGAATAATGAGTTGGAACGGGATAACATAGCTCGCCACAATGAAGTTCTGGCGACATTGACCGTCAATAATGCTGTATTAGTTGGTGATCTGGAAAAGTCGAAAGGTGTAATCAGTGAGCTGGTCAGTCATGCCATTAATGTGGACAGGGCCAGTATATGGCTGTTTGATAAAAACTTGGAAAATTTGCAATGCATATCTCTGTTCGATCGACAAGAAGATACATTAACTGATGGTCAGTTATTAAGATTAAAAGATTATCCTTCGTATTTTAAAGCACTGCATTCTCAGGCGCTAATTTCTGTTAATGACGCAACTAATCACCCAGCAACAAAGGATATGGCTGAGGCTTATTTAAAGCCGAATAAAATTGTTTCCATGCTGGACGCGGTTATTCCTGGCAGCGGTGGAATTGTTGGCGTTATCTGTGCCGAACATCGACACGATAAACGTATCTGGACACAGGCCGAAGAGAATTTTTTAATATCGCTGGGCACTTTAGTTGGCGGTATTTATACAACGGATCAACGCAATAAAACTGAAATACAACTGGTACAAGCAAAAGAAGCCGCAGAAGCGGCAGCTCACGCGAAAAGTGAGTTTTTAGCCAGTATGAGCCATGAAATACGAACGCCAATGAACGGTATTCTGGGAATGTTAAGCCTCCTGCAAAATAGTGAGTTACAAAAAATGCAGGCGCACCATGTTGAGTTGGCTCACTCCTCTGCGGAATCTCTATTGCATATAATTAACGATATTCTCGACTTTTCTAAAATTGAAGCAGGGAAGTTATCACTTGAGCACATAGAGTTTAACCTGCTGCAGTTATTCAGTGATTTAATTCAGTCGATGGCAATAAAAGCTGAAGAAAAAAATATTGAGTTGATCCTAGATGCAAGCAAAATAGAATCTCCCTTACTGATTGGTGATCCGCTGCGTATACGTCAGGTTGTGACCAACCTTATTAGTAATAGTGTAAAGTTTACCTCCGATGGTGAAGTGGTTGTATTTATTGAAGTCCGACAGCAGAGTGAGAGTGTCAATCGACTTTATTGTGTCGTTAAAGACACGGGCATTGGTATCGATAAAGATAAACAGTCCATGTTGTTTGAAGCCTTTACTCAGGAAGATTTATCAACAACCCGTAAATACGGCGGAACTGGATTAGGTTTGGCTATTGTTAAGCAGTTGTGTGATCTTATGGGCGGCTCAGTTGATGTTAAAAGTGAGCCGGGCGAGGGCAGTGAGTTCAGTTTTGAAATTAATATTGGTATTGCTGACAAAGCGCATAATAATCTGGATGGGCGCGGACACTACCTAACCAATAAACATATTTTAATCGTTGAAGACAATGATACCAACCGTAAGATGTTGGAAGAGCAATTGAGTTTATGGGGAGCAAAAATATCCACCGCCTCATCCGCTAAACAAGGCCTGCAAATAGTAGAAGATAATAAAACCGCTTTGGACATTATTTTGATCGATATGAGCTTGCAAGATTTGCCCGGTGATGAATTGGGTAACACGATTAGAAACGATAATGCGTGTGATGATATAAAGTTAATTATTATGGCAACGGTTAAGCAGCATCAAAAGAAGAAGTTTTATTCCAATACCAGTTTTGATGCTTATATTACCAAGCCAGCAACACCATCGGAACTGCTGGATGGATTAAACGATGCCCTTAAAGACGAAGGGGTGTTTAAAAATACAGTATTAGATTCGTTAATCAGTCGTAAGTCGTCCGGTTTGATACTGGATGAATTAACAGAACATCAACTGGAAGGTAAACGCGTGCTTCTTGTGGAAGATAATCGTGTTAATCAAACGGTGGCTCAGGCCATGTTGAAAAAAATGGGGATTGCCAGCGATATTGCCAATAATGGTGTAGAGGCTTTAGATATGCTGAAACAGAAGTCCCACGATCATTATTTGTTGATCTTGATGGACTGCCAAATGCCGGAGATGGATGGCTATCAAACCACAAAGCACATTCGTCAGGGCGAGCTTGGTCCAGCTTTATCAACTATTCCAATTATTGCTTTGACTGCAAATGCCATGAAAGGCGATAAAGAAAAATGTTTTGCCGCCGGAATGAGTGACTATCTGGCTAAACCAATTGATATGGAAAAGCTTGCTGAAAAAATGCAAAGCTGGCTACGAAATA
This sequence comes from Pleionea mediterranea, assembly GCF_003148745.1. GTDB lineage: Bacteria > Pseudomonadota > Gammaproteobacteria > Enterobacterales > Kangiellaceae > Pleionea > Pleionea mediterranea. Next base: position 88,936 of record NZ_QGGU01000011.1, on the reverse strand, counting down.
TGATGGTGTAAGTTATGGGGCATGTTTATTTTCAAGTACCGATTCAAATGAATAGATTTAAATTGTATAAAGTATAATTCGATCTGGCAGTAATATGAAAACGCAATTTAAGTGGACAGTCGATATTTTAAAAACTTGAATCAAAGAAAAGATTAACAATTACTTTTATTTCATCGCCTCAATTTCGCCTTTTCAGGCGACCTTCTTTTTCTGGCAGTTAATTGCTCCTGCATTAACTGCATTCACTACATCCATGTAGCTTAGCCAAAAAGAAGGCACAAATTCGTCGGGAACGAATTTGAACAGCGTTAGCTGGCCTGAAAGGTGGAGGGCAGGATGCCCGGAATAAAAGGCCCTGCGTTCCAACAATTAAGCCCTTCGGGTATCTCAAAATCATTCATACCTGTCAACACACCGTTATTGACAGCCTTCCATGGCTGACAATAACTTCCACTGGCGTCCATGCCAGTGGATGTGTGCGGCATGAATGATTTTGAGCTTAATTGAGTCACTCTAAAACCAGGAAAATCAGAAAAACCAACTATGACAAAGATACACTGTCTGTTTGCCAAGAGCTTAAAGTCAAGCCAAGTTATTCATCATATGGATAATCGTTACACTTGTTTATTAATGTGTGCATCTCTACAATTTGCCTTATTAGCCCATCTTTGAAAGCAGCACTAGGTCCTAGTCAATGATTATCCCCTGGCAACAACTTGAACCCGACACGCTAAACAGCGTAATAAAAGAGTATATTTTAGAAAAACTCGAAGATTACCAGATGGAGTCGGCGGATATGCAACAGTGGACTGATCAGGTTAAACGTCAACTGGCTTCTGGTGATGCTGTTATTGAGTGGAGTGAAGCCAATGAGACGGTCACCATAGTTGAGAGCTCAAAATACGCTGCTGATTGAACTTTTAATCGGAAGTGGTATCATAAAGTCACTTAATTACTGCGTTTTAGCGACGATAGAGTAATTTTGTCATACAACATAAAGGCAGCTTACATCAGGTGTATAAACAGACTCTATTAATTTTAATTCTACTTGTGGCGGCACAATCGGTGCAGTCGTGGAGTGGTGCGAGTCATGTTTGTGTCGCTATGGATAGTAGCCATGTGATGGATGGTTCTACGATGGATGGTCATATGATGGATGATCATACGATGAATTCTCATATGATGAAAACAGAGACGATGTCTGAGCCATCAGACCCGCTACACACAGGCCATACTGCCGAGTCGATGTCTACATCGGCTGCAACCAAACATGCTTTTTCTGCCAACAAAGATTCTTCAACCATAACCGACTCTTTAATTACAAATCATGACTCATCAGGTGGAATGTCCTGTTGCGATGACGGCGCATCTTGCACCATGACGGCTTGTTCCGGCGTTGCCATTTGCTGCCTGGATATGGCCAGTGTTATTGATTCTAACTCAACCCAGTCGGCATTAGTGCAAACACCTGCGCTTTTAATTGCCTATTCTTCTCCGTTATTCCGTCCTCCTATCCTCTAGTTCAATAGTCCTTGTAAATTAATAGTCAATGTACAGGTATCTATTTAACCTGCTAGCTTGTGTATTATTTTTACAGTGGTTTTAAAAAAATACTATTAGCGTTACTTTTTTTGAGATGAATTCTATTTGAGATGGCTTCTAAATAGATCTCTAGCTTTTATGGGCATGTGAGTAAATGAACATGATGATTAAACGAACGATTTTTATAACTATGGCTTTAAAGCGAATTCTGTCTGATACGAACTGCTTGTTAATACGTGTATTCATGGTGCTTGTTATAGGTGTTTTGACACCACTAAGTGCAGTGGCAGCTCAACGCGACGCAATTGACATGAGTAAACAGGCTCCATTCAACAGCAATGAATCGCTACCGGATTTCAAAACAACTCTGGAACTGGTTCTTAATAATGATCTCTGGATATTAGCCAATCAAATGCAGCAAAGCGCCATGGAAGCCGAGTCTGTTGCGGCAAATTCATTGCCTGATCCCAAGCTTTCCCTTGGTTTGGCCAATTTACCTACTGACAGTTTTGAGTTTGCGCAAGAGCCAATGACCCAGTTTAAGGTGGGGGTAACACAAGTTATTCCCAAAGGTGATGTTCTTGAGTTGCAACATAAAAAGTTGCAACAAATGGCACAACAGCAACCTATTCTTCGAGAACAACGTAAGGCAGAGTTAGTGGTAACTGTAGGCTCTTTATGGTTGCAACATTTTCTGGCCGAACAAAGTATTGCATTAATTAATCAAAACCGTTCTTTGTTTACGCAGTTAGTCAGCATTGCTGAGTCGCGATATTCATCAACCATGGGGGGCGTGCGTCAACAGGATATTGTTCGGGCGCAACTTGAGTTAACCCGGCTTGATGATCGTTTATTGAAACTGCAACAGATGAAGGAGCAGCAAAAAGAAAGTATTCAACGCTGGCTAGGCAATCAGTTTATTAGCAACGCCCATGCACTTTTAAAAAATGCTACGCAAGGGCTTTCTTATGGCGAAAATAGCCATTCAGAAAAAATCACCCTTGGATCTGAGTTGCCTGAATTAAGCTTGATTCAAAAGCAGGCTGTTACAGAGCTCAATGACTTGCGTGAGGAAACCATTTTTAACTTGTTCTTACAGCATCCATCGGTTCGTTTAATTGACAGTCAAGTTGCCGTCAGTAACATCAATATTGAGTTGGCAAAGCAGTCTTACAAACCCGACTGGATGGTTAACGCAAATTATGGCTATCGAGAAGATGGTTTAACCGGGCAGTCGCGTTCCGATTTTTTCTCGGTGGGTGTTTCTTTTGACTTACCCTTATTTACTGCGAACAAACAAGATAAACAAGTTGAGTCGCAAACCAAAAAAAACCAGTCGATTAAAGTGGCTCGTTGGTTAAAGCTTCGTGAATTAATTGCTGGCTTTAAGTCTGAGTATAAAAGTTTAAGCCGGCTAATGGAGCGAGAAACTCTATATAAAGAGACGCTATTGCCACAAATCAATCAGCAGGCTGAATCGGCATTGATTGCTTACAACAACGATGATGGTGATTTTGCCGAGGTGGTGCGAGCAAGAATTGCAGAGCTTAATGCAAAAATAGATTTCTTAATGTTGTCCGTTGAGAAACAAAAAAGCATTTTGAAAATAAATTATTTTTTAGCCAAAAACGCAAAGCAAATATTTTACACTGGTAATTTATCCAGTGAACCTTCTGAATTAAAGAATAATGCGGGAGCGCAACCATGAACTCATTAAAAGCAAACAAAACCGCTCAATTAAAAGTACTGTCAAACGGAAGAACAATGCTAGGGCCATTATTAATGGGCCTGTTGCTTGGTATTGTGATTACTATTATTACAAGTTATTTATTATCATTATTTAATAAAGACAGTGCTAAAACTCAATCTGGCGAACAGAAGCCTTTGTATTGGGTTGCGCCCATGGATGATAATTATCGACGGGATAAGCCGGGCAAGTCGCCTATGGGAATGGATTTGGTTCCCGTTTACGCAGACGATAAGGGCGCTGAAAAAGTCGCCGGTGCTGTAACCATTGATCCGGATGTTGTGAACAATCTTGGCGTTCGTACAGAAACGGTTGAGCGAATCAATCTAAACAGTCAGGTTTCAACCGTGGGCTATGTACAGTACGATGAAAATAAACTAATTCACATTCATCCACGCGTTTCAGGATGGGTTGAAAAACTTTACATTAAATCCAGTGGCGAAACTGTAACGCAAGGTCAACCCTTGTACGAACTCTATTCGCCAGAACTGGTTAACGCTCAGGAAGAATTAGTGTTAGCCATGCAACGTAACAATACAACCTTAATTAAGGCTGCTGAACAACGATTAACGTCGCTTAATATTAATGCCTCGTTTATAAAACAGATAAAGCAAACTCGTCAGGTTAAGCAGCGAGTGGTGTTTTATGCGCCACAAAGTGGAATCGTTGATAACCTGAGTATTCGGGAAGGTTTTTTTGTTCAGCCCAGCAATAAAATTATGTCGGTTGGTGATTTGTCTCAAGTTTGGGTACTAACCGAAGTGTTTGAACGACAGGTGCCTTTTGTGCAACAGGGCGATAAGGTCACCATGACACTGGACTTTTTGCCCGAGCGAAAATGGCAGGGACAGGTGGATTTTATTTATCCGGTACTGAACGAAGCCACCAGAACATTACAGCTTCGTCTGGTGTTTAACAATTCTGACAGAGCATTAAAGCCGAATATGTTTGCTCAGGTTATGATCCACTCTAAAACAGAACAACCTGTTTTAGCCATACCGAAAGAAGCGGTCATTCGAACTGAAAATCAAAATCGGGTTGTGGTTGTATTAGACGATAACCAATTTAAATCCGTTGCGGTGACTCTGGGTAAATCAAGTCAGCAGTATATTGAAGTCTTGTCGGGGCTTATAGAGGGCGATCGTGTGGTCACTTCTGCCCAATTTTTAATTGATTCGGAGTCAAGCAAATCATCGGACTTTAAACGAATGGAAAGCAAACAGACGTTAGTGAATAACATCTGGGTGGATGCCGTGATTCATTCGGTTAATGCTGAAGCCGGAAGCGTTAATGCAACCCATCAATCTGTTAGTGCCTGGGACTGGCCTGCAATGACCATGGATTTTTCCATTGATGAAGCCATTGATCTTTCCCGTATTAAACTTGAGCAAGAAATCAGTATTGAAATCACCCGACAGAAAAATAATAACTACACCATTACAGCTATTAGTGACGCCACTGAATCGTCCAATAATACAGCGCGAGTTAAAGGTGATGTATTGTCGATTGATAACAACGAGCAATCAATTCGAATTTATCGCGATGCGATTGAAAAGTGGGGGCGTGATGCTGCCACCGTTAATTTTAAACTTAAGCCGGGAGTGAGTACTGAGGGATTTAAGCCGGGTGACAGAGTGCACTTTACGTTTAAAGTTACCGACGATGGATTTGTTATCATGGGATTTCACCATCGTCGGTCGCAAGCGAAAGATAATTCGTCAATAAATTTGAACCAACAAATAGATCTCATGGACCATTCGCATCATCGCTCAGCAGAAATTAAACAAAAACACGACAAAGGGCTAACAGCATGATTGAGTCAATAATTCGCTGGTCTGTGAGCAATCGTTTTTTTGTGTTGCTTGCAACTATTTTACTGATTGGCGCCGGCGCTTATTCGCTTAAAAATACACCGGTGGATGCGATCCCTGATTTATCCGATGTTCAGGTGATCATCAAGACATCTTATCCCGGTCAAGCTCCGCAGGTGGTTCAGGATCAGGTGACCTATCCGCTTACGACAGCAATGTTATCTGTGCCCGGTGCACAAACGGTACGCGGTTTTTCTTTTTTTGGCGATTCCTATGTTTATGTGATTTTTGATGATGATACGGATCTCTATTGGGCACGGAGTCGTGTGCTGGAATACTTAAGTCAGGTTGCGGCGGATTTACCTGATAATGCCAAGCCACAATTGGGGCCTGATGCCACCGGTGTTGGCTGGGTTTATCTTTACGCATTAACAGATCCAACCGGTCAACATGATCTTAGCCAGCTGCGAAGTATTCAGGACTGGTTTTTAAAGTATGAATTGCAAACCGTGCCCGGTGTTTCGGAAGTATCGGCACTGGGCGGAATGGTTAAACAATATCAGGTGCGAGTGGATCCTGATAAGTTGCGCGCATACGACATTCCACTCAGCCATATTCAAATGGCCATCAAACGGGGGAATCAGGAAATAGGCGCCTCGGTGATTGAAATGGCCGAAGCCGAATATATGGTGCGAGCGACTGGCTATTTAAAAAGCACGCAGGATATCGGCAATATACCTTTAGGACAAAATAAAAAAGGCACACCTCTGTTGCTTAAAAATGTTGCCGATATCAGCATTGGGCCACAAATGCGTCGTGGTATTGCTGAACTGAACGGAGAAGGTGAAGTGGTTGGCGGCATAGTGGTGATGCGTTTTGGTGAAAATGCGCAAAAAACCATTGATGGCGTAAAAGAAAAATTAGCACAACTGAAACGAAGTTTGCCGGAAGGTGTGGAAGTTGTCACCGTGTATGATCGCAGCGGATTGATCAAAAATGCGGTAGAAAACTTGTGGTTTAAATTACTGGAAGAGTTTGCCGTTGTCGCATTGGTTTGCATGATCTTTTTGTTTCATGTGCGTTCATCACTGGTAGCCATTATCAGTTTGCCGGTGGGTATTTTAACCGCGTTTATAGTGATGCACTGGCAAGGTTTAAACGCCAATATAATGTCGCTTGGTGGCATTGCTATTGCCATTGGTGCGATGATTGACGGTGCCATTGTGATGATCGAAAACATGCATAAGCACATGGAAAGGACGCCATTAACCAATGAAAACCGTTGGCAAGTGGTCGCAAAAGCATCGAGTGAAGTAGGGCCGGCATTATTTTTCAGTTTATTAATCATTACCGTTAGTTTTGTGCCGGTGTTTACCCTGGAAGCGCAAGAAGGTCGAATGTTTTCGCCATTAGCCTTTACCAAAACATATGCCATGGCCGCATCAGCTGCACTGGCGATAACTTTAGTGCCGGTGTTAATGGGTTATTTTATTCGCGGCAAAGTCATAGCCGAACATAAAAATCCAATTAATCGAGTGTTAATTGCGGGATATATTCCGGTATTAAAAAAAATATTGGCTTACCCGAAAACAACGCTAACCTTATCGGCGGTTATTTTATTGGTAGGACTTTGGCCAGTGAATAAAATTGGCAGTGAGTTTATTCCGCCACTGGATGAAGGCGATATTATGTATATGCCCACTACCTACCCGGGGATCTCTATTGGTAAAGCAAGAGAACTGTTGCAACAAACCGACAAGCTTATTCGAACAGTACCCGAAGTCAGGAATGTATTTGGCAAAATGGGACGAGCTGAAACTGCGACGGATCCGGCACCGCTCACCATGATCGAAACCTTTATTCAGTTAAAACCTCGCTCTGAATGGCGTGATGGCATGACCACTAAAAAACTGATCAAAGAGTTGGATCAATTGGTGCAGTTTCCGGGAGTCACCAATGCCTGGGTTATGCCAATAAAAACACGCATAGATATGTTGGCCACCGGCATTAAAACACCTGTAGGTATAAAAGTGGCTGGCCCTGATTTAAATGTGATCCAGTCGATAGGTCAACAACTGGAGCAACACTTGATGGACGTTGCAGGAACCGCTTCTGTGTATTCCGAGCGAGTTGCCGGCGGGCGTTATATTAAAGTGGATATAAAACGCGAGCAGGCCGCTCGATATGGTTTAAACATTGCAGATGTTCAACAGGTTATTGCAACAGCGATTGGTGGTATGAATGTTACGCAAACGGTAGAAGGGCAGGAGCGTTACCCGGTTAATATTCGTTACCCTCAAGGGTATCGTCAATCGCCAGAACAATTGGCTGTGCTGCCGGTAGTGACACCCGACGGACAGCGAATTTCTCTGGCCGATGTTGCCGATATTTCAATCGACAATGGGCCTCCCGGTATTAAAAGTGAAAACGCACGGATTAACGGTTGGACCTTTGTCGATATTGATGATGTGGACATTGGCAGTTATGTGGAAAACGCCAAACAATACGTCGCTGACAATATTGAGTTGCCGGCCGGTTATTCGCTTAACTGGTCCGGTCAGTACGAGTATATGCTACGAGCAAAAGAGAAACTAACCTATGTGGTGCCGTTAACCTTGGCCATCATAATTATTTTGCTTTATCTCAACTTTAGAAATTTCACTGAAGTGGCCATCATCATGGGGACATTACCATTGGCAATGGTTGGCAGTATCTGGTTACTGTATCTACACGGCTTTAACTTTTCGGTAGCGGTTGGCGTTGGATTTATTGCTCTGGCCGGCGTCGCGGTAGAAATAGGGGTAATCATGCTGGTGTATTTGAATCAATCCTATCAGCAGTTAACAGCAAACCAAACAACAGAAACAATCTCAAAAGAGTCATTGATGAAAGCCGTATTAGAAGGTGCTGGCATGCGTGTTCGCCCGGTTATGATGACCGCTGCCGCCATTATTATTGGATTGCTGCCAATACTTTATGGTTCCGGAACCGGCTCAGAAGTGATGAGCCGAATAGCAGCGCCAATGGTTGGCGGCATGGTTTCTGCACTTATTTTAACGTTACTGGTATTACCCGCAGTGTATTTTTTATGGCGTAAAAAACAATTGAGTCTTTAATGTTTTACGCGATGATAACTTCAACGAGGAGTTTAAATTATGAATATTAAAAAGATAGTTTTTTGGACATTATTGTTAGTGGTATGGGGCTTTAATCTTGATGCGTTAGCTCACTCGACACTTTCATCGTCTTCGCCAGATAATGGGGCGGTCTTGACGGAAGTGCCTGACAAGCTTGAGCTAAAATTTAAAAGCAAGGTTAAGTTAATCAAAGTAACCTTGATCCATAATCAAGAAAATGAAGTGCCAGTTTTATTAGAATCAAATAAAGGCTTTGCATCTTCATTTAGTGTTGAATTACCCGTGTTAAATAGCGGTAAGTATCAGGTTAGCTGGATGGTTATGGGTAAGGATACTCATAAAATTACCGGAGACTTTACATTTGAATTAAAGAAAAAATAGATAATAAAGCTAAATGTTTTTCGTAAACAGTAAGAGAACAAAGCTATGGATATAACAATCTGGAATTTAGTTTCAGTAATCAGCAAAGTGTTTTTGTACTTAGGCTTTTCATTCTTAATTGCTTTGCCTTTGATGTATATTCGTTTGCCCTTCAACAGGGAGTGGCATGGTTATATTCGCCGACTATTTATTACTGGTGTGGGTATGGCCTTTGTATTTAACGGTGTTTACTTTTTTGGACGTGTTGGGTCTTTTTCCGAATCAGGCATAACAGGACTTTTTGATACTGAAATGATATCACTGCTTTGGGATTCTGGCGTTGGCGATTCATTCCGTTGGCGACTGATGGCTCTGTTTTCGATATCTGTGGCCGCGGCTATCTATTGGTTTAGCAAAAAACGAGTCTCGATTGCATTCGCTGCATTATTATACCTTGGCATGATTTACGCCATCGGCCTGTCATTTGGTTTTATCGGACATACTGCAGGGCTATCTGGTTGGATGCAATTGATTCTAGGTGTGCATGTAGTCATTGCTTTGAGCTGGATTGGCTCTTTGCTGGCATTACGCCATGCTTGTTATCAATTGAAAGTTGAAGTATTACATAAGCTGATGAATGACTTCAGTAAAGTTGCGCAGCCTATGGTTTTAATCTTGGTAGGATTGGGAGGTTATCTTGTTTATACATTACTTTCCGAACCGCAAATGCTATTAAAATCAGCCTACGGAAACTTTCTTTTGACTAAATTGGCTTTGGTGTTGTTGTTGCTTGGTTTGGCGGCTCGCCATAAACTAATTTTAGTGCCCAGGCTTGAGTGTGATAATGCATCTGATGTAAAGGATGTTAAGTACGTGCTAGCTCGTTCAATTGGCATTGAGTTTTGGTTGGCTTTCTTGCTTGTAATTGTAACTGCAGTGCTATCCACTGTTGTAGGCCCTATGCATTGATTTGAGGCTATTTAAAAAATGCTGCACTTTATGATGCAGTGTATTTGTTATTTTGAAAGCAGACTAACAAGTAAATCAATAAGTAATGTAAATAATACTTGAAACCAAGATAGATATAAAAATATTGAATAAAATTATGATGCGTATAAAGTTTTTAGTTAGAAAAACACATAAGTGGTTAGGTTTGATTTTAAGCGTTCAGCTTTTGCTTTGGATTGTTAGTGGTCTTTATATGACCGCTGTTCCGCTGACAAATGTGCACGGTAATCATCTGTTGAAAGCTGATGATGAAGTTTTACTGAACCAGTATTCCTGGCAGCCCATATCGCAAGCCGAATTAGAACAGTATGCACCAGTATCGTCGGTTCGCTTAACCAGCCGTCTAAATCAGGCTTTGTATGTTTTAACAACGGAACAAGGATTGATTTATCTTGACGGTGAAACTTTAGAGAAGGTTAGGCCGCTTACGCGAAATGATATTGCAATGATTGCCAAGAAAAAATTTGCCTATGACGCGCCTGTTCAATCGGCTGTTTTATTAAAACAGTACCCTCAGGAGCTTGGTGGTCGTAATCAGCCAGTCTGGCAAGTAAACTTTAATGCTGCTTTCAATGCCAGTTTATATTTTCATCCTGTTACCGGCGCACTCATAAGCAAGCGCAGTGATATTTGGCGAGCCTTTGATTTCCTCTGGATGCTACACATAATGGATTATGATGAACGATCCGATGTTAATAATAACTTACTGTTTTTATCCGCACTAACGGCACTGATATTTGTGACGGCAGGACTTTGGTTACTGTTTTACAGTTTTCATCGCCGTAATAAAAAGCAGGTGGCGTAATGAATAACTCTGCTCAAGTAAAAAGCTATCAAGAAAAAAGCAACGAAGCGAATATCAATACAGTGTTCTGGTTAAGACGCATCCATAAATGGCTCGGTTTATTGTTAGGACTGCAATTGTTTTTATGGGTGTTAAGTGGACTTATGTTCAACTGGCTTGATCATAAAGAAGTTAGTGGTCGATATTTGCTGACTACGCCTGAAAAAAGTTCAATTGCCTTGCAGGTTGATCCTACAGATGTGTTAAAAAAATACCCAAATGCTTCTAGTATACAAAGAGTCAGTCGATTTAACTCCGAATGGTGGCTAATAGAAGACAACAACGAACAATTATTATTGGATGTTGTTTCTTTAAAATCAAAGCGCATTGCGAAACCTGTTATTGAGTCTGAAGTAAATAAACGCTATCCCGACGTTAAAATTATTAGTACCAATCTGGAAAGTGAAAGAACACTCGAAAACAGACGCTTTAACTTGCCTGTTTGGCGAGTGGATGTCTCAGATGAACAAGAGAGTGCTTTATACTTTGATCAGTATGGTCAATTTCTTGATATAAAAACCAACAGCTGGCGATTGTTCGACATTTTCTGGATGCTGCATATTATGGATTACAGTGGCCGCACCGATTTTAATAATGCCTTGGTGATTTTTGTAGCTGCGGGAACATTGTTTATTTCTTTATCGGGTATCTTACTCTTATTTTCGGTATTCAAACGACAGGACTTTGTGCTTGCAGGTAAAAACAAACGGGTGCCGATCCAGATTACCAGTCGCAATGGTTTTGAAACTGAAGTGTTTGTTCGAAAAAATCAAACATTAATAGATGCTTTATCAAAAGAAGGGTTTGATTTGCCTTCGAACTGTGGCGGAGGTGGCACCTGTGGCTTATGCAAAGTGCGGCTGCCGCAAGCCGAGTTTAATCATCAGAGTTCTTCATTCAATAAACACCAAATATTATCCCGTAATGCGCTTAAAGACGGTTGTCGGTTAGGTTGTCAAATTGATGTGACAGGAGCAATGACCGTAGAGCTCCCGGAGCAAGTATTAAAACAACAGGTTAAACAGGGTAAAGTAACAGCCAGTCGGTTCTTAACACCTTTAGTTAAGGAAATTGTATTAGAGTTGGATAAAGGCGATGAGTTGTCGTTTCAAGCAGGCGAGTATATGCAGTTTCACTGCCCAGAGGGCAGTGTTGAGTTAAGTTATATTCAACGACCAGACTTTGTTGATGATTATTGGCGTGACAATAAAATTAACTCACTAAAAGGTGTTCGAACCGATGCTATCAAACGAGCGTATTCTATGGTTGATAAGCCCGGCCGTTGTCGGGAGTTAACCTTTTTAGTACGGTTAGAAGTGCCAACCGATGATTCTAATACTTGCGGAGCAGGATCAAGTTATCTATTTTCTCTGGTTCCGGGGGATAACGTCAGTTTAAGTGGTCCCTTTGGTGAGTTTTATGCCGAGCAAAGTGATGATGAAATGATTTTGCTCGGCGGTGGTGTTGGTATTGCGCCACTCATGAGTCATATTGAATATCAATTACATGTTTTAAACAGTAAACGAAAGATAACATTGTTTTATGGCGTGCGTGATGAAAGTGAAGTGCTTTATCTGGATAAATTAAGTCAGCTAGTCGATGAGTTTTCAAATTTTCAGATGGTGATTGCGTTATCGAATGCCAAACAGCACAGTCGTTATGCAATCGGAAATATAAGCGATGTCGCCAGATATCAATATTTTAAACAACATGACTCACTGCCCAGCTGTCAGTTTTATGTTTGTGGACCACCTAAAATGTTGTCTTCAACCTTAAAAATACTGAGTCAATTTAATGTGCCTGATTCTAAAGTTCGATTTGATGATTTTGGATCAATATGATTTTTTGGCAATATGAATTTGGATAAATAAAGTTGTTAATCTGTTTGTTATTATTCAATAGGAGACTAAGTTATGAGTAACCAAGATAGTAACGTTAATGAAATATATCGAAAGCCAGATTGCCCTTGGGGTAAAAAGGCAGTAACACTTCTGGATAACAATAATATTGAGTACAAGGACCATACATTTTCTGATAAAGATGAAGAAAATGCATTTAAAGAAAAGCACGAGGTTAAAACAACGCCGCAAGTTTTTCTTAAGGGCGAGCGGATTGGCGGTTATACAGAGCTCGCTGAACATTTAAATGACTCAGTGGATGATGATGAGGATGAGACATCCTATCTGCCCGTTATTGCGGTGTTTTCAACAGCGGCCTTAATGGCTTTGGCAACCCAAACCTGGATTATGGGGTTTATGGGCTTTTCTCTGTGTCTATTAGCGTGTTTAAAGTTGATGGATATTCCTGCCTTTATTGAGGGATTTAAAAAGTACGACTTACTCACAAAAGCCATACCTGTTTATGGCTGGGTATATCCTTTTGCAGAGCTATTTGCCGGGCTTGGCTTTTTATCGGGCTTAGTGCCTAATCTTGTTGGCAGTGTGTCTCTATTCGTCGGTCTTGTGGGTGGTGTCTCAATATTTAAAGCCGTGTATATCGATAAAACCGATTTAAGTTGTGCTTGTATTGGCGGTAACTCCAATGTGCCCTTGGGTGTGGTCAGTATTTCTGAAAATGTCATGATGGCAGTGATGGGCGTGTGGTTACTTATTTAACGTTTAAATGATTTCTAGAATACAACAATAAAATAGAGGATAAGATTATGAAGTGTAAATTAATGTATTGTTTACTTGTGGTTTCTAGCGTTTCTTTTAATGCTTTTGCTGATGACAAAAAAGCGATTACTAAAATTATAGCTGGCATTGAATACGGTTGGGAAAATGGTGATGGAAAACCATTTAGAGAAAACTATCTGGATTTTGATGGTGCACGCTACATAGAGTCCGGTGGTCAAAACGAAGGGCTTGATGATTTGGTTATGCATCACGTAGAACCAGAAAAAGATGCACTAGAATATCTTGAATTAGACTTTTCAAATATTGAAATTAATGTAGAGAATAATTTTGCATGGGCATTGGCGGATACCCGGGTTAAAGGAAAAGTACGTAAAAGCCAGCGAGAATTTGATAAAAAAGGCTATCAAACATTCCTGTTTAGGAAAGTAAATGACCAGTGGAAAGTCATTCATACTCATTCTTCAACAAGAGATTATAAGCCTAAGAAACACTCGCACTAAATATTAACTTTTTTAGATAAAAAGTCAGAGGGTAGAGTTGTGCAAGCTTTTTTACAAACTTGGAGTCAAGCTGCTGAAACGTCACTTGGCCTTTTCTGGATGGCGTTTTGGGCATTTGGATTGGGGTATTTGATCAGTGCAATGATTCAGGTGTTCGTTACTAAGCAGCGAATGCAGAAAAGTATGGGAGAAGCTGGAGGAAAGGGTATGTTTTTAGGTACCTTTTTTGGCTTCATTTCAAGCAGTTGCTCATTCAGTGCTTTATCCACGACTAGAGCATTGTTTGCTAAAGGGGCTGGTTTTCTACCCTCAATGGCCTTTTTATTAGCCTCAACAAATTTGGTTATAGAGCTTGGTATCGTGATAGCTGTTTTTTTAAGCTGGCAATTTGTTGTGGGTGAATATTTGGGCGGTATTTTACTGATCTTATTTTTATGGATTATTGTAAAACTAACCTTACCAAAATCTTTAGAGAAGACTGCTCGAAATAATGCAAAGCAAGCTCAAGGCGATGATGGTTCAGAGCAGGAGCAAAATTGGAAGGAAAAAATTGCTACTTTAGAGGGGTGGCGTGAAGTCAGCCATAAATACGTTATGGAATGGCATATGGTGTGGAAGGATGTCACTATAGGATTTACGGTTGCCGGTATTATTGCTGCTTTTGTACCTACGTCTTTTTTTGAAGCCTTGTTTATGGGCGCAGGAAAAGAGTCTTTATCATTCTTTGAAGTGTTGATGCAATCAATCGTTGGGCCTGTAGCAGCCTTTTTTACATTTATTGGTTCCATGGGAAATATACCACTGGCTGCTGTACTTTTTAGTAATGGTGTTAGCTTTGCTGGTGTGATGGCATTTATTTTTAGTGACTTGGTGGTTTTTCCTGTACTAAGAATTCAAGCTCAATATTACGGTTGGAAAATGGCTCTGTATTTATTGGTGGCTTTTCTTATTATATTGATAATGGCATCAATGGTTATGCATTATGGTTTTGCTGCCTTTGATGCGTTACCTTCGCCTGAGTCTATTGACAAGGTGACGGAGCGAGAGTTTTTTAAGCTGGATTATACTGCTGTTTTAAATGGTAGCTTTATCTTGCTTTCGATTGTCTTTATTTTTTGGTGGATGCGCTCCCAATCTCATTCTCATAAGACTTCAAGTTTGAGCGAAAAGCTGTTGTTTTTATTGTCGATCATCGCATTTATCTGGCTTATTGGAGGCGTGTTTATTATTCCTGTCTTTATATGATGCGGTAGTGTAAAAATTTGCAATACTATAAGTTGCAACAAAACTGTCATATTTATAGGCTCTCTATTTCGGCATAATAACCATAGCATTGACAAGTAATCAGAAAAAAATGAAAGCATTAGAAATATTTTGGCGGTTTTTATTGTTAGGGTGTGTCAGTTTTGGCGGCCCCGCTGCACATATAGGTTACTTTAATCGTGTATTTGTTCATCAGCTTAAATGGTTGAGTCAGCAAGAGTACGGTAATCTGGTTGCATTAAGTCAGGTTTTGCCTGGGCCCGGTTCAAGTCAGGTTGGTTTTGCCCTTGGTTTATCCCGTGGAGGGATTGCAGGCGGTATTGCAGCATTCTTTGGTTTTACTTTACCGTCGTTTCTACTGATGTTTCTATTGGCTGCTTATCCGGTGAGCAGTGATAATGTGATTTTGTCCGGGATTGTCAGTGGCTTAAAATTGCTGGCGGTAGTGGTGGTGACCGATGCCATTATTACCATGTCGAAAAGCTTTTGTAATACGCGATCATTAATGGCCATTACCATTGCAACCACGGCTGCACTGTTAACCTTTCCTCATCTATGGACACAAATTGTTATTCTGGTGTTGTCGGCGTTGATAGGCGCGTCTTACTTTAAATCTTCTGTGTCCAACTCAAAAAGCACTACAGCCAAAGTATCATCGAAGTTGTCACGCAGTGCATTCACTGCCTTATTGCTATTTGTCGCCCTGTTTATATTGGCCATAGTCAGCAGAAACTATGCTACAGAATGGCCTTTACTGGATATGACAGCGCGTTTTTATCATTCTGGCAGTCTGGTGTTTGGCGGTGGTCATGTTGTTTTACCGCTATTGCAACAAAGTTTTTCCGAAGTGATATCCAGTGATCAATTTCTGCTTGGTTATGCTGCAGCACAGGGCGTACCCGGACCAATGTTTTCTCTGGCGACTTATCTTGGCGCCGTTGTCGAGCCGGAGAATGCGTTTGTTAGTGCTACCTTGGCCACACTGGCTATTTTTTTGCCAGGTTTTTTATTGGTTTTAGGCTTACGTAAACGCTGGCAGTACTGGGCCGAGAAGCCTGCAATTGCCGGAGCCATTGCTGCGATAAATGCAGCTGTTGTTGGGTTACTAATGTCGGCTTTGTACAATCCTGTATTTGTTAATGCGGTATCGTATGGTCAGGATATGGCGGCCGTTATAGTGGGTTTTTTCCTGTTGAGTCGATTAAAGTTACCGGTTATGTATCTGGTGTTTGGATTTATTGCTTTTGGTGTTATGAGTGCATTAATCGGAATTTAGTCGCTAAAGTTTGTGCTTAGTATTGTGGATAATGATTTCGAATAAAATTTAATAAACTCTATCGTCATAATACTATTTACTCATTGCTATTTAACTCTGATAAGCATCCAAACAGTGTTTTAGTATCAGGGTGCAGTCCTGTTTAATATGCAGATCGGCCAGATCATCCGCTCGGGTTTTTCCACGATTAAGGATCACCAGAGGTTTTGCGTATTGTTTTGCGAGCTTGCAAAAACGATAGCTGGAATAAACCATTAATGACGATCCTAAAACCAACAACCCTTTGCTTTGTAAAAATAACGCATTGGTTTCTTCATGAATATGCTTAGGTACCGAGCCACCAAAAAACACCACGTCGGGCATAATGACACCCTGACATGTTTCGCAACTTACGAGCTTTATGGTTTCTGTTACTTTATCTTCCACATAGGCATCACCATCGGGTGCTTTCACAATGTTATCAGAATGATTGACCAAAGGTTTTAAGTGAGGATTTATATTTAATAATCGATGTTGCACACTGTCGCGTGTTTCATAGCGATTGCATTGTAAGCAGTAAACACGATCAAGCCGTCCGTGCAAGTCGATTACTTTGTTGAGTCCAGCTTTTTGATGCAGTCGATCGACGTTCTGTGTAATCACACCACTGATCAAGCCTTTGTTTTCCATGTCTGTTAATAAATGATGGGCTTCCGATGGTTTGGCATTGGCAACCGGAGGCCAGCCAACAAGACTTCTTGCCCAGTAACGTTTGCGCTTTTGTTCATCGCTAATAAATTCCTGATGCTGTATTGGATCGCTTCTTAGCCATTGCCCTTTGTCGTCACGGTAGGTAGGAATACCTGAGGATAAACTTATTCCGGCACCTGTGATCACTAACCAGGGTTTGTTAGAAAACAGTAACTTATTCAGCTGATCAAGTTGTCGGTTAAAACGGGTGCTATGGGTGCTATTAATAGTCATAAATCCGTACTTTTTCTTATTTAAAAGAGATGAATGCCAGAAAAGTGGCTTACATAAATACCCAATAAATATTATCGAAACCTGAGCGGTGATGCCAGTGATCCCATTATAGACTAAACACTATCCTTGAGTTCATTTCTGTAGTCGCAATGAGCTAATAACTAATGAATCATAAAACGGGCATAACAGTATTAATGTTATATAATTTTTAAATGAGCCAAAGTGTGATCCAAACAGTTTCTTTTAACGTAAAGTCATAGTTAATATTTAGCTTCTAAAGCTGGTATTGCTTGGAAGCTTAATCTTATTTTACTTTTTAAAGCCCAAGAACAGAATAGAGTGGTAAAACTACTGTCATTAGAAGACGTTAGCGTAACGTGTTAGGATAATTGCAGAGTATTGGTCAGTGATGGCTTATGAACATACTGGGTATTACTTAAAACAACGGTGATGCTTACATAAGTTACCAGCACATATTTGTACAATTATCAAAGAGGATAACTGTAAACCATGAGCGATAAGTCTGTTGATATAAAACCCGATGATCGGGATGAAGCGCCACTTGAAGATGTTGTAGAAAAAGTTGCTTCACCGGTTCGTAAGTTTAAAGACAGTCAGGTTTCATCCGGAATTATTTTACTTATTGCAACGGTTATTGCGTTGCTTATTGCTAACAGCCCATGGCAACAAATGTATCACGGTTTAAGTGAGCTGCCCTTATCATTATCGCTTGGCGACTGGACGTTAAGTCACTCATTAAAAGAATGGGTTAATGATGGACTATTAGTCGTTTTCTTCTTTTTGCTGGGTATGGAAATTAAACGTGAATTAATGGTGGGCGATTTAAAAGATATTTCGCAATCGTCATTAGTGCTTATTATTGCTCTAGGAGGAATGGTCGCTCCTGCTTTAATCTATGTGTCTATTTCGGGTGTTATTAATCCTGAGGTAATGCGAGGTTGGGGAATTCCTATGGCAACCGACACCGCTTTTGCCTTAGGTTTACTGGCCTTATTAGGAAATAAAGTTCCGGGGGTGGCTGCGGTTATTTTATCAGCACTGGCGATTGTGGATGACATAGGCGCGGTATTGGTGATTAATTTATTTTACTCCGATGCGCTTGCCATACAGCCTTTACTTTATGGTTTGTTGGTCGTCTCACTAATGGTTCTGTTAAATGTGTCTGGCATTCGACGGCCTTTACCGTATTTTGTATTGGGTATCGCACTCTGGTATTTGGTTTTGCACTCTGGTGTTCATGCAACCACGGCCGGCATAATTGCGGCGTTATTTATTCCCTCTAAACCGGCTGTTAAGTCGCGCTGGTTTACTTCTCAAATGCATAAGCTTCTTAATCGTTTCGAACGAATGGATAAAAAAGAACAAAGCATTTATGAAAAGCCGAAACAACATCAGCTGGTGGAAAAAGCACAAGAGTCTGCTCGACTCAGTATGACACCATTGCAGCACTGGACCAGTCGTCTTGAGCCCAGCGTTTACTTCTTTATTATTCCCGTGTTTGCACTGTTAAATGCGGGAGTAACCATGCCAGATGCTTCACTTGGGAATTTGTTAAGTGGCCCTAATGCTGCCGTATGGATGGGGATATTGTTAGGCTTGTTTATTGGTAAGCCTATTGGCATCGGTTTATTTGCCTGGTTAGGCATTAAATTGAAGCTGGCCCGCTTACCCAAGGATTTATCCATGATGCAGCTGGTGGGTGTAGGCTGGTTGGCTGGTATTGGGTTTACCATGTCGCTGTTTATTGCAACACTTGCGTTTGAACAAAGTGATCTGTTGCTGAAACAGGCCAAAATTGGTGTTCTAACCGGCTCGTTATTTTCAGCAATTGGAGGCAGTATTTTGTTGCTGATAGCAAATGCCAGAGCTAAACAAAGCAACTAAACAAAAGAACTAAACGTGTTGATATGCCCGCGATACTGGTTGAACTCAACCTAAGTAGCTTTTAATAGTTTTTGACTAGCATTAAATTAACTGGAATTGATAGTAATTTGATTGGTGGCATAACTGTTGCTTAAATATTGTTGCTTAAATTTATAAACGTTAATAACGAGTGTTAAACACTCTAAAAGTGAATAAAAAGGAGGCAGTATGTTTCGCATGGTATCAAAATCAATGGTTTTAATAGCTGCTGTTGCACTGTCATTCACAATATCGAATAACGGTTACGCTAACAGCAGTGACAGTGATGATGTTGTAAAGCAGTGGAATCAACTGGTGGCATCCATCAGTGAATACACCGCCAAGAAAAGACAGCAAACCGCTGCGTTTTTTCAAAAGCAACTCGACGCGCTCGATGGCGATATTGATTACTATCAGCAACGCATGGAGCGTGAGACCGAAGAGTTATCCGATGATGTGAATGATCGCCGTCAATATCTTATAGCGTCATTAAAAGAATCTAAGCAGCGTCTTTCGCACTGGATGAAAAAAGCAGACAGTGCAACTGAAAAATCATGGGAAACCATCAACAATGGTGTTGAGCGTTCACTTGATGAATTGTCTGATACCATGAAAAAGTTAGAGCAAGAATTTTCCGATGGTAATTAACCGCAACTAGGGACACGGCAATCTGCAATGGATAACATTGTATTTTAACGCTACTCTCATAAATCAAGGCTTTGACGCTTTAGGAGTGTTACTTAATGGCATCATCTAAAAAGAGTCATTCAAAAAATCAATTCGAACAGGTGATCGATCATCTTGAGGGGCATTATCCCAACATGCCGGAGTTTGCTCAGGCGGTTGAGGAGGTTGGTCGTGATGTGTTTGATTTTTTGAAGAAAAAAAGTGATGACTCTTACTGGAAGGCCTTTCGAATTTTAACCGAACCGGATCGGGTCATTCGTTTTCGAGTGGACTGGGAAGACGATGATGGCGCGTTTCAATGCAATCACGGTTATCGCGTTCAATTTAATAATGCGCTGGGC
The DNA here is from genome assembly GCF_003148745.1 of Pleionea mediterranea. GTDB lineage: Bacteria > Pseudomonadota > Gammaproteobacteria > Enterobacterales > Kangiellaceae > Pleionea > Pleionea mediterranea. The sequence goes on along the minus strand of NZ_QGGU01000011.1, from coordinate 68,898 downwards.
CCTTACAAAGGCGGCTTGCGATTTTCAGCGGATACCAAAATCGATACTTTAATGTTTTTGGCGTTTGAGCAGACCTTTAAAAATGGATTGACCGGTTTGCCTATGGGCGGAGCCAAAGGCGGTGCCGATTTTGATATAAAAAATCGTAGCGAGTCTGAAATTCGGCGCTTTTGTCAGGCGTTTATGACTCAATTGTCTCATCATATTGGCCCTGATACCGATGTGCCTGCCGGTGATATTGGTGTGGGTACTCGTGAAATTGGCTACATGTTTCACCAGTATAAATCGATCAATAATAAATTTAGAGGGGTGTTGACCGGTAAGCACCCGGTATTTGGTGGCTCCTGCATTCGGGAAGAAGCTACCGGTTATGGTGCTGTTTATTTTACCGTACATATGCTCGATGAAATTGATGACTCTTTAAAAGGAAAACGTTGTGCATTGTCTGGTGCAGGAAATGTTGCTCTGTTTACTGCAAAAAAGTTAATTGAGATGGATGCAAAAGTAATCAGTTTATCGAACAGTGATGGCACTTGTGTGTTCGAAGAGGGCATCACTGCCGATGAGCTGGATTCAATTATTGAAGCCCATGAAAATCGTGTCCGCATGTCGGAACTGGATAACATCAATTGCGATTTTAAAAAAGGCGAAAAACCCTGGGGATTAAAACCGGATATCGCTTTTGCTTGCGCCACTCAAAATGAGCTTGATATTGATGATGCTAAAGTTTTGGTCGAAGGCGAATGCAAGATGATAATAGAAGCAGCCAATATGCCCTGCACCAAAGAGGCTATCGAATATTTTGAAGACAACGATGTTGTGATGGGCCCCAGCAAAGCGGTTAATGCTGGTGGTGTCGCAGTGTCCGGACTTGAAATCAGTCAAAACCGTTCGAGGGTTAGCTGGGAGTCGTCAGAAGTGGATACCAAGTTAAAAGAAATTATGAAGACCATACACGATACTTGTGTCGATTATGGTGATGGTGGCAAAGTGATTGATTATCGACGGGGTGCTAATCTGGCAGCGTTTGATAAGTTATCACAAGCGCTTTATTTTTCTGGTTTAATTTAAACGCTTTTATCAATTGAGTGTTACGCAAGGATTTCCTGTGAAGTTTAACGATAAAAAAGATTGGTTACCTGAAAAAGTTAATAACTTTGATGGCGAAGAGCGAACCGTTGGTGTCGAGCTGGAGTTTTCCGGTGTGGAGCCAAAACAAATCATTGAATCCATCACCGAGCATTTTAATGGCAAAGCTGTTAAACAATCGGTGTTTAATTATCAAATTAAAGACACTGATGTTGGCGGCTTTATTTTGGAGCTGGATGCACAGTTGTTGCAAAAAATGGTTAGTAAAACGGATGATCCAAAACCAGAAGATGCTGTACTGGATAATACCGTTATCGAAATGGCTGAAAACCTGCTTAAGTTTACAGCGGAGCAACTGGTGCCCTGGGAAGTAGTGAGTCCACCGATTAAGGTTAGTCACTTATATAAACTTGGTGATCTGGTTGAAAGTTTAAGAAACCATGGTGCGCTCGGCACGCGGCACGCGGCACGATATGCGTTTGGATTGCATATTAATCCGGAATTATCCGAACTCAGCGCAGACAATATACTTAATCACTTAAAAGCCTACATATGTTTGTATGACTGGATATACGACAAGGAACAAATTGATGTGGTGCGTCGCATTACGCCTTATATCGACTCGTTTAAAAAAGATTATATCGTTAAAATTATTGACGATAATTATAAACCCAGTATGTCAGAATTGATCGCTGACTATATTGAGTTTAACCCAACGCGCAATCGCAGCCTCGACTTATTGCCTCTGTTTGCCCATATCGATGCTGAATGTGTTAAAGGTCTTAAAGATCAACACCTGATTAAGTCTCGTCCTACCTTTCACTATCGATTACCCAATTGTGATATTGATAATCAGGACTGGAACCTCGACATACCCTGGAGTTATTGGTTGCAGGTTGAGCGAGTGGCTAATAATAAAAAGTTACTCGATCAGTTGGTTAATGAGTTTTCAGAAGACTTGCAACGACTGACCCGATCAATTGACAGTAAATGGGTGAAACGTTGTGATGAGCTTTTGGCTCAATAATTGAAACAATAATAGAGACAAAAAGCGACTGAGTGGATGAGCGATAATAAAAAGCCTTTAATAGCGGTTACCGGACCTAAAAAACGCTTTCCCGTGGGGTGGTGGGCAATTCGTTTTAATCTTGCGTTGGCCGGTTTAAGAGCAGTATATCGTTACCCTGATGGCCCAAAAGTTGATCAAAAAATAGATGGCCTCATCATCAGTGGTGGTGATGACATTCATCCTACCCACTATGGTGATCCGGAAAACGAAGCCAGTCGATATGATCCTGCCCGTGATCAACTTGAAATGGATATGTTAAAAGCCTATTTGCCAGAAAATATTCCTATTTTGGGCATTTGCCGTGGCGCGCAACTGCTAAATGTTGTGCTAAAAGGAACGTTACATGCCGACATAAGGCCAGAAAGAAAATTAACGCCAAATAAATACACGGCTTTTCCGATAAAGAGTGTGGAACTTGAACAAGACAGTCGGCTGGCCGACTGTGTAACCCCGCAAACGCTTACGGTAAACAGTTTGCATAATCAGGCGGTTAAAAGTTTAGGTGAAGGGTTGGTGGTTACCGCAAAGGATGCCGATGGATTTATTCAGGCCATTGAACGGCAAGATCGTTTTATTGTTGGTGTGCAGTGGCACCCTGAATACCTGCCTTATATTTCTTCACAGCGGGATATTTTTAAGTGTTTTGCAAAAGCAGTGCGTGACAATATTGTTTTGCAACAGGAGAAAGCGTTAAAACAATAGACAGTGCGAGAAAGCAAAAAAATATATCACTATTCCTGACCCAAGGATTATTTTAGTTCAGGAGGCATGGCAATTCGAATGATATGACCGGTTTACCAGTTATCAAACGGTGATGAATTTTATTTCTGATTGCAGCATGAATCACCTAATTGAATAGGTGGGCACTTGGTTGTTCCGTAAGAGCAAAAGACACAACAGTCACCTTTTAGCGGCTTTAGTAATTCACCGCATCCCTCACATTGATAAAACCACTGACAAGCATTCGTTGGCATATGCTCTTCTTTTTGATGCTTACACAGTGGGCAAGTAATTGTAGAATTTAAATTAATCGAATTCATTATTCTTGGTTTCAAGTTTTGTTAAACCATCTATACATATCAATAATACTGGTTAACAACATCAGAGATAGACCAAGATAAAACAGATAGGTACTCCAGTGTGCAGACCAGAACAGGTAAAGTGTGGTTAATATTGCGAGCGGTCCTGAAACTCCCAGTACGCCTCGTATATGTTGTCGGTTGTTATACCAGCTTAAACTGTTAGCAAGCAGTACAACTAATGCAAGTATTGGTAATAGGTAATTAATCGCAATACCTTCAAGTGACGATAAAAATCCTAAACCCAACAGTGAAGCAACAGTACCCAGAGCAGGAAAGCAGGCCGTACAGCTTAAAGCCGCTAGCCATACACCAAAAATACCAAGTTTATCTACCAGTTTGTTAACCATTTTTTATACCGTTAAATATGCTAATGCAAACAGTATAAACTCCGTACCTGGGTACGGAGTCAAGGATTGGTTAGCGATTCAATGATTGGGCAGCGAGTTTTATCAGTATTACTCTGGCATGATCGGGTTAATTCTTGAATAACGGATTCGAGCTTTTTTAGCTGCTGAATTTTATGTTGAATAACCGCTAGCTTTGACCGGCTAAGTGATTCTATGTCGTCACAGTTTTGACTGAGTGTTAACAATGATTTTATTTCCTTCAAGGTAAAACCAAGAGATTTTGCATTGAGGATAAATTGCAGTCTATTTATGTCAGATGGGCTGTATTGTCGATAGCCGGAGGCGGGCTTTTGAGGTTGTTGAATCAATCCTTCTCGCTGATAAAAGCGGATGGTTTCCGTATTGATATTTAGGTATTTGGCAACGGCTCCGATGGTTTTCATAGGTTATAAAAGTTTAGGCTGGTTTATCCGACTTTTTATCAACATCCACTTTTTTCACCGGGTCAACAATGGTGCCAATTTCAAGCAGCGGTGCGGCATCTATTTTACTGGCGTCCATCATCTGTGCGACACGGCTAAATGATGACAATAATAAATTCTGCTCCCACTCATCGAGATTTTTAAATCGTTCGATAAATTCTTCCTGCATTGGCTTTGGGGCTTTTTCTAATAACAGGCTGCCTTTTTCAGTGAGAAATAATGACACGCGGCGACGATCGGTTTCGCTTCGAATGCGATTGACCAGATCGCGGCTTTCGAGCTTATCTAAAATGGTGGTAATGGTGCCCTGACTTAAGTTTACGTTTTCTGCGATGCGTTTGGCGGTGATCCCCCGTTCTTTATAAACTTCCTGAAGCACCAGTAATTGTGGACCTGTCATGCCACTGGTTTTATTAAGCTTTTTTGAATGCAGATCAATCGAGCGAATGATCCGGCGTAATGAAATAAGCAGTTCTTCGTATTTTTCCATGATGACAGGCGGTCTCGTTGTTATTTTTTCAATGGCTTCTAGTGATCACTTGCTTTTCTGTCGGGCTTCTAGTGCCGCTAATTGTTCCGGTGTGGCTTTGGTTTGATACTGTTGTTTCCATTCTTCATAAGGCATACCGTAAACTTTTTCGCGTGCCTGTTCGTAACTTAATTCAACGCCGCGTGCTTCTGCTTCGGCAACCATCCATTTTGATAAACAGTTGCGACAAAAGTCGGCCAGGATCATCAGATCAATATTTTGTACATCTTTGTTGTCATCCAGGTGTTTAAGTAAACGTCGAAAAACGGCGGCTTCAATATCGGTTTGATGATTCATAAGGATGTTTTCTCGTTGTGATGGGCTGATAGTTGATTGATGAATGAGTAAACGGCTTGTGAAAGCAATTGCGTATTCGATTGGTTAAAACAAAATGTAACAGTTCAATTGTTAAGAGCTTAATTTAATTGTTAAAAGATGAACGCTTTCATAAATTGGGACGTACGCTGATTTTATAAAATGAATCAGATAACTCTGTACCCGTACATCCCCTTGCTTTATTTCAATGAATAACTTGAAACGCAACCAATCTTATTCGGTACGGTTGGTTACTTCCAGCAAGTGGTAACCAAACTGAGTTTTTACCGGACCTTGTACGGTATTGACCGGTGCGGTGAATACCACCTCATCAAATTCTTTAACCATCTGGCCACGACCAAACTCACCCAGATCACCGCCACTGCGACCAGATGGGCAGCTTGAGTGTTCTTTTGCCATGTCGGCAAAATCGGCGCCTTGCTCAATTTGTTGCTTAATGTCGTTGCATTTGTCTTCACTGTCGACCAATAGATGACGGGCAGTAGCGCGTACCATAGTTTATCTCCTGAAAAAATGTTTGAAAAATAATGACCCAGATAAGCAGTTGCCTCAGTAACCAGTGATGTTAAAGCCAGTTAATCACTACCAGAAGCGCCAGTATCACGGCTGTGAATTGCGCTGTCTGGTTAACCTTGCACTGGCTTCGTTGTTGTCACCTGTACTGAGGACGAGTGTCGAGCCTGTATAGTCAGGCGATATTATAACGCTTTTTGAAATTGTTTTTCACCGGCAACCCAGGTTTGTTCAACATTAACCTGCCAGAGCTTGCTGGGATCTAACTTAAAGATATCCTGATCCACCAGAATAAAGTCAGCCCATTTGCCGGGTTCCAGTGAGCCTAAGGTATCTTCCTGGTGGGCGGCGTAGGCGGCATCCAGCGTAAAACTGCGCAGCGCTTCGATTAATGTCATTTTCTGCTCCGGCTTCCAGCCACCGGGTGGTTGGTTCTGGTGATTTTGACGTGTTACAGCGGCGTGTATGCCATGAAACGGGTTGGCCAGTTCAACCGGAAAATCTGAGCCAGAAGCAATGATGGTGCCCTGATCGAGCAGGGTTCGCCAGGCGTAGGCGCCTTTAATGCGATGCGGGCCAACGCGATCTTCGGCCATATTCATATCGCTGGTGGCGTGGGTGGGCTGCATGGAAGCAATCAAGTCCAGTTGTTTGATTTTCTGTAAGTCTTCCAGTGCCACCACCTGAGTATGCTCAATCCGGTGACGCAAACCTTTGCCCAAATCTTTTTTATAGGCTTGCTCAATGGCGTTTAACACGATGCGGTTACCGCGATCGCCAATGGCGTGAATGTTTGCCTGAAAACCGGCGGATAAGATCTCCAGCACTTTATCGTCCAGTACGGCGGGTTTGGTAACCAGCAGTCCCTTGTGATCTTTTTGATCGGAATAAGGTTTGATCATTGCGGCACCGCGGCTGCCCAGAGCGCCATCGGAATACAGCTTAACGCTGCGAATGGACAGTTTATCCTGTGGATCGGCAATTTTTCCGGCGTTTAACCAGTCCGTCAGTTTCGATGAGCTGCCATCGAGCATGGCGTAAACACGCATCGGCAATCGATCTTCCTGTTGTCGGGTCTGGTACAGCTGATAAATATCTTGCCCGATGCCGGCATCGTGGGCACTGGTGATACCCAGACTCAACAAATGACTGAAGGCTTTATCGAGTGCGAAGTTGTTTTCCAGTTGCGTTGGCGCCGGAATTTTACTGGTCACCAGTGTTTCGGCGGTATCAATTAATACGCCGGTGGCTTTGCCATTATCATCGCGAATGATCTGGCCACCATCGGGATCCGGAGTTTTGTCATTGATGCCGGCCAGCGCCATGGCTTTGCCATTAACCCATACGGCATGACCGTCTACACGGCTTAATACAATGGGACGGTTGAGTTTAATTTTGTCGAGGCTGCGATGAGTTGGAAAACTTTTATCGGGCCACAGTACCTGATTCCAGCCGCGACCAATGATCCATTTTTGCTTTGGATTGGCTTTGGCGTAAGCCACGACGCGATCGACGGCTTCCTGCTCAGACTCTGCCCCACGAAGATCCACCGTGGATAAACCTTGCCCCAGCCCTAAAATATGGCCATGAGCATCGGTTAAGCCCGGCAATAGGGTTTTGCCTTTACCGTCTATGGTCGTGGCATCAGGAAAGCGCTCGGAAGCAGTTGTTTTGTCGCCCACATAGAGCACCTTGCCATTGTCGAATACCATCGCCTGAAATGTCAGCAGCTTGGCGTCATTACCCGGTTTGCCCGTAAGGGTGTAGCCTTGTACATTGTGGATCAGCGTCGCTTTGGCAAAGCTTGCGGTTGCAAACAGTGTCAGCGACAGGCTTGTCAGTAGGGTTATAAAAATAGAACGTTTTGTTTCTGTCATTGTTGTGTTCCATCAATTTGTTGTGAAAGTGAATGATTTGATAAATTAATCGTTATAACTCTTTAAATTTATAACTGGTAAAAAATATTTATTGGTAAATAACCTGTTAAATACTTAGCTAGATAAAACAACGGTGATTAAAAGCGTTAAAAATAATGCGCTCAGTTTATCGAGTTTGTACAGGGCTGTCATCTACGAGCTATAGCTGCTGTGTCAGGTTAGAGCAATGGGGCTATCGGTGGGTTGTATAGCGTGATAGCTTTTAATGAACACGGTTAAACCAATCAATTAAATAGCGCTCTATTAATGATCGTAAAAATAATCATCGTAAAAATCATGATCGTAAAAGTCATCGGTTAAAGGTTATCGGTTAAAGGTTATGACGCAAAATCATGGCAACCAATACAGGTTAAGTCGTTTATGAAATCATCGATTAGAAACTGGCTTGAAACGCAGTTGAGCAGCAAGGTGCTGCAGATTGAGCCGGTTAGTGGCGGCTGTATTAACCAGGCCTATTGTGTGCGACTCGCCAGCGGCCAAACTGTGTTTGTAAAAATCAATGAAACTTGTGCCATGTTTGACGCTGAAGCGAGTGGATTAACCGCCATTAACCAGACAGTTTCCAATTTTGCGCCCGATGTTTTGCATTATTGTGATGAGGCGCTGGTGCTGGAGTGGTTAACACCAGCGTCTTCAGATGAAAGTTTTTGGCAGTCATTAGCGGATCAGCTGGCATTAATGCATCAATACAAAGGCCATTCATTTGGTTTTGACTGCGACAATTATTGCGGCGCGACACCACAACCGAATCCTGAATACTCATGTGGCATTGAATTTTTTGCTGAGCAACGTTTGCTGTATCAGGCGAAGTTAGCGCTGAATGCGGGTTTGTTATCCGGTAAAAATTTAATGGCAATCGAGCGGATTGCCGGGCAACTCCATCGCTGGCTCCCAAAACAGCCGCCGGTATTACTGCACGGCGATCTCTGGTCTGGCAATGTTATGGCAACCACGGCGGGCGCCAAGTTGATTGATCCGGCCTGTTACTTTGGCATGGCCGAGGCGGATATGGCCATGACGTTACTGTTTGGCGGCTTTTCGGCAAGCTTCTATGATCGCTATGCCGAACAGAGCGATATAGCGTCCGACTGGCAAGACAGGGCTGAGCTGTACAACCTCTACCATTTATTAAATCATTTAAATTTATTTGGCGGGCAATACCAGAGCGCTGTGCAACGAGTAATAGGGCGATACGGCTTTTAGATTAGATAATTTTTAGATTTAAGCTTTTTTGCCAAAGCCCAGTTTTAACAGGCCAACCAATGCCAGTACACCACCGCCAATCATTAACAGGGTGGCCTTATCAGAAAATGAGCCGGTAAAAGCTTCTTTAATTTGCTCAGTTGCCGCCTGACTCATGTTGTAGCCCCAGTAAAGTAAGGCAAGCCCGGCAATTAACAGGACAATCGAGATGATTTTATTATTCATTAGTGTCTCTCTATTTTTATTGGTTGTCAGCAATACACCCGTTGGATGCATCGGATAAATGCATGTTCTATCTTAATGCTTTAACCACAGATGGCAAACCGCATTGCTTAATGGGTGGTTAGCTATGTTAGTTATTGTGTTGAATGCCAAGCCAGTTTATGGCCAGAGTTATATCTAAGACTACGCCACAAGCGGGCATGCGGATCAATTATTCGTATAAAAAACATGAGCTTTCTATTAAAATAGGGCGCGACAATTAACGATGAACACAAGGTACGCCATCTGAATGGAAAAAAAGCTTAAACTTCATGGGTTTAACAACCTCACCAAATCGCTCAGCTTCAATATTTACGACATTAATTACGCCAAAACAGCGGAACATCGTCACGAATATATCGAATACATTGATGAGCAGTACAACGCTGAACGATTAACCAAAATTTTAACAGACGTTACCGAAATAATCGGTGCTCATGTGCTTAATGTATCGCGGCAAGATTATGATCCTCATGGTGCGTCTGTCACCATGCTTATTGCCGAACATGAAATTGAGCCGAAAGAAGATCAACTGGACGAAACTCCGGGGCCTCTACCTGAGTCAGTGGTGGGGCATCTGGATAAAAGTCATATTACGGTTCACACCTACCCAGAAAGCCATCCCGATGGTGGCATCAGTACCTTCAGAGCCGATATCGATGTTTCAACCTGCGGGGTTATTTCGCCACTAAAAGCGTTGAACTATCTGATCCACAGCTTTGATTCCGACATTGTAATTATGGACTATCGCGTGCGAGGGTTTACTCGTGATGTTGATGGCACCAAGCATTATATCGATCACGAAATTAACTCGATCCAAAACTATGTGTCGGAAGACACCGAAAATGCTTACCAGATGATTGATGTTAATGTTTATCAGGAAAATACGTTTCATACCAAAATGATCCGTAAAAGCATTGATGTGGATGAATACCTGTTTGGATCAGGCGCAGAAGAATTTCCCGAAAAAGAATTAAATCGTATTCGAAATCGCGTCGAAAAAGAAATGGCCGAAATTTTCTACTCGAAAAACATGCCTGATAAAGACTGATTGTTTTTGAATTAAATTAAGCCGAGGGAATGGCTTTAATAACGTTTAAAGTCAAGAATGATATTGATGTTTTCAGTGCAATCAAATCAACTTCAACTATAAGTTAAAAATATAAAGTATATTACCTAAGTCTTTTAGTTCAGGCATGGGTGCTATTGGTTCGCACAAAAATACGTGCAAACCCTACATGGATTACTCTTTTGTAGGGTGCGCATTTTGCGCACAGAAGACTGGTTAGTTAAAGATTACCTGTCTATATAAAACAGGATGGAGCTATTTAATTCATATATGTTCCAATGAAATTGAAATAAATTGATACACATGAACATACATATACTCGTGAAGTTACGTTGTAATAATCTCTTTTGTGATTCTTACAGGAAGTAAATAAATGTTGATTACATTCATACATATTGCCACAGGAACAGTAGGACTGATTTCTGGGGCGGTTGCCTTTTATGCTCTTAAAGGTTCCAGCATACATAAAAGAAGCGGATTAGCGTTTGTTGTATCAATGTTATTGATGTCAGCAACTGGGGCTGTCATTGCTGCACTGAATTCGAGCCAGCTTAGTGTGATTGCGGGGGCATTGACATTTTATCTGGTGTTAACGGCTTACCTTTCTGTTCAGCGCACTAGTTTGAAAATACGATACTTCAATATCATTATGTTAGTTTTTGGTGGTGTTGTGGGATTGTCAGGGATTACTATTGGAATTGAAGGGTTAAATACTCCCGATGGGCAAATTGATGGAAAGCCTGCTCAGGTTGCTGTTGTGTTTGGCTCTGTCGCACTGATTGCCACTTTGCTGGATCTAAGAGCAATTATTTGGGGAAGTGCCAAGGGAAAACACAGATTACTCAGGCATCTATGGCGCATGGGTTTTGCTTTATTAATTGCAACCGTTTCTTTTTTCCTGGGTCAGTCACAATTAATTCCAGAGTTTCTTCGTCATTTCTTAATATTATTGATGCCAGTGATTGCTGTGATTATTTTAATGGTTTACTGGATTTTTCGGGTCCAATATTTTTCTTTTAAGCAAAGTCGTTAAAAGATATGATTTTCGCTGCACAAAAATTATCAATCATTCTTTATCAAGACCTAATAAAGATAAGTTTAAAAGTAACAAGATTATCAAACATCAAACCACTCTCTGTCACGGTTTGTATTAACGCTGTTAACCATAAATTTTCAAGGGAAAAAATATGAAATCACTGTTAACGTATCGACTTTTTATTGTTCTAGGTTTAGTGAGTATCGCTGTTATTCCAATGCTTGCACAGGCCAATCCGCAACTCGCGACTATCCCTGGTGCACGTGCAAACATGGAAATCCTTCCATCGAACAGTTTTCAATCGAAAGCATTTTCCTATGAGCATCAAGTGACGGTTGCTTTACCAGCTAGCTATAGAGTTCAGCCTGAACGAACTTATCCTGTGTTGTGGGTACCGGACTCGCCACTGATTATGCGTTCAATCGTCGGATTACTTGATGTGTTGGTGTTGGGTAATCTGGCTCCCGAGATGATTGTGGTAGGCATTGGAAGTCCGCCAGAGGAAGGGCTGGCAGGTGTAGGCAGACGTGTGATTGATTTTTCTCCCCCCGGAAAAGGCTATGCTCCACCGGGGTTAGCAGGAGAGCGTTGGTCTTCTTTGGCACCGATCCCTGAGTTTCCTCACAAAGCAGAGGCTTTTCTTAATTTGCTTGTAGAAGAACTCCGTCCTAAATTAGCAAGCGAGTATCGTTTCTCTGGAGAGCATGCTTTATTTGGTCATTCTGCAGGGGGAATGTTTGCGGCGTACAGCCTATTCACACGGGCGGAAGCATTTCAGAAGATGATCATTGGAAGTCCTTATCTTGAGGGTGTTAAAGGCGCGGTGTTTGTGGCCGAAGCTAAATACGCGGAGTCTCACGACGATCTTAAGGCAAAGGTTTTTCTGGGCGTAGGCGAAAAAGAGGCTGAGGAATATTTTGTCGCCATTTCTGGCAATCTAGAATCCACCGCTCGGCTCTCACGTACTCTTACTGCGCGTCACTATCCTTCGTTAGATCTCAATACCAGAATTTTTGCTGGTAAAGATCATTACACTGTATTACCAGATGTTATCATCAGTGGAATCAGTTTCTTATGGCGTGAGGAAATTTCTCAGTTGCCTTCATCTTGGCCAACACGCAAAGCAACAGGCAAGTGAGTATAGATGTTTAAAACTAAGGTTTGAACTTGTTATTGAACAGTTGCACCGTAGTTTTTTTACTCTGGAGTTTCTATGCGAAAAAGGCCTTATACTATATGAAGTATTCAGAGAGTTTTGTGGTGTAGTTTAGTGTTGAATGTGGCGAATTAAAATTCGTTCTATACTCACCTAATGCCCAGACCCACAGGTATCCAGTACGAAAACGCTTTTTAGCATGTGATAACCGTGATCGAGGACATCAGTAGGGTGCGCATTTTGCGCACCGGTTGTAATTATTAGTGTGAGCTAGTTGGTTTTATTATGTGTATTATTGGTTCGCACAAAAACACGTGCAAACCCTACAAGTGGATGTGTTAATAGATGCGAGTTTTTTGTTAAAAAAACTAAACGGTATCTAATTAAACGACGGTCAGTATCAAAGCTACTAATCTGAGGCAACCACTTTCGCTCCCTCTTTATCCAGTTGTGCTGTGCAGGCAAATGCATGTTCACCTTGTTTTAAATCTTCCAGCATTTGTTGGGATACCTGTTCGGCTTTTGCTTGAGTATCACAAATTGCAAAGCAGGTAGGCCCTGAACCGGATATTGAAAAGGTAAACGCGCCCATTTCAAGGGCGTTTTTTTGTGCCCTATGATAATTTTTTATTAAACCCTGGCGTGATGAGGTTAATTCATTGTCGTGCAGTAGTGCCAGCGCTGTTGGTAAATCATTTTGATAACAGCTGGCAATAAAGGCTGCCAGTTGCGCTTGTAGATTAATGGCATTTTTTAAAGGCAATGACTTGGGTAATATTTCTCGTGCGCTTTTTGTGGTGATTTCTATATCCGGGAAACACAGTGCAAAATGCAGTGAGTCAAAAAATGGAATGGATGAAGAGGGTGACGGCAGTTGCTCGCAAATTAATTGCAAACCACCCAACAGACTGGGTGCGACATTATCGTAATGCACGCTTCCGGAATTGCTGCCTTCAATAATCGCCGACCATTCCAGCAGTTGTTGCTGTGTAAAGGGTTTTTTATACCATTCATTTAAACCAAATAAAGTGGCCACTATGGACGATGAGCTGGAGCCGAGCCCACTACCAATGGGTAAGTTTTTGGATAATTCAAAGGTTAGCTTTTGTGGTTTGACGGTCAGTTTTTGATTAAAAAATGCGGCGGTTTTTATAACCAGATTTTCTTTGTCTTCTGGCAACTTGTAAGCGAACTCTCCAACCGCAGTATATCCGGCTGGTGATTTGTCGCTTATGGTTAGCTCATCGCCCAGTACTCGATCAGAAGTATGCAGGCAAGCGCCCAATACATCAAAGCCAACGATAAAGTTGCCGATGGAAGCGGGTGCAAATACTTTTATTTGTTTCATAGGTGCAAAGCCATATTTAAGTGTACCGAGTCTATTACAATTGTTGCTGAGAGTTTATTGAGTTTAGCATCAGCTTCATAAAGACAGGATATAAAAGATCAGTCTATGCTTACTATTAATCGTAAGCATAGATGATAATGGGTATTCTTTAAATCAATCACTGCATTATTGGAATACTATTATCTAAAACTATTAAATAAACTTTCAAACAATAAGCGTTATGCGACGACGGTTTTTAAAATATCACCAAATACACCGGCTGCGGTAACATCGGCACCGGCACCATAGCCACGGATCACCAGCGGTACAGGATGGTATCGTGCAGTGGTAAAGGAAAACGCATTCTCACCATCGCGAATGGAGTAAAGGGGGTGGCTTGCGTCTACGGCGAGCAACTGCACCGCCATTTTCCCTTGATCATTAATAACGCCCGCCAGTCGCAATACTTTTTGTTGCTGTTTTGCCTGTTTGATTTTTTCTTCAAAGACAGTGTCCATTTCTGGCAGCCTTTGCAAAAAGTCATCAATTGTTTTTGCATCATTTAGCTCATCACTGATTAATGGTTCAATTTCAATATCAGTCAGTTCCTGAGTGGCACCAAATTCACGGGCAATAATCAGCAGTTTACGAGCTACGTCCATGCCGGAAAGATCATCTCTTGGATCCGGTTCGGTAAAGCCTTTCTGTTTGGCTTCTAACACCGCTTGAGAAAAACTTAAACCATCGTCGAGCTTGCCCATAATATAAGACAGTGATCCCGATAAAATACCATCGAAGGACAACAGCGAGTCACCACTTCTCACCTGATTCTGAATATTGGCAATGACCGGCAGGCCGGCACCCACATTGGTTTCGTAAGCGAATTGTTTTAATGACTGCTGTGCTTTTTCTCGTAATGTTAAATAATAATTATGAGAAAGCGTATTGGCTTTTTTGTTGGCCGCAACAATATGCAAACCCTGTTCAAATAACGCCGGGTAACATTCGGCCAGTTGATCATTACTGGTGCAGTCAATAAACACAGGATTCAGTGGGCGTTCCTGAGTGATTAAAGATTGCAGCTGTTCAATGCTGGAGGGTGTCGATGCGTTATCGAGTTCAAGCCGCCAGTTATCGAGCGAAATGCCATCGCTGTGCCAGAGCAATTGTTTCGAGTTGGCGATGGCAATCACCCGTAAATCAATACGTTGTTGTAATAGCCAGTTTTGCTGTTGTTTAATTTGCGACAAAAGTTCGTCGCCAATGGTGCCCACACCATAAAGCACCGCAGAAATAACTCGTGGGCATTGAAAAAAGTATTCATAGGTTTTATTCAGCGCCACTTTTGATTTTGCCTGGCGGATCACTGCCGAAATGGATCGCTCCGATGAGTCCTGAGCAATCGCCACAATATTGACATTGGCGGCGGCTAACGCTGAAAAAAGTTTTGCGGCTATGCCGTGGGTTTGTTTCATATGATCGCCAACCACGGTAATGGAGGATAAGGACTCTCGCACATCCACCGGATCAACCTGATGATGTTTCATTTCCAGAGCAAACTCACGATTAAGCGCACGCTTTGCCCGTGACACATCAGACTGATTAACACAAAATGAAATGGCGTATTCCGATGAAGATTGTGAGATCAAAATGATCGACACACCTTCTCGCGAAATGCATTGAAACACACGTTCGGCGAGCCCCGCGTGTCCTTTTAAGTCAACGCCTGATAACGTCAGCATGGCGAGATCATCAAGCATGGTAATGCCTGCCAATGGAAATTCTCGCGGGTTACTGCTGCTTGTGATCAAGGTGCCGGCATCATCCGGCTTAAAGGTATTTTTGATCCGCGTTGGAATTCGGTAGCTGGCAATCGGCGCAATGGTTTTGGGATGCAATACCTTGGCACCAAAAAATGACAGTTCCATGGCCTCCTGATAACTCAGTTGCTCAATCACCTGTGCCCGAGAAACACGATTTGGATCGGCATTATAAATACCTTCAACGTCGCTCCATATTTGCAGTTCATCAGCCGATAAGGCGGCGGCATAAATTGCGGCGGATAAATCAGAGCCATTTCTGCCAAGCAGAGTAATTTCACCTTCTTCATTGGAGGAGACAAATCCCGCGGCAATGTAATGAGTGGGCTGCTCAGTTTTGCTAAGTGGCTTTATCAACCGGTGACAGGCGTCTTCATCAAAACTGGCCTCAAGATAGTCGGAGGGCTGTACACCACTGATGGTTTTTATCAGATTGGCACTGTCGAGTAATGTTATGTCGCGGCTGTCGATTGCCTTGGCCGCGTAGTAAAACAGAATCGATGATAAACGCTCACCCATTGCCAGAATCCGGCATCGGGTCGACAAGCTGGCATCTTTTACAAGTTGCACACCGGTTAATAATTGCTCCAGTCGATTCAATTGCTCAACAAGCGTTTGCTGACAAGCTTGATGCTCAAAGTTATCCAGCGTTTTGTGTAATTGTTCCAGCCGTTGTTGATGCTGCTCTGTTATCGATTCCAGTTCGACAATTGTATTCTCGCCTGTCAAAGCGTTGTTCAGTGCTGTTTGTAAACGATTGGTGACACCACCCAGTGCCGATACAACGGTGACGGAGGTTTCATCCGCGCACTGCTGTCGGGTAATATTGCAGCACTCAATAAATGCCTGCAAAGGTTTGAGTGAAGAGCCGCCAAATTTCAGCACTTTCATGAACGATTGTCTCCTTAATGTCGAGCTGTCCCATTGTTTGGGAAGGGTATATCGCCACTGGATTTCTATCGGTATTCGATTTATACAAAGTTAACCGGGTACGTTTCGAAATTATTGCTGTGGCAAAGGGGTTAATTAGAGTACTAATAAGTCTAGAGTGCATTGGTTAACAAATGATTTCAATTAAGTTTTATAGCTCAATGGCATATATTTTTCAGGTTGGTTATAGTGCGGGTCGAGAAGCTGTTAACTTTGGCGGTTATACAAGTATAAAAAGCGAGCTTAAATTGAATAATTAAGCGTTAATAAAGAATCAGTTTTAACCAAGATTTAAATGTCATAGAAAATAGAGGGCGGAGTTGTGAAACATATTTTAACAGGCTTGCTAATGATCAGCTGTTTACCTGTCTTTGCACAAGAGGTTGCAGCAGAGATTACACAAGAGATGGCAAAAAAAGTCATTCATGCTGGTAAGTTGATTGATACGGAACGGGGTAAAGTGCTCGAAAAGCAGTCGATTATAATCGAAGGCAAGCAAATCGTTGATGTAAAGCCGGGCTATGTTTCCGGCGATAATATTATTGATTTAAAAGATTCGGTAGTGATGCCCGGATTAATGGATATGCACACTCACCTGATGACGGATGTGACTCCCGAGTCTTATACCGAAGAGTTTTTTCACGATGAGTCTTACTTTGCCATTAAAGCCACCGTCAATGCACAAAAAACATTACAGGCAGGCTTTACCACCGTCAGAGATTTGGGCAGTGATCCCCGTGTGACGCGAGAGCTGTCGAAGGCCATTAACAGCGGTATGATCCCGGGCCCACGTATGTTTAACGCCGGAAAAAGTATTGCCACCACTGGCGGCCATGCGGACCCAACCAATGGATTAAATTATAAACTAATGAAAGATCCGGGGCCGAAAGAAGGCGTCATCAATGGTCGAGCCGATGCTCTTAAAGCCGTTCGTCAGCGTTATAAAGAGGGCGCTGATGTGATCAAGCTGACGGTGACTGGTGGTGTACTCAGTTTGGCGAAAAGTGGTGAAAACCCGCAGTTTACCAATGGTGAACTTGAAGCCGTGATGGAGGCTGCGAAAGATTATGATTTTGTGGTGGCGGTTCATGCCCATGGCGCCGAAGGAATGAAGCGTGCTATTAAAGCCGGAGTGCATTCTGTCGAACATGGCACCTATATGGATGACGAAGCCATGAGGCTAATGAAAAAACATGGCACCTATTATGTACCTACCATTACCGCAGGAAAATGGGTGGCGGAAAAAGCGGACGGTTATCCAGCGGTTGTGCAACCAAAAGCACGCGCTGTTGGCCCTCAAATACAAAAGACCTTTGCCAAGGCTTATAAAAAAGGCGTCAAGATTGCTTACGGAACCGATGCCGGTGTGTTTCCGCACGGTTTAAACGGTCGCGAGTTTGCTTATATGGTGGAAGCGGGTATGCCAGCGATGGAAGCGATTCAGTCGGCCACCATGGAAAGCGCCAAGTTATTAAGAATTGATAATAAACTGGGCAGTATTGCGAAAGGAAAGGTTGCGGATATTATTGCAGTAAAAGGTGATCCACTGAGCAATATAAAAGTGATGGAAAATGTCTCCTTTGTTATGAAAGACGGCAAAGTACACAAAGAATAATCATTGTTAAAACTGCTGGAAAGAGCGCTAATGATGGAGTTAGCGCCCTTTTTTATTGGCTAGAGTAAATGGATAGTTGATTTAATATTATGATTTTATAAACGTTATTTGACTTAGTTTGTCATAGTTTGACTTAGAAAGTCACTCAGGTTGTTCCGGACTATCAAAATGAATTTCCTGCTGTTCTCCCGGTTTTGAAAAATAATCATAACCGCTTTGTTTAAGATTTTCGGGCACCTTTACCGGAACATGAATACCAACATTATGATGACTGTTAATGATATTATTTAAGATGTGTAGACCTTCTCTGGACAGCATAAACCAGTAGGGAGGAAAGGCAGTGCTGGTTTTTCTTTTTTGCCAGTGATTTTTATGAGTTAAAAAATGCTTCGGGTTAGGATCGGCATCACCCATGTGCATTACGGTTACCTTTTTATTGTCACTACTATTATCAGTTACACGAAACACCAGATTTTCCACATCTGCTCTGGCTGGCCATCCTGCATGGGGTATGCGAACCGCTTCTATCAGTGTGTTATCAATCGTTTTTTTCCAGGCAATGGTTTCCGGCAGAAGTGAAATGGAAAACAACCGATCCTTAATGGTCTTATCGGGTTTAAGTGAAGTCAACTGATTAACGGCCTGACGGGGGGCAAACAGCTTTACGTGTTTATGTTGCGTTAAATAGGTTAATACATCCTGCGCCGAAAAATGATCATCATGAGCATGGCTGATAAACATAAAGTCAACATTGTTATAAGGCGCTTTACCATCCATCATCGATTGCCGTATTGAGTCGGGAACCGCCTGATAAATACCAAAGGTTTTATGAAAGAAAGGATCGAATAACAGCTTGTGTTGATCGGTTGTAATCATTACCGCTTCATTGCCGAGGTATTGGGCAGAGGGATGCAGTCCTGATTTACGTTCATGAGAAAAAAGTGTAGAGATGTAGAAACTAGCAATAATGATAAGCCATTTATTCATTAACCGTTTCCTTCAGATAAGAGTTGAAATGAAATTACCTATCACATAAAAAGAACTGTTTTATGTGATAGGCATAAAGCTTGATAACATTTTTTACTTAAACGAAATTTTCGCTTATAACTGCTGCAAAATCGCTTCTGCAGTACTGGCTTCAAACTGCTTTGGCTTTTCAACATTTAGTTGTTTGACAACGCCATCTTCAACAATCATGGCGTATCGTTGTGAACGAACACCACCAAAATCACCGGTATCCATTTCTAGTCCAATGGCTTTGGTAAAAGCAGCACCGCCATCGGCGAGCATAATAATGTCTTCTGCGTTACTATTTTTGCCCCAGGCATTCATAACAAAAGAGTCATTCACCGATAAACAGATAATACTATCGACGCCTTTTGCCTTAATTTTATCGGCATTTACCACAAAGCCCGGTAAGTGTGATTCGGAGCAAGTTGGGGTGAAAGCACCCGGTACGGCAAATAAGACAACTTTTTTACCTGCGAACAAATCGTCGGTGGTTGGGTTGCTGGCACCATCGCTGGTGAGCAGTTGGAAACTGACAGAAGGGAGTTTATCGCCAACATTAATCATAATGATTCCTTATGTTTGAGATTTTAGTCAATCGTGAAGTTCTACTTTATTGTAAGGCAGAGAGTTTGTATTGGATAGTGCTTTGTTGGCGAAGATTGATGCAAGTGTATATCAGCGGAATTTATTTGAATAAATACTCTCATAATAATAGCTATTTATATTATCCTGAAATTAAAAACACCTGCTCCGGTTAAGAGCAGGTGAAAGTGTGTTTCCAGGGAAGAGAGTTACTTAAATATTGTATGGGTTATAAGTCGTAACTGATGGCCTGTTTTAGTAAGTCTTTAATGCCGTCGTCATCGGAATCACAGTCGCTTAAGTCAGACTTGTCAAACACATAAACACGGTCATCTTTTTTATTGGACTCGCTGAATTTATTAAAAATAACCGTAACATGTTCATTACTGTCAAGTGATTTTAATGAAGCATTGTAATCACAAATGGCGCCTATGGTTTCGTTGATAATGGCCATACGCTTTTCTTTGCTGCGTTTTTGACGAGCGTTACGATACTCTTGCATTTTTTCGTTGTATGTATCCATTTTTGCTTTGTTCTTTTCGATACGTTTTTCCAGCTCTTTGCGTTTTTGTTCAATGGCTTCACGGCGATCTTTTTCGGCGCGGTATTTTTCTCGTTCCAGCTCACGGATTTCTCGTAAGTTGTCCCGGTACTCTTCTTTATTATCTCTCATTTGCTCACGCATGTAGCGAAGCTCTTCGGCAATTTCAGCGGCTACTTCAGAGCGCTCACCGTCAAGATCCGCCATGCCCTGGGCAATTTCAGCTTCCATTTCTGCCATGGCTTCGGGGGGTAAAATAGGTGCCATGGCAGGAATGGCTTCTTGCACTATGGACAGTGTATTAGCGCCGATGGCTTGTCCCCAGGCTTCCCAGTCACCGTCGGGTGCCGGTATATGAAAAGCGCCGCTGGAATGAATGGTGAATACCATACCTTGTTTTGCGAGGTACATAGCTTCGACTCGAGTGCTGTAGTGGTTGTTGCCACTAATGGAGGTTTCAATAATTTTTTTCATGATGCGCATGTCTTTATTTATATCGTCATAATTTGCGGCATAACTAAAGGTTGCTGCGCTAACAAGCAGTCCTGCGAATAATGATTTAATCTTCATAATAACTTCTCCAAAAAACCTTTACTGTTTAAAATTAAAATCTGATTTATATGAGTTAAACCTCTACTCATTTGAAACTTTTAAAACCTGATTAAGGTATTGATTATTTTCGATTTGATTGTCGACGATATAATCAACCCGTTGGTTCAAATTATTCTGATCGATGTCCCGTTGCTGTAACCAACTGGCCATAAGCGAGTTTAAGTCTTGCCGACGCTCCTGGCGGTTATGCAACATTAAGGTATTGAGCATCTGCTGATTATCACTCACTTGTTGCAGTTTCTGTTCTTCGAAGCGGTTGTCGATGTAGCTGATTTGTCGCTGGGCCAGCTGATTAAATTTTTCATCCACCAGTTGCGCAACTTCCTGCTGAGTGCCCGAGCCGCCAAAGCTGACGGTGAAGCCACTGCCGGTGGAAATAAATTCAACACGAAACAACACCAGTAAAATGGCCAGGGTAGAGGATGCCAGTGACAATCCATTAAACCAGTTGAATCTGGCGGGTTTTCTACCGGCTGCGGCAAATCGTGTTCGGTGCCAGTCGGGTGGTGTTTGTTCCTGCCAATTTTGTTGCATCTTTTGCGTATTAAGTGCGCTGTAATATAAATCGCGACAGTGATCGCAAGTATCAATACTTTGCTCAAACGCCCGGCAAAGAGATGGTTCTAATGTGTTGTCCATGTATTCAAATAAATATTGATCAACCAGTGAATGATTACATGACATTTTGTACCTCCAGTTGCCCTTTGAGTTTTTTAAGGGCTGCGTATAATCGTGTTTTTGCCGTGTTGGATGAAATGCCAGTTTGCATGGCAATTTCATCAAAGGTGAAGTGTTGAAAAAACTTCAGTTCCACCACCAGACGTTGTTCATCACTTAACTGTGATAACGACTGCATAATGCTTGAATTGGATTGCGCTTGTTGCACATGGTGCATCGGTGACTGTTGAGTGCTGCCATGTTCCGGCTCATATTCCGATGCCTGATGGGTCGGGATCCTGTGACGGCTTCGTAACCAGTCGGTAGACTTGTTAGAAGCGATTCGAAACAACCAGGTCAAAAATTTGCTCTGACCACGAAAGTTGGGCAAGTTTCGATATACCGCCAGAAACACTTCTTGCATCAGATCCATGGCTTCATTGTTGGAACCACTCAATCGTAAACAATAGTTGTAGACTTTTTTCTCGTATCGACGAACCAACTTAACCCAGGCTCGCTCTGAACCGTCGAGAGCCTTATCGATTAATTGTTGATCGGTGTCATTAAATAACATGGCAAAGCATCATTGTTTATTTCTGTTACAGCCTTAGTCGGTGAGGGTTGGCAAATAGTTTGCTTTACCTGCGGTTTATTTTCCATGGAAACAATGTGGATGATAAGGATTGCTCTATTTTATGCGAACACTGACACTGTCGCCTACTTCAAGGGACATATTCTGTTGCAACGAACTTTGATACAGCGCCAGTTCCAGTAGATTGTCAGCGTTTATCAGAGATAATCGCCCATCGGCTGATGCATCGCAATAAAATGGCCGCAGTGGAAATTGCTGTTGCTGGCATTGTGCGATTAGATCCGATTGATGGGGAATGTCGGCTTTTTCGATGTTGGTAATGGCATTTCCAAAGCGATCGAAAGTAATGATTTGCCCAACCAGATGATCGCCAATCAGTTCCGGTGTGGGAAACGTCAGTTGATGATAGTTTTCGATAGCACCGGCAAATTCCAGCAATTGTTCTGGATGTGTCGCAAGCCTGGCACTGGCTGGAGCAAATAGCGCCAGCCCATCGAAGCTGTGATGTTTTTGCCACCATGGGGTATTATTTTTTAACGCATAGGCAGTGACCGAGCGGTATTGTTGGCTGGCGAGGGACAAAACACCATTATTAGGGCCTACCAACCAATGGTCGTCACATTTTAAGGCTATCGCCTGACGCTCCGATCCGACTCCCGGATCCACCACCACCAGATGAATGGTATTGGCCGGAAAATGCCGCGAATAGCGCTTAAGCGCCATAGCTGCCTGCCAGATGTTCTGAGGTTCTATATTGTGCGACACCTCCTGCAGTTTATGAGTTGGTGCGTGGGTATGCAGGTAACCAAGCATGGCTGCCGTGTAGCCATCCTGGCTGCCAAAATCGCTGAGCAGGGTAATGATATTTGTCATAGGTCACTCATTTTAGTCGCTTTTTTATGTTATAGCTCGGTGGTATAGTAGAATCAATCCTTTGATAAGAGGTGGTTGATGAAGACAGCATCTGAATGGCTGGCCGAATACGGTGAAAGCCATCAAAATCCGACCAACAAATTGATCCACTGGTGGTGTGTACCTGCCATATTCTGGAGTGTGGCATTGTTACTCTGGTCGATCCCGGTGCCAGAATGGTTTCCAGCAGGAGTTGCTTATAACTGGGCAACTTTGGCGTTGATATTGGTCATGGTGTTTTATGTGGCAACGTCATTATCTCTCAGTGTTGGGATGCTGATCTTTTCGGTTTTGGTATTAATGGCCACTTATGCGGTTGAGCGATATGTTCCGTTGGAGCCGTGGATTTTAGGTCTGGCTATTTTTATAGTCGCCTGGGTGTTGCAGTTTATTGGCCATAAAATTGAAGGTAAAAAGCCGTCGTTTTTTAAAGATATGTTGTTTTTACTGGTTGGCCCGGCATGGCTGATGGGGTTTATTTACAAAAAACTGGGGATCCGGTTTGCTTGATGCTACGTAAAGTTAAGCGTAAATCTGTGACATATAAACTCTGTCATCCAAAAACTCTAAGGTCATACAAGCTCATTAATAACAATAATCGCCACTGAATCAATCAGGCGTGTCAGTTCGAATAAAACCAATAAAAGTGTAAAAGAAGACTATGTCATTAGAACAATCTAGCGCGTTAGTCACCAGCGAAGGTGTCACTCTTGGAATTCTGGCTCTGAGCCTTGGGTTTGTTTTTTATACCTCTAATTTGAAAACAGGTGCCTGGAGTAAGTTTTATAAATACGTTCCAGCGCTGTTGATGTGTTATCTGATCCCATCAATATTCAATTCATTTGGTGTGATTTCTGGCGAACATTCGCAAATCTATTATGTGGTTTCACGATTTTTATTACCTGCCAGCCTGGTGTTGCTAACACTTAGTATCGATCTCAACAAAATTAAAAAGCTTGGGCCCAAGGCCATCATTATGTTTTTAACCGGTACTCTTGGCATTGTTATTGGTGGGCCAATTGCGATTTTACTGGTGTCAGTGGTGAGCCCTGAAACTGTTGGCGGCGCACACCCCAATGAAATTTGGCGCGGAATGACCACCATTGCCGGTAGTTGGATTGGTGGTGGAGCCAATCAGGCGGCCATGTACGAAATGTGGGAAGTATCGGATGATATTTTTCCATCCATGATTGCGGTGGATATCATTGTTGCGAATATCTGGATGGCCATTTTGTTGGTGATGGCGGGCAAATCTAAAGAGTTGGATGAAAAGCGGGGCGCTGACGCATCGGCCATCGAAGACGTTAAAAAGCAGGTGGAAAAATTTCAACGTGAACATGCCAGAATGCCCTTGCTGCCAGATTTTATGTTGATGCTTGCAGTGGCACTGGGGGCAACCGGTCTGGCTCATTTATTGGCTGACGCTATTGCACCCTGGGTGGCTACCAATTTCCCACAGCTTGATAAATTCAGTCTCACTAGTCAGTTCTTCTGGCTTATGGTGGTGGCTACGACGACCGGACTGGTGCTGTCCTTTACCCGGGTGAAATCTCTGGAAGCGGCAGGCGCGTCAAAAATGGGGTCTGTATTTATTTATATATTGGTGGCGTCCATTGGCATGAAAATGGATATCACCGCAGTTGTCAATCATTGGCAAATCTTTATCGTTGGCCTGATATGGATCAGTATTCACGCTGGTCTGTTGCTGTTAGTGGCAAAATTAATTAAAGCGCCTACCTTCTTTATTGCGGTTGGCAGTCAGGCTAATGTGGGTGGGGCGGCCTCTGCGCCAGTAGTGGCTTCGGCATTTCACCCAGCTTTAGCACCGGTAGGTGTATTACTGGCGGTTCTCGGTTATGCTTTGGGAACTTACGCAGCCTGGCTCTGTGGTGTTTTAATGCAAATGGCCGCACCAGTTGGCTAATTTTTTATTACCGTTATAATTAACTAGAAGCTATCTGAAAATTTGCCTTGTCTTACATTGGTTCGCTATTTTTGAGATGGCTTCTTGATAAACAGAAACATTTTGAGCTATTTCAGGTATGGAATAGGACGATTACCTGAAATAAATAAAGAGGAAACAATCGGATGTTGAAACTGCAGTTCAAAGATAAGTCGCGACCTGATCGCTGGCTGGTAGATTCTTTGATCACCATTGGCAGTGATCCCTCTTGCGATATCGTGATTAACTCGAGTCAGGTAGCGCCTCACCATGCGGAGCTACTGATTCGAGACAACCTCATTGAGTTTGTTCATAAAGCATCCTCTAAAAGCTCCTTTGTAAACGGTCAGCTGATCGCCATTAATATCGAACTTAAAGCCTGGGATATTATTAAAATTGGCGAAATGGAAATGGAGCTGATTGATCCACTACTGAATCGAAGTCCTCGTAAATCCACCGCGTCTCACGCAACTCAAGTTCGAGAAGTGTTAAGCGACTGGTTAATTCAGGCACAAACGGCTCCTTTTTCCGGCCAGTTATTTCCGGTTAATAAAACGTTGACCATAGGCCGTGATACCACTTGCGACATTGCCATTCCCATGCCCCATATCTCACGTAAGCACGCACAGGTACGTCAGGAAGGGAATCGATTGTTGATAAAAGATTTGGGATCATCGAACGGCACTTATATAAATGGCGACAAGCTGGCAGAAACCGAATTAAATAATGGCGACGAAGTCAGGGTGGATGAGTTTTGTTTCAAAGTGATATTTGCTGGTGAAGCAACGGATAACGAGCAACAGAATTTTCATACCTCAATCCGTAATACTCAGCAGGAAATGTTAAGCAGTAAAAAGTCTACAGCTAAATACCCAACCCCGGCCAGTATTGAAATGATTGATGAGCGACAGGCGTTAGAACGTGCTTTTTTTCACGGCAAGTCGTCGTCCATCAAAGGCAAAGTATACGAGGTAATTTCCAGCGGTTCGCCGATTGGTCGTATGCTTGGCCATCACCTATCTCGTGAAGAAACCAGCGTGTCAGCGCGGCATATCGAAATCTATAAGAAAGGTCGATTCTGGAGTATAAAAAACAACGGTGCGGCGAATGGCTTATTGGTGAATGGTCGCATGACAACCCGCTCAACCTTGGTGGATGGTGATGAAGTGACCATTGGTGGTATGAATTTGCTGTTTCAATGCGAAGGAAAGTCGCCCCGTAGTATTTATCTGGAAGACACAGAAGGCACTTTCGATTTGGCAAAAGTTGCTGTAGCTGTTGCGGTATTTGGTGCTGCGCTAATTTTATTGTTGGCGTTTTTTAATCAATAACAGACGTACGAATAATTCGCAGTTGTTATTCTATCAACTATAAAGTTAAATGATCTAAAGCTGACTGGCCCACCAAAGTAAAAATTCTCGAAGCGTCTGATGGATAAACTGCTTGATATCGGGCATAAAAAAGTAAACCTGAACATAAAAAATGGCCAGCGCCAACACGACTATCCAAAGCAGGTTTTTAAACCAGCGCATAAATGATAACGAGGCTTTTGCTTTTTGTTTGATGTTGGTGGTGCTTATTCCGGTTGAGCGTTTTTGCTGTTTAGTGCCGTACAGGCTTTTAAGTTGGCTTAAGCGGTGTTGCACCTCACTGATACTTGTGTAGCGAAATTCGGGAGCCAGTGCCATCATTTTAATCAGCATTTCCTGCATCTTTTTTGGCAGTTTACCGTAGGGCTCAGTCCAGGCAATCTGACGATTTTTCCATTGTATAGGTTCTCCCGTTAGCATGTGATAAAACACGGCACCCAGTGAAAAAATATCAAACGCATTCGAAACGGGCTCCATTTTTTCTGGAACATACCAGTTTTTTTGATCAAGGTGCTCCAGATTAAAGTTATCGTGTTGATGGTAATGTTCCGATAGACCAAAGTCGGTAAGCTTTACCTCTCCCGACTGTGAAAACAATATATTTGATGGTCGTATGTTGCCATGTAAAATTCTATTTTGATGAGCAAAATTTAATCCCGCCAATAATCCTTCTGCCACATTAAAAAACTCATCAAATGAAAAGGGTTGCAGTAACCGCTCAGCCAGTGAACCGGCGTTCATATACTCCATAACGGTAATAAATGCCCGTCGATTGCTGGAGGTGCCGTAAATATTAATGATGTTTTGATGCTTCAGGCTGGATAACAACTTTGCTTCTTTTAATCCACTGGTGTCGTGATTTCGTTTTTTAATGGCCAGTAAATCGCTGGATTTTTGCTTTTCATATAAATAGACCTTACTGAATTCATTTTCGCTAATAACATCGAGCAAGGTGAAGTTTTTGCTGATGGAAGCCACTTCTTTTTCGGCGGCGGCCTTTTGACTGAGGGCTAAGTGCGCACCTTTGATAATGTGCAGCAGTTGATTTTCAATCACCGAGGCGGATGTTGGTCGCTGAGCAGGATCGGCGGAAATGCAGCTTAAGATAATTTTCTTTATCGGCTTAGGTATGCTCGATTGTTCAATATTTTGCGGCGTGGCGTTATCAATAAAGTTTTCAGAAAAGGTTTCAAACATTAACACGCCTAATGAATAGAGATCGCTTAGTAAGTTAGCGTTACTCGATGAGACTTTTACTTCTGGCGCCATATATCGTTCTGTTCCAATCACTTGCGCTGCACTTTTTTGCACAAAGCGTTCATCGGTATAAAAACTGGCGATGCCAAAATCAAGGATGCGGGCATTGTTCTCACTGTCAATAATGATATTGGCGGGTTTAATATCACGATGAACAATGCCATTTCTATGGGCAAACGATAAACCGCGGCATATTTGAATGGCGTATTGCACTTTTTGACTGTTAGGAATCTTTTTATCTTGCACCAGATCATGCAGTGTGACGCCTTCAACAAACTCCATTACGAAAAAAGGTTTACCAGACTGGGTGATCCCTTTATCAATTACATGAATGATCTTTGGATGATTCAGCCTTGCTACTATTAAAGGTTCGTTTTCAAATAAAGCTTGTGCAGTGGAGTGATTGAGTAACTGTTCCGATAAGAATTTGATGGCAACGGTACGTTTAAGTGACAATTGTTCGGCACGGTAAACTTCCGACATGCCTCCTTCGCCAATTTTTTCTTCCAGCCGATAACCTGCTATTTCCATAATCTATTGTTTTCATTGGTTTTAGATAAGTTTAGCAGGTGTTTTTAAAATTGCAGCCAGAGCCATATTTTATCAGCTGGCTTTAGAACGAAAGATAAACACGCTCTAGATCTTTGGTAAAAAGTTTTCCGCTAACATGCAGCGCATACTGCCACCGCCAATGTGTTCAATGGTCGGAATTTTACAGGCCACTATGTCGCCACAAGAGGACAGTATGTTTTTTTGTTCGGAAGTAAAACCATTAAAGGCGGTCTCGGACATGGTTATGATGGGATCACCCTGTTGATTTTGCAGTTCCAGAATATTGGCACAAAACATGGACTCGGCCTGTTGTAACGAGATATCGATAACGTGGGAATGGTTTTGCTGTAACTGAGTCAATACCTGACTCCGCTGAGACTCAGCAATACTGGCGCCACACACGACCGCAAATTCACGGCCCACACTTAGCATTACATTGGTGTGGTAAATGGGCTGGCCGGTAGAACCTTTGGCTTGAAAAGTAAAAGGGCTCCAGTTGTAGTGCCGACAATATTCCATAAACAAGGATTCTTCACAGCGTTCCGATATCGCGGCATAGGCTTTATTGGCAAGGTGATCAAAAACAAGTGCGCCGGTGCCTTCAAGAATGCCTTCGCAACCAACACTGTCATTAATGAGATCGATCTGGTCCACCCGGTAACCAGCGCCAAGTAATAAATCTTTCAGCCGCTTGGGTGTTACTTCCTGCCGCCTATTTTCTGTTTTCATCGGGTACAGCTTCACCGAACCATCGGCGTGGGTAGTAAACCAGTTATTCGGAAAAACAGCGTCGGGTACCTTTAGTGTAGGCTCGTGCTCTAATATGAGTATATTGATACCAGCCTGGGATAATTGCTTGGCTGCCGATTCAAATTCATCAAATGCCTGACTTTGAACTTTTAATGCCGTGCCTTCCGGCTTGTGTTGAAACGCATTGTCCTGGTGGGTTTGTTCATTAAACCCAAAATGAAAGGGACGACACATGACGGCGCTGTTGGTGGTATGAGTTTGCTGTGACATGGTAAATGCCTGTTGAATAATTGCTATGGCATTATATTAGCATTCTGACCGCGGTGGATCATCGGGCAAAAAAAAGGCCTGCAGAGCAGGCCTTGCATTAGCAAAAAGTCGAGCCAGATAGGACCAAAGGGGTAGGAGGTGCTCTGACTGCGCTAATCAATCACTGTTGGGACAGATAAATTTGAGCTACTCACTCAGGAACGTCGACCGAAATCGCCATCCCCAAATTCTTTCCACAGAGGATTAATCTGCTAAATCTTCCAAATTGTTCAACGTGTTACGTTGAGCCAGTTTTTTTGAAGCTGCCTCTGACTCGGCAGTTAAACCCATATAAAAGGGTTTGGTTTCTTTAAGCTGCTGTTTCAATTCGTATATAACGCTGACTAAAGCTTCTGCCTTAATACGAGTTAACTGCAACTCAATGTTGGATTTAAAGCTTGTTGGCTGAAAATCCTGTGCCTGGGTATTGATGCTCATGACTGAGAAAATCAAAACTGCGGCGAATACTCTTGCAAACTGTGTCATGGTGCTTACCTCACTCCATCGATTGTCTCGATAAATGCGCTAACAAATATTCAAAACCTTTACCCTCTCAAAGCAACGAAACCGTTACTCCGAACACCGTACGGCAGATAACTTCCTGTCGATGACTTCATGATTTATGAACTCTTCAACGTATCTCTCGGGTTCGGAAAGTATATTATGGATTTGGGTGCATAGATTCAAACGATCATTTATAATGTTTCGCATTAGATAAACTAATGAATGGACTGGTTGATTAACCATGGCAAGAAGACTCCCCCCACTGAACAGTTTAAGGGCTTTTGAAGCCGCTGCGAGGCACTTATCATTTACTCGAGCTGCGGATGAACTTTTTGTGACACAAGCCGCAGTTTCACATCAAATAAAAGGGCTTGAAGATTTTCTTGGAGTCCAGTTATTCATTAGGAAGAACCGTAAGTTATTACTAACTGACCAAGGTCAGGAGTATTGGCCTAAAATTCGCGATATATTTGAGAAACTGGCTGCCGCAACAGAGCAGTTAAAAGCACAGGGTGCATCGGGCGCATTAAACATCAGTGTGGTACCAACATTTGCCATTGTTTGGTTAGTGCCAAGGCTTACTCGTTTTAATGCACTTTATCCAGATATTGAGGTACGACTGAAGGCAACTGATCGCGAAGTGGACTTTTTTCAGGACGATATCGATGTTGCTATTTACTATGAAAAGGGTGATTACGCAGGAATGTACTCAGAAACCCTGCTGAATGAGTTTTTGACACCCATGTGCTCACCAGCACTGCTTGACGGTGAAAAGCCTCTGACGGAGCCCGATGACCTTCGTCATCATATGTTGCTCCATGACGCGACTACCTATGAATGGCGTGAATGGTTAAAGCTTGCTGGTGTAAAAGGGATTGATTTGCGTAAAGGGCCGGTATTTTCCCATTCCAGCATGGTAATGCAGGCTGCTATTCATGGTCAGGGGGTTGCTTTAGGTCATAATGTGCTTGCACAGCCGGAAATTGAAGCGGGGCGTCTCATGTGTCCGTTCGATATCGTGTTACCGAGTGATTACAAGTACGATCTGGTTTGTCCGGAAGAATGGGCCGAACGGCCCAAGATAAAGGCATTCCGCGACTGGATCATGGAAACAGTCGCACAGGAACAGGCCATGGAGTCTTTGTTCTAGCAGCCTGTTTGTTAAAGTTAAAGGTTTGTTGGAATTATTATCTTAAGGTTATCTGGTTACCTTAAGATCTAGAAACCTTAAGATAATGAATACTGAACAGCTGATCGTCGTCAACCCAGACTTTTTCCGGTTTAAATCCGGCACGAGCCACCAGCTGATGGAAATCGTCCACTGAGTACTTGTAAGAGCTTTCGGTGTGTATGGTTTCGCCTTTTTTGAGCGTATAGCTCTGATCGTCCACGGTGATGGTTTGATCCTGCTGGCTGATCAAGTGCATTTCGATGCGACCCAGCTCTGGGTTATAAATTGCTTTATGCTGAAAATTTTCCGGCTCAACCTTTACGTTTAAGCGCTGCTTCAGGTGATTTAGTACATTCAGGTTAAACTGTGCAGTGACGCCAGCGGAGTCATTGTAGGCCTGCTCCAGAATTTGGCTGTCTTTTTTCATATCTACCCCAATCAGTAAGCCGCCATTATTACCCACCAGTTTTGCCACTTGTGACAGTAATTTGCAGGCATCTTCGGGATCGAAGTTACCAATGCTTGAACCCGGGAAAAAGGCGTTGTAGCGACCCGGACCAAAGTCAGGGATCTCCCAGCTTTGGCTGTAATCGACACGGTTAGCATGCACTTCGAGCCAGGGGTAGTCTTCAGCCAGCTGTTGCGCAGAAGCAATCAAATGCTCTTTTGAAATATCCATCGGCACATAAATTTTTGGTTTTAGTGCTTCGAGCAAAATACGTATTTTTAAACTACTGCCACTGCCGAGCTCCAGTAAAATACTGTCTTTACCCAGCAGGTCGACAAATTCCGATGCGTGCTGTTTTAATATGGCAATTTCGGTACGGGTGGGGTAGTACTCGGGCAACTCGGTAATTTGATCAAACAACTGTGAGCCAGTTTGATCATAAAAATATTTGGGCGATAACGC
Organism: Pleionea mediterranea; assembly: GCF_003148745.1. Lineage (GTDB taxonomy): Bacteria > Pseudomonadota > Gammaproteobacteria > Enterobacterales > Kangiellaceae > Pleionea > Pleionea mediterranea. The sequence continues at coordinate 37,425 of NZ_QGGU01000011.1, read as the reverse complement.
CTTTTGAGGCTTTGATAAGCCCTGATGAAGATCGTCGAGCATTGTGTCGATGACTTTATGTTGCTCATAGTAATAAATACGTTCTTTTTTAACGGCCTGATTCATAATTAACCTTATTATTTTGCCAGTCGAAGTCCACTCATTTGCCAACGATCCGTTGGGTAGAAAAAATTACGATAGGTGTGTCGTATATGCTGCGAAGGTGACAGACAGCTGCCGCCGCGCAGTACCATCTGATTGCACATAAATTTGCCATTGTATTCGCCCACAGCGCCTTCGTTGGGTTGAAAGCCAGGGTATTGGGCGTAACTAGACTGTGTCCATTGCCATGTTTGATGGAATATTCCGCTATCGTCCGGGGCATTGATTGAAGGGTGAAGCGGAGGCTCAGCAAAGTCAGTGTTGAGTTCATTGATACGCTGGCTAGCGTAAACTTCCCACTCAAATTCGGTGGCGAGTCGGTTGCCAGCCCAGCGTGCAAAAGCATCGGCCTCATAATAATTAATATGACATACCGGAGCGTGCTCCAGTAATGGCTGTAAGCCGAATAAGGTAAATTCATACCAGCCATCTTTTAATTCTACCCAGTAGAGTGGGTGAGAGACGTTGTTTTGTTGCAGCCAGCTCCAGCCATCGGACAACCAGAGTATTGAGTTGGTGTATCCTTTATCGGCAATAAACTGAAGGTATTCACCATTGGTGATGGGGCGAGAAGCCAGTTGCGATGTCTCAAGATACTGGTTGTGCGCAGGGCGTTCATTATCAAAACCAAAGCCTTCGGATGATTGACCGCATTGATAAACGCCAGCCTCAATGGATTGCCATTTAATGGCGTCAGGTTTAATCACGGACTGAGGTGAAAAGCGTTCTGTTGCTGAGGGTTGGCGATAAGCCGGGTAAAGAGGATTTTGAAAAAAATTATATTTGAGATCGGTTAAAAATAATTCCTGATGTTGCTTTTCGTGCTGGATACCCAGCTCAATACGGTCAATGATGGTTTTTTGCTCATCGGGTTCTCGTTGTTCAAACGATGATTGATCCAGTAAAGTTAACACCTGCTGGGAAACCGTTTGGCGATATTGATAAACCTGTTTAACCGTTGGTCTTGATAATAATCCGCGTTTTGGCCGTAAAAACGGCTGACCGATTGCGTTATAGTAAGAGTTAAATAAGTGCTCGTATTGATCGTGAAAAGGTTTGAAGTTATTCAGGAATGGTTTTAGTAAAAAGGTTTCGTAAAACCAGCTGGTGTGTGCAATATGCCATTTAGCAGGGCTGGTTTCTGCAACGGCCTGTAAGCCATAGTCTTCCGTCTCAAGTGGCTGACACAAGTCTTCACTGAGTTGGCGAGACTGTTGAAAGCGTTGCATGAGTTGCTGTTTAAATTTGGCAGCTATGGTGTTGGTCATTGAGCATTCCAATCAATCGTTAGCATATCGTGTGTGCAAATAAATGCAACAGAATCCTGATAGTTAAAGTGTTAATCTAATAGGGATTCTGCTGTTTGTAATCATAATAACTGACAGCCTGAGTTAAATATAAACTTTAATAACATAGACAGTGTGCCCTGAAACAGCATAGAGTCGCCAGTGAAAATATTATTACAAATTTTGAGACATAATTTTATTCATTAGAGCAATTCTTGCGATAAAATAAAGCCTTAATAATGAAGTGAAAAATATCAGGAGCAAATTCCAATGAAAAAAACACCATTAATATTGTCAGCACTCGGGTTAGGTCTTCTATCTCAATCTGCTTTTGCCGCCCCTTTTGACTTTAAAGTGGGTGTTGCCAGCGATTATGTTTATCGTGGGATCAGTCAGTCGGGAGAAGATCCGGCTGTTCAGGCCAGTATGCAGTTTCATCCTGCAAAGGGTTGGTTTGTTCGTGGTTTTGCTTCCGAAGTCGAGTCTCGGTTTGGCGGAAATATGGAACTTGAGTTTGCCGGTGGCTATCAGGGCAAAATCAATAAAGACTTTAGTTACAAAGGTGAATTGGCTTACTCGGTGTTTACCGACGAAGAAAATGGCGATTCCGATTATGTGGAAGCCAATTTTTCATTAAGCTATAAAAAATTCTTTACTGCGTTAATTGGCCATACTAATGATTATTATGGCACCAGTGATGCGGGGACTTATCTCGAAGGCCGATTCCACTTGCCCTTACATGATGTAATAAAAACCGACGTTTACGCAGGAAATTACTCGCTTGATGACAGTGCCGGGGAAAGTTATTCGGTTTTTGGTATTGATGCCTGGACACACATTGGCGAGATCAAGTTTAAGCTATCTTTCTCAGATACCGACTTAGAAGGAACGGATATTGCGGATAGCCGCATATTTGTAAACGCCAGTTACCAGTTTTAATTCTGCTATACTCAGATTGGTTAAATACTTATCTGGTTTATGCAGGCAATTGTAATCTGGAGCTGTGATGTTGAGTGCATTGTGCTTCAGGTTCATACAATTTTAGTTATATAAAGCAAAAGGAGCCATGTCGCTCCTTTTGCTTTATCTGGACTTATTACAAAATTTCTATCCAGAAGCTTGCACGGTGCGTATGAACTTACAATGTTAAAATTAGCGGTTAACGATTAAGCAATTCATCTGGTTTTTGTTACAATTAGTCAATCAGGATAGCCAATAAGGAGGTTTTGATATGTGGAATGTGTTTGCCAAACTCTTCAAGGTACTAAATTCGGAAGAATCACCGCAAGCCATCGGCTGGGCGATAGCACTGGCTTTTTGTTTTTCCATGTTGCCCGTGTTCAGTTTGGCAAAATGGATAGTATTATTAGTTGTTGCATTTTTTCGTGTCAATCTCACTTCTTTTTTAGTCTTTAGTGCAATATTCCCAGCACTGTTCTGGCTGCTGGATCCTTTGTTTAATCAGCTAGGTTTTTGGTTGTTAACTCATCCGGATCTTAATTCGCTTTGGCATTCGGTTATGCAGTCGTCTTTTGGGCAATCGTTAGCGCTTAATAATACTCTGGCCATTTCCAGTTTGCTGCTATCACTTGTGTTGTTGTTTCCATTGGTCGTTTTAGCAAAAAAACTGGTGTTGTTTTATCGAGAAAATCTGAAGCATCGTGTGGAACGTTGGCATATTGTTCAGGTTGTTAAAACCTCCAAGTTTTACCAGTACTATCAGTCAATTTCGTGAGAGTGTTATGAAAATATTTCGATTATCTGGAATTATCATTGCTGCGGTTTTTGCTGTTGTTGTTTGGTTGTTGGCAACCGTGGTGGTTAATTATTGGCTAAAAAATATCGTTGAGTCACAAGGAAGTAAAGCCAACGGTGCAACAGTTGCGCTTAATGATTCAAGTATTGGATGGTTATCCGGCGGATTGTTGTTTGAAGGTCTATCGATTGCCAATCCCGATGATCTTATGAGCAATCGTATAGAGCTGGATCGACTTCAGTTTGATTTGTCGATTCAATCATTACTGAAAGGTGATTTGCATGTTGATAAACTTGACGTTTTAAACATTAAATTAAATCAGCCACGACAACAGGCGGCAGAAAAGTTTCAGTCAAGTGATACAGAAAGTGGTTTTAACTGGCCAAAACGGGCGGTTGCAAAAGCTAAGTCGGTAGATGTTCAGGCGCTATTACAAAAAGTGAATATTCAATCGCCAGAAATGTACCGTGAATTTTCTGAGCGATTAACCACGCAAAAGCAACAATGGCAACAACAACGTGAATCTTTGCCTGATAAAGCGCGAATTGAACAACATCAAGCAGAGTACAAAAAGCTGCAGGCAAAACTGAAAGACGCCAATACGTTAGAAAAGTTAAAGGTTGCCAAAGACATTAAGCAACTGCTTAAAGAAGTGGATGCCGATCGTAAAAAGATCGCCGAGTTTAAACAGTCGGTTTCGGACGGAATTGGAGGCATCAAAAATGACTGGCAGTCGTTGCAAAAGCAAGTAGGAAAAGACACGGATTTGGCGATGTCGATTGCCAGTTTATCGCCAGAGGGTATCAAGCATTTAGCCTCCAGTTTTTTGGGTGAAAGCACCGCTCACTGGTTGCATCTGGCGCTGGATAATGTTGACCGATTAAAAGCCTTATCATCCAACAAGAATCCCGACAAAAAAGCAGCTGAACCTCGAGAAGGCGTCGATATTGCTTTTGGCCCTGAGCCTGTGAAACCATCGCTCTGGATTAAGCAGACGGCTATTTCTGGATTGTTACAAATGGCGGGTCAACAAGGTCAGCTGTCTGGTGAAGCCAGTAATATTGCCAGTGAGTTATTGCCCGGGTTGCCCATGTCACTGAATATGGCAATGTTGTTACCGGATCATCAAAAAGCGTCTGGAAATTTATCGTTAAAGGTTCGGCATAAACAGGACAGCAATAATCCTGTATCAGGTAAATTTGATTTAAATCAATGGCCTATAGAGAACTGGAGTGTATCTGAAGGGCAAATTAACCTGTCTGAAGCATTAATGAATGCGAATTTGGATATTGCCACTTCAGAATCATCAGTAACCCTCGATTTTAATGCGCAACTGACTGATTTTAAATTAAAAAGTGACCTGTCCAATGCCGATAATACCTTACGGCAGCTTACCGATGTATTAAATGAAGCAGAACGTATTGATTTGAATATAAAGGTTACAAAAACCGATTCTCAGACTACAATTAATCTATCTAGCAATCTCGATAAGCTATTATTTAATAAGGTAAAACAGGAACTTCAACAGAAAGCAGACGCTGTGAAACAGAAAGTTCGTGCGTCGGTTGAACAAAAGGTTGCCGAACAAAAGGCTGCCATTGAAGACAAGTTATCTGGCTTACTGCAGTTTGATGAACAATTGAAGAAGCAATTGTCAGAACTGGATATGGGATAATCATGATTGTTGAGTTTAACCATTAGCCCCAGATCATAGTTGTTCATTTTAATGAAAGATTATATTGCTGAGTGACGCTTTCAATGAAAGTTGATGTCAAAAAGAGTTACTGTCAGCGAGAGCTTTTGTTATTTAGAGCGACAATTCGTCGTAAACCATGGGCAGTGAGTATTTTAATCAAAGACCGTATTTTGTAGGAACGGGAGTGAAACAATGTGGCCGATTTCTAAACCATTTATTTGGTTAAGTATATTTATTATCATTATGACAGCGGCAATGGATGCCAGAGCTCGCTGTATGGAAAACGTTTGTATTGGTGATGAGATCGAATCTTTGTCGGTAAAATGGCGAGATGTTAACCTTAACTATTACGATGAAAAATTTGTTGAAACAGAACTGCAAGATCGAAGTGTGCAAGATGTTTATTACGACTATAACGAGAAGCTGATTGCTGATCGTAATGTGCTTCTGGAAATTTTGCCTTACGTAATTCGTAATCAACGGTTCGATAATAAAGTTTTGGCGGAGTTAAATAAAGTACGAGCCATCTGTACATCATTGACGTTAACTGGCGAAGTTGAAAATAACTCAAAAAGTCGGCTGTTTGTTACTTTTCGAGCCGTGCCAAGTAATAAGGGGCGTGGCACTTTACGTGTAGTTCAAATTGAAAAACAATTTAATGTGATGGCGCCTCATTTGCGACCAAATGATGCCATTTTATTTGAAAACCTAAAAACAGAGTTGAAAAAAATATACCCGTCTATGGTTGTGGTAAGAGATATAGATGGGCGTATCAGCAGTATGGAAATGCAACAGGCCAATGCGATTTTGGGGTTTCGATTTGTATCCGATGTTTCTAATCCGCTGGTATTAAAGTTACTGGATGATGAAAACATCGACATGATAGAAGATTCTGAACAAGCGCATCCTCTTTGCCAGAGAGATTCTTAATTGATTGTGAAGCAAAGTTATTTTAAAAAATAAACTGCAGCGGTGGATTCTCGGTGTCGAACCAGTGAATGCTGCCGCGCTGCTTCATCTTTGCCTCCGTTACCGAATGTTCTGCATCCAATAACAACATCTCTGGCGCTTCATGTCGTTTAGCGTCATAAATTACCGCACCGGTGGTCGCTTTTAAGCTAAGTTTTTCATTATTTTCCAGCGTGATTGCCGCAGCGTTGATTTCTTCATGCAGTCGTAATAAAAAGGCCTGATTGTTTTCACCATTGGGCAGGGTAGCGGCAACACAAAACTCATCATCTTTCAGTCGACAAATTAAATCAAACTGACGTAATGCTCTGGTCAGGGTTGCTGATAAAATAACCAGTGCTTTATCACCCACATCGTGACCATAGTTCTGGTTAATCACTTTAAATTGATCGACATCAATAACGGCAACTAACAAGCAAAAGTCGCTTCGTCGGCACCGCTGCATTTCTTCTGATAGGCGTCGAATAAACGAGGTTTTTAACAAGGTTCCGGTAAGGTGATCGTAGGTGGCGCCTTTAAAATATTCCCAATACTTTTCTGTGGATACCAGAGCGGCGGTTACGGATAGGCCCACTAATGCAATAATTAATGTCGTGTTTTCGCGGTATTCTAATAAACCAATCCATGAGTAACGGGTGACGTCCAGTGACAAAAATATTAGATAAATACTCAGTGATACCAATAAAAATATTTGCGGCTTTGATACAACACTGCGTTTTACAAACAAGGTTAAACCAATAATCACTAAAGGTGGAATAAAAGCCGTTAGTTTTGACCAGTGATAAAACTCCGGTAAATGGTATATTGAAGGCCAGATTAAAACACTGATACCAAAGATTAAGTAAAACGCAAAAATGGAACGATTAAGTATATGTTTTTTCAGTTCATAGGTATGGAACAAGTAAAAATTTAGTGCCAGTTGAGCAAAAATAAAGGCGACGCATTTCCAGCGCAATAAGCTATTAGTATCAAAGCCCATTTTGATCACAAAATGATGGTTTAAAAATATAAACATTGCCGACAAAAAACTAAAACCTGCTAATCCTAATGCATCATAACTGCCCGGAATACGGAGGAAGTAGTAAAGCTGCAAGATACATATCATAAACAGTAATGCGGCAACAAAGCTCAGCATTAAATCTTTTTTAAACGATCTGGCTAATATGTCTTCAAAGGATCGAAATGTCATGGTCAGGTACTGATGCTGATTGTCATTTTCGGATGAGTAGGTTAATAGCCTTAAGGTATTGGGTTTGTTAAATAATAGCTTTTCCGGAGGTAAAAAATAAAATCGGCTGTAATAGGATGCGTTTTCGTAGCGAGGTGGAAAACTACCCGTTGAATTAATCAGTTCGCCATTCAAATAAAGTTCATCAGCGCCCTGTATTTCTTCTATGATAATCCCCGGATACAAAGATTTAATTGATTCGTCGAGAATAAAACGCAGTTGCAGTGATTGCAGACGATAGGCATTAGTGGAGTTTACATCCGTTTGTGGTTGAGCCGATCTGTCACAGGATAACGAGTCCTGCATGGGTGTGGTGCTGGCATGCTGACATTCTTGCCAGTAACCTGTTACATCACTTGGCAATTGATCAATTAATATGGCATCGCCTTCAAGTGCAATGGGAGCACTGGCAAAGCTCATGCTGCTAACAATCATGCAAAGCCATACGAAAAGACTTATAAGTATTACTCGAGCCGGCCCAAGGCTTGACTCAATTGGTCTATCTTGTTTTAGTAATGGGGTGCGTAGCATAGTAAAAATACCCGAAAAAAGTCTTGTTCCATGGCGCTCTGAATTAAATTTTGCGCACTTTTATAATGTCAATCAAACAGTGTTACTTTAATTAGTGTTACTTCAATTATAGTATCAGGTTTAAATCAAGTTGTCCGGCGCTGTTCGTTTTCTGGAAATGCATCAAAGTAGAGAGTTATGCGTAAAATAACAGGATGCATTAGTCGTTGAATAAACAGGAGTCTAATAGGTTGAATATTTTAATTACCGGTGCAAACCGAGGATTAGGGCTGGAATTTTGCCGTCAATATCTGACGCAGGGGGATCGGGTGATTGCCTGCTGTCGGGCACCCGGGCAGGCGACACAGTTATTGGCTTTGCAAAAGCAGTTTCCGGCGCTGGTTATTGAGCAACTCGACATAGTCAATGAGAGTGAAGTGCAACAGCTTTCAGAAAAATACCATGACCTAGCATTGGATTGTTTAATCAATAATGCTGGTTATTATGGGCAAACACCTCAGTCATTGGAAAACTGTGAGCAGCAGGACTGGCTCAATACAGTACAGGTGAATGCCATTGCGCCAATATTACTTACTCGAGCGTTTTTGCCCTCGTTGAAAAAAGCGACGTCAGCAAAAGTTGCTTTTTTTACCAGTAAAATGGGCAGCATTGGTGATAATGGTTCTGGACGCAGTTATATTTATCGTTCATCCAAGGCTGCTCTGAATGCCGCTATAAAGTCTTTAGCCATTGATTATGCAGATGAGGGCTTGTCCGTGATAGCCCTGCATCCTGGTTGGGTGCGGACTGATATGGGCGGACCAAATGGTCTTATTGAGCCTGAAGAGAGTATAACGGGGTTAAGAAGTGTTATTGCTGAACTCGACAGTAATAGCAGTGGTAGCTTTAAGGATTATCAGGGCAAATCGATAGCTTGGTAAACAACAGTTTGGTAAATAACAGCATGCTAAACAACAGTGTATTTATTGAATCTAAGTAATTGAAATACCGGAAAGCTGCACTTACGGCTTTCCGGTATTTTTTTACTCTTAATTATTTACGCTCAATCGGTGAGTCATCGTTGTTATCGTTATCGTTATCGTTATCGTTATCGTTTTGCGAGCTTTCGGATTGATGGCTTTTCGTATTTGCTGTTTCTTGATTATCAGTTTCTGGATTGACAACTTCTGAATTAACAACCTCTGAATTAACAACCTCTGAACTATCCGTCTCTGTTTTAGCGCTTTCAGTTGCAACCCCTCTTTCATTTACTGCTTCGTTATCAATCGCATCTTGTTGTAGATGGTAAATATCATCAAACGAGCTGTAGATGCTGCAAAATACAATTGGCGCGCCGTATACCGCCATTAAAAAGTAAAGTCCACCTATGATAAACCAGAGCTCCATTGGATAGTTTTGTGGTTGAGTACCTTGTAAGTTAAAGCTGGTAAACAGACCGACGATTAACGCCACAAAGATCATAATTAAAACGAGCGCAACAAGACTGTACAGTAAGTAAGGTAAAAAATTTCTTAAACAGCCCTTAAAGCTGAGTTTGATGGATTCGATGGCATCGACTTTTAATAATATGATCAGAGCAGGGACAAACCAGATTGCCATAATAGCGGGCAACATTAATCCCAGAAATAATAACCCTGCCAATAGAGCCATTAGCATGGCAGAGCCAAAATCCGAAGTGTTGCCACCAGAGAACAGAGTAAAGCCAACCACAAACATTAAACCAAACACGACGATAAATACGCCGACCATCATAGCGAGGTAAAGTGCGCCACTTAAAAATAGCTGACCGGTCTGTTGGGAAAAGCCTGCAAATAACTGGGTGACACTAAGCTCGTTGCTATCTTGTTTAAACGCGGCGTACATAAATCCTGCGACAATAACCGGATAAAATAAATAGGGGATGAATGTGCCTAACAAAGGAATCAATGAAAATATTGCAAAAACAACCAACATTAGAAAATTAATAAAGCCAATGGCAGACCAGCGAAAAGGTGATTTAAACACCCGACGGAAGCCATCAAAAAACCAGTGAATGCCTCGCATAGCCGGTAAACGTTTGATCACAACATTCGAGTCGGATATTGAGATATTTTGATTAAGAGTTGATTGCGGTGACTGATAAGGGCTGGTTGATGGCATAATAAGTGTCCTTGTTGTTTGCAGTTAGTCTATGAAATGCAATCAATAAGTGCAATGGGCATTTATTTACTTGTGCTTTGCACTGTCTATAATAGAGCTAGATCGTATTTTGTTATTAGTAGGGTTTGCATGAAGATTTTGGTATTAGAGCCATCCCGAGTACAGCAGATTATTTTAAATGCTATGTTTCGAGCCTGTGATCTTTATCCAGAGTTTGTAGCCTCCTTAGCCAGCGCCATGTCTGAAGTGGATAAAGCGGAATATGACTGCGTATTCACCAGTTATTCTTTAAAGGAAGGCAGTGGTGTTGATATTGCCCGGCATCTTAAACGTACGAATAACACCAAAACCAGTGTTATTTTACTGACCACAGAAGACAGACGCACCATACTAAACGATGCCTTGTCCGCAGGTATCACCCGAATTATTCCTCGTGCAAATACAGTTGAGCTGGAAACTTTTATCCGTGAGTTGGCAGACTCTGATGTGGATTATCAACAAATGTCTGGCAAGGTTCTATTCATTGATGATGACAGGACAATGACAGCGATAATTTGCAGCATGATTGAGGCTTCTGGTTCAGAATGCATTTCTTGTACAAATGGTGAAGAGGCTATGGCGTTGATTGCAGATAACCATTTTGATCTGGTTATCGCGGACTATTTTCTTGACGGAAAATTAACCGGCCTCGATACGTTACTGGCGATTCGTCAGATGGGGGGGAAACGGGCGCGCACGCCGGTAATGGTGATATCGGCACAAACTGATGTTGAACGCCGTATCGAAATTTTAAAAAAAGGCGCCAATGATTATGTGGCGAAGCCAGTGGTTGAAGAAGAGCTCGTTGTACGAGCCAATAACCTGATTACGCAAAAAAAATTGTTCGATAGAGTGGAAGAGCAACGTGAGCAATTGCGCAATATGGCTATGACCGATCAATTGACTGCTTTGTATAACCGTCATTTTTTGGTTGAGTTTGCACCAAAGCGTCTTGCCGAAGCGATGCGGCACAAAACGGATCTTAGTTTGATGGTGGTTGATCTGGATCATTTTAAAGCGATCAATGATACCCATGGCCATGATCGAGGGGATCAGGTGTTGCGTGAAGTGGCCGATATACTTAAGTCTGTCTGTCGTAAGGAAGATATGGCGATTCGGCTGGGTGGTGAAGAATTCTTATTAATTTTGCCTCATTGCAGCGCCGAGGGTGTGATTAAAAAAGCTGAAGAATTACGTTTGCTGTTATTAAAAACCCGACCTGCTCGACTTGATGTCACTGGTAGTTTTGGGATTACCTGTCTTGAAGGTGGTAACCAGGCAGACTTTTCCGATTTATTTACCGCTGCCGATGAAGCTGTGTACGAAGCCAAAGACACCGGACGAAATAAAGTGATTTTTCGTGCCGTGGCCTCACCTGAATGAGTTAAACCGCAATAATTTGAATTCTTGTTACAAACTCCACTTTTGACCCTAATGTGTTGGCTGTTAATATAGCTTGCAAAATAATGTGAAAATAAACAGGGTGTTCGATTATGATTCATAACTCTCATTTGCTTCAATCCGGGGTGTGTCGATTATTGCTTGGCGCTATAGCCGCTACCTTTGCCGCAACCGGTCTGCAGGCTTCAGAAGCTAAAACCGAATTGACTCTCAAACAGGTAATGTCGGATCCGGACTGGATGGGGCGTTCTCCGCAATCGCCTTACTGGTCGGACGATGGTAAAACAGTGCTGTTTCAGCAGAAAATTAAAGGGCATCAATCGCAACAGTTAATGAGTGTTGCTTTATCGGGTGGTAAGCCTCAAGTTGTTGCTAATGAAGAACTTGATACGATAGATCGTGATAATGGAGATTTAAACGCCAATCGAACATTAAAAGCCTATCTGTTCCGTGGTGATGTGTTTGTGAAAAACTTGCAGACCGGCGATATTTATCCCGTTACGCAAACCTTAACCCGTGAATCACAGGTGAACTTTATGAGTGATGGACGCATCAGTTTCCGTCGCGACAATAGTTTTTTTGCCTACGATATGATGACCGGCCGTTTGGCTCAACTGGCTGAGGTAAAGCTGGCGGAAGAGCCCGAAGACTGGAAAGAGCCGAGTGATTTTTTAGGCGCTCAACAACGACGTTTGTTTGATTACATTAAAACTCAGCAGGATGAACGGCAGTTCAAAAAGCAGCAACGTGAGCAGCAAGAAAAAGCCAACCAGTTTATCAAAGCAAAAACCTTTTATCTGGGTAAAAAAATCGATCTGGATAATTTATCTTTGTCACCTTCTGGTGAATATATTTTTGCTGCCGTGAGTGATGAACAGTCGGGCGAAGGCGAGCAAGATAATATGCCCCGCTTTGTCACCGACGATGGTTACGTTGAAAATGAAACAGTCAGAACGTTGGTCGGTCAGCGTAAACCGGTTAACCAGCGCTTTTACTTATTAGATTTAAAGTCTGAAAAGAAATTTGAATTAAATAAAGAAAAGTTTGAAGGTATTGATCGCGATCCGCTGGCAGCACTAAAAAAGAAAGCCGCCGAGCGTAATAATGAAGCTTTCAAAAAAGACTCATCACCAAGAGCCATTTATATACACGGCTGGGGCGGTAATGGTGTTGAGTGGAGCCAGGACGGTAAAGAGCTAGCATTAAAACTCTATGCCTATGACAATAAAGATCGTTGGTTAGCCCGCGTTAACTTCAACAATAAAACACTCGAAACACTGCATCGTTTAACCGATAACGCCTGGGTAAACGACTGGACATTTAATCAGATGGGTTGGCTCAATAATCATAATGACTTTTATTTTCTTTCCGAACATTCAGGCTACTCTCATCTTTATCTGAAAAAGAAAAACAAACGCATTAAAGCCCTAACAAAAGGCAAATTTGAAGTCAGTGATTTAACCCTGACACACGACGATGCTTATATTTATTATCGTGCGAATAAAAAACACCCTGGCATACATGAAGTTTATCGGGTGGAGCTAGCATCAGGCAAAAACGAGGCAGTTACGGACTTGGGTGGTAATAATGACTACGTTTTGTCGCCCGATGAGTCCCAGCTATTGATCACTCATTCTACAGTCACTAAGCCACAAGAACTGTATGTTAAATCTGTAACTGTTGATGATGCACGGCAATTGACCAATACAGTGAGTAATGCATTTAAGTCCATTCAGTGGACAAAGCCTGATATTATTGAAGTGCCTTCTTCCCATACTGATGAGCCGATTTACTCAAGGCTTTATCTGCCAGAAAATTTTGATAAGCAACGAGCGGATAAATACCCCGCAGTCATGTTTGTGCACGGTGCTGGCTATTTACAAAATGCGCATCAGGGATGGTCGGGTTATTTTAGAGAGTTTATGTTTCACAGTTTGCTGACTCGCATGGGCTATGTGGTGCTGGATATGGATTACCGAGCTTCCAAAGGTTATGGCAGAGACTGGCGAACGGCTATTTATCGTCAAATGGGTACGCCGGAACTTGAAGATTTACTTGATGGTAAACAGTGGCTGTTAAAAAATGCAAACGTCGAAGCCGATAAGGTGGGGATCTACGGCGGTTCTTACGGCGGTTTTATGACCTTTATGGCACTGTTTAATGCGCCGGGCGAATTTGCCGCTGGGGCATCTTTAAGACCGGTAACCGACTGGTCCAGTTACAATCATGGTTACACTTCCAATATTTTGAACACGCCTGAGGTGGATCCGGAAGCCTATAATATCAGTTCGCCTATCGAGTATGCAGAAGGATTAAGCGATCCTTTATTAATTGCACACGGAATGGTTGATGACAATGTGTTCTTTAAAGATTCGGTACGGCTGGTGCAGCGCTTGATAGAACTCGAAAAGACACCTTTGTTTGAAACGGCGATTTATCCCGTTGAGCCTCATGGTTTTCGTGAGCCCAGCAGTTGGCTTGATGAATACACTCGTATTTTAATGTTGTTTGAAGACAATCTTAAATAGAAGCCTAAGCGAATTGGTTTAAAATTCATTTAAAGCCGGTAACATCCAAAGTTACCGGCTTTTTTATTGGTGTGTTCATAAAGGTGATCATTTCTATACAGCAGAATGCTGGCTTTTCTCAATTGCAAGCTTCCGGTATATTAAGCACAACATGCTCTAATACTTCTGATCGCCATTAATGGCTTCTGGTTGCCCGCAGGTTTCTGTTGTTATGAAAAGTAAAGCCACATCATTCGATATCGCCCATCAGGCCGGAGTCTCTCAGTCTACCGTGTCTCGGGCGCTTAGAGACAGCCCGCTGGTTAACCCGGAAACCCGTGAGCGCATCAAACAAATAGCGAAGCAGCTGAATTACAAGGTCGATAAAAACGCCAGCAATCTGCGTTCGCAACATTCCGATACCCTGGCTTTGTTATTGTTTGAAGATCCCACCAGTGATGAATCTCAGATTAACCCATTCTTTTTATCGATGCTTGGCAGCATTACTCGAGCCTGTAAAGACAATGGTTACGATTTGCTGGTGTCGTTTCAAAGACTGGAAGAGGACTGGCACGCCGAGTACGAAGACACTCATAAAGCTGATGGCATTATTTTGCTGGGTTATGGCGACTATACCGACTACAAAGGCAAGCTGGACCAACTGCAGGAAAATGAAACCCGTTTTGTACTGTGGGGCGCATCCAGCGATGCACAGCCAGGCATTACCATTGCCTGTGATAACTTTACCGGTGGTTACGATGTTGCCAAACATTTGATTCAGCAAGGGCGCAAAAATATTGCTTTTATTGGTGGCGCTTCTGATCGTTGTCCTGAGTTTTTTGACCGATACAAAGGCTGTTGTCAGGCGCAGCAAGATGCCGGAATAGAGGTAAAACAATCATTACAGGTTGATGCGATAACCACCGAGCAATCAGGATATGCTGGTGCGCTGCAATTAATGGCTATGCAGCAGTCTTTTGATGCCATTTTCTGTGCCAGTGATTTAATTGCGGTTGGTGCCATGAAAGCATTGCGGGATAAAGGCGTTAAAATACCGGAGCAGGTTGCCGTGGTGGGTTACGATAATATTCCACTGTCGGAATTTACCCGGCCAGCATTAACAACCGTGCAACAGGACACCAAACTTGCCGGTAGTATGCTGGTAGAAGCGTTGGTGGCACTGATTAATAACAAGCCGGTTTCAAGTCAGTTATTACCGGCCAAGTTGATTGTTCGACAGTCTTCGACGAATTAATACTGCTTAACAAACTTTAATCGGTTTCCAGAAGCTCTAGTGACAATTCCAAAGGTTCCGATTCTAGACCTTCCAGTTCCGAGTTCCAGTTAACGCCTACCAGCAAGCTATCTTTTTGCATTCCGGGCAACCAGTTATCGATAAAGTCATCCAGATCGATAGGGTGAGGTTGATAAATCGACCATTCATCACTGCAAAGAGCCTGAGCAAAATCTTCATGGGAAAAAAACGGCATAACATCGATATTGTCATTGTCTGCAGAGCCTGTCAGTGCAAATTCAGCCGTTCCCTTATCCAGATCGCCGGTGATCAAAGCCCAAACCACACCTTGATCGATCGCCTGTTGTAGAAACACCTGATAGTTATGGTCAATGTCACTTGTCAGTTGGGTCATAGTATTGGCTCACACTTTATTATATTGCTTAATTTTCCGTTCGTTACAGGAATTATAAAGCAATGTATTGAATGCACAACGATTGCTAAACATGAAATAACCGCAAGACCTAGTTTGAAGGCGAGTCTTCCATTTGTCGACTGAGCTGGGCCACGCGGGTGTGTTGTTGAAAAATACCAAAAGCGGTGGCTTTATTGTGATCTTGTAAGTTGATGGCGAATAACTTTCCTTCAAAGTTGATGGTGTTTATGTTCAGCTGTTTTCCTTTTAATTGTTTTTTATGAAAGCCGCCATTTTTATGTTCTTGCCACTGATAGTGCGCTTTAAATCCATGGTTAGTTGCTTCGATGGTCAAACAAGTCTTATAAATCCCATCCCATTGACCACACCATGTTCCGATCATGCTGATATCTTTGTTGTTTTGATTAGTTTTATTTTGGGTTGGCTTTACTTCGTTAGCATTGACTTCATAAGTACTTGCCAAAGTATAACTGGGCACAAGTGTTAGCAAACTTAGAACGAACACTATAAAAAAATACCGCTGGGAATAAAGATTGGGGCGGCTTTTGAAGTTTGTGTTTGAAGCTTGGGGGGATAACATTTTAGATTTTAATGTTAGAGAATCTATAGAAGGATTAATTGACATCATTGCGTAAGCTTCCGGTTAATCGTCATCATGCAAGTGGGCAAGTTGTTCGGCATTTCGTAAAACGCACTTTTTGCCTTCTTCAATGATGTCGATGGCTTTTTCTGTTTCAAGAAAACCAATGTGGGATAGTCTGGGATTAAAAATAACATCCGCCGGGTCGCCGGCCAGTCGGCTGCGAGTAATTCTATCTTGCATAATATTGACGGTGCAGGAAATAACATCAAGAATTCCGGGGGCGTATTCTTTTGGTTTTGGATTAAACGAAAAACGATCCGTTAAAGACTGCTTTAATCTGTCGCGTACTTTGCCCAGCACCGTATTATCCAGATTAAGCAATCCGGACTTTTCTTTATCTTTCTGCTCTTTGGGCGAGAGTATGTCGTGATTTAAGTTTACACCGATCACATGAGTTGCCCCTAGCGCACGGCAGACAGAAACCGGTACCGGATTGACAATTCCGCCATCGAGCAGCCATTGGTTTTCACGTCTCACCGGGCTTAGCAAACCTGGGTAGGCGCCTGATGCACGAACGGCATCCCATATGGAGCCTTCGGTAAGCCAAACTTCTTTTCCAGAGCTCATGTCACAGGTGATTGCCGCAAATGGAATGGGTAAGTCTTCAATTTTGTAGTCGCCGTATTTTGTTTTTAAAAAGTGAATAAATTTTTCGCCATCGGCAATGCCACCCGTCGCAAATAAATTGATATCCAGATGACTGAGCATTTTGCGAGAGGTCTGTTCGCAAAACCAGTCTTCAAGCGCCGACAAATGCCCGGTCACATAGGCTGCACCCACTAAAGCTCCCACCGATGTACCACAAATAACATCCGGGCGAATATTTTGTTCTTCCAGGGCTCGAATCACACCAAAGTGACAAATTCCTCTGGCAGCACCGCTGCCAAGTGCCAATCCTATTTTTTTCTTCATGCGTTTATTTTCATTTTTTCTACCTGACAATACTTTATCATCCGGCTGAAACGGGGAAAAGCTGCTATTGTTATGGGTGTGACGGCCGTTGGCTTTGTATCCGCTTTCAGCTGTTGTTCATGCTGAGCTGCTAAGCTTCAATTTAGGCTATTTAGCCCCAAATGAATATCAGGGGTTATAAAAACTATTGTTGGGTAATACCTGGACGAGTATTGAGTGAAAACCCGTATTAGTTAAGAACTAATAACAGGTAAGAGCTAGTATCAGGTGAGAAAGTAATGTCAGGAAATAAATCTATGAGTGAGAGTATGCGTTCAATGGCGATTAAAAGTATTGTCTGGTGTGTATCCGGTCTTTTTTTGACCGGCTGTGCCAGCCTGTCCAAAGAGGAGTGCATGGCTGCCGACTGGCGTACTATTGGATTTGAAGATGGGGCCAAAGGACGTCTACTGCAACGCATAGGGGAGCATCGGGAATCCTGTGCGGAATACGGCATTGCACCTGATTTTGACGCGTATCGGCAGGGGCATCAGGAAGGGGTTTCCCGTTACTGTAATGCAAATGTTGGGTATTCGGTTGGACGTCGTGGCGCCAGCTACAATGGTGTATGCCCATCAGAGTTTGAAGCTGAGTTTTTAGTTGCCTACCGGGAAGGCAAACGAGTGTATCATCTGGCAAAACAGGTGACGGATCTTGAGAATGAACGCTCTCTTTTATGGCAGGAACGCGACGAGCTGAGCGGTGAAATCGAAAGTAATGAGCAGGTGATTGTTGCCAGCTCTACATCAGAAAAACTGCGCAGGGAATTAATTGAGCAAAACAAACGGCTGGCGACATTAGTGGAAGAAAAAGAGCATCGATTGCATCAAAATGATCGACAGCTACGACGGTTAAAGCGTCAACTGGATCGACTGGAAACACGCCATCGTCTTAAACATCAGTAAATAGGGACTCATGGTTAATAAGTATTAAAAGTAGTACCCATAAGAAATGGAGTTTTGCCATGAGTCTTGTTTTGTGGCTTTAACCCGAATATCCCAACTTTTACTGCTTCCGAATCTTGTCTCTAAAGAGAACGATTCATCTTTTATATTTGGAGAAAAATCGCTATTGAATTTTTTATAATTAATATGTGATTTTATGCTTTCACTGATGTCAACCAACAATCCTAAGGAAGCGTTTATTGTAGTTCTTTCCGTAAAATGGTTATTTGAAACAGCAATTAAGTTGCCAAATAAATATCCAGTAATTTTAGGAGTAAATTGAACTCCTTTCCCTAACCCGGTTTCTATCAGGGTAACTTTACAGTTACTACAGCTGTTACTCAGTGATTTATACCCTAAGAATACTCGCCAGCCGAAACCTCCATCTGATGGCAGCCCAGTTTTTGACAAGTTTAAAGTAAAAATATCGAGTAAGCGCGCTTCTTTCAATTGAACTCTATTTTCATCAACAGAAAGATCGACTTGTAAATTTATTAGTTTTGAATTATTTATTCTTCCATGATTTATGGTGAGCAGATCATAGTATGCGGGACGATAAGAAATAATCGTATTGGAACTGTTGTTGGAAAGTCCAAGCCGAACCATTGATGGTTTTTGACCAAGGTGAGGGGGAGAGCTTATATCATAGGTGATATTTGATTTAGAAGGTGGAAGAGAAATCCTTTCTATCAATATTTTTGTTTTATTATTTTTATGGATGGTATTGGGTTTGTCTGTAGCTGATTGAAATTCTGTATAGTCAATAAGTACTTCAAGTACTTTAGACTTTTCAGTATTACTTAGTGAACGATATCTATCATTATCAAACGTATAATTACCAGTAACTACTTTGTAAACCGCTTGTTGCAGCTCTTCTTTTAGAGCAGAAAATTTTTCAACAAACTTACTATGTCTAGATGGAATTCTTCGTATACTATTAACAATAGGTTTTTTTTTATATGAATGGTTACTCAAGCTATTTATGATCGTATAAGGAAAAATAAGAGATTTTGACTTGCTGAATAATGGTTCTTCTAATACTAACTCTAATAGTTCGGCCAGTCGATAAGCGCAGTTTTCTTTTAAAAAATAGTAAGTAAATTGAGTTTGAATTAACTCCCAACTATGGGCAATAACTAAGTCGACATCTTTTTTATCTAGAGACAACTCATATTCCCACATATCTCGTAAGTCGACTTCACCATAACTATGATTGTGACGATAAAAGTGTTCATCTGAGAAAACTGCTTCATAACCCCCTGTTAAGCCATACATTATATAGCGAATCGGATTTTCGTTTTCTGGTACATTGGCACCAAAGTTTAAGCTTTGATCTAATAAGTTTAGTTCTTTTGCGGACGATTCGTTGTTAAATTTAAGTAATAGATGGCCGTAATATGACGCCGGATTGTCTAAGTAGCCTGTTGCAAATATCAGGCTTAAAGATGATACATCACTATTCTTAAACCAAGAGTTAAATTTTTTACATGTTACCTTAGGTGAATTATGTAGCATTAAAGGTAATTGTTCTTTTATAAATAAATATCTAGCTGGAAATTTACATTGTGCATGTTCGTCTGGAATTTTAACGGGAGCTCTTAACGCTTCAATGGTAGCTTTGAGCTCTTTTAAAGGGTTGATTTCTTCGGTAGTTGAAGTCGCTAGGAAAAAGTTTTTATCTTTTATATCACTATTTTTTTTTACTTTGTTGAAGTGTATAAGTTTAAGCCATTTTTCCGATGATGAAATGGTTTTAACTTGATTATCTGTTGGTATTTGCTGGGCTGTTACATTACCAGCTGTTAAAAATATAACTAAAATAGATATAATAAGAGAGTGAGTATGAGATCGCATTGGGAAAATAAGTAAGATATAAATAGAAAGGAGCTTTTTAGTGACATGCTCCTTTCTACTGTCCATAACGAATTAGCTAAGATTACACTGATTACTAAAGTTGTTATTGACGTTTACAATAATAGACTTATATAAGTCTTCTGCCTGCTCTGACTTTGATTTTATATCATAATTGGAGTTTGTGATTTGTATTGATAGGTCATTCCGGACTTTAGATACTAAGTTATCACGAATATCACTATCACACTCCATTATATCCATCATGGCAGTCAAATGTTTGCCTGAGCCATAAGCTGTTTCTTCAACAATATTGTCATATGTGTCATTAACTAAAACAGCTACTTTTGCAGATCGGTTTACACATGACTCTGGAGTAGATATGAAAGTTGATGTTGCTGTAGTTCCTGCATCCCAAATAATATTTGAGCTAACAGCCCCAACGCGACTGTCTGGAAATAAAGCTGCACCAATACCACAATCAGAAAACAAATTTAAATTTGCTTGCTCAGAGTTTGCTTGCTCGTCAGCGGCAAAACTGAAAACTGATGCGGAAAGTAAAAGTGAAGAGGCAGTTATTTTAAGAGAGTTTTTCATATTTATTCCTTATTAGATTTATCTCAACTTATAATACGAGGTGGGAATATATGATATTTCTTGCATAGTTACAATAGAGTTTTTTGAATCAATCTTATTTTTTCATAAGATAACGTATTTTATTAAAATAAATTTCTTAAGTAGATTTTGTGATGTTTTATAGGTTTGGTTGTATGAAAAATGTACAGTTAAGCAGGTGGTAGTAATTCTATTTGCCAAGTCAGCATTGAGCAAAGTAAGGGCTGTTTTGTTAGTCATTTTGCCTGATTTTGATGCTTATCGATGCGGTCGTCAGAAAGGAAGTTATAGTGTTGCTGGACAAGGTTTTAATTTCGGCTGCAAAGTAGGGTATATAATAGGATTTGTCCTTCTCGCGTAGAGTTTGATACTTTGGCTGCGCATTGTAAAGAGGGGTAGCAAGTTTATTAATTGGAACTTAAGTCACAAGATCTTCAGAATGACGTAGAGGCAATAAATCAAGCTATTCAAAAATTAGAAGAGAAATTTAACAGCAAGGAATCAGAAATCGTATCAAACTCTACCTCGGAGAAATTACCTAGAGAACTTTTGAATAAATATACACAGATGTTTAAGGAGCCTAGAGCGAAGCTTAAGCAATTATTTGACTTACCTTACTGAGTTTAACAAGTCTGGTTCATTTTTCTTTAGGCGAATTTTAAACTTAAAATAAAGATAACAACTTCTTGTTAGAAAAGCTGTTATCTTTGATCCTAGAATGAAATTAAAACTTCCAAACCATACCGGCGCTAAAACCTGTTACTTCTCCACCACTTTTGTCAATATATTGTATCCACTCTATATTGAAGGCTGAAGAATCGCTAATGCTGAAATCAGCACCAAATCCAAAAGATACATCGTTTTCTGACTCTGACTCACTACCAAAGGAACTCGATGTAGATAATTCGCCACGGGTATAGCCAATTAAAGCATAAGGATTAAAGTTACCTTTTGGTTGAAAGTTGTACACTGCATATATTCCTAGAATGCTATCTACTTCGACATCAACACCGTTTACGCTATCATCAGTCAAGCCAAAGCCTGCCCTACCTTCAATGGCAACATTATTACCTACAAATCCACCATATTTTGTTTCGATAGCACTAGGGTTGACGCTAACAAAGCCAAAATCTACATCGGTTGCAAGATAATTTATGCCAAAGTAAGTGTCATTTGCAATGGCTGATGTTGAAAGTACAAATGCTAATAATAAAGCTGTTGTTTTAAGTTTCATAAAAATCCTCTAAATAAAGTTACTCCAATACTTGAGCTTGTATATACTAATATTTTAGAAGGCTTCATGGAAGAAAAAATTAATTATTCAAAACGTTTTTTGTCTGAAGCTTTTGGGGTTTAAGCTATCTATTGAGAGTATTACTCATTTGGATAAGGTAATTAACACCAGTCGTTGTAACTTGCTTTAAGTTTTATTGAATTGGAGTTTTAAAGTATAAAGTTAGAAGGGTTAAATTTAATCTCATAACAGATAAAGGCAATCAGCTATATAAAAATTTGACATTAGATTATGTGAGATTTGCCAGCATTTTGAGTTGTTTCATACAAATCATCGAAGTAGTTTAAAGTCAGAGACAGGATTTACGTGCTGCTCTTGAGTTCGCCTATATTGTGAATTACTAAACGAATTGATTTTATATAGAAAATTAATTGTAAGACTTTATATTTAGATTGTTTGAAAATTGAACAGCAAATAGTGTTATTTAAGCTTAATATAAAAGGGAGCTGACTGATATTTGAATGGTGCCCAGAGGCGGACTCGAACCGCCACGCCCGTTAGAGCACTAGCACCTGAAGCTAGCGTGTCTACCAATTTCACCACCTGGGCACAGAAAGAGGGCGAAATATACGGCTGTATTGTTGCCTTGTCAATTCTGTTTTGTCGGCTTTTTCGTTACACTGGCACTAACCTTGAAATATGGAAGCCTTATGAGCAAAAAATCTGTCAAAGATCCTCACTTTAATCGCGAAGCGAATAAATACCAAAACCCGATCCCCAGTCGCGAATTTATATTGACCTTTCTAACTGAACACCCTGGCCCCGCTAAATTTCCCGAAATTATGCGCGGGTTAAAGCTGTCTGATGAGCAAGACTTAATTGCACTGAGTCGACGTTTAAAAGCGATGGAGCGAGATGGCCAGTTGGTTCGCAATCGCAAAGGTGCTTACGGACCGGTTGATAAGCTGGATTTAACCAAAGGCAAAATACTGGCCCATAAAGACGGTTTTGGATTTTTTGTGCCGGAGTCGGGCGGTGATGACTGGTTTGTCTCTCCACGTGAGATGCGCAAAGTGTTTCATGGCGAGAAAGTGGTGTGCCGGGCAAGAGGCTTCGACAGTCGCGGTCGTGTGGATGCCAAAATTGTCGATGTGCTGGAGTCGGATGAACCGGTGCAAATCGTTGGCCGGTATTTTGAAGAAGCGGGCATCTGTTTTGTAAAACCGAATGATCAGCGGTTTTCGCAAGATATATTAATTACGCCCGGCCAGTCGTCTGGTGCAGAAATAGGTCAGGTGGTGGTGGCTCGTATTACGACCCGGCCGACAGCAAAATCTCAACCGGTTGGCGCTGTAATTCAGATTTTAGGCGATTATCTGGCTCCCGGGATGGAGATCGATGTGGCCATTCACAATTACGGCATTCGTCGCGATTGGCCTGATGGTGTGGTTGATGAAACGAAACGTTTGTCGCCTGAAGTGGCTGAAAAAGATAAACAGGGCCGGGTGGATCTTAGGCATTTGCCTCTGGTGACGATTGACGGTGAAGACGCACGTGATTTTGACGATGCGGTTTACTGCGAGTGGAAAGAGTCTGGCGGTTGGCGTTTGTGGGTTGCGATTGCGGATGTGTCTCATTATGTGCGGCCAGACAGTGCGCTTGACGATGAAGCGAAACAGCGCGGTAACTCGGTGTATTTTCCGGAATACGTGGTGCCCATGTTGCCGGAGCAAATTTCTAATGGTCTCTGCTCGCTAAACCCGGATGTCGATCGACTTTGCATGGTTTGTGAAATTACCGTTAGCGCAAAAGGCAAATTAAGTGGCTATAAATTTTATCCGGCGGTCATGCACTCAAAAGCGAGGCTTACTTACAATAAGGTCTGGGACATATTAAATGGTGATCAGGCGCTTAAGTCAGAATACCAAAGTTTGGTGCCGCACCTTGAAGAGCTGTACGCTTTGTATCAGGCGCGGGCGAATGAACGGCGTAATCGCGGCGCCATTGAATTTGAAACCACTGAAACGCGAATAGTATTTAATGAAGAGCGCAAAATCGAAAAAGTAGTGCCTGTGGTTCGAAATGACGCACATCGTATTATTGAAGAGTGCATGATATTAGCGAATATTTCGGCGGCCCGCTTTTTCCAGAAACAGAAAGTTCCGGGCATGTTTCGGGTACACGAAGGGCCTTCTGAAAAGAAACTGGAGGATCTTCGGGCTTTTCTGGGTGAAATGGGTGTGTTTATGTTTGGTGGCGATTCACCGGCGCCAAAAGATTACTCGGAACTTTTAAAAAGCGTATCCGACAGACCGGATGCGGAACAAATCCAGACCATGTTATTGCGTTCAATGAGTCAGGCGGTTTATACACCGGATAATCTTGGCCATTTTGGGCTGGCGTTTGATGCCTATACTCACTTTACCTCGCCCATTCGACGCTATCCTGATTTGCTGGTTCATCGTTCAATTAAGGCGCAACTACAAGCTAGTGACAAACAAAATAAATTGAGCTATTCAGGGGCAGTGCCTTACAGTCAGGAAGTACTCAATCAATTTGGTGAAATTTGTTCGGCCACTGAACGTAATGCCGATATGGCAACCCGTGAAGTAATGGATTGGTTAAAGTGTGAGTTTATGTCTGGCCGTATTGGTCATCAATACGACGGTGAAGTGGTGGCGGTCACAAACTTTGGTATGTTTGTTCGTATTGGTGAGTTTCATATAGACGGATTGGTGCATGTTACGGCTCTTGGTCAAGATTACTTTCATCACGAAGCGGGTAAGCAACGGCTGGTGGGAGAGTCTTCCGGAGTGGTTTATAAGTTGGGCGATCAAGTCAAAATAGAAGTGGCAAAAGTGGATCTGGAAGATCGCAAAATAGACTTTGAACTGGTCGAGCAAAAATCCTCAGCCAAACCCATGAGTGAACGGGAAAAGTTGTACGCTAACGCGCGTCGTAAAGCGAGCGGAAAGTCTGGCGACAAAAATAAAAAATCAGGCAGTAACACTAAAAAGTCAAAATCGGGCGGATCCGGAAAAGGCTCCGGTTCGGATAAAAATACAAGCAATAAAGCGAGTAAGAAGAAGAAGCCGGGTAAAAAGCCGTCCGGTAAAAAACATTCTAATAAAAACAAGTCAGGTAAAAGTTCTTCACCGAAAGGCGGCAAAAACAGGGCTCGGTGAAGAAACGAAAAAAATAATCGATGGTTGATAGTTTTACGCTGACAGTGCCACTGAAACAGCGATTAAACCAATCATAAAAATCACCCATTAACATTTAGAATAAATGAGAGTCTACAAAAAATGTCCGATAAGATAGTTTGTGGCATCCACGCTGTTGAACTGCTGTTAAAGAAAAGCGTTGATCAGGTGAGTAAGATTTATTTGCAGGCAAACCGGCAAGATGGAAAAGTACAAAAGTTGGTGGCACTGGCCGCAAAGCATAAAATTCCCGTGGTGCGTTGGGATAAATCCAAGCTGGATGCCATGACCGATGATAATCATCAGGGCATGATTGCCGAGCTTGCCAATACGGGTGCTCTGGTGCAGGGCGAAAACGATTTATATCAACTGGTTGAAGACAAACAATCCAATGTTTTACTTTTAATCCTGGACGGCGTTACCGATCCGCATAATCTTGGCGCCTGTTTTCGAACTGCCGATGCAGCCGGGGTCGATGCGGTGATTGTGCCAAAAGATAAATCGGTGGGACTCAATACAACGGTACGTAAAGTTGCCTGTGGTGCTGCCGAAACGGTGCCTTTTTTTGCCGTAACTAACCTTGTTCGCGCACTTAAAACGTTACAAGACCTGGGTGTCTGGATTATTGGAACCGCCGGTGAAGCCGAACAAACCTTGCATCAAACCACTTTTAAAGGCTCTCTGGCGCTGGTAATGGGCGCCGAAGATAAAGGCATGCGTCGATTGACCCGCGAAAATTGTGATGAGCTAATTAAAATACCCATGCAGGGTGCGGTATCCAGTTTAAATGTTTCGGTGGCAACCGGGGTGTGCTTATTTGAAATGGTGCGTCAGCGAGAAGGTTAATTTTAACACATACATCTAACCAGCTAGCTGAAACTTTTAGTGTTGATGAAAGGAGTTTGACGATGAACGGGAAAGTAAGCAGGGTATTGATTGCCTGTCTTATGACAGCGACGGTTCTTGGTTTAGCCACAAGCGGATTTGCCGCAAACTCAGTGGATAAGTCCACAGTTAAATCCATAGCTAAATCGGTACCCGAACCACTTAAGCCCTGGATCCCCTGGGTAAATCGTCATCTTGATTTCTTAGACTGCCCAATCATTGAAGGTGGTCAACATCTGAATAAAAACGATCGCCTCTGTGCATGGCCGGGTCAATTAACACTGGATATAAGCCGAACCCGCGGTCAGTTTGAGCAAAACTGGCGGGTGTATCAAGACAGCTGGGTACCATTGCCTGGTGAAAATATGGCATGGCCGTTAAAAGTCACTGTCAATGGCGACAATGCCATTATTCAAAACAACAACGGGCGTCCTTATATTTTCCTGAAGCAGGGCAGTGCAAAAGTGTTCGGTTACTGGAAATGGGATTCGCAACCACAGCAACTGGCTGTACCCAATATAGTGGCGACCGTGGCGCTTACCCTAAATGGTAGCCGGGTCCACTTTCCAAAATTTCAAGGGGATTCTTTATTACTCACGGAGCGGCAAACCTCAAAAACTCAGGCAGACAGTCTTGAGCTGCAAGTCTTTCGGTTGGTACAGGATGAGCACCCGATATTAATGCAAACCAAATTGCAGTTAGTGGTTTCCGGTGCAGTTCGGGAAATCAATTTAGGGCAGGTGCTGGTAAACGAGTTTCGACCGGTGGCCATCGAGAGCAAGATACCGGCGTACTTTAATGCCAAACAGGAGTTAATTATTCAGGCAAGGCCAGGTCAATGGGACATTGATGTAGATGCGTTTGCTGTACCAGCCTTATCAAGATTAACTTTTAATAAGACGACCGAGCACTGGCCGACTCAAGAAATCTGGAGTTTTAACGCCAATCCTGAAATTCGAATTGCCATGCTGGAACAACTGCCGGTGATTGATCCAGAAACATCCAGTGTGCCTCATCAATGGCGGCAATTTCCAAGCTTTTTGTATGAGCAGGGGGCAACCGCTGTGATCAATGAAAAGATCCGCGGGATACCTTCTGACGCCAGTAACCGAATGACTTTGCAGCGCAAACTGTGGCTCAATTTTGATGGTGAAAAATGGCGCTTTGAAGATGAAATCAAAGGTAGCATGCGTGATCAGTGGCGACTGTCAATGGCAGAGCCTTATCAGTTGCAACATGCCAAAGAACATCAAGAGCCACTGTTGATCACCCGTAGCGAGTCGGATCAAACCGGTGTTGAAGTGCGAAATCCGCAACTTAATGTTCAGGGTGGCGGTGAAATTGCCCCCGTTTATCAATTGCCTGTGGCAGGTTGGCAAGACAGTTTTGAACAGGTCTCATGGACACTTAATTTGCCACCCGCTTACCGGCTGATTAAAGCGCAGGGCGCCGAAAGCAGTAATGGCTGGATTGAACAATGGAATTTGTGGGATATTTTCTGGGTGATGTTACTGACGGTCATAGCTTATCGATTTGGTTCACCGCTGCTCGCTATCATAAGCTTTATTACTCTGGCGCTGATGTTCCATGAAACTGGAGCGCCTGTAGCGAGCTTGTCGAATTTAATTATTGCCTACGCCATTCATAAAATGTTGCCGGTTCAACACAAAGTTATGCAGTGGATTCGCAGTGGTTATTTTATTTTGTCAGTGGTTATCTTTGTGATTTTTCTGGGGCTGTTTTTTATTGCCCAGGTTCGCATTATGGTGCATCCACAACTTGAGCATTATTCGCCGGTTGCCAGTACTCATTACAGTGATTCTCTGTCTATTAAGCGCCGTTCAAGTGTGCAGGCCGAAGAGATGGCCGCCGTTGCCTCGCCAATGAAAGCTGAGCGGATAGTCGTGACAGGTTCGCGTTTGCAACAACCTTCTCTTGATCGATACAGCAAAGACACGGTGATCCAGACAGGATCTGGAAAGCCCGAGTGGCAATGGAATGAGTATCGTATTAACTGGGGCTCGCCTGTGACCGCCGATCAGCAGGTGAATTTATGGATCGCTTCTCCCTGGTTTATGATTTTGTGGCGGATGCTTATATTAGCTGGCCTGTTTATGGTGGTGATCAATATTGCTATTCAGTCGTTACAATCTCTGAGCAAACGTTTTAGTTGGCAGTCGCTAAAAACAGCCAGTCTTATGTTGCTGGCATTTATGGTTTTGCCCATGACCAGTCAAGATGTTGCTGCTGAGATACCGGATAAACCGACACTGGCCGAGTTAAAACAATGGGTTAATCCTCCTGCAGAATGTTCTCCCGAATGTGTGACGGTATCGGGCGTGCGTATATTGAATCAGCAAACAGGTTCGCGCGAACAGCTCACCCTTGAAATGCAGGTGGATGCCTTTGTTGATATAGCCGTGGCGGTGCCACAGTCCGACAATTGGGCAATCACCAGTATTAAGGTCAATGAGCGGCCCTATAACTGGCTTCTTCAACATCAGAATAAACGATGGTTAAAGGTTAACAAGGGACGTTCAAAGGTTGTTTTAAATGGCGTGCTGTCGGGCGCTACCTCAATTAATCTGGCGTTTCTGGAGCCGCCGCATAATGTACAGAATTTAACCGATGGCTGGGTTATCGAAGGCATAAAGAATGGCAGTTTATTATCCGGTGAAATCAGCTTAACCAAAAAGGCCGAAGCCATGGCGAACCGGTCATTAACGGCTGATAGCACGGAGAATGTTTTGTCAGGCCATCAGGCATTATCGATCCCGCCTATGGTGCGGTTGGTACGTCAGTTCTGGTTTGATACTGAGTGGCGAATGGTGACCCGGGTTGAGCGGATCGCACCAACCAAAGGCAGTATTAATCTGACGTTGCCAAAATTGCCGTTTGAACACATCACTACCGGCGGTATTTCCGTCGCTGAAAATTCGGTGAAATTTCATATGCCGGCTGAAGCCTCACAAGTCAGTTGGCGTTCGCGCCTCGATAAACAACCTGAACTTACCCTGGCTGCGTCAAATGCTGAGCATTATCTGGAAGAGTGGACAATCAATGCTTCGCATCAGTGGCGAGTGAGTATCTCTGGTGTACCAGAAGTCTGGCCGGTCAATAAACAGAGCGCCAATTGGACATTCCGTTATTTACCGCGTTCAGAAGAAAAGCTTTCGATTCGTATTAGCAAACCAGCGCCCATAGAAGGCTACAGCCAAACCTTTGATAATTTAAAACTCAGTGTTACGCCAGGTCAGCAACAGCGGCGAATTGAACTGAACACCCGTTATCGCAGTAGTCGTGGTGGCCAAAGCGTAATGGAGGTGGGCAAGGGAGAGCAGCTAAATGCGATGATAGATGGTGAACAGGAATATCTGCAAATACAGGATGGCGCCATCAACTACACTACGTTACCCGGTGAGCATCAGCTTGTGTTTGACTGGAAAGATCCAAGTGACATGAGCTTTCGATCGGTTTTGCCGCAAATTAATCTGCACGCGCCCATCAGTAATATGCTGATCAGCTGGCAGATCCCGCAAGATCGCTGGCTTATCTGGACCCAGGGACCGGTTATTGGCCCTGCGATTATTTACTGGGGAGAGTTGCTGGCGTTTCTGTTGATTGCAGCCGCTGTGTGGCGTTTTAATTTGTTACCCATATCGCCAGTCAGCTGGTTATTACTGGGGCTCGGCCTGAGCACACAAAGCTGGGGCCTGCTGGTGATGATCTCATTATGGTTTGTTGCATTGCATTGGCATAAACGGCTTGCGACCAAGCAGTCGGATACCGGCTTTAATGTGTTGCAAATTATGCTCGCGGTGTTTTCGGTTTTGGTGTTGATTGGTCTAATCGCCAGTGTACCCATGAGTCTATTGAGTCAACCTGACATGAGGATTGTCGGAAATCGCTCCAACAATTATCTGTTGAACTGGTACGCAGATGCCGCTTTGAGCACCACGCCGGAGGTGGTGGTTTATTCACTCCCCATGTGGGTTTATAAGCTGCTTATGCTGGCCTGGGCTTTATGGCTGTCATTTGCACTGGTCAAGTGGAGTCGATGGGGGTGGGGATGCTTGAATGAACACGGCTTTTGGCGAAATTCGCCCAAAGCAATAACCAGAGCAGGCCGAGAGTGAGAGATGATACGTGGCAGGCTGTGTAGTCGATGAGATGGCGCAGCAATTTAAAATCCAGCTAAAAGCTAGAAAAACAGACCAAACAGACCAGTAGACGTCGGTGAAATATAATGATTTTACCTATCAACACCGACGGCGGTCATTTTATTGCTATATGGTTGGATACTGCGTATAATCCCGCGCTCGATTTACTCGGAAGTTCCGGGTGATTTACTGACAATTTGGTTAACTCCTTGTCATTACCTTAGCTGCAACGGCATTTGCGTAATGGCTGGAATCCAAAAGGAGAGATGAATGAATCATTACGAAATCGTATTCATGGTGCATCCTGATCAAAGCGATCAAGTTCCTGCCATGATCGAAAAATACACCAACATCGTTAAAGACGCTGAAGGCACTGTGCACCGGTTAGAAGATTGGGGCCGTCGTCAGCTTGCTTACGCCATCGAAAACGTCCACAAAGCGCACTACGTACTGATGAACGTAGAATGTGAATTCTCAGCTATTGAAGAAATTGAAAACATTTTCCGTTTCAACGATGCGGTTTTACGTCATATGACTATCCGTCGCAAATCTGCGGATACCGAAGCATCGCCATTAGCGAAAGAAGAGAGCAATGAGCGCGCTGCTCCTGCAAAAGACAAGTCAGACGATGC
This sequence comes from Pleionea mediterranea, assembly GCF_003148745.1. GTDB lineage: Bacteria > Pseudomonadota > Gammaproteobacteria > Enterobacterales > Kangiellaceae > Pleionea > Pleionea mediterranea. The sequence continues at coordinate 6,944 of NZ_QGGU01000011.1, read as the reverse complement.
TGAGTCATCTAACGACAAGAAAGAAGAAGCTACCGCTGAAGCGGCGGCTGAATAATAGGAGGATAGAATATGTCACGTTTTTTCCGTCGTCGTAAGTTCTGCCGTTTCACTGCAGAAAACGTAACCGAAATTGATTACAAAGATCTGGCAACCCTGAAGAGCTACATTACCGAAACCGGTAAAATCGTTCCAAGTCGTATCACTGGAACCAGCGCTAAATATCAACGCCAGCTAGCTCGTGCCGTTAAGCGTGCTCGTTTCCTGGCTTTATTGCCTTACAGCGACTCACACAAGTAAATCTTGTTGAGTTTCATTTGTCAGATTAAGAAGAGGAAAGACTGATGCAAGTCATTCTGTTGGAAAAAGTCCGAAACCTGGGTGATCTGGGTGATCAGGTGTCTGTAGCGAATGGCTACGGCCGTAATTTTTTAGTGCCACAGGGCAAAGCTGTTCCTGCCACTAAAACCAATGTTGAAGAGTTTGAAGCGCGTCGTGCCGAGTTAGAAAAGCAGGCCGCTGAAGTATTGGCCGCTGCCGAAGCTCGCGCTGCCAAGTTAAACGATTTAAACGTTACTATCACTGCTAACGCAGGCGATGAAGGCAAACTGTTTGGTTCCATTGGTACCAAAGATATTGCTGATGCTGTTACTGAGAAAGGTGTTGAGCTTGAGAAAGCCGAAGTACTGATGCCACATGGCGCTATTCGTCGTACCGGTGAGTATGAGCTGGAAATTGCTTTACACACTGACGTTACTGCAACCATTAAAGTGGTTGTTGAAGGCGAAGAAGCATAAGCCTGATTAGGCTATGGGTTAGCATAACGCGCTAACCCATTGAGTTGTCGATGGTTAATGGACAATTCTAAAAAGGGACTGGCCTTTGGTCAGTCCCTTTTTTTATTGCTTTTAAAAGTGACCCTTATAAACTCGTCAGTTATCGATTACGGCAAGTCTTTTTTTCGATACAATAATCAATCAATGCCGAACACAAATCCGTTTGGCCGAGATAATGAATAACAGTGAAATACACCAATGGCTGAAAAAGATCCCGTCACATCACAAATAAAAGTGCCACCCCATTCAATTGAGGCCGAGCAGTCGGTTCTTGGTGGTCTGATGCTCGACAATGACGCCTGGGAAAAAGTTGGCGACAAATTGGTTGCTGACGACTTTTATACCCGTGAACATCGCGCAATTTTTCGTGCAATGTATTATCTGGCGGAAAATACACAGCCGATGGATGTGATTACGCTGCACGAGTTTCTGGAGCGCGAAGGGGAGTCGGATAATGTCGGCGGTCTTGCCTATCTTGGCGAGTTGGCGAAAAATACGCCCAGTGCGGCTAACATAGAAGCCTATGCGGCTATAGTGCGTGAAAGAGCGGTATTACGGGAACTGATTTCGGTTTCCAATGAAATTGCAGATACGGCTTATTTCCCGAAAGGCCGTAAATCCGATGAGTTACTGGATACTGCTGAGTCCAAAGTTTTTAAAATTGCCGAAAAACGTGAAAATAAAGACGCCGGTCTTAAAATTGCCTCCAGCTTTCTGGATGAAACTCTGGATCGCATTCAACAGGCGGTTGATTCAAAAGGCGGGATCACCGGGCTATCCAGTGGCTTTAAGGATCTCGACCGCAAGACCAATGGCCTTCAGCCGACCGACTTGCTGATTGTTGCGGGACGTCCGGCCATGGGTAAAACCACATTTGCCATGAATATGGCTGAGCACGCTTCCATTCACGGTGGAAAGCCTGTGCTGGTGTTTAGCATGGAGATGCCGGCCAATCAGTTGTTGATGCGTTCATTTGCGTCTATCGGTGGGGTTGATGCAACCCGTCTGAGAACCGGACATCTGGATGATAAAGATTGGGATAATCTGATGGTGGCCACCAACATCCTTAAGAATAACTGCAAAATGTTTATTGATGACTCTCCCGGTTTGTCGCCTTCAGAGGTGCGCTCTCGAGCACGCCGGGTGGCTCGTGAGCACGGCGATATTGGCCTTATTGTTATCGATTATTTACAGCTGATGCAGGTGCCTGGCATGTCGGATAATCGAACGTTGGAAATATCCGAAATTTCGCGCTCATTAAAGTCATTGGCGAAAGAATTAAAAGTGCCCGTGATTGCTTTATCGCAGTTGAATCGATCGCTCGAACAACGATCGGATCGACGCCCTGTAATGTCGGATTTACGTGAGTCAGGTGCCATCGAGCAGGATGCCGATATCATCATGTTTGTCTATCGTGATGAGGTTTACAACAAAGACTCGGAAGATAATAAAGGCAAAGCAGAGGTTATTATTGGCAAACAACGTAACGGCCCAATCGGAACAGTATCGCTGGCGTTTCAGGGGCACTTTAACCGCTTTGCTAATTTAGCGCATGAGTATGACGAAGGTTTTTAATGCGCCCAACTCGAGCCATCATTCATCTGGATGCGATAACGCATAATCTTGCTATGATTCGGCAAATGGCGCCGAACAGCCAGATTATGGCCGTCGTGAAAGCGGATGCTTACAGTCATGGTATTGTGCAGGTGGCCGAACATTTAAGTCAGGCCGATTGCTTTGCCGTCGCCTGTATCGAAGAAGCAATTCAGTTAAGAGAAGGTGGGATCAGTCAGCCGATTGTATTACTGGAAGGTTATTTTGAAGCCGAGGAGCTGGCGTTAATCGATCGCTATGATTTGCAAACCGTGATCCACAGCCAGTATCAAATTGACTGGTTACTCGCATCAAAACTGTCTGGATCATTAACCGTATGGCTCAAATTTGATTCTCAAATGAATCGTCTGGGATTTAATCCAGAGAACTTTACTGCTGCACTTAAGCAACTTGAAAGCTCTGATCAGGTATCCGAAATCAAACTGATGACTCACTTTGCCTGCGCTGACGATATTGCCAGCTATAAAACAGAACAGCAAAACAAACAGTTTGTCGATTTGACCGCTGACATGACTGTAGAAAAAACTGCCGCCAATTCTGCCGCTATTTTAGCCTGGCCAGAAACACACTACGACTGGGTGAGACCGGGTATCATGCTCTATGGTTGTTCACCTCTTCTCACCAGACATGGTGCTCAGCACCAGTTAAAACCCGCCATGACCTTGGAATCACAGGTTATTGCCATCAAGCAGGTAAAAAAGGGCGAAACCGCCGGATATGGCGCCCATTGGGTAGCTGCACAAGATACCCGTTTGGCGGTAGTGGCCATTGGTTATGGCGATGGTTATCCAAGGCACGCTGAAAATGGCACTCCGGTTTGGATTAATGGCCGAGAGGTTCCTTTGGCAGGGCGGGTGTCCATGGATATGATCGCTGTTGATATAGGCCTAGACAGCCAAGATGAAGTGGGAGATAGAGTTGTTTTATGGGGCGAAGAGTTGCCGGTTGAAGTGGTGGCACAATCAGCAAACACGATTCCTTATACTTTACTGTGCGGTGTGACTTCGCGAGTTAAGTTGATCTGGCAGGAGAGCTGATATGATGACAGGAGTTATTCTTTTAGAAGTTATGATTTTAGGAGCTAAGATTTTAGGAGTTATGATTGGAAGTGCATTATGATAGGTGAACTATCCATCAGAACTGATGGCCAGGGAATGACCGAGTTTACTCAACAGGTGCAAAACTGGTTGTTAGAACAATCTCAGGAAGAAGGGTTATGCACTTTATTTGTTCAGCACACTTCCTGCAGTCTGGTAATACAGGAAAACGCGGATCCATCCGCGCAACGGGATCTTGAACAATGGATGAACCGTCTGGTTCCGGAAAATGATCCGCTTTATACCCATACCTACGAAGGGCCTGACGATATGCCTGCGCATATCAAGGCCGCTCTTACGGCGACCTCTATTGCCATTCCCGTTTGCAACAAACAGTTAATGCTCGGCATCTGGCAAGGGGTATTTTTGTGGGAGCATCGTCATCAACCTGGTATGCGTCGAATCATACTGCATTTAAGTCAATAAGTAGTCCTAATTCCGGTTTCACTGCAGAGTCATCTAAGCAATTAAACAATAGGCTGTTATAAGTATTCGAGATATGCAACTTCTTTTATTGGGCCTGAGTGATCTAACGCGCTAATTTTTATAGTAAATATGTAAAAAAATATTACTTGCGAGTGATGTTTTCCCATTTCAATTCTGATAGATTAGGTTCAAGCCGATCAAGCAGTACGGCTTCCAACTATAATAATTTCAATCCTTGGGAGTACGTAAGTATGAAAAAAGAACTACCTGAAAAGCGTTCGTTCTGGATTACATCGACCGCACTGGCGGTAGCAACAGCCCTCTCCTTTCCTGTATTTTCTGCTGAAGATGATGATGAAGAAAATGCCAAAAGTAAGGATGTTAAAGTCGTTGTTGTTGGCTCCAGAGCCGCGCCACGTTCCGTAGGGGAATCTGCCGTACCAGTAGACATTATTGCTGGCGATGAGTTCGAAAGTCAGGGCATAACTGACATGAACTCGATGCTTAGTGTGTCAGTTCCTTCTTTCAATGTTAACCAGCAACCTATCAGTGATGCCGCTACATTAGTTCGTCCGGCCAATTTAAGAGGCTTATCACCTGATAGTACATTAGTGCTAGTCAACGGCAAACGACGCCATCGTGCTTCCGTTATTGCTTTTCTAGGTGGCGGTATTTCTGACGGTTCACAAGGACCGGATATTTCCGTAATACCCAGTGTGGCACTGAAACAAATCGAAGTGTTACGTGACGGTGCTGCCGCACAATATGGTTCGGACGCCGTTGCCGGTGTAATGAACTTTGTGCTCAATGACGCTGCTTCCGGTGGATTTGTTGAATACAAAACCGGTCAGTTTTACGAAGGTGACGGTACGTCACAACAAATCTCCGGTAACTTGGGGCTTCCATTTACCGAGCGTGGCTTCCTAAACCTGAGTATGGAATACAAAGAAGCCGATCCTACTAGTCGTTCGGTTCAACGCAGTGACGCACAATTTCTAATTGATAATGGTAATACCAATGTTGCCAACCCTGCACAAATTTGGGGTGCGCCTGAGATTAAAGAAGACTTTAAATTCTTCTTTAACAGTGGCATCGATATTTCAAATGATAAGCAGCTCTATGCTTTTGGTAACTGGGCTGAGCGTGAAATTGAAGGTGGATTTTTCTTCCGTAACCCAATTACACGTCCGGGTGTATTTTCAAATGATTCAGATGAACCTAATCCGCCTTGGACTTTACTTGTAGGCGACCCCAACAATTCGGATAATTCATTGTGCCCTTTTCAAGGGATAGATATTGACCCTAACACAGGTATGCCAAATCAATTACAGTTAGATGCTATTGAAGCTCATCCAACGTGTTTTACACATTACTCAAGATTTCCGGGTGGTTTTACTCCTAGGTTTGGTGGAATCGTTAGTGATCAATCTTTAGCCGTTGGTTTTAAAGGCGAAACTGACATGGGGATGACTTATGATTTCAGTTATACCTACGGTAAAAGCGAGTCCGATTTTTTAATTAAAAATACAATAAATGCAGCATGGGGAGAAGATTCTCCAACTTCATTTGAGCCAGGAAGTTATGCGCAAGAAGAGACCGGTCTCAATGCCGACTTCACATTTCCGTTTTCTTCTGGTGTAGTCGCAACAGGTTTTGAACGCAGAACTTCAGAATTCACAATCTATGAAGGGAATCTTGAGTCTTACGATTTTGAAGATAATCTTGCCGAACAAGGCTTTGGTATCGGCTCAAACGGTTTTCCCGGTTTTAAGCCATCCGATGCCGGGACTTGGGACCGCAGTAACTGGGCCGCCTATGTTGACGTAGAATGGGACATTGCCCATAATTTTCTGTTAACTGGTGCTCTTCGTCATGAAGATTATGATTCGTTTGGCACAACTACAAACTATAAGCTGTCAGGCCGATGGCAGGTAACCGATATTCTTGCTTTACGTAGTGCTGTCAGCACAGGTTTTCGGGCGCCTACAGTAGGTCAATCTCGGGTTCGAAATGTAACCACTGCATTTGAAAATGGTGAGCTGCAAGATCAGGCAACATTACCACCAACCCATCCTGGTTCAGTGTTAAAAGGTGCACAACCGCTCGAGCCTGAAGAAGCCAAAAACTTCTCAGTTGGTGCTGTGTTAGAGTTGGATAGGTTATTTGTAACCATTGATTATTACAATATAAAGATGGATGACCGAATCACCTTAAGTTCAACACAGCCGCTGTCCGATGCCGAACGTCAGCAACTAGAAGATGCCGATGTAGACGGTGCGTCAAGCTTAAGCAGTTTGCGTTTCTTCACCAATGACTTTGACACCACCACTCAAGGTGTTGATTTAGTCGCTAACTACAACATGGAGCTTATGGGTGGCGATACTGACTTTGGTTTGGTCTATAACTGGACCGATACTCAGGTGGATCGTTTTAATCCAGCAAATATTAACGAAACTCGTGTCCGTCAGTTGGAAGAAAATTTACCTGATGTCCGAGCAACGCTTTCAATGAACCATCGACGTGGTGACTGGAGAACTACCGTTCGCTATAACCACTATTCCGGTTTCTATGAAGCGCATCTGGATGATGGCTCGTTACCAATTGAGTCACCTCGTAATGCAACGGTTGATGTGGAAGTGGGTTATGACATCACCGATGACTTTAACGTTGTCCTTGGTGCTCAGAACATCTTTGATGAATACCCTGATCCATTAACGGATTATACCTTCCAATGTGGTAATGAAACTTGTAACTATGCAGAAGATGTGGCGGGTGCCAAATACCCAGTAACGTCTCCTTATGGTTTCAACGGTGGCTATTACTACTTAAAAGCGTCTTATTCTTTCTAAGATAAGATCTTTATAAAAAACCCGCGAAAGCGTAATGCCGTTCACTTAAGCGAGTGAGCGGCATTTTTTTTCTTAACAGGATATCGGTTTTTAGAAGCTTTAATGAGTCTGGGATAGCTCCTTTC
>NZ_QGGU01000010.1:99386-194154 GCF_003148745.1 Pleionea mediterranea | reverse complement strand
AAAACGCATAAAAAAAATCCGATGACCTGTGATCATCGGATTTTGATCTTTTTGCCGAAAATATCAAGCTTTATTTGCTTAACTGATCGGCATTACGCGAAAGCGGGTTTTTTTATGCCTTTTAAAAAACGTGTAAATGTTTATGATTGGCTTAAGCCTCTTATCTTATAAAACATAAACATGGGAATGAGCTAATATAATTAACTGTATAAAACTTAAACAGTTAGCGAGTCTATCTCGAAACTTTCTGTAAATTTGGCTCAATTTGATGATTTCTATGCCGATATACCAATATAACCAGGAAACTTAGCAACTTATGGTTTCTTGATCTAAGCTATATCTTAGTGATTTTTCTAATATTTTTATTATAAGCCCAAGTTCGAAATTAAAATTGGGTGGGGAACAGGGTCGCTCTATGAATTTAACTGTATCTGCACGAATTGCCGGTGGTTTTGGCGTAGTCGTATTGCTGTTATTGATTACCAGTATTGTCAGTTTAACCGGTGTGAATAGCATTAATAAAAATCTCGAAGGTGTTGTGGATGAAGCAACGCCTATGTTGCAAACCAGCGGTGAACTTATTTCAACCTTGCTTGAAGCCAACGACCGTGTAAATAGACATCAAAAATCTAACAAAATAGCTGAGCTGCAAACAATGGAAGGGCAATTTACTGCCTTGCAAGCAAACTATGAAAAGCAAAAAAATCAAATGCAACGTTTGGCGAGTGGTCACCCCAAGTTATTGAAAACTTTTGCTCAGGCGAAACAGAAAGTCGATGTTTATTTTGCAGATATCCCCACTGTTTTTTCATCTCATCAACTTGAGTTGGAACTTGCGAAACGAATTCAAGATCAGCGAATGAACTTCGAAGATATAGCGGATGAGCTTGATAGCCTAATTTATGATCTGGGTGAAGATGTGTCATCGCCCGACGATGCTCAGGTGATTCGCTCAATTGGTAACCTGGCTCGTGAAGGAACCATAAGTACTACCGATGCGTTAAATCTGGAAGATACAGAAACCATCAATATTGTGAAAAAAGATATGCGCGCAATCGTTGCGTCAGCCAAAGAAAAATTCAGTGAGCTGGCTGGTTCCAGTGCCAGTAACTCCGATTATTACTCTCAGGTGGGAGCCGCATTAAATAAGTACGAAGATTTAGCGCTTGGCAATGATGGCGTGTTATCGATGTACACCAATCAACTAAATGCAGCAAGCAAATCGTTGAGTACTCTTCTTGATGCGGAAAAACACTTGAGTGATGCCATTAAACAATTGCGTGTTGTGGTGCAGGAAGTGAAACAATTTGCCGAGCAGTCAAAAGAGCAGGCGATTGATCAAGTAACCAGCAGTCAGTCAATTATTATTGTGATTGCACTGGTTGCCATTGCGGCGGCTGTTTTAATTTCATTTTTGGTGATAGGCAGTATTCGAAAGCCGCTCAATCAGGTTGTTGAAGTGATCGGAAATGTGGCCGATGGGGATTTAACACGTTCGATTAATGTAGAACGTCAAGATGAACTCGGTTCCCTGGGTGATAGTGTCAATAATCTGGTGGCAAAACTTCGGCAAATCCTGGGATCCATTGCCAGCAGTTCAGAACAACTGGCAGCCAGTGCAGAGCAAACTGAGAATATAGCTCGCGAAGGTCATCAATCGATTAATAGTCAACGAGAGCAAACTGAATTAGTTGCAACTGCTATGGCCGAGATGACAGCAACCGTTAATGAAGTGGCCAATAGCGCCAATAGCACCTTACAGGAAGTGCAAGGAGCAAACGCAGAAACGCAAACTGGTCAGGAAATTGTTCGTCAAAATATAGCGACCATTAATAGTCTGGCAAGCGAAATAGAAAGCGCTTCAGGTGTGATATACAAATTAAACGAGTACAGCGACAACATTGGCTCAGTACTTGATGTTATTCGGGGTATCGCTGATCAAACCAACTTACTTGCACTTAACGCAGCGATCGAAGCCGCAAGGGCTGGCGAGCAAGGTCGAGGATTTGCCGTAGTGGCCGATGAAGTACGAACACTGGCAAGTAAAACTCAAGAATCCACCTCTGAAATTCAGGGCATGATCGAGCGATTGCAAAATGGAACAAAAGACGCCGTTACCGTCATGGAAAAAAGTCAGGATGAAGCTAGGGTCAGTGTTGATCAAACAGCAAAAGCCGGCAAAGCATTGGAGTCGATTACTCGTGCAGTAGGGGTCATCAATGATATGAGTACACACATTGCCAGCTCTGCAGAAGAGCAAAGTGCAGTAACCAATGAAATGCACGAAAATATTACCACCATATCATCACTGGCCGATCAAACGGCACAGGGGTCAAATGAAAGTCTCGATGCCAGTCAGCAATTGGCAAAGCTGGCAGCAGAACTCAAACAGATGGTGTCACAATTTAAGATTTGATGTGAAACTTCAGGTTCTTATTAGAAATATGAACGATCAAAAAAGCCCTTTTTAAAAGGGCTTTTTTGATCGAAAGGAAAGTTAGCACTTGTTTTTAAGAGAAGGTTAGCGGCTCATCTTGAGCCGCGCCTTCAATGTATCGAGAGGAGCTAACTCACCGATTACCCGGTTACATTTTTGATTTGAATAATTCAACAAAAGGCTGCTTTGATGCATCGCCACTGGCCACTAATCCTTCGGCCCATTTAACGATATTTTGGCCGTCGTGACCTGGCTCAGTAATGGCATCAGAACCTGCCTTTGCAGCTAGAAATTTAGCCGCGCCCATGGCATTGTTAACTGTTGCAACTCGTAATAAGCTGCCGTCGCTACCGCACTTTATCGCTGGATAAATAGCGCGTAATCGCATTCCGGCGGCTCTAAGTTTTCGGCGCATCGATGTTCTATCATCGGTTTTTGCAAAGTCACATAGGCTGATAGCCAGTCGAAGCAAATCATCATTAGCTTTTACCGGCGCAGAATAGCTGCTTAGCAGAAGGCCGGTCGATAAAGTTGCGATTAAAACTTTTTTCATGTGTTAGCTCCTAGGGTATAGCAATCAAAAAATCTTCCGCAAAGCGTTAACATCATGTCGCCGTTTTGCAGAGTCTTGGTTGATAACAAGACAATACGACCAAAACGTCCTGAAGTGAATAGCTACGTTAATAACACGCATTGAAAGCGTACTGTAGCTTGCTCGTGTATGAGCAGAAAGGTCAACATTGTGTTACTAGTCACGTTATCGGCCAGTTTAGCTCAAACTTTAATGTTTCAGAACTTTGCGTTTTACCGCTTTTTTTTCAGTGACAACTTCAAGGCCCAGCAGCTTTAGCACATCAGAAAATAACCGAGGAGGCTGATAAGGCTTTACGATGTAACTGTTTATTTTAAGTCGATTTAATTCGATTAACTCTTGTTTACTGACGGATTTTGCCAGCACTAATATGGGTACATCTTTCCAGCGCGTGTTGTGACGAATTTTTTCAATAAGCTCAACACCAGAAGACTTTTTAATGGTTAAATCCGTAATCACACAATGAGGAACAGGCTGGATCCTCATATACTGAATCAGCTCTCGTGGCGTTTCAAAACTGCTGACATCAAATTCGTCACGGGCGAATATACGAGCCAACAATCGATTGTCTTCTGAGTCATCTTGAATAGTTGCGATACGAAAAGGTGTCTGCTGCATATTTATTTTTCTATTTACGCTTTCTATAAATTTAGTACAATTCGGCGCGAATTCAATGTTAACACCCACAACAGCTGAATGAACTGAGTGGGCTTAAGATAAGCTCTAAGTAGAGTTTAAGCGAAATTTTAAGGGCGGGAATGAATAGAACCATAAGCGTTGCACCTATGATGGACTGGACTGATCGTCATGATCGCTACTTTCTACGACTGATTTCACATCATACGGTGCTTTATACGGAAATGGTGACAACCGGCGCCGTGATCCATGGCAACCGGGATATGCTGCTGGGCTTTCATAAAGCTGAGCATCCCTTGGCCGTGCAACTGGGCGGTGGCGATCCCGATGAGCTCGCTGAAGCCTCCCGAATCAGTGAGCAGTTCGGTTATGATGAAATCAATCTTAATGTAGGCTGCCCGAGTGACAGAGTCCAGCGAGGCAAAATAGGTGCTTGCCTGATGGCAGAACCTGAATTAGTCGCCGCCTGTATCAATAAAATGCAACAGGCAGTGAAGGTACCTGTCACGGTAAAGTGCCGAACCGGTGTCGATGATTTAGACAGTTATGAGCATTTAACCCGATTTATTGATACGGTTGCCACGGCGGGGTGCAAAACCTTTATTATTCATGCAAGAAAAGCCTGGCTTAGTGGCTTAAGTCCCAAACAGAATCGAGAAATTCCGCCCTTGCATTATGATCGCGTGTATCAAATTAAGCAGGATTTTCCTGAGTTAGAGATCATTATCAATGGCGGTGTAGTTTCCCTGCAACAGGCTCAGGATCATTTGCAGTATGTGGATGGCGTGATGATCGGTCGAGAAGCCTATCAAAACCCCTTTATCCTGTCTCAGGTGGATCAAATGTTCTATGGCGATCAACGGGCGCCCGTGGATCGTGAGTCCGTGGTCATGGCTATGTTGCCCTATATCGATCGTCATCTGGCCAATGGCGGCAAGCTAAATCAGGTATCACGCCATTTACTGGGTATGTTTCATGCCCAGCCGGGTGGTCGGTTATGGCGTCGATACATCAGTGAAAATGCCAACAAACCAGAAGCTTCCAGTCAGGTCTTGCTTGATGCACTAAAAGCCATGAGCCCAGCGATGAGTAACTGAGGTCTAGTAGAGGCCGAGTCATTCTATCTTGTTCCATCTTTTGGCATTTTATTCATTCATAGCGTTTTCTATACGGTCGGCAAATCAAACCATTAATTGGTTAAATATCCTAAATTCCACCTTGTTCTTTTTCACAGAAATTAACTCATACACGAGCTTCTAAGCCTTTAACTTATTGAAAAATATGATCTAAATTAGATTCTTAAGAGTTTGGCACAGAATGTGAAAGATGTTTAGCACAGATTGTGAAAAATTATGCTTAGTGATTTTTTAGAATTCGTTGAATGTAATTTAAAGAGAGGAATAAGCCCATGGGAGTTTTTGGCCGATTATCAGACATTATCAACAGCAACATTAATTCGTTACTTGATAAAGCAGAAGATCCAGAAAAACTGGTTCGATTGATCATTCAGGAAATGGAACAAACATTAATTGAAGTAAGAAGTGCTTCAGCAAGAACTATTGCCGATAAAAAAGAACTGTCACGAAAAATGGCCTCCATTGAGAAGGATATTGCTTGCTGGCAGGAAAAAGCTGAACTGGCCGTTAGCAAGGAACGTGATGACCTGGCCACTGCAGCCTTGCAGGAAAAAAATCGTCTGGAGCAGGTTTTTAATGTTCAGAAGCAGGAAATGAAAGAATTGGAAGGGGCTTTGGAAAAACTGGAATTTGATGTTTCCCGTTTACAGAGTAAGTTAAATGAAGCAGTGGCACGACGTGACACCATGCTATTAAGGCAACAAACCCTTTGTCAGCAGAAGCAGGTTAAGCAACAGGTCAATCGCCCTAATCTAAACTCTGCCTTTGAAAAGTTTGAGATGTTCGAACGAAAAATCGATCAAATGGAAGCGGAAGTGGAGGCTATGTCTCTGGGGCAAAATGTCAGTTTAAAGCATCAAATTGATGATCTGGTGGTTTCAGAACACATTGAAAATGAATTAAAAGCGCTAAAGCAAAAAGTCGCTAAACAATAAAGGGCTGCAAAGCTTTCTTTAGCAGGCCGAGGTTTTATTTTTCAGCCATTGTGCCTGCTAAAGGTCGCGCATAATAAGTCTGCTTAGAGGTGATGTATGAACTATAGTTTTTATGATAAGCACAAGAGTCATCGACCGAAACGTCGTTTTTACCGTTCCCGCATCAGAAGTAAACTGTTTGGTGTTTGTGGCGGTGTCGCCGATTACTTTGGTTGGGATGTAGTCGTGGTGAGGGTAGCCTTTGTAATCAGTGCCATTTTCTTTACCGCACCTACATTGGTGGCTTATTTTTTAACGACTGTTTTGACCGATAAACTCTAAACTTGGGTTTTGTCGCTTAACCGTTTGATATAACGTCGAAAGATAACTTGCGTTAGTTAAGTTAGCAGATTGATAAATTGCGAACGGTGATGATGATTTTTTGTGGCACAAGCAGTATCCTTAAGCCACTCTTAAATAGGCCTAAAGATACTGACGATGAAGATAGTTACTTTTTCAATACTTCTTATTTTAACTATGGGGTTTACTCAACTAAGCGCTTCGGAGGCAGAGTCTAAACAAGACTCTAATCTAGAAAATAAGCAAGACAGTAAACAAGACACCGAGATTCTTAAGATTGAAAATGCCTGGGTAAGAAGTGTGTTGCCAGTACAGCGTTCAACCGCCATGTACATGACATTAACCAATCATTCCTCAACAGCCGTTGAGTTACTAGAGGTTACTCTGGATATTGCCAAACACAGCATGATGCATCAAACGGTGGAGCAAGAAGGGGTGAGCTCCATGAAGCATCAGTCAAGCATTACACTTGCCCCCAAGCAAACGGTTGAATTTAACCCCGGCGGCCTTCATGTTATGTTGATGGGGCTTAATCATCCTGTTTCAGAGCAACAGGTTGTAAACGGTGTACTTCATTTTAGCGATGGCAGTAAACAGAAATTTACTGTTCCCGTTAAGTCCGCGGAATAACTTAGCAGAAATAAGACCGCAGCTAAAACGTCATCTATGGAGACAGCATGAACGAACAAGTAAAAGCATCGCGAGAGAACGCTTTTTTTAACCCGATAAAATTGATCATCATTGGTCTGGTGGCATTATTTGTTATTTTATATGGGGTTACGGTTTATTGGAGCATTGAGCCGGATATGTTCAATGTTCAATCTGAGCAGTCGACAAAATCAGCCGACAACAAAGAATTTGTGGTGGGCTATACAACGGTTAACACCACCATTCGCATCGTCGATACGCTATTAAATAAACAGGGCGGATTTTTGAGTAACGATATTATCCCGCCAAGCTTGTTTATGGACAATATGCCTGCCTGGGAATACGGTGCTCTGGTTCAGGTGCGTGATATGGCGAATACCCTGCGCAATCACATCAGTCGTAGCCAATCGCAATCGCTGGAAAATGTTAATTTAAAAGAAGCCGAGCCATTATTTAACATAGACCGGCTTTCCTGGATCTGGCCTGAAGCCGAAGCTTCTTACGCCAGTGGTGTCGAGCAGCTAACAGCCTATCGAGATAATTTGAAAGACAGTCAAAACAGTGGTGCCCAGTTTTACGCCCGCGCCGACAATTTGCGAGTATGGCTGGAAGTGGTTGAAAAGCGACTGGGTAGTTTGTCCCAGCGTCTAACCGCCAGTGTTGGTCAGGAGCGATTGAATACCGATTTAGCAGGCGATACGGCAGCTGAGCAATCGACAGCCACACAGGATCAAGTGATGGTTAAAACGCCCTGGTTGTTAATTGATGATAACTTTTATGAAACCAGAGGGGCTTGCTGGGCTTTGATTCATTTATTAAAAGCCATAGAAGTGGACTTTGCGAATGTATTGGCGAAGAAAAATGCCACCGTTAGTTTACGACAGATTATTCGTGAGCTGGAAAGTACGCAAACGTCAATCTGGACACCTATGGTTCTAAACGGTGATGGCTTTGGCTTTCTAGCCAATCACTCGTTAGTGATGGCATCTTATGTGTCCCGTGCCAATGCAGCTATTATCGATCTTAGGGAGTTATTAAAGCAGGGTTAATGAGTTATTTATCTTTTTATTTAACCTGTTAAAGGGTTGATTTACTAAAGCCGCATTTATTTGCGGCTTTTTTGTATGTTCAACCGATATACTTAGATGGTTGTTCGCTATACTTTAAACCTTATCTGGATTTGCCTCGTCAAACAGTAAAAGCAACAAAAACGGGATTACGTTTGGACAGTAACTTAGTGGAGTTAACATCACTCCAGCGCGACAGAAAAGTCATCGATGGCTGGGTAAATGATGCAAAAGCGGGGGAGTTAGGCGCTTTTGAGCATCTCTATCGATATTTTTATAAGCGTGTATATGCGTTATGCTTGCGCATGACGGCCAATGAAGCATTAGCTGAAGAGTTGATGCAGGAGGCATTTGTAATGGCCTGGCGAAAAATTTCACAGTTTCATGGCGACAGCCAGTTTGGTACCTGGTTGTATCGTCTCACCAGTAATCTGGTCATCAGTTTTTTTCGTACCAAGAAGAATCAATTGCTGGAAGGCGAAGACTATGACACCTTGCATTCTGGTCATGAAGCAGAGAGGCTTCATTTAAAACGAGATTTGGAACGAGCCATTGCCGAGTTGCCCACAAGGGCCAGAATGGTTTTGGTTTTGCACGATATTGAAGGTTATAAACATCAGGAGATTGCTGAAAAAATGGCGATATCCGAAGGCGCCTGTAAAGCACAGTTACACCGTGCCAGAGCATTATTAAAAGCGAGGTTTTCATGAGTCACGATCGAACAAGCGGTAACGATTGGGCGAACATCGAAAAAGCTATGTCCGCTTTGCCCGATGAAATTGAACCAGCCAACGATGGCTGGTCTGCAGTAAAAGATAAAATTTTAAATCAGTCCGGTCGTCATACAGCGTCTATTGATTCTGGTATGAATCAGAGGGTTAATCAACCAGTTGCTAATAGAGGATGGATGCCCTACGCGGTTGCTGCGAGCTTATTGGTCGCTGTGGCGTCTTCTATATTATCGATTAAAACTTTGTCAGATTATCAGGCATTTCAACAAAGTCATGAACACTATGTGGCACAGCAACAGGAGTTTCAGTTGCTGGAGCAACGCCGACAAATTATCAAAGCCAGCTTCGTTGAAGATTTTTCGAATATGGCGAGTAAAATGGATCCTGAGGTGGCCGCAGACATTCAAAATAATCTGGTGATTATTGAGCAGGCTTTACTGGATATTCGCAAAGCCATGATTGCAGAGCCAGATAATGCCCGGTTAACAGAATTGTTAGAAGAAACGTATCAACGTGAAGAGCAACTGATTGAGCGAGTTGAACAAAGCTTTTCCAGTATGAGAGGTGAAGCATGAAGTTTTGGTGGCTTATAGCGGCTTTTAGTTGTCAATTGGTATTTGCAGCAAGCAGTGACATACAACAGTCTCTGGATGCAACCGATGCCACTAAACTGGTGGTTGAAAATTCCCGCGGAAATCTGACATTAACGGGCAGTAATGGCGAGCAGGTATTAGTCTCCGGGAAGGTTGATTCAGCTGCTGATTCGTTGGTTTTTGAGCAGCAAGGTGATGCAATAGTATTAAAAGTGATCATGCCGGAGAATAAAAGTTTTCGCGGTAAATCATCTTCGGACTTATCAATCACGTTACCAAAGCGACTGGCACTTGAGGTCAAAACCGTGTCGGCCAGTGTTGAGGTGTCAGGATTGAGTAAGGCTGTGAATATTGAAACGGTCAGCGGTTCAGTCAAAGGCCAAAACCTGCTTGGTGGCGCAAAAATCAATAGCGTCAGTGGCGAGTTAAAGCTTTTGCAGACCAATGGCACACTGGCTTTATCCTCTGTCAGTGGTGATATCGAAGTTCAGTCGGATGCCACTTCTGTGTCGATCAGTGCAATTTCTGGTGACGTTCAGGCAAAGCTTTCGTCTATTGAACAATTAAAAGTGACGTCGGTTTCTGGCGGAATAACCATCAATGGAAAGGTCTCAGAAAAACCTTTTGTAAAGTTGTCGTCGGTTACCGGTGAAATCGCTTTGTCGTTGGAAAACCCGTTAAACGCAACGCTGGATATGCAAACAGGGCCTGGCGGCGATATTATCAATAAGTTGTCGGATGATACGGCTGACGCATCATTTATCAGTGAGAAGTCATTGCAGTTAGAACTCGGCACTAGTGCCGGACGGGTAAAAATGACCACCGTATCGGGTGCCTTGATTATTCAGTAATGTTTTTTTGAATAGCTATATTGATCAAAAAAGCCGTCATAAAGACGGCTTTTTTATGTCTAAAAAACCAGTTAATTAGAACGCTGGTTTTTCGTCACTGGCTTCATAACGGGCGACGCTGTCAGTGATTTCTTTTTTAGCCGCTTCGGCATTGTCCCAGCCTTCAATCTTAACCCACTTACCTGGCTCAAGATCTTTGTAGTGTTCAAAGAAATGTTCAATCTGGTTCAGTAACAACTCAGATAAATCTTTTGTTTCATGAACGTCTTTGTAAATCGGCGTTAATTTGGATACAGGTACCGCAATTAATTTGGCGTCTGAGCCTGACTCATCGGTCATATTTAACACACCAACGGGACGGCATCGGATCACTGAACCACCCATCAACGGGAAGGGGGTGGGAACCAGTACATCGACCGGGTCACCATCTTCTGACAAAGTGTGTGGCACATAGCCATAGTTGCATGGGTAATGCATACAGGTCGCCATAAAGCGATCAACAAACATAGCGCCTGAGTCTTTATCTACTTCGTATTTTACCGGCTCTGCGTGGGCAGGTATTTCAATGATGACATTGATCTCTTCTGGAAGATCTCGTCCGGATGCAACTTTATTTAAACTCATGATTTCCTACTCAATTGTGTGTTTGAGACTGTAGAAGGGCGCGTATTATACAGTTATTGCATTGCAAAATAAATTGCTCATTAAATGTATAAAATTGTACTAAAAATCAACAGGTTATAAATTAACCTGCGGAATCATTGTTATCCCATACAATTACGTTATAAAAACGATAACTGATATAAAGACAATAATAGGAATTCGTTATTGTTCCCGGTAGCGTGATCTTGACGCTATCTCAGTGCCAGAAGTGGCGAACTTAACCGGTTCAGGTCGTGTCGCTTGTCCGTCGGCATCTTGTCTCTTTACTTAAGAGACATTTCATGTTCAGTTTTTATGCTAAAGCTGACAAATTTTAAGCTTACGGGGGTTCTATGTCTGACTTGTTGTATATTCCTCCAGTCCTTGGTGTGGCTGGTATTATCCTTGCGTTCATCATTTTTGCTCTGGTTAAAAAAAATCCTGCTGGTGAAGGGAAAATTAAACAGATCGCGGACGCTATTCATCTGGGTGCCATGGTCTTTATGCGTCGTGAATACACGGTGCTATTTATTTTTGCAGCGGTATTAACCGTTCTATTGTATATCGGCTTTGGTAGCTGGCACACGCCACTGGCTTTCGTGGTTGGCGCGCTTTGCTCTGCCTCTGCAGGATACATTGGTATGTACACGGCCACTTTCGCCAATGTTCGAACAACGGTTGCCGCTAACCAGAAAGGGGCGTCAGAAGCGCTTTCAATTGCATTCTTCGGCGGCTCGATTATGGGACTTACCGTTGCGTCAATGGGATTGCTTGGACTCGGTGGCTTGTACTTGCTGTTTGGTGCAAATCCAGAACACGCCGAAGCGATCCATGGCTTTGGCATGGGCGCATCCACCGTTGCCTTATTTTCACGTGTTGGTGGTGGGATTTTTACTAAGAGTGCTGATGTTGGTGCCGATCTGGTGGGAAAAGTTGAGGCAGGTATCCCGGAGGATGATCCTCGAAATCCTGGTGTCATTGCCGATAATGTTGGTGATAACGTGGGCGATATTGCCGGTATGGGATCTGATATATTCGAGTCCTACTGTGGTTCGATGATTGCAACCATCGCGATTGCTTCAACCATGGCTTCAAGCTCTGTCGCGATAATGGCGTCTGGCGCAGAAACTGCCGAAACATTGATGTTCTTACCCCTGGCTTTAGCCTCTGTAGGATTAATTTGTTCAGTGATCGGTATTCTGGTGGTGAAGGTGTTTTCCGGCTCCGATCCGGCAAAAGCCCTAAGGATCGGTACCATTGGTTCGACGTTGTTACTCATGTTGGCCGCTTATCTGGTGATTCAGTATTTCGGGATCCACTTTAATGTCTGGTTATGCGTGGTTGCTGGTGCCGCCGGTGGCATTATTATTGGCCTGGTGACCGAGTATTACACAGGTGGTAAACCTGTTAGAGACATTGCCAGAGGTGGTGAAACCGGGCCTGCGACGGTGATGATTGCAGGCCTTGCCGTCGGCATGCAGTCGGTGGTGATCCCTGTGTTAACCATTGCTGCGATTATTTTTATCAGCAGCTCGCTGTTACCCGAAGGCGCTGGTGTCTATGGTGTCGGTATTGGTGCAGTTGGAATGTTGGCAACGGTGGGGATTACCATGGCGATCGATGCTTACGGTCCAGTGGCGGATAATGCAGGCGGCATAGCCGAAATGGCTGAAATGGGTGAAGAAACCCGCGCTATTACCGATGGTCTGGATGAAGTGGGAAATACCACGGCCGCTATTGGAAAAGGTTTCGCAATCGGTGCTGCCGGATTGGCTGCGTTAGCCATTATTGCGGCTTACATTGAAACCATTAGTCGTAAAGTTGAAGGCTTTGCTCTTAATATCAGCAATCCAGAAGTGCTGACGGGTATGTTTCTTGGGGGGATTTTTCCGTTTTTGGTCAGCGCCATTACCATGCGAGCGGTGGGCGATGCAGCGTTTGATATGATCAAAGAAATTCGCCGACAATTCAAAGAAATTCCCGGATTGTTAGAGGGAACCGCTGAGCCAGACAATGCCCGATGTGTGGATATTGCTACCACGGCTGCACTAAAACGGATGGTTCTGCCAGGTGCTCTGGCGGTATTTGCGCCGGTTGTGGTTGGCTTTGGCATAGGCCCAGAAGCCCTTGGCGGAATGCTCGGAGGTGCACTCGTTAGTTGTGTGTTGTTAGCCCTCACTATGGCCAATGCGGGTGGCGCCTGGGACAATGCGAAAAAATATGTTGAGAAAGGTAACCTGGGTGGCAAAGGATCCGATGTGCACAAAGCTGCTGTTGTTGGTGACACTGTTGGCGATCCATTCAAAGATACTTCGGGGCCGGCAATGAACATCTTAATAAATGTAATGGCAATTGTAAGTCTGGTTATTGCTCCTCTGTTAGTGGGTTAATGATTGTTTAGTAAGGCAGTGATTACTCGCCTCATTTAACAAAATGCGCATGGTTTTTTACATGACTTTAAATTAGCCCGACTGAATAAAAGCCTGCTTTAGAGTGATCTTAAGCAGGCTTTTTGTTGCCTTTTTTAGTCCCATTATTCTTAAGACTTACTATTTGCTCAGAGCTCTGTCTCTTGATTAACCCTGTCTCCACCAGTTTGACGTTTATAAATTATGCTGCAGCAATAAACATCAACATAGATTAAATGTTGCCTAAAACATAAACGTTATTAAGGGGAATTTTATGAAACTGACCGTGTCATTCATACTTTCATTGATCACTGTTTTTGCTGTTTTATTATTTATGAGTCAGCTGGTTTCTGCCGATCACAGCCGTGGCCTGCCGAGCGTACCGATTGATGTGCTTAATGAAACTCATAATTATGATTTGAGCCTGAAGGATCGCTCCGAGCGAGATAAGGTGAAGCCGAAAAAAAAGGACAGCGTGGCTGAACCGGTCAAGCAACCTGATCAACCTCGCGCAAACAATCAGCCTGTTGCTATTACACCGTCGTTTCCAGTAACAGATACGTTGTTTAAGGGTACGAAAGGGTTTGATGTTGCCGTTCCTGGCGTAAACCATGGTATTGCGACTCATTCAGGCCCCAGCGTAAGAGTTGAGCCCATATACCCAAGACAAGCGCGGTTAAAAAATCTTGATGGATTTGTTTCCTTGTCATTTGACATCAATGAGCAGGGGCAGGTTATCAACATCAATGTGCTTGAAGCCAACCCAAAGCGCGTATTTGAGAAAGCCGCGATACAGGCGCTAAAAAAATGGCAGTTTCCGGTTAAGGATGGCAAACAGCAAAGCCAGACAATCACACTGGAATTTAAAATGGCCTCATAAAGCGGTAATTTGCACCGAGGTTAACCGTCTTTGATTGATGTCAGTGGAAACAACGATTGGAGGATAACGCTTATTTTTAATAAGATAATCCACAAGTAGAGAAACAGAACTGAGAGCGGTTGAAACGCTACATACAAAAACAGGAGGCCGAAGCCTCCTGTTTTTGTAGAAAATGGTGAGTATTACTCGGCCATTTCTTTTAATTTCTTCAGAGGACGAACCTTAACAACTGTACGAGCGGGTTTTGCTTTGAATACAGTTTCTTCGCCAGTGAATGGATTAATGCCTTTTCTGGCTTTAGTTGCTGGTTTGCGAACCGTTTGTACTTTGAAAAGTCCCGGCATAACAAACTCACCGCAAGCGCGTTTTTTAATGTGTCGTTCAATCAACACAGAAAGTTCATCCATTACAGAGGAAACTTGCTTACGAGAAAGCTCGGTACGTTCTGCAATTTCATTGAGCATTTGAGACTTATTAAAACGATCTTTTACAGCAGTGGTTTTTGCTGCTGCTTTTTTAGCCGGTGCTTTCTTCGCGGCGGCTTTCTTTTTTGCTGGTGCCTTTTTAGCAGCTACTTTCTTCTTCGCTGGTGCTTTTTTAGCAGCTACTTTCTTTTTTGCTGGTGCCTTCTTCTTTTTAACAGCCATGGTACAAAGCCCCTTGTTGTTTTCGTGTCTAGTGATTGATTTAGATTTATTAGTCAACAGGGCACAATCCCTGTCTTAAATTATCCATCAGAACTTTTATAACAAAAGAGCTGGGAAATAAAGAGGTAACCGCTAAAAAGTCCCTGTTTTTTAGTGTAATGGCAAAAATTAACGAGATTGATTGCGTAAATGAGTCAATCGGTTACAATTTAGCCAGCTCATTGACAAGCCTTACCAATGAAGCCGATTTTCAGGGTTGAATATTATTTGAGTAAATCGCTTGTATCTGGCTTGTGCTTTCTGTAAAATTCGCGCTCCTTTTTAGAAGCCCATAAACCAAGCCCCGTTCAGTTTGGTATGTACCTTGACTAAAGGTGCTAGGAATTCAGCAAAGCCCGTTTGGGAGCTAAGAGACGATGAAAACATTTACTGCAAAACCTGAATCTGTAAAGCGCGACTGGTATATTGTCGACGCTGAAGGCAAGACGCTAGGCCGTCTTGCAAGTGAAATTGCTCGCCGTTTACGCGGAAAGCATAAGCCTGAGTACACGCCTCACGTTGATACTGGCGACTACATAGTTGTTATTAACGCTGACAAAGTAGCGGTAACGGGCAAAAAAGAGACGGCTAAGACTTACTACCGTCACACTGAGTACCCTGGTGGTATCCGCTCAATTACTCTGGGTAAGCTTCGTGAGAAAGCGCCAGAGCGTATTATTCAAAATGCGGTTAAGGGTATGTTGCCACGTAACCCTCTGGGACGTGCAATGTTTAAGAAATTGCGTGTATTTGCAGGTGCCGAGCACACTCATGCTGCTCAGCAACCAAAAGAATTGAATATTTAGAAGGTATAAGAAGATGGCAGAACAGTATTACGGTACCGGTCGTCGTAAAAGCTCAACCGCTCGCGTATTTTTACGCTCTGGTTCGGGCGCGATCACTATTAACGGTCGCCCAGTTGACGAGTATTTCGGTCGTGAAACCTCATGCATGGTAGTTCGTCAACCATTAGAGCTTACCGAAACTCTAGAGCAGTTTGATATCAATGTAACCGTTAGCGGTGGTGGAACCACTGGCCAAGCGGGTGCGATTCGTCATGGTATCACTCGTGCGTTAATGGATTACAACGAAGAGTTACGCGGTGATCTTCGTAAAGCTGGCTTTGTTACTCGTGATGCGCGTGCCGTTGAACGTAAGAAAGTTGGTCTTCACAAAGCTCGTAAGCGTCCTCAGTTCTCTAAGCGTTAATTTTTTCTTAACGTCTGGCTTTGCAAAAAAGCGCTGGATCATAAAATCCGGCGCTTTTTATTTGTTTGTTGTCCTTCACAACTCATTCCGCAATTCAAATGGCCCATTCTTTCACTTCAGTTACCCCGGCTGAGATTTTTTGCGTCTAAAATAAAATCTAATATAAATCAATAGATTAGAAAGCAAAAATGCTATTTCCCTTGTAAAATCTAGGCTTTTTCTATATGATTTCGCCGTTTGAAATGTTCCTTTGGGGTTATTGCTAAAACGGTTTCATGGCATTTCAAGAACATTATCCTAATTCATTAATTTAGAAGAAGTCCGATGGGGAGACAATCCGCATGAGTAAAGACGGTGTCGATAACGGCCGCCGCCGGTTTCTACTGTGGTCAACATCTGCAGTAGGCGCAGCAGGCGCGGTTGGTATAGCAGTACCTTTCGTTAAATCATGGCTTCCAAGTGCCCGTGCCCAGGCGGCAGGTGCTCCGGTTGAAGTTGACGTAAGTAAATTAAAAGAAGGCCAGTCGATTAAGACAGCATGGCGCGGTAAGCCCATTTTTGTGGTTAAGCGTTCGCCTAACAGTGTAAATGAACTGGAAGGGATGGCTGATAAGCTTAAAGATCCCAAGTCTGAAAAGCCGGATACGCTTCAACCTGGCTACATTGGCACTTTGACTCGTTCGATTAAAGATGACATCTTGGTTGTTGTTGGTATTTGTACCCACCTGGGCTGTGTGCCTCAGCATAAGAAAGAACTTTCAGCCGGTGAGAACGGCGGCTTTTTCTGCCCATGTCATGGTTCTAAATTTGATTTGGCTGGCCGGGTTTACTCGGGCGTTCCAGCGTCAAATAACCTCGAAATTCCTCCTTACAGCTACATAAACGATAACACCATTATGATTGGTGTCGATCAAGAAGGAGCGGCGTAATGACCAAAATGCAGCAATTCATGGGATGGGTTGATGCCCGTTTTCCAGCGACCAAAGTCTGGAATGAACATCTTGCGGAATACTATGCGCCCAGAAACTTTAATTTCTGGTACTTCTTTGGCTCATTAGCACTGTTGGTGCTGGTGAATCAGTTATTAACCGGTATCTGGCTGACCATGCATTATAATCCGTCTGCGGAAAATGCATTCGCCTCCGTTGAATACATCATGCGTGATGTACCTTACGGTTGGTTATTAAGGTATATGCACTCGACCGGCGCTTCAGCGTTCTTTCTGGTGGTTTACCTGCACATGTTCCGAGGCATGATGTACGGCTCTTATCGTAAACCAAGAGAACTGGTGTGGTTGTTCGGTATGGTAATTTTTGTGTTACTGATGGCCGAAGCCTTTATGGGATATTTGTTACCTTGGGGTAATATGTCTTACTGGGGTGCTCAGGTTATTATTAACTTATTTTCTGCGGTACCGGTTTACGGTGAAGAGCTGGTGACCTGGATTCGTGGTGATTACCTGATTTCTGGTGCAACACTCAATCGATTCTTTGCTCTGCACGTTGTTGCCTTGCCAATCGCTCTGTTACTGATGGTGTTTTTGCACATTGTGGCATTACACGCCGTTGGATCAAATAATCCAGATGGTGTTGAGATTAAGAAGCTGAAAGACGACAAAGGCATTCCCCTCGATGGTATTCCTTTCCACCCTTACTACACGGTTAAAGATATTGTCGGAGTGGCTGGCTTTTTATTCCTGTTCTGTCTGTTTATCTTCTTCTTCCCGGAAGGCGGCGGTTATTTTCTTGAGCCACCTAACTTTACCCCGGCTGATAACTTGAAGACTCCTGAGCATATTGCGCCAGTGTGGTACTTTACGCCGTTCTATTCTGTACTGCGCGCAGTACCTGATAAAGCGTTAGGTGTACTGGCGATGGGTGCATCGATTGTTGTGTTATTCCTGTTGCCATGGCTCGATCGCAGTCCGGTTAAATCCATTCGCTACAAAGGTTGGATTTATAAATTGGGTCTGACGCTGTTTGTTGTGTTCTTTATTATTCTTGGCTATCTGGGAATGAAAGCACCAACACCAGGACGTACTTTGATGGCTCAGATTGGCACCTTTTATTATTTCTTCTTCTTCTTAGGATTTTTACCGTTTTATCATTTATTCGATAAAATCAAACCTGTACCAGAGAGGGTGACGCACTAATGAAAAGAATAATTGCACTCGCACTAAGTAGTTTTTCTTTTGCGATTATGGCGGCTGGCGGTGGCGACTATACGCCAAAAGATCCAGCCAATATTCGCATGACGGATAATGTCTCTCTGCAAAACGGTGCCAAGCTATACATGAACTATTGTATGGGCTGTCATGGACTTCAATACCAGCGTTTTAAGCGTATGGGTGAAGACCTTAACATTCCAGAAGACGTTCTAAAGCAAAACTTTATTTTTGATGAATCAAAAATAGGCGATCTAATGACGTCCGCGATGCCAGAAAAGTACGCGGAAAACTGGTTTGGTGCTGCGCCACCAGACTTAACATTGGTTGCCCGTTTTCGTGGTGTTGACTGGCTGTACAATTACTTGCGTGCTTTCTACACCGATCCATCTCGGCCTTACGGTGTCAACAACACGGTTTTTCCTGATGTTGGTATGCCGCACGTGCTGGAGCCTCTTCAGGGTAAGCAAGTGTTAAATGAAGACGGCGAGTTATCGATTGTTTCGGAAGGCACTATGTCACCTGAGCAATACGATGAATCCGTACGCGATTTGGTAAACTTCCTAAGTTATGTGGGTGAGCCAGTTAAACTAAAACGACAGTCCATGGGTGTTTATGTACTGTTGTTTATTCTTGTGTTTTTTGCTCTGGCATACCTGCTGAAGAAAGAATATTGGAAAGATATTCATTAATCTGAACGCGCTGCACGATGCCATTGGTATGGTGCAGCGTTTTCCGATTAACTTTTATATTGGAGATAGACTCTTATGGCAGTTGTAGCCAAACGTTCACTAATGACCATGTATTCTGGCGCCGATGACATTTACAGTCATCAGGTTCGTATTGTTCTCGCCGAAAAAGGCGTTAACTTTGAAACCATCGAAGTTACCGATGAGCATAAGCCAGAAGATTTGATGGATTTAAATCCTTACAACACTGTTCCAACGTTAGTGGATCGTGAACTTGTTTTATTCGAAGCCCGCATCATTATGGAATATCTGGATGAACGTTTTCCACATCCACCTTTGATGCCTGTTTACCCCGTTGCACGGGCACGCTCTCGACTGATGATGCATCGTGTTGAAAAAGACTGGTATAGCCTGGTTAATGTAATTCAGCGTGGTAAAGATAAAGAGCTTGATCGTGCTCGTAAAGAATTAAAAGAGAGCTTAATTACTTTGGCACCTGTTTTTCAGGAGACACCTTATTTCTTAAGCGAAGAATTTTCTTTGGTAGACTGCTGTTTGGCGCCGCTATTGTGGCGTTTACAATCCATGGACATTCAATTGTCCGGACGTGGTGCTAAAGAAGTTCAGGGCTATATGGAACGCTTGTTTGAGCGAGATTCATTTCAGGCCAGCTTAACCACCACCGAACGTGAAATTCACGAAGGCTAACAGTATTAATTATGGTTGAGTTCAGTAATAACAAACCCTACTTATTACGAGCATTGTACGAGTGGATTTTGGACAATCAGGGCACGCCACATTTAATTGTGAATGCGGATTACCCTGAGGTTCAAGTGCCACGCGAGCATGTGAGTAACGGTGAAATAGTGTTGAACATTTCACCGGGTGCAGTACAGGGATTGGCACTGGAAAACGAGGAAGTCAGTTTTAACGCCCGTTTTTCCGGAGTGGCGCGTGTAATACGAGTACCTATGGCTTCTATCTTAGCCATTATCGCCCGTGAAAACTCACAAGGCATGGCGTTTCCAAGTGAAGAAAGCGATTTGATTCTGACTGCAGATGAACTGGCAGAAGATGATTTGGCGGCTGAAGAATTAACCGATGAAGAAGCTTTATTGTCGAAAGAGTTGAATCGAATTGCCGAAGATGAGTCAACGCCCGAGCTAGTTTCCAGTAATAAGACAGTAAAGCCTGAAAAGAAAAGTAATCAAAAACCGAAAACATCACATTTAAAAGTGGTTAAGTAAGTTTATGGGAATATCTACTCGGTAATTAAAAAGTATCTAACAAAATTCTGCTTACAAAGACAATCTTTGTCAGGAATGAAAAAGCGCCGCAATTGCGGCGTTTTTTATTGACTTAATGGAATGCAGTTTGATTACGGGGTAATTTGAAACGCCTGAATAACTCGTTTAACACCAGAGACATTGCGTGTGATATCAATGGCTTTATCGGCTTCACGTTGGTTAACCAGTCCGAGTAAAAATACTTCGCCGTCTTCTGTGACAACTTTAACTTTGGTTGAGTCCAGATCATCTTCAGAAAACAACGCGGTTTTTACTTTCGAAGTTAAGCTGATATCACTCAGATAAGTAAGGGAGCTTGCCGGAGCTGCAACGCGTATTTCATTGTAGATCTTATCAATGCCCTGAATTGAGTTGACCAGGCTTTCCGCTTTTTGCTTCAAACTGTTGGTTGGGGTTTGGCCAATTAACAGCAATATTTTGTTAAAGCTGACAATTTCTATTTCGCTGTTTTTCCACAAGTCGCGATTATTGTATAAAGCATCAATCGCCATACGTTCAAGTTTTTCATCGTCGATGACGGTTTCTATGGAACGTCGTTGTTCGGTTGTTTTGAGCTCTGAATCACTGTTATCGCTGGTAAGGTTACAGCCAGTC
This sequence comes from Pleionea mediterranea, assembly GCF_003148745.1. Taxonomy (GTDB): domain Bacteria; phylum Pseudomonadota; class Gammaproteobacteria; order Enterobacterales; family Kangiellaceae; genus Pleionea; species Pleionea mediterranea. The sequence continues at coordinate 173,610 of NZ_QGGU01000010.1, read as the reverse complement.
ACTATAAATGAAAATGTTGTGATAAGTATCAGCTGAGTTAAAAGTCGTTGCTGCATTAGCCTTGTTCTCCAAATAAACTGTTATCAATGTAATCGCAAAGTGTGTGCGCAACCAGTAAATGCACTTCCTGTATACGAGGGTAAGAGTTGGCCGGCACACGAATTTCGACATCATTTGATCCGATTAATCCGGCAATACTTCCACCATCGACACCGGTTACCGCGACAATAAGCATATCGCGATTAAGCGCAGCTTCCATCGCTTTTATTGCACTGGGCGCATTGCCATTGGAAGAAAAAACCAATAACACGTCGCCTTCGTTACCCAGTGCTCGAATCTGTTTACTAAACACATCGTGAAAGTCACTGTCGTTAGCAATGGCGGATAAGGTTTGTGAGTCCGACGTGAGTGCAATGGCAGGAAGGCTGGGGCGCTCACGCTCTAACCGGTTTAACATTACCGATGCGAATTGTTGTGCATTACCCGCAGAGCCACCATTACCACAGGTTAAAATTTTTCCACCTTCAATAAGACTTTTAACCATTAAGTCTCCAGCTTTTGCCACAGCATTGGGTAAGGTGTCGGCGGATTCAATTTTAATTTGAATACTCTCGGTAAAAGCATTTTTAATACGATCAATCATAAATACCCTGTTAACTGCTAAAAGCGTTCTTTATCCAGTTGAATTGTTCATTGTCAAAGGTGACGACATCAAATCGGCATGCTGCTTTATTATGCAACTGATGTTGAGTTAAATACAGATTTGCGGTTCGAATTAATTTTGCCTGTTTACTCGGTGTAACACTTTCTAGCGCGCTGCCGAATTTATTTTGTTTTCGATAACGTACTTCAATAAAAACAATGGTTTGTTGTTGCTGCATGATTAAATCTATTTCACCCAGCTTACAGCAAAAGTTTTTTTCTAAACAAGTCAGGCCTTGAGCTTCAAGTTGCTTGAGTGCTTTTTGCTCATAGAAGTCGCCCATCTTTTGCGATGGGCTGTTTAAATTTAACGATTGATTATTGAGTAACTTTTTTGGTTTCAGTATCCGCTGCAATAACTTCATTAACGGCTCCCTTTTCAAAGCGTGCGATTGACAGCGTTCGCTCTATTCGACCTTGTGGAGTAACACTGAGTTTACCGCTTAAACCCTGTCGTTTATGTTGCTTGAAAGCCTGCAATATATTCAGCTCGGGCAGCAGTGTGTAGGCATCGTAGCCCAAAGCAAACAGTCGACCAAATGACGAATTTATATTGGGTAAAACCTCTGAAAGTTGCTGACGAAGTTGTTGCATTTCGGCTGACTCCGACACCAGTATAGGACTGTCAGTAAAGGTTATATCATTAAGATCGTTGTTCAGCTGTCGATTTTGCGAGCCAGAGTTAAGACGTGATACGGAATAAACCGGTAAGTCATGGGCAAAGTAATAATCTAAAAATGGCTTTATACGTCGGGCATCATTTGAAGATGCGGACAGAAAAACCATATCTGCGTCTTGTCGTCTGCGCTGTACATATTCTAGTGGCTTGCCGGTAATTTGCTCCAGAGTACGGCTGCGGGTTTCACTCAAGTCGATATTTAACAGGCGCTTTACTATGAGTTTTATTTCTTGCGGATTGTCGTATCGTTGTACTTCGGCAATTTGACCGCCAAGTTCAGTAAACAGGTGATTAAAGGATTCAACGGTTCGTTCGCCCTGCTCATTTATTGGTGCCAGAACAATTGCTGTTTGATGGTTTTTGGCGATAGCGAGTTTGGCAATCTGTTGCGCTTCGTCTTCTATGGGCAAGCCGAATTGATACAACTCCTTGTGCATAATGGGCGAATTGTCTGCCCGATTAAGGCTTAATTGAGGAACCGCCAAGGATTCCTGAGCCGCAATTTTTTCAACGGCTTCTTTTGTAAGCGGTCCAACAATAAAGTCGGCGCCATCATCAACAGCTTGCTGGTAGGTGGTCAGTGGCGATAAGTTTTGCGCTGTATCGTAGACTTTGATAATGGTTTTGCTGGCTTGATCGGCGTTGTAGTGCGCGGCTAAAAAACCATCACGAATCATGCGTCCGCCTGCGGCCAGCCGACCAGACAGTGGCAATAATAAAGCTATTTGTTGTGGTTTGTAGAGTTTGGCATTGGCCACTTGTTGCAGTTCTTCGGGCATTTGAACATTTGCCGGGTGCAACGGGTAGCGCTGCTTCCATAAATTTAATGCATGAAGCAGTTGTTCCGGCTGGTTGGCATTTTTTCGCGTCAGATAAGCGATGTCGAGCCATCCATTAATGATGGGATCCGAAAAGTCAGTTTGATAGAGCTTTAAAAATTCTTCAGAGATCTGACTCAAAGCATCCCAGATAAATTGATGATTGTCGGTAATCTGTTGCTCGGTCAACAACAAGTCTTCCAGTTCGATGCGGATCTTTGCCGCTTCGTAATAATTGCCATCATTCAGATAAGCTTGGGATAAAGCATTTCGATAGGTTATTTGCCAGTCGATACTGTGTTGTTGTGGCTGAGTAATACGTTTGAAAAATTTTAGCGCGGTATCATTTTGCGATAAATTGAGTAGCGACAGACCGTAATAAAGATAATAGGATTCTTTATCGGTATCGGATAAATACTCAGGGTTTAAAAAGGAGAAAGTTTCTTGCGCTTTTAAGTATTGCGCTTTTTGTGCCAAAATAGTTCCTGCTTTTAACAGGTATTCACTTTTTTTCGGCTGCTCACTGGTTTTAGCAAGCCCAAGAAAGTAATTTGCATTGTTAATGGTTTCTTGCACACTCCGCTGGCCCGATTTTTGGCCGCAAGCGGTGAGTGTTAATATCAGCAGTAAGATAACAATTCTGTGCATAGTTAAAATTCCGGGTTAGCAACGGGTTTTTATGGCAACCATCATAGCAAACTTTATAAGTAGATTCGTTTATGGCTTCACAACTCGGGACATTGTATGTGGTTGCAACACCTATTGGCAATTTGGATGATCTATCAAAACGTGCCATAGACACACTGAAACAGGTTCAGCGTATTTTGGCTGAGGATACTCGTCGTAGCCAACAACTTTTGACGAATTTTAGTATTCGAGGTTCCCTGACATCTTTACACGATCATAATGAGCGACAGCGTGTCGAACAAGTGAAAGCCTGGTTGGCGCAGGGCGATGATCTGGCGCTTATATCCGATGCCGGTACGCCTTTAATCAGTGATCCCGGATATGTGCTGGTAAATCAGTTACGGCAAGATGGTTTTAATGTGGTTCCGATCCCCGGACCATGCGCCATTATTACTGCGCTCAGTGTGGCAGGACTGCCGACCGATCGATTTTGTTTTGAAGGTTTTTTACCTGCCAAACCCAGCGGTCGTCGTAAAGTTCTGCAGGCCATGAGTGAAGAGTCGAGAACCTGGGTGTTTTATGAGTCGTCCCACCGGGTGCTGGAGTGTTTAAAAGATATGAATCAGGTATTAGGCGCTGAGCGCGAACTGGTATTAGCGCGAGAGCTCACCAAACGATTTGAGACCGTTATATCGGGTACTTGTGAAGCAGTGATGGCGGTATTATCGTCCGATTCGAACCAGTGCCGAGGTGAGTTTGTGATTATGGTGAAGGGTTTGCCTGAAGTGACCTCCGCACCGCCGGTGTCTCCGGAGCTATTGTTACAGGAGTTATTGCCCCATGTATCAACCAAAACCGCGTCGCAAATTGCCGCAAAATTAACCGGTTTACCGAAAAAAGAGTTGTATCAGATGGCACTTGGGCTAAAGCCCTGATAGGCGCGCAAAATACCTTGTAATTCAGTCTGTTTATGGGCAGAATCTCGGTTGGCTGGCTGGGCAGTCGCCGCTTACTTCGGTAGGGGGAGGAAAGTCCGGACTTCGCAGGGTAAAGTGCCAGGTAACGCCTGGGGAGCGAAAGCTCACGGCAAGTGCAGCAGAAAATATACCGCCGATGGCGTTTGTGAAAACGGACGAACAGGTAAGGTTGAAATGGTGCGGTAAGAGCGCACCGCGCTTATGGCAACATAAGTGGCATGGTAAACCCCACTTGAAGTAAGACCAAATAGGGATCCTACAGGTGTGACCCGCACTGGATCCGGGTAGGTTGCTTGAGCTTTGTGGCGACGCAAAGCCTAGAAGAATGACTGTCCCAGACAGAATCCGGCTTACAGGCCAGCCAAATTTTTTTCTTCAATCTTGTTATATCTATTAGTCTTGTAATATCAACTCAAATTTTCATTCCAAAAGTATCTAAATAACTCAACTCTTAAGAAACTACTTTAACTTGTATGACTAATTGATTGAATCAATTAAAGTAAATGCGATTTGTTCAGTTTCGTTATGTGATCGACCTCTAACTTATTGTGAAATAAGGAAAAATTTTATGTTTTAACCATGAATTTTTCTTGACTGAGATTTGCCTCCTACCTATAGTGTACAGAAGTGGAGAATAGTGACAAATTGTGGATCTAAATGACTTACTTGGGACGCTAAGTGGTCAAAAGAGGGTGAATCGTGTTTCGAGGCGCAAATTCAATCAATCTAGATGCGAAAGGTCGGATAGCCATTCCGGCCCGCTATCGTGATCGCCTGTCCGATATCTGCAATGGCCGTATGGTCGTCACTAAAAATCCCTATGAACTCGATACCCCCAATCTCCTTTTGTTCCCACTCCACAACTGGGAAGATTTCGAAGAGCAAGTAAGAGCGCTACCCAGCAGCAAAAAAGCCTATCGCCTGTTTAAACGCGTCACCATTGGTTCTGCCAAAGAGGTGGACGTGGATGGTAATGGCCGATTATTGCTGCCAGCCGAGTTACGTGACTTTGCTGGACTCAGTAAGTCTCTGATGCTGGTAGGCCAGGGTGAAACATTCCAGATTTGGGATGAAACACAATGGAAAGCTCAAGAAGCGGACGACCTGTCTGTGCTTGCTGATGAAGAATTTGACTCTGAACAATTACCTGACCTGGCATTTTAATGATGAAAACGCAAAAGCTACATGATTCGGTTCTTTTGCAAGAAGCGGTAGACGCCCTCGATCTAGGCGACGACAGCATTATTATTGATGGCACTTTTGGTCGTGGTGGCCATAGCCGTATTGTGCTTGATCAGCTGTCCAGTAAAGGTCGTCTCATCGGGTTTGATAAAGATCCGCAGGCTGTGGCTTACGCCAAAGAACACTTTGCAGACGATCAACGCTTTGAAATGGTGTACGACAGTTTTGCCAATATCCAGCCAGTGATGGAACAAAAGCTATTAAGCGGAAAAGTCACGGGAGTATTACTGGACTTGGGTGTTTCATCCCCTCAACTTGATCAAGCTGAGCGAGGCTTTAGTTTTATGAAAGATGGGCCTCTGGATATGCGTATGGATCCAGAGAAAGGTCAAAGTGCCGCCCAATGGCTCGCTAAAGCCGAAGAGCGTGATATTAAGTACGTGTTAAAAGTTTACGGCGAAGAAAAATTTGCGACACGCATTGCAAGAAAAATCGTCGAAATCAGAGACGAACAGCCTTTAACTACAACCTTACAACTGGCTCGACTAATCGATGATGCGGTACCGAAAAAAGATCCGGGCAAGCATCCGGCTACCCGAAGTTTTCAAGCCATTCGAATTCATATTAACGAAGAACTGTCGGATTTGGAACAAGGCCTTAAAGGAGCTTTTGAAATACTTGCCAAAGGCGGCAAGTTAGTGGTGATCAGTTTTCATTCGTTAGAAGATCGCATCGTAAAACGTTATTTTAAAAAGTTGGCAAAGGGTGATGACTTTCCCAAAGATTTGCCAGTGCTGGCAAGTGACATTAAACCAGCAGCAAAAATTATTGGAAAGCCAGTGAAACCCGCAGAGCAAGAAGTGGGCACTAATGTGCGATCTCGAAGCGCCATTATGAGAATACTGGAGAAAGTATGACTTTTATAAAATCCATTACCGAAAAACTGGAAACAACCTTACCGGTTATTTTATTACAACGATTAGTGAAGTTTCGGTGGATTTTATTGCTAGCGGTTCTGGTTTGGGCAAACGCCATTACGGTTGCTTACATTACCCATAAAAATAGAAGTCATACGGCATTACTAGAACATTTAAAGCATGAACAATACCAGTTGGAAATGGAGTGGGAAGCGCTACGACTGGAGCAGGGAACTTTGGCTGAACATAACCGAATTGAAAATATGGCCAAACAAAAGTTGGCAATGAAAAACGTTGCTGCAACCGATGAAGTATTGATAGAGCAAGATTAAATTAAAAATAACGGGAACATAAATGGGACAAGCTCGTAAACCAAAAGGCATTCCGCTTTGCACATGGCGTTATATCGTCATGTTAAGCGTTATTGCGCTTGCGTTTACAGCCCTGCTCGGTAGAGCGGCTTATTTACAAATTTATGAAGCCGGAAAGCTAACCTCTGAAGCAAACAAACGCAGTGTCCGGTTACAGGGCATTGATACTCGAAGAGGCGTTATTAGCGATAGAAACGGCATTGAACTGGCGCGTTCGATTCCGGTGCAGTCGGCCTGGATCGATCCCAAAACCATTTTAAAAACACCATCGATAATGCATTCGGTGGCGTGGAAAAAACTGGCTAACGTTCTGGAAATGCCAGAAGGCGAATTAAGTCAGTTTGTTAAACAAAGAAAAAGCAAACGCTTTGTCTGGCTGGAACGTCAACTGCACCCACAACAGGCAGAATTTATCCATCGCCTGAACATTGATGGCGTATTTTTGCAACGTGAACAACGTCGTTATTATCCTACCGCTGAAATCAATTCACACGTTGTTGGTTTTACCGGCATTGATGCCAATGGACTCGAAGGTGTCGAAAAAGCATATAACGATATTTTGCTCGGCGATCCCGGCAAACAGCGCGTAGTGGTTGATCTGCAGCGTAATGTTATTGAAAACCAGGGCATTATCGATGACGCCAAGCAAGGCGAGGATATAACTCTTAGCATGGATTCGCGTATTCAGGCTCTGGCATACCGAGAGTTAAAAGCTGCCGTGTTAAGACACGGTGCGCGTGCGGGCAGTCTGGTGATTATTGATATTGATACCGGTGAAGTTTTAGCGATGGTGAATCAACCTTCCTATAACCCAAATCGAAACGATCAAAGAAAGCCTCAGTTAACACGTAATCGAGCCGTTACCGATATGTTTGAACCTGGTTCAACAGCGAAACCTTTTACCGTTGTCACTGCATTGGAACAAAACATTGTTAAACCCAATACGCTAATTACCACGACTCCCGGAAAATTAAAACTAGGCAATAACTGGGTGAGAGATGGCGTTAATCTGGGTACGGTTACCGTCACAAAAATTTTACAGAAGTCGAGCAATGTGGGAGTCAGCAAACTTGCGTTAGCATTAGAAGATGAACCCTTTTTAGACACTTTTTATAAGCTTGGCTTTGGACTGGACACCGGCAGCGGATTTCCTGGTGAAAGCAGTGGTCGTTTTTCGGTACGACCTAACTGGACAGATTTTGAAAAGGCCACCATGGCTTATGGGTATGGTTTTCAGGTGACGCCGTTGCAGCTTGCACAGGCCTATGCCGTTATTGGAAGTGGCGGTGTTAAACGTCCGGTTTCTTTTTTAAAAGTTGATCAGCCTTTGGCCGAAGAACGGGTGTTCAGTGATAACACCTCATCAAAAGTCTTGGCCATGATGGAAACCGTTGTTAATGAAGGCGGAACGGCAACCGGCGCTGCGCTTGAATCTTATCGAACGGCAGGAAAAACAGGCACTGCCCGTAAAGCGGTTAAAGGTGGCTACGGCGATGAGTATCTGGCATTTTTTGCCGGAATATCGCCAGTAAGCGACCCTAAAATTGCCATGGTTGTGATGTTAGATGAGCCAGAAGGCGATGTGTATTATGGCGGCGATGTGGCGGCACCTATTTATTCCAATGTTGCAGAGCAAGCGTTGAGATTACTGAATATTAAACCGGATAAGACCATCGATGTGGCAAAAAAATCTTCTCGTAAGGAAGGTGCCCATGGATAGAGTCTTTAATTTTAATGCGTTTGAAGAGCACTGGCCTGCGGCTGAGCTTGTTGCCGGTGAAAAAGAGCTTAACTTTAACCATCTTAAAATAGACAGTCGGGCGTTGAAACCCGGTGATGGTTTTGTTGCCTGTGTCGGACATAAACTTGATGGTCGACAATTTATAGACAGTGCCATAGAGCAAGGTGCAAAGCTGATTCTTGCAGAAGCGGCCGGTTTTGATCGGGACAAGGTAAGTCATATTTCTGAGCAGTCGGTGACTTTAGTGTTAGTTGAAGCGTTAAATGAACACTTAAGTGATATTGCGGCATTACTCTATGGCAATCCATCGGAAAATATTTTAACCATTGGGGTAACTGGCACCAATGGTAAGTCAAGTTGTGTGCAAATGCTGGCGCAAGCGTTGCATTTGATTGATGGTTGTTGTTGGACAATGGGCACTTTAGGTTGCGGGCCTTTTGGAGCTCAAATTGAAAATGAGAATACCACCGCCGATCCTATAACGATACAACGAGAGTTAAATAAAGCCGTCTCCTATGGTTGTGCTAACACAGCTATGGAAGTTTCTTCACACGGACTTGTGCAAAACCGGGTAGCGTCGGTTAAGTTTGACTTTGCCGTGTTTACCAATTTGACCCATGAGCATCTTGATTACCATAAAACAATGGACGCTTACGGAGAAGCAAAGCGTCAGCTGTTTTTAGGCGAGTCATTAAAATGGGCCATCATCAATGTCGATGATAAATTTGGCCGTAAACTGAAAAAAGACTCAGGGATCACGGCGAGTAAAATATTTTTGTCATTGAAAGAACCCACCGAAGGTGCCGACTTACGTCAATGGATATGGGTTGAAGATATTCGCTTAACACTAAAAGGTATTCGCGCCAATGTATTTACGCCTTGGGGGCAAGGGAAAATTAAAGTGCCGTTAATTGGTTGCTTTAATTTGAATAATATTTTATCCGTTGTTGCAGTACTGGGTGTCAAGCTACAAAACGCTGATGAAGTCTTTAAGGTAGTCAATCAACTGACTTCTGTTGCCGGTCGAATGCAATTGATTCGAGGAGACGACAAACCACTTATTATTGTTGATTATGCGCACACGCCTGATGCATTAGAACAAGCTTTAATAGCAACTCGCGAGCACTGTAACGGAAAGATTGTAACCGTATTTGGCTGTGGGGGTGATAGAGATTCTGCCAAGCGACCATTGATGGCCCGGGTTGCTGAAAAATATTCAAATGCGGTTATTTTTACCGATGATAATCCGCGAACAGAAACACCGGAAACCATTATAGATGATATGCGAGCGGGCCTTAAGAATCCTGATAAGGTGACTTACGTGTCTGATCGAAAGCAGGCCATTGAGCAAGCGGTTGCATCAGTGTCTCCGCTGGATGTTGTGGTCATTGCCGGTAAAGGGCATGAAGGCTATCAAATTATAGGCACAACTAAGCATAAGTTGAGCGATGTAAATTTAGCAAAAGACGTGTTAACGGGAGGCAGAAATGATTAATGTCTCTCTGGAACTTATCGTTAAGGCTGTTGATGGAAAGTTGATATCGTCAAATGCTACTGAAGATAAAAGTATTCAAGTCTCTAAAGTCAATACAGACACAAGAATCAGTTGTGAACAGTGTTTATTTGTTGCGTTAAAAGGCCCTAATTTTGATGCGCATGAATTTTTACTTGAAGCTGCCAAGCAGGACGCAACCGCTCTAATGGTAGAGTCCGGTGCTTATGAGAAATTATCGGACACTGTCAAACAAGCACTAAAGGATATTCCTTGTATTCTGGTTAACAACACTCGATTGGCGCTAGGGCGTTTAGCCAAGTTAATTCGGGAAGCATCTAACGCAACCTTTGTTGGCTTAACCGGTAGTGTTGGTAAAACCAGCGTAAAAGAAATGTTGGCTGAAATATTCAGGCAGGCAGGCAGTACTTTATCGACCATTGGTAATTTAAATAATGATATAGGTGTGCCGTTAACCTTATTTCGACTTGAATCTCATCATGAATACGCAATCATCGAAATGGGTGCAAACCATGCCGGTGAAATTGGTTATACATCCGGACTGGCAACTCCGGATGTCGCTTTAATTAATAATGTGGCGGCAGCACACCTGGAAGGTTTTGGTGATTTGCAGGGCATTGCTCAGGCAAAGGGTGAAATTTACGATGGCCTGAAAAAAGATGGGATCGCTATCATCAATAATGATGATGCGTTTGCTGCTTACTGGCGAGAAAGAATCAGTCAACCTATAAAAACGTTTGCCATGCATAATAGTGCGGACATTATGGCTGTAAATTTAGAGTTGAAGCAACATCAGGTGTGCTTTGATCTGCAAGTCGGTTCTGCCCGATACGCGGTTACGTTAAATGTACCAGGACAACATAACGTCATGAATGCACTGGCCGCGACAGCTTGTTCAATTGCGGCAGGTTTAGATATTGATTTAATTGTTAAAGGACTGGAATCGTTTGCTGGGGTAAAAGGACGGTTGCAAGTTCATCGCCCCTCGGATCAATTAACCATTATTGATGATACCTATAACGCTAATTACACCTCGTTTACCGCGGGTGTTGATGTGCTGGTTAAACAACCTGGCAAAACCATTGTTGCCTTAGGTGATATGGGTGAGCTGGGAGAAAAAGCGCGTGAGTATCATCAAAAAGCCGGTTTATACGCAAAACAGGCAGGTGTCGAACACTTATTGACCATTGGTGTTTTGAGTCAGTTTGCCCATCAGGCTTTTGCAGAGGGTGCTCATCACTTTACGTCACAACAAGAATTAACCAATTTTATAATCAAAACAATAAAACAAACAAAAACGGCCGTTTTACTGAAGGGTTCTCGAAGTGCGCATATGGAACATGTGGTTGAACCTCTGTTGCAGTGGTCCGTTAACTATTTTGGGGAGACGCACTAATGTTGTTGTGGCTAGCAGAGTATCTTCAGCAATACTATTCTGGGTTTAATGTTTTCAGTTACTTAACACTGCGCGCAATTTTAAGTGTGATCACAGCCTTGGGTATTTCGTTATTTATTGGCCCAATTATGATCCGCAAATTAGCGCATTATCAAATTGGTCAAACAGTTCGTAATGATGGACCGCAGACGCATTTATCAAAATCAGGCACGCCGACCATGGGTGGCGCTTTAATTTTGATTGCTATTGCACTGTCTACATTGCTTTGGGGAGATCTGGATAACCGTCATGTTTGGGTTGTGTTGTTGACCACAATGGCATTTGGTGTGATTGGCTGGGTTGATGATTATCGAAAGTTAATACAAAAAGATCCAACCGGCTTACCTGCACGATGGAAATACTTTTGGCAGTCGGTGGTTGGGTTTGCTGCGGCTTATTATTTATATCAATCCGCTGCTTCGCCTGTCGAAACAACGTTAATCGTTCCTTTCTTTAAAAATATTGCCATAGGCATGGGTATTTTATTTATACCCATGACTTATTTTGTGATTGTTGGAACCAGTAATGCCGTCAACTTGACCGATGGCTTAGACGGTTTAGCAATATTACCAACGGTATTAGTCGCCGGTGCTTTGGGAATTTTTGCTTACCTAACCGGAAATATTAAGTTTTCTGAGTATCTTGCCATTCCTTATGTTATCGGGGTCGGTGAGCTGACTATTTTCTGTGGCGCGCTGGTTGGTGCCGGACTCGGTTTTTTATGGTTTAACACTTATCCTGCGCAAGTCTTTATGGGTGATGTTGGTGCATTAGGTTTGGGGGCGGCTCTTGGTGTTCTTGCCGTCTCAGTACGACAGGAGTTGGTGTTATTTATTATGGGCGGCGTATTTGTGATGGAGACCGTATCCGTCATTTTGCAAGTGGGCTCTTATAAATTAACCGGCAGGCGAATTTTTAATATGGCACCGTTGCATCACCATTATGAATTAAAAGGCTGGCCGGAGCCGCGTGTAATTGTTCGTTTCTGGATCATTTCAGTTGTATTGGTTTTGGTGGGTTTAGCCACCTTAAAAATACGGTAAGTCACATAAGTCGAGGTTATTAAAGAGTTAGTATGACACATCACCACACCAAACAATTTGCCATCGTACTTGGCCTCGGTTTAACCGGGGCTTCGTGCGTACGCTATTGCCTTAAACAAGGCTGGCAGGTGTTGGTGATGGATTCTCGAGAAAATCCTTCACAGCTCGATGCGTTTCAACAGTCTTTTCCTACTGTCGAGATTCGTTGTGGAGAGTTTGACTTAACAAGGTTACTAAAAGCGGATTTGATCATCGCAAGTCCGGGAGTCGACATTAACCTACCTGTATTAAAAAGTGTCACTGCACAGGGTGTCGAGCTGGTGGGTGATGTTGAATTGTTTGCTCAAAACTGTTCTGCAAAAATTATCGCCATTACGGGCTCTAATGGAAAGTCAACGGTTTGTGACTGTCTGGGATGGATAACGGCAGAGCTAGGCATCGATGCCGTTGTTGCCGGTAATATCGGCACGCCGGTATTGGATTTGCTCGAACAACCAACACCGGAATTTTATATTCTTGAATTGTCCAGCTTTCAAATAGAGTCATTAAAAAGTTTAAAAGCCGAAGCGGTTTCTGTATTGAACATCAGTGCGGATCATCTGGATAGACATCAAACGTTGGATAATTACGCTGCTATAAAACGCCGTTTGTATACCATGACTAAATCGGCTGCGGTTAATCTGGACGATAAGCTAACCATTGATGAGTTTTTGCCAGAGCAACAATGCTCCTTTGGAAGCAATGACCGTGCAGCCATTTGGGTCAAAACCGATGATAATGGTTTTACAGTATTTTATAAAAACACTGAGTTATTGCAGGAGCAAGATTGTCTGTTAAAAGGTTCCCATAACGGACTGAATTTTGCTGCCTGCTTGTCATTGCTAACCTTGGTCGGCATTGAAATTACATCAGATATTATAAAAGCCATTCAAACATATTCTGGATTAACTCATCGTTGTCAGCGAGTTGAAACGACCGATGGCATTGAGTGGATTAATGATTCAAAAGCCACCAACGTGGGTGCGACTGTTGCAGCAATTAGTGGCTTTTATAAACCGGATAGTCAACTGTATTTAATTGCCGGTGGTGATGCAAAAGGCGCCGATATTTCTGAACTTGGCAAAACCATTCAGCAGTGCATTCAACATACCTGGGTTTTTGGTAAAGATGCAGCGCTTTTTGAACGCTGTTTACCAAAAAATCTTTGCAGTGTTGTGGATGATTTGAATGCAGCTGTGAGTGATTGCAAAACTGTTGTAAGAAAAGGTGATACGGTTCTGTTCTCACCGGCCTGTGCCAGTCTCGATCTGTACGATAACTATCAGCTACGTGGCGATCATTTTATGCAGTTAGTGAGGGAGGCGAAATGAACCAGCAGAAAAGCCTCGCTCTAAATGTTTATCAAGCGTTTGATAACCGACTTTTGTTTACCGTTTTTGTGTTACTGGCAATCGGTGGCATGATGATTGTGTCCACATCAATTCCTTACGCAGAAAAACAGTTGAATGCTAATCCACTGCATTTTGTAAACCGCCATTTTATTTATCTGGTGGTTGCTCTGGTGGCAGGCTTTATTACGTTAGGTATTCGGGTTGAGTTCTGGCAAAAATACGGTCCCTGGTTGTTAATTGCAGCCATTGTATTACTGGTTGCCGTATTAGTGATTGGCCGTTCGGTTAATGGCAGTAAACGTTGGATTGTGCTGGGACCTATAACGATACAAGTATCCGAGCTGGTTAAGTTATTTGTCATTACCTATATCGCCGGTTATCTGGTACGACGGACCGATGAATTGCAAACTCAAATTCGTGGGTTTTTAAAGCCCTTATTGGTGATTAGCCTTATTACGGTATTGCTGGTTGCTGAACCTGATTTTGGTGCCGCCGCGGTAATTTGTGTAACGACCTTATCCATGATGTTTTTGGCCGGCGCCAAACTATGGCAGTTTATTTTGTTAAGCAGTTGTGCAGGTGTTGGCTTATTCGGTGTTGCCATTAGTCAGACATATCGTTATGAGCGTTTGATGGTATTTCTAGACCCCTGGAAAGAACCTTTTGGCTCCGGTTATCAGTTAACTCAGTCATTGATTGCTTATGGTCGCGGACAATGGTTTGGCGAAGGTTTAGGCAATAGCGTCCAAAAATTATCTTATTTACCGGAAGCGCATACCGATTTTGTGTTTGCTGTGTTTGCAGAAGAGTTTGGTTTTGTTGGTGTGACGGTGGTGATCGCTTTATTTCTGTATTTGTTTTGGCGAGGCATGAATATCGCCAGAGAAGCGCTAAAACAACAACATGCCTACGCGGCCTACTTGTCTTATGGCATAAGTATCTGGCTGATTCTACAAGCCCTGGTCAATATTGGGGTTAGTAGTGGTGCGTTACCCACAAAAGGATTAACGCTGCCATTTATTAGTTATGGTGGTAATAGCCTGGTGGTTTGTTGTGTCGCTATTGCCATATTACTTCGTGTGCATTTTGAAACTCAAATGTCATTAACCTCGTCATCGAAGCAAAAAGGAAAGGCATCATGACGGCGTTAAATAAAAATATTTTAATCATGGCTGGTGGCACCGGTGGGCATATATTTCCTGCGTTATCCGTAGCAAATGAATTGCGTGAACGCGGCTATCAAATTAGTTGGTTAGGCTCAAAAGGTGGTATGGAAGAAGAGTTGGTAAAGCGTGATGATTTTCCAATCTTTTTGCTACCCGTGACCGGCATTCGCGGTAAAGGTTTGCTTGCTTTATTGAAAGCGCCGTTTGTTTTGATGAATTGTGTGATGAAAGCGCTGCGCATCATTAAGCATCAAAAGATTGGTTTAGTTGCCGGGTTTGGCGGATTTGCCAGTGGTCCTGGAGGATTGGCGGCTAAAATTTCCGGCAGACAATTGATTGTGCACGAACAAAATGCCATAGCAGGCATGACCAATAGAATTTTATCTAAAAAAGCATCCGTTGTCTGTGAAGCATTTGCTAATACATTTGAGCGAAATAATGATCGAAATAGTGATCGAAATTCAAATTCGGTTTATACCACGGGCAATCCGATTCGTGCCGAAATAATTAACGCCGCAGAAAAAAAATCTATTGAAAGCATCACTGAAAAATCACCCTTGAATGTGTTGATTATTGGTGGCAGTCGTGGCGCAAAAATATTCAATGATAGTTTGCCAGGTCAACTGACCCCATTGATAAAGGCGAATAAAATTTCAGTTTGGCATCAATCCGGAAAACATAATTCAGAAACGGTAAAGGGCTATTATCCTGCTGCGGGATCGGAACAGATCATCGTTTCCGATTTTATTCATGATATGGCAAAAGCCTATCAATGGGCTGATGTGATTATTTGCAGAGCCGGAGCATTAACCGTCAGTGAAGTTGCGGTTATGGGATTGGCAGCTTTGTTTGTGCCTTACCCTCACGCGGTCGATGATCATCAAACAAAAAATGCTGAGTCATTAGTGAATGCTGGTGGTGCTCTGATGATTCCGCAGGCTGAAATAAATCAGCTAGTGCAATTGTTAGAACCGCTTATTGAAAAACCAAAAAAGATTCAACAAATGGCGTTGGCGGCAAAATCATTTGCCATTACCAATGCCTCGCAACGCATTGCCGATTATTGCGAAACGTTATTAAAGAGTGAAAAAGAATGAAGCAACCGAACCAACATTTTCCAATACCCGAAATGCGACGGATCCGCCAGATCCATTTTGTTGGCATTGGTGGTGTCGGCATGAGTGGCATTGCCGAAGTTCTGTTGAATCAGGGCTATAAAATTTCTGGTTCGGATCAATCGGAATCGCCGGTGACCTCCCGGTTGATTGAAAAAGGGGCGGACATCACCTTTCATCACGCCGCTAACAATGTACTTGGTGCTGATGTGGTTGTGGTGTCAAGCGCGATTAATGAATCTAATCCGGAGGTTAATGCCGCTCGCAATCGAAGGATCCCGGTGGTGCGTCGTGCGGAAATGTTATCCGAGCTAATGCGTTATCGCCATGGTATTGCAATTGCCGGAACTCACGGTAAAACCACCACAACCAGTTTAATTACCACCGTGTGCGCACGGGGTGGTCTTGATCCAACGTTTGTTATTGGTGGTGTGTTAAATAGTGCAGGCAGTAATGCGCAATTAGGCACCAGTCGATATTTTATTGCGGAAGCCGATGAAAGTGACGCCAGCTTTTTGCATTTGCAACCCATGGTAAGTGTGATAACCAATATTGATGAAGATCACATGGATACTTATGGCAGCTTTGATAATTTAAAGCAGGCTTTTATCGACTTTTTACATAACTTACCATTTTATGGTCTGGCGGTTTTATGCATCGACGATCCAATTGTTAAAGAGCTGCTGCCAAAAATTGCACGGCCTTATGTTACCTATGGTTTTGATGAAAAAGCCGATTACCAGGCACTTGAGTTTTCACAAGTGGGTAATGTCAGTCAGTTTCAGGTGAAACGTAAAGGCAGTTCGCGCACTATCGCCATCGATTTGAATTTGCCAGGTCAACACAATGTATTAAATGCTTTAGCGGCCATTGCCGTTGGTATCGAAGAAGGTGTAAAGGAAGATGCAATCAAGCAGGCGTTATTAAACTTTGAAGGCATCGGCCGTCGTTTTCATTCTTTTGGCACCTTTCCTTGTGAGTCAGGCGAAGTGGAAGTGGTGGACGACTATGGACACCACCCAAAGGAAGTGGATGCAACCATCAAAGCAGTTCGGGAAGGCTGGCCAAAACGGCGATTGGTGATGGTGTATCAACCACATCGATATTCACGTACGCGTGACTTATATGAAGATTTCGTTTCTGTTTTGTCGGGAGTCGATGTCCTGCTTATGTTGGATGTTTATTCTGCCGGTGAAAAAGAAATCACGGGCGCCAACAGTAAATCTTTGTGTGGCAGCATTCGTCAGCGCGGAGAAGTTGATCCCATATACGTTGAAAGTTTGGAAAAGCTTGATGAACTGATTGCCGGAGTTGTTAATGACGGTGATCTGGTATTGACCCAGGGCGCTGGTGATGTTGGAAAAATTGCAAAGCACTGGAAAGAAAATCGCCAGTCTATTTTTTTAAAGAGTGAATAAAATGACCGATGCACTTAATCAACAGTTTGGCAAAGTTGTAGTCCTTTTGGGCGGCGACTCAGCAGAGCGTGAAATATCGTTACGTTCTGGTGAAGCTGTTATTAAAGGGCTTAAGAAAATGGGTATAGATGCGCAAGCCTTTGATCCCAAAGAGCAAGATTTATCGCAACTTAAATCAAAAAACATCACTCGTGTATGGAATGCATTGCATGGCCGGGGTGGTGAAGATGGTCGAATTCAGGCCGCTCTTGAATTTATGGGGATCCAGTACACCGGCAGTGGCGTGCTGGGATCTGCCATAGCCATGGATAAATGGCGCAGCAAAATGATTTGGAAAGCGATGGGATTACCTGTAGCGGATCATGTTCTGGTTTCAGAAGAGTTTACTGTGAATGAACAAAGTATTCGCAGCATTATTGCCAAACTTGGTCCTGTGGTGTTTGTTAAACCGTCACATGAAGGTTCAAGTGTTGGCATGAGTAAAGCGTCAAACGTTGGTGAGTTGTGTCGTGCCATAGAAACCGCCCGACAGTACGACAGTGAAGTACTGGTGGAATCATTCATTAATGGCAAAGAATATACCGTTGCCATTTTGAACAACACGGCGTTGCCGAGTATCAGTATGGTCACTCCTCGTGAATTTTATGATTATGAAGCCAAGTATCAGTCGTCAGAAACAGAATACTTTTGTCCCAGTGGTTTATCGGATGAGCAGGAGTCGATATTGGGTGAATTGGCGCTTAACGCTTTTGCCGCTTTAGGCTGTTCTGGCTGGGGCCGGGTTGATTTTATTTTTGATAATAATAACCAGCAATTTAAATTACTTGAGGCGAATACGGTGCCCGGTATGACCGAATCCAGTTTGGTACCTAAAGCAGCATTGCATAAAGGGCTTTCATTTGAAGCTTTAACATTGGAAATTTTAAAAACAAGTTTATGAGTCAGCGTAAACGCCAAATGGCGACCACTAAAAAATCAGATTCAGGCGCCTCGCTTAAGCGTTGGTTGCGTCTGTCTGTTTTTATTGTCGGTTTAGGCGCAGTAACGGTGAGTGTTTTTATGTTTAGCCAGCCTGTATTTAACTGGTTAAAAAGCAAAGCGGTTAACAATCAGGTGGCAGGTAGTGCTGTTAAAAATTCTGAGTTAACGGACTCTGAGTTAACTGATTCAGAGTCATCTAATACTGTTAAAAGTTGGAAAGTGGCGTTTCAAAATGCGCCTGATTTTGTTACGGCTGAATCGTTAGAGCGCTATATAAAAGCCGAAATAGATGATTCGTTTTTTACGTTGGATGTTGCAGAGGTTTCAGAAGTGATACTCACCTACCCCTGGGTTAAGCAGGTGAAAGCACGAAAAGTATGGCCGCATACATTGATGCTGGATGTCGAAGAACATCAGCCCTGGTTAAATTTAAATAATGAAAAATTGATCAGTAAAGAAGGCATCGTGTTTCAAGCCGATAACGTGACACAATTTGAACAGTTGCCTTTGTTAACCGGTAACTATGGAAAAATTTCGGATTTGTTATCCATGTATCATTTTTTCTCGGAACAAATGCCAGAGAACGAGTTTCGAATTACCGAACTATCTGTGAGTCCTCATAATGGATGGACCATGCAACTTGAAAACGGCATAGCGCTGTTTCTCGGAAAAAAAGAATTATCGGATCGATTAGAGCGATTTTTAACCGTCGTTGAGTCAGTTAATCAACAGCAAAAGCAGCGGTTAGCTTATATCGATATGCGGTATCAATCAGGTGTGGCAGTAGGTTGGAAAAATAAAAAGCAAGAGCAGGTAGCTCAACATTAAATTCAGGGTGAAACAAAATAGAGAACGATTATGACTAGAGCACCAGAAAAAAAATTAATTGTTGGACTGGATATTGGAACATCGAAAGTTGTTGCGATTGTCGGTGAAGTTAATGCGAACGATGAAATCGATATTATCGGTATTGGTTCGCATCCTTCGCGCGGACTGAAAAAAGGTGTGGTGGTTAATATCGAGTCGACGGTTCAGTCCATCCAACGGGCTGTCGAAGAAGCTGAGTTAATGGCGGGTTGTCAAATACACTCGGTGTTTACCGGAATCGCCGGTAGCCATATCGCCAGTTTAAATTCTCATGGCATTGTTGCTATTCGTGATCAGGAAGTGAACCCGCAAGATGTTGATCGCGTTATTGATGCGGCCAAAGCCGTTGCAATACCAGCGGATCAAAAAATTCTTCACGTGTTGCCACAAGAATTTGTGATCGATAATCAGGAGGGTATTCGAGAGCCCATTGGCATGTCAGGGGTGAGACTTGAAGCAAAGGTTCATATGGTTACAGGTGCAGTCAGTGCCGCACAAAATATTGTTAAATGTGTTCGCCGGTGTGGCCTGGATACGGACGACATTATTTTGGAGCAGTTAGCGTCCTGTTACTCGGTACTGACCGATGATGAAAAAGAGTTAGGTGTTTGTCTGGTGGATATTGGTGGCGGCACCACGGATATTGCGATTTTTACCGAAGGTGCTATTCGTCACACTGCTGTTATTCCTATCGCTGGCGATCAGGTAACAAACGATATTGCGGTGGCTCTTCGAACGCCTACACAACACGCAGAAGACATCAAAATTAAATACGCCTGTGCGTTACGTCAATTAACGTCACTGGAAGATACCATCGAAGTACCGGGCGTTGGCGAGCGAGCGCCGCGTCGTTTATCTCGCCAAACATTGGCCGAAGTGGTGGAGCCGCGTTACGAAGAATTATTCAATTTAATACAGGCTGAACTTCGCCGCAGCGGGTTTGAAGAAATTATTCCGGCCGGTGTGGTGTTAACCGGAGGCTCTTCGAAAATGGAAGGCTTAATCGAGTTGGCCGAAGAAGTATTCCATATGCCGGTGCGTCTGGGAATGCCGCAATACGTTAAGGGATTGTCGGATGTGGTTCGAAATCCTATTTACGCCACGGGTGTTGGTTTGCTGTTGTACGGACATCAACAAACCAAAGATTATCATTACACACCACAGAAAACCGGCAGCTTTACGTCGGTGTTTGAACGAATGAAAAATTGGTTCAGCGGATTTTAATGGTCGGCTGAAAAACGAGGTTTAACACTGGGTAATAAAACAACGCAGTGTTAGCAACAAATGCAATGTTGAAATTGTAATAAGAAGGGGAAATAACTATGCCTAACATGTTTGAGTTAATCGATAACTGCCAAGACAATGCCGTTATCAAAGTCATTGGCCTGGGTGGCGGTGGCAGCAATGCGGTAGAGCATATGCTTGCAGCCAATATCGACGGTGTTGAATTTGTCTGTGCAAATACAGATGCACAGGCTTTAAGTAAATCCAATGCACGTACCAGCATTCAGCTGGGCGGTAGCATCACCAAAGGACTTGGCGCGGGCGCCAATCCGGAAGTGGGGCGTCAGGCTGCGCTGGAAGATCGTGAACGTATTCAGGAAGTATTAAAAGACACCGATATGGTGTTTTTAACCGCCGGTATGGGTGGTGGCACGGGAACGGGTGCTGCGCCAGTGGTTGCGGAAATTGCCAAAGAAATGGGCATTTTAACGGTTGCGGTAGTCACCAAACCTTTTTTCTTTGAGTTAAAAAAGCGAATGAAAGTGGCAGAAGAAGGCATTGAAGAATTACGTCGTCATGTTGACTCGTTAATCATTGTGCCAAACGATAAAGTCTTGTCGGTATTAAAAGGCAAAGCATTAACCGAAGCCTTTAAAGCGGCGAATGACGTACTGCATGGTGCTGTTCAGGGTATTGCCGAGTTAATTACTCGTCCTGGTTTGATCAATGTGGATTTTGCCGATGTTCGAACGGTGATGTCAGAAAAAGGCATGGCCATGATGGGAACTGGCATTGCCTCAGGCGATAATCGGGCTCAGGTTGCTGCAGAAACAGCGGTTGCCAGTCCATTACTGGAAGACGTTGATTTGTCGGGTGCTCGAGGCATTCTGGTGAATATCACCTGTGGTGAAGACATGAGCATCGATGAGTTTGCCGAAGTGGGCAGCATCGTTCAGGACTTCGCTTCAGAAGAAGCCACCGTAGTTGTGGGGACCGCCATTGATCCTGAACTTAATGATGAATTACGTGTCACAGTGGTAGCCACAGGATTGTTAGCCAAAGGCCAGCAGCCTGTTAAGTTAGTGTCGAACAGCGATGAAAATATAAAAGCCGATGGCACAACGGATTACCAAAAGCTGGATCGCCCAACGGTTATTCGTCAACAAAATGGTGGCGAAGCCAAAGCGGCGGGCAGTGATATGGATTATCTGGATATTCCTGCATTTTTAAGAAAACAGGCCGACTAACCCTGAATTGTTTTTTACGAATCAATTGTGATTGCCCCGTTCAGCATTCACAGTGATTAAAAAAGCAGATAAGTCAGTCACAGACAGGTGCCTCCCTTCTGCACCTGTCTGTTTTAAGTTTTTTGAGAGGGTCTGGTTAAGCGGTTTGGGTATTTTGCCACTTAACAGAAGTTCGCTTCGAAACAGTTGATTTCAAAGTGAGATAAATTTGAGAAATATGAGCCAGTTAGTCAGTAAAAGCTCGTAAAAGTGTTAAAATTTGATTTAATTCTCAAATTGTGTGAAAAATACACAAAAAATGTTTCACAGATATTTCTTATCTGGTAGGATCTCGCTCCCTCATGGAAGGTACGTAGGAGTGGAGCTCCGTAGAAACAGTATTTTGGAGTGAAAGCTTAATGATTAGACAGCGTACTTTGCGTACAGCCATTCGCGCAACCGGCGTTGGCTTGCATACCGGTGAAAAAGTATATTTAACCTTACGACCTGCACCCGTGGATACCGGCATTGTATTCCGCCGTGTTGATCTTGAGCCTGTCGTAGAAATTGCAGCTGCTCCAGAAAATGTTGGCGATACAACCTTGTCAACCTGCCTGATCAAAGGCGATGTAAGAATTTCAACCGTAGAGCATTTATTGGCGGCAATGGCCGGCCTGGGTGTTGATAACGCCTTTATTGATGTATCTGCGCCAGAAGTACCCATTATGGACGGTAGCTCTGGACCTTTCGTATTCCTATTGCAATCTGCTGGTATCGAAGAGCAGAGCAAAGCAAAAAAATTCATTCGGATCAAAAAGCGAGTGGTGGTTGAAGATGGCGACAAAAAAGCCGTTTTCGAACCCTTTGATGGCTTTAAAGTTGCCTTTACCATCGATTTTGATCACCCCATTTTTAAAGATCGTTCGCAAACCTCGGTTATCGACTTTTCCAGCACCTCGTTTGTTAAGGAAGTGAGCCGTGCCCGTACCTTCGGTTTTATGAATGATATTGAGTATTTACGTTCGAAAAACCTGGCACAGGGCGGAAGCCTTGATAACGCCATTGTTCTGGATGATTATCGAATCTTGAACGAAGACGGTTTACGTTACGAAGACGAATTCGTTAAGCACAAGATTTTGGATGCCATTGGTGATCTTTACTTACTGGGTAACAGTCTGGTGGGATCATTCGCAGGTTACAAATCGGGTCACGCGTTAAATAACAAGTTATTGCGTGCGTTGATTGCAGACGCCGAAGCTTGGGAAACCGTTACCTTTGAAGACGCCACTGCGGCGCCTATCTCTTACATTATGAACCCTATTTTATCGGTATAAAATCGTTAGAATACAATGGGTTAGCCTAAAAGCCAGAGCCTGATGCTTTGGCTTTTTTGTTTTTAATAGAAGCGGTGGTTGTGAATTGGTTGTTGAGTTGTTGAGTATGGGCAAGCTGCTTAAATGCTGTTTTGATCCGATTCAGCCACTTTAATATCGATGGCCCTTAAGCCAGGAAAACCATCCGCCCGTAGACTTGACAGTAAATTTGGCAGTTCGAATTTTAACCGGGTTGCCCAGCTGGAAGATTCAACGGCGATGACCAGTCGATTATCACGATAATTGATAATTCGGCAGTGAGATGTTAACTTTTGGCTCAATTTAGCTTTAACTATATGGTCTAACTGCTTGATTCTTGCTAAATTGTCCAAAATAAACCTTAAAGATCCGTCGGCTTTATCCGATAAACTATTGATGGGTTCTGGGCGTGTTTTTGACATAAACAAGCGGATCCTGCGGTTAAGGCGTTATGCCTGCTGATTTAAGCATAATCGTTAAGATTGATGGTCGTTAATTAAAACGACAACTAAAGTGTTGATTTTATTGCAATAATAAGGGGTTTCTGGCACAGCGTCAGTATTAGCTTTGCTAATAACCCTGTTATTAAGGCAGTGTTGCAAACCGAATTATAACAAAAAGAAATCACTTCGATAGAAAGTGAGCTGAAATTATAAGGGTGTTGGATAGATGAGTTTTACAATATTACAGCGATCCCGTAATGGGATCCGCAGCCTCAAAGTGACCAAGCTTGGCATTATGTCATTGTTGACCTTTGCGGTTACCTTGCCAGTGATTACTGCTGTTGGTGGTTATCAGCTGGCCAAGTATAGAGGCCACATTGCCAGTGTCGATCAGGACACCATTAACGATTGGCGTACTCAATTGGCCGATCAGCGGACTGAACTGGATAAAGCCAAAGAACGTTCACAGAAAAAATTAAATGCCCTGACCGCACGCCTTGGTATTTTACAGGCCCATGTTCGACGCCTGGACGCAGCCGGCTCCCGCATTGCCAATATAGCCGGTATCGATGCCAATGAATTCAATTTTTCTCAACCGCCTGCTATAGGTGGTCCAGAAGAGCCTGAGTCGGTTAGCAGCAACAGCAGTGATGCTGAGTTTTTAACCTTACTGGATGATTTAAGCAGCCAGCTGCTAAGTCGTGAGCAACAGTTATCCGCCATTGAATCTCTGGTACTTGATAAGCACATTGGTGTGGAAAGCTATATTTCCGGTCGACCCATCACCAAAGGCTGGATGTCGTCGTTTTACGGCCGCCGGACGGATCCTTTCTCGGGCCGACCTGCCTGGCATGCTGGTCTGGACTTTGCGGGTAAAGAAGGCGCTCCTGTCGTATCAACCGCAGCAGGGGTTGTGTCGTTTGTTGGCGATCGCCACGGTTATGGATTGTTGATTGAAATTAGCCACGGTGACGGCTTTGTCACCCGTTACGGTCACAACAAAACCGCACTGGTGAAAGTGGGCGAAGTGATCAGTAAAAATCAGCAAATTGCTGAAATGGGCAATTCTGGCCGATCAACCGGTGCCCATGTGCATTATGAAATCCTGAAAAATGGTCGGCAGATCAACCCGCTACGTTATGTGAATCGGCGCAGTAAATCATAATTTAACTGTCAAAACAGTTTATTGTTTACCCAAACGGCGAGCTCAAAACTCGCCGTTTTTTTGTTGTCTTGTAAAAGTCAGTTTCATCCCCATTTATACCACTTCCATTTGAGTGTTTCGCGTTTTACCCCCGCGTGTAATAGGGTACAATGCTGGCCGCGATTGGCGTTTCACCGTAAATTTTTGTTAACACTGCATAACCGTTAACACCACAACAATAAAAGAGTATTTACATGTTCGGACAATTTTTAACCAGAATCTTCGGCAGTCGAAATCAACGTATTCTTAAGCGACTCGAGAAGCAAGTGGATCTTATCAATGCGATGGAACCTGAGCTGGAAGCATTGAGTGACGATGAGTTAAAGGCTAAGTCCGATCAATTCAAGCAACGTTTAAACGATGGTGAAACACTCGACGATATTTTAAATGAAGCTTTTGCCGTGGCTCGTGAAGCCAGTAAGCGTGTAATGGGTATGCGCCACTTTGATGTGCAGCTTATCGGCGGCATGGTGCTTCATGATGGCAAAATTTCTGAAATGCGTACCGGTGAAGGTAAAACCCTGGTGGCAACCCTGCCGGCCTACCTGAACGCATTATCCGGCAAAGGCGTTCATATCATTACCGTGAATGATTACCTGGCGGAACGTGATGCGGACTGGATGCGTCCCTTGTACGAGTTTTTAGGACTTTCCGTGGGCTGCGTATTATCTGGCCAGTCCCATGAAGTGAAACAGCAGGCTTATCAGTGTGATATCACTTATGGAACCAACAACGAGTTTGGTTTCGATTATCTGCGTGACAACATGGCGTTCAGTCTGGAAGAAAAAGTACAGCGCGAACTTAACTTTGCCGTGGTGGATGAAGTTGACTCCATTTTAATTGATGAAGCCCGAACGCCGTTGATTATTTCCGGATCGCTGGAAGACAGTTCCGCGCTTTACAAAAAAATGAATGGCCTTATTCCAAAACTGAAAGAGCAAATCGTTTCCGGTGAAGACGAAAAAGAAGTGGTGGAAAAAGAAGGCGATTACACCATTGACGAGAAAAGCAAACAGGTTCACTTTACCGAGAGTGGCCAAATTAGAGTTGAAGAGTTATTGACCGAAGCCGGTTTACTTGACGAAGGACAAACGCTTTACTCGGCGCAAAGTATTTCCTTATTGCATCATGTTAATGCCGCTTTACGAGCACATACCCTGTTTAAAATTGACGTGGACTATATTGTTCAGGACGGCGAAATTGTTATTGTTGATGAACACACGGGCCGAACCATGCCGGGTCGTCGTTGGTCAGAAGGGTTGCATCAGGCGGTTGAAGCAAAAGAAGGCGTTGCCATTCAAAACGAAAACCAGACGCTTGCTTCCATAACATTCCAGAATTATTTCCGAATCTACGACAAACTTTCCGGTATGACTGGTACTGCCGATACCGAGGCGTTTGAGTTACAACAAATTTATGGTCTGGAAGTTGTGGTTATTCCAACCAATAAACCCATGATCCGGAACGATATGGCGGACCTGGTCTTCTTAACCCGTGATGCCAAATACAAAGCATTAATTGAACAAATCGAAGAGTGTCGTGAAAAAGGTCAGCCAATATTGGTGGGTACCGCGTCCATTGAAACCTCTGAGATTTTATCGTCCGTATTAAAACAAAAGAAAATTGAACATAAAGTCCTTAACGCCAAATTCCATGAGCAGGAAGCGCAAATTATTGCTGATGCTGGTCGCCCAGGTGTTGTGACCATTGCGACCAATATGGCCGGTCGAGGAACCGATATTGTTCTTGGCGGTAACATAAAAGCGGAAACCGAAGCGCTTAAGCAAAAGTACAAAGACAAGCCAGAGAGTGAGTTAAATAAAAAACTTGAAGCACTTGAAAGCGAATGGAAAGAGCGTCATCAACAAGTTCTAGAAGCTGGTGGTCTGGCAATCATAGGTTCCGAACGTCATGAATCACGACGTATCGACAATCAGTTGCGAGGCCGTGCCGGTCGACAGGGTGATCCGGGCTTAAGCCGTTTCTTCTTGTCACTCGATGATGATCTGATGCGAATTTTTGCACCCGAGCGTATGGTCAATATGTTGCGTAAATTAGGTTGGGAAGAAGACGAAGCCATCGAACACAAAATGGTTACTCGCGCTATTGAAAACGCACAGCGCAAAGTAGAAGCCCGTAACTTTGATATTCGTAAACAGTTGCTGGAGTACGATGACGTTGCCAACGATCAGCGTAAAGTCATTTATGAACAACGTCATGAGCTGATGTCGACCGATGATATTTCCGAAACCATTGACGCCGTGCGCTTTGATGTTCTGAACGAAGACATCAGTCAATATATTCCACCGCAAAGCATTGACAGTATGTGGGATATCAATGGGCTCGAAGAGCACATGAAAAATGAATACTTGATTGAGCTGCCAGTTAAAAAATGGCTGGAAGAAGATGAAGAGCTTCACGAAGATAAGCTGCGTGAAAAAATCTTTGAAGTCGTTACTGATAATTACAAAGCCAAAGAAGAAGCCGTTGGTGGACAAGTTCTGCGTCATTTTGAAAAATCCGTGATGCTACAGACGCTCGACTCTCATTGGCGCGAACATCTTGCGGCGATGGATCATTTAAGGCAGGGTATTCATTTACGTGGTTATGCTCAAAAAAATCCTAAGCAAGAATATAAACGCGAAGCCTTTGAACTGTTTACCGGAATGCTTGAGTCATTAAAGCACGAAGTGGTCAATGTGCTATCAAAAGTTCAGGTGCGTTCTGAAGAAGATGCTGCAGCCGTTGAAGAGCAGCGACGTAAAGAAGCAGAAGCGCAAAAAATGAATTTCCAGCATCAGCAAGCCAATGCAATGGCAAACGATAATGCGGGAGCTAAAGAGTCTGGCGCTCAACCGGCCACACCTTTTGTACGTGACGGGGTTAAAGTTGGCCGAAACGATCCTTGTCCTTGCGGTTCCGGTAAAAAATTCAAGCAATGCCACGGCAAACTTAAATAAGTTGATGGTGTAAGCATCATAAGCCCGAAACACTTAGTGCTTCGGGCTTTTTTGTTGCTTCAGCTTCGAGTTTTTATAAAGTTTAATCGCTTTTGAACGTTAAAAATTTTAAACGCCAATATTTTAAACATCAATTTTAAACAAACAGTAAAGATACGCTTATGATACATGTCGCCGCTGCCATCATTGTTAAAGATAATAAAGTATTACTGGCAAAACGCCCTGATGACAAACCTCAAGGCGGAAAGTGGGAGTTTCCCGGTGGTAAACTGGATGACAATGAAACGCCATTGCAGGCACTTATCAGAGAGTGTCGTGAAGAAATTGCCATTGAAATTGACCTGACTAGTTGTCAGCTATTTGACACCGTTGAGTTTGATTACGGCGACAAACAGGTTGTTTTGCATTTCTATTCGGTTTCTGTGTTTACTGGTGAACCTGACGGTCAGGAAGGCCAGCAGGTACGCTGGTTTGAATTAGCGGATATAGAGCGGCTTGAGTTTCCAGAAGCGAATAAGGGGATAGTTGAGAGGTTGTTGGCGTAGTTTTGCGGTTGTTTTTTGAATTAAAATTAAAAACGTTTCGCATCGCTAACGCTTGCATGGCCGATTATTGTTCCATTCATAAACGGCATTTTCGACGTTCTTGTCGGTTGTGAGTTCCTTTTTTCTGGCAGTTAATAGCTCCTGCATTAACTGCATTCACTACGTCCATGTAGCTTCGCTAAAAAAGGAACCAAAAAAGCCTTTCCCGTTATCACGGAGATATTCGTTCAGTGTGTTAATAGCGTAATGGATTAATTCTGAAACGCTTGTGTTGAGTGATCATTGCTGACGCGCATTTCAAGACATACATTCGTCATGGTTAGTTGTTTATGTGATTATATGAGGATAGGGAATTTCCAGCATTTCTTTTGGTTACAATCTCATTTTTTATTGTTGGTTAATAGCTTTTCATTAAGTGCAGTAACCATTTCGCATCGCTAACGCTTTATGCGAGTTCCTTTTTTCAAGAGCTAAAAAAGGAACCAAAAAAGCCCTTTTCCGTTATCACGGGGATATTCGTTCAGTGTGTTAATAGCGTAATGGATTAATTCTGAAAAGCTTGTGTTGAGTGATCATTGCTGACGCGAGCAACATAAGTACGTTAAGAAGGGCTGTAAACTGGTGCTTCACTATTTAGCCTTTGTACCTAAAGGTGTTCATATATTTACAGAGACTACAATCAATGATGAGTGTATGTCTTGAAGTGCGCGTCAGCAATCATCTCTCAATGCAGTGCGTACGGTTGTAAAAGTTATTTCCAAAATATTCTAAACAAATTGCTAGCGAATCTACATGGACGTAGTGAATGCCGTTAATGCAGGAGCTATTAACGGTCAGCGATCCAGAGTTTTTGGTTACTTTTATCTCGTCTGATAAAAGTAACTCGCATACAGCGTTAGCGATGCGAAACGCTTTTGATTCTTTCCTCTAGATATTGCAAATTATTAACTGCCAGAAAAAAGGAACTGAAAAAGCCCTTTTCGTTATCACGGGGATATTCGCTCAGTGTGTTAATAGCGTAATAGATTAATTCTGAGACGCTTGTGTTGAGTGATCATTGCTGACGCGCATTTTAAGAAATACATTCGTCATGGTTAGCTGTTTAAGTAATTATATGAGCACAGTAATTAATTACTAATTACTGTGTCAGTTCTATTGTTAGCTCTATCATTACTTATAAATGATTTCATACCTTATTTTACTAGAGTGTTGAATGTTTATAATTAGTAAATCGTTGCAATGGGTAAGTCAAATGCAAATGAAATAAACGCTGAGTCTTCGGTTAATCCATTATCGATTTTTATGTCTTTTTGGTAGCCGACTAATATGGAAAAGGGTCGGCTGGCGGCAGACCATGAAAAGAAAATACTGGGCGATAATATGTCTTCGGTTTTTGCATCGTAGCTGTCGCCTTTTAGTTCAGCGGTAATGTAATTGCCAATATCGATGGGTGCATAGCCTAGGGTAATAGGACTACCGCGATAGCTGGCAATTTTTAATTCAACACCCACCGGTCCATAGGCACGGCCGGTCCATTCACTATCGCCAATGCTTTGTTCATCCAGCTTCATAATGGATAATCCATAATAAGAGGATAAAAATAGAGTATCGCGACACGGTAATATTTGAGCAACCCGGCAACTGCTTATGTAATTAATTTTTTCTGGTTTATCGCTGGTAAAGTCATTTTTGCGGACAAAGGCTAAATAGGCCGTGTTGTGACGTTTTCGGTTATAAGTGTCTTGCTCATTAACGTATTGGTTTAAAATGGCCACCACCTGATCGGCACCGTCTTTTGAATTGGCGGCATCCGCCAGTCCGGCTAAAAACAGTGAAATATTTTTCAAGCGGTTTAATTTCGAAATATTAAAGCCTTCAAAATTAAGCAGGTTTTCTGCTGCTGTGCCAATTAAATCAATGATCAGCAGCATATGATGAGCTTTTTGAACATAGGTTATGGAATTGTCGTTATTTTCAATAACGCCCATGCTTGTTTCTATATCTTCAATCAATTGAATCAATCGTTTTGCAAAATAAAGAACATTTTCTGCCTGTTTTTCGGAAAGCACTTTATCGGAAAAAGAAGCGATTAATGCCTGCTTTAATGCTCTTTCGTCAAGGGTGAATTTGCTTTGTACACGAGATTTAACCGCCGAGACTTGTTGTATTTCAGTCAATATAAATCGGCTGGATTTTAGTTGCTTGTTGGTAACATTTTGACAATAGGTTTTAATAAAGTCCTGTGCAGTAAACAGTTTGCTATTATTGTCGCTCACCAGTTTTTGCAGACCTTTAAACAGTGTGGCTATGGCATCAATATCAGCGCTGGTTGGATTATCGAGATGATTCTTAAATCGATACTTTAAACATAACGTAATGGTGTCAAAGTTATTCAAGTCTTCCTGAAAGTAAACCTGCATCAGAGGGATCAGTCGTTGTCCGGAAATGCTGTCGTAAAACTCAATGGAGGATGACGTTTTGGAAAAGTATTTTTTCACATAGGTGTTTGCGGCAATGTCCTCAAGCGCCTGATCGACGGCAATTCGCTCGATGCGATCCGCCTGCCATTTTGCAAACCCTTCTATCAATGTATTCGATGCAAACGACATTGAACATGCTGTTAAGGTCAACACGATGCCAACTATCAGCCTCATAGTCATACTCCTTTATCATTATAATGATTTTTATTGACTAAAGATTACTCAAAGGTTGATAGGCTCGCCATGAATAATTGGTTTCTAGTGTGAGATTGCGGAACTGATTCATTATTAATGCTTATAGATGCGATATATGAGATTCGAGTTGCGAGTTGCGAGTTAAGAGTTGAGGTTTTAAGTTTTAAGTCTTAAGGATGAAGTTCGAGAAAAGAGAGTTGCGAGTTGCGAATGGCAAGATGTGAAAATATGACTTGAATAACGGGGCATTAAAAAGGCGTTAAGTTTTAACACCGGGGCGGATAATCACCAGAAAAATGCCGCCTAAAATTAAGCTGCCGGACAGTATCAGGTTACTGGTGAGTGTTTCGCCGACCCAGAGCAGGCCGCCGATTGCTGCAATTAAGGGCACGGTTAGTTGAGATAAAGCCGCCAGTGTTACGGTTAAGTGGCGCAAAGCGCTGTACCAGATGGTGTAACCGAGTGCCGAGGCAACCACGCCAGATGCGACGGCCAATAGAATACCCTGGGTGCTGAGAGTGATTGGCAGATAGAGTAATGCCGCTATCAATAAAGCAACTGCAAATGGCACTGAGCGCCAAAAGTTTACTGCGGTATTTCGCACAGGTTGAAACGAGCGCTTGCCTTCCAGTGTATAAATCGCCCAGGCGATACCCGATATTACCATCAGAATAAAGCCAAACAGTGATGGCTGAGTTGCACCGGGCAGCATCAGTAATGCAAAACCGCTGAGGGATACCATGGCACCAAGCCACTCGACCGCTCGCAGTTTGGTTCCATTCAATAAATTAATCCCAAGCATGGAAAACTGAACCGTGGCAAATAAAATTAACGCTCCGGTTGCTGTGTCTAATGACACATAGGCGAAGGAAAAACTAATGGCGTAAGTGAATAACATAATTGGGGCTAACCAGGTTCGAGCTAACCCGGTTTGAGTACCAGTTGGTTTTTGTGACGGATTAAAAGATTGTTTGGAAATTGTCTCTGTTGTTGAGCTTGAAGAAGCGTTTGATCGCAGCATCACTATTATGCCTAATGCCAAAGCGCCCGATATTAAACGCACCACCGTAAAGCTTGCCGGATCAATGGTATTTTCTCCAAGTGCCAACCGGCAAAGTACAGAGTTAGCGGCAAAAGCGCATAACGCTGTTATGGTAAGTAAAGGGGGGAGTAGTTTGGACTGTGGCATAGGGTGAAGGAGATTTTTTGTGTTGAGATTGGTTGGAGTGAGGTTGAGTACTCTACGCTAATTTTTTGTTGGTGATAAGGGGTATTTTTTTATGGGAAGTTTTTTTATATAAGTTTCGAGTTTCGAGTTTCGAGTTTCGCATCGCTAACATTGTATCCACTGTTTTATAATTTATTCTTATCTGTGTATGCCTTATTTCGCCCCGCTGGGCGACTCACTTTTTTCAAGAGCAATAAAAAGTAAGCAAAAATGCCCTTTCGCTGCGCTAGCAATTTGCTCAGTAATGTTTGTTAATAGCAACCTAAATTTAAAGGTATTTAGCGCCTGATGACTGCTGGCGCGAGCAACATAAGTACGTATAGAGTTGCTGTAAGTATGTGCTTTACTACAAGAGTGTGTAGAAATATGACTCGATCATAAGTTTTTTAATTATTACAGACAATAATGGGTGTATGTCTTGAAATGCGCGTCAGCAATTATCTGTCAACAAATTAGTCTCAGTATAAATTCAAAACTTCCTGTACACTCAAAACGAATATCCCCGTGATAACGGAAAAGGGCTCTTTTGCCTACTTTTCTAGCTCTTGAGAAAAGTAGGTCGCATACAGCGTTAGCGATGCGAAACACTCTGTATTATTTTTATAGAAGTAACTCAGAGTAAGTTACTTGGCGGTGGAAGAGAAAGTATATACAGGTAAAAATCCGTCTAAAACAATGCATACAGCGCAGCGTAACAATCTCAATCTTTTCTATGGATTAAAAACAAGTCTCCGAACAATGATCAATATAATTAATTCTTAACAAGCCAAATTATCCTCACCAAAAGATGACAAAAACCACATCAATCCCCTATGATAGCCAAACAAAATACAAACCCTCGGTTAAACCAATCGCCAGCATGAGTCCAGTACCATCATGAGCCAAAACAACCAACCAACACCGAACAATAAAACTCCAAACAGGGCGACTGCAACCGTGCATGCGGGTGCGCCATCTGCAAAGCAGGGACAGGCGTTTAATCAGGGGCCGGTGTTTGCCAGTACGTTTCATTTATCCGGTGAGGTGGATGACAATGTGCATCAATACGCGCGGTTTCATAACCCCACATGGGATGCATTGGAGCAGGCAATAGGGGCGTTGGAGCAGGGGCGAGCGATTATCTTTCCATCGGGGATGGCGGCGGCAGCAGCGGTGATGACCGCGCTGGTGGAAGCGGGTGATACCATTGTATTGCCCACCGACGGCTACTACCCAAGTGTCGCTTACGCAGAGCAGTTTTTACAAAAGTTTGGCGTAACCGTTAAGCGCGTAGCAACGGTTGAACTGCTGCAGCAAGATTTTACCGGAGTAAAACTGGTGTTTATTGAATCGCCCAGTAATCCTCTGCTGGATGTGGTGGATATTCAAAAGTTGGTCGATAAAGTACATGCCTGCGGCGGTATTTTGGCCATCGATAACACCACCGCCACGCCACTGGGACAGAAGCCGTTATTGCTCGGTGCCGATATTGTGATGTGTTCCGACACCAAAGCATTAAACGGTCACAGCGATGTGGTGTTTGGTCATGTGGCCACCAACAGTGATGCCCTGTTTGATGCAATGCAGTTATGGCGCAAGTTATCCGGTAATATTCCGGGGCCCATGGAAACCTGGCTGGTGCATCGTGGTTTGGGCAGTCTCGATATGCGACTTGAGCGCATGACCAATAATGCTATGGCCATTGCCGAGTTTTTAACGCAGCAGCCACAAGTGAAAGCGATCCGTTATCCGGGCTTGCCCGATGATCCATCGCACGCCATTGCCAAACAGCAAATGCATCATTTTGGTTTTATCATCAGTTTTGATTTGGGCAGTCAAACAATGGCCGATAAGTTTTTAGCCAATACTCAGCTGATATATCAGGCAACCAGTTTTGGGGGTATGCACACCATGGCGGAAAGACGTGCACGATGGGGCACCGATGATGTGTCGCAAGGTTTAATTCGACTCAGTGTTGGCTGCGAAAATAAACAGGACTTACTGCAGGATATACAGCGGGCGATATCCTGTTTAAACGATAAAAACTAATGTTGATTAAGCTATCGATCACAGGGGCAACCAATCGATCAGTCAAGCGATCAATCATGCGAACAACAATATGAGCCGCGATTCTAAAATTAAAACGAATATTAAAACTCGTATCGAAACGAATATCGAAAAAAATAGTGAGTCGAACCGCTCTGAACATGACTCCAGTAAAACCGATTACGTAACACGATTGTTTAGTGAAGGCGATGAACTCTACGACGCCATGATCGAGGCCATTGAAAATGCTGAACAATCGATTTATTTAGAAACCTATACGTTTTTATTTGATGAAGTAGGGCAGCGATTTGTTGAAGCGGTTAATGCCGCGAGTGATCGCCAGGTTGATGTGTATATTATTTTAGACGCCGCCGGCAGTATGCAATGGCGAACGTTCAGTCTGCTGCGGAAAAAATTTAACAAGTCGGTAAAGTTTAAATGGTTTCATCGTTGGAGCTGGCGTAACCCTCTTCGATTTAACATTCGCAATCATAAAAAAGTACTGACTTTAGATGGTAAGCAGGCGTTTGTTGGTGGCTATAATATTCACCATAAAAGTTCCAGGCGTTGTGTTGGCGAAGAGCGATGGCTGGACTTTCATGTGTCCTGTCAAAGCAAACTGGCACAGGCTATTGAGCAGCAGTCAAAAAAATTCTGGCTGGGCAAACACCGCTCCACTCGCGAAGCCGAAGTGGGCGATACTTTGGTGATCACCAATGTGAATCATAAATGCCGGGTGAAATTGCGCAAACACATTCGGCAGTTAATCCAACAGGCAAAACAATCCATTGTTTTAATTACGCCCTATTTTGTGCCCGATGGCTACACCATACGAACCTTAATCGCCGCCGCAAAACGAGGTGTCGATATTCAATTATTTATTCCCAAACGATCCGACAGTCAGTTTATTGACTGGGTTGCTCGTGGTTATTTTTCCAAGCTACTGGAAGCGGGCATCAATATCCATGAGTTTCAACCGCGTATGCTGCACGCCAAAGTGATGGTGGTTGACGGTCAACAAGCGATCATTGGTTCTGCTAATATGGACTTTCGATCCTTGTTTATTAATTATGAGTTGATTTTATTGTTTAGAAATAAATCCATTTTGCAGCAACTGTTGGATCAGATTAACAGTATTCGCGAGCAGTCCGAGATTATACGGATTAAACAGTGGCGGTATAGGACCTGGCGGTATTTACCACTGGTGTTAGTGGGGAATTATTTGAAACGGTTTTTGTAAGTTTTAAGTTTTAAGTTTCGAGTTTCGAGTTTCGAGTTTCGAGTTTCGCATCGCTATCGCTGTATGCGAGTTCCTTTTTTCAAGAGCTAAAAAAGGAACCAAAAAAGCCCTATTCCGTTATCACGGGGATATTCGTTCTGAGTGTAATGAATATCTAACCTTAATACTGATGCTCGGTGTTGTATGATAATTGCTGACGCGTATTTCAAGACATATATTCATTATTGTCTGTAAGCATTGAAGATTTATGAACGTATCATATTTCAGTATAATTATTTGTAGTAAAGCACAAATTCACAGCCCTTCTTAACGTACTTATATAGCTCGCGTCAGCAGTTATCAAACAAGGGATATCGTTCAATTTAAAATATTGTTAACAAACTCTCTGGACAAATTGCTAGCGAATCTACATGGACGTAGTGAATGCCGTTAATGCAGGAGCTATTAACGGTCAGCGACCCAGAGCTTTTGGTTACTTTTATCTCGTCTGATAAAAGTAACTCGTGACCGACAAGGATGTCGGAAATGCCGTTTATGAAGGGAGCAATAAACGGCCATACAGCTTTAGCGATGCGAAACGCTTTTGATTCTTTCCTCTATATGCAGCAAGTTATTAACTGCCAGGAAAAGGAACTCGTGACCGACAAGGATGTCGAAAATGCCGTTTATGAAGGGAGCAATAAACGGCCATACAGCGCTAGCGATGCGAAACGGTTTTCATAAAAAATAAAACTCATAGCATACTCACCTAGTGCTCGCTAAACACCGTACTAAAACCCCAAAGCCAACTATCCTGCTAGAAAGTCTGCTCTTCAGACTTATCACTTCAAACTTCCCAGTCATGTAGATGCACCAATTCATCCTATGCAACACGATTACCTAAGTGAGATACAGTGAATATGGCCGAAAAAGTCGTATATATGTCATTTCGGCTTGTGTTGGTTTAAGCTAAAGTGAATTTAAGCTAGGTATTCTAATAGCGAGGCTAAGGATGAAACGTGTCGGTTTCTTATTATTCGAACAACTGCAACTGCTGGATATATCAGGGCCTATGGATGCTCTGGATTCTGCTAACCAGCATCTAATCCGACAGGGGGCAGAACCAGCGTTTGAGCTAATAACTCTGGCGTTAAATAAACGCAGTTTAAAGTCGGAATCGGGCTTAGCGTTGACGGCTGAGGCCTCATTTCAACAAGTCGAGCAGTTGGATTGGTTAATTATTCCTGGTGGCAAAGGCACTCGTGCGGTGATGAATTGCGATAAAACCATGTCCTGGATCAATCAAATTGCGGATAAGGCGACGCGTATTATTTCTATTTGTACCGGTGCTTATGTATTGGCACAAACCGGATTGCTTGAAGGTAAGCGCTGTTGTTCACATTGGCGATTTATTGATGATTTGGTTCAACGGTTTCCAACAATTAATTTTGAAGCCGAGCCCTTATTTATTACTGACGGCAAGCTTTGTTCGTCTGGTGGCCTAACCGCCGGTATCGACTTAACCTTGTCTCTGATTCAACAGGAATTGGGCAAAGGCACGGCACAGGCAACTGCACGGGATCTGGTGATGTATTTAAGGCGCAGCGGTGATCAATCGCAATTTGCCACACCACTGAGTGTGCAGAGCAGCGACAGTCGATTGCAACAATTGCAACAGTGGTTGATGAAAAACCTTCAAAAGCCGATAACTGTGCAGCAGATGGCCGATTATGCGTCCATGAGTGAACGGCATTTTCGTCGTGTGTTTAATGAACACATGCGAATGTCACCAAAAGATTATTTACAACAGTTAAAGCTGGAACATGCCAGAGGTTTATTAATGAGCTCAAGCATGCAAATAGAGCAAATAGCCCACAGTATTGGGATCAGTCAAGCCGATATATTTCGACGAGTATTTAAAAAACGGTTTGGCTTAACACCATCGGAATATCGTCAGCGATTTTAGACAGGCTTAAAGGTGTGTGAGTCATGAAGTTATTATTTAAAGTTAAAAGGAGAGAATATATGCAAGCGCTTAAAAATAAGTTTGCTTCATACGCAGGTTTAAAAGTTTTTATGATGACGGTGATTTTACTATTGAGTGGGAATATGGTGAATGCTAAAAATGATGGCTCAGAAAGCGCCAAGCAAACCACGGTTGGTATATTAATTTACGATGGTGTACAAATTATTGACTTTACAGGCCCGTGGGAAATTTTTGGTCACGCAGGCTTTAAAGTAAAAACCATTGCTCAAAATACAGCGCCACTTAAAACGGCAATGAATATGACCGTAGTGCCGGATTACAGTTTTAATAATGCACCACAATTTGATGTATTGCTGATCCCGGGAGGAAACCATGGCAATGCGTTAAATAAACCAACCAATGATTGGTTAAAGCAGCAGGCTCCAAAAGCCGAGTCCGTTTTATCGGTGTGTACCGGATCCTTTATCCTCGCAGAAACCGGACTGCTGTCGAATAAAACGGCCACTACCTTTTTTAAATCATTGGACTATTTTGCCAATGAATACCCTACGGTTGAAGTGGTACGGGATCAACGCTACGTCGATAATGGAAAAGTGATCACTTCAGCGGGTTTATCATCCGGCATAGACGCAGCATTGCATCTGGTTGCAAAAATAAAAGGCTTGGATGCTGCTCGTAATATTGCCATGCATGTGGAATACGACTGGCAACCGGATAACGGATTTGTTCGAGGCAAAATGGCTGATAAATTTATGCCTCGATTTAAACTGCCTCTGCCAGAGCAGGTTAAGTTTAATCGTATCTACGCCTATGGTGATGAACAAAACTGGTATGAAGCATTTAAAGTGAGTTTTGATAATTCAACTGAATCACCGATACAAGGTGTTAAGGATATTTTATCGAACCAGTTTGCCGCACTAACCAACTGGAAAGCTCTGCCAAATTCTGAAAGTCGCTGGCAAGCAACGTTTAATCAAGAGAAATGGGTGTTAAGTGTTGATAATGAACTTGATAGTCATGAGGATAAGGGTGTGTTGATGAAAGTGGAACTGCAGAAGCAGTGAGGTTTTAAGTTTTAAGTAGCGAGTTTCGCATCGCTTCGCTTGCATGCGAGTACCTTTTTTCAAGAGCTAAAAAAGGAACCAAAAAAGCCCTCTTCCGTTATCACGGGGATATTCGTTCTGTATGATAAGAACTAATTTGATTAATTCTGATGCTCTATCATTGAACGATGATTGCTGACGCGAGCAATATAAGTACGTTAAGAAGGGCTGTAAACTTGTGCATTATTATTTAGCTTTTGTACCTCAGAGTGCTCATAAATTGACAGAGACTACAATCGATGATGAATGTATGTCTTGAAATGTGCGTCAGCAGTTATCATTCAGCACAAGCGTTTCAGAATTAATCTAATACGCTATTAACTGCGAGAAAAAAGGAACTCGTGACCGACAAGGACGTCGGAAATGCCGTTTATGGAAGTAGCAATAAACGGCCATGCAGATGTTAGCGATGCGAAATGATGTTTAATTTTTCTTTGACATTAAAGTCTATTGAGTCTTAACTTATACTCGCCACTCGCCACTCGCCACTCGCCACTCGCCACTCGCCACTCGCCACTGTTTTTACAATCACATCTCAATAATAGCCGCCAGTTCCACTGTGCCGCCAGCGGCAAGAATCGGACAGGTTTTTGCTTTGGTCGCCGCATCTTCATCGCTGGTTGCTTTTATAATGCTGTAACCACTGGCAGGGTTAGTACCGCCATTGTTTTGCACAGAACCATCCGGAAATACGGTGCTCGATTGTCCCACCGGGTTACCGCCGTCCACTACATCATCACCCATGCCGGCTAACCAATCTTCCCAGGCTTTCATCATCTGGGCGCCTTCTTCTTCGGTTTCTGGCATTCTGCCACCGTGGTATACAAATAGGTATTGGCTCATGATCTATTTCTCCTTGATAGTTGATTGGGAGTTGTTGTGTTGATTGATTAGTATAGATGGTTATTGTGAGGGTTTGGAGTTGAATATACGTATTTTTAATTATTGATGCATAGTGCTTTGCAAGTTTAGCTTTTATTTTTCTGAACGTTTGGAGTTTCGCATCGCTTCGCTTGCATGCGAGTTACTTTTATCAGGCGAGATAAAAGTAACCAAAAGCTCTGGGTCGCTGACCGTTAATAGCTCCTGCATTAACGGCATTCACTACGTCCATGTAGATTCGCTAGCAATTTGTTCGGCAAAACTATGTTGAGAATAATCAGCTCCTGAAAGGTATTCAGTGTTTTATGACTGCTGACGCGAGCAATATAAGTACGTTAAGAATGGCTGTAAACTTGTGCTTCACTATTTAACTTTTATACCTCAAGGGTTCATAAATTGATAGAGGCTAAAATCGATGATGAGTGTATGTCTTGAAATGCGCGTCAGCAGTTATCGTGCAACACATAAGTAACAGTATTAAAGTAAGATATTTATAACACTAAGAACAAATATCCCCGTGATAACGGAATAGGGCTTTTTTGGTTCCTTTTTTAGCTCTTGAAAAAAGGAACTCGCATACAGCTTTAGCGATGCGAAACGCTTTTGATTATTTCCTCTAGATATTGAAAGTTATTAACGACCAGAAAAATGTTACACGTGATCGACAAGGATGTTGGACATGCCGTTTATTAAGGGAGCAATATACGGCCATACAGCTTTTGCGAAACGCTTTTAAAATTTTCAAGTTTTCTAAAAAAACTAACAAACCAAAACTCACAGGAGTCAATATATCAACTCCTGCGAGTGCCACGTATCCAAAAAGTTTATGCCACTTGTGACGGTTCTCCCGTCTCAAGTTGGGCGCTGAGTTTTCCTTCCAGTTTTAAAATATGTATCACATCTTGCACAATGCTGATCAAGTTACTCGCCAGCTTAATCATTTTAGCCACCATGGATGCGCCTGCGGTAACAAACAGGGCCGCTACGGCGGTAATAAACTGTAAAACGGCGAGGGTGATTTCGTACCATTTTAAGTTGGATAAAATTGACTTCACAACATTCTTTAACTGTAAAAACACATTGATTTTTGTAAAGGCATCAAGAAAGAACTTTACTTTTTCGCTGTTATCGGCGGCTTCTTTAATGCGCTTCATGGCGTTTATAAATTTACGCCAGGCCGAGGCTTCTTTTTGTACGACTTTGCCGACGGTTTTTACCCGGTTGCCGCTGGCTTTTGGCATCCAGATGCTCACTATTGTGGCGATAAACGAAACCGAGTGCCAGATTAGCATGGTCCAGGCCAGTATCATTTCAAAACTGGCAGCCAGTCGTGTGCCTTGCTCCTGTTTGGGAATGTGCAATACCTGTTCGCCGTTAATAAGATAGTCGGCGCCGCTATCGGTTTCTGTTTTGGTGATCACCAGAGATTCCATATTGTTTCTTAACAGTTTTGGATCAACATCCTGGGTCATACTGTTTTGAATGTTTTTCTCTGCCTGTTGCAACAGTTGCTTTTTGTCTTTGGCGATAATCGATTGAAAGTCACTGTCTTTGGCCATATCGGCAATCACCTGATCCATTATCTGATTGATGGATTCATCCTGGGTAATGACGTGATCGCCCAGTTCAACGGGACCGCTGGCTTTGGGTACCATGCTGTCCACGTCGGATAAGGTTAGCTTGGGTAAATCTTTCTGACCAAAAGCCTTTACACTGGCTAAATCAAAAAAGTCCTGATTGAATGAAATGTTTGTGCCTTCTAGGCGGGTTAGCTGTGTCATGATAATGCTCCTTTTATACACGTTTAAAAACAGTTGCCATTTCTCTTTATGAGATAACGGTTAAACATTTTCCCGACCGATATTTTTTCTCAAAAATTTATCCGGCGGAGAATCTTCAGTGTAGGGTTTGCGAAAAAAATAACACTTACCCGGAAGCATTAGTTTGGGACTAATCCTTTTGGATTATCGGCTTATGGCGCATTATGCAGTAATCTGGTTTTGCACATTGATTAATGCGGAGTGTTTTTTCAATGAAATCTCTTATCTAAAGAGAACAACATGGCTAATACAAGGAGAACATCATGAAGTCGAATCAAACCACGGCACCCTTGCAACAACAACTGGTGACCGGCGAACGTT
The DNA here is from genome assembly GCF_003148745.1 of Pleionea mediterranea. Taxonomy (GTDB): domain Bacteria; phylum Pseudomonadota; class Gammaproteobacteria; order Enterobacterales; family Kangiellaceae; genus Pleionea; species Pleionea mediterranea. The sequence goes on along the minus strand of NZ_QGGU01000010.1, from coordinate 132,453 downwards.
TTAATGAACTGGCAAATTTATCGCTAAAGGATTTGAGACCCGGCGATGTAATTTTATCGCGCGGTATTTGCCCCGGTAAAAAATTCTGTATCTCGGATGTTATTGTTAAACTCGATGGCGGCGATTATTCGCATGCGGCTTTTTTTGACGGCGAACATTTCGTCCAGGCCACCACCAAAGGCGTTAAAGCCAGCGATCCAGTCAGGCAAAAGGAACATCAGTCTTATTTGCACGTGTACCGTTTTCATAATGAACAGGGCGAACCCTTAGATAGCCCGAGCTTACCGTCGAAACCCCTGGTGGACGTGTCTCATACATTACTAAATACACCCTACGCATACGACGAACTGGTGCTGGTGGCAACACTGGTGTTAATGCGGCAGATCACTCATGTTTCGTTATTGAAAGATATTATTGAAGTGTTTGGCGGGGTTGCGTTAACCAAATTACGCAACTGGATCAAAAAGCACGTGCTGCATAACGATGAAGATTCCATCATCTGTTCCGAACTGGTGGCACGCACCTACTGGTCGGCCAGCCCCAGCAAAGGTGTTCCTTATGGCTTGCCGATCCCCATTACCCATCGGCATAAATTAAAAGCGCTGGCCACGGCCGACGCCTCCGATGTGGAAAGCCAGCAGGATTATCAGGAATTAATGCGTAATCTGGAATCCTTATTGTCGGAAACTCAGCCACAGTTGATGACCGCCATAGATTTGCACCGTGAGCAACAACAGTTGATGCAGGGTGCGAACAGTCGTGATGTACTCATTGGCGGCAGCACCTTGTTACCGGCTAACTGTGTATCACCTTGCGATCTACAACGCTCACCGGCGTTAAAACTGATGGGGAATTATATTGATTAGTGGCGAGTGGCGAGTGGCGAGTGAAGAGTCTTTACTTAAAACTTAAAACTTAAAACTTAAAACTTAAAACTTAAAACTTAAAACTTAAAACTCGAAACTCAATCAATCCCCACCGATTGCAGCAGAGTCGTTAACTTGCCCAGCGCTTCTGGCTTGGCGCCTTTTAGCATTTGTTGCAAACCGATTAAACGAAAACCGGGGCAGCGCTGACGAAACTGGTTGCACGCGGCCACCACCTGATGTTGTTCACCCAGTGCTGCGTAAGAGGCGATTAAGGCGATGTGCGGAATGGCAGAAGCGTTTCCGAAACTTAAGGATTCTCCGGCATCGCGAATGGCGCCGGAGTAATCACCCATGGCAAACCGGGTCATGGCGAGGGCGGCAAAATAACTCCAGCGTTCCGGATCGCGCGGGTTTAATTGCAGGGCGTATTCCAGATGTTCTATTGCCTGCTCGTATTGCTCGGCCATACCGGCAATTTGTCCCAGCAAGCTGTGGGCATGGGCAAAACTTGGGTTCAGTCGCACCGCCTGTTGCAACGATTGCACGGCAACCATCATTTGTCCCTGCGCCATTTGCATCAGGGCGTAAATAACATGGCCGTCGGCCATTTGCGGATCGAGCCGAATACTGGTGAGCGCGTACTGCTCAATAATATGCAGTTTATCTGCGGCATCTGGCTGACGGGCTTCTGTTTTCTGGTCATCAAGGGATTGAGTGTCAAGCGCAGAGCTTTTAGCTAAAGATCGATTAGTTAAAGATCTATCTAACAAAGAACTAACTTGTAAAGAATCGGCCTGCAGGTTATCTGCCGCAGGCCATTGTTCCAGATGTTGTTGATACAGGGTCATGGCTAACCCGCAGTAGGACAGCGCCCAGCGATCGTCCAGTTCCAGACAGGCCTGAAATCGCGCCATGGCGCGTTGGTTGGCTTCTGGCGTGCGCTGATGCAGTTGCCACATGCCGCGCATGGCATGATGCCACACATCGCCGGTAACGCTTTGCGGCAAACTGGCCTGATCGGACACCACTTCAAAATTCAATGCTGCGGCAATGGCTTTGCTGATGCCATCAATCGCCGACATAATATTGTCCACCGGATAACTTAATACGTCGCGCCATAACGCCCGGTGATCATTGGGATGACTCAGCTCACAGGTTAATCGCAGCTGATCATTATTCCAACGCACCGTACCCGTTACCAGATAATAAGCCCCCAGTTTGTTGGCCGCTTCGGTTAAATCATCCAGCGGTGTGTAACGACGGCTCGAGCGAAAACTGATAATGGGCAACCAGCGATGGGACGCCATGCGGATCGACAGCTCTTCGGCAATGCTTTCGCCTATGTGATCAAAATGCGCCGCTTCCGACAGGTTTTCAAAGGGTAATATGGCTAGCGCAGGTTTTGTTGCGGGGCTATTGTTTTTTGAAGAATTATTTATAGGGCTATCGGATGAGTTAGTCGAAGAATTATTTAAAGAGTTATTTGAAGAACGGTTTAAAGAGTTTTCTAAAGAATCATCGGATGCGTTACTTAGATCGTCTGGATCAACATTGGGCTCTGCGGTTAACGCATCCGCTGCCTGTTGATCCGCCAACATCTGTTGAAAGGTAAACACCGCTTCGGTTCGGTTGGCTACGTTTAATGAACGCAGTAAGGTACCCATGTGTACCTTTACCGTATTGACCGATATGTCCAACAGGTTGGCAATTTCTTTATTGCTTAAACCTTTGGCAACCAGTTGCAAAATATCGGTTTGGCGCTTGGTTAGATCATTCAGTGTTGACATATCTCAACTCGAGCTCAATCCATGATGAGGGCATGGGTTATAGTACCCAGAGTTTTGCTGGCTGTCATGTTTTGGCTCGGTTCTCAACTCTTAACCCTCTACTCGAAACTCGAAACTCGAAACTCGAAACTCGAAACTGAATTCGCATCTCAAAAGTAATTAATTTCTGTTTTTTCTTGAAGTTGGTTATAAATGGCGGTAGGTTTAATGGTTATACAACTTATAAAAACCAAAAAATAAAAACACAGTATAAAAAATAATAAAAAGCGCCATCGTATGGGAAAGGGATTGAGATGGTGATTATTCGGGAGACGTGGGGATTAATTTGGCTGTATCACACTCTAACTGTTTGTTTTGTCACTTACCCAGTGAGCGTATTGTGTTCGACGCATCGCATCATTGGGTGATACGCGATGCCTATCCGGTAACCACCGGTCATACCCTTATTATTTCTAAACGCCACGCTGAAACCTGGTTCGATCTAACGGATGAAGAGCAGGCTGAGCTTAATCATTTATTGTGCGATCAGCGTGAGCAATTATTAAAACAAGACGCGTCCATTACTGGGTTTAATATCGGTATGAATTGCGGCGAAGCCGCCGGACAAACTGTAATGCACTGTCATATCCATCTGATCCCACGTTTTCAGGGCGACAGCAAAAATACGCGCGGCGGGGTTCGTGGGGTGACCCCTGAGAAGCAGACTTATTGACATTAAAATTGATAAAGAGAAATTATATGAAAGAGTTACCTCCTCAACCCGATAAACTAATATATGCTCTCAGAAAAATTGGATATGGCTTAGAGCAGTCAATTTCCGATCTTATAGATAACAGTATTAGTGCTAACGCAACAGATATTCGAATTAGATTTGTATATGATTCTGAAAGTGTTATTAGCATGGCTATTATAGATAATGGATTAGGTATGAGTGGCAATGTAATTGATGAAGCGATGAGATTTGGCTCAGATATAAAGAGGGATATTAATAGTTTAGGGAAGTTTGGTATGGGAATGAAACTCGCATCAATAGGGCATGCTAATGATTTAACAGTACTATCTAAAAGTAAAAGTGAATGGTTGGGACGAAGGTGGACTGTTAAGAATATTAGTAATGGTTGGCTTTGTGATGAGTTATCTATAAAAAACATTAGACAGATATTAAAGTGCGTCTTTTATACAGGAAAAGTGCCAGATTATAAGTCTGGTACAGTAATATATTGGAGAGAAATAGACAGTATAAAAACCAGAAAGACAGGTGTAGAAAATACCATAAAAAAACTTATAAAAAGATTACGTATCCATATTGGCTTACATTTTCATAGGTTTCTTGAAATAGAAAATAATTTAGTTATTCATATTGATGCAATTTCAAATGAGACCAATTTAGAGTTATTAAATGAGCAGGTCGTACCACTTAATCCTTTTCCAGATAAAGAAAATGCTCCTACTGATGATTTTCCTGCCACATTTAAGGCAGAAGTAGCAGGAGTGGGCCCATTATCTATGAAAGCTTATATTTGGCCTCCGAATTCTGATGAAGCTCAGTACAAACTAGGTGGTCGAGCAGCTTCGATGCAAGGATTTTATTTTTATAGGAATAATAGGCTTTTACAAGCAGGTGGATGGAATGGTTTGGTAAACTCTGATTCAGAGCCTCATGGCTCGCTAGCACGAGTGGCTATTAATTTGCCTGTAAAATACGATAGTCACTTTAGTGTTAATGTACAAAAAGATAAGGTAAATGTTCCTGAAAGTTTTATTCCATCTTTACGTCATGCAAAAACTGATTCGTGGCTTACTTTTTTTGAGTATAGAGTAGAAGCGCAAAAGATATATAGAAAAAAAAGTGATAAAGCAAAGCTTCAGAAAGTTGTGATTCCAGCAAAAGGAATACCAAGGCCTGTAGTGAAAAAAATAAAGCGACAAGCTATTAATGTTTATGAAAGAGAAGGTAAGCCAAAGCCAAATTATCGGGGGATTAAGTTTGAATGGGTTGACTTTAAAGAGGAAAATATATTTCAAGTAGATAGAGATACTGACTCTATTTTATTAAATAAGGCATTCAGAAATGAACTCCTACTTGGTGCTAAAGGAAGTCCTACAGATATTCCATTAATAAAGATGTTGATTTTGTTTTTAGTGCAGGATGACTTTAAAAAGACTAAAACATCTTTTGAAAGAAAGAAAGAGCTAGATTATATAAATAAAGTATTAATTAGCACTTTAAGGTTCAGGAGAAAACCTAGTAATGGATAAGCTTCCCTTATGGTCTACGGTAGAACGATTTTATCTTGATAGTGAAAGAACTATTCAAATTAATGGTACTCCAAAGTTTCAAGTCCATTTCAGAAAAAATCCAAGTAGCATGACGTTTATCATTGAAAGTGATTCAGATATAGGTGATTCATTTTCAAAGCTTAAAAATATTAATATATATGTTTGCGACAATCCAAGTGGCATTGCTATTTCTTGTAGTGATGACTGTTTATTTGAGTTTTTTTATATGTCTGCAACATCGATTGTGAATGCAGTGAGAAATGAATTTGTACCAGTTCCAAAAGCTATAAGATTGGCGTTAGAAAACTTAGGGAATCTTATAGAGAAAGAAAATGAGAAAGATATGAGTGCAGTTGTAACTGGGTTGTGGGGGGAACTATATGTACTAGAAAGTCTTATTAATCTACATGGGGTAAAGTCAGTAAACTACTGGCTTGGTCCTGAGAATGAGGCTCATGACTTTAGATGCAGTGATTTTGAAATGGAGGTAAAGACAACTAAGTCGGAGAGAAGGTTGCATATAGTCGGTAGTTTTACTCAGTTACAGCCAAGTGAAGGAAAGAAGTTATATCTCTGTTCTGTTTGTATTGTGCCCACGCAAGGAGGGCGAAGTTTATTAGAGCTAAGAGAAAGTGTAGATGAGCTACTAAAAAATAACGAGTCAGAAAGTAATAGGTTTGATTATCTTTTAAAATCGAAAGATTTTGCATTTGGTTCTGATCCTTCATCTATTAAGTATGATTTACGGTTTCCAACCTTAGTGTTCCCTGTTAACGATGGGTTTCCGAAAGTTACACGGTTAGAACTAAACTCTTTGTTTAAGTCTAATGCGTCTTCAATTATTGAGGGGAGTTATTCAATTGAACTTTCTGATTATTTTGAAAATATCAAGCTTAATAGTTTTATTAATAATAACTTCATATGAATTTTGGAGGGAGTATGGATTTATATAAATTGTTAGAAAGGACTCTTGTAGATCAAATGCCTTTAAAAGGAAAGGGGCCGGGTGATTTTAAAAAACTTCTGAAAAAAACCGCACTATATTTAGATTATGAGCCATTAGATACCATACTACCATCTATTTATGATGGGGTTTTTTCAAGTAATCCAGACAATGATCTTAGAAATTTATTTGGTTACTATTTGGCTAAATTTGATGCGACTGAGAACCCAAATTGGTCGCATACACATCCTAATTCTGAAATTAGAAGAAAAGATATTCTTCAGAAGATGAATTTTACTAATGAAGAAATTAAGTCTATTAATTTATTAAATCCATACCATGATAAATCAAAAAAGACAATTGTAATAACTGATGAATTTGACCACTGGTATCCAGGAGAGAGTCCTCAGTTAAGATTCTACTGGGAACATTATGCGAGTCTATTAAAAAATAACAACTGGCCTTTGACTAGCATTATAAGACTTGACGAAGCAACTGATGAAATTATTACAAGACTTGACAATCCACTTAGAAAAGATGATAAGAGAAAAGCAGCTAGAGGACTGGTCGTTGGTTATGTACAAAGTGGTAAAACTGCAAATTTTACAGGTGTAATTGCTAAATCAATTGATGCTGGCTATAAAATGATTATAGTACTGGGTGGTATATTGAATGTTCTGAGGTCGCAAACTCAAAGACGTTTAGATAAGGAGTTATTAGGTAAAAATAATTTAATGTATTCTCTTCAATCTCATGACTGCCCTCCTGACTATGAGGAAGATCCTGGTTGGAATGAGTTTGTAGAATATCAACAAAACCCGCCAACAAGAATTGAAAGACTGACCAACTCTAAGCAAGATTTTTCAAGTGATTTTGCACAGAAATTAGTACCAATGCTAGCTCATTATGATCGAGAAGTAAGAGATGCAGAAAACTTAAAGAAAATGCCAGTAAAGTTAATGGTAATTAAAAAACAAAAAGATGTATTAAAAAAGCTAATAAAAGAGCTAAAAAATGTTGAATTTCAAGTTAAAGATTTGCCTGTAATAATAATTGATGACGAGTCAGATCAAGCGTCTGTCAATACTGCCAAGATATCAAAATCTGAAAGCAACAAAAGAACAACAATAAATAAGTTGATAATAGAGCTGTTAAATGTATTTTCTGCTCCTCAATATATTGGATACACTGCAACACCGGCAGCTAATGTTTTGATTAACCCATCTGACTCAAAAGATCTTTTTCCAAGGGACTTTATATTAACATTACCTCGTCCGATCGGATATATGGGAGTTAGTGATTTCTATGATTTTGATGAAGATTGGAATGATATTAGTGAAGATTACTCGGAAAAAATGCTAAATGAAAGTTCCTATATCAGGCCTGTAAGAGGTAGTGATACTGATATAGATAACCTACCTAAAGCAATTCTTTCATATATTCTTTCTGGTGCTATTAAACTCTTTCGAAATGCAAATGGTGTTGAAGTTTCTGTTAAGCATCATACAATGCTCTTCCACTCTAGCGTAAAAAAAATGGATCATGATTGTTCTAGAGCTGAAATATTTGATGTGTATCGAAAGCTTACAAAATGTAAAGAGTATTTAATAGTTCAGCTAAAAAGTCTTTATAATAACGATTTTAAACGTGTTTCACTCGATAAGTGCGAATTTAATGGAAGTTTGAGATGTCCGGATTTTTCAGAATTGTTAACATATATTGACAAGGCTATTAGGAAAGTAGAATGTCCTAATCCTGTTAGAGTGGTAAATGGTGATATAAAATATCAAGATCAGTTGCCAGATTTTGATAAAGAAGATATTTGGTCAATTCTTGTAGGAGGAGCAAAGCTTTCAAGAGGTTATACTGTTGAAGGATTGACTGTTAGTTTCTTTAGACGAAAGTCAGGTGCTGGGGATACGTTGATGCAAGCTGGCCGATGGTTTGGGTTTAGAAAAAACTATAAAGACTTAGTTCGTTTGTTCATAGGCGTTGAGGAAAAAAGTGGTACTAAACTAAAAAATATTTATTTGGATTTTAAAGATATCTGTAGAGATGAAGAGTTGTTTAGACAAGAGTTACGTACTTACACAAAATTAGAAAATGGGAAGCCCATTAGGCCTATAGATGTTTTACCTCCTTTACCTGTTCATGGTTTAGACCCTACAGCTGCAAACAAGATGCAATATGCAAAGACGCATGTTAAAAACCTTGGTGGAACCTTCCTTCATAAAGCAGCTAATATATCCCATCTAAAAAAGCATATAGAAAAAAACATGGTGTTATTAAAAGAATTGTTAAAAAATTCTTCCGAACATCGATTATTTAGAGGATATATAGGTGAAAAAGAAAAGCAATTGGATATGATTTATTATGAGTCTAAAAATAATAATGTTTTGCATTTTTTGAAATCATATGAATGGACGATTCGAAATCAGCTACATGATGAAATATCATTTATTGAAAATAACAAAATATCTAGCTCAATAGATAGATGGCTTATAATTTTACCAAAAAATAGTCCTAAAAACATGTACATTGATATTTTTAATGATAATAAAGTTGGAGTATATTCTCGTGAAGTTGATAGTGCTAATGGTAAGTTTAAAGCTATAAGTGATCCTGATCATGTTAAGTTGTGTAAAAATCTAATTGGTATTAAAGATGAAAGCACCCCTGTGAGACTTGATGGTATAAGAAAAAAAGAGAATACAGCAATATTATTAGTGTATCCTGTAATTCTAAAAGGCGAAAAAGTCGACATAAATATAGAAAGTGATAAGTCCAAAGTAAGAATTGGCTTCGGTGTGTTTTTTCCTAAAAATAATGAGCCTATTGATACCTATATAATAGTTGATAAAAGCTATAAATATAATTAGTTTTTACATAAGCAATTGTATAGTATTTTGGCCAGTTTATAAGAAAGATATGGAGGTACAGCATTTCCAACTTGCACATACTGTTGAGTTCTATTTCCACAAAAAAAATAGTTATCTGGAAACGTTTGAATTCTCGCTGCTTCTCTTACTGTCAGACTTCTGCATTGAGTAGGATCTGGATGGATATAATAGTGCCCATCTTTCGAAATATGGCTAGTAATAGTTGTTGCAGGAATATTAAATAGCTGTGTTCTAAACCTATCTGCAAACTTTCCAGACTTAAAATTAGCATGTCTTGGTAAAAGTTCATCTGGATAGTCACTCGATTTTGGAAGTTTCTTTGTCCAAGATTCTCTAGATGCAATTTTTGCCCAACTGCTACAAAAAAGATACCTTTGAAGGTCGCTCTCTATGTGGCCTCTAGTCTCATGATTAGTAACAATATTTCCCATTTTTTTGTCGTAATACCAATCTGAAAGTATATTGTTTTTTATGCTTTTACTTCTCTTAACTCCAAAATTCATGCCTTGGTCAAGGTTTGGAGCTGTCATCTTAGAAATGTTTAAGGAATACTCTTCAGCTACTTTATGATATCCGTGTTCGTACAAAGACTGTAGTGTATTTACAGAGTCATTTTTAATGACATTAAGCCAATTTTTAGAAGTGTTCTCCGATTTTGACAAACCACTACGTAGTTTAGGAAGATCTGAAATTACTGTTTTCAAAGGTATTTTAATGCTAGAGGGTTTCAATAGAAGGTCTTTTGAGTTTACATTTATATCATCTCTAAAGCCGACTAAAATTACTCTGTGTCTTCTCTGAGGAACCCCATAATCTTCGGATTTTATAATAAAATCTTTGGGATCAACAGGTTCTTTATCTGTGACATTAGTGACAAAGGAATATATTGAATAAGAATGTTTAGAAAATCCTCTTTTGGGAGTTATTTTGACAGCTTTACAAGGGTCATGTAAGTCTTGGAAGATGGTTTCATAGATGGACTTGCCATTTATTTTTGCTGATAGCATACCTTTCACGTTTTCCATAACAAAAGCTACTGGCTGAAAATGTGCAATAACTTTGAGATACTCTTTGTATAAAAAGTTGCGATGATCTTTTTCAGCGTTATACCCTTTTATTCCTTTATTTCTTGCTCTTCCTGCAAGTGAGTATGCTTGGCAGGGTGGTCCTCCAATTAGAATACATTCATCTGTACCTAAAGCAGACTTGATTTTTTTATTTATAGTTTGATTGTTTTTTCCTAACTCGAGTTTAAATGCTTCTTTTTGTGCAGCATTATATTGATTTTGGAATTTTTTATAATTATAGAGTAGTTCTTCAGGAGCCTTACCTAAATTACCATTGAGAAACTGATAGTACTCATCAGGTACATTGTCTCCGAATTGTCTATAAAATGATCTTAAAAGTAATGTTTTATGAGCAGCAGAGTCCTTTTCAATAGAGATAACTATTTTAAAAGCATTAGTCCCATTATTGCTTTTAACTTGGCTGAAACCTTCCCCAAGCCCTCCTGGACCAGAAAACAGGTCAATGACTTTTATTGGCTTGCTCATAAAGTATACAGCTGTATGATGTTAATTAATTATTCTATCAAGTTTTCATCGTGAATCCAGGCCTAAAATGGATATAGTATCGAAAAAAAAGCGCTCAGAATTAATGTCTGATATAAAAAGCTATAATACTAAGCCAGAAATAATGGTCAGAAAAGTACTTTACAATATGGGGTTTCGATATCGAATTAATGATTCAGTAGAGGGCATTAAGCCAGATATTATTCTAAGGAAATATAATGTAGTAATATTTGTGCATGGTTGTTATTGGCATCGTCATAGAGGATGTCTGTTAGCTTATAATCCGAAGTCAAAAGTTGATTTTTGGAATCAAAAGTTCAAAAAGAATATTGAGCGTGATAAGAAGGTTTTTCTTAAGCTCAAACTACAAGGTTGGAGGGTTGGTGTCATATGGGAATGTACCACTAGAAATTCCGACGAGTTTGCTAGAACGATGTTAGAGTTACAGCAATGGATATTAAATGGAAGTGACGAATTTGAGAGTACTTTTGTTAAAATATAAGTGTAGCTAGTTATAATCTTGAAATAGCTGAAGAGAATTGAGGGGGCATTGAGGGGTCAAATCTTGTAAAATACAGTTATAATCTCTACACTTCTTTGATACGTTCATAACGTAAACGTGACCCACATATGATTAAGCTCCACTGTACGAAAAAACTCAGTGCTAAACTAAACATTGATGCTCAAGGATTCTTGCCTCAAGGCCATCGAGCACCGGTGAGTGCTGAGAGCCTCTTGGAAGAAGGGGTGTTGAGCGGGTGGCATGCGAATTTATTTACTGTTCAACGTAGAAACTGTGTGATCGCAGTGCACGATGCAACACGCTTTCCTGTTTTGATGACCTGCCTTAAAAAGGATGACTTCGATAATCTAAACTACTGGTTTGAAGATGTGTTTATGAATACTTTGTTAAAACTCGGAGCCACCGAAGCACACATGGACACTGCTGCTAACGCTATTGAACCATTGTGCATTGACAATCAGTGCAACCGTTCCGTTCAAGGCACGATGAATCAAATGAAAAGCGATTTCGAGTACTCGCTGCAAATGAGTGATGTGAGTATCGAAGATATATCGCCATACCGTATTTCTGCCTGGCTGGCCGACAGGCCCTGTACGGTTAAAGGGAAAAAAGATTGTGTTTGGCCAGAAAAAGCCATGTTAGCGCTTTTGGATGGCTCGAAGTTTAATCGGCCGAATCGCGATGATAATAATATTGAGTCTGAAGGTGATAATGTCGTTTCGCTGGACGCCTATCGAAAAGAATGATGGAGACGCAAAGCGTCCGTATTGAGAGAGCTCTATGGTGAAATTGCTATGGTGAGGCCGCTAAGAATCGAGTTTGAAGGTGCTTGGTATCACGTGATGAACCGAGGAGCCGGGTATCGGTCAATTTTTAAGACCAATCGACAGCGCGAATACTTTTTATCGTTATTGGATGCGGTGACTCAGCGATTTAATGCTGATGTTCATGCCTATTGTTTAATGGGCAATCATTACCACTTAATGATCCGCACACCCGATGGCAATCTACAGCGCATCATGCGACACATCAACGGTGTTTACACCCAATACTTTAATCGTACACAAAAAACCGATGGCCCTTTATTCCGAGGACGCTACAAGGCCATTTTGGTGGAAGCTGAAACCTATTGGCTTGAATTGTCGCGCTACATTCATCGCAATCCTATCGATATTCTAAAAGGAAAGTCTTTAGAAACTTACCGTTGGTCAAGTTATCCTGCTTATGTTGGCGAGGCAGATTCGCCAGAGTGGCTGACCACGCAATACATTCTAAATGCGATTGGAAAACGCAATCAGCAAAGCAGATACCAGTTGTTTGTGAAGTCGGGTGTGAGTGACGAACTGACAACGTTTTACGGTGGAAGCGGAGTGAGTTCGATACTTGGCGGTGCTGCATTTAAGACTGATTATATTCGGGAGGTTAAGCAAAACCCCGAAGTCGCCGAGTTAAAGCAATATCGGAAAATACCGAGTATGGAGCGTATCCTATCGATTGTTTGTCGGCATTTTGAAATTTCGAAGAAGGAGTTGTTAAAATCACGACGCGGACGACACCCGTATCAGCAGGCGAGAGCAATGGCCATGTACCTCTGCCAGGAATACGGAGAGTATACTTTGGCAGACATTGCAGAGAAGTTTAACCTTGCTGGTTATGCGAGTGCTGGTGCGACTATCCGTAACTACAGGGAGCGAAAAAAAGAGAGCGACAGTATTAATCTTTTAAACTTAATAATGCAAGACTTGACCTCTCAGCAGTTTATGCCGCTCATGCAGTGATTATTTAAGCTAATAATATTTCAGGTTTTTGTGACCCAATCGGTCAGTTGGTATTGCCAGTGCAAGGTCGCTTTTATACAATCGCCGTCCATTACACTTTTTGGGTTATTACTATGGAATTGGTTTATTCCCTCCAAGGTTGGTTGGCTCCAACTGTTTATTTATTGCTCATTTTGGCTTGTTTATTGTATGTGAATAACCAAGGCAAAGGATTTCTAGTCGCCAGTTTTTCCATTACCTTACTAATGTCGTTGTTAATTGAAATAGGCAAGCTTGACAGTGTCAGAGACTCATTCTTAGCTGTCGAAGAGTATTTCGCTTGGGTTGGTTTGTTGGATATAATCGGATCGTTAATCAGTGGGGTGCTACTGGTTGTTGCATGGTCAAACATTATGTATCAGCAGACCGATAATGATTCCCGGCAACAGGGTTTTACACAGCGACTTTCGATTGGCTTTAAAGGCAAAGCTCTCGCGTTTAACGCCATTATATTATTCGTGATACCGGCTGCATTTTTCTTAGTCGCTTTATTTGCTCCAGATTACAGCTCTGTGTTTTTATCTTTTTCGTTTGGTGCCATTTATATGGTCATTGCGATCTATTATTTATTGAGTAATCGTTTATTCATTAAGGGTAACCAATATTACAAAGCGTCAGTTTTTTTTGCGGCGTCCTTTATTGTGATTGCGGTCGGTAGCTTTGTGCAGTTTGGCATTCAAAACTTTTTACCGGTTGATCAGATCGATAATCCTATGGTGATTTTTGTTTCTGCCAGCCAATTGTTCTTTTTCTTTGTTATGTTGCATCTTATGTTATTAGCGTTAGGAGTAAGTGAATTAACCTTGAAAAAAAGCAACAAAACACACCCGTTATCGTATTCGTCAGAACCAAGCTCGCTATCAAGAGCAGCTTTTAAAACGGCTTCAAGAACACGACTAGGTCGATTGTGGTTGTATTTAACCTTGCAGTTTGTCGGTGTTGTATTAACGTTTTTAGGTCTCATGATGATGATAGAGTTCTTCCCTTCTTCAACTCTACTTTTGGTCGCAATTTCGGTGGGAGTTATATCGTTTATCGCGGCGCAAGTTTACTTTTTGATGTTGCTTTACCGCATTTGGCGACACGTTATACAGACGTCGGCACCATTAAACATTTCCCCTTCAATTAATTCACCTGCTAAAGCGGTTGGTTTTTTATTTATTCCGCTGTTTAGTCTTTACTGGATTTTTATTGCTATAGGAAAACTAACAACCGACATCAATAAATTGTCTGAAAAACAACAGGGACTACAAGTAGTTGGTGGATTAGGCGTGGTCTATTGTATTATAGGGTTGCTTGGTTTGATCCCAATTGTTGGTTATATTTTTACCGGTGTGGGGCTCATGGTGTTAGGTCCGGTTTTGTTGCATCAATTGATTTCGGCGGTGCAAGCCAATTCGTGCGAAGACAACTCGGGCAAAGACAGTTTAACTGTGCATTCCACTGCTCATACTTGACTATAAAAACCCTATCATAGATTTTATTGGTAGAACGAAACGTTGTACGTCAGAGGCAAGACCAATGGCTATTGCCTCTGCCAAGAATAGGGTGAGTACACTTTGGCAGACATTTCAGAGAAATTTCATCTTGCTGGTTATGTAAGTGCGGGTGCGACTATCCGTAACTACAGGGAACGAATAAAAGAGAGCGAAAACATTAATATTATGAACTTAATAATACAAGACTTGACCCTGTAGTGACCCCTATGAACTTAATAATACAAGACTTGACCCCGTAGCTTGTGCGAAGGACAAGAAAATTCCTTGGAAAATATGCTCCAGTATTTAGCAGATACAATGAATATTTTTACCTATATTGTTCCTGCATTTGGTATCAAGCCTGGTATGAAAAAACAGCATTCATTTTTTGAGCCACTAAATAAGATAGTAAGATAATTTAAGGGGATACATGAAATCATTAGGGGAAGAACTAGCCTATTTTATATAGTTCAAATAGAAGCCAAAGGTCAGAGTGTAGTGGTTACTCAAAAACTATTGGCGTAAAGGCTACCCCGTCTGGCCCATCGCCTGTTGGCAATTCAAACAACACCTTTCCAGATAAAATATCAATCACAAAAATTTTATTTTTCCCATAGGCCGACATAAACAAAGTGCGATCATCGGGATGAAAATACACGCCTTTTGGCGTTGTTCCCTTATCGAATTTTAACTGGTGTAACCGCTTTTGATTCACTCGATCTAAAATATCCAATGTATTATTGCTGTAATCTGGAATTACTGCGTGGTGCTCATCTCGTGTGAGCAAAATACGATACGGAAAACTAAAGCCCTCCCACTGTTTGATTTGTTTTCCGCTGGCCAAATCATAAAGCGTGACCAGACCGTCTTCATTACTGCCGATCCAAAGCTCAGTGCCACTTTGATTCACCGTAATGGCCTCTGGCACCTTGGGGGTTGCTAATTTTCTTAATAATTTGCCTGACTGAATATCCATTTCAGATACGGTATGTGACCCCATATTGGTGGTATAGACTCGCTTGCTTGAAGCCGGTAGCGCCACCATATGCGAACCCTTTTGCTCAGTGAGTATGGCCTTTTCAATTTTGCCAGAATGAATATCGGCAATCACCACACTATCTGAGCCTTCTGATGAAACCGCGACCCGCCGCTGATCATTTAAGAATAATATGCCATGTGGCCTTGGATATTCAGACAGTTCAATCGTTCTGACTTTTTTAGCCTGTTTAACATCAAAAACCGATAAACTATTGCCGCCTACATAATCTGTCACCACCGCCCACAAACCATCGTCGGTTAACGCCAGTTCATGGGGTCCTTTGCCGGTTGCGCGAGTTAATTTGATTTGTCTGCTGGCTAAATCAATAAAACTAACACTATCGCCCTTTTTATTTACCACGATAACGGTTCCCTGGAAGTCTTTCGTCTGCGCAAAAACTGGCAATATGAGTAGAACGAATAGTGCAACAACTGCAGTAGTCAATTTAAAATGATTCATTGGTCGATTTCCATGATTGAATCGGTTCAGTGTGAAAGCAGCATTAAACTCCTGCGCTTTTAATATACCAGTCAAATTAACCAGTCGAGCTAAATACCTGAGCTTAACAGTAGCACACCATCTGCTAGCTCTTAATAACCATATCATTGACATAATCGGCTAACTCACTCTCACTGAGTAATTCAGTGGGCTTACCATCATCATCTAGGGCGACAATAGATGTATGATGGGATCAGGCCTTTGTTGGGCCAAGCCTATTATATATAGTATAAATAGAAGCCAAAGGTCTGAGTTTTGATATTTCTTTTTTAGCAAGGTAGCCTCGATTAGCAATCGAGGTTTTATTTAATGCAACAACGAATGCAAACTGCATCATAATTTGGATGATGCGGTAACCTGTCTTCAATCTTTAATCATCGGGCCTGAGATAAATCCTCTATTAATCCGGCTTTACATGATGGTTGTGCTTATCACATCATTCATGAAGGCAACAACTGGCTAGTCTGCTTTTCCGAAGACGTCGATTACATTTATTTAGATCTGCTCAAAAAGTCGAGTAGGAAATACAAAGTGTCGATACATGCCATTGCTTTTATGGGCAATCATGTGCAGCTGTTAACTACGCCAAATAATGAAGCCGGTAACAGTCGAATGATACAAACAATTGGTCGTAGCTATGCATGATACATTCATCATCCCAACACGCGTACTGGAGTCTTATAAGAAAGGGGGTATAAATCGACGTTGATCGATAGTGAAGACTATCTGCTAACCGTGCATCGTTACATCGAACAAATCACTTTAACGTTATCTATTTATGACCACTTGACTTGCACATTCCAAATGCTATTCTCTATTTGCGAATCGCGAATAGAGAACGATTGATGAACTTAAAACCACAGGATATTCTATTTTTGCTCAAATTAGTCGCCATAGGCGAAAAACACTGGGCTTTTAATAGCTTAGCGGTTGAGCTTGGTATGAGCGCTTCGGAAGTCCATGCCGCGGCTCAGCGTGTGTTAGAGGCTCGATTAGCGGTAAAAATAGACGATTCGATTAAGCCGAATAAGCGCAATTTAGAAGAATTTTTATTACATGGTATTCAGTATGTGTTTGTACCCCAGCGCGGAGAGCTTACAAGGGGTATGCCCACGGCCCATGCCGCAGAGCCATTGGCATCTCACTTTATCAACAACAATGAACCACCACCGGTATGGCCCGATCCTCACGGCGAACAAAGGGGCGAGTCGTTTTCGCCGCTTTATAAATCGGTCACAAAAGCGGCCAAACATGATCCTAAGCTGTATGAGTTATTAAGTTTGGTTGACGCCATACGCGGCGGCCGTGCGAGAGAGCGAGAAATGGCAAAAAAAGAATTAACTCGGCGGTTTAATGATTAAAAGTGAACACAAAGCGAAAATAAAGTGGCCAGGATAACCAATCCAAATTTAGAAATACTTGAGTTAGCGGTGGCTCAGTTAGAAGAGCTTGCACAGGAAATGGTGTTTCTTGGTGGCTGCGCGACAGGGCTGTTAATTACAGACCCAGCAGCTCCGCCCATACGAGCAACCAAAGATGTTGATGCCATTGTACAAGTAGTTTCTCCGGCGGAATATTACCAGCTGGCTAGCGTTTGAGAGAAAAAGGGTTTAGCGAAGGAAAAGAGGTCAAGCCTATTTTATATAGTTAAAACAGAGATCAAAAGCCTAAAGTGTCAGAGCATTTGCTATTTATTTTTTAGCCTCTATTAACAATAGGGTATTACTTCATGCAGCAACGAGTGCAAACTGAATCATAATTTGGATGATACGGTAACCTGTCTTCAATCATCGAATCTGAGACAAATCTTCGATTACGCGAAAAACAGCGCTAATCGAGGCTACTCGGTAAATGGATTAAATCGGACTTTGGCCGCGATACACGGCTTTGCTAATAAAGTTTTTAACGTCTAAATCATTAGCCATTCAGTCTTTGTGCAGCTTTTCGTTTTTAGGTTCGTCTGCGTTGTTATTCGTTGAGTCTTCCGGCTTTTTCTGCGGCCAGTCCTCTTCATCGTCAAAGCCCACCTTGGATTTATCATAAGTATCAGGAAATTTATGCTTTTTCGCGGATTTAAGCAGTATGATCATGCCGCCGATGATAAAGGCGAACACCAAAAGAGTGATAATAATTGCGGTAGTCATACTGTCTTCCTGAGTTTTTCTAGGTTTTCCTGACTTAGGGTGAGTTTGTATAAGTCTGTACAAGTTTTTATAACCGATAGGGTTGCTTAATAGTAATCAGTATTGAAAAAAAATTATACAAAATCTGGGCACATCATTAGCATCAACCAAAAGCCTTACGCAACGCTTTTTCCAGTTCTTTTTCTATGGTGCCCTTCATTGCGCGCAACATAAAATTCAACTTTACCTCTACAGACACCTGCTGCTCGGTCAGCGTGAGTACACCATTAGCACCACTGCGCTCAAAACTGAGCTTATCATCATCAAGCCATTGGATCGTTAATCCAAGGTCGCTTTCGAGTTGATGGGTCATTTTATCCACTTTAGCGCGGGCTTGTTGCTGCGTTAATTGGTGGGGTTGAGATAATTGGATGTCTGGCATGCCAGTCCTTACTTACAAGTTCATTAATAAGTTTTAGTCAAATATAACGTGGTCGCGGCGTTAAGTCATTATATTAACCATTAAACAGCCCGGCCGTTTATATGGCTATTTGGCTTTAACGCTTTGAACTTGCTAAACTTTGCCGAGTAAAAATTTAAACGAATTGATTTTAAAGTTATAAGCTTTAGGTAAGAAGATTTAAGTAAAAAGACATCTATAAATACTTGTTAAACGAGTGGTTTAATTCTTACGTGAAAAGCCACTTTTTTTATTTCTGTAACTGGCTTTGATTATTTAAAAAAGGATAGAACAACACATGAAATCACTGTTTTTAACTTTCGTTTTATTTGGCGTTTCAATGGCTTGCGCATCAAATGCAGTTGATGAGCATAACCATAAAGTCAGCCAATTAAAAGTCACCACACTTTCCACTATGCTGGCTAATCGCGGAATAGGCGAGTGGGGTTACTCGGCTTTAATAGAAGTGGATGGCCGAAAAATTCTGTTTGATACCGGTAACCGGCCTGAAACAGTTTTACAAAATGCAAACGATCTGAGGATTGATCTGTCGGATGTTGAAGACGTGATCCTCAGCCATAATCATGGCGACCATACCGGTGGGTTAGAAGCTTTAACAAAAGCGTTGCGTAAGAAAAATCCGAAAGCATTGTCGCTGCTGCATGTGGGCAAGGGGATCTTTCAACAACGCGCTCGGCGTGATAATCATATGCTGGCGATGAAAAACCGACTGCAACAAGACGGTGTGGTTTTTAAAGAATACACTCAGGCGCAACAAATATTCCCCGGTGTCTGGTTAACCGGCCATGTTCCCAGAGTGCATCCAGAGAAAAATTGGGGACGAAACGGGCGAATCGTAACCGCTGATGGTGAAATTGAGGATAATATTCCTGAAGACATGTCACTGGTGATCAATACGGAACAGGGGCTGGTATTAATTTCTGGCTGTGGTCACGCCGGTATTATCAATACCATGGAACACATTGTAAAGCAGACACAAGTAGAAAACGTATTCACCGCCATTGGTGGTTTTCATTTGGTGAATGCAGACGATAAACATCTGACGTGGACAGCCGAAAAACTCAAAAGCTTTGGATTAGAAAACCTGATGGGCGCCCATTGCACCGGCATTAATTCACTCTATACCTTGCGAGGGCTACTAAACGCCGATCGTAAAAATGTTGTGGTGGGCTCGGTGGGTGATGAGTTCAGTTTGAAAAATGGTGTGCGCCCCGGTGGAATTGCCCGATAACGTGACTAACCATGGCATGGTTGTTATTTTAATTTATGCTAGTTTGAATATTTAATCGTTGGAGTTTTTTATATGTCACTGGCTATTTTAGCTATTGTAGGCGGTTTAGCGTTATTAGCCTGGAGCGCAAATCGATTTATTGAAGGGGCGGCTTCTACGGCCCTTCATATAGGGCTTTCTCCGCTTCTTATCGGAATGTTGGTTGTTGGTTTTGGTACGTCTGCACCTGAAATGGTGGTTTCTGCCATGGCTGCAGCCGATGACAATCCCAATCTTGCCTTAGGTAACGCGCTGGGTTCAAACATTGTCAACATCGGCTTAATATTAGGGATTACTGCGCTGGTAACCCCTATAATTGTTAACTCGAAAATTGTGCTTCGAGAAATTCCGCTATTGCTTGGGGTTGGAATACTCAGTGGCGTTATTTACTGGAATGGTGCATTAACCCGATTAGAAGCCAGTATTTTACTGGCAGGATTTTTAGCGGTTATTGGTTGGAGTGTTTACTCTGGCATAAAAGCTCGTAACGATGCACTGATTGAAGAAACGGAAAAAGAACTTAAACAGCATCCCATGACACTGGGTAATTCGATTGCGTGGTTAGTGGTGGGTCTTGTGTTTTTAATTGTCAGCTCGCGCGTTCTAGTTTGGGGAGCCGTAGAAGTGGCAACCATATTTGGCGTTAGTGAATTAATTATCGGTTTAACCATTGTCGCATTGGGTACTTCTTTGCCGGAGTTAGCGGCTTCGATTATTGCCGTAAAACGAAAGGAGCACGATATTGCCATTGGCAACATTGTCGGTTCGAATATGTTTAATCTTTTGGCGGTTGTTGGTATTGCGGGAACCATCAATCCCATTGAGCAGCTGCCAAAAGAAGTATTGGTACGAGACTGGCCTGTTATGATGGGCATGACCGCCGCATTATTTATAATGGCCTATGGCTGGAAAGCAAAACGAGGCGAAGTCAGTCGTATCGAAGGCGGACTATTGTTATTGGCTTTTACCGCTTACTACGTCTGGTTAATCATGACAATGACCGGCTAATGTTAAGCCAAATACCCCATGAAAAATTGAACAAAAAGGTTCGCAATTTAAGTGAAAAGATGACCCTGGCATTTAACTCGACTGAACAGCAGGCTCGGTATCAACGAGCGAGCACAAAGCAGATGATCATTCTGGTGAGCATGGCGTTGCTGGTGATTGGGCTTATATCGATTGTCTTCATCGCTTATCGATTCCCGAGCGTATTCCCTCAGGATCAACATTTTGTGCTACTGCCACTGATATTATTTTGGCTGTTTCTCTTTCGGCGAACACCGGCAATGGTGTACGCATTACGACGCGATGCTAAACAGTCTAGAGTTGCGTCGGTTGAAGGTCTGGCCCTGCTGCACAACAAACCCGGTTTTCGTATTGTGTTTTTGCCCACTCAGCAATTGTCGGTGGATGGACACTCGTTCGATTTAAATGATTATCCGCAGGAGAAATGTTATGTGGGGCGAAATGTTACCCTTCATTATTTACCTCATTCGAAACTGCTGCTGTCGGTGATGCCGTTACAAAAACAGAATACCAATGATGGTTCAGCCGATAGCCAGTCGAGAATGGTAAGCAAGCAAGGTGCGATAAGCAATAATACGACGGCAAGTAAACAGACGACGGCAACCGATTTGACCGAACTGGAAATTTCCATTGTCCAATTAATGGCCGGGGGCGATTCCGATAAAATTATTGCCCGAAAACTGAACCTGGAACCGGCCACCATACGAACCTATAACTCAACACTCTATCGCAAGTTGGGTGTTAATGCGCGCAAGCAAGCGGCCGACAAAGCCGGAGACTTGGGTCTTTTGGATGTCAATTGACATCAACTGACATCTTAATCGCTGCTCCATTTGGTTGTTTCCATTAGTCTTTTAATCTCATTCAACAAGATTAAGGTTAAGAGGCCAATGATTTTGACACAGCGCTTGCACAGCCCCTGGACCAAAGGTCAGGGATTTTTAATTCTTATCGCTTTTCTGCTGTTGTACATGGGGTTATCGGCGGGACATATGTTGATCGTTAAATCCACGGTTGGCTTTAAAGAATACCTTAAAAACGACACCGACTTTTACACCAAAATATTGATCAGCGGGCAACTGATCAAAGCGTTCGCCATCATCACTGTTATCGGATTCATTGCGTTAAAACGCTATCGTTTAAACTGGACAAAACTGGGTTTTGTTGCAACCACCCGTAAATGGATAGGCATTGCCATAATTGTCGCGCTGCTGGGCCTTTTTCTGCGTTTACTGTTAATGAAATGGATGGCGACGGAAATGCCAAACTGGGTGCCACTAATGCAACCACCACTCAGGGATCTGGCCGTGAATTTAACGTCACTGATGTTATTTCTGGCACTGACCATAGTGATCACCCCCATCGTTGAAGAGATATTTTTTCGAGGCTTTTTATTTCAGTGGTTTGCCGGTCGAAAACCCGTCTGGCCTGCGGCGCTTATCAGTTCCGCCATGTTTGGCGCATCACACATTGTTCCGCCACAAGCGATTTCTGCTGCGCTTATGTCATTTGCCATTCTCTATTTATTTGTCGCCAGTGGTTCTTTGTGGCCACCCATTGTTTGTCATATGGTGAATAATTTGATTTCCATAGGCGGCAATTTATTAGCCAGCGCTGATCTGTTACCGAGTTTTTTAATGCCGCCGGGCATGTGACATTGACTTGAATAATTCTGGTGATGAGTAGAGTTTTAAAAATATTATTTTGCCGAAAACATAGGCTGTTAACAGCAGAAGCTTAATAGCAGGCGTGTATTAAAAGACTCTTAAAAATAGCCAGCAAAACTTAATAGTAGAGGGAAGTCGGTGAGCAATAACGGAAAGTGTATTTTAATTATGGTATAACGGGCATTATTTAAAAATTCAAACCCTAAATTAAAAATATCAATACTCGAAACCAACCGATATAGATTTGAAAGGAAACGTATGACTACTTTAGCAAAGGTGATATTAGCCCTTAGTGTAACCCTTACTTTACCGTTGAACGCTGATATTTATAAGAGCGCCAACTGTTTTAGAGCCGATCTTCCAGATTACCAGGCATTTCTTGGTTTTTTGACCCAGAAAAATCCGGGTAAAGCAGAAATGGTTGCTAAACGAACAAATAAGCTCATAGGACAAGAAAACTACGATAAAGCGAAGTCGAATTTAAACTGTTATTTTATGAGTTACGAAAACGACGGTTTAACGATACCCGGTTATCTTGTTGAGCCCAAAAATATGAAGGATAAAAAGTTTCCGGTTGTGGTTTACAACAGAGGCGGTAATGCGAATTATGGCGCCATTATTTTTTACCGGTTATTTAATATGATCTTCCCGCTGGCACAGGGTGATTATATTGTCGTGGCCAGTCAATATCGAGGAATGAATCCGAATAAACCCGAAGATTATGGCAATGACGAATTCGGTGGTCGGGATGTATCGGATGTCCATAAACTGATTGACTTAGTGAAGCAGCATCCTAACGCCGATCCTGAGAATATCTTCCTTGTTGGCGCAAGTCGTGGTGCTATCATGAACTATCTGGTCGCAAAACAACGAAACGACATTCGAGCAATGGTTTCTTTAGCGGGGCCAACCGATTTGTTAAAAGGGCTTGAATGGCGTCCGGAAATGGAAAAGGTTTTTCAAGAGCGTATTCCTAACTATGAAGAAAATAAAGAATCGGAACTTAAAAAGCGCTCTGTTATATATTGGCCGGAACAACTCCCTGAAGAAACGCCTATTTTATTACTGCACGGTGAACAGGACAAACGAGTAAACGTTAAAGACTCAATCAAATTCAGTAAGAAGCTCGATGAACTTGAAAGAGCCAATAAATTAGTGGTTTATGAAGACGAAAATCATTTTTTTAGTAAAAACAAAGACAATCTAATGAAAGAAATATTTAGCTGGCTTAAGACAAATTTAAAAAGATAAGCTTGAAGGAAGTAATGCTCTTGTGATCGAGGCTAAGTCTTTGATGAATCTATGGAAGTGAGTAAGGAGCTGGTAGCAGGACTCTCCGTTGAGATGATTATAATAAAAGCCTATTGCACTGGGGATAATGAGATATGTGGAACGGTGTAAGAGGGAATATTAAGGTATTGCGATTATGACTAAACAAATTGAGATATACCAAACGGAAGATGGACAAACCCAACTGAGTATCATGTTGGAAAACGACACTATCTGGGTTACACAGGGACAACTGTGCAATCTTTTTGATAAAAATAAACGCACTATTTCAGAACATATTCGAAATATTTTTAAAGAAGGGGAGTTATTTGAAGATCGAGTTGTCCGGAAATTCCGGACAACTGCCGACGATGGTAAAAACTACCTTGTGAACCACTATAATTTGGATGTCGCTATATCAGTGGGGTGCAGAGTGAAGTCACAACAAGGTGTGCGGTTTCGGCAATGGGCCACTCAGCGCTTAAAAGAGCACCTCATACAAGGCTACACCATTAATAAACAACGATTCGATCAGAATGCGAAAGAGCTCGAGCAGGCTATAAAACTTATCGAAAAAGCAGCTAAAAGTGATGAGCTAACTAAAGATGCTGGTCGTGGTTTGGTTGAAATAGTTAGCCGTTATACTCAAACATTTTTATGGTTACAACGATACGATGAAGGGCTTTTAGAAACTCCTTCAGGCCAGACTGGTGGTTCACTGCCGTCAATAATAGAAGCCAAATCTGCCTTGCAAGACTTAAAGAAGCAATTAATGGAGCGAGGAGAGGCTACTTCTTTATTTGCAAACCCCAATGATAAAGATGGGTTGGAGTCTATACTTGGAAACCTTGAACAGTCGGTATTTGGTGAGCCTGCATACCCAACAATAGAAAGTTGTATTTTGTTGTAAAAAATCATCCCTTTTCGGATGGAAATAAACGCAGTGGTGCATTTTTATTTGTTGACTTTTTGCATCGAAACCAACGTTTATTCAATGCCCAGAATCAGCCTGTAATTAATGACACGGGACTCACCGCGTTAACTTTATTAGTTGCAGAGTCAGACCCAAAGCAAAAAGATATCATTATTAAGTTAATAATGAATATGTTATCAAGTGAAAAAAATTAATTTTATTAGACAGTTTATAGCGACGATGTTCAATGGGTAAAAGAAACAAAATTAACGACAAAACACCTAAGTATCAGCCACCGAAGATCTGTTCCTTTTGTGATTCACTAGCGGCGTACAAAGGAAAGTTGCCCACCATCGATATCGAACAAGCGGTTCTGGATCAGATCAAAAACGCAACGCGAAAAAAGCAACTGGTCTTTGATAAAAAAGAAACTTATGGTGAAATCTACCAATGCACAAAATGCATTAAGAAATGGCATTTTGTACCTTTGGATAATTCCTTTTCTGGGTTCTTCTCAGAATATAAGCCGCGTCGGTGATGAGCGCCAAGCTTTATTTTTCGTGACTAAGCTTTTCAGTTAGCTGTGCAATGGCCAGTTCCAGACGTTTGATTTCTCGACTGGTCGCGTAGCGATTCATTTCCATCCAGAACCATATTTTTGTCACCATAGTGCCTATTAAAAAGGTTAAAAATCCGACGCCCCAGGCTAACTTGTTATCTGTGGCATTATTGATAAAAAAGTGATAACCGCACCAGAACATAAATCCCGCACTGACAAACGAAAGGATAAAACCAAAGATGTTCCAGCCGCGCATGCTGCCACGAAAGACACCCAACACACGTGAGAATATTCCGGTTTCTTGCAGTAGAACCTGCTCCACTTCCGCTTCATCCATTTTTAATGCTTGTTTGATTTTATCGTCGATAGACATGTAAACCTCCTCGGTTTATTCGTCAAAATTAATGGTTATATTCTCTATTTAAAATTAGCGTTTATATTGAGCCATCATTGATCCAGCAGTTGTGCCAGTTGTTTACGAGCCCGGTTTAATTGTGACTTAACCGTGCCTTGTGGTATTTGTTGCACCTGTGCTATTTCTGCTACGGTCATATCTGCCATATAATACAGCGTAACTATGGCGCGTTCTTTTTTGGGTAACCGATGAATCAGCTTATTCATCTGCCGCTGTTCAATGGCAGTTTCATTCACTGCTGTTGTTTCCATTGGCAGAGTGGACGTATCGGTTTCATCCAGTTCAATAAATTGATTGAATTTTGACTTTGCCAAATCCGTTACGCGCCATCGTACCGCCCGAAATAACCAACTTTTAAATGCTCTGGGATCATCCAGTGTGCGCAGCTTACGGGTAATGGTGATCCAGACATCCTGCACCGCATCTTTTGCCAGAGCCTGATTGCCACAAAGACTGCAGGCAAACTTTACCAGTTGCGGGTGGTACCAGGCGATCAAGCATTCAAAGGCCTTTTCGTTACCACTTTGTGCCTCCAGTACCAATAGATCCTGCTGTGCCTGCTGCATGAATGACTCATTATTTTTCTGGTTAATGATTTCTGTCTTTTAGTGCGCTATTTTTTTCTGCACTAACTTTTCCGTACTTGTCTTTGCTTCCAATATCTTACGGTAATCGTTTTTACTATATCTTCTTGTTAAATGTAGGAGCTATATATTCTTGCTAAATATCGTTGCTATATAGTGTAGCGGTTAATAGTAAGACGAGTGAAAAGAGCTTCAGGTTCATTAAGATGAGTGAAATTGACGAAAGAGTGAATAGATTCATAAATATTAAAATAATACAAAGAACATTACCTATACTGGTAATCATGCCAGTATAGGTAAACAACGAATTATTATGCTTTTACTGATAATTCCGTTATTCGGCATTATGTTTTTTAAAGTTTTCTATTTCGGAGCTCTCTTTTTCTGAACTCTCCTTTTTAGCACTCTCCATTGAGGCTTGCAAAAACAGTTTGGCGAGGTCGGTTGATACGCTGCCAAAATCCCAAAACACTTCCGTTTTGGTGTTAATGTTGACCGCCACTGCCATTCGATGTTCCGGGATCACCATCAACCAGCTTTGTGATCCTCGTGATACACCGCCATGATTAGCGTTCAGCACTTCACCTATGCCTTGGCCCATATCGAATTTGTGAACACGCCAGCCAATGGCATAGCGCTGGTGGTTTACTTCGCCGTTGTTGAGTGTTTGCGGTGTCCAGAATGTCTGTCGAGTATTTTCATTCAAAAATTCATTATCGATAAATCCGAGACCAAGTTTGACTAAATCCTCTGGTGTTGAGATAAATCCGCCGCCAGCAAGGCGATGACTTAAATCCACATCTCGCCAGGGTCGAACCCGCGGCTTAGACTCATCGGCACGCCAGTAAAATTCGGCCAGGTTTTTCGGTTTTTGATGGCTTTCAGGTTCAGGTTGAGTGTCAGTCATATCAAGCGGTTGTAAAACTTGTTGATTGATTAACGCCTGATACGATTGACCGCCAGCTTCTTCTATTGCTGCACTCAGTAATACAGTACCCAAGCTGGAATAACTGAATTCTTCGCCCGGTTGAAACAACAGCTCACTTTCATTAAACAGTTTTACGGCGTCTAACACTTCATCATAACGCTGATTCAGAGCCATAAACTTATACAATCCATACCACTCGCTGTTACCTTTATAGTGTGGCAAACCAGCCGTATGCGAAGCCAGTTGACGGGGTGTGATGTTACTCCATGCGGGATTCAGCTCTCCCAATGATAAATGATCCAGCGAAGTATCCAGATTGATTTTGTTCTGCTGCACCAGCCGGGCAAGCAGAGTTGATGTTAATGCCTTGGAAGTGCTGCCAATTCGAAATTGAGTGTCGGCAGTGACCGGTTGTTTCTTCTTCAAGTTCGCCCAGCCTGAGCCTCCGCTCCAAACCAGCTTGCCATCGACAGCTATGGCGGCGGAAATAGCTGGACTGTTGATTGAGTGTCGGTGTTGTTCCAGTTGCTTAATCGCCTGGTTTGCAATGGATTCAAAACGTTGATCCGAAACCTGACTAAAACTTGGGGCAGCGTCTGGAATGGTTTGATAATTCCAGAAGGGCATGGGGACGTCACCGCGATGGGCATAAAACTGATACACCGGCGACAGTAAAAGGTAACTGGCGATAATGATAAAAATGATGGCAAATAAAATTTTGTTTCGCATGGTTGGCCTATTGATTGGTCTGTTTTGAATTGACGCAATCTCTTATATTGAGAATGCACAGGATTCATTGTGAAGCTATTTATAAAAACACTTAGAAAACATTGCCAGACTAGACAATAGGCGGCTTGCGGTCTTATCGATATTGAAAAATGCTGATCATTTTTGAAATTGATTACGATATTCGGAGGGGGTTACGCCTTTTAATTGCCTAAAAGCGCGATTAAAGGGGGCAATAGAATTATACCCGGCTTCCAACGCCAGCGTTAATATGGGGTCCTGCTTACGCGCCGGATCTTCAAGTAACCGGCACACGGCGGGGAGTCGGTAGCTGTTAAGGTATTGTGAAAAGTTGTCAAAACCGAGTTCTGTATTGATCACTTTTCGCAATTGATGCGCCGGAACAGCTAAATCACTGGCGAGCTGACTGATCGACAGGCCATTTTGTTGATAGGCGCCATTTTTCATGGCGTCATCGAGTTTTGCTATCAGTGGGTGAACGTTTATTGATTGCTGCTGATTTAAGTCCGCATTGGTGTTTGCTGCGTCAACTGAAGGTGCCGCTTTTTGTTTATCCTGGTTGAGTTGTAGTCGATTATTTATAAAAACAAAGCGAACAATGGATAAGCTTAACAGCAAGGTAAATAATACATTGCCGATACTGAAGAGTTGATTGTCTTTTAGTTCTATCAGGGTGAGCTCAATTAAGGTAAGCATTGCCATGTACAAACTGATGGCGGCAATCATGGCTAATCGCCAGTATCGGCGCTTTTCTACCAGATCATCATTTAGACCGCGTAGAGCATCAACCAGAATATAAATTAATAGCGAAAAACTAAGCGCATGATGGATATCGTGATAAACCCCTTTACCACCGTTTAACAGGAAAAAATAACCAAGCCAAAGCAACCAGATAACCAATAGGCTTTTTAACCAGATAGAGCATTTTTCAAGCGGTGAACGGCCATGAACGTGTAGCCAGTAGACACCAAACAAAGCAAGGGTTGTTAATTCGGTAAGTAACAAGAGAGGCGGCCTTAACCAGCCATAGTGCGTATTTGCGATAGGCGCTGTGAGTAATAAATAACCAATAGAGCAAATAATTAACGCGAGACTCCACCAATATTGTTTTTGTCGCGGCATAATCGCCAGGCATAAAAGTACCCCGACGCTGGCGAAGCGAAACAGTAAATCTAAAAGTTGTAACGGTTGAAACTGGATCAGCTGTTCCATTGATTTAATAAGCCTGATGATGGACGCAAGGCTATATTAGTCAATGCAAACTCCCGGGTAAAGCGAATGAGTTGATGCAAGCTTTGTTTTTCTACACTGTCGCATGTCATCATAAATAACAAGTTATCATAAATAATCAGCAGCTTGTCTTTTTAAAACAGTAGTAAGGCGATTGGTTGATCGTTGCACCAAAACAAGTCTCATGCTCTAATTCTCAAAATGAGCATTGCCAAACGCCCTTCAAAAATTACTCTGCCTGCGAAAGCCGAACGCTGGACTACTGTTCTGGATTTTCTGATTGAACACTTTTCGAACATTACAAAAGCGCAATGGCAACAACGTATCGATGCCGGCAAGGTACATTGGCAAAATGGAACGGCCATTCAAAGTGACACGTCGTACAATGCCGGCAAGGTGGTGTGTTATTACCGCGAAGTCAGTCATGAGCCAGTTATTCCATTTGAACACAAACTGATTTTTCGGAATGAACATATCCTTGTGATCGATAAGCCGCATTTTTTACAGGTAACGCCCGGTGGTCAGTTTGTTAATGAATGCCTGCTGGCACGTTTGCAACGAGAATTAAAGCAGGATGACATAGTGCCAGTGCACCGGTTGGATCGTGATACTGCCGGACTGGTAATGTTTTCGATTAATTCAGAGAGTCGTCCACGATATTTCAAGTTATTTGCCGATCAAAAAGTAACCAAGCGATACGTTGCGGTTGCCAACTTAAAACAGGACATTAAAAACCAATCCGTTCCCATCCACTGGCAGGTGGCAAACCGGATTAAAGCCAGTGCCAAATCACGAGTCCAGCAACAGATAACAGTGGAATCACCCGATCAGATTAACGCCCGCAGCGATTTATCGTTGATTAAAACATCATCCGATATCGGCCTGTTTCAACTGACGCCGCACACGGGTAAAACTCATCAGCTCAGATTGCATATGATGAGTATAGGCATGCCGATTTTAAACGATCGCTTTTATCCCATACTAAAGCCCCGTGAACAGGCGGAAGATTACAATATGCCATTGCAGCTATTGGCCCAGTCTTTAAGCTTTGATGATCCCATCAGTGGAAAAACGTTCGAGTTTCACTCACAGCAGCGTTTAAAGTATGCGCCTGTTTAACGAGCAAAAGTTTAAAATTTATTGATGTATTAAGCCATTTAAGTGATTATTGTAGTGCAAGTCCTTCATTACCTAACCGTATCATTACTTATTCGTTCAGTGGATTGCTATGCTGTTAAATTCACCTAAGATGCTCAGGTAAATATGGTTAGATAAATATAATTTTTCGATGCTGTTAGCCATACGAGTATGTTCAGTAAAGTGACATAAGAAAAAGGAAAAATAATTAACTATGGATAATCAGAATACTCTCTATGGACCCGATCGGATCCATGTGCTGGACTTTCTTCGCGGCATTGCCGTACTGGGCATTCTGGTTTTGAATATTGAAAACTTCGCCTTTGCGAAATCTTTTAATCCCTATTTATTTGGTTTTGATACTGAGTTGGATCATTCGGTACGTTTTTGGGTTTATTATCTGTTTCAGGGAAAGTTTTTTTCGATATTCTCGATATTATTTGGTGTCAGTTTTTACCTGATGATGGATAAACTGTCACAAAAATACAACGGCCTTACAGCCATGGATATTTATGCGCGCAGGTTACTGGTGCTGTTTGTTATAGGCATTGCTCATGCTTATTTAGTATGGGATGGTGATATTCTTCACCATTACGCCATTTGTGGATTATTTTTATTTACCCTGCGCAGTTTTGGCCAAAAACAATTGTTACTTATCAGCCTTTTGCTTTGCGGTAGCATTATGTATAACGGTTACGAAAGAACCAATCGTGCGGCAGAACAGTATCAGGCTTATCAGGTGGCCATAAGTGTGGAAGAAGATGACCATAGCTCATCACAGCAACGGGCCATCAATCGTTGGCAACGCAGAACGTCTGAAAGTAATCCAGATTATTACCAGGATGACATTAGTATTCGGCAGGGCAGTTACTGGGATAATCTTCTCGAAAATATCGACAGCATTAAAGTGATCAAAGGACAGTTGTTTCACGACAATATATTATTTAATACCTTACTTTTAATGATGATTGGTATTTTATTGTATCGAACCGGTATTTTTGAAAGCTACCAAAAATGGCGTTATTACTGGAGTATCACTTCGGGATTGTTGGTGCTCAGTATGTACCTGGCTTATGGTCGATACCATCATTGGAGTTTTGACTATTTGAGTCCGAACATTCATGTGATCAAAGGAGTGATGTATTCCATAATCTACATTGTTCAGGGCGTCAGCTATGTGCTGGTATTGAATGGTTTGTATCAAAAACTATGTCAGTCGCGCCACGTTAATTGGCCAAGGTATTTAAAGCCAATTAATAATGTAGGGCGGATGGCATTAACTAATTATTTGCTGCAGTCGCTTATTTGTGCGTTAATTTTTTATGGCTACGGTGCCAATTTATTTAATCAACTCAGTCGCAGCGAGTTATTAATGCTTATCCCGGTTATCGGGTTATTTAATATAGTGTTCAGCTGTCTGTATCTTTATTATTTTTCGCAGGGACCGATGGAAAAGTTATGGCGAAAATGGTCTTATGTGACAAGTGCTAAGTCAGTTTATTGAAATAATATCTTTTTGATAACTAAATACAAACACCGTTAAAAAAACACAGCAAACATTAGCGAAATTAAATACCAATGCTTGCTGCTCTAGTTTGTTGTCTACCAATTGACTTATGGGGCCGGTAAGTAATTTGTTGAGTTGACAATTTGCATGGCAGTGCACTCGCCCGAAGCTGACCAGTTAAACCACAGTCGACCGTGATCACTCAATCCTCTTAACTTTTCAGCAAATTCGGCACTACTGTTGTAGCAGTATGCGGTTTTGCCACTGCCATTATTAGCCGTGCACCAGGTACTGCTGTAACTGCTGGTGGTGCTTGTGTTGACACCTTCTGCCCTTGCACAGGTAATACTGGCGGATGTTGAGTTGTGTTCCAATACGCCATAGGCGTAACCGCTGCCATCTGAGTTGTTGACAACCGTTATGGCGTTAGCAAGCGGACTTAAAAGTGTTAATACCAAAATTGATATCGTCATTGATAGTTTTGTATAAAGTTTTACAGTGATTTTCATAATGTCTCCTTTTTGTATCATCGATTGGGTGTAATCCTTACCGCTGGTTGAGTTCCCGGGCAAGTTTTTTCAGTAAGTCATCTCGTTGTGCTTTGGGTAATTGTGAGGCTTGTTGGCTTAGCAGGAAAAAGTCTTGCTCAGACATAGAACCAAGACTAATAATGTCATTGACTTTGGCCGTGACAATACTATGTGCGACAGCCTGTTCATTAGCGTTAAAGTTTTTATTAACTGTATTATCAAGGGGGTCTTTATTATGACCTTGTATAAAATTGTTACCTTGTTTTAATTGGCTCTCTAGTTTTTGGATGAGTTGTTGTAACTTGTCGGTGGTGCATTCTGGTGCTTGGTTATGGTGTTCGGTTGATAAGGGATTGTTAGCTGATTGTTGAAAACGGAGTTTTTGATCGTTTAATAATTTAGAGTCTGAGGTGTTTTTAACGGCTCCTGCAAGTTCATGTTGATTAGTCAATAGTGCGTTTAGTTTATCTTGCAGTTTGTTTGAGCTATGAGCGAGAAAGAGCATGATAATGCTTTGGAAAATAACAATGCTGAGTATCATTTTGTTCATTAAACTCCCTCCATGAAATTAAATTGCACTTCATACTTGAAACCAAGTAGGCTAAATCCATTTTTATTAGCCTTTTTAGCTTATTGCAGGCAGCCATTGATTTAACTATTGATTTAGTAATGGTGTGGCTGTTTTATTGTCGATAGATCGATTCAACAATACAAATATTAATGGCTGAATTCATTGTCAGTCACTTGGCAATAAATATGTAAGAGATTGGCTACATTTATTAAAAGTCGCGTATTAGAAATTTCAACCGGGCACAACGATTAAGTGTTATTAAGAGAATAATTCAATCACCCAATGTTTCTTGGTTTTAAGTTTTAATCGCTTAAGGATTTAATCGCTTGCTCCATACCGGCCAGGGTTAACGGGTACATTTCGCCATCGAGCAGTTGATGGGTCATGCCTATGCTGTGGGTATAC
>NZ_QGGU01000010.1:0-99288 GCF_003148745.1 Pleionea mediterranea | reverse complement strand
GCTTAAGGATTTAATCGCTTGCTCCATACCGGCCAGGGTTAACGGGTACATTTCGCCATCGAGCAGTTGATGGGTCATGCCTATGCTGTGGGTATAATTCCAGTATTGTTGCTCAACCGGATTAAGCCATACCACATGATCAAACTGAGCTTTCAGCCGTTGCATCCAAACATAACCCGGCTCTTCGTTCATATGCTCGACACTACCATAGGGGTGGGGTATTTCGTAAGGCGACATGGAGGCGTCACCAATAAAAATTACTTTATAATCGCTGCCGTAGGTGTGCAGTACGTCTTCTAAAGGTATGTTTTCACTGTGTCGCCTGGCGTTGTCTTTCCAGACATTCTCATAAATAAAATTATGAAAATAATAATGCTCCAGATGTTTAAATTCTGTTTTACAGGCGGAGGACAGCACTTCAGAAATTTAATAACGCTAAAAACTTGCTCGATAGGTAAACTTCTGGGATGATTCACTTAAATTAACTGGTCGTCTCTATTATTTTGTAAAGTAGACCTTACTTAAAAGTATATTTATGCTTCGCTTTTTTACTATTGTATCTTTGTTATTTTTACAGACTGACTTATATTCAAAGATCTATAAGTGGACCGATGAAAATGGCAAAGTCCATTATAGTGATAAACCCCCTCCGTCTAAAAAAGTAGAGCAGCTGAATCTAAAAGTTAATGAGCCTATAAAGACTGTTAAGCCTATTCAACAGCGCTCGTGGCGAAATAGGCCTACTATTTTTAAAGAGATGGAGAACAATAATGAAGCCGCGGCTATTAGCTTAATTCGGAATGAAGAAGAATTTAATATTAAAGAAATGGCTTTCGCTACTAAACATGGTTTTAATAATGCTCTTGAAGAGATGTTGAAACGTAGTGAAAGTCGTGAGTTTCCCGAGTATTTAGAGCGACACTCTGTAACTGAACGTTTGAATTTATTACAAGCTGCTGTGCGTTACGATAATCAAAAAGCAATAACTTTACTGATTGAAAAAGATATTCGTTTTTTTGAAGAGCGTCGAACTTATCGGAATCATCATCCACTCGAACTTGCAGCGGAAAATAATAGAGTTGATATTGCTCAGATGCTTATTGATATGGGCATGGATGTCAGTGCTAATAATTCAAACCCACTTCGTAAAGCGTTATACAGTGGTAACTTTGAATTGGCAAGACTTCTGATTGCGCATAATGCAAACGTAAATTCAAAAGGTTTTAAAGGTGGGTCGGCATTAAAATATGCAATTAAAGGAAGTCATTTACCAACGGTGAAAATGTTAGTTGACCGTGGTGTTGACTTGGAAAAATATATTGGAGGGGCGGGTAATTCGCTGTGTTATGCCAATAAACTGGGTGAAGAGGAAATCGCTGACTTTTTAAGAGCGTCGGGTGTTCGAGTGAGAGAGTGCCGGTAGCCGATTTGCTTGAGTCACTTTTACAATACAAAACATATTTACTATAAAGAACCCTTCTCATTGGTTCTGCTAGAGTTTTTAAAAATTTCGACCCTATATATAGTTTGTAAGGGCAAATGCAGGCTTTTACATTATTTCACTCAATAAATACCTGCCTCAAAAAAGATGTTTGACATTTTTCTATCGTTTTTACTCGCCAGAATAGCTTTTGGAGTAAGTTTATTTGGTTCCACTACATCAATATCCTGATGATAAAACAATATCGCCCTTACTAAATCATATTTTTGTCTCGAAATCGCACTTACTAAAGTACGGTTTATTACTTGCTTTTCAGCAACCGTTTTTGGAGGATAAAGTCTTAGTA
Source organism: Pleionea mediterranea (assembly GCF_003148745.1). Lineage (GTDB taxonomy): Bacteria > Pseudomonadota > Gammaproteobacteria > Enterobacterales > Kangiellaceae > Pleionea > Pleionea mediterranea. Next base: position 97,501 of record NZ_QGGU01000010.1, on the reverse strand, counting down.
GGGTTTGTATAACAGATATATATTGAGTTTGAATGAGTACGTTATGGTAAACATCTATATTATGTTCTCCAAATTTGGCTCCATATTTATGCAACAACTCAATATTAGCAGGCTTTCCACTTAGTGCAGCACGTAAAATCGCACCTTGGTTGTATTTGGTGTAATAATTCGGATCAGCTCCAGCCTGCAATACAGCTTCTAACATTAAATAGCTTCTTGATGCGGCCACCAAAACAATTGTATTATCATTACGGCCAACAGCATTAATATCAGCGCCAAATTCTAAGTATGTATGGAGCAATGGAACCCGGTCAGAATATGGTAAGTAAAAGCTATTAGATAATAACTCAAAGGAATGTTTTTTTCGTAGTGAAGCGCCAGAGTTTAATAGGAGTCGTTGAATATCACTATTTCTTTGGCATTTTAAAATTGCATCTTTACTAGTAGTTTGAAAGTCGATATATTCTTTTTCTATTGCGTTCTTTACTTTTATGAAATGACAAGAATTTAGAGCAGTGTCAAGTTCACCTCCATTCAGAGGTATCATTGAAAACATCATGAACGTAAGGGGTGCGAGATTAAGTTTATTTAATAGCATTTTCTATTGCTCCCAATATTTCTATATCACCTCTTTTTTCCGCTATCATAAGTGGTGTTCTCTTTTTGTTATCAAAGACATTTATCATTGCTTTCCTTTTCAATAGTCGATTCACGCTGGCAATGTCGCTTTTACTTACCGCAATATGGAGTGCGGTTTGTCCTGAGTTGTTTCGTTGTTTAATATCAACCCCTAAATCTATTAAATGCAAAGCTATTTCAGGTAATTTATTTTGAATTGCGAGCATCAATGTTGTTTGTCCTGCTCCATCACGAGCATGAATATTTGGAGACTGTGAAAGTAAATATTGCGCTACATCACCGCGTTCGTAAGAAAGACTAACTAAAAATGGAGTTAGTCCTTGAAGCCCAGCTTCTGTCAGTGAATAACCTTTTTTCTCAAGGTATTGAATAATATCAAGTTTTCCTGCTTTAGCAGCTGTAATAGTTGGAAGTTGAAATGGCTCTTCTTCCTTTAGTTTATCAAAATCTGTTTCGTACCAAGTAGCAAATTTATCGAGTTTATAGCGGTAGATTGCTTTATGGATCGACAGGTACTCAGCTTGCTGAATATTAGGGCGCGATAACTTTTTAGTGTTGTTTGACGTTACCTTATGCTCTTTAATTGTCACCTCTTTTGCTTCTTTTCCCTTAAAAGGTTTGTCGCTATAATGGACTTTGCCATTCTTATCAACGTATTTGTATATTTTACAATAAACGAGTTGGTTAAATACTAAAGTGGCCAGTAAGGTCAAGTGCTTAAGAAATTGAGAGTTCATTTATAATAAGTTTTTAAAGACGTATAGTGAGAGTTAGGCTCGATAATGCCATGAAAACAAAGTTTATAAAATACTTAGCATTGATATTTATTTTAATAAATGTATCGACATCATCATTTTCCGGAAAAATCTATCGCTGGGTAGATGAGTCTGGAAAAGTTCATTATAGCGATAAACCCCATAAAGGGGCAGTTGAAAAGAAAGTTAAGGTAAACAGCCGTTCTTTTCGAACAAGTGCAACAGTTAGTAATGGAGTCAGCAAGTGTGGAACTATTAAGCTTCGTAAATATGAGTACAACGGCCAAACAAGCTACCGAGAAGTTCGGAGGAGGATAAGTCGACTTCAAGAAGAAGTTAAACGGGAAAGCTCCAAAAATGTCTATGGTAATAATGTTGATGAAAAAATCAAGCGCATTAACAATAGAAAAGCTATACTAGCTGATCACCGCTGTGCCATAAATTGGTATCAGAAAATAATGAGCCATCGTGATGTCGACTTAAAAAAAGTTAATCATAAAGTTAATGAAATTAACCAAAAATTGATTGAAATTAACGTTAAAGAGTTTGCTCTGTGTGGTAATCGTCCATTTAAGAGTAAGTCTGTTATAAATGGTGATGAATACAAAATACTAAGAAATTGGGAGCGGTGCCAGAAAGAGTTTAAAAGTAAGAAATTTCGACTTGAAAACCTACGAAAACATTTAAAAAAGAAGATAAAGAATGACTTCTAAATGCATTGTAACTCTATTGTTTATAGCCTTTCTATCATCTAGCTTACACTCTCAGTCTAAAATATATAAATGGCGTGATGAAAATGGGAAACTCCATTTTTCAAGCTCTCCGCCAACTGAACAAGTTGATCACAAAGAAGTTCATGTAAACAACGATATACCGTCAGGTGTTTCTATTCGAAAAACAAGCTACTACCAATATTGCGATAATATTAGATTGCCAGGAAGAACCGGGCGACCTATTGAGCAATTGAGAGGCATTAGCAAAAATATGTTGCGGTGGAAAAAGAAAGTTGATCAATTTAAAGAAGAGTTAAGGACCCAGAATAGGAAAGTAGGTAAGTATTCCGGAGAATACCGCTCTAGAGTTATCAAGCGTACTAATGATATTAAGCAGTCAATAGCAAAGTATCAATGCGCTATAAACTGGGCAATTAAAACACGGGAAGTAAATAAAAATCTTAAGGCTGACTTAACAGTAGAGAGAAATCAACTCGAAGTCCAGATTGCTTCAGTTCGCACTAAGAGAGAGCTTATTTGTGGAAAGCGACCAAAGTATATTAGTGGCTCGGATGCTCTTAGTTACAGAGAAATATATGAGCGTTATGAAAAATGTGCTTTAAGATATACTGAGCAAGTCAAAAGTTTATTGGGTAAAAAACGCGAAGTTAAAAATCAAATCAATCGATTGAAGTAGAGCTTCTATATCCGCTGTTACAAAGAATTTTTTAGTTGATGAGAAAGATACATCAAAACGGTAAGTTAATCACTTAAGGATTTAATCGCTTGCTCCATACCGGCCAGGGTTAACGGGTACATTTCGCCATCGAGCAGTTGATGGGTCATGCCTATGCTGTGGGTATAATTCCAGTATTGTTGCTCAACCGGATTAAGCCATACCACATGATCAAACTGAGCTTTCAGCCGTTGCATCCAAACATAACCCGGCTCTTCGTTCATATGCTCGACACTCCCATAGGGGTGGGATATTTCGTAAGGCGACATAGAGGCGTCACCAATAAAAATCACTTTATAATCGCTGCCGTAGGTGTGCAGTACGTCTTCTAAAGGTATGTTTTCACTGTGTCGCCTGGTGTTATCTTTCCAGACATTCTCATAAATAAAATTATGAAAATAATAATGTTCCAGATGTTTAAATTCTGTTTTACAGGCGGAGAAGAGTTCTTCACAAATCTGGATGTAAGGATCCATCGAACCGCCAACATCGAGAAACAATAGTACTTTTACTGCATTGTGGCGTTCCGGTACCATTTTTAAATCGAGCATACCGCCATTTTTTGCAGTGGCGCGAATGGTGTGTTCAAGATCTAACTCATCGTGAGCCCCACTTCGAGCAAATTTGCGCAGCTTTCTTAGTGCGACTTTTAAATTACGGGTGCCAAGTTCTACACTGTCGTCGAGATCTTTAAACTCGCGCTTCTCCCAGACTTTGGCGGCGCTTTTATTACGACTTTCTCCGCCAACGCGAATACCTTCCGGATGATAACCACTGTGACCAAACGGGGAGGTGCCGCCCGTGCCAATCCATTTATTGCCTCCGGCATGTCGCTTTTGCTGTTCTTTTAATCGCTGCTTAAAAGTTTCAAGTAACTTATCCAGACCACCGAGGGATTTAATCTCGGCTTTATCTTCGTCGGACAGCTGCTTCATAAACTCGGCCCGCAACCAATCTTCCGGGATTAAGGCTTCTAATATATCGTCAATGCTTTCCAGTTGATTAAAGTAAGCGCCAAACGCTTTGTCAAAACGATCAAAATACTTTTCATCTTTGATTAAACAGAGGCGTGATAACTGGTAAAACTCATCGAGACTGCAAAATACCAGATTTTTCTCCAGTGCTTCGAGCAGGTGTAACAATTCCTTGATTGTTACTGGCAGCTCGAGTTTTCGTAATGTGTAGAAAAAGTCAATCAGCATAAATGTTTAAGACTCTCGCTTTAACATAAACATCAGTTTTTGTAGTAAATGAACGTCCTGTTCGTTTTTAAGCAGTGCGCCATAAAGCGGCGGTATCGCTTTACTGGGATCGCGTTCTTTTAGTGCTGTTTCGCTGATGTCATCGGCCACCAGAAGTTTTAACCAGTCTATTAGTTCAGACGTGGAGGGCTTTTTCTTCAGTCCGCGCGTTTCTCTGACCTGAAAAAAGATATCCATGGCTTCTTTCACCAGCGAGGCTTTTAAATCAGGAAAATGCACGTTTATGATTTTTTGCATGGTGGCTTTATCGGGGAACTGAATGTAGTGAAAAAAGCAGCGTCTTAAAAATGCATCGGGCAGTTCTTTTTCGTTGTTACTGGTGATGATGATAATGGGGCGGTGAATGGCTTTAATGGTTTCGCCGGTTTCATAGACAAAGAACTCCATTTTATCGAGTTCTTGCAGCAAGTCATTGGGGAATTCGATATCGGCCTTATCTATTTCATCAATGAGCAAAACCGCCTGTTGTTCTGATTCAAAGGCTTCCCACAGTTTACCCTTGTTAATGTAGTTTTTAATGTCATGGACTTTGTCATCACCCAGTTGAGAATCGCGCAGGCGCGATACCGCATCGTATTCGTATAAACCCTGATGGGCTTTAGTGGTGGATTTTATATGCCATTGGATCAATGGCATGTCCAGTGCATCGGCCACTTCTTCCGCTAACATCGTTTTGCCCGTGCCTGGCTCACCTTTGATCAGTAACGGGCGCTCCAGGGTTTTTGCGGCGTTAACCGCCATTTGTAACTCTTCGGTTGCGATGTAATTTTTTGTTCCCGTAAAGCTCATAGGTTCCCCATGTCGGTTAAGCGTCAAATGCCGGCATTTTAGCATAGGTCAATTAATTGGAGCCAAGTTCTGAGCTTTCGACCCCTGAAATAACCGGTTATTTCAGGTACACTCAGGACATTGTTTTTGTTAACACACCATGGTGTCTGATGCTCAACCTGTTTAGCCGTAATAAACAATTGCTCGACGAAGAAATCATCAACTGGATCTTCGATAGCTATGACTGGGCGTTCAAGCAATTCGACCCATCGGTTTTCTTTGAAGAAACCGAGCTGGTTTTGCCCACCAATCAGTATTTTCCCGGTGAGCAAAACTCCATCAATGGCATGGCTAACCTTATCTTTGAGCAGGTTAAACAACACGCCGGAATGACCCATTGGCCGACAAAACTGTTGAATGTTACCGAGTCTGAACATCAACCAGTAAATCCAGCGACTTTATCAGTAAAGGGGCAGTTACGGGGCAAACAGGCGCAAGCCAGTTTTGAACTAGGCAGCTCAGTAGAAGCATTGTCCGAAGATACGAAGCCTACAGAAACGAAGCCCGCAGTTACAAAAGCCACATCAACAAAAACCACTTCAATAAAAAATAATGCGTTTGATGAGTCTGAGTATTCAACGGATCTTAATCTTGTAATGTCGGCTGGTCATGCATCCGAGCCTAATACTGGCAATAATTCCATTAATTTTTCATTTCATCCTCAGCAATTAAATAGCCCCGAAGGCTTGATTGCTCATTTTGCTCAAGGACTGGCTCAGCATCTGGTGAGTGCTGCCGAAAATCCGCCGCCAGGCGGAAAAGAATACTTACCCGTTGCCACAGAGTTGATGGGTATTTTTATGGGTTTTGGCGTCATTTTTGCCAACAGCGCGGTGGTTCCCCGTCAGGGCGGTTGCGGAGGATGTGGCGGTGGGCAATCGCCAGTGCGTCAGGTGGTGCTTAATCAAGATGAAGCCACTTATGCATTAGCCCTGTTTTGTTGCCTGAAAGGAATTGAGAAAAAACAGGTTGTTAAGCATTTGAAAAAACATTTACGGGGCTTGTTTAAGCTGGCGCTTAAAGATTGTGAACGGCGACTGAAACAGGAATCGCGTTTAAGTTTGAGTTTTGCTTCTTAAACGCGGCAGGCGTAACCGATTTTCTTCTTACGGTTGTGGAATTAAGTTTTTCGAAACAGTCCATTGTACTCGTATGTCGTATTAAACTAGACCTTTAATAAATTAACGTAAAAACACTTGCAAAAAACACTGTCAATCCTCTGTTTCAAATTTCAACTGATCAATCACTGTGTTTAACTTTATTTGCTTTTCACTGAGTACCACACCACTTTTAGCGGCTGCTTCGGCATTTTTTTGTGCCAATAATTTACTGGCGTGATTTTCAATGCACTTGTGGACAGCTGATTTAATGTGCTCAAAGGCGGGTTCAACTTCTTCTGTGGTACGGACCCAGGTTTCAATAATGTCCGCTTGTTCCTGTTTGATTTTAACCGGGTATTTTCCCTTGGCGACAAAATCGTTAAAGGCGATCACCCACTCACGTGGCGCTTTGTGGTTGAGTTTAAAGTAAAGTTCTATGTAGGGCTCTTTACGAATGACAGGCGCTCGAGAAGGATCGATGCCGATGATCTTAAGGTTATTGATAGTTTCCATGGTATTCCTGAGGTGCTTCGATGAATTAGACGCGACTGTAAAGCGGGTGAGTTATGTCTAAAGATATGCCGTAAATGGTGCTTAACCACAATGAACCTAAAGGGAGTGAAGGTCAATAGAAAGATAGGCGTTAATTGATTGCGTAATACTTAACCTTCAAAAAGTCAGACTAATTGATTAGGTCTATTAATTTTTATCGCTCGAAAAATAACTGACAATCCAGTCATACAACATTTGCTCGGTTAGCTCGTTAAACTGGATTGTTTTAAATTCGCTGCTGGGATCTTTGTCTTTAAAGGCAAACTGATATTGAACAGTTTCCGGTGTTTCATCGTTGAGTAAAATAATGATTCGCCGGCGGGTCTGTAAGCAATCGATGGTAATGGTATCCACCGGAAAGCCAACGTTACGCATGCGTCTGTTTAAACCAACCACCGGATTAATTGATTGAAAATCTTGCTGAATGCGCGCATGAGCGTCTTTGGTTCGATCAGAAATAATTTCAAGTCGTGTTTGCGTGGCGTTTGAGTCTGACAAAATAGATCCCGGAATTTTTATGAGTGGGCACAAATGTGTAGATTGATGTGCGTTAGATAGTTGTGAATCCAAGAGTATATCGAAGCAGTCGCAGAATGTCATGGCATGGCTTGTTGTAATGAGGCGTTGTTCTGAGCTGATACTTTTTGGAAATTTTCAATCGAAATTTAACGCTGTACCTTCAAGTGCAGTATTTTTGAGATAGCTTCTAGTCAGCTATGCGTTGTAACAGTCGATTAATGGATTTATTGGTCAGTCAAAAAATTGCGTCTGACAATTAAATCGATTAAGTTATAAGCAAGTTTTAGTTTCGCTTACAGCAACAGATTTAAAGAACGATTGTGTTGTGTTATCGCAAAATCTTTATTAAAGCGTTAAGTCTTAAAAATAATAAAGCAGGGACATTAAGTGGTTGCTCCCTTTATGCATTAGATTCATAGCATCTAACCCATTGAAGGTATTCACTATGGCATTTGATAATAAAAATAAAGCACAAGCCTACTGGCGAGCAAACTTAAAAATAATGGCGGTGCTCTTGTCCATCTGGTTTGTGGTGTCTTATGGCTTTGGCATTTTACTGGTGGATGTTTTAAATCAGTTTCAAATGATGGGATTTAAACTTGGTTTCTGGTTCGCGCAGCAAGGATCGATTTATACCTTTGTGATCCTGATTTTTGTTTACGTTTACAAAATGAATAAGCTGGATCGTCAGTTTAACGTGCGTGAAGACTAGGAGCATTAAATGGACTTACAAAGCTTAACCTTTCTGGTGGTTGGTGCCACCTTCGTTTTATACATAGGCATTGCAATCTGGTCCCGTGCCAGCTCCACTAACGACTTTTATGTGGCCGGTGGTGGTGTTCATCCGGTGGCGAATGGTATGGCTACCGCAGCCGACTGGATGTCGGCGGCTTCGTGGATTTCTATGGCCGGGCTTATCTCTTTTATGGGCTACGATGGCGGTGTCTATCTGATGGGCTGGACCGGCGGCTATGTATTATTAGCGCTGCTAATTGCACCTTATCTACGCAAGTTCGGCAAGTTTACCGTGCCAGATTTTATTGGTGATCGCTATTATTCTCAGGCGGCCCGAACCATTGCGGTGATTTGTGCCATTTTTGTTTGTTTTACCTATGTGGCAGGGCAAATGCGTGGAGTTGGCGTGGTGTTTTCGCGCTTTCTCGAAGTGGAGTTAACCTTAGGTGTGTTCATCGGTATGGCCATTGTATTTTTCTACGCGGTACTCGGCGGTATGAAGGGCATAACCTACACGCAGGTGGCGCAATATTGCGTACTGATTTTTGCTTATCTGGTACCGGCCATTTTTATCTCTATTTTAATCACTGGTAATCCTATTCCACAGCTGGGTTTTGGTGGCGAAGTGGCGGGCGAGCCCGGAGTCTATTTGCTCGATAAGCTCGATGGCTTATCGCAAGAGCTTGGTTTTGCCGCCTACACCGATGGTAGCAAAGGCACCATCGACGTGTTTTTTATTACCGCAGCCTTAATGGTGGGCACCGCCGGATTACCCCACGTGATTGTGCGTTTTTTTACCGTGCCAAAAGTTCGAGATGCACGAAAGTCGGCCGGCTGGGCGCTGGTATTTATTGCGCTGCTTTACACCACGGCGCCAGCGGTTGCGGTGTTTGCACGGGTCAATATGATCGACACCATTAATGGGCCCGACAGTCAGGGTGTTGCCTACGAAAAAGCCCCCGGCTGGATTAAAACCTGGGAGCAAACCGGTCTGATTTCGTGGCAAGACAATAATAACGATGGCCGCATGTTTTACTCCGGGGATGAACGTAATGAAATGTCCATCGATCGCGATATTATGGTGCTGGCCAATCCTGAAATTGCCGAACTGCCGAACTGGGTCATTGCGTTAGTGGCTGCGGGCGGCCTTGCGGCAGCCTTATCTACAGCAGCAGGCTTGCTGCTGGTTATATCCACCTCTATCTCTCACGACTTGTTAAAACGTAATTTAATGCCTGATATAACCGACAAGCAGGAATTGTTGTTTGCCCGATTATCGGCGGCGGTGGCAGTGGTGATTGCCGGCATTGCAGGTATTTATCCACCCGGGTTTGTGGCGCAAGTGGTGGCCTTTGCGTTTGGTCTGGCGGCTTCATCATTCTTCCCGGCGATTATTATGGGGATCTTCAGTAAAACCATGAATAAACAGGGCGCCATGGCCGGTATGGTGTGCGGCATTACCTTTACCGCCGGGTATATTCTTATGTTTAAAGGGGTGTTTTTTGAGCCGCTGATAGAGAATAAGCCGGAAAACTGGTTATTTGGTATTTCACCGGAGGGCATTGGTACTTTGGGAATGCTGATTAACTTTACGGTGGCTTTTGTGGTGAGCCGGTTTACCGCAAATGTGCCCGACCAGATCCAGCAAATGGTTGAAGACATTCGTTACCCTCGCGGTGCTGGTGGTGCTCAGAACCATTGAATGTGACTTAACCATTTATCAGGTGATAGCGGACTGTTTAAGTTCGATAAATTAATGAATCTCGTGCGCTATTTCTCAACTTAACCCGCTGCAGCTTTTAACACTTCTTAACAGCAAGTATGATTGCGCCTGTCAGTAAGGATGCAAGGAAGTGTTCAATCATGGAGTTAATAACCAATAACGATGACAAGTTTTTTCAACATCTGCAGTCCCGTAGCGAGCAGTCGGAACAACTTAGCCAAAAAGCAATTATCCAATCGAAACCCCTGAGCGGCTATCGAAAAGCTCAACTACCCGATGTGATCCGGCAGAGTCTGACACGGCAAACCTGGTGTGACATCCCCCGCGATAAACGGGAACTGTTTCGATACGACCAACAGTGCCAGTTCTGGTATTATAACAAAGGTCGGTGGGAGCAAGTTGGGTTTCGTCAGTACGACAGCGATAACAAAGCTCTTGGGTTCGCACCCTTTAAAGCGGTGTCAGAAAATAACAAGACTGTTTCAAGTGGCCATGTTGTCAGTGATGCCACTCAACAAGCCGCCAACCAGTTTTTTCGTGCCATTAATGAGTTTACCCATCCGCAAGCAATTCCGACAGTGACTCTATTATCACCCGATAACGGCCAAATCATCACACTGGAAAAATCCAACAAAACACAAATGCGATTCGCAGAACATACCGTACAACTGGGCGAAGACGCCGCTGCCATCGCGTTTAAATATTCCGGAAAGAAAGAACCCCGACAAGTGTACGGTTTTAACAGTCATGTGTCACAAACAACAGGGCTAACCGCAGGAACCCTTGTTCGCGTACCCAACGGTTGGAATGTGCTGATTGAAGGCTCAGTGAGCAATCACGATTCTGTTGAACTTAAATGGCGCGGCTCTGGCTCAGGAGCAAAACGTATTGATGTGCCTGCTTTAGCGCAGGATCAACGACACTACTGGGACGCGGCCTTATCGCTAGAGCCGGGCAAGTATCAGCTCACTGCAACCGCAGGAAGTGCGGTGTCGCAAATCGAGTTTACCGTAGAAGCGGTAAAGGAATTGCAATTTGGCGTATTCTTTGATGGCACCGGCAATAACCGGCAAGTGGATATGCAATGCGCCGATGATGATTACGAACCCACCAATATAGCCAAGTTATTTGAGCTTTATCCTCAGCAAGATGCGCTAGGACTGGGTAAGGCTTATATCAAAGGCATAGGGACCTATGATGATGATTTAGCCTGTGAATCAGGAGAGAAAGCCGATTACTCCAATCTCGAGCAGGCGTTTGGGTTAAAGGTTAATTCGCGTATAGAAGAGGCGGTACAATACGTTAGTACATTTTTAGATAGGTTTGCAGGTGGGTATAATCGAATTGATTTAGTGCTTGATATTTTTGGCTTCAGTCGAGGTGCTGCAACTGCGAGAGCTTTGGTGAACCGATTGCACAGACTAAAGAAAATGCCTAATAATGCTTACTGGTCGAATAAGCAGGTCATTATTAAAATTCGATTTTGTGGACTATTTGATACCGTTGGTTCAATAGGATTGCCCGGCGATGAAGATAATATGAGCTTTAACTTAAACCTTGGCTGGACCAGTGCGAAAGCTGTTTATCATTTAACGGCTTTTCATGAAGTCCGAGAATATTTCCCTCTCAGTAGTATCAGAACAAACATAAATAAATTGCCAGCTCCGCACTTTGAAGAAGAAGTTTTGCCCGGTGCTCACTCCGATATTGGCGGTGGTTATGGCGGTGAGCATATTGAGCGAACCATTTATTTAGAGAAGCAACGAATAACCTGGATTGGCAATTCTGACTCGGCAAGGAGTCAAGCGTTAGATTCTATGAATAATCGATTGCAGTTTTGGAAAAATGAAAAAGCCGCTTTCGGTGGTCGTATCGAGTTAGAATCAGGTATTGAGACGAGAGCGCGTAACAATACAAAAGTGATGATGGTGTATATCGTTTGGAAGCGCCATGTTAAGAAAGAACTGGCGTATATTGCTCTAGAAAAGATGTATAAAAAAGCCAAAGAAAAACACGTACCATTCAAAAGTATTAGTGAACTCGGTAGTCAGAATTTGGAATATGAGATCCCAGAAAATTTACGACAACTTCACCAAGAAGTAGAGGACGGATGCGAGAAGTCGATAGAGCTTTTGTATCGAGACTATATTCACCACTCGCACTCCCCTATAACACCTGACGGAGCATGGGTTAATGCTAATCAAGCCGAAACCAACCCTGTTGAAACGGCAGAAAACCAACAGCGAGAAATCTTTTACAATCAACCCTTTGAGGCAAACAAATAATATGTTTCGAATATTTATACTTTGCTTGTTAATTTCTATTACAGCAGCTTGCAGTGAACCGGTTGATTATCGATTTGGCTTTAGTGCAGAAGAGTCGGATCGTTTTTATTTGGTCACTGCTGAGTTTGATGATTATATGAATGTACCAGCTGGTATTATAGGTTGCTGCTTAGCCAGTGGTAGTGCTTCTGCTTCCATGTTTCCAGAAAAATATCCACGTAAAGGTTACTTTGTTTGGCACGATAAGCCTGCTGATATTTATTATCATGCGACATTAAACTACCCCAAAAACTTAAAAGTAATTGCTGATGACTTACCTGAGTTTATATCGGTAACAGGATTTCAAGGAAAAGTTAGTAAAAAGCCTAAACAAATATATATTTTGTCCAGTATAACCTCTAAGAATGAAGTTGTTAGTTGGATTAGTAATAGGGGAATTGGTGGTCCATATGTAAAAAGGAATTTAATCGAGCTCGATCGTGCCAAAGGCGAGCCCTTCGTTCCGGAATTTATAAAAGAGCGCCGTCGCAAAAAGGCACTGCAAGCAAAAAACCAGACCGATAGTGAGAGTGGAAAATAAATGGCATTAAAACAGATACTTGGTTGCCTTGTTATTTTACTAAGCTCTTTGAGTATGATGTCTTGCAGTGAGCCTGTGGACTACACTTTTGGATTCAGTGCCGAAGAAAGCAATCGTTTTTTATTGTTTACAGCGAAGTATGATGACTATATGAATGTGCCAGCAGGCGTAATTGGCTGCTGTCTCGCTAGTGGCGGTGCCTCTGTATCAGTATTTCCAGATAAATACCCAAAGAAAGGTTATTTTGTTTGGTACGATAAAATTTCGGAAAGTTATTATCAAGCAACATTAAAATACCCTGAAAACTTAAAGGAAATTGCGGATAAAAAGTTGCCGGACTTTTATACAGTAAAGGATTATAAAGATATTGAAAGTAAGAGACCTAAAAGAATTTATTTAATTACAAGTATTACATCAAAAAATGAAGTAATAACTTGGCTCGCCAATGCTAAAATGGGTGCGTCACATATTGATCGTACAATTATTGAGCTCGACCGAGCCAAAGGCGAACCTTTCGTACCTGAGTTTATAAAAGAACGACAGCGTAAAAAAGCAGAGGAAGCTAAAAAGAATGCGGAGATAAATGAGGACGTAAACTAAAGTGATGCGATTAATCATTCTCGTTTTAACTACTTTGAGCTTAGTCGCATGCTCCGAGCCAGTTGACTATACTTTTGGATTCAGTGCCGAAGAAACGGATCGCTTTTACCTATTAACTGCGGAGTATGATGACTACATGAATGTGCCTGCAGGAATAATTGGTTGCTGCTTGGCCAGTGGCAGTAAATCAGCTTCGATGTTTCCAGAAAAATACCCCAAAAAAGGCTATTTTGTTTGGCACGATGAAGCTACCGAGTCGTATTATCGAGCAACATTGAAATATCCTGAAAACCTGAAAGAAATTGCGGATGGTTTACCTGATTTTGTTAATTTTACAGATGGAGAAAAATATCCAAAAGAAGTTTATTTATTAACCAGTATCACCTCAGAAAATGAAGCTATTAGCTGGATCAGTAATGGAATGATTGGAAATAAATACAACGACAGAACGTTAATCGAGTTAGATAAAGCCAAAGGCGAACCCTTCGTTCCTGAGTTTATAAAAGAGCGCCGCCGAAAAAAGGCGCTGCAAGCACGAGAAAAGAGCGATAGTGAAAGTACAAAATAAATGGCATTAAAACGGATACTTGGCTGCCTTGTTATCATACTAAGCTCTTTAAGTATGATGTCTTGCAGTGAACCTGTGGACTACACTTTTGGATTCAGTGCCGAAGAAAGCAACCGCTTTTTATTGGTTACAGCTAAATATGATGACTATATGAATGTACCTGCAGGTGTCATTGGCTGCTGCCTTGCCAGTGGTGGAGCATCAGCTTCTATGTTTCCAGAAAAATACCCAAAAAAAGGTTACTTTGTTTGGTTTGATAAATCAGTAAATACTTATTTCCATGCAACACTAAACTATCCGAAAGATATCAAGAGTATTGCAGATAACCTTAATGATTTTATATTAGTTCGAGATTATACAGGCGAAAATAGTGAACATCCAAAGCGAGTATATTTGATAACTAGCATAACCTCGAATAATGAAGTAGTAAGCTGGTTAAGCAATGCAAAAATGGCGTCCGATAATATTACACGAGATCTTGTGGAGTTAGATAAAGCCAAAGGCGAACCTTTCGTTCCAGAGTTTATAAAAGAGCGCCGTCGCAAAAAGGCGCTGCAAGTACAAGAGCAGAGCGATAACTAGGCAAGGGGGCAGATTTACAGAGCTTTTTAAATATTAGCCTACGTCTTGTCCCTCTCCCTGTGTCTGGGTATGATATTCGCCATCAAAATAACACAATCCATGGGAGAGAAGGTTTGATTAAATACCTCGCACTTGGCCTCTTTGCCGCCAGCGCTAGCGCCGGCAGCAACTTTGAAGAGGTGTATAACAGCATCAATAAGCAATCATTTGCAGAACATGTTAAAACCATGTCATCGGATGATTTTGGCGGTCGGGCGCCCGATACCGAAGGTGAAAAGAAGACCATTAATTATATGGTTAAGCATTTTAAAGCGTTGGGATTAGAACCCGGAAACGGCGACAGCTTTACCCAGTCGGTACCACTGGTATCGGTTGAGTCTAAACCCACCCAACCACTGACCATTGGCGATTTGTCGTTTGATTACCAGACCGATTTTGTGGCTAATTCCAGTCAACTGAAACCTCAGGTATCTGTAAAAGATTCGGAAGTGGTGTTTGTGGGCTACGGAGTTGTCGCGCCAGAGTTTGGTTGGAACGATTACGCGGCCCTTGATGTAAAAGGCAAAACCGTTGTTATTCTGGTGAACGATCCTGGCTATGCCACCGGCAATCCGGATTTGTTTACCGGCAAGGCCATGACCTACTATGGCCGTTGGACTTACAAATACGAAGAAGCGGCACGTCAGGGCGCTGCCGCGGCAATCATTGTGCACGAAACCGCGCCGGCCAGTTACGGTTGGAACGTGGTTGAAAGCAGCTGGACAGGTCCTCAATTCCAGTTGCCGAAAGGCAAAAACAGTGCGCCGGTTGTGAATGTTGAAATGTGGATCACCGAACCTAAAGCCCGAGCGTTAATGAAGAAAGGTGGTTTGGATTTTGACTCACTGAAACAGCAGGCAAAACAGAAAGGTTTTAAAGCGCAGTCATTGAATCTAAAAGCCAATGTGGCGGTTGAAAACACCATTAAGCGTTCTCAAACCAATAACATTATGGCAACCATTCCGGGAACCAAACGACCTGATGAACACATTATTTATATGGCGCATTGGGATCATCTGGGGACACACCCGAATAAAGAAGGCGACAATATTTACAATGGCGCATTGGATAACGCAACCGGTACTGGCGCATTAATCATGCTTGCTAAGGCATTTAAACAATTGCCGGATCAGCCAGAACGCTCGATTAGCTTTGTTGCCGTTGGTGCCGAAGAGCAAGGTTTGCTTGGCTCTAAATATTACGCCGAAAACCCAGTGTATCCTCTGGAAAAAACCGTAGGCGTAATCAATATGGACAGCCTTAATGTTACCGGTTTAATGAAAGATTTTACCGTGGTTGGTTTTAATAAATCGGAGTTGCAGGAATATTTAGCAAAAGCCGCAGCACGACAAAAGCGTGAATTGGTTGCAGAAACAAAGCCTGAGGCTGGAAGCTTTTATCGCTCCGATCATTTCAGTCTTGCAAAACAAGGTGTGCCAGCAATTTACGCCGGTGGTGGTAGTGAGCCGCTTAATGCCGAGCAAGCTAAAATCGCCAAGCAAGTGGGTGAGTTAAAAAGTCGTTGTTATCACCAGCCTTGTGACGAATTCAGCGAACTTTGGAGCTTGGACAGCGCAGTTGCCGACATTCGAGTGTTTTTTGAAACCGGTAATCTGTTGGCTAATACCAAGGATTGGCCAAACTGGTACGAAGGTACCGAGTTTAAGCAAGCACGAGATGAAAGCCGTAACAAGTAATTTCTTGCTGAATATTTAACAGCGACCAATCGTTGTTAAAAATAAAAAAGGGCACTTATCGTGCCCTTTTTTAATGCAAAGAGTAAATTTTTCCTTGAAGTCTTAATGAAATAAGAATTATTGAATTAATGAATAAGGCTCTTCGAAATTTATCGCGTTAGCATCGCCATCTTCGGAATCAATACCAAAGTAAAGAGTGTCGCTATCGCGGTAAATGATGGTGGATTGACTGTCTTCAAAAACATTGTCTGGATTGTCGATCAACGTACCTTCAAGTGGGTGTACATCAAAGCCACCGGATGAAACCTGTAAGTCACCCAGTGTTATTTGGTAGGTTGCCTCAAATCGAAAATCTGGCGTGTCACTGCAATCTTGATTGCTGGCATCGTAAATGCGGGCAATAATATACATTTCATCAATGTTGTTGTTAAAACCGAACTCAAAGGTTTGGTAGCTGCCCATGTCTGAATTTGTAGGATAGGATTCAGGAACAAAGCTGCACAAAGACAACCAGTCAGTATTGTTTAAATTAAAAACAGTGTTACTGTCATCTTGATTATTGTTATCGTCAATGGGATCTTCGATGTTGCTGCTGCAACCTGTTAGTATCAGTGCGATGGTCGAAACAAATAATTTTAGCGAATTGTTAGCCACGATATGTCCTTTTTTCGATTAAAAATAGAAAGCGGTCATTATTGCTTCGTTCAATCAATGAAGATTGTCCTAAATAGAACTGTCCGTTAACAATCAAAAAGAATGTTTTTAAAATTCCATTTAACAAATAATTCCCTAATAAGTAGATTGAGTATTACCGATTGATTTGTACTCAAGCAAGCTGCATTATATATTACGAGTTCGGATTAAATGTGACTTGAGTCAAATTGCTTAACCTTTTTAATAACATGAGGCAGATAATGCATAAATTAATTACCCTATTAATAATTGGTTTAGTATCTACGTTATATGCCAGCGATATGTTAGTGTCGGCTGCGACTGCAAATAAAAGCGAACAAAAAACAGCCGCTAAACAACCTGTTTATTTAGAAGCGCCTGTATTATCAACCAATTCACAAGATGCTTTCTGGAAAAATATATTAAAGCACTGTGGTAAGGCATACGAAGGAAAGGTAGTGACCGACACCGCAAACAGCGATGCATTTGCCAACAAAAAACTGGTAATGCATGTGCGTGAATGCAATCCGTATGAAATTAAAATACCGTTTCATGTGGGTGATGATGCCTCACGTACTTGGGTTATCACCAAAACGGGCTCCGGGCTATCTCTTAAACACGATCATCGACACAAAGATGGGAGTCTGGATCAATTAACCATGTACGGTGGTCACACTGTTGATGCTGGCGCTGCTCAAGTGCAATCTTTTCCAGCCGATGCGCCCACCAAAGAAATGTTTACCTTGCAGGGCATTCCTCAATCCAATACCAATATTTGGCAAATGTTTATTTATCCCGATACCTTCAGTTACCGGTTAATCCGTGAAGGCCGAGCTTTTCGCGTTGATTTTGATTTAACCAAAGCCATTGAAACACCTGCTGCGCCCTGGGGTTATTATTAATCGCTTAAGCTTTTTGCTGAAGCCCTAATCTAACTGTAATAGAAAACTTGATAGCGCTATACTGCGTTTAACTTTATTAATCATATAAGTCGCTTAATTATGACGGACTCATTACCTCCTTGCCCAAAGTGTCACTCTCAATACGCCTATGAAGATCGCGCCATGTTGATTTGCCCTGAGTGTGGTCATGAATGGGATCCTAAAGCAGTTGCTGTTGAAGATGATGCGCTGTCAATAAAAGACAGCAATGGCAATATGCTTAACGAAGGTGACAAAATCACGCTGATTAAAGATTTAAAAGTGAAGGGCACATCGACAACGTTAAAAGTAGGCACTAAAGCGGTGATTAAGCATTTGGTTGATGGTGATCATGATATTGATTGTAAAGTTGATGGGGCAGGGAATATGATGTTGAAATCGGAGTTTGTTAAGAAGGCTTAGGTTTTGAAGTTTCGAGTTTCGCATCGCTAACGCTTGCATGCGAGTTACTTTTATCAGACGAGATAAAAGTAACCAAAAGCTCTGGGTCGCTGCGCTAGCAATTTGCTCAGAATATTCGAAAAATAACTTTCACAACCGGATGTCCTGCATTAATCGATGATTGCTGACGCGAGCAATATAAGTACGTTAAGAAGGGTTGTAAATTTGTGCTTCACTACAAATATGTATAATGAAATATAATTCGCTCATAAATTTTCAATGTTTACAGACAATAATGAGTGTATGTCTTGAAATGCGCGTCAGCAATATTCCTTTAATTCAGTAGCTTCAGAATAAACTCAATACTTTTTGTCTTCTCTTAACGAATATCCCCGTGATAACGGAATAGGGCTTTTTTGGTTCCTTTTTCAGCTCTTGGAAAAAGGAACTCGCATGCAAGCTTTAGCGATGCGAAAATTGGTTTTAATTTTTCTTAGTAGAGTAGCATTCAAACAAGAGAGTAAAGACTGACTGTCAATGAAAGATCTTATTTGTTAACAATTAAAACCAAAACTTATCTCAATACTTTGAATCTGAACAATAAGTGTTAACCATAAAAAAAGGCCGTCAGTAAAATACTGACGGCCTTTTTAAAAGCTTTAAGGCTCAATTATACTGGAACGATGTTCTCAGCTTGAGGACCTTTAGCACCTTGAGATACGGTGAACTCAACTTTTTGACCTTCTAATAAAGTCTTGAAGCCATCGCTCACGATTGCACTGAAGTGTGCGAAAACGTCTGGACCGTTTTCCTGAGTGATAAAACCAAAACCTTTAGATTCGTTGAACCACTTAACGGTTCCTGAAATAGTATTAGACATAATGTAATTTCCTGTCGTTTAAATAATAATGTGCCTTCATAAGGCATGAATAGCGGAAAAGTAGACCAAAATTTAAAAACTGCAGGACGGAGAATGACTAAATACTTAGAACAGTTGCTTCGAAATGGAGTGTGTAAATATCGTGTTTCTTTCTAGCTTGGCGGCACAATATAGACTTTATTGGGCGGTGTCAAAGCTTTTTATCGTTTATTTTCTATTTAATCACTAAAACATCGACTTTAACAACTAACTAATAAGAACGGACTAGTAATAACGAGCTAGTAAGTCCCCATCGACAGCAGTACCAGTGTGCAGGCGTTTTCGGTTGTGATCCCTTTGGCATTAAAATACTCAGCCGCCTGTTGATGTTCACTACCCGGATTGAAAATCACTCGCCGGGGATTAAGCGCCGCAATGGCTTGTTGCTGTTGCTCAACAATTGAAGGATTAACATAAAGGGTTACGGTGTCGACTTTGTTTAATCCGTTTGCTTTGGACACATCACTTAATTGTTTATAACACTTAATACCATCAATGGTACCGCCTTTGGGGTTTACTAAAACCACCTGATGGCCATTTTCTATCAACTGCTTTTGTGCGCGGTTGGCGTAACGTTCAGGCTTGTTGCTGGCGCCTAAAATAAGGGTGGTTGGCATATATATTCTCTTACTCGTTTTACAATAATGGGTAGGTTTGACCAAGTTTTCTAACGATGTCTTTCACTGTCGGTATTGTAAGCTTTATAGTAGCAAATCAATTGTTTGAACGCAGAACTCTTATTGAGTTGACCTGATTAAAAACGCATTCAATTTTTCGAACAGGCCCATCGAATACATCCACTACACATAATCGAACTTGTCCTATAAGCTAAAGGCACATTGATAAATGGGAGCACATATATGAGTCAGTCCAGTTATACACCACCAAAAGTCTGGTCAGCACCGGGTGAAGAGGGCGGTGGCAAGTTTGGCAGCATTAACCGGCCAGAAGCCGGTGCCCGTTTTGAAAAGCAGCTACCGGTGGGTGAACACCCACTGCAACTCTATTCGTTAGCCACGCCAAATGGCGTTAAAGCCACCATAATGCTCGAAGAATTACTCGAAGCCGGCCATAAGTCGGCCGAGTACGATGCGCACCTCATTGATATTATGGAAGGCGATCAGTTTGGTAGCGATTTTGTGGACATTAATCCAAACTCAAAAATACCCGCGCTGCTGGATCGTTCCGGCGATAAACCGCAACGTGTGTTTGAGTCGGGCGCTATTTTGTTGTATCTGGCGGAAAAGTTTAATGCGTTTTTACCGCAGAATCCGGCAGAACGTACTGAATGTTTAAACTGGTTGTTCTGGCAAATGGGTAGTGCCCCCTTTTTAGGCGGGGGTTTTGGCCATTTTTACGCTTACGCACCAGAGCCACTGGAATACCCCATTAATCGCTACGCCATGGAAGTGAAACGTCAGCTTGATGTGCTGGATAAACAACTGGCGAATAACTCCTACATTGCGGGTGATGAGTACACCATTGCCGATATGGCGATATGGCCCTGGTATGGCGCTTT
The DNA here is from genome assembly GCF_003148745.1 of Pleionea mediterranea. Classification (GTDB taxonomy): domain Bacteria; phylum Pseudomonadota; class Gammaproteobacteria; order Enterobacterales; family Kangiellaceae; genus Pleionea; species Pleionea mediterranea. The sequence continues at coordinate 77,156 of NZ_QGGU01000010.1, read as the reverse complement.
GGTTGAGGGCAAGGTGTACGACGCTGCCGAGTTTTTACAGGTACAGGATTATAAGCATCTGGCTCGCTGGACCGAGACCATTGCAAAACGCCCTGCGGTGATCCGCGGTAAAATGGTTAACCGCACCTGGGGAGATAAGTCGGAACAGTTGCATGAGCGTCATAATGCCAGCGATTTTGATAATAAAACTCAGGATAAACTGGAATCATAATTTGCTTAGAGGAAAACCGCTCTGAGTGATTCGTTGATACAGAGTAAGTCTCTGTATCAGAAACAGAATTAGATCAGAGTTAGATTCAGATACAAAGTTAATCAAAACAATGCCCCGAGATCTATCGGGGCATTTATTTTTCGTTACGTTATTTTTATCCTGCTAATATTGCTGTTTGCTACACTTAAATGATACCTGTAACGGAAACTTCCTTATGAAAAAGCGCAAACTATCGGGCTTCATGATTCGCATAAGAGCAATCGGCCTAAGAGCGACCGGTCTGTGTTTGTTAATGTTGGCGTTTTCAGGCTGCGGCTCCAGCAGTTCTTCCAGTACTGCTCCAAGCAATCCCATTGTTCTTGATGTTGTCCCCGACTATACCCTGCAAAATACTCAAACACTGCTCAGTGAGTTAGACGCCACTCTTGATGGGTTAACACTGGATGATTTTTACGATGCTTCGTTTAGAGCTATTGAGTTAAGGGATCATCAAGCAATTATTGCTGCCGGGCGCACCGAAGAATTTTCCATCACCGATTACCAACTCGATAATATTTCCGATGACTATTATTTTCAAACCGTTGCTATTAAACAGCACATTCTTGATAAATTACTGAGTTACGATACCAGCCAGCTGACAGCCAATGAACAGTTGGCTTACGACATCTATTTAACCTATTTAAATTTTGAAGTGGAATGGGCGAATTACCGTTCGTTTGAGTTTCCGGCAACCTTTGGCTTTTTTGGCTGGCCTGCCAGTACCGAAGGCTATTTTACCCAGGTGTTTCAGGTGACCGATAATGCATCGGCCGAACTTTATCTGTCGCTGTTAAATCAGCTGGAACGCCGCTTTCAACAAATTGAACAATTATTGGATACTCGCCAACAACAGGGGGTGATTGAACCTAAAATTACACTTGGCTTTTCACGCGATGCGGTTAGAGCCATGGCCAATACAGCCGTCACTCAAACACCTTATTACACGGTTTTTAATAACGCCATTGCCGGGCTCTCCGACATCAGTAATGACGATAAACAAACCATGCGCGATACCCTTTCGGCCATCATTGAACAGCGAGTATTACCGGCCTACCGTTCGTTAGAACAGACCATGACCAGTTTGCACGCACAGGCTCCGAATGCCATTGGTTTTGGCCAGTATGATGGCGGCGATGCCTTCTATCAGTTTTCGCTTCGTTACTTTACCGCGACCAATCAAACGCCCGATGACATTCATCAACTGGGTTTGCAGGAAATGGATCGCATCCATTCGGAATTGCGTAGCTTATTCAATCAGCTTGGCTATCCCGCAAACGAGACCATTGCACAAGGACTTAATCGGGCAAGAACAGACGGCGGTACTATCGCTGGTAATAATGCGGTGAGTTTTTTTGAAGAGATAATTGATGATGCCTACGCCTTATTGCCTCAGGCGTTTTCCACCATACCGCAGCAAGAAGTGGTGGTTATTGGCGGAACCAGTGGCGGTTATTACATCGCTGGCAGCGAAGATGGCACTCGCCCCGGCGCCTTTTACGCACAAACCAATTCTAATCTGCCTTACTACACCATGCTGACTCTGGCTTATCATGAAGCGGTACCGGGTCATCATTTGCAAATTGCATTAGCGCAAGAACTTGATTTACCGCGCTTTCGCCGCGAAATGCATTTCACCTCTTTTATCGAAGGCTGGGGACTTTATGCCGAACGACTGGCGAAAGAACTCGGCTGTTACAACGGTGATATTTATGGCGATATTGGTCGGCTGGAATTTGAAGCCATGCGCGCTTCAAGACTGGTGATTGATACGGGTATTCACAGTAAAGGCTGGAGTTTTAATCAGGCCGAGCAGTATTCCCTTCAAGCCATTGGTAATCGCGGTTCAATCGCTCGCTACAGCGTATGGCCAGGACAAGCCACCGCGTATATGACGGGCATGTTAAAAATATTGGAAGTCCGAGCAAGAGCAGAAGCAGAGCTGGGTGCCGATTATGACACTCGAGAGTTTCATGAGGCTGTGATTGGAAATGGATCGATCTCGGCAAGCTTGTTGGATAAAGTGGTGGATAATTATATTGATTCGGTGAAAACGCCTTAAGTTACGAGTTACGAGTTTCGAGTTACGAGTTTCGAGTTGAGAGTTTCGAGTTGAGAGTTGAGAGTTGTAATTTTATAGTTGATTTTAGAAATTAGTGACAACAAACTTAATGGTTGTTATAGGTTGAAACCTTCACTGAATCGTTAAGTCGAATAACACCGCCTTTAATCACACTGGCGGTTATCCCGCCATGTCCACGCATGGCATTGTAACCTCCTGGGCCTAGCAGTTTTTCCATTTTTGAGCAGGGATGACACAAGCCAGTGAATTGTAAAACCACTTCACCAACTTGAAAGGTTTGGTCTTTAAGCGCTAATAGGTTAATACCGGAAACTACAAGGTTGCGTCTTAACATACTGGCGGAAACCTTATCTATTTGTGTCAACGAGGCAATTACCGGCAAATGTTCTTGCTGAATTAATGTTACCTGACGCTTGCTATTGGCTTTACCTTTAAAGCGATCGCCGGTGATGCCATTACCAATAGTGACTTCTGCTTGGTCAACATCAATCATGGGTTCATTGCGTGCAGGACGCACGCCAATCCACTCCAGTCGTCCTTTTTGTGGCAGAGTATTGAGCAGTTGCTGCATGGGTGTTTTAGATTTCATTATGGTTCTTCGCCTGTTTCGTACAGTAGTACTCTGAAAGTAACACTGATTAGAGTAGTGTACGGCTTCCATCATCAGTTAGACGATAATATTTATTACTATCGATTAGCAAGCCTTCCGAGCTGCGCGGGGGAAAGCTGGTTAAGTAATCTTTTGGATGACTTACATCGATAGCGTATACCAGACCGTCATAAAGTTTTGAAACATTCCACTGGATGGTATGACCAACTACCACCGAGTTGGCATTAAAGGGTTTCAGTCCTTGTTTAATATCATCATGAGAAAGATCATCTTTAAAATACCCACGATACCATGAGGGGCCGGTTGTTGTTGATGTTAGAAATGCATTGTCATTATCACCCGGCTTTGTGTAATAAACTTCTCGATAGTTATCGCGAACTATCTGGTTGATTGAGTCGATAGAGTCATTTATGTTTCCAAGGTCAGGATGAATGCCGCCATGAACAAATAGATTTCCATTAATCACTTCCATCGTATTTTTGCTATTCATCCAGCGCCCAATAAAGGAGTTTTGGCCAAATAGCTGGTATTGATGTTTGCCGAGTATAGACGCGATGTAAAAATATTTTGGTGAAGCATCTTTATAGTTCCCTTGTAGCGCTTTGATTTCATGATTGCCCAAAATAAAATGCACTTTACCACCATGTTTTATAGCTTCCTTTTCTAATCGATAGATAAACCATAAAACCTGAGTCGTCGAAGCGCCGCGGTCAACAAAATCGCCAACCAGTACAAGATGACCTTTGTTGAAAATCCAGTTTAGCTGGTCATCAATTACTTTATTGGAAATTAAAAAATCCCGAAAAGATTTATATCCACTTTCAATATCAGAAATAGCAATTATGGGATGGTTATCATTATATACCGTAGGTGGGGATTGAATGTTAGAATCCAACTCAATTGTAAATTCTGTATCATCTTTAGGAAAGTAGACTGTTGAAGTAACGGTCTCTGATAGTGGTGATTTAATTTGATCAATATAAAAACCGTCATCTTGCGATCCACGTAGTGTGTTAATAACCAGATGGTCTTGGTCAAAAAATACATGAGGTCCTTCTCTATCCAGTTTGTAGGCTAAAGGATCTTCTATCAGATGTGCTGTTGCACCAATGTAGATTCCAAATGCCACTAAGATAAATAGCATAATAGTTAATGTGATAAAAAAGTGTTTTAAGTTATGTAAAACTGTTTTAAGCATATTAGTATCCTTTGCTATGATATTTTATTAATAGTGTTACAGCCGATGCTTTAAAACTTGAAGCAGTCGATAAGTCAGGTAACTCAGTGCGGCACTCAGTATGAGAGTTACAGGAATTATCCAGTGGCCTAAAATTTCTTTTGATCCAATATGAGGGTGCTCATGAAATGTGATGATCACACTGTTACCGTGTTCCGCTAACCAGACTCCTATGTCATCAGACAAAAAGATTTTAAGTATGGCGATAGCAAGTAAAAATAATGCAAAGCTAAAACCGGCAAATCCTGTTGAGTAATAAAGTCCCTGAGTTACTCCTTTTTTGACTGTTTGTATTGCGTTAAAGCCTTTAGGTGGCGGTGTTCCTTGTAAAATATGGTCAACATAATGTGCTGCCAAAGTGCGTGGTTCACCGAATCCTTCAAGAATTACTTGCACATCAACTGATTCGTTATTTTGTTCTTGCAGTTCCAGAGCATCGTAAATATGACTTTCTATTTCTTTAATCACTTCGTCACTGTCGCTTTTATTCAGTCGTGACAAGTATTTTTCCAAAGAGGTGATGTATTGATGAATGCTGTCTCTGTGCGACATTTTAATCTCCTTGTGGATTAACTGGTTTAGGTCCTGGATGATCAAGTAAATATTCAATATCACTGACTGATTGGCGCCAGCGCGCTTCTAATGCAGATAGCTTTTGATCACCTTGCTCAGTCAATCGATAATACTTACGAGGACGATTTTCGCCTTCCTGTATCCAGTTTGCTGTGATTTGTCCATCACGTTTCAGCCGATCCAGAAGCGGGTACAGCGTACCCTCGGTTATTTGCATGGTTTCAAAGTTATGTAGCAACTTAAGCAGTTCCAGTCCATATAATTTACGGCTTTTGAGCGCTGCCAGTATTACCAGTTCAAGTGAGCCTTTCCTTAGCTGTACATCCCATTTTTCATTTTGATGATTCAAATTAGAACCTTTTAACTATGTTATAGATTATATTATGTAGTGCAAGGTATGTATGTATAGCATAGTTCGTGGTTTGTGCAAACTATTTATTGCCAGTATTCTCATTAAGGCAAATATTGATGAGTTTGTTAAACTCAACGCATTCTTTTGACACACTTAAACAACAGCTTATGAGTATTAGCATACTGAATCGAGGGTGGATGATCCGCGCAGGCCGTGCCGGTAAATATTTTGATGAGTTTAAAAACAATCACTATGTTGCCGTAGGCTGGAATAAACTGGGGCCACTGAATCAATTAACGGATGATGAGCAGCGCAGGCAGGCCTACTTTGCAAACTATGGTAATGACAAACCCGCTAAAATCGGTAACGCATTGAGCATGATCAAACGCTTTGGTCACACAATTGAAAAAGACGATATCATTGTGACCTACAGCCCTAAATACAGGCATTATCTGATTGGGCGTGATAAAGGTGTGTTCAAATTTATTGATCGTATAGATGACGGCTACCGGCAAACCCGACAGGTTAACTGGATAGGCACTGTGGAGCGTGACCAGTTGACTCAAGGGACTCGTAATCAATTAAGTGCAACGTTAACTTTATTTGCGCTGAAAGCTGATGTGGTGGATGAGTTTATAGCGTTGTTGTAAGGGATTTAAAAAAAGCGATCTTTAAACCCCTAACTAAGTCTCAATCGTTTAAGTGTATTTGATTAGTACTTCAAAGAGAGTTTCATGAAAGTAATTTTAATCGTTATATTATTGGTAATGTTTTCACCATCGGGTATTAGCTGCTCATGCATTATCACAAAGAGTCTTAAAGAAAGATTTGAAGCACCATCTGTAATTGCTGTTTTGGAAGTTGACTCAAGTGTTTATATTGAAAGTAACGGACAAAGCAACTTTATCCAGTATACTTTGAAAACGATGGAGTCAATAAAAGGAAATTCACCTGAGTTTTATACAACAGAAGTTCGGGTTCCGACAAATACATGTACTCGCAAGCTAGAACAGGACGAACGTGTTCTTATAATTAAGTATGATTCTTCGTCGAAAATTAATGCGTCTAGTTGCTCACCTTATGTAAATCTAAAATACTTTGAACAATACAATCCTAACTGGCGTTGGTTAGCGAAAAATGCTGATAAAGATCAAGAGTTTTTTGATTCTATTAATTCAGAAAAGTCCATTATTGTCGAAAAGTTACTTAAAGAACCTGTTTTTGTTGACCTTGCTTCAACCTTTGATGATTATTTAATTTCAAAGCTAGAGAGAATTGCTTATGCGGATACTCGAAATATCAGACACAACGAAAGAGTAATGGTGGGTAATATTGTTCAGGAAATCATAGAGAGTTATTACTATCAAGATAACCTAGTATATCTTCGGGGTGAGCAAATCGTTCGAAGCTTTCTGATGAATAGATTTGTGATTAAAGTTAATGGATGAGTTTGTGAAAAGTGACTTTGGTATCAAACTTATTAAACAATTTAACCACTTTATGTTCGAGCGAGTTGAAGATAGTGTTCTTGAGCAATTATATCAGTCATCCATACAAGAATCAGTCCATAAGCGAGTTAAAGAAAAGATTGAGAATGTAACTAGAAATAGTCCTCTTTACCGTGGCTTGTAATTCAATGCCAATCCACTCATGCATGGAAGTTTTATCAGGATTTTTGTATTTACGACGCTTTGAATTTGTAAGTTATTGATTTAAAAGGGCGTTAAAAAGTGAGTCAGGATTTATATGCAGTAAAGCTACGTAGATACGGCATTGACTCCTTAACTGAGTTAGGTAAGTATCTGAAATCAATAAACAACTCTGTAAAATATAGACAAATGTTTGAATTTAATTGTGATTTACTGAATACAATCAGTTATGTTCAGTCATGAATATCGAATCCATCGAAATTGAAGATCCAATTGAATCGCATCGAACGGGTGCAATTGAAGTCTCCGTAACCACCAATACAGGTGATAAAAGGTGGTGCTTCTTTTTAACTCCTGAAGGTATGGCGGCTTGCGGAGATTGGATTGGTGGTACGAAGGTTCGTTTTCACTATGGCGCGTCACATATGATCTTTGTCTCAGAAATATCTGAGTCAATTATCAAGGCGGCGCTCAGGGATATTGATAAGCAAGGGATGCTTGAAAAGTGTACAATTTCGTATTAATTAATAAGAACATAACAAGCAAAGTCACAGCGACCAAATACTCTCCACTTCGTTTCCGTGCGGGAAAAGACTCGCACAAAAACCAAGCACCGGTATTTGGCGCGTGCTTTGGGCGTTAGCCGTTTAGTGCAATTTCACACAAGGAGTTATTTTGAAAATATATTTACTAATTCTTGTCGTTTTTCTTAGTGCGTGTAATTCAACACCCAAACAGGAAGTATCTTCGAGGGCAATTAAAAGTGAAGAAGTACCAATCTCTAAAAAGGTATATTTCTTTCAGCATAAAATTCTTCCCGAGTGGACTTTTACAACTGAAGGTAAATTTTATTCCGATTTACTTAAAGGCGATTTATCACACCTAAAAATGGCAGCTACAGAAGTTATTTCTAGTAATTATGCTAATGGCATAACTAGTGAGGTAATAAAAGGTAGTGATGCAATTTTAATTAAATTCCCTCAGCCTAAAGCTATGGCGAATTGTTTTTTCATACTAATTACAAAATCTGAAACTGAGTTTAATTTTTATACTTATGAAAAAACGATGAGCTTTGGAGATGGTGATCCTGTTATCGGTGTAGTAGGAAGTTGGTCTTCTGAAGGAAGTCATGGCAACTTAGGTGGTAGAACGTACAGTGAAGCATCTGATTTTGTCTCAGACGTTCTAGGGAAAAATGGCTAACAAGTCGTTTAAGGACAAAAAACAGTTGGCTTTTTGCTTCTGCGTCGCTTAATTTTAGCCAACGATTTTATTGTCTCTTAACGAGGCGTTAACTACCTATGGCCGGATATCACTACAAATTGGAGATCGTACCTAGTGAGGGAGAAATTCATCACGGCGAAAACTATTGGATTTCACAACAGCCTCAACCAGAAATGCTAAATGAATTTAGAAAAATTCTTCCTAACGATAGTACATGGGGAGAGACGGAGGAGTTCCGTTCTGAAACAAATCACTCAGTATTAAATATCTGGTGGGAAGATGATAAAGTTTGGAGTGTATTCGTAGAGTATGCCCCGGTTGACGAAGGAAAAGATGTCTTTCTTGATGAAATTTTGAGTATTTGTGAAAAATTCAAATATGTTCTTTATTCACATAGGTCGAAGAAAAGAGTTCAGCCGAACAAGAAAGAGCTGTGGGAGGATTTTAAGTTGGGTCATCCATTTAGTATTTATAAGGATCGGCTGAATGAATTTCACTAATCAGTAGTTAACCAGTAAAGGCAAGCGAAATAAAACGACATTCACCTGCTTAGGGCGTTAACTGATATGAAGAATATAATAATCTCGATACTCTTATTGCTACCATTGTCTTGCTTCGCTTGTAGAGTGAGCATTTATGGTAATACCGAAATCAAGAAGAAGGCGAATGCTGTTTTCGAGGGTTTAGTAGTCGGTGTAGAGCTTACATATTATCAGGAGCACTTGAAGGCAAAGTACAATACTGAAGATTATGAAGCTGGCGGATTTCCTGTATTGATCATGGACACTACTCCAGAGCACATTGTCAGCGTTTACGTGTTAAAAATACTGGAAGGTGATATTAAGCCAAATAGTACTGTTAAGATAAAACTTGGCGGTTGTGGAGTACCGGAAGCTAAATTACGCCAGACTGCAATATTCTACCTACAAAGCGATAATAATTATGCTTTACCGCAGTATACCAACTAAGGTAGTTAACCAGTCAAAGCAGTAGATAAACTATCTGTTTGAGGCGTTATCCATTGTAAGCCACCTTCAAATCAAGGTGTTCAGTAAAAGGTTTAAAGTCTCTATCTATGTAAAGAAGACTCATTTTTGTTTCAATACAGAAGGAAGCAATAATTACGTCATTGGTCTTGCGAATTGTAATCCCTTTTTTGCGTAAGGTTCGAAAGTTGTTTGCGCATTTAGTTACCATTGATGGACTAAACATAGAGTACTGATCCAGCAGTGACAGTTTGGTTTTTACTTGCTTATATTGCTTATCGTCTCGGATGCCTTGAAGAATCTCTAAAAAAATAAGATCTCCCATCGCAAGTGTTCCCTCGACTAAGCATTCATCTAGCAAATCTGTTTGGGGGGTGATTTTTCCATTTAAGTAATCTACCCAAACACTTGTATCGGCCAGGATCACTCGTTATTCCTCATTTCATCCAGGCTACCTTCCCATTTGATTTTACCGCGCAAACTTCTTATGGATTGCTGTTTGCTTCGCTTTACTAATAGCTTAAGTCCTTGTTCTACAATTTCTTTTTTGGTTTCCAGACCAGTGGCCTTTATAGCTTGTGCCATAAGGTCATCGTCTATTACTATGTTTGTACGCATAAAGCACCTATGTGTATAGAGTGGTTGTTTATACACATTATAGTGCTGACAAAAAAACATAACAAGCGAACCCTAGAGGGCAGTTGCGAGTGGCGAGCTTCTAGTTTCGAGAAAAAGCAGGCATAAAAAAAGCCCGCACTTTCATGCAGGCTTTTCGGAATAATGGTAGCTAGGAGTGGAGTTGAACCACCGACCCCATCATTATGAGTGATGTGCTCTAACCAACTGAGCTACCTAGCCACAACCTGACTTGCGTCAGGAGGCGCGTATTTTGCTGATTTAGCGGCCGTCTGTCAAGGCCTTTGCCGAGACAAATTTAGATATTCTAAATTGGCTGTAACGAATCGCCTCTGGCGCCGTCTAGAAGACACATTAATTCAACAAAACAAGGCAATTATGAAAACTAACCTATTGTTATCATTAGTATTATTCATTTCCTCAGGTTTACTGGCTGAGCAGCGTACCAGCATTGCCGATACCGCAGATGATGTGCATCCATTATTGGTGGGGCAAACCGTGCCTGATGTGCCTGTGTGGAGCCCCGAAGGCAAGCCCTTGTCACTGACCAAAATGGCCGCGGATAAGCCCATGGTGCTGGTATTTTACCGTGGCGGCTGGTGCCCTTACTGCAATCATCAACTGAATGAATTGCAGGATATTGAAGACGAGCTGGTGGCCATGGGCTATAGGTTGGTGGCGATCAGCCCGGAATTGCCCGACAACCTGAAAAAAATGCAAAGTGAGCGTGATTTAAGCTACACATTATTGTCGGATTTTCGTATTGAAGTGGCTCGCGCTTTTGGTCTGGCGTTTCGTATGAAAGACAAAACCGCCGACATGTACAAAGAAAAGCTGAATGCGGATTTGCAAAAATTTAAAGGCGAGCAAAAATATAACTTACCGGTGCCTGGTGTGTTTGTGGTGGATACCGATGGCGTGATTCAGTTTTCTTATGTCAATCCAAACTACGCGGTTCGACTGCATCCTGAGTTGTTGCTGAAGGCTGCAGAAGTGGCGCTTAAAGGTGAGAATGTTAGGAAGCATTAATATTTTAGTATTTGAAATATTGGATGACATTAAAGGCGCGTTATGCGCCTTTTTTATGTGTATTCTTTTGAACAATAATATTAAAGCCAATTTTATTGTGATTTTGCTTTTAATTTATAAATCGGCGTAAGTTGATAACCGCGCGGTTTCGCCCCGCTGGGCGACTCACTTTTTTCAAGAGCAATAAAAAGTAAGCAAAAATGCCCTTTCGCTGCGCTAGCAATTTGCTCAGTAAGTGATTTAGATTACTGTAAAACCTTAACGGTTCTTTGCGCTTGATGACCGCTGACGCTTGCAACATAAGTACGTTAAGAAGGGCTGAAATTTGGTGCTTCACTACTTTATGTCTTGAACCAAGCTACGTACATATATTTATAGAATCTGCAATCTATGATGAGTGTATGTCTTGAAATGCGCGTCAGCAATATTCCTTTAATTCAGTAGCTTCAGAATAAACTCAATACTTTTTGTGTTCTCTTAACGAGTATCCCCGTGATAACGGAATAGGGCTCTTTTGCCTACTTTTCTAGCTCTTGAGAAAAGTAGGTCGCATGCAAGCGTTAGCGATGCGAAACGCTTTTCATTCTTCCTTATATAGATCTACTAGCAAGTTCTTAAATGCCTAAAAAAAGTGAGTCGCTCAGCAGGGCGAAACCGCGCAGTCTCAGATACTCCGATGTCAAAGAAAAAATTCGTACTAATCACAATTCGATAGACATAAAAAAGGCAGGTTTCCCTGCCTTTAAAAAACAAAACGCAAAGTGTTAAACGTTAAACCGAAAGTGAACCACATCACCATCTTTAACAATGTATTCCTTTCCTTCGAGTCGCCATTTACCAGCGTCTTTGGCACCTTGCTCACCGTTTAACTCAACGTAGTCATCATAAGCGATAACCTCGGCGCGAATAAAACCTTTTTCAAAGTCGGTGTGGATCACACCCGCGGCTTGTGGTGCGGTTGCGCCCACTTTAACCGTCCAGGCGCGTACTTCTTTTGGCCCTGCGGTAAAATAGGTATGCAGGTTTAATAATTCATAACCGGCACGAATCACACGGTTTAGACCCGGCTCTTCCAGTCCCATTTCTTCCAGAAACTCCGTTTTTTCGTCGTCTTCAAGGCTGGCGATTTCTGATTCCATAGATGCGCAAACCGGAACAACTACTGCGTTTTCAGAAGCGGCAAACTCACGCACTTTATCGAGTGCTGGGTTGTTATCAAAACCGTCTTCATTAACGTTGGCAATGTACATGGTGGGTTTTGAAGTGATCAGGTGCAGTTGTTTTACAATTTTTAATTCGTCTTTATCAAAGTCGATGGAGCGAACCGCATTGCCTTCGTCCAATACCGGCTTTATGCGATCCAAAATTTCAAGACGGGCTTTGGCGTCTTTGTCGCCGCCTTTGGCCAGTTTTTGTGCGCGATGCAATGCTTTTTCTACGCTTTCCAGATCGGCCAGCGCCAGTTCTGTGTTGATGACTTCAATATCGGCGATGGGATCAATTTTACCCGCAACGTGAATTATGTCGTCGTTTTCAAAACAACGAACCACATGGGCAATGGCATCGGTTTCGCGAATGTTGGCTAAAAATTTATTGCCCAAACCTTCGCCCTTTGAGGCGCCTTCAACCAGTCCGGCGATATCGACAAACTCCATGGTGGTCGGTAATACTTTTTCAGGGTTCACAATAGCGGCCAGTTTATCAATGCGGGGATCGGGCACGCCAACCACACCAGTATTGGGATCGATGGTACAGAACGGATAGTTCTGCGCGTCGATGCCTGCATCGGTTAATGCATTAAACAAGGTGGATTTACCTACGTTAGGAAGACCTACAATGCCACAATTAAAACCCATGATGTTTAGCCTTTGTTGCTCCTTTCGAAAACATTAAATGTTTATTAACTGGAAAGGACGTTGTCTGTGATTAAAAGATTGCCGTATTGCTACGTCAATCGAAAATGTTTAGTCGGTTGCTTTAAGGCTGTGCAAATATTGCATCGCCTTGTCGTGATGACCACTGATAATATCATCGATGCTGCGAACGGCTTCGTCGTTGGCTTCATCTATATTTTGTCGTTCTTTACTGCTCGGTTTGCCGAGTACAAAACCGGTGACTTTGCTTTTATCGCCGGGGTGACCAATACCCACACGCAACCGATAAAAGTTTTTCTGATTTCCCAGCTTGTCGATAATGTCCCTGAGTCCATTATGACCACCGTGTCCGCCGCCTTTCTTTAAACGAATTTCACCGGGATTAATATCCAGCTCATCGTGCGCTACTAATATTTGCTCTGGCTCCAGTTTAAAAAATTGCGCCAGTGATGCAACGGCTTTACCGCTTAGGTTCATAAAAGTAGTGGGGATCAACAATCGGACATCGCGTTGATGAATGATACCGCGACCCGTCAGACCAAAGTGTTTGCTGTCGGCTGACAGTGGGATGCTGTATTGATGAGAGAGTTGTTCGACAAACCAGGCGCCAGCGTTGTGGCGGGTGTCTTGATATTGTGAGCCTGGATTGGCCAGGCCCACAATAAGCTTTATTGCGGACACGTTACGATCTGAACCGCAAACGAAGAGTTACTCTTCGCCGCTTTCTTCAGCGGACTCTTCGCCGTCTTCTTCAGAAGAAGCTTCTTCTGAAACGCCACGACGACTAACAGTAACAATCGCGTGATCGTGATCGTCACCCTGGATAAGATCAGCAATTTGAATGCCTTTACCCAGTTTGATGTCAGACAGATGTAATACATCGTTGATGTCCATGTCTGCTACGTCAACTTCCAGGTACTCAGGTAAGTTTTTCGCGGCACAAACCACTTCAACGGTATTCATTTGATGCTGAATTAAGCCACCATTTTTAACACCAACACATGATTCTTCGTTGATGAAGTGTAATGGCACTTGCATGTGAATTTCTTTGTTATCGGATACACGTAGGAAATCCATGTGAGTCACTTTTGGCTTGAATGGGTGACGTTGCATGTCTTTTAAAATGACTTTGTGTTTTTTACCGTCGATAACCAAAGTTAATACGTGCGAGTAAAAGGCTTCGTGATCCACGTGCATCAACACTTCTTTGTGATTCAGTGTTAATGGCTGAGGCTTTTTGTTTCCGCCATATACGATGGCAGGAATGTTGTCTGCTTCACGACGTAGGCGGCGGCTCGCACCTTTCCCCATGTCTGAACGCAGTTCAGCATTCAATTCGAATAAATCCATGATATTGCTCCAATTTTTCATTAATAAGCCAGCTTCCGCGACCAAAAGCTGGACGTACCCTCATTACGAAGGGCGGCAAATTATACAGTTTTGATGGCAGCAGGTAAACCTGTTTTGTTGCGAGTTGCGAGTAAGGAAGGAGCGAAATACAGAGCAGGGTGCGAGTTTAGGTTTGAGGTTTGAGGTTTGAGGTTTGAGGTTTGAGGGGGCAGTTTTAACCCTTGACAAAAAAAGGAGCCAAACAGGCTCCTTTTTACTCGAGACTCGTCACTCGCTGCTCGAAACTGTTTTAGCTCGAATTTATGTTTTCGAGCTAAAGCCAATCAATCCAGAAACATCGACGATAAAGATTCTTCTTCGTTGACGCGTCGAATGGCTTCGGCCAGAACATTGGACATGGTCATTATTTCAATGCGATCACAGGATTTGGCGTCGTCCGATAAAGGAATGGTGTCGGTGACGATCAGCTTGTCCATGTCGGACCCTGAAATATTGCCGATGGCTTTGCCAGATAGAACCGGGTGGGTACAGTAGGCGACTACCGATTTGGCGCCGTGCTTTTTCAATGCGCCAGCGGCTAAACAAAGGGTTCCGGCGGTATCGACCATATCATCAACAATCACACAATCGCGGCCTTCTACGTCACCAATGATATGCATGACTTCGGACTCATTGGCTTTTGGACGACGTTTGTCGATGATGGCCAGATCGGCGTCGTTCAATCGTTTTGCTACAGCGCGGGCTCGAACAACACCACCGACATCGGGCGATACCACCATCATATTGTCGGTGTGATTTTTCAGAATGTGATCCAACATAACTGGCGTGGCGTAAACGTTATCCACCGGGATATCGAAAAAGCCCTGAATTTGATCGGCGTGTAAATCAACGGTTAATACGCGGTTGATGCCCACAATCGCCATCATGTCGGCAACGACTTTGGCACTAATGGGTACTCGAGCAGAACGAACGCGTCGATCTTGACGGGCGTAGCCAAAGTAGGGAACTACGGCTGTGATTCGGCCAGCAGAAGCACGTCGCAATGCGTCGGCCATCACCACCACTTCCATCAGGCTGTCGTTGGTAGGCGCACAGGTGGACTGAATAATGAAGACGTCTTTGCCTCGAACATTCTCAAGAATTTCAACGTTTACTTCGCCATCGCTGAAACGACTGACGGTGGCTTCACCCAGTTCTATTTCAAGATTTTTGGCAATTTGAGCGGCAAGTTCAGGCGTGGCGTTACCACGAAAAAGCATCATGTCAGACATGGAAGGGTTCCCAGTTGTTCACAGATTTGTTTGATGAAGTGTTGAGGTGCGAATTTTAGCTGGAAATGGCTAGTTTGAAAATAGCGAACTTGATGCAGATGGTAGACAAGTGACACCATTAGAATCCGATCGTTGCTTAGTCTGTCTGTCAGGTCATTGTTTTATATGAAAGTTTTATTGTCGGAGTGGCTTAAATTGATGAATGACGACAAAGTACAAAGATAATCTGAATTAGCTGGATCCTGCCGAAAATTCCTTCGGTTAGAAAATCATCCTTGTTTTGGTTGCTGTTCAATAGGCAATAGGATTGTAGGCGACAGATAAAACAGTGATGGAGCCAAGGTATCTAAATGACTACTGGCTGACAGTGGGACTCATTCGCGACTCACGCAAATTGCTTGCAAGAAATACCATTGATCACAGATCAATTTTTAAAAACAATGAGTTTCCAAAGGCTTCGAATAGAAAAGAGATAATAAACAAAGAAGAAAATGGCAGGGGTGGCAGGATTTGAACCTACGAATGACGGGATCAAAACCCGTTGCCTTACCGCTTGGCGACACCCCTGTGGGAGTTGAATAGCACTTATGGAAACATGTTATTCAAAAAGCTTGGTATGAACAGGAGAAGTGTTTACTCCGCGAGCCACAAAGTTGGGCCATTCACACCGGCACGCTATTTTACGCGCTTCTCGCTCGTTGTCAAAGGGTGCAAACAAACAACTTCCACTGCCTGTCATACGAGCATCGGGATTAAACTGCAGTAGCCAATCACGAACCTTTTTAACGTCAGGATAGAGGTCAAACACAACCGGTTCCATAACATTGGAACCTCGCCTGGGACCACCCTGTGCGAGAAAGTCGCGTATTTTGCTGATTTCACTGTCGCGTGTCAACGCTTTATTTGAAAAAATTTTCTCGGTGGATACAAAACATTCAGGATGCACCACCAGGTACCATAATTCGGGCAATTTATGAGCGGTTAACTGTTCGCCAATGCCTTCGGCCCAGGCGGTTTTTCCTTTAACAAAAACGGGAACATCGGCACCAAGGTGTAAGCCGAGGTTGGCGAGGGTATCGAGAGAAAGTTCGCATTGCCACAATTTATTTAACGCCAACAAGGTGGTTGCACAATCGGAACTGCCACCACCTATGCCACCGCCCATGGGCAGTCGTTTTTCAAGGGTGATATGAACGCCTGCATTATCAGCCGCATAAGGACGCAGCAGCTGCGCCGCTTTTAATACCAGATTGTTATCGTTAATCAATTGCGGAGCATTGCAGTCGAGCGTCACGCTGCCACGGTTGTTGACTTCAAAAGTTAACTCGTCGCCATAATCGAGTAATTGAAATACGGTTTGCAGCAAATGATAGTTGCGCTCATTTTTACCAACAATGTGCAGCATTAAATTCAGTTTTGCCGGAGCCGGTAACGTCAGTGATTGCGATGAATTCATGGCGTGATAACAGAGCCGTTAATGTTTTTTCGGTTGATGGTTTTAAAAGGTGTCATTATGTAACAGTTGTCACTATGAAATAAAATGCTTAATCATGATTAACAAACGCCCAGTCATAAATGGCAAACTTAATGGTGATGTCCGGGTGGGTGGCGCGTAATTTTTTAGGCATCGCCAGGCCATAAAAACTTTGGTAGCGGTTAAACGATAGTTGCCATTGATCGAAGGCAATGGATTCAACATAGCCCTGTGGATTGAGCTGGTATTGCGGCGCATTTTGATGCAAGCCTAAAATCCATTGTTGCAGTTGATTGATGGGAATATGCCAGCCTGTGGTTTGCCACAATAGTAATTGAGCATCGTCGCCCTGATAAACTTCATCACCGGATAACTTGATGGTCGCACCGGTTGGCGTTTGTGTTACCAGTGCGTAGGTGGCGCCCAGTGCTCCGTAAATACGAACGCTGGTGGTTTGCTTGTTTTTTTGCCAGCTGATATTGGCCGAGTTGGACTCGCCATTGGCGATAATGCCAATACGACCGGTCAGTTGCCAGTAATCCAGCTGCGACAGATAATCACTGCGTGCTTCCGGTGTCAGGTTTTGCGGCAATTCTGGCGTTGGTCGCATCAATGAACAGCCGCTAACAACCAGAACAAACATCATTAGCAAGGGGGCGAAGTACCATTTTCCAGGCATAGAGTGATCCACTGAACTATTTGTCATCAGTCGTTTTGTTCCGGAGTAGCCAGCTGATACTTTGTGATCAACTGCAAAATTTGCCCGTGTTGATTCAGCTGCGGCCAAAATTGTTGCAATAATTTTTCGGCATCGGATTGTTTGTTATTTTCCACCAGTACCTCGATTAAGTGAGCGAATACATCGCGTGAAGCTTCCAGTTTCAGTGCGGTTTTCAGTAACTGCTCTGCTTTATCGAGATTGCCTTTGCGATAATGCACCCAACCCAGACTGTCGATCACCGCACCACTTGAAGGTAATGACTGCTGGGCTTTTTCGATCAGCTCCAACGCAAAGTCGAGTTCTTTATTGCCATCGGCCAGGGTATACCCCAGAGCATTTTGAATATGAGGATTATCGGGATCCAGCTGATGGAGCTGACGCAGTTCCTGTTCCATTAATTCAAGCTCACCAGTGCTTTCCCGAAGTAAAGCACGCGAGTAAAGAAGGTCGATGTTATCAGGGTTCTGCTGAATGATTTGACTCAGAAACTCAATCGCCTGTTTGGCGTTATCGTCTTCCGACAACAGGCTGGAGACTCGTAAATACCAGTTATTATGCAAGGATTCAGGAAGGCGTTTTGCCATGGCATTGGCGTACTCAACCCAGTCATTTTCCGGATTGATTTGATGCATGGCTTCAAAGTGTTTTACAGGAACATCGGCCGTTTGCAGGCTTCGGTTAATGAATCGGGCGAGCCATTCAATGGCTTCAAGCTGTCGATCCAGTCGCATTAATAAATCAGCGCGCAACACAATGCTTTTTTCTGCCTGCTCGGGCTGACTGTTTAATGCGTATTGCTTTAATCGTTTCAGTGCTTCTTCTTCGCGTCCCATATTAACCAGTAAAAACGCCAGTCGCTGCTGCGCGGCGTACCAGTAGTTGCCACTTTCAACCTGTTTGTAACAGGCAATGGCCTGATTAAACTGTTCAATCCGTTCGGCGGTATCACCGCAATAATAAAAGGTGAGCTGAGGTTTATAGCCGGTGTCGAGCAATTGGATAAACATATCGTGCGAGCGATTGAAATCTCGCTGGCCGTAGTAGCTTGCGGCAACCAGATACTGCGCTTGAAGATTGTTTGGATCGGCATTGAGCCATTGTTTGGCCGTAGCGATGCTCTTATCGAAGTTTTTGTTGCGGTAATAATCTTGGGCTAACGCGGCATAAGCACCAGTATTTTGCGGATTTTGCAGAAGCAACGTCTGCAAAAATGGCGTGACCTGTTCGGCGTTACCCTGTTGTTGTAACCACTGGATTTTCAAATTGATGGCCGGTGCAAAAGTTTGATCCGTACGAATGGCGGCTTCGATTGCCTGTTCTGCTTTGTTGGAAAAACTGTCGTTTTTACTGAGTTGTGCGGCTTTTGTGTAGGCATCGGCCAGCAATGACCAGGCTAATACCGAGTCGCTGTGTTGCTGCAGGTAGGTTTGCCAGAGCGCAAGGGTTGAGCCCTGAAGGTATATTCGGCTCAATCCGGACAGTTCTGCAAAGGCGTCTTCGGCATTGCTGAATTGATCGATCAGTTTTTGGGTTTGTTTTAGCGCTTCGTTAATGGCGTCTTCTCGTAACGCTTCGGACTGATCAAATTGCATCAGTTGACCCAGTATATTCGCTTCAATCGCCTTTTGACTGTTGGGCTGTTGTTCGAGCCAGGCATTGGAGGCCTGAATTAACGCTGCCGGATCTTTGGTTTTTTGCGCCAGCACGATGGTTTCGGCAGCAATCTCCGGATCCGGGTAAATGGTCAGGGCATATAAATAATGGGTAACGGCGGTTTCCAGCTGATTATTGCCTTGTGCCAGCTCGGCGGTAAGAATGGCTTTATACAAATCGGAACGCTGACGATCGGATAACTGCTTTTTGCTGATCAACAGTGGCGTCGATTCAGAGTTACTTTGGTTACTGGTAGCGCTTTTGCTGCCTGTTGTTTGGCAACCGGTAATCAGCAGTAGAGCGACTAATATGAGTATCGTTGGTTTCATTCGCAACAAGATCATCCTTTATGGGGTAATCGTATTTATCGTTCGATAACTTAATTTGATAGCAAGCTCAAATTACATGTCCGACATTTGAATTGAACTTAAGTGTTGTTTCATGTCAGATATCGGACTCAATCGACCCAGGTTAAGTTCAGCATTATGGGGCTTTTGTGGTGAAATTCCAATTAGAGCGGATATTCGATATTGCCTGATCCCAAATGTTCGTCATGCTAAACAAGGGATTGGCGCTAACTGGCTTCGATCGGTGGTTACCCAAGCGTTAGACCGATGCTATAATGCGGGCTAATTTCTCCACCTGTAAAATGAATTGCTCCCGTATGCATAACAGCCTGATCACATTTTCTGCAGCTTCACTTCCTCAGTCACCTGAATTGAACATGGCTTTTCTGGCTGTCAATTTGTTGGCTTAGTTGGAGCAATTGCATGGCTGTTTCCGCACTTGGGATTAATCACAAGACCGCTCCGGTCGAAATTCGAGAGAAGGTTGCCTTTGATCCGGCCAATATTCTGCAGGCCTTGCAGCGTATGCAGCATGAGCTAAAGCTGGATGAAGTGGCTGTGTTGTCCACCTGCAACCGGATGGAAGTGTATTTTCGGGGCGATGAGCAAGCGCATCAGCGGTTGACCAATTGGCTGGTGGAACATCATTCTCTGGAAGCCGATGCGCTTTCACATTGTGTTTATTTGCATCAGAACGAACAGGCTATTCAGCATGTGATGCGTGTGGCTTGTGGGCTTGATTCCATGGTATTGGGTGAGCCACAAATTCTGGGGCAAATGAAAGACGCGTTTCAGTTTGCTCGAAATGCCGGCACCATGGGGCAACTGCTTGATCGATTGTTTCAGCACACTTTTTCGGTGGCGAAAAAAGTACGTACCGACACCGAAATTGGCAGCAGTGCCGTATCGGTGGCCTATGCGGCGGTCAGTTTGGCGCGCAAAATATTCACCGACTTATCGCAAGCGACTGCCTTGTACATTGGCGCCGGTGAAACCATTGAGCTGGCAGCGCGTCATTTTCATAATCAGGGCGTTAAAGAGATGATTGTGGCGAATCGTACGCTGGAGCGAGGCGAGGAGCTCACCAGTCAGTTCGGCGGCACGGCCATCACCTTAAATCAACTTCATGACTGGATGCATAAAGCGGATATTGTGATTTCTTCAACCGCCAGTCCATTGCCAATTGTAGGAAAAGGGCTGATTGAAGAGTGTGTAAAAAAGCGTAAGCATCGACCTATGTTTATGGTGGACCTGGCGGTGCCCAGAGATATTGAGCCGGAAGTTGGGCAGTTATCCGACGTCTATTTATACAGTGTTGATGATTTACAGGATGTTATTGACGATAATTTAAAAGCGCGCAATCAGGCCGCGGAAGAAGCAGAGGATATTGTCGCGCATCAAACCGAACAATTTGTCGACTGGGTGGAGTCGTTATCGTCGGTTGATATTGTGCGCCAGTACCGACACAAAATGAACGACTTAAAGCAACAAGAACTGCAACGGGCTTTGGCACAGATTGCCGCCGGTGAATCGGCCGAACAGGTATTGGAAGAATTCGCTTATCGTTACAGTAATAAGGTTATGCATTACCCAACGCGTTATTTACGTCGATTAAACGACGATAAAAATGCCGTTAAATTACAGCAGGCAAAAACCATGTTAGGGCTGGACGATAAAGCACCGTCACGTGATAACGCCGTTAAAAACAAATCAAAAAATCGGATATAAACAATGAAAGATTCCATTAGAATCAAGCTGGAAGGACTGGTTGAGCGGCACGAAGAAATTGCGGCACTACTGGGTGATCCGGATGTGATTGGTGATCAAAATAAATTTCGCGATCTGTCGAAAGAATACGCGCAACTGGAAGATGTCGTTAAGTCGTTTAAAGACTATGAAGCGGCCGTAGAAACAGTGAGCAGCGCCGAAGAAATGTTAAAAGACAGTGATCCCGATATGCGCGAAATGGCGCAGGAAGAATTAAAACAGGGTAAAGCGGAAGCAGAACGCTTAGAGCTTGAGTTGCAAAAATTATTGCTGCCAAAAGATCCTAACGATGAAAAAAATATTTATCTCGAAATTCGTGCCGGAACCGGTGGCGATGAAGCGGCAATATTTTCCGGTGATCTGTATCGAATGTATTCCAAATACGCTGAGCGAAATCGCTGGCAACTGGAAGTACTGAGTGAAAATCAGGGTGAGCATGGCGGATATAAAGAAATAATTTGCCGTATCGCTGGCGATAGTGTTTTTTCTCATTTGAAATTTGAATCAGGCGCGCACCGAGTGCAACGTGTGCCGGAAACAGAATCGCAAGGCCGGGTGCATACTTCGGCTTGCACGGTTGCCATATTGCCTGAAGCCGACGAAATGGATGCCATCGATATTAATCCATCCGATTTGCGTGTCGATACTTACCGGGCGTCTGGTGCCGGTGGTCAGCATGTTAATAAAACCGACTCGGCGATTCGTATTACCCACTTACCCAGCGGTGTAGTAGTGGAGTGTCAGGAAGAACGTTCGCAACACAAAAACAGAGCCAAGGCGATGTCCATGTTGCAATCACGATTATTGGCGGCACAACAGGATAAGGCGAAAACGGAAGAAACCGAAGCACGACGAAGTCTGGTGGGCAGTGGTGACAGAAGTGAACGCATTCGGACCTATAATTTTCCGCAAGGCCGTATGACCGATCATCGTATTAATTTAACTCTGTATAAGCTGGATGAAATTATGGAAGGTGATTTGGCGCAGGTGATCGATCCTTTGATCAATGAATATCAGGCTGATCAACTGGCAGCAATGGCCGAGTCTAATTAAAACGTTTTTGCATTCGGAGGTGCCATGAGCGATTCACTTAAAGTCATTAAAAAAGTTTTAATTGTCGGTGGAACTCACGGTAATGAATCAACCGGTGTTTATTTATTGCGTAAATGGCAACAACGCCCAGAATTGCTTGAGCGCGATGGATTACAGATCGATACATTACTGGCTAACCCAAAAGCAGTGACAGCTAATCAACGTTATATTGATAAAGATTTAAATCGATGTTTTAGCTCGGCTGTATTGAATGATAAATCATTGCAAGGCGAAGAAATTAATCTGGCACATAAACTGGTGAAGCAGTTGGGTGGTAAGGGACAATGCCAATACGACTTGATTATTGATTTGCATACCTCCACCGCCAGCATGGGCGCAAACCTGGTATTAACCCGTCACGATAAATTTCATCACACCATGATGGCGTATATGTCGAAGCAACGTGATGATGTGGTCGTCACTTCGGAAGCCGAAATGATTCCGGATCATCATTTTTTATGCGCACTGGCGGATAAAAATTTAATTGTTGAAATAGGTCCGGTGGCTCAGGGATTGTTGCATCATGAGACAATCGAAAAAACCGAGCAAGTTACTTATCAATTATTGGATTTTGTTGAACGTTGGAATCAACAAAATTTAACCGATATACCTTCGAAACTTACCGTATATGAATACACGGGTAAAGTGTGTTTTCCTACGGACGAAAATGGAAATATTTCTGCTACCATTAGCAAAACTATTCAGGGAAAAGATTTTCAATCGTTAGATGATGAAGCAATTGTTTTTAATACCATGGAGGATAAAGATATTGTAATTGGAGATATCAAAAAGTATCGAGAAAAGTTTTCATACGTCCACCCTGATAATGAAACGCTCTTTTTAAGCTTTATTAATGAAGCGGCTTATTACGATAATCAATTTGCTTTTTGTACGTTAAAAAAGAAAACCATCGATCTTTAATGGCAGTGAAGCATTTGTGAATAACGTCGATCAAATTATTACAACTTATTTACCCAAAATGCCCGATGCTTCGGTGGCGCAGCGAGATATAAGCTTATTGATTGCCGCTGCCTTAGAGCGTTCATTAAGCTGGGTAAAAGCTTTTTCCGACCAGGCATTAAGTCAACAGCAAGTGATCTCTATCTGTGAACATCTTGAACGCCGTATTAAAGGTGAGCCTGTGGCTTATATTTTGGGTGAGTGGGAGTTTTACTCGCTGCCATTTAAAGTAACGCCAGATACCTTGATCCCACGACCAGAAACGGAATTATTGGTTGAGCGTGTGTTAGCCATTATTGCAGACCTCGATCAGCCGTCTGTTTTAGATTTGGGTTGTGGCAGTGGTGCCATTGCTGTGGCCATCAAACAGCAACGTCCTGACGCCTTAGTGAGTGCGGTGGAGTACAGTGAGGCGGCGTTATTGGTGGCCAAAGCTAATGCTGAGCGAAATAAAACGGACATCAATTTTTTGCAGGGCAGTTGGTTTGAGCCGGTTAATACAGGCGAGCGATTTGACGTGATTGTCAGTAATCCGCCCTATGTTGCCCAGGATGATCCGCATCTGTCGCAAGGTGATTTATTGTTTGAACCACGAACGGCCCTAACTGCCGGAGATAATGAATTTTCCGATATTTCAATTATTTGCCATCAGGCCCCATCGTTTTTATCCCCTCATGGGGTGCTATTAATTGAACACGGCTACAGCCAAAAGCAAAAAGTACAACAGTTATTTGCTGAAAATGGACTGTTACGTGTGATTACTCATCAGGATTACAGTAGGGTGGATCGCTTTACCGAAGGTTGGTTGGCCTAAGGTTTGATTTAGGCTGCTGCCTAGATTTTTATCTAGATATAGCAACTCATATGTTTTTACTATTCTCGCCACTCGCCACTCGCCACTCGCCACTCGCCACTCGCCACTCGCCACTCGCCACTCGCCACTCGCCACTCGCAACTCGAAACTGTCATCACTTGACAGACAACGGGATAAATTATATAAATGATAATCATTCGCATTTAATGGTTGTTATTATTATGACGGTACCCACATCCACTATTGAGTTATGGGAACAGCATACTCTGAAAGGGGATCAGCTATTCCACAGCAAACAATATGCGCAGGCTTTCCAGAGGTTTGAACAGGCCGTTACTCCGTTGTTGGAACTTATGCATCAGCCGAAATTACTCGATGCCTGTGCCATTCGATGTTTTGTACTCGGTTGTCAGAATGCTGGCTATTGTGCTGAGCTAACTGGGCAAAGGCATGTGGCTGAGCAGTACCATCGACTCTGCTTATCGTCGTTGGAAAGGTTAATCAAACAATCGAAAGCGCAGCGCTTTAAAACAATTCTGGCGGCAGAGGCAAGTAGCGCCTATGTCCGGTTTTGTCGATTTTTACAACAGAATCCGAGCAGTGGAACGAATAAAGGATTGAAGTTTGAGACAGATGGAGACGTTAGTCCGCTGGTGAAAACGCGGCAAAGCTGGTTTGCTAAACCGCGTTTGAGTTTGTTGTTTTTTTAATAACCAATGGGAACAGACTAGAACGAAAGATAAACACGCTCTAGTTCTTTTTAGAAACACTCTTTGGTGTTATATCGAGAATAAAGCCCTCGTAATATTCGGGATCACACACATACCATTCACTGAGTGTAACATTGGCAAAATTGTCGCAGTGATCGGCCAGGTCGTAAAATGGACTGCGACCCGGATCCGCAAGGACAATGCGCTTAACGCCATTATTTAACGCCCGTTTGATCATTTTACCAAGCATCTTTGACAGATCGTCCCAAAAACAAATATCGGCACCCATGATCAAATTAAACTCCGATAGTTGTTTACCGGTTAATTTGTCATAGGATTTTTTCATTTTCTTTATTTCCACAGAGTTCAGTGCGGCTTGAACGTCCATATAAGGAAAAACATTTTCATCAATGTCGAGTCCTGTTACTGAACGAGCGCCATTTTTTGCACAATAAATTGCCGCTGCTCCCCAACCGCAACCTAATTCAATGGCTTGCGTGCTGCGCTTAATTATTCGGTGTGTCTGGAAATAATCCATTAACAAAAAACTTGAAGCCCAGGTTTTGTGACCGTGAACATTTGGCTCGTAACATTCTTTTAACTGTTTTACCAGACGATGTTTGTTTTCCAGCAACAATAAATTAAACACATTAAATAAATGATTCTCGGGCAACTCGATGACTTCTGGCAAAACGCTTCCCCTTAATTGTGCGTTATTATTTTCTATTTGCGCTGCAAAGTTTATCGAATTACTGCTTGGTATCAAAGGGCTATTGTTGCGTGTTAATGGTTCAACCACCCATTTATCGTAGCAATTGGTTTAATCAGCGGTTATTTAAGTGCTAAATAGTCTATTGTGGCTATACTTTGCAGGACGATGCCGTGAGATGTTGATGTTTTGAAAAGTAAAAAGTACCAGAAAATTCTATTAAGCAATACTTATATGGGAATGGTGGCCTACCATTTCGCTTTTGTTATTGGTTTGCTTGCCGTTACCTTTCAATTAACACCGTTTCAGTATTCTGACTTTATATTGATGTTGGCATTTTTATACCCGCCACTTATCGGTGTGTTAATCGTTATCTTTCGCGTTAAAGAAATGAGCCTGAGCTTTTCCAATCGGGTGTTTTTGTTTCTGCTATTCCATTGGATGGTGATGTTTGGCGTGTGGGATTACTTTCTTGGTGAAATGCGCCCCGTGGCATTAATTACTGCATTTATGGGGCTACTGTTTGTCTGTTTGTATGCGTCTTTTGTATCTGCTCTGATTACTATTGCTCTGGTGTCGATGGTTCATGTGATCAGTGGCTTTTTGTACGCCATGACATTTCCTGACCCGGAGTTTTGGGCGCGAGAAATTATCTATCTGGTTTCTTTTATTGGTTCGGCAGTGCTGGTGGCTTACAACCTCGATCTGGTGTCGTACAAAATCAGACAGGCCGCCACACAGGATGCATTAACTGGGTTGTTGAACCGGCGAGGCTTTCAAAAACTGCTGAAAGATGAGTTTGAACGCTGCAGACGTTACCATCAACCGGCGAGTTTGCTGATGATCGATATTGATCACTTTAAAAAGGTCAATGATCGTTACGGTCATGATAATGGTGATACAGTGTTAGTGGCTCTGGCAGATATTTTAAACGAACATTCGCGCGACAGTGATAAAGTTTGCCGTTGGGGCGGTGAAGAATTTGTACTGTTATTACCACAAACCGATGCTGCGGCTGCGATGATTTTTGCCGAACGTCTGTTAGCCAGTGCCAATCAATGTCATCCAATTGCTGGCAATAGCAAGCTTTCCATAGCCTTTAGTGCTGGCGTTGTTGAGCTTTGCGATTATAACGATACGGAAGCTGCGTTAATTGCGGTGGATGAAAAGATGTATCAGGCGAAGGAAAATGGCCGTAATCAGATTCAATCTTAGTCTTTATTCGGCTCCTGTCTTTACTCGTCGCTTTGCCACCACCAGTGATTGTTATTATCGGCATCAGCCATGGCATTATTTTGTTCCGAACAACCAATGGCTTCGCCAGCAAAACTAACCGCTTTTCGAGGAGCCGTGGTTTTATTGAGTCTGACGCGATCGCCTGCCAGCACATTGGCGTTGTGCATATCCAGTGCATGGACAATGGCGCTGTTCTGCTGTACCTGTTCAACTTCCAGGCGGCTTACGGGGTAACTGCCCAAGGCGTTGTCACCCTCGTAAAGTAAATCCAGTCGTTCATTTTTATATACGATACCTTCGCCAAGATTCAGGTAGATTTCATTCTGCTCAACTTTGATCACGGTGCCGTGGATCGGGCGTTGATCAAAGTATTGATTAACTTGTTCCAGAGTTCTATTGGCGGCCGCAATAAAGGTTTGTCCGGTTGTTGTTGTGGCAAAACCATCAAAAAAGGTTTGACTGATTGTCGCTCCACCTGCCATACGCAAATCAGGTGAAAAGGTCATGGGTTGCCCACTTCGGGCGCAGGGATCCAGTTCGGCGGTGACCGGAACTTCCAGCACAGGCTGCTGTTGCCGGTTATACAGCACCAGCGTCAGTGATATTTCTGCAGGCTTATCATCGCCGTGTATCTGGCTCCACGCCCGATCGATATGACCAAACCCGAGGCTTAAGTCATGGTTGCTGTCACCCAGTGCGTAGAGAGTGTTGTATTGTTGAATATGAAACTGCAAATAATAGTCGAAGCTGTGTGTTGAGGGTGTTAAAAACTGACTGTTATGCACCAGCTGGAACAACACCTGATCCAACGCGTTGGGAATGGTTCTGACTTCACTGTGGTGATCTTTACCACTGAGCTCTCGAATATCATAAGCGGTTTTGCCGGTGGCATTAATTGACGGCAAGAGTTTGATGGCAAGGCCGGCACCTGGCTGATCCTGCCAATGAAGATGACTGTAATACCGGGTGTCGTCTGACATCATTTTTGCCAAGGCTACCTGCTTATTTTTGGCTTGCAAGCCGATTGAGGCAACTGCAGCTACGCAGAACATAAAACAGGGTAATACCAGCCGACAATGATCTAATGGCAACCGAAGCTCTAATGGCAACCGAAGCTCTAATGGCAACCGATTCGTTTGAAAGTGTTGTAAAAAATATTGAACCAGACGAGATGGTTTATTCATGGGTGAAGACTCGCTTTCATTGGTCAGGATTCGTTTACATTAGCTAATATGCATTCGATTTGGACGTTTGACTTATAGGTTATCGGCCGCTGATCAACCAAGTTTAAAGATATGAGAAACAATTGAAGATTTAAAACCATTATCAACAGGAGCCTTTTAGGATAATAAGTAATGAATAAAAATTATGTGAATATTGCATAAAAATCAGTGTTTATGTAATAAAATTACATTTTTGAAGTGCTAGAGTGTTAATGCTTTTTTGGGTGGTTTTTGCGGTTATCTTATTGATGTTAAAGGGTTGTTTTTGGTTGTCTGCAAGTGCTTTTGTTTGTTTTTATGGTTCGGTTTCTGGTGTTGAGCCTGATTTTGTTAGGCTTGAATGTTGTTTTTTAGTGTTTATATGTAATTATATTTCATGGTAAGCTGCTTTACAGTGATTATTTATTCGTTATAGACTGATTTGTGTTGCTGTGCAGCAAAGCATAGTTTTTAAGCATAGCTTCTAAGCACAGTTTCTAAGTATAGTTTCTAAAAGTGTTATTTCTAAAAGTATGATTTCGAAGTAAAACAGATATTCGTCACAACGCATATCGTCATAAAGCAAATAATTAAGATAAAAATAACAATATCATCGAAATTCAATACCAGCTTCACATGACACTGGTTGTAATCAATAAGGATGGACCATGGACAAGCTTTATCATCACAATCAGGCGAAGTCTAACTGTGGTTTCGGCATGATCGCCCAGACTCAGGGCGAGGCGAGTCATAAGCTGGTGCAAACCGCACTTGAAGCGTTAAATCGTATGACCCACCGTGGCGCGATTGCGAGCGATGGCTTATCAGGTGATGGTTGCGGTTTGTTGCTGCAAAAACCGGACTCTTTTTTACGCCGGGTAGCGGAAGAATGCGGCATGACGTTAAACCGAGACTTTGCCGTTGGCATGGTGTTTTTAAGTCAAAATGAAAAGACCGCAAATACCTGTCGCCAAATGTTGGAGCAGGAAATAAAACGAGAAACACTGACGGTCATCGGTTGGCGTAAAGTTCCTGTGGATACCAGTGTCTGCGGTGAAGTGGCGTTAACGACACTGCCGCAAATAGAGCAAATTTTTGTTCAGGGCATGCCCGGCTGGAGTAAGTTTGATATGGAGCGACGGCTGTTTATTGCCCGTCGCCGGGCCGCCTGGCGAATTCTCCGGGAAATCAATGATCCCGATTATTACGTATCATCGCTGTCCTGCATGGTGATGGTTTACAAAGCACTGGTGATGCCGCGCTATTTATCTAAGTTTTATCTGGATATGCAGGCTCCGGATTTCAGCAGTGCCATCTGTTTGTTTCACCAACGGTTTTCCACTAACACATTACCGCGCTGGAAATTTGCTCAACCGTTTCGTTTTCTTGCTCACAATGGCGAGATTAATACCATTACGGGCAATCGAAACTGGTCGAAAGCGCGCACCAGTAAATTTGTCACACCTTTATTGCCCGATTTAAAAGACATAGCGCCGCTGGTTAATCAAACCGGCTCCGACTCATCGTCACTGGATAATATGCTGGAGGTTTTTCTGGCGGGTGGCATGGATATTTTCCGTGCGTTGCGCCTGTTGATCCCACCTGCCTGGCAAAATTTGCCGGGTATGGATCCTGATTTACGCGCGTTTTACGAATTTAATTCCATGCACATAGAACCCTGGGATGGGCCTGCGGGTATTGTTATGACCAATGGTCGACATGTGGCCTGTACGCTGGATCGTAATGGTTTACGTCCAGCGCGTTATGTGATCACCAAAGACGATGTGATCACACTGGCTTCGGAAGTGGGCGTTTGGGATTACGATGAAGCGGATGTGGTTGAAAAGGGACGAGTTGGTCCCGGAGAAATGTTCGCCATTGATACCGAGCGTGGAAAAATCTGGAAAAGCCGTGAAATTGATGATGAGTTAAAAACCCGTCATCCTTATCGGGCCTGGCTGGAAGAGAACCATCTGGCGCTGTCGCCTCAAGACTCAAGCTCACCGCCATCGGATCCAATCAATAACGATCAACTGCTGTACATGCAAAAGTTATTTGGGCTGTCGGTGGAAGAAAAAAGCACCATCATTGGTCATTTGTTCCAAAAAGGCGTCGAAGCCACGGGCTCCATGGGTGACGATACACCCATTGCGGTGTTGTCGAATCAGCCCCGTAACCTGTTTGATTATTTCCGGCAACAGTTTGCTCAGGTAACCAACCCGCCGATTGATCCCTTACGGGAAAAATCCAGCATGAGTCTGGAAACCTGCATTGGTGCCGAATACAACGTATTTCAGGAAACCACCGGACACGCTTATCGGGTAGTGCTCGACAGTCCGGTACTGACATTAAGCGAATACCAGCAATTACAGTCGCTTAAGGGCAAGCATTATCGGCAGTTCACCATTGATTTGGTGCAGCATAAAGGTGAGACATTGGCGGCGGCTCTGGATCGTCTGGTAGACACGGCGGTTCAGGTGGTTGCCGATGGCGTTGTGATCCTCTGCCTGTCGGATCGTGATTGGCTCAATCAATACGAACAAATGAATGACTCTGATTCTGATTCTGAAGGTGAGCAGCAAACTTTAATACACCCTGCGTTAGCCACAGGCGCTATACATAGTGCGTTAATTACAGAAGGGCTGCGTTGTGACTGCAATATTTTGGTGAGCAGTGGATTTGTTCGTGATCCGCATCACTTTGCGGTGTTGATTGGGTTGGGGGCTACCGCGGTTTACCCTTATTTAAGTTATCAAACGGTGCAGTCGATGGTTGTCGGCCATTCTTTCGCCAGTGACTCTCAAAACAATAGCTCTCAAATAAGTTCTGAGAAAGTAAACAAAGGCAGTGAGTCAGTATTTGAGGCGATATCGACTTATCGCAGTGGTATTGATGGCGGGCTGCGTAAGATTTTATCGAAAATGGGTATTTCGACGTTGGCCAGTTATCGTGGGGCGCAACTGTTTGAAGCGCTGGGATTTCATGAGCAAGTGATAAAACGATGTTTTGCTGGTATGGCTTCCCGCATTAGCGGCGTAACGTTTGAGCAGCTTGAGCTGGAAATGCAGCGACAACACCAGAAAGCAGCCTTGATCCAGCGACCTTTGCAACAAGGCGGTTTATTAAAGTTTCAACACGGCGGCGAAGCCCACGCCTATGATCCTGATGTGGTGTCGCAGTTGCAACAGGCGGTCAATACAAACGATTATCAGGCGTACAAAACATATGCCACGGGTGTCAATCAGCGCGCACCGCTGGCTCTAAGAGATTTGCTTGCACTGGTGCCGGCCGAACAAGCCTCTCATCCGGATAAGGTTGAGCAAAAGAGTGACATCTTTCCCCGTTTTGACAGTGCTGCCATGTCCATTGGGGCATTATCGCCAGAAGCCCATGAATCACTGGCCATTGCCATGAACCGGCTTGGTGGCCATTCGAATTCGGGGGAAGGTGGCGAAGATGACGCGCGTTTTCAAACCGAGAAAAACTCTCGCATTAAACAGGTGGCATCCGGTCGCTTTGGGGTTACCGCACATTATCTGGTTAACGCCGATGTGTTGCAGATCAAAATTGCGCAAGGCGCCAAACCAGGTGAGGGCGGGCAACTGCCCGGTCACAAAGTAACCGAGTTAATTGCCCATCTGCGCCACTCGGTGCCCGGTGTAACCTTAATTTCACCGCCACCGCATCATGATATTTATTCGATTGAAGATCTGGCGCAGCTTATTTTTGATTTGAAACAGGTGAATCCAACGGCCAGAGTGTCGGTGAAACTGGTGTCCGAACCCGGAGTCGGTACTGTGGCCGCCGGTGTTGCCAAAGCTTACGCCGATATGATCACTATTTCGGGATACGATGGTGGCACAGGTGCCAGTCCACTTACGTCCATCAAGTACGCCGGTTCGCCGTGGGAACTTGGTCTGGCGGAAGTGCAACAGGCGCTGGTGGAAAACAATTTACGCCATAAAGTTACGGTGCAGGTTGATGGCGGTCTTAAAACGGGGCTGGATGTGATCAAAGGTGCGATTCTGGGCGCTGAAAGTTTTGGTTTTGGAACCGGGCCTATGGTTGCACTCGGTTGTAAATATTTGCGGATCTGCCATTTAAATAATTGCGCAACCGGTGTTGCTACACAAGATGAACAGTTGAGAAAGCAACATTTCAGTGGTTTGCCGGAAAAAGTCGAACACTACTTTCATTTTATCGCGGAAGAAGTTCGTGAGTGGTTAAGTCTATTAGGCGCAGAAAAGCTTGAGGATATTATTGGTCAGACCCATCTTCTTAAGCAGATCGATGCCACCTTGGCAAAGCATCAACATATAAAGCTCGATGCCATATTAAGCAGTGCATCGGTGGTTAATAAGCATCCTAATTACTGCGTTGAGAAGAGTAACCCTTCGTTCGATAAAGGCTTATTGAATGAACAGATTCTGGACGATGCCAGGCTCGCCGTCGATAGTGCTCAGCCGATTGCATTGAGTTACCGGATTAAAAATTATCAGCGTTCCATTGGTGCGAGGTTAAGTGGTTATATCGCTCAGCAACTGGGTAAAAAAGGCTGTGATGATCATCCCGTTCAATTGAATTTTTCCGGTACCGCTGGCCAGTCGCTCGGTGTCTGGAATGTTCCGGGTTTACAAATAACCGTTGAAGGGGATGCTAATGATTATGTCGGCAAAGGAATGTCCGGTGGCCGTATTGTGTTAAAAACGGCGCGCCACTCAACTCTGGTCAGTCGCCGAAATACCATAATGGGCAACACCTGTTTGTATGGTGCAACTGGCGGTGAATTATACGCGGCCGGTAAGGCTGGCGAGCGTTTCGCGGTGCGTAACTCTGGTTGTTCTGCGGTGGTAGAAGGGTTGGGTGCACACGGTTGTGAATACATGACCGGTGGCACGGTTGTGGTTCTGGGGCAGGTTGGCTGGAACTTTGCCGCCGGTATGACTGGAGGTGAAGCTTTCGTGCTGGATCATGGTGATCATTTCACCGCTAACTGCAATCCAGAGTTTGTCAGTATCGAAACCCTGTCAGGCAGTAAGCACCCGGAAGCGGTTGAACGATTAAAAGGCTTGATTGAAAAACATGCGCAGTTAACGCAAAGCGAGTGGGCGCAGCAGATTCTGGAGAGTTTTGAGCAATATCTGGCGGCATTTAAGTATGTCTTTCCCAGCGCTACAGTAAAAAGCAGTCAACAACCAAAACGTCAGTCGGCAAAACTGATTTCACTGGCGCGAGTAGGTTAGAGCAAAAGATAAGGAGGCGATGGTGAAGACAAGGTTTCAAATGACGATTAACTGGGTAAATAGGCCACGAAGAGCCGTTGACGCAAATACCTTATTCAACGGAGGCAAATAATTATGGGTGACCATCGACCGCTATTCGAGTTTATTGATGTAAAGCGTGAAGAGCCTGAAAAACAGGTTGTTGAAGTGCGTAAACATGAATTTGCTGAAATCTACCGAAGCTTTAAGCAACCGGGCATTAAAGAGCAGTCAAGCCGATGCATTGATTGTGGTAATCCCTACTGCCAATGGAAGTGTCCGGTACACAATTATATCCCGGACTGGCTGGAGCTGGCCGCTCAGGGCAAGTACGTTGAAGCGGCAGAGTTGTCTCATCAAACCAACAGTTTGCCCGAGGTTTGTGGTCGCGTTTGCCCACAAGATAGGCTCTGTGAAC
Source organism: Pleionea mediterranea (assembly GCF_003148745.1). Lineage (GTDB taxonomy): Bacteria > Pseudomonadota > Gammaproteobacteria > Enterobacterales > Kangiellaceae > Pleionea > Pleionea mediterranea. Next base: position 43,671 of record NZ_QGGU01000010.1, on the reverse strand, counting down.
AAGCCTGCACGTTAAATAATGATTTTGGTGCTGTCACCATCGGGCAGGTAGAAAAATTTATTACCGATAATGCGTTTGCTCATGGCTGGCGTCCGGATGTTTCCAAGGTAAAAGCACAACCCTATAAGGTTGCCGTCATCGGTGCCGGACCGGCAGGGCTGGCCTGTGCCGATGTGCTTTGCCGCAATGGTGTATCGGTGACGGTATTTGATCGTTACCCGGAAATTGGCGGTTTACTGACCTTTGGCATACCCGAATTTAAGCTGGAAAAAGAAGTGATGATCCAGCGACGGGAAGTGTTTGAGTCGATGGGGATTGAGTTTCAACTGAATACCAATATTGGCACAGATATCAGTTATGAATCTCTGAAAAGCGATTATGACGCTGTCTTTCTAGGACTGGGTGCCTACAAAACGGTGGACGGCGGATTAAATGAAGGACAAACACCGGGCGTTTATAAAGCGCTGGATTACTTGATTGGCAACACCAATCATCTGCGTAACTATAAAATGGCAGACAGGCCTTATCTTGATTTAAAAGATAAAACGGTGGCGGTGCTGGGCGGTGGTGATACCGCCATGGATTGTGTTAGAACGGCAATTCGTCAGGGGGCTAAAAAAGTCATGTGTGTTTATCGAAAGGATGAACAGGCCATGCCCGGATCAAGAAAAGAATTTCAACACGCTCAGGAAGAAGGCGTTGAGTTTGTCTGGCATTTGCAGGCTACTTCGGTTGTGCTGGAGTCATCCGGTTCAAAAGCTACAGATACAAAAGCATCAGATATAAAAACATCCGAAGTTAAAGGATTAGTATGCGACAATCTTAAAACACAGCAATCGGTTGAACTGGCGTGTGATGCGGTTATTGTCGCCTATGGCTTTCGCCCCAGTCCGCCAGACTGGTTACAAACGTCCGTTGAGTTGGACGATGGTGGTAAAGTTGTGGCGCAAGAACAACGTGGGTTTCGAACCAGTGAAAAAGGTGTTTATGCTGGTGGTGATATGGTGCGTGGCGCTGATTTAGTAGTAACCGCCATTGCTGATGGCCGTAAAGCTGCGCTGGCAATCTGTGAAGATCTTGAGGTGCCGGTTTAATTCACTTTAGAGCGTGTTAATTATTTTAGAGGTATAAAAAAGGGGAAGCAAAGCTTCCCCAAATATAAGAACTACCTTTTTTACTTTTTCAATTTAGTCTGCCTGTAATCTTAGCGTAATGCCTGACGCAGAGTTATATCCATAGAGATCCAGATACCAGCGTCCATCCTGTGGCGAACTAAAGGTACAGGTTTCATTATTGCCATAACGATAAGGGCGGCAATCGTACTGAGACAGTGTTGATTGTGCACCGTGTCGTACATATAGATCGGCATCACCACTTCCACCTGAAATAGATACCGTCAGATTTGAGTAACCTGCAGGTAAATCATAGTAGTAGCGTGTCCAGCTGCCCTGAGTCACCGATACATTGGTAGCAGAAACATCAATAGGATCGTTACCGGGTGGAGGATTGTTTGGCTCATCATAACTGCCGGTTAATGTGACATTAGAGAATGATGAGTATGCTTTTAAGCGTACATAGTAGGTGCCACCGGTTTGAGATCCTGTGCAGCTTTCACTGTTGCCATTACGATAAGGTCGGCAATCGTAACTGCTGTCTGTAGGTGCCGAGCCAAACTTCACGTATAAATCAGCATCACCACTGCCACCACTGATCTGGAAGTTAATATTGCTGGCGCCTGAGGGAACATCCATGGTGAACATAATGTCATTGCCTCTGGAGGCACTTAAGCCACTAACAGGCACACCATTTTCCAGTGTATCGTCACCAGGAGGAGGCGGTGGTGGTGGGTTGGTTCCGCCAAAGCGTGAGTAGACCATCAGGTTTGGTGAACCATTAACATTGCTGATGGCATTGGGTGTGGCATTATCCAATAGTGCCTGAGTCACCTGACTGGCAGAAGCACTTGGGTTGTTTGCCATGTAAAGGGCTGCAACACCGGCCACATGCGGGCTGGCCATTGATGTACCGCTAAGGGTTGTTGAACCGCCGTTGATTGAGGTTGAGCGAATGCTGGAACCCGGTGCAAAAATGTCGATACAGGATCCGTAGTTAGAGAAGGATGATCGTGAGTCTCCATTGGCAGTTGACGCAACCGTGATTGCGTTACTGGCACGGGCTGGAGAGTAATTACAGGCGTTGCTGTTGTCGTTTCCGGCAGCAACCACAGTTACTACGCCTGCAGCAACCAGATTGTTGGTGGCATTATCAACCGCTGAAGAGGCACCACCACCAAGACTCATATTAGCAACCGCTGGCTTGGTGTGGTTTTGGGCCACCCAGTCCATGCCGGAAATAATTCCAGAGTTGGAGCCAGAACCCTGACAGTTGAGTACTCGAACACCAAAAATCTTCGCGCTTTTAGCAACACCATAAGTGGCACTGCCTACGGTACCGGCAACATGTGTTCCATGTCCCTGACAGTCACTAGAGTTGTTATCATTGTCGATAAAATCGTAACCATTATAAACTCGACCACCAAAGTCGGAGTGGTTGCTTACGCCGGTATCGATAACGTAAACACTTACATTTGACGCACTGGTGTCATACACATACTGATTATCCAAAGAGCCACTGCGTTGATCGACTCGATCCAGGCCCCAGGTTGGGTTGGTTTGTGTTGCATGTAGCGATACTGTTTCGTCTGGCTCTATAAAATCTACCATTGGATGCTTGGCCATTTTGTTGGCTGTTTTGCTGTCCATGGTAAATACCGCACCGCGAATCGCCGCAGAAAACTTGCGCGAGGCTTGTACGTTCATTGATTTACTAAGTGAATCTACCGCATTGTTAACCAGAGACTTCATATTGGCTGCATTGCTAGATTTACCCAGTGCAACTGGTCCACTGTTTTTCAACAAAGACTGATCTTTAAAAACAACGATGTATTGGTCCTGAATAACGTTGTTAGGATTGGCTGCCGTTTTAAGCTCACCGGCATGCAGAAGCGGCATGCTGGCAACACTCATTGCCACAGCTAATTTGGTTAGTTTCATTATTATCTCCTCGTTCGGGAACACTCTTCTGGAGTGCTTATAATTATCAATGTTTGATAGGGCATCTGAACTTATAAGACTGCCTGACTTTATTAGATTTATTGTAAAATGTATCTCAGATGCGTTTTGGATGCTATTTCAGCAGATTCTAAAATGCAACCGACTAAAGCTTAATTTGTTATTAAACAGGTGTTAATATTCACACTGTTTTGGTCAGATTGTTGTAACTGTATGATTTTTAAGCCGAGTTATAGATGCTCCGACCAGCAATCATATTTTGGAATATGGTGAGTATTGAGGGGCCTATGTTGTTAAATGATTCAGAAGTTGCGCAAATTCGACGAGCTGGCGAGCATTTTAAAAAGGTCTTACGAGAACTGTTTGATACCTTACCTCGCTCGGCATGCTCTATCGCAGGGCTGGCTCGGTGGAGTGGTGTTAATAAATCGACCTGTCAGCGATTGGTACAGGCACTGACCAAAACCAATGATGGTGTGGATGTGATTGTTACTTTGCCTGGTAGCAGTGCTTTGCAGCAGGTCAGTGAACAATTTAAGCATTTGCTTGAGCCTTCGGATGTATTGCCTGAGTTTGATCGCATGATCGAACAATACGAAGAGTTGATCCTGAAGTACGCCTCCAGTCAGGCTGAACTAAAGCGATTTTTGGTTAAGTATCAGTCAAAAGAAACCTTGTCTTTACAGTCGTATAATCGCACCTTAAAAAAATCAGCTTATGATGCGAATAAAGAAATAACTGGTGAGTCGGTCGACTCGTATATTGGTATTCACTTTATTCGGCAGAACCGAAAAGATAAGCAACAGCTTGATGAAATGATAGTTGCCTGCAAACTTGGCGTTGAACTGTCGACTTCGGCTCGACCCTTTGTGCAAAGTTTTGACGGCAATTTTACTGAAATAGAAATTAACGCCCCTTTGTCATTAAGCCAGCAAAACAGGAACTCGTTTAATAATCAGCAAAGCGGTGAATACCTATTGACCGAATATTCAACACCGGGCGTAGAAAATTGTTATGCCGGTGTAGGTAATTTAAAAAATGCGTTAATTTATAATCACACTTTACACCAATTTGATCGTCAAAAGTTTGATATCACACTGGCTCATCTAAATGTTAAAACACAGGCCAATCCTTTGTTCGATAATTATAAAATTGTCTGTCAGGGGGAGATGCAACGAAGTCCTGCCAAGCGACTTCTATTAATGACTTTTATTGAAAAAGAACTGGATTTATCCAGCAGTGTGCAAGGTGGCTGCTATCCATCGAGTATTAAGATGCATGAGCAGGGGCATCGACCGGAAGACTTATGGAGTGAACGTTTTAGTGATTCACCAGAAATTAAGTTGATTAGTCCGGAAGAACGTCTGTTATCACTAAAGCTTAAAGTTGATCCACTGGATAGCATGATTGCGGACAGTTTTTCGTTGCTCGGCGAGCAACGTGATAATTTTGCAGGGTACTATATGGATGTGGACTATCCTCTCTGGTTAACCAGTCACCGCATTTATTTTGTTTTTAAATAAAATCGATTGGCCAGTGATATGTAGTTGCTTTGGCTTATCATTTTACTTGATATCAACGTCTACGAAACAATCAGTAAAGAACCATTCTTCTACAGTAACTGATCGGAAAAACTACCAGCCCAGAGTATGCAGCCCGCCATCGACATAATAAATACTACCAGTAATGTTTTGACTGTGATTGCTGGCTAAAAAACTGGACATGGCGGCAACATCTTCTTTGGTGGTATTTTTACGGGTGGGTATGCGTCCTTCGGTGGACTGCATTTTTTGCTGAAAACTTGGAATGCTTGCTGCTGCAACAGTTTCAATTGGGCCTGCGGAAATGGCGTTAACTCTGATTTTATCCGGGCCTAATTCACTCGCCAGATAACGTACGCTTGATTCAAGCGCTGCTTTGGCAACGCCCATAATATGGTAATTGGGTAATACTTTTTGCGCACCGTTATAGGTAAGGGTTTGTATTGAGCCGCCATTTGGCATTAATGGTTTTAAGTAATGACAGGCATTGATCAAACTGAATACGCTGATTTCCATGCATTGTGCAAAGTCATGCTTTGTGCAATCACTAAATGCGCCCTGCATGGTTTTTGCGTCTGCGTATGCCATGCTATGTATAAAAATATCGAGTGAAATATTTTGCGCAGCAATGTCTTCAAACAGTTGCTTGACCTGTTGCTCATTACCAAAGTCGCAAGCGTAAATTGCATCAGGAGTGATGTTATATTCACGGCATAACTTTTTAATGCGGCGAAGATGACTGGCTCCCTGATAGGATAAAATTATTTGGCAGCCTTCGGTGTGAAATTTTTCAACAATTCCCCAAGCAAGGCTGTCAGCGGTTGATACACCGGTTATTAAAGCCGTCTTTCCAGATAAATCACTCATTCAATCAACCTGACGTTATTATTTGTTGTAAAAAATTATATGCATTGTCAATAGGGTGGCTATTATAACGACAATGTAGCTTTGGTGGGGAGTCAATATCAATGATCTTTTAAAGCTTCGCGTTGACCGGCAACCAATGATTGCAACGTGTCTTCGAATTCTTTTCCCTGTTCCAGTAACGTCATGCGGTTGGCGGCAAATAAGTCGATCAGTTGGGTTTCTTTTGGATCGAGTGCGCGCTGGCTGCGTTGATCCGTGAAAATGTATTTATTGGTGGTGGTGGAGATAATGCTTAAGGTTAACTGTTGTTCTTGTTGGCCGTCAGGTGAATAGCTGACAATAGCGCCTGGCATCAAACTGTCCACCAGTTTTTGCGCTTTTAAGCGGCGCTGTTCGAGCAACGCTTCTTCCTGTTTTGCTTTGGCTATGGCCTTGGCGCGATCTTCTTCCAGTTTGCGTTTTTTTGCCTGTTGTTTGTTCAGCTCTTCTTCTATTTTTTCTCGAATAATGCGGCGGGCTTCATCTTCTGCAGCCTGTTTACGTGCCTTATCGGCTGCTTGTTCTTTCTCAACTCGTTGCAGTTGCTCATTTAATACACTGACGCGACGGCTCATAATTCGCTCAAGGTACTCGGTCATTTCATCCCAATAATTGTGCGTCTCAATATTTACCAGCGGCAACTGACTGGGGTGAAAACTTGCAGAGGTGGTATCAAAGTCGGCAATTTGTGCGCCAGACAAATTCACAAACACCAGCCATTTACCGGTGTATTCTCGAGGCACTAACTGACAGCGAAACCGTTTACCTTTTTGAATCAGGTAGTACCAATCGTCATCCACCAGTAATTCATCCAGCTCTTTAGAGTAATCATTCTCAGATGGATTTGATTCATTCGTTTCGAAATCTTCAAACAATGGACTGGTGATCAATGAATGAAAATCAGCTCGTTCACCGTTTAGCTTTTTAATATGAATGCCTTCCAGTTCGTAGAAAAAATCCTGCAAACCTTCTGAACCGTGAAACAACTCATCAATTTGTTCGTAAAGTCGTTTTAATGAGGGCGGTACTTTTTCCTGATACTCTTCGACAAATGAAGGGGTAAAGGGCGCCATTATACTCCAGATCAAAGTTTCGCAGTCGTCTATGGCACGATGCCACTTTTGACCCACGGGGCCGGTTTCCATAAAAATGTTTTTTAAATAAGGGCTCAGGTAGTTCTCCATAAACTCCAGTAATAAAACTGGGAACTCTTCGCCCTGAGTTTTTTCCCGTATGTAATTGGTGACAAATAGATCCGCTTTCGCTTCCCGTTCCAGTTTTCGTTTTTCTTCGACAATACTTTTAAGTCGTTTGGTCCGGTATTCATTGAATGCACTTTCAAGCGACATAATCCGATTACAGGCTTGCTCATACAGCCGAGGGTTAGCGCCTTTCTGGTTTAACTGACTTAATACCAGTCGAATCCCATCCAGTAATTTTTTAGCCAGTGACCCACTGCGTTGATCCCAGCATTCGCCGAGCATTAACAATTTTGATAACACCAGTTTTGCCGGATGTTGTTTAACCTGAAGGTATTCTGGCGAATGAACCGCCAGTTGTGACCAGCTCAGAGCCAATAATTGCAGCAGACGTTTGATGTCATCGTGTTCTTCGGTAATACCGTGCAGGTACTGAAAGGTGAGTTCGGTCAGATGTAAGCTTGATTTTATCGGGCCCGGTATATGGTAATTTTTATCGTTGGTAAGGCGCTTATAGATGGCTGATACGATTTCGTAATGAGCGAGAGGAGATGCATCGAGATCAGGCGCCTTAATCGTATCGCGAAATATTTGTTGCAGTACACCCAGCAACTCCTGTGACGTAAGCTGTTTGAACTGATCACTGCTTTTTTTATCCTGTTCGCGAAAAAGTCGTTGCTCCAGCTCACGGTTCTTTCGGCTCAGTTCAAAAATGGTTTTGTTCATACGTCGTTATAAGTTGTCTTATAAAAGTTGAAGATCAGTCACTCTGATCGGCAGCGCAAAATAGTAACTCAATTAAATATTATCCTCATTAGATTAATGTTAAGTGTATCCCAAAAATTAGCTTCTGCAGTGATTGGCTCAGAAATTATTCCAGAATAGCCGCGTATAGCCTTTACTTTAGGTTGATTCAAGCCAATAATCTAAGCACTTCATGCTTTGGCTGTATAATTGTCATCTACCGCTTGCAGCAGTAGGGGCAGCTTGTTACATTAGCGCGCTAAGCTGTATCAATACTTGGTTTTGGCTCATCCTACAAGTGGAACCGAATCCACTTAATCAGGTCAAAGATTGCGTGCCAAACAAGCAACGGCAACCCGAATTAACACCTAACTGGACTTAATAAGAACGATGTTAAATAAAATACGCGGGCTATTTTCTACCGATCTATCCATCGATTTAGGAACCGCCAACACCCTGATTTATGTTCCTCAAAACGGCATAGTCTTAAACGAACCTTCTGTTGTTGCTATACGGCGTGAAAGAAATGGCAACAAGTCGATTGCTGCCGTTGGTCAGGAAGCAAAAATGATGTTGGGCCGTACGCCAGGTAATATTGAAGCCATTCGACCCATGAAAGATGGCGTAATCGCCGACTTTGAAGTCACTGAAAAAATGTTGCAGGAATTTATACGTAAAGTTCACGACAGCAGCTTTTTTATGCGTCCGAGTCCCCGTGTACTGGTTTGTGTGCCCTGTGGATCAACACAGGTAGAGCGCCGAGCTATCCGTGAGTCCGCTTATGGTGCGGGCGCCAGAGAAGTGTATCTGATTGAAGAACCTATGGCGGCAGCCGTTGGCTCCGGAATGCCGGTGGGTGAAGCTCGCGGCTCCATGGTGGTGGATATTGGCGGTGGAACCACCGAAATCGCTATCTTGAGTCTTAATGGAGTGGTGCAGTCCGAATCGGTTCGAATTGGTGGTGATCGATTTGACGAAGCCATTATTGAATACGTAAGACGCAACTACGGCACCATTATTGGTGAAAGCACTGCTGAACGCATCAAGCATGAAATCGGCACTGCCTACCCAAGCACCGATGTGATGGAAATTGATGTTCGTGGTCGCAATCTTGCTGAAGGGGTGCCCCGTAGCTTTACCATCAACAGTAATGAAGTGTTGGAAGCGCTGCAGGATCCACTTGCGGGTATTATTCGTGCCGTTCGCTCTGTGCTGGAACAATCGCCGCCAGAGCTGGCTGCCGATATTTCTGAGCGAGGATTGGTATTGACCGGTGGTGGTGCACTTATCCGTGATATTGATCGTCTGTTTATGGAAGAAACCGGATTACCGGTTATTATTGCTGAAGATCCACTGACCTGTGTGGCACGAGGTGGCGGAAAGGTTTTGGAAACCATCGAAACACACGGTGGCGATCTTTTCTCGCACGACTAGTCATCTTACTAATTTCTATCTATAATCAAAGACTTAGCTTAATTACATAAGCTAAGTCTTAACTTATGGGTGGAGAGCCGTTATCAAGCCGATTTTTGTCAATCAATCGTCCCATCTTACACGACTGCTTATTGCTGTGGTGCTGTCGGCTATGTTTATGTTTGCCGATCATAAAGGTCAGCACTTAAATACCCTCAGAAACTTCTTATCAACGTTTTTAACACCACTGGTTTATATTGCTGATTTGCCGGGAGAGCTGGCGTTCTGGAGCGGTGATCGTATTCGCTCCCGGGATGAATTATTTGAAGAAAATCAGTCATTAAAAGATGAAGTGTTTATTCTTAGAACCCAGTTGCAAAAGCTGGTGTCACTTAAAGCGGAAAATGCGCAACTCCGAAATCTATTAGGAACCGAGCAAAAAGTGGAAGGGCGCCGATTGGTAGCTGAAATCATTAATGTGGCCCGCGATCCCTTTGTGCATGAAATTTTATTGAATAAAGGCACCAATCATGGTGTGTTTCTGGGGCAAGCGGTTCTCGATGCCTACGGTGTAATGGGACAGGTGTCTCAAGTATCCATGCTGACCAGTCGGGTTTTGTTGATAACGGATCCGCGCCACGCCATTCCGGTACGGGTTGAGCGCAGTGGCGAACGCAGTGTGGCACTGGGAGACGGTCAGTTAGACAATGTTACATTACAGTACGTTCGTAATACCGCCGATATCGAAGTGGGTGATTTATTACTGAGCTCCGGAATTGGCGAGCGTTTTCCTGACGGTTACCCGGTGGCCACTGTTACTGATGTCACCCGTGATCCGGGGGCGCCCTACGCAAAAGTTACCGCAGCCACCGAAGCGCATTTGGCGAGAACCGGGCAGGTGATATTAATATGGCCCGATCAAGAGCTCGATTTAACCACCGAAGAACCCGCTGAGTTGAGCGAGCAAAGCCGATCTCAAGAAAGTCATTCGCAAAACGCCTCTCAGCAAACATCCGATAATAATGGCGGGGGTGGTCTATGAATCCGGGCATTCGAAATAATTACTGGGTGATAGTGCTGTCATTTGCCGTGGCCATGCTGCTTGATATTTTACCTCTGCCAGCTTTTTTACTGCCCTACTGGCCTGAGTGGGTGGCTATGACGCTGCTTTACTGGGTTGTGGCATTACCGCAACGGGTTGGCATTATGACGGCCTGGGTTGTTGGTTTGTTTGTTGACGCTTTGCAAGGCTCGGTGCTTGGGTTGCATGCCCTGAGTCTGTCGGTGATGACATATTTTGCATTGGTGTTGTATCAACGTGTTCGATTATTTCCACGTTGGAAGCAATCGCTGGTGATCGCCATGTTAATTGGTATCTATATGTTACTGGCGTTAATTCTTAAAAGTCTGACGGTAACCGTAGAAAAGCAGTTCAGTTACTGGATCCCCATGTTGATCAGTGGTGCTATCTGGACCTGGATATTCATTTTGTTACGAGATATACGTCGCCAATTCAGGGTGAATTAAGCATGACTCCACTAAGCTTTAATAAAGTCTGTCTGGCCTCGCAGTCCCCTAGAAGGCGTCAACTGTTAGAGCAAATAGGGGTTGAGTTTGATGTGCAACCTGCTGATATTGATGAGTCGGTACATAACGGCGAATTACCACAGCAGTATGTTGAGCGAGTGACCAAAGCCAAGGCTTCGGCCATTTGGAGCAGCCCTAACTACGGCCGAAACTATCCTGTGATGGCTTCGGATACAGCGGTGGTTGTGGATCAAAAAATATTAGGCAAGCCTCAGACTCGTGCTGATGGTTTAGACATGTTGGCGCTGTTATCGGGCAGAAGTCATCAGGTTGTTTCCGGTGTTGGCCTGTTGTATCAGGATCGGTTTGGTTATCGCTCGAGCGTAACGGACGTTCATTTTCGAACCCTGACAGAGGCAGACATGCATAATTACTGGTCAACCGGAGAAGGTCTCGATAAAGCAGGGTGTTATGGCATTCAGGGGCTTGCGGCCAGCTTTATCGACAACATCACAGGCAGTTTTTCGGGTGTGATGGGTTTACCATTGTACGAAACCAGTGAGCTGCTGACGGAGTTTTCCGTGCACTTCTGGTTAAACCGTCCTACGGCCTGAACAAAATTAATGAATGTGATCCGGTTAAAGACGGCTCACAGTCACCCCAATAATTAACGGATTGAATTCAAACGTTATGAGTGAAGAGATTCTTATCAATGTTACCCCGCAAGAAACACGTGTAGCGGTGGTTGAGAACGGCATGGTTCAGGAGCTGTTGATTGAACGCAGTCAGAGCCGTGGTTTAGTGGGTAATATTTATAAAGGAAAAGTGAAACGGGTATTGCCGGGTATGCAGGCGGCTTTTGTCGATATTGGTCTGGAGCGCAGCGCCTTTTTACACGCCTCAGAAATAGTCGATCATCAGCAATCGGACAGTGATGATGGCAGTGACGATATTAACCGCCTGTTGCACGAAGGTCAGGAAATTATTGTTCAGGTGATCAAAGATGAGCTGGGCAGCAAAGGCGCACGGCTAACCACCCATACTACCGTCCCCAGTCGTTATCTGGTTTTGATGCCGGAGAATTCACACGTGGGTGTATCGCAACGTATTGAAGATGAGCAGGAACGAAATCGTCTGCGCGATATTTTAAATGAAAAAGAACAGTCTGAAGAAGGTTACATCATTCGTACTGCAGCAGAAGGGGCCGGCGAAAATGAGTTAAGACGTGATGTGACTTTTTTAAAGAAACTATGGGATCGCATTCAAACCCGAATTAAAACCGCTCGTTGTCCGGCGTTAATCTATGAAGACTTGAGTATTGAGTTACGCATTGTAAGAGACATGGTTGCCAGTAAAGTCGAAAAAATTCGTATCGACAGTGAGTCCATGTATGAAAAAACAAAACAATTTGTGAGCGAATTTGTCCCTGAACTGGAACCCCGGTTGGAAGTGTATCAGGGTGGCCGACCGTTATTCGATGTCTACAACGTAGAAGATGAAATACAAAAAGCATTGCATCGTCAGGTTCCACTGAAGTCGGGTGGCTCTTTAATTATTGATCAAACCGAAGCCATGACCACTATCGATGTGAATACCGGGGCTTTTGTGGGTCATCGAAATTTAGAAGAAACAATTTTCAGAACCAATCTTGAGGCTGCGTCTGCACTTGCCAGACAACTTCGGTTAAGAAATCTCGGTGGCATTATCATTATCGATTTTATTGATATGAAGGAAGAAGAGCATAAGCGACAGGTTTTACGAACCCTTGAAAAAGCACTGGAACACGATCATGCCAAAACGCACATAACCGAGGTTTCAACACTGGGGCTTGTTGAAATGACGCGCAAGCGAACACGGGAAAGTCTTGAACGAGTGCTCTGCGAAATTTGCCCTACCTGTTATGGGCGTGGCTCCATCAAAACAGCGCAGACAGTCTGTTATGAAATTTTCCGTGAAATTACCCGCGCAGCACGGGCCTATGAAGCGCAAAAGTTATTAGTGTTAGCATCACAGGATGTGGTGGACTGCTTGCTGGATGAAGAAGCCAGCAGTGTTGCTGAACTGGAATCCTTTATTAAAATCCCGATTCGCTTTCAGGTAGAAACCTTGTATGCACAGGAACAGTTTGATGTTGTTCTTATGTAAGTTGGTTATTTTTGATGGCTATTAAGAAAACACTGGCCAAACTATTAGCCCGTCTCTGGTTATCTCTGGCCGCCGTGATTATTCTTTTGGCGGTTGTGGTCAGTCTGGCTCGCGCTTTTCTCCCTTTTATCCATCTCTATCATGATGACATTGAAGCATTGGTGTCTGACAAGCTGAATGCTCAAGTGACATTTGGCAGCATTAAGGGAGATTGGAAAAATCAGGGTCCCAGCTTGCAGTTGACGGATATAGAAGTTAAATCGCTGGATAACAGCAGTACACCAGTTGCCATGGAAGAGTTAATGATCACCATAAACTTATGGCGTTCTTTATGGCATTTACGTTTTGTCACCGATGAAATTAAATTAATCAACAGTCAAATTGAAATCGATCTGGACTCACTGAGTCAGTCAGTGAGTAAAACTTCAAGCTCAGAGTCGACAGCTGTTTATTCAAGTACCGACTTTTTAGTGGAAACCCTTTTAGGGCAAAACGATGTGGTCTTATCGGATATAGGTTTTAATTTTTATAACCAACAAAAATCTTACCCGGAATTAAAAATTAACCAGTTGGTTATTAATAATTACGATGATGTGCATCAATTAACCGGCCAAATTTTACAGCAAGGTGGTGGCGCGCTTAATATCGTTACGGAAATTTACGGCGATCCACGTTTGCCTAACTCGTATATTGAGAGTTATTTGCAAGGTGTCAGTGTTGAGCTGCCTGACCTCCCTTTGTTTGAATCTCTGGTTGCAGGGCGCATAAAGCAGGGCACACTAAGCGGTGAAATTTGGGCAAGCTGGAACTATAAAGGTTGGCAGCAAGTTGTGGCTGATATATCTGTAAATGCTGTCGACTTTTCTATTAAAGAACGATCGTTTTTTTACCCAGATATTTCTACATTGTTAGTTTGGAAGCGTCATTCAAAAGTAAACAGTGAATTTCAATTAAAAAGATTTAAAGCGGTTTCGGAAAGCTCTGGCGACATCGATCTGGCTGGTTTGACGGTTACTGTTAAAAAGGATAAAAGCACTCAGGTAAAACTAAAGTATCAAAACGTTGAACCGGGAAAACTGAATAATATCTGGGCATTAATGATGATAGAGCCCGAGTTACAGGACTGGTTTTTAGAAGCAAACCCTCAGGTTAAAATTAAAGATTTATTACTGACCGTTGAAAAGAAAAATGATAAGTGGGATGTAATTTCGGGCTATATGAATGTGCCGGAAGCCAAGTTAAGTCGAACTTCTATTACGCCGGAATTACCGGTGCTTTCTGGAAAACTTTTTATTAACGATAATAATGTTCGCTACCAATTGAGTGCTGGTGTCGGACAAATTGATTACGGTGACTTGTTTTCCGGGCCTGTAGAGACACAAGCAATGTCTTTACAGGGCGACTTTATTATATTTGATGGTGGCAGTTATCTAACATTTGATGCACTGGACTTAACCTTAAAACACGCCAATATTCTGGCTAGAGGTAACCTTTACTTTCCTGATAATCAATCCGCCGAATTAAGCTTGCAGGCAGAGTTAAGCCAAACAGACCTGGGCAATAAAAAGCATCTGATGCCGGTGGGTATTATGGATGACTCGCTAATCAGTTATCTTAATGAGTCTGTAATGGGCGGCGATTTAAGGCTGGCGCGCTTTAATTTCCAAACAGTGTTAGAAGGCGATATCTTAGAGCACCCTGCAACCACATTCGATATATTAGGTTTTGTTGAAAACCTGGATTATAAGTATCAACCTGACTTCCCAAAGCTTGAACAGCTTAATGTCACAATGTTTTTTGACCAAAATGGCATGTTTATAGAAGCTACTAAAGGAAAGCTTTGGAGTATTAATGTTAGTAAAGCAACCGCGCTCATCAGTGATTTCTCTGCAAAAATACCCTGGCTTGATCTTGATATTGAAGCAACCACGGATCATAAAAGTGCCAGAAAACTGATTAATGAATCCATGCTTAAGCAAATACTTGGCGATCTGTTAAATGATATTCAGCCAGCAGGCACGTTAAATGCGTCAACACAACTTCGTATTCCTTTAGAAGGCGATGGTGATATTAAAGTCGACGGGAAAGTGTCTTTAAACGATAACGATGTTTATTTGCCTTCGCTTGATTTAACACCCGAAAAAGTTACAGGCTCGGTTCAGTTTAATGAGAAAAAAGTATGGTCAAACAATTTATCGGCAGATCTTTTTGGAGAAAAGCAATCCATTACCATTGATACGGAAGATTACGATGGCAGTCAGCGACTGACATTAAAATCCAATGGTAAAGTTAACACCAAAGAGGTTTTAAACTGGTTATTACCTAATAACAAACTCGACGTATCAGGTGACGCTGATATTAAGTTGAGTAGTTGGTTTTGTCTTGAAAAATGCACTGCCGGTAATACTGGAATTTCTATTACCAGTAACCTGGTTGGTACAGAGTTAAGTTTACCACAGCCATTAGGTAAACCATCGGATCAGGAAATGTTGGTAAATGTAACGGTTGATCAAACTGGTGAGCAGCAAAATATAAGGTTTAATGTGGGACAGGATTTAATTGCCAACTTGCAATATAACCAGGACAGTGGTCAATATTATTTATCACAGGGGACACTCTCGTTAAATGAAAAAAATACTGCAGTTGAGCTTATTCAAGATCATTTATCAATTAGTGTTAGCTTAAAGCAAGCTAATCTTGCTGACTGGCTCGACAGTGTAACTGACTTTACTGCGTCCTTTTCTAATGAGAATAGTTCAAATAACAGTGTGAGCAGTAGTGAAGCATTGCCGTTGATCATAAATTTTGAAATAGAACAGTTGTCTGCCTGGGGTATTCCGGTCAATAACGTAACCGCAAAAATGATTGAAGCAAAAGCGGGCGGTTATCAGCTTGACTTTACTTCCGATGATGTAAATGGTCAGGTTAATTTATTGGAACAGGGCGAAGTTGAACTTGTGTTTGATAAGCTGAGTTTGTCACGTGAACTTCTGGAGAAATTAAGTGCGGATAATAGTGAGCCTTCTAACAATGAAAGTGATTTAAATAAAGATAAAGTAAATAACAAGGAAGTAACATCAAGTGACTTACAACAAGTGGGTGATGTTAAAACTAACTCTGGTTCAGATGCAAAGCATGAAAGTACAAGCAAACCATTAAAAAATGAGTTGGAATCATCATTAGATTTAACAACTCTTCCTGAATTGAAAATTATTTGTAAGCAGTGCTCTATCTATGGTTATGACTTAGGCAAGGTCTCTTTGAATACAAATCCTCATAAAGATGATGCGCAAATTACTGGCCGAATTGAAAAAGATAATCAGCTAAGTGCACCACTTCTTTATACATGGAATAAATCTGATAATGCTTCTGAGCTAAGGGTTCAGTATCACAGTCCTGCCTTAGGAGCTTTGTTACGAAACTGGGGATTTAAGGTAGGGATAAAAGAAAGTCGAGCGGCGGGTGATATAAAACTGACTTGGCCGGGCAGCGTTTCTGACTTTAATGTTGCCAACTTGGGAGGTGGTTTAACCATGTCTCTGAGTAAAGGGTATCTTGAGGAAGTTTCAGACGCCAAAGCCCGTATTTTTTCTTTGTTCAGTTTACAGTCTCTGTTACGTCGACTCACTCTTGATTTTAGTGACATATACAAAGATGGCTTTTTCTACGATTCAATCAATGGACAGTTTGGTATTCGCGATGGTCGAATTATTACTGAACAGTTTGCCATCGATGGCAATGCCGCTGAAGTTAAAATATCGGGTATGGTGGACTTAGGGCAGGAAACATTGGATCAATACGCACAGGTAACTCCTAAACTGACTTCCAGTTTGCCGGTTATTGCTGGCTGGGCTGTTGAGCCAACCACTGGTGTTCTGGTCTGGTTATTGAGTAAAGTGTTTGAGCCAGCAATAGATGTTATTTCAAATATTGATTATCGACTGGTGGGCTCCTGGCAAGAACCTCAGGTTATAGAGTTGAATAAGTCAACCCGAGAAGTTGAGTTAACCGATGACCAGTTAAAAGCGATCCAAAAGGTTCAGCAAAAAGACAATCCCAGTTTGGATGATTTAACGCCCGAAGCTATTGAAAAAGAAAAAGCCAAAGAAAAAGCCAAAGAAAAAGCGGCAAAAGAAGAAGCTAAAGAACACGAAGCTAAGCAAGAAACCAACGAAAATGAAAAGCAAACTATTGAAAGTGATAGTCTCAACCATAAAAGCAACGAGGATGCTGATAATGAAAAGACCAAGACAACACATTCGCCAATAACATTGAAAGCTGCTTAGTTACAAGTTAAATCGCCGACTTCTTTAATGCTAGCGTTAATCAGAAATCATTAATCAGGAGCTAACTATGCCACGCTCAGTCAATGTTTCACTTATTCAAATGTGTAGCAGCGATGACCTTAATAATAATTTGCAAGACGCAGAGCAATTTATTGAGCAGGCTGCTAATGAAAATGCGGATATAATTGTTTTACCAGAATATTTTCCATTTATGGGTCTCAAAGACCGGGATAAATTGCAGCATCAGGAACGATTCGAGCAATCACCTTTAAAGGATAAAGGCGACGATCACGAACAACCAATTCAAACCATGCTTTCTCGGTTGGCAAAAAAGTATGGCGTCTGGATAGTTGGTGGCAGTATTCCTGTACAATCAAATGACGAACAGCGACCTTTTGCGCGGTGTCTGATATATAACACTGAAGGGGAGGCTGTTGGGCACTACGATAAAATTCATATGTTTGATGTCGAAGTGGATGATAAGCATTCCCGTTACTGTGAATCTGCTGGCACTTTGCCGGGTAAAAATCCTGCTGTTGTAGAAACACCTTGGGGTAAGGCCGGATTATCCATTTGTTATGACTTACGTTTTGCGGAGCTTTATCGGCATTACGCTAATCAGGATGTATCACTTATTTTTGTTCCTTCGGCATTTACCGTGCCCACAGGGGCTGCTCATTGGGAAGTCCTGCTACGTGCCAGAGCCATTGAAAACCAAAGCTTTGTGATTGCGGCTGCTCAAGCGGGTGAGCATGCCAACGGACGCAAAACATGGGGACACTCAATGGTGGTAGATCCTTGGGGGCGTATCGTGGGAGAATTGCAGCAACAACCGGGTGTTTTAACACTTGAGTTAGATTTAGATGAACGAACAAGATTAGTGCAAAAAATGCCCGTGCAGCAGCATCGTGTATTGTAATTTTAATGACATCGCTTGATACAAGCGTTAACTAGGTTTTATATGACACATCAACTGGAACAGGTTAAGCGACACTTTTATCAACCAGCGGGCCTGGACGATCAGCAACTGGTTAAAATACTGGAGTCAATGTTGGGGCATAAGGTGGATAATGCCGAGCTTTACTTCCAGAGCATACGCCATGAATCCTGGGGGCTTGAAGATGGCATTGTAAAAGAGGCCAGTTATAACGCCGATCGTGGTGTAGGTGTTCGGGCATTAGCTGGTGAGAAAACCGGATTTGCTTATTCAGAAGAAATTATGTTGCCTGCTCTGGAACGTGCATCCGGTGCTGCAAAAAGTATCGCGCAAAGCGGTTCCATTGCCCGGGTTAATGCCTGGAATTCTCCGGTTGTTACTTCATTGTACGATGATACGGATCCGTTAATTTCGATCAATGAAGAGCAAAAAATTTCATTATTAAAGCAACTTGATGAAACCGCTCGAGCAGAAGATCCCCGCGTTAAACAGGTGATGGCTTCTTTATCTGGCGTTTACGAGCAGGTGCTGGTAGTCGCTTCCGATGGTACATTGGCAGCCGATATTCGACCGCTTGTACGAGTGAGTGTGTCGGTGATCGCCGAACAAAATGGACGCCGGGAACGGGGCAGTGCAGGCGGTGGTGGCCGTTATGATTTTACTTCTTTTGTTACCGATGATCTGACCGGGTACGCGAAAGAAGCCGTACGGCAAGCTTTGGTAAACCTTGAAGCCATTGATGCGCCTGCAGGTGTAATGCCTGTTGTGTTAGGTGCCGGATGGCCAGGCGTGTTATTGCATGAAGCGGTCGGCCATGGCCTGGAAGGGGATTTCAACCGTAAAGGATCTTCAGCATTTTCTGGACGAGTGGGTGAACGAGTAGCGTCACCACTTGTAACTGTCGTGGACGATGGCACCATTAGTAAAAGTCGCGGATCGCTATCCATCGATGATGAAGGAACACCAACCCAGCACACAACACTGATTGAAGATGGCGTGTTGCGAGGTTATATGCAAGACAAACGAAATGCTCGTTTTATGGGGCAGCAGTCAACTGGCAATGGACGGCGTGAATCCTACGCTCACTTACCAATGCCACGCATGACCAACACCTATATGCTGGCTGGAAAGGATCAACCGTCCGATATTATCAAATCGGTTAAAAAAGGTATTTACGCCCCTAACTTTGGCGGTGGACAAGTGGATATCACTTCTGGAAAATTTGTGTTTTCCACCAGTGAGGCATACCTGATCGAAGACGGTGTTATAACAGCACCAGTGAAAGGGGCAACCCTGATTGGTAACGGTCCAGAAGTTATGAAAAAAGTATCCATGGTTGGCAATGATCTTAAACTTGATCCCGGTGTAGGTATTTGTGGTAAAGAAGGACAAAGCCTTCCTGTGGGGGTTGGTCAGCCAACCCTTAAAGTTGATGAGTTGACCGTAGGCGGCACTCAATAAATGTTAAGCGGCTTGAATAACGAGTTTACTGTTATTCAAGCCGCTTTGTGAAACTAAACTGAGTTAAGTTAATATTGTTGGCTTATTGCTGTTAACAGCAATCTAATTTTTGATTTCGGTTACGGTTTGAAGTGAATTATTTTGCCGCTGATATAAGCCATTGCCGAGCAGATAATTGATCAAAACATACTCGCACAGGATAGTTACGACTTTTCACCATTCTCTCCCAGACTAATCCATTGGCTTCTATGGTTTGCGATTTATTAACCACCACAGCCAAACGAAGATCCCTTGGCCAAATCTCACTCATATTTTTAGCCAAAGTGTAACGATCGAGCACTGTGAGCTCACCGATGGCCTTGGAAACATCCACTAATGTACCCTTTACATTGGTGGCAATGCATAATTCCGCTATTTGCTTATTCAGTTGTGATAACGGCTCAAGCGTGAAACTACCCAGATACTCGATCAGATAATAACTGCTTTTAAGGGAAACAATTGCATTATCAATTGCGTTAGGGGAGTGTTGATTCATCATCCGTGCGGTAACAGCTTCCAAAGTTGTACGAGCTGGGCTCTGAGAGTCATAAAATATAATTATATTATAACCTAATCAGTTAAATCGGAGCATAAAAACCCATCAATATGATGATGAATTGTAAAAAATTCGAGATATTATTTCGATTTGATATTTATAGCCGGAGTAGCTGACAAAACAATATTCGGCAAAAAGCCTCAGACAAGTCTTTTATGCAATTATAATTTTGCCTTTTTCTTCTTTATCTTAATAATATTCGCTATTATTGCTTTACCAGTGATTTATATTAAGTTTTAGGCCGTGAGATGATAAATTCTAAGATAGATTTGGATGCTTCTGATATTGCTATTTTAAAGGTTTTGCAACAGCAGGGGCGGATCAGCAACGTGGAATTGGCAGAACGGGTGCACTTATCGCCGCCAGCGACATTAACGCGGCTTAAGCGACTGGAGAAGCAGGGATTGATCGATCGGTTTGTTGCTGTTTTGAACCGACACAAAACCGGACACGATACACTGGGTTTTATTCAGTTGACGCTTTCACTGCATCAGCATCAGCAAATTGTCTCGATTCTTGACACCATTGTTGCCATGCCAGAAGTACTGGAATGCCATAATGTAACCGGCGAGTACGACTATCTACTGAAAGTAGTACTGGAAAATACCCAGGGCCTTGAAGCATTCATATCGAAAAAACTAATTCCTATGCAGGGGTTAGCCAGAGTTCATACCAGCCTGGTGTTGAAAGAGTATAAATCGACCACAGAGCTGAATCTGGATCATTAACGCCTGCTGTTTGAACGATGATTTGAGGTGAACCATGAAGTCGAACCATATTGAAACCAACACTATTCACGCCGGTAAAGTGAAAGACAAGCAGTTTGGCGCTCTGAGTACGCCCATTTATCAAACCTCTACTTACGTATTTGATTCTACCCATCAAGGCGGCGCACGATTCAGTGGTGACGAGCAAGGCTATATTTATGGTCGACTGGGTAATCCAACGGTACGTGAACTCGAACAACGTATGGCAAGTCTTGAAGGTACTGATGACGCTGCCGCGTTAGGCTCCGGGATGGGCGCGGTTTCGGCCACTATATTTGCAATCGTTAATGCCGGCGATCATATTGTGGCGTCGAATGCTTTATACGGCTGCTCCTATGCGTTGCTTGATCACAAATGTCGGCAGCTTGGAATTGATGTCACCTTTGTTGATATCACCAATGAAATGGCGGTACGCAGTGCCATAAAAGATAACACTAAAATGTTATACGCAGAAACGCCCATTAATCCTAATCTGGTTTGTGTTGATCTGGATATGATTGCACGAGTTGCAAAAGAGAAAGGCATTAAGTCGGTTATCGATAATACATTTATGTCGCCAGTATTGCAGCGTCCGGTCGAGCATGGCATTGACTTAATCATTCACAGTGCCACCAAATACCTTAATGGCCATGGCGATGTGATTGCCGGTATTGTGTGTGGCGATCAGGAAATGATTGAAGAAATTAAATTAACCACCTTAAAAGATATGGGCGCTGTGATCAGCCCTCATGATGCCTGGTTGATTATACGTGGATTAAAAACGCTGCATATTCGTGTTGAGCGGCATTGTCAGAATGCCCAAAAGGTTGCCGAATATTTAGAGCAACATCCATCAATTAAAACGGTTTATTTCCCTGGCTTGCCATCTCATGACGGACACCGATTAATTGGTCATCAAATGAAAGCCGGTGGTGGTGTAATGGCGTTTGAAATTGATGGCGATTTTGATAATGCCGTCCAATTTATGGACCAATTAAAAATGTGCAAAATTGCCGTTAGTCTGGGAGATGCTGAAACGTTAATTCAGCATCCTGCTTCAATGACACACTCTCCATACGAGCCTGAAGACAGAAGGGCTGCAGGTATCAGTGATACACTGGTTCGACTATCAGTGGGTCTGGAACACGTAGACGACATTATTGAGGATCTGCATCAGGGATTGAGCAAAGCTTTTACAGGGTTGGTGAAAACAGGTAGTTGATTTTGTGTCAGGTAATTCAGGTTTAGTATTATAATTCAGTTTGACTCAGATATTGCAGACTTAATTTATTCTTTAATTATAAAAATATTTCAAAAATAAAAATGACACCACTTTATTGTTTGATAAAGTGGTGTTTTTATATTTGGTTCATACTTAACGCTGTATCATCAAGTGCAGCATTTTTGAGAGAGCTTCTAAATTAGATTCAACGATATTTTTATCGTGCAATGGTCACGTAACTCAAATAGCGTTGATGAATGTCTCTCACATAATTAACCGGTTCACTGCCGCGGCAATAACCAAAGCGGGTTTTTTTATAATATTTTGGCTTTTGCAATAACAACATGGCTCGTTCCACATTGTTGAACCACACATTGGGATCCAGATTCATTTTTTTTGCCAGTTTTTGAGCATCTTTTACATGGCCGTAACCAGCATTGTAGGCTGCCAGTGCAAAGTAGAGTCTTTCTTCCACAGGCAAGTCACTTGAAAATCGATCCCGAGTCCAGTTCAAGTACTCGACACCTGCAGCGATGGATTCTTTGGGGTCGGTTAAATTGCTGTAACCTAACTCTTTGGCCGTACGCGGTAACACCTGCATTAATCCTTGCGCACCGGCATGTGACTTTGCCTTTGGATTGAATCGACTTTCCTGATACATTTGTGAGGTGATTAGGCGCCAATCGAACTGAAAACGTCTTGCATGTTTTTGCACAACAGGATCATAAGGCGACAGGTTTGAACCCTCGGTAATGCGTTGCTCCCGGTGTTTTTGTTTGCGTTGCTGATTGGCAAAATATTTATTCTTAACGACATTGTAAAAGGTTTGTCGATATTCTTTTCGAATAAACGCATTTAATGCGGCCAGTAATTTTGGATTATTGTCGCGCACCATGTAAGCATAGGGTATGTTTTCATTAAGCGTAATGGGCGCAATAATATCGTCGCGAAAACTTTGCTCAATATCGATAAGATTACTGTCAGCGATGGTCAGCTCAATTGATTGATCGGCCACTTGCCCGATCAGAAGTTCGGTTGATAATGACTCATCCGCGGCCATTACTTTTGCGCCATGACTTTTTGCTAACTCCTGAGCTGTGTGCCAGAACGCACTGGATTGGCGGACACTAATAGTTTTCCCATTCAAATCGTCGAGTGTCTTTATGTTTGAACTGGCGTGAGCCACTATTTTTTCGGATACACGATTGTATCGAATACTGAAGTTGTGCTTCTGTTGTCGCTGCTCGGTTCGTGATACGGCTGCTGCAATAACATCTCCTCGCCCACTGCTGAGTAAATCAAGCATTTCCTGGTATTCGTCGGCAACAATGACATCGAGTTTTATATTGTGTTGCCTGGTAAACTCTTTCATCAAGTCGTATTCGAAACCCATTAATTCTCCGCGCCATAAAAAATAAGTTTCCGGGCTATTGCGTGTGATCATACGCAATGTCAGCGGCTTACTCTTAATTACGTTTAGATCATGCGTGCGAACAACTTGAGTTGATTGTTCAACGTGGTGGGCCGATATAAAATCATTCAGTTTTTGTAGAAACTCCCGGTTATGTTTATGCAGTGCCCAGGCTTGTGTTCTTTGTTCCGGTAATGTTTTAACGATGCGAATATCGTCGCGATAGTCGAGTAATGTATCCACCGCAGATTGATCAAGCACAGAGAAATCGATGGCTTTTTGTGCAATCCTATCCGCCAGGTCATCAGCACTTAGGGATTTTTTTAAATAGTGAATATTCCAGTTGGCTGAAAGTTGTTTGATCGAATCCACATAGGAAGTACCTTCGGGCAGATGTACCGTGACAATTTCGTCTTTTGTTAAAGGTTTTGCCTCAGCTCTACCGATAACGACTTCGGTGTCTTGTGCCAGTTTATCGGTAAAGGCAACACGTTGATCACGTTGCTCAGTAACCGTCAAATGACGGGGGATTATATCGGCTTCGAATTTATCCAGAGCATCAAACATTTGTTTGATGCTGTCCACCATAACCCATTGAACATTAAGTTGATGAAACTCGGCAAAGTCTGTTAATAACTGACGGTGAAATAAACTGGTGGAACCAGAACGAGGTAAATGGTTTTCGTCTTCCCAGGCTAACTTTAAAGCTCTGATATAGCCGGAGCGTTTAATATTGTCCCAGCTTCGGGGGGCATGAAATTTTTGACTGGTCGACTGGCTTGCTTTGTTGTCTGAAGGGGATTGTTGTTCTGTGATTTGTTGATCGGAGGATTGCTCTTCGCCACAGCTGACAATACAGATTAAAGAAAACAATACAATGAATATTTTTTTTAACATACTTCCCCTTTTTATAAAGCTGTGCAAAGACGAGTTTCAATTACTCAAACGTCTCCAGATATTGAATCAATTTTTCTTTATGTTTAGCTGGCGCTTTTAACGCATTGCGTATTAATTGTCGTAATTGTTGACGATCACAATAATCGTATTGTTGAACAAAGGTTTCCGGATCCTGCTGTTGTTCAATAAGTTTTGTGTACCACTGTTCTGCAAAAGACGGATTTTGATTGGTGTCGACCAGTGGCTGACCGGCCTTATATCGGGTATAGGCAAGCTTTACCGGCTCCAGATCAATTTCGCGCAGCAGTTTGCCAATACGTTTAAAGTGTCGCTTTTTGGCTTCGTTGCCCTTCATACGATCAAGATCGGAAAAGGCTTCCAGTATCTTCTCATTTAAGGGTAGTTTTTTAAGGTTAGCCATACTGAATTCAGCTAACTCCATACCAAACCTGGTGATATCCCGCAGCTCGTCTTTTATTTGTGATTTACTTTTTAGTGTGTCGTCTTGCTCGTCATCGGTTAGCTCAAGCGGCAGATCTTGTTCGTTTTGAGTCATGATTCAAATGGCCAGTTACCAGTTAAGTGAAACAGTGGCGTATATTTTATCAGGATTTGTGTAAACACTCCTTAAATCCAGCAAATGATTATCATCAAATCTGTGTTGATAGGTCAATCGAGTCGTCAGTAACACAGCATTGAAGTCAAAGGTATAGGCAACTGAGGAATCAAAACGCTTAAAGTCGACGGCAAAATAATCGTCATAGTAGTAGAAGCTATTGCTCCATTTAATCTGGTTATCAAATTGATGGAAGCCATTTATCGACCAGCTACTTTTGGCTCCGCTACGGTTGTAAAAAGGATTGCTGCTGTTGTATCGATCGACATAGCTGTTGCCTAAAGAGAGTCGTGTATTAGGGGCAATATGCCAGCTAAATTGTGCTTCTACTCCTTTCATTGAAACCTGCCCCGAGTTTTCCAGATCAAATTGTTGTACCATCGTTTTGCCTTCAAGCAGGTTATACAGTGTTTCGTGGAACAAGCGGATGTCCAGCTCAATACTTTGATCAAAGCTATGGTAATACCAACCTGCTTCCCAGGTTCGAATGTCTTCGTAGTTAAGCTCACCAGGGCTATCACTGTGCTGGTAATAGAGCGCATTAAAGCCTGCACCGTTTATCGATACAGGTTGTCCACTTAAGTTTTGAATATCACGCAGTGTGTAGCTCCGTTGGCTGTCCTGCTCAAATAAGTCCGGGCTGCGGTTGGCTCGGCTAAAAATAAAGCGAAAACTTTGTGTCGAATTAAACAACCAGTTAACCGCAAGTCGAGGTGTCAGTGTGTTGCCGATCATGCTGTCATTTTCGTACATGGCACCAAGATTAACTCGCCATTTTTCTGCAGGCTTAAGCTCTATATTGGAAAACAGACGCCAGATATCTTTTTCTGACAGGCCATTAAAATAGCTTTCAGACTCGGCTTCGTCATGACGATAATTAAGGCCGGTAACGATTCGAGTATTTGGTGAAACGCGGGCAATCCACTGAGCTTCTGTGTCTATCCGTCGCTCGGTCATGTTTTGATTCGCGGTACCACAAACCGTATCGGCACCATTCTGAAACAGCCGTTGATAAGCTAACATGGCCTGTGCGTTAATGTCGGCGTCATTACTGTCTGGTGGCGGTGCAGGTAAGTTGGGTAGAAAAACACCGTCGGTGTATTCCGGGCTGAGTGAAAACAGGTCGTACAGCTCGGTGGATAGAAACAGTGCAGGCATACATGTGACCCAGTTCTCAGACAGTTTTGTGTGGCTGGAGGACGCCTGCAATTTCAGTTCATTTTGTGAGTCGATATGGTTGTTATAGGTGAGGTGTATAAAACTGTTTTTGGTGGTTTGCGGGTGAAAGTCCGTCAACTCACCCGGATCGATATCATCCAGTTGCCGCTCATTATCGGACGCACCCAGTTGAATTCGTAAATAATCGTTATCGGAGTGGTGCCAGATAAGGTCGGAAGCGATAAAGACGCCGTCGTGGGCATCGTATCGCTCGCCGCCTGTGGATGATGTTTCAAAGCCATCATCTTGATGCCGACTAAGGGTTACATCGTAAGCAAAGTCACCCAATTGGCTGGCGTATTTAATGCTCGCATCACTTATGCCGTGGTTACCCTCGGTAATTGAGGCCTGGCCGCCCAGCTGATCTTCCGGATGAAACGTGATGATATTAATAACGGCCAGATAACTGTTGGCGCCATACATGGCAGTATTTGGGCCCCGTATGACTTCAATTCGAGAAATTTTTTCAATCGACAGCGGCAGATCTTCCCATAAAATTCGAGCCAGCGCAGGCTGATAAATTGAGCGGCCATCCACCAATACTTGCAGGTGACGGCTGTTTTCGCTTGCCAGGGCATGATATCCCATTTCTGGTGAGTGACCTCGCTCGTAGCCCACATAAAGGCCTGGTACCAGTCGTAATACTTCGGCAATGGAGCGGGCCCCTAACTGCTCGATGGTTTGCTGATCGATCACCGTAACGGCTGCCGGTGTTTCACTTTTGGGTTGTTTCAGTCGAGTGGCACTGAGTACTACCGGAAAGTCATCATTGAGCAATTGATCGAGGCTTTGGTCGCTGGCCGCTGTGCTGCCAGGTGGCGTAGAGACGGCTGTAAGCAGCGCCAGCAGGGATAGGGGCGCTTTCATCGCATTGCCTCTGAATCATGACTTAATAAGGATTGGGTTAGTGGCAACAGTAAGAGCATGATATTATTCATAAATTATTGTTAGCTTTTATTGTCGGTGCATTCACACTAAGTTTAGTTGGGCATTGGCAAAATTT
Source organism: Pleionea mediterranea (assembly GCF_003148745.1). Classification (GTDB taxonomy): domain Bacteria; phylum Pseudomonadota; class Gammaproteobacteria; order Enterobacterales; family Kangiellaceae; genus Pleionea; species Pleionea mediterranea. The sequence continues at coordinate 16,733 of NZ_QGGU01000010.1, read as the reverse complement.
CATTATTTTCCTGGGAGTTTCTGTGACCGATCAAACTGCTGCGTCGTTAGACGCCATTGATATGGCTGAAAAGATCACTGTTTTACAACAGGTTTGTGACAAAATTTTAACCTTGGCTAAAGAGAAAGGTGCCAGCGCAGCCGAAGTCGGGGTCAGTCAGGATAACGGGCTCAGCGTACAGGTGAGAGGTGGTAGCGTCGAAACGGTTGAGTTTAATCAGGACAGCAGTTTTGGCATCAGTGTTTTTTATGGCCAGCGAAAAGGTATGGCAACCACCACCGACACCCGTGATAAAGCCATTGAAGAAGCGGTTGAGAAAGCATGTAATATCGCAAAGTTTACCTCGCCCGATCCATACTCCGGATTGGCGGATGCCGAATTAATGGCCTCCGATATTACCGATCTGGATCTGGATCATCCGAGTGATTTATCGGTGCAAGATATGATAGGCCTGTCGCTTCGCTGTGAGTCGGCAGGATTGAGTTTTGATAAACGCATCAGCCAGTCTGATGGTGCCGGTATTTCTGGACACAGAAACGCGCGTGTTTATGCCAACAGTCATGGTTTTATGGGCGAATCGAGCAGCACTCGCTATAGCATGAGCAATGTACTGATTGGTAATACAGTTCAAGGGATGCAGCGTGAATACTGGTACACTCTGGGACGGAAAATAGAGCAGCTGGAAACGCCAGAGCAGGTGGGTAAAAAAGCCGCGCAGCGAGTAATTGAGCATCTGGGTGCCCGCTCCATTAAAACTGTTAAAGTGCCTGTGTTAATGGTGCCGGAAATTGCACGAGGCTTATTTGGGCATTTCTTAAGTGCTATACGGGGCAGTGCTTTGTACCGTAATGCTACCTTTTTACCGGATTCCATTGGTCAGCGTATTTTCCCGGAGTTTATTCGAATTGATGAGCGGCCTCGCCTGGTGGGAGGGCTTGCGTCCAGTTGTTTTGATAATGAAGGTGTTGCCACCTTTGATCGCGATATTATTGATCAGGGAGTGCTGCAAAGTTATGTGCTGGGCAGTTACTCTGCTCGAAAACTCGGGTTAAAAACCACTGCTAATGCTGGTGGACTGCACAATGTATTTATCAGTCATAATGATTTGAATTTTAAACAGTTGTTAGCGGAAATGGGCTCTGGCCTTGTGGTCACCGAGGTGATGGGGCAGGGGGTCAATATGGTCACCGGCGACTATTCTCGTGGTGCTGCTGGGTTCTGGGTTGAGCAGGGCGAAATAAAGTTTCCGGTTCACGAAGTGACCATTGCAGGTAATTTAAAAGACATGTTTAACAACATTCGTTGCGTCGGTAATGATCTTGATCACCGTTCTTCGGTGTTATCTGGCTCGGTATTAATTGACGGTATGACCGTTGCTGGCAGTTAGTGTTCTACAGCTAAACAAAAAACAGAGTAGCGAAACCAAGCAGGGTGAAAAAGCCCACCACATCGGTAATGGTGGTGAGTATGACGCCGCCCGACAGGGCCGGATCCATATTAAATTTTCTTAAGATCATGGGTAAAGTGGCACCAGCGAAAACACCGACGATCAGGTTAACCACCATGGCACCACCAATGGAGATAGCCAGCATAGGTGCCTGAGGCAAATCCTGAAACCAGAAATAAGTTAGTGTGCCCACTGCCACTGCCCATAAAATACCGTTAATAACACTCACACCCAGCTCTTTCATAATCAACCAGCGACTGTTGCCTGCCACTACATGCCCCAGTGAAATACCCCGTATCACCAGCGTTAGAGTTTGTGTACCGGCAACACCGCCCATGCTGGGCACTATGGGCTGCAAGATTGCCAGAGCCGTTACAACCTGAATAGTACTTTCAAAAATACCAATGACCTGAGCTGCCACTAATACTGTCAGCAGGTTGATACCCAGCCAGATGGCCCGTCGTCTGGCTGAAGACCAGACAGGCGCAAAGGTGTCATCGGCTTCATCTAGACCGGCCATACTCATTAATGAGTGTTCGGCTTCTTCACGTATAACATCCACCACGTCATCAATGGTGATGCGACCTAGCAGGCGGCCTTCTTCATCCACTACAGGAGCCGATAATAAATCACGACGTTCGAATATTTGCGCAACTTCATTCGCCGGCATGGTAGCGAGAATGGTTTCCACATTATCGTTTAATAACTCTTCCACCAAAACTTCTTGCCGGCTGGTGATTAAAGAGGCGAGGCTGACAGCACCCAACAGTCGGTCGTGTGTGTCCACAACATAAATACTGTCGGTGGTATCGGGCAGGCCTTTCATTCTTAAATAGCGGGAAACCACATCAACGGTGACCTTTGGACGAACCGTTATGGTATCCAGATTCATCAAACCGCCGGCGGTGTCTTCCGGGAATATCAGGGCGGCTTCAACGCGATGGCGATCCTGCTCGCTCATGGATGCCATAACTTCCAGATAGACGCTTTCTGGAAGTTCACCAAGAATATCCGCCAGATCATCGACTTCCAAACCTTCCAGAGCCTGGGCCAGGTGTTCCGGTGCCATTTGATCGACAAAGTGATTTCTAATTTCGTCGTTAAGGTAGTTTAAGATGTCGCCTTCACGCTCAACATTGACCAGTTTCCAGAGCAGATTTCGGGCGCGGGGCGGTGATGATTCTAGCAGGTGCGCCACATCGGAGGGTGGCATTTCGTTAAGCATCATACGAACATGAACAAACATACCGCTGTCGAGAGCATCATTCAGTTGCTGCAGTTGATCAATGGGTTGTTCTTGTTCGTATGATTCGACCATTAATCCTCCAATGGCGGCAGTATTTGATTAAAAAACCAGAATAAGCAATAGCTTACAGTGTGATGATTATAGCGTTTCTAGCAATATAGTCGAAGTAAAAATAGCTAAAGAGTATTTAGGAGTTATTGGCCGACTTTAGAGTAGAGTTTATTTTGAACAGTATCAGCAATGGACAACTGATAAACATGTAAAGGTAGTTTCTCGGCGTTAGCTTCTATTTTATGAATAGGTCTAGGATTCGTAAAAGCCCTGATGAAACAGGCTTTCGAGCGCCACAATCGCCTGTTTTTCATCGGCACCCTCGGCGGTGATTTCCACTGTTTTTCCGCAGTTAGCGGCTAGTGTCAGCAGATTTAGCAGATTATCCGCAGAAACCTGTTTTCCCTGATATTTGATAGTGATGTTGGATTGATAACATTCGGCAAGCTTCACCACTTCAGCTGCGGCTCTGGCGTGCATACCTTTGGCATTAACGATGGTGCATTGAGTGGTTAGCATGATTAATGCGGCATTTTTATTTTTTTAGCTCAGTATTTTTTTATAGCGGCAAGACCAGCCTGAATAACCCGTTCGGCGGCTTGTGGCAGGGTTAATTTATCGCATTCTTTAATGGCGGCTATCATGGCATCGTTTAATCCGGTAACACAGATAACATTTAATTCATCGCTGAGCTTTTTAAACAATGCTTGATGGGTTGCATCACTGTCGATTAAAACCAGAACGCCAGCCCCTTTATCAATATGATTAATACGACCGGAAATATGCGGGTAAACAGTGTCAGCACTGGCTTCCGGATTAAAGGTTAAGGTATGACAATCAATGTTTAGTGTTTCAAGTCGTTGGCGAACAACACTGAGCATTTCGGTGCCTGCCATTGAGCGTGTCAGTATCAGAACACTTAAGGTATTCATCATTCGATTCCAGATTTCCTTTTTTGAATCTACGTTAGATAGATAAATTAAATTGAAAACTTAGTGATTTAAATCGCGATGCCTTACTTTAGTATTGGGGCGTTCCTGCTTAAAGTATTCGGTTAGTTTTTCCGCCATGTAAACACTGCGATGGTGGCCGCCTGTGCAACCAATGGCAATGGTCATATAACTTCGATTGTCCTGTTCGAATCTTGGTAACCAGGTATGAAGAAAAACTTTTAATTGCCAGAATAGCTCCAGGACTAGCGGCTGATTTTCTAAAAAATCAATAATCGGCTGTTGAGTGCCATTGTATTCTTTTAGTTCAGGATCCCAGTAAGGATTGGGCAGGCAACGAACATCAAAAACATAATCGGCTTCGGTAGGGATACCATTCTTATAACCAAAGGATTCAAACATCACATCCATGGTGGCTTTATGTTGGGCCAATACCCGCTCTCGCACAAAGTCACGGAGTGCGTAGGGCGTCATGGATGTGGTATCAATAATTAAGTCAGAGGCGAGTGCAACAGGCTCTAACAGATCGCGTTCTTGCATAATGGCTTCTTTTAATGAAAAGCCATTTTGAGTCAGTGGATGGCGCCGGCGAGTTTCGCTAAATCGTTTTAGCAAGGTGGCGTCATCGGCATCAATATAGATGACCTGAAAATCTTTTCCTGTTTGGCGAATGTTTTGTAAAATTTCGCTGAAGTTCTCTAAATCTTTAGGGAAGCTTCTGGCATCAACACCCAAAGCAAGATCTTGATGTTGCACTTCAACAGTGTCTACCAATTGAGGGATCAGAGAAAGAGGAATATTATCAACGCAATAAAAGCCTTGATCTTCCAATGCTCGCAACGCTACGGTTTTTCCGGATCCGGATCGTCCACTGAGAATAACTCGTTTCATAACACTCTTATCAGAATTCTTTTTATCAAAAAACAATTATCAAAGCCGGGCGACTCAGTCGCATAATAAGTATTTACGTTAAAACACAGTCACCTAACGGATACGAGTAGGTTAGGCTTTGGCTGACTGTTTTTCAACCGCTGCTTTGACTATATCATACAGTGCTTGATTGTTATAAGCGTTTCGAATTTGGCGGGAAAAGCTTTCCTGTTTAAGTAGGTTGGCAATACTTGAAAGACACTCGATATGCTCGTCGTGCGCCTGCTCAGGCACCATAACGGCGAATAAAATATCAACCGGTTGTTTATCGGTAGCGTTATAGTCAATACCGGTTTCAAGCATGACCACTGCACATATTGCTCCCTGACAGGAGTTGCAGCGTCCATGAGGGATGGCAATGCCACCGCCCATGGCCGTGCTTCCAAGGCGTTCACGGGCAAATAAACTGTCGAGCACATCTTGCTCAGAAACACTCTGGCAAGAATTGGCAAATAGCTCGCTGATTATTTCAAAAGCACGCTTTTTGCTGGAAGCTTGCGCACTCGCGAGAGTGCGCGATGGATCGAGACAACTTAAAATGTTCATAAAGACTTAATGACGAATCATTTTTTCCTTGTGTTTAATGACCTGTCGATCAAGCTTATCGGTTAACGAGTCAATCGCCGCGTACATGTCTTCGTTTTCTGAGTTTGCAAAGATTTCTCCGCCATTAACATTTAATTTGGCCTCTGCAATTTGTCGTAGCTTTTCAACACTTAAAATGACGTGAACATTGTTGATGTGATCGAAGTGTCTTTCCAGCTTTTCAAATTTATCATTGACATAACTGCGTAGAGAATCAGTGATATCGACGTGGTGACCAGTTAAGTTAATTTGCATAGTCGACTTCCTTCTGTTGTGGAGAAAACTTACCAAAGCAATGCTTTGGGGATAACTGCAGCATCAAAATAAACGTTTAAATTAATTTTATTTTGACAAAGCATTCTTTTATCAAGCTACTTAGCCAATTGGACTCAAATAAGCGATTTACGTTCATTTGAAGGTGGTATATTCATGGCTTCCCGATATTTAGCAATGGTACGGCGTGCCACATTAATACCTTGTTCTTTTAACAGGTTTGCAATTTTATTGTCACTCAATGGTTTCGCATTATTTTCTGCGGCAATCAGCTTTTTAATTAAGGCTCTTATCGCTGTTGAAGAGCATTCACCACCAGCGGCGGTACTAACATGGCTGGAGAAAAAGTATTTCAGCTCAAAAATTCCTCTTGGGGTATGCATGTATTTTTGAGTGGTTACACGAGAAACGGTTGACTCATGCATTTCTACTTCTTCCGCAATCATTGATAATACCAGTGGCTTCATGGCTTCTTCACCATACTCAAAAAAGCCCATTTGTTTTTCGACAATACTGGTGGCAACTTTTAATAAGGTTTCATTGCGGCTTTGTAAGCTTTTAATAAACCACTTGGCTTCTTGCAGGTTATTTTTTAAAAAGGTGTTGTCAGCACTGGAATCGGCTCGCTTAATTAACGATGCATAGCCGGTATTGATTTTAAGTTTGGGTGCGCAATCAGGGTTTAACTCAACCGTCCAGCGGCCATTTTTTTTGCTGACAAATACATCTGGCACTACATATTCAGAATGGCTTGACGATACATTGCTGCCAGGTCTTGGGTTTAATCGTTGTACAAAAGTCACCACTTCTTTCAAAAAATCTTCCGGCCACTTGGTTTGCCGAATAATCTGTTTGTAATTACGAGCGGCGAGAGCGTCAAAATGATCATCGATCAATTCCTTGGCTTCAATCCAGAACGGGACCTCTTCCGAAAACTGGTTCAGCTGTAATTGCAGACATTCCTGTAAATTTTGTGCGCCAACACCCACCGGATCAAACGACTGGATCAAGCTTAAGACCGCTTCAATTTCATCGGTTTCTACTTGTTCATCAAACTCTTCCTGTTCGTCTTCATTCAGCATGACTTCAATGTCACTGATGGGTGTTCTTAAATAGCCTTCATCATCAATTTCGTCGATTAAAACCAAGGCAATGGTTTTGTCTCTTTCTGAGATTTGAGTGAAGTCGAGTTGCCAGGCCAAATGATCATGCAACGATAAGGAGGTTTCACCCTGATATTCAAATTCACGATCATCATCGGAACGTGCCATTGAAGAGGGGGGGCTGTATTGCCAGTCTTCCCATTGGGTATCGACGGCTAAATCTTTATCAATGGTTTCGTTTTTCAGTGCATCGGAGGTATCTATTTCGGAGGCTTCTTTTTCAGACGCTGAAGATTCGGTATCTTTTCCATTGCTATCAGACTCTTTGCTTTCTTGTGGAAGATCTTCGTTGCCTTCCAACATGGGATTGGATTCAAGTGCTTCTTGAATTTCATTTTGCAGATCGAGGCTCGATAGCTGCAGCAAGCGTATCGCTTGTTGCAGTTGTGGAGTCATGGTCAGACTTTGACCAATTTTTAACTGTAAGGAAGGCTTCATTTAATGTCGGTATAGCCGCTTTTTTTGTTTATTCAGTTTGGCTGATCAATGATCAACAAATTATCGATGGGTTGTTTGCCCCATCAGGCTGACTGATAATAACTCAGGCTTACTTTAATAATAGCAATTTAGACACAAATGCGTGAAAAAATTGTCACAAATCTGTCCGTTACTAATATTAATTGGGCTTACTCTAATTTTTTCAATAAGTTGTAGCAAATAAATAATCTGATTTATCCGCTTATCGAGTCATGTTATTAAAGGTTAAATTCATTACCCAGATAAACTTCTTTTACCAAAGGATTGTTTAAAACTTGTTCGGCACTGCCTTCAGCAATCAACTCACCTGCGTTAACTATATATGCATGTTCACACACCGACAATGTTTCGCGAACATTGTGATCGGTTATTAACACGCCCAGCCCACGCTGCTTAAGTTGCTGAATAATCTGTTTAATTTCGTTGACCGAAATAGGATCTACTCCGGCAAAAGGTTCGTCGAGTAAAATATAATCCGGGTTATTGGCCAGAGCTCTGGCAATTTCAACCCGTCGTCGTTCACCGCCTGACAGACTCATACCCAAATTATGTCGAATGTGTTCGATTTGAAACTCACCGAGTAACTTTTCAAGTTCCTGATTTCGTTGCGCTTCATCAAGCTCCGGTCGTAGCTCAAGTACCGCCAGTATATTGTCGGTAACGCTTAATTTACGAAATATAGAAGCTTCCTGCGGTAAATAACCAATACCCATTTTGGCCCGTTGATGCATCGCCTGATCAGAAATGTCTTTGTCATCAATCGTGACGCTCCCCTGATCTTGTGGCACCAGCCCTACAATCATGTAAAAAGAGGTGGTTTTACCAGCGCCGTTAGGTCCAAGCAGTCCAACAATTTGTCCTTGCTTGACGGCAAGAGAAACATCTTTGACGACTTTTCTGCCTTTGTAGGCTTTGGCTAAATGTTGTGCCTTGAGTTGAGTCATGATTCAGGTTTCTTAATAATTTCCAGTCGCTGATTGTCCATCTGAGGAACCTCCCAAGACTGATTAGTAACATTGTAGATTAACTTTTCAGCCTTAATCAGGCTTTCACCCTGTGAGAAACGAATGTTACCCGTTAGTGTAAGGATCTGTTGCTCAAAGGAATACTCAATATATTCGGCACTGGCGATCACTTCTGTATCATTTTGTCGACTGAACTGAAACTTGGCGGGTGTGCCTTTGGCCTGAAAATAAACTGGCGTTAATTCATCGGTGTCAGTGTTTTGGAATTGATAGATTAATTGATCTGCTTCAATGGCTGTCTGGCTGTTGTCGGTATTTATTAACTTAATATTCACCGTCCCACTAAAATCGACACTGGACTGTTGCGGTTTGTATTCGCTGATGTCTGATTTTGCTGTCAGGTGAAAGGAATCGTTGCGCTGATTAATTACCACAGGATCGCCCTTAGCCGTGTAAGTTTGCTGTTGACGAGTTTGCTTCAAGACTAATTCATCGGCCGCCAGGTGCAATGTCTTATTGCAAAAAATTACATTACCTGTGTGCTGAATAATGCCTTGCTGGCGCATTCCTTTCGAGCTATCGGCAGTCAGCGATTCATTGTTGCATTGAGCGGGCTGCGCGGTGGCCAAAGTTGGCGATGCCATAATGAAGATTAAAATCCATTTGCTGAATAATAATGACGAAACAAAATGTTGATCGATGAAGGTCAATTTCATTAATGTTTACTGCCTTCTACCTGACTGTCTATTTGATAATTTTCGTTTAATAAATCGACGCTAAAACCTGTGCCGGACAACTTAAACAATCCATCCTGAATGGTAACCTTGGCATCGGACGTAATTTTCTTTTGTGTTGCCCAGTAGGTTAATGATGATGTAGACAGGTTTAACCTTTGTTGGTTCACGCTGGATTGTTCAGAGAGTTTAACCTGCTGTTGTAAGGTTAATTGATTAAATGATTGAACCGCAACTGCCTGTTCCGCCGTTATTTGCCAGAGCGATTGATTGACTCGTGTTTCTATGTCTGGCTTGGAAAGTATAACCTGTTCCTTGTGTGAGCGAGCTTTGCTAGCTGTAATGCGGTGGATAGGTGTGCCATGTTGGTCAAACTGGGTTAGCGAAAAATTATCCATGATGTATTCTTCGGACAGTTCTGGTACCGGGTCAGATTCAAGGATTTTTTCATCTCCGGTCATAAAATTCCAGGTTGCCAGAGCCAGAGCGAGGCCAGCAAAGACATAAGGAATTTTTCGGCGTACTTTTATAATCCGAAAGGCCATAATCGAGTTACTATTTCAGGTAACTGTGATAAACATCGGTTAATTGCTCACGGCTGGTCAGCAATAACTCGGCGATGTTACGTACAGCACCCTTGCCTCCCGACTCATCGGTGATCCAGTCGGCATGCTGGCGAACAAACCAGTTGGCGTCTTTGACCGCAATGCCAAGGCCGGCCAGTTGCATCAGTGGTAAATCGGGTAAATCATCACCCACATGCGCCACTTGATCGGCGGTAAGGTTTTCAGCGGCTAAAATTGATTGAAACGCGTTTCGTTTGTCTGGGGCGCCCTGAACAATATGGGATATACCCAGCTCTTTGGCGCGTCTTTCAACGATGGCAGACTGACGCCCGGTAATTATGGCAGTCTTTATGCCAGCCTGATGCATCAGTTTAATGCCAAGGCCATCTTTGATATTAAAGTTTTTAATTTCGTCGCCATTGTTTGTGTAATAGACCATGCCATCACTCAACACACCGTCCACATCCATTATCAGCAGTTGGATCTGGCGAGCTTTTAGCAGTAACGATTCGGACAGATTGGGTAACTCCATTACACCACTCCGGCTTTTAATAAGTCGTGCATATTCAGTGCACCAACAACCTGTTGATGATCGTTGGTTACTAATAATGCGTTAATGGCTTTATGTTCCATAATCTGTACCGCTTCAACGGCGAGCATATTGGGTGAAATGGTCTGGCAATTGGCGGTCATCACGTCATCTATCAGGGTGTTGGTAAAATCCACCTGCCGTTCAATGGAGCGGCGTAAATCACCATCGGTAAAGATACCCTGTAAGTTACCTTCCTGATCGACAATAGCGGTCATGCCCAATCGTTTTTCGGTAATTTCAAGTAATGCGTCTTTTAATAAGACGCCCTGTTGTACCGATGGTACGGCATCACCCTGATGCATAATGTCTTCCACTTTTAACAGTAATTTGCGACCAAGGCTGCCACCAGGATGAGATAGAGCAAAGTCATCGGGGCTGAAACCTCTGGCGTCCAGTAAAGCAACCGCAAGGGCATCCCCCATGACTAATGCCGTGGTGGTTGACGCGGTAGGAGCAAGATTTAGTGGGCAGGCTTCTTTTTCAACACTGGTGTCTAAATTTACATCGGCCAGTTTGGCAAGCGTGGAGTTTGGCTTGCCGGTCATACTGATAAGGGGCACATGTTTGCGCTTAATGACCGGTAATATGCCGGTGATTTCTTCGGTTTCACCGGAGTTGGAGAGTGCTAACACAACATCGCCCCGGGTAATCATACCGAGATCACCGTGGCTGGCTTCGCCCGGGTGAACAAAAAATGCCGGAGTGCCGGTACTGGCAAGTGTGGCGGCAATCTTATTGCCGATATGGCCGGATTTGCCCATGCCAATGACAACCACACGTCCGGTACACGCCAATAGAATTTGGCAGGCCTCGGCAAAGTCACCGTTAATAGCCTGCTGCAAGTTTTCGATGGCTTGTTTTTCAATACTGATGACGGAGCGGCCTAATTCGATAAAACGTTGTTTTTCTGGCATAAAAAGCTTTGAAATCCGACAGTTATAGGTTTGAAAAAGATTATAACGTACTTTGAGCAGTTGGAGCCAAGCTTAAATACAACACGCTAGATGATTGACTGCCAGGCATCCAGCTTGCCCATTTCCTGCAGCGCACTCATGGTTAACCAGACAACAAACACCAGCAATAACAGTGAGCCTTCTATCCGGTTTATCGAGCCATGCTTTTTGCGAAAGCCGTAACCCATAATACCCATGGCAACGGTAAGTAATAACATAGGGGCGACATTCAATATCATCACTTTGAACATGTCTTCATCAAATTGAATACCCACTAATATGCCCGGTAAGCTGAGTACTGCTAGCAGGTTAAATATATTTGAGCCGATGACATTACCAAGCGCCATTTCATCTTCATCTTTCAGTACGCCAGCCACTGTCGCCGCTAATTCAGGCAAACTGGTGCCTATGGCAATTATTGTAGAGCCAATAATGATATCGCTGATGCCAAAGTGCAGCGCTATATTGGATGCGCCGTAAACCAGCATTTTCGAGCTCACTTGCAACAAGGCCATACCAATGATGATCCACATAATAGCTTTTGAGTTGGGCATGGTATCGGGCAGCTCTTCGACGATCTCCTGTAGCATCAGATCCTGACGAACGCGGGTCTGCATGCCCACACGTATGAGCCATAAAACGTAAAACACCAGTGCAATCAGCAGCGGCCATGACTCTCCGGCGGTTAAATCACCGTCCGATAATAAATAAGCGGCCCAGAGTGTGATGCCCATGAGTACCGGAAACTCACGTTTAATGGTGCCTGATTCTACATGCAGTGGTTTTATTAATGCTGAAACACCAAGCACAAACGCGATGTTGGTTATATTGGAGCCAAGTGCATTACCAAGGCCTATGCCGGGTGTGTTGGATAAAGATGCGTTAAGTGAAATCAGTATTTCTGGCGCAGATGAGCCAATGGCAACAATGGTTAACCCGACGATCAACGGCGATACCCCGAGGTTACGGGCAAAAGCAGCCGCACCGTCAGTAAATCTGTCTGCACTCCAGACGAGCAGTGCAATACCTGAAATTACCAGGGCAAAATATTGATACATCATAGGCTAAAAAGTCACCGTTAAAAACGCAAAGGCGCTCATTAAAGAGATTGTGTGGGCAGGAATCAAGCTGTTTTTTAGATTTATTACAGTCATTAGATTCATTGTACGTCATAACGATTTATTAAAGTCATTGAAATCGTGACATTTTTTGTCAAACCGCGTTATTTTCGCACAACTGACGCTTGAAGTAACCCGTCTTCACCGCAATTCGGCTGGACAGTCATTGTTGCATCAGTCAGAATTACGCCTCAAAATTGACTCGATGCTTGGAGGACCTTTTATCATGGCCCCGGAAGAAATAAAGCAAATTTTAGAACAAGCCTTTGATGGTGCTGATGTTGCCGCTGATGGCGACGGCAGTCACTTCAAGGTGCGTCTGGTTTCAGAAACGTTTGACGGGTTACGACCGGTTAAAAAACAGCAAATGGTGTATCAGGTGCTTAATGATCACATTAAAAGTGGTGCCATTCATGCCTTGTCTATCGAAACCTACACACCACAAGAGTGGGAAAAAGCCAGCAAATTACAGCTAGGTTAACTTCTTGCCGTATCAAAAAATCGATTTTATCAGTAAAATACGTATTTTAGAGGAACTGCGAGTTCAAGGTTCCTCCCTGTCATAGATTAAGAATAAGCAAATCGGAGCATTTAATGGACAAATTATTAATTTCGGGCGGTGCCCCTTTGTCTGGCGAGTTGAGAATATCGGGCGCAAAAAATGCCGCATTGCCGATCTTAATGTCCACATTGTTAGCCGATGGCAAAACCGCAGTCGGTAATGTTCCTCATCTGCACGATGTCACCACCACCATAGAGCTTATTGGGCGTATGGGGTGCAGTCTGACAATCGATGAAAAACTCAATGTAGAAATCGACACCAGCACCATCAACAGTTTTGAAGCGCCTTATGAGCTTGTAAAAACCATGCGTGCGTCAATTTTAGTATTGGGGCCATTGGTGGCACGATACGGTCAGGCCGATGTATCCCTGCCGGGTGGTTGTGCTATCGGGACGCGTCCGGTGGATTTACATATCAAAGGGTTGGAAGCACTGGGTGCCGAAATTAGTGTTGAAGACGGTTATATAAAAGCGCGCAGCAATGGTCGTTTGAAAGGCGCGCATATCTTTATGGATTTGGTCAGTGTAACCGGTACCGAAAATATTTTAATGGCGGCAACTCTGGCCGAAGGACAGACGGTTATTGAAAACGCAGCGCGAGAGCCAGAAGTGGTTGATTTGGCAAACTGCCTTAACTCCATGGGCGCAAAAATAAGCGGTATAGGCAGCGACAAGCTGATCATTGATGGTGTTGAACGTTTACACGGCACTCACTATAAAGTATTGCCCGATCGTATTGAAACCGGTACTTATCTAATCGCTGCAGCGTTAACTCGCGGTAAGGTAAAAGTAAAAGATACTGATCCAAAAATTCTTGATTCGGTATTGGCAAAGCTTGAAGAAGCCGGCGCTAAAATTACCACGGGTGAAGACTGGATTGAGCTGGATATGGAAGGGCGACGACCAAAAGCGGTGAATATTAAAACTGCGCCTTATCCTGGATTTCCAACCGACATGCAGGCGCAATTTACGGCTCTGAACTCGGTTGCCGAAGGAGCCGGAACCATTACCGAAACCATTTTTGAAAACCGTTTTATGCATGTGCCGGAAATGAGTCGCATGGGTGCTGATATGAAAATTGAAGGCAATACAGCGTTTATTAAAGGGGTTGAAGAGTTAAAGGGCGCTCAGGTAATGGCGACTGATTTGCGGGCATCCGCAAGTTTGGTATTAGCCGGTCTGGTAGCTCAGGGCGATACCATAGTGGATCGCATTTATCATATTGATCGTGGTTATGAGTGCATCGAAGAAAAACTGCAACTTATGGGTGCTAAAATACGCCGTATACCTTCCTAGTTTTAAACACTTTTTTAGCTATAGTTTATCTGGCATATATCTTGTTGACTTGGGGCTTAATCATTATGGTGATTAAGCCCTGGTTGTTTCTAAGCTATTTAATTATGGATTAGAGTTCCCCTGAGATTTTATATTAATTGTTGGATTTCATAGATCAAAGTAAAAACTTACACCCGATGTTTCGACGCATTGGTTTAAACCTGTGAATTATTTGCCACGGCTTCCATTTCTGCGATTAACTGCTGGTGAATTTTTTTAGCGTCATCACTCAATTTATTTTTCTTAAGTTCGGTTTCATAATCCTTGGCCAGTTGTTTTAACTGCGGGACGCCTACATAACAGGTGGCACCATGAAACTTATGTACACTGGCGACAAGCTTTTCGATATCTTTTGATTGATAACTTTGTTCTATGTCCTGTTTTGATTCTGGAATATGCTCGATAAACATATTCACCATATCTTTTGCCAGCTCTTCTTTGCCTCCAGCCATTTTTATACTTAACGGCCAGTCAATATTTTGTTCATCATTTGAATATTCTGGCTTTGCTGTTTCCGTATTCAGTTCGTTGCTTTTGGTTAATAGTGTTGGTGGCTGCTGTTTGCTGTGAGTCCACTTAAACAGAGTTTCTTCAATTTGATCCAGATTTATGGGTTTGGTCAAATAGTCGTTCATGCCTTCGGAAAGTAGCTTTTCTTTTTCGCCCAACATGGCATGGGCAGTTAATGCAATAATGGGTGTGCGTTGATTCAGTTTCGACTTACGTATTTTACGGGTGGCTTCGATACCGTCCATTTCAGGCATTTGAATATCCATAAAAATCAAATCGAAATGTTTAATGCTGGCTTTTTCTACTGCGTCTAACCCATTCACGGCGGTTACTACATTAACGTGGAAGTCTTCAAGAAATACCGAAATTAATTTCAAGTTGGCGTCATTATCATCTACGGCAAGAATACTGAGCTCTTCAAACGGAGAGTTAGGATCCATGGCATTCATGGCGCTGAGCTTTGCCCGTTGTTCGTCATCCATCAGTTCAAGCAATGTGTGTTTTAGTTGTCGGTGGGCAATTGGTCGACTGATGCATTCGTTGGCGCCACTTTTAATCAATTGTTTGGTCTTTTGTGAATCAGGACTGGCGATGGTGGCAATAGCGGCACAGTCGAGTTGGTTGTGGGCAAGATCAAGCAGGTGTTTAATCTGTTCCTGATGCTCGTTGTAATGTGAACAATCGAACAGCAGATAATGAATGGTTTTATTGGTTTTTGCTGCGTGTTCAACCTGACGAATAAAGTCACCCATTTCGCTGGCAGAACGAGAACGCATATTCCAACGATCAAGCATATGTTTGATCGATAAACGGGTGGATTCGAGAGGTTCGTAAAAGAAAACGCGTTTATCTTCAAGAAAGTTGATGGGCTGATCTTGATCCAGCAACAATTCGTAATCACGATTAACGCGAATATTAAACCAGAAGTCCGAACCTTCGTTTAGGGTACTGTCGAGTCCAATGTCGCCGCCCATTTTTTCCACCAGCTTTTTCGAAATAACCAGACCAAGGCCTGTTCCACCAAAGCGTCGGGTGGTGGTGGTATCGGCCTGACTGAATGCCTGAAATAGTACGTCCTGCTGCTCTTGCGACATACCGATGCCTGTATCGCTGATGGTAAACTTCAAATTGATTTTTTGATCGTCGCTGTCTTCGATCATGACTCGAACGATTACCGAGCCTTTTTCGGTAAACTTGACCGCGTTGTTTACCAGGTTGGTCAGAATTTGTTTTAATCGAACCTGATCGCCCAGTATGGTATCGGGCACATCGGAATAGACCAGTGCTGCTACTTCAAGCTGTTTCTCCTGTGCCAGTGGTGCAATCAGGTTAAGCACGTCGTCGACGCATTCGCGAATATCCAGAGACGACTCATCGAGTTCCATTTTTCCCGCTTCAATTTTTGAGAAATCGAGAATATCGTCGATGATGGATAATAAATTGTTGGCCGACTTGTGGATGGTAAATAGAAACTCGCGTTGCTTATCATCCATATCGCTTCGCAACAGCAAATTGGTAAAACCAATCACACCGTTCATGGGGGTTCGAATTTCGTGGCTCATATTGGCCAAAAACTCTGATTTAACCCGGCTTGCTTCAAGCGCCTGTTTTCGCGCCATATCCAGTTCTACATTTTGCACTTCAAGCGTTTCGAGTGTTTGGCTTAAATCTGACGTGGCCTGTTCGATAGCCTGCTGCATTTCCTCTCTGGCTTCGTACAGGGATTTCGCCATATCGTTAACGCCGCTGATTAAGGTGTTTAACTCGCCGGTTGACTGGCCATCGACGCGAGTATTGAGCTTGCCTTCTTTAATGCGATTAACGGCGTGTGCCAGATGGATAATTGGCAGCGTAACGGCACGTGCCATTCGTTGTGCTAAAAAGCCACCCACAGAAAGTCCAATGAGCAGAATAACAATGGATGCGATAATGGTTTCGTATTGCCGAACTGCGGCAAAGTCTTTGGTCATGTGGATTGCCACATAGCCCAATATAGGTTCATTCGGCCTTGTATTGAGCGTGGTGTCTTCCAGTGAAGAAGCGACCGTGTAGATCGGGGAGCGGATTAATACGCCAGAATCTATAGCTTGCCATTCTTCAGACGTTGGAATTTGCGTCATACTGGCTTGCAGTTGATCGGTCTGTTTACGTGTTCCGGCCAGTGCAAAAGGGCGGTTATGGCTAATGCCGATCAGTTAAGCAAATAAAGCTTGATATTTTCGGCAAAAAGATCAAAATCCGATGATCACAGGTCATCGGATTTTTTTTATGCGTTTT
>NZ_QGGU01000009.1 GCF_003148745.1 Pleionea mediterranea | reverse complement strand
TTCGCAAAAGAGTAAAAGATTATAAAAAGAAGCGAACAACTCTTTCTTTGATCATAATTAGCATTCCCTTTTTTGTATACGCATTTGAGCGAACTCTGTATGAATGGGAGTGCAGTAAAAATGTATATTTTTATCCCGATGAAAAAATAACTCTTCCTAAGTCTTTAGTCTATTTTTCATATATACCTAAAGGTAGAGCAACATATAAAGAGATTGATGGAGAGTATAGGTTGAATTTATTTCATGACTTTAATGTTCAGTATATTATAAGTATTGATGATATTGATAATCCTAAGTTAATTAATGAAAACCAACTGTTTAAAGTCCTATCGGGAGGGAGGTTTTTATCAGAAATAATGAGGGAAGTTTCTGATGAAGAAAAAGCTGCTGCCATTCATAATGCTAGATATGCAGTGTACGACGATAGAAGTTTTATGCACAATATGGTTTATATCAATAAATATATTTATGATTTTAAATCTAATTCTGTTATATCACAAGTATCATTGATTAATCATTCAAAAGGGCAAAATTTAATCAATATTTTGTATCCATACGAGTTCGGTCGGTGTTCGAAAAGTAAGAGCGAGTACAGTATTTTAGAAGAGCTTTTGAGTAATACATTTAAATAAAGGTTTTGGTATGAATATACAAAATAAATTTTCAAATCACTTAAGTGCAAAAAAGCGCAAAAATGGACAGTCATAACTGAGAGCTTCAGAAAACAGTGGGTTCAAAAGGAAGTGAAACGTTTCATGCGACTGTTCAATTCCAGAATAAAGATGTTGGATTCCTAAAGCCCTGATTACCAGTGGCGTTAAAAGTGTATGCGTTTCGGTTTACCAAATACGGCATAATTGACGGGGTTCTTGGGGAGGTAAAGCTGGAATTTAATGGTAATGATTCTCAACCTGCTTTTAAAGGTCAAGTAAATGCCCTGGAAAGCAATATTCGAGCAAATGATGAAGTAGTTAGATTGAAAAGTGGAATGACATTTTCTGTCGAAGTTAAAATGGGTGAAAGGCAAGTGATTGATTACTTGTTGCCTCCTTTAAAAAAGAAAGTGTTATCCAGTTTTAATGAGGTGTGAATTGGCAATAAGGTTAGATGGTTAAATATGATTGGTGTCATCGTAATATTCTTTTATTGTATTATTTTACTTTTTTCATGGGCAGTCGCTTACTTTGTTTTGTCCAGGAAAGATAAGTATTATGTTCTTAAAAGGAATAGCATTATTGTCCTCGTAGGCTTGTTTCCTTTGTATCTCTATATTCCAAAGGCAATTTATCATGAAATAAAATGTTCAGAGACATTTTATTTTATTCCAGTTGATAAAGTTGAAAAACCGAACGCTCTTTTTGTTAAAGGACTTCCTCCATTTAATAGAGAAGTAGAAGTAGGTTATTTGACTTATGAAGTATATGGAGAAGGGTTTGGGGTTGAATATTTAATAACCTCACCTGAGCGCGATATCGATATAAATAATTTGATGGTCAATGTTGATCATATTCGAATTAACGGAATCAACGACTTTAATGAAAATGGTATTAGACCCGATGAAGTTTTAAGTGATTTGCGATATGCCTTGTTAGCGTCGCAAGATGAATTTTTGGGCTTTGTTGATAATCAGGTTTATATCTATGATTTGGTGAATAAGAAAAATATATCGGGTTATTCATCAATATATTCAAAAAATGAAGGGCCAGACAGTATTGGTTCATTACTTTCATTTGGCTTTGAGGGTTGTAGTTCAATTCCGAATAACAGGAAAAAATATTATTACGACTTTGAAATATTTAAAGATACCTTTAATTAAGGGGTTTGGACAGAAAATGAAAATAGTTATAATTATTTTAAGTGTTTTAATATTATCCTCTTGTGACACGAGTGTAGAGTATACAGATAACATAAAGTTTACTGAAGCTCAGTTAAGACGAACAAACACATATGAACTGTCAGGTCGATTATTCGAAATAGAGAAGAGGTATTCGCCTGTAGTACCAACTCGAGATGGAGAGGCAGCATCAATAGGAATTAAAGTGAAGTATCCCTCATTTGAAGGTAAAACAGTTGAAAATCAAGACTTCTTCATAATTAAAGGGCGATATCCTGAAAAACTAATATGGATAGATTTATGGCAAGCATATGATGGTAACGAAATACTTGTTCATAATCGTATAGATAGTGCATTTAGGTATGATAGTAGGCTCAAATATAATGAAAGTATTAAACTCTGGACTGTTTCAGCAAGCAAGTATCAGGATGCCTTCTTTAAAAAAGACAAAAGTATATATCTTGAGTGCTCAAAACAAGATAAATATATAGCGCCATCATGCAAGGGTTATTTGGACTTGTATGATGACTCTATACTTCTTATTGTTATGTTTAAAAGAAAGTATTTGTCTGATTGGAATAATATTATGACTCGATCAAAAAAGCTTGTTGAAAAATTTAATGAAAATGCGAATAAAAAATGAATCTGTTGGTTTTATAAAGCACGATACGTATTAGAAAATGCTGTAATGTTTTAGTATATATTAATAAAGGAGTTTTAAATAAATGAGCATTAAAATTACAAATCAACAGTTAAACCAACTCAGGGAGTATCAGTCGACGGAAAATTTTTAAGATGCATGGGATATGCTTTATAGCCTAGGTGATAAATATGCTGGAAGTGCCTTTCAAATAATAGATGAGTTGAGTACCCTAATCCTAAAGGTTTTTCAATTAGACATGTCGCATCTTAGCTGCCATATTCTTCACTAAATACAAACTGTTCTTTTTGCTTTCTTTTCTCCCAGTTGAGTTTTTCCAGTTCAGGCTTATCGAGAAATTCAGACACATGACCTATGCAAAGATAGGCAATCAGTTTGTGATCGCTCGGTACTTTTAAGGTGGTTTTTACAAACTCCGGATCCAAAATACTGACCCAGCCAACCCCTATGTTCATACTGCGAGCCATTAACCAGATATTTTGTACCGCGCAAACCACACTGTATTCGCCCATTTCTGTCATTGAGGTTTGTCCGAGTACCGGTGTATTCGACGGTTTGTAAAAAACTGCAACATTAACTGGAGCTTCGGTGATCCCTTCCAGTTTTAACTGTTGATACTGTTTAAGTTTTTCATCGGAAAAGTGTTGAAACGCTTTTTCGTTTTCTTCAGCAAAGTTATTGGCGATGGCTTGTCGTGTATTGGAGTTTCGGATCACCACAAATTCCCAGGGCTGGGAAAAACCAACCGAAGGCGCCAGAGAGGCGCTGTAAAATAATTGATCCAGCGTGCTATCGTTAATCGGCTGACTGGTAAAGTAATTGCCGCGCACATCACGCCGTAAACGCATAATGTCTTCGAGACATTGCTGCTGAGTTTGATCAAACAATAAACGGGTCATAATTGAATACTTTTGTGAATAGGTGTTTGCAATGAAATCAGTGTTTCGGTGGCCTGTACTTTATCAATCGCCTGTATTTTGTCGATCAGCAGCCACTGTAAATCTTCAATGGAGTGCGTCATTATTTTGATCAGTACACTGTATTGACCGGTGGTGTAGTAGGCTTCTACCACTTCATTGATTTGTTCAAGCTCGGCAATAACTTCAGGATAGTCGCCAGCACTTTGCAAGTTAATACCAATAAAGCAGCAGACATCGTAACCGAGCTTTTTAGCGTCTACAGCCATATGGGTTCCGGTAATAATTCCGGCCGTTTTAAGTTTTTCTATTCGCACATGAATAGTGGCCGGGCTTACCTTAAATTGCTTGGCCAGCTCTGCGTAGGAAGTGCGCGCATCGGCAATTAGCGCATTAATGATGCGTTTATCCAGATTATCGATTGTTTGATTTTGCATGGAAAATACCACCCGATATTAACGGATCGCCATAAATGATAGGTTTAATTTAAATAATATATACCATAATTGCTTTTGTTGTTAGTTACTATTTAAATTAATGTTGATTTGATTAATTATTCATTACTAAATATGGTAAATCATTAATCAGGGCGTAGCATTATGTGTTCAATATTAGGGCTTCTATCCAGTGATAGCGACCGTACAACTCTTCCCAAACACCTGCGGGCGCAGGCCATTGAGCAATCAAAGCGACAACGTCATCGCGGGCCAGACTGGTCGGGCGTTTATCAAAGTGACTCGGCGATACTGGTGCACGAGCGACTTTCCATCGTAGATGTGACTAATGGAGCGCAGCCGCTTAAAACCACCGATGAGCAACAGATTTTGGCGGTTAATGGAGAAATTTATAACCATCAGACATTAAAGCAAAGTTTGAGTCAGCCGTTTCAGTTTCAAACCGAATCCGATTGCGAAGTGATTCTGGCTCTGTATCGAGAAAAAGGCGTGGCACTGCTCGATGCGTTAAACGGCATGTTTGCCTTTGTGCTCTATGACGAGGCAAAAGACGACTTTTTAATTGCCCGTGATCCCATCGGTATTATTCCCTTGTATATTGGCATCGATAGTAACGGTTTGCTGCAGGTTGCGTCTGAGATGAAAGCGATCAGTGATTATTGTGATGAGGTACAAATATTTCCACCGGGCCATTACCTGACTAAATCGGCGCTGAAAGATAGAAGCGTTAAACAGTCGTCATTACAAGAGATCATTCAGTTGATGACGCCTTATTACAAAAAGCCGTGGCAGAGTTATTCGTCGGTTGCTCAAAATACCGCGTCAGTGTCAGAAGTAAGAGAGTCACTCACTGAGGCAATCAAACGTCATTTGATGACGGATGTGCCATACGGCGTGCTGCTGTCCGGTGGGCTCGACTCGTCCATTGTGGCTGCTGTGACCAAACAGTTTGTCGATAAACGCATTGAAGATAACGGTCAGTCGAGTGCCTGGTGGCCAAGTTTGCATACTTTTGCGATTGGTCTGGAAGGATCGCCCGATCTTACCGCGGCCAGTAAAGTGGCGGAGCACATAGGCTCAATCCATCATAATTTTGTTTACACCATTGAACAGGGCATCGATGCATTAAGCGATGTGATTTATCATCTGGAAACCTACGACGTAACCACCATACGCGCATCCACCCCCATGTATTTAATGGCGCGTAAAATTCGTGCCATGGGCATTAAAATGGTGCTCAGTGGTGAAGGCAGCGATGAATTGTTTGGTGGTTACCTGTACTTCCATAAAGCGCCCAATGCCGAAGCGTTTCACGATGAAACAGTGCGCAAAGTTGATAAGTTACACTGGTTTGATTGCTTGCGAGCGAATAAGTCCATGGCCGCCTGGGGAGTTGAAGCTCGGGTTCCTTTTCTGGATCGGGAGTTTATTGAAACAGCCATGTCGATCAATCCGGAAGCTAAAATGATCCGTGGACAAAAAATTGAAAAGCAAATTTTGCGTGAGGCGTTTGCCGATTTATTACCTGATGAAGTGTGCTGGCGTCAAAAAGAACAGTTTTCCGACGGGGTAGGCTACGGCTGGATCGACAGTTTAAAGCAATTGGCTGAACTTAACGTTACCGATCTGCAAATGGAGCAGGCCGGGCAGCGCTTTCCCGTTAATCCGCCACACACCAAAGAAGGTTACTTTTATCGTCAGATGTTTGAAGCGCATTTTCCAACGGAGTCAGCGGCAAAAACAGTTCCCGGTGGCAAATCGGTGGCCTGTAGTACGCCGGATGCGTTGGCGTGGGATGCGCAGTTTCAGGCCATGGCCGACCCTTCAGGACGAGCAGTGGCTTCGGTGCATGAAGACGGCTATCAACCAGTAAGTTCTTAAAATGAAAAGTTAAGTTAGACAAAGCATTGGTTTTTTATAAACCGCCCATTAATATGGGCGGTATGTCTGCATTGATTAAATTACCTTTCATTATCGCTTTGCTTTCTCTGGTGTCCTGTCAATCCGAAGCACCAGAGTTAATTTCTCTTTTGGATTATCAAGCACGAATGAAACGGTTGCTTGAAGTCGATGATGATTTTAATAGCAGGACAAATATCAAAAAAGAGCAAGGCGAAGCTTTATTGATTGGTGTGGATTATCCAGAGCCGCGCCAACTAAAACGTCCGGTAAAAAATATAAGCATTGGCTGGCTTGATTTTTTTGCCAGCATCGACTGCCCCTCATTACAGGCATTAATTGGTCAGCGCAATACACCTGCCGGAAAACATCCGGATGATGCAACGGCCTTATTGTACGAACTTCAATTAAAACAGTTATGGCATCAATGCTCGATTAAAATGAATCAACTGCCTGATCAGTTAAGGTCGCCATTAGAAAATAAATTAAAACAGTTTGATCGTGAAGTGTGGAATCGAACCTGGGCTGGCTATTATTGGCAAAAATTATTTTCGAACAATCGAAACCGGCAAGCGTTTAATAAAACTTCGGTATCAAAGGTGGTTATGGCGATTCGACAGATACGGCAAGCAGTTCAAGCAAAACCTGAGCAGACAATCAATTACGCTAACATCTATTCGGCGTTTAAAATCATTGAAAAACATCAGGGCGCACTAGGACAGTTAATATTTTTATTGACAGAGCATCAACAGACAATGGAGCGAATAAACCATTGGCTTGAACAGAAAATGACATCCATTTGCCCACAAAATATCACAACCACCCAGGCCAAATATTTGGTCGGTGTGTTACAAAAGTTTTATTTTACCAGTGTACAGCGACAGCAGAGTGAATTAACTGAGTCTTTTCAGCAAGTAAAACAGGAGCTATTGCAATGGAGTATGTTTTTTCCTAAAAAGCCAACATCGAATAAAGCGAATTTTGAACAATGGCATCGCTGGCAACAATGGTCGCTTGGTGAAATAAATGTTAAAAAATTGGACTTTAAAAAAGCAGATATTCTAAAACCAGATACTCTAAAACTAGACCCTATAAAACTGGATCCCAAAAATACAATCCGAAACAACAATAAAGGATTAGCCAGTCGATTGGTGTCTACCGTTAAACAACACGTCACCATTTGGCAGACATTTGGTAAGCAATGTCAGTTAACCATTCGACCAATGAGCCGTTAAGTTGTATTGAACAATAATTAGGATTTTTAGCGGTAAAGATTCTTTGAACTTTTGTACATCACCCACGATGCCATCACGTATTTATCACTCGATTCAGGCACGGCTCCGCGGTGAGTATGGGTAAACCCGCAAGGGGCTAATACCAAACTGCCTTTTGATGCTTTTACTTTGGTTTGTTGAAAGAAAAATTCCGTTTCACCACCTTGCTCAACATCGTTTAAATAAATCAACCAGAGCAGAACCCGATGTAATGACTTTTGAGTTTTATCCGTGGGATGAGGAAAGTGCTCCGAGTGCCAGTGGTGGTAACCGCCTTTCGACTGGGTGTATTTTTGCAGGTTAATATCATCAAGCCGATAAATGGATTGTGTCAGTACGCCTAAATCTTGCTCCGGTAACTTGCCAATATCTTCATAGGTGATGGTTCTTATCTGTCCAGTTTGTGGATCTTTAATCGAGGGGGAAACCGCGCCCGTTAGTATAAATGGATAGGCTTTGGCGTATTGAACAAGTGCCTGATTGATAGTGTTGGAAATCTGATTGCAATCGTCTTTCCAGTCTTTCAGGTTAGAAATATAAAGATCCTGACTGTCTTTTTTGGTCTTATCGACACCGGCACCTGTTTTACCTTCGGTCTTATTGGGATCACGTTCAAATTTTGCGATCAACTGATCACAAAATTCATCCGACAGTGCATTTTTAAATTCAACGATAAAGTTTTGCATATACTTTATAAAACCTTCATTGTTTTTTAGAAGCTATCTCAAAAAATACTGCACTTGATGATACAGCATTAAATATCGAATAAAAATGCTCATTTACTGCGTGTAAACTTTTCTTTTTCATTTTTGTTCGATATTTTTTAGATGACTTCTAGTGATCGATTTAAAAGAATCTACGGCAACCAAAGTGTTGTTTAATAGAGGCCGTTAAATAAGCTTCAAGCATTGTATGAAATGCTTGAAGCTTATGTATTACAGTTGTAATAGATAAAAATATTTAAGATTTATTGATGATGGCTGATAACAATAACTCATCTATCAAAGTACATGGTCAGGATTTTTATTGCCATAATGCTTTGCAAATGCTTTTTTATAATCTGATACTAACTTCGTAATTTCGTCAACATATTGGTTGATTGAGCCTGGCAATGCGTTTCCGTAAATGTTATTTACTTCGCTGCTATTTTTATCAACACTTTTATCTTTAACTTTAATATATTGCTGACTTTTTGAGCTAAAGTTTTTTGATATGATTGCAGGGCTGCCATCTTTATCGACCAAAACCCAATGTATTTTAATTATGGGCTCTTCTTTTGTATTCATAAATCCGCTGGTCTTAATATTTGCAAATTGAATAAATACCGCCATAGAAGCATCAACATTAAGTTCGTTAGCAACTTCAGCCATATTTTCAAATGCAATGTCACGGTTATCTTTAAGGATGTCAGTTAGTGGTGTTTTTATTGGGTAGGACACAAACCCTTCGGATGAAATACCTCGGTTATGATCTTCAATTGCCTTTTTCGCGTCTTTAATTTTTTGTTGTTTAGTTCCCCACGATAAAGCAGAAGTCTTTGCATTGGTTAAATTATTTTCAAGCTCATTCTTTGTGCTTTTTGATAATGCTAGCCATTCCTTTATCTTACTTGAGTTAGCAATTTTTTTCTTAGAAGCAAACGTCCATCCTAATTCTTTTGTTAAGTCAGACGTTATGGTTTTGTATGTTGACTCTAGTATGCTCTTTAAATATTGATTATCAGAAGTACTTTTTTCTTTCGTTCCGTTAATGATTGATAATACTTTTCCCAAGGCAAAACCTTTTTTCGAAGTTTTATCAATAGTTTTAACTTCATCATCAATGAAAATATTTAAAAATGCAATTGAATCGATCTTTACTATATTACTGTTAGCCACTACTAAGCGGGCATTCTTGGAGCTAGGTTGAGCAATAGTTACTTTTTGGGTTTTACCATCTTGCTGTTTGAATTCTAGTGTTTTATTAGAAGAATTTCGCATAGCATCTCCGGCTTTTTCCCCGGTAACTACCTTGCAACCACTAATAGCGAGTAGGCTTACCAAGCCTAGCAATTTAAATTTCATAAAGAACCACCATATTTGTTTGATTAATATTTAGTCGAGTAACTATACGTTGTCATTATATGATTTTGACAGTAATGTTTGTATGTTTTTTGTAACTGATAAAGATATACAATATAATCACCGAGTGAATTAAAGTAATTAATTATCAATAAGTATGCAAATTTTTTATAAGTCTGGATTAATAGTCGGTATAGCTAGACGTCTTTCGACAGACGACTTAAGTCGCTTTGCTAAAGCTACTCCTATAGTAACGACTTAACGTCAAATGCTTTAATTCCAAGTAAACTTGCCATTTTGGCAACTTAAGATACCCTAGTGATCGCCGAGTAATGCTATCAATCCATCTGACAGAGTAAGACGCCAGTTCAGATGAGAGTGGCCACCCTTGTATTCTTTATACACAACGTCATAGCCCTTTAATATCAATATGTCTTTTAATTGTCGATTTGTTCCAACACGGGCCAGTCCAAGATCGTATAAACCAACGTCCAGATAAAAGCGTACCGGTTGTTTGGGTAGTTGTTTGATATCAGACAGCAGTTTGCCTTCATATTCCGGATAGATCGGCCAGTTCTTTTTGTCTTTTTGTGTGTAATAAAAGGAGCCAGACTGTGATAACACACCATTTATATGGTCGGGGTATTTTAAAGCTGATCTAATCGCAGCAAAGGCCGCACGACTGGGACCAGATATGATGGTTTTTCCAGTATTGTCAGAGTTGTTAAGGTTGTATTTATTGTTGATCCATGGGATCAACTCCTGCCCTATAAACTTAGTAAAACGCTCATTGAGCATATCTTGTGATCGACTGCCCTGATTGAATACAAAAATGGCAATGGTGGGCTTTATCTTTTTTGCCGCTATTAAGTTATCCAGAATGGTCGGCATAGGTGTCCATCCTCTCCAGGTTTGCGCATGATCGGCGTTACTTGAGTAATTTTCGCCATCCAGTTGAACAATAAGATTGTGAGCTATTGCAGGATCATAGTTGGCGGGTAAGTAAACAAGTAACTTGCGCTCTTGGTTTAAATACTTGCTCATGATGTTAAATGACTTTAGCTTACCATTTGAGATTGTTGCGTCGGATTCTGTGTAAGCTGTACGTTTTGCATGTGGACCAAACACTGACCCATCATAAACGTGCTTCATAGACGTTTTATAAAGTTCATGTTGGTCGTCAGTTGACGTTCCGCTAAAGGGCTTTCGTATAAATTCATTGATGCCATAATTGAAACGGGCATCAAGCGGAATGCTTTGCGTGCAAAAATAATAATGGCTGTTCGCTATTTGCTTGAATCTTAAACCATAAAAATCAGGTCCACCGGATTGCATAAAGTAATCGGTATCTTCGTTGCCTTTTACGAAATAAGTAACCATTGCTTTGCTGGGATCTTTCTTGCTTACTTCGACTATATGTTGTTCTGAAAGCGAGTCATAAAATTCACTGAGACTGGACTTGTCCTGATTATAGTCGAGCCATAACTGGTAAAGTGTATCGGTTGGGTATTCCTGGCGGGCTGCATTTTTTTGTTCGCTGGTTATTTGCTTTGCCTCTAAGCCATGTGACAGCCAAAACAAAAACAAAACAAGCAGTAGAAAAAAGTGTTTATTCATAAAAAGTCCATTTGAAATTGTAGAAGCGCAATCGAGGATCGCCATTAATTATTATTGAGCCTGTGTACTCTAAATTTTAATTGACGAAAACACAAAGGGTTTGGAGCAATTGCAAAAAAAAGGCGGGTCAAATGACCCGCTTAAGCGCTTGAGTATGGACTTATTATTGTTTTATATTTCTCGTTAAGAAATTCCTTTGCACTCGTTTAGAAAACGTCAGTTTTAGAAAACAACCGATACGTCTGCTGAACAAGTGGTGGTGCCTGCATCACAAACTTTGTAGATGTAGCTGCCACCGCCTTTAACATTTAAGTTGTCGGTGTAAGCACCATCGTTTGCTGTTGTCGCAATGATTGAACCATCACGAAACACATCAATGTTTGTTGCCGTTGTACCCGACCAGCTTAAGTCAACAACTTGAGCACCTTTGTTTTTGTAACCATTGGCGGACAATGAAATATCACCAGCAGGCGGTTCAGTTCCACCGTCACAGCTGTTTGCCGTCAAGTAATCGCTAGCAGCTTTCGCTTTAACGATACCGTAACCAAAGTACTCATCGTGACCGGCTGCACCTGCATCGAATGCGGTTGCTTTAAGAGCCGCACGTATATCACTACCGGAACACGTTGGGTGATTTGACCAAACCAGAGCAGCGACACCAGAAACACCAGGCGTTGCCATTGAAGTACCACTCATGTAGCCGTAGTCACTTGGCCCAATAGAGATAGAAGCGGTTGCTGCGGCCAATAAAGCGGAGCGATCTTCCTGAGCAGCGCCAACTGCTGGAATAGTGGTGCTGTTAGAGGTGCCCAGTGTGCCGTAAAGCATGCCTGGTTCGTTATTAATAATAACCGCACCAATACCGCCTGAGCTCTCGCAGTTAAGCACTTTGTCGTGGAATGAAATCACACCGCGGTCAATCATGCAGACCTTGCCGCTGGCGCCAGCGTCAGTGCTTTCTGCAGTACCCATAAAGTAAGTTGAACCACTGGCGCTGCCGTTGTTTTCCATCGCAGAAGAGGCAAAACCTACCGAGTCAGCAGTAAGCGTAGACATTGATGCGCCACCGGATGGGTAAGTGGAAAGTGTATCAACACCGCCAGCCGTTGCTTCAACGCAAATGGTTTCATCAAAAGTTGCTTTAGGTCCTTTGCCAGATGTACAGCTAGGGAACTGTGAGAAACTGGCGATGTTATTGTCACCGTCGTTAGCACCAATCATCATGACCGATGAGTAACCCGCAGGGTAAGAACGAGTGGTGTTTCCGTCATTACCGGCCGCTGCCAGTACCAGGCCACCGTTATTAGTGAAGGTATTGAACGCGTTTTCTTCAGTGCTGTTGGCACCGCCACCACCTAAGCTCATGCTGATAATATCGGCACCGCCTTCGGTACATTTTTGTGCGGCAAAGGCCAAATCGGAAGAATAACCCCAGCCTGCTTCATTGAATACTTTAATGATGTGCAGAGGATTGCCCGGAGCCATACCAATAACACCAAAGCCATTGTCAGCTGCTGCGATAGTTCCGGCTACGTGAGTACCGTGTGGGCCTCCGTCGCGGAACCAGTCACCGGTACCTGAATCACTGGTACCTGTAATTACTGTCCAATCGAAATCAGCATTGTAACCACCGGTTTCGCCTTGCTCGCGAGCGATACCTGAATCAATAACACAAACGGTTTTCGCGTTGGTCATTTGCAGCGCAACCTGGTTGGCTTCAGATTGATAAATGGCATAAGGCGTTAATTGCTGGGCTGTTGGATCGCCAGCGTCGTCGTTGTAAATTGCCATTGGGAATCGACGAGTGTCTGCTTCGATGAGTTTGATATGAGGGTTGTTCAGTAAACCTTTAACGTCGTTTAAGCTTTTGCCATCAAACGTCGCTGCGATAAATCCGTTGGCGTCAAGATTAAGCTCTCCGCCCATTTTTTTAGCCAGTGCTTTAACCACACCTTTTTTGTCATTATCGACCTGAATGATATACCGACTGTCGTCAGCCTGTAGGCTGCCTGCGGATAAGGTCAGCATAGTTGCTGCTGATATTGCTTTTAATTTAGAAACCATTAGGTTTTCTCCTGCTATGGGTAGCTCTGTCATTATTATGTATTTGCTGTCTATCCCTGGGCGCTGTGTGTTGTTTGCAGCGCAATGGTCCATAAGTGAATAGATTGTTTCTTAAATGAACACTTGTTATTCACCGGTGAATTCATCATTCACCAAAAACAGCATTTTGAGCTAGTTCAATAGCGACAGGATTTGCTACAACAGCGACAAAAGTCGCTGAAATCAGGGTTTTCAGGAGGTTTCTTGAATATCTTTTTGATATTGGCTGGGTGAGACACCAACGTATTCTTTAAAGCAACGACCAAAGTAAGACTGCGACGAAAAGCCACAAGCCTGTGCCGCTAATCCTACTTGTTCGTTGCTTTTAAGCAGCAATTTGGCCTTTTCCAGACGGAACTGTCTTAATGCCTCCAGCGGGCTTACGCCAAGTACTGCTTTCACTTTTCGTTGCAGTTGACGTTCACTCATGGCGAGTTCCGAGGCAATATAGCTCATGGGAATGTCGGCATTGGCGTAATGTTCGGCAAACAGTGCATTTAACTTTTGCACAAACTTGTCGGTTACTTGAGTTTTGTCGTTCTGTTCCGGATTATTCAGACTAAAGTGCCACTGGCGCGTTAGTTTTTGTTGCAGCTTAACGCGCGATTTTATTTGATTGGCGACTCTTAGCAGCAGTTCTCTGGCATCAAAGGGCTTGGTCAGGTAATCATCGGCTTCCGCCTGCAAGCCTTCAAGTTTGCTGTCCGGATCGCTCCTGGCGGTTAACATAATGACCGGAATATGCGCGGTTAATTCATTGCTTCGAATGGATTTCAGCGCGGTAAAGCCATCGATGCCCGGCATCATCACATCGGAAATGATGATGTCCGGAATATAATCCAGCGCCATTCGAATGCCTTCTTCGCCATTACTCGCCAGCAGACACTGATGATGTGGCGACAGTATCTGATTTAAATGCCCTTGCATATCGACATTGTCTTCAATAATTAGCACCAGATATTGAGATTTTACCGCCGACTGTAATTGATGCTCGGTTTGCGCATCGACCAGCTCCGCCTCCAGACTGTGACTGAATTTATCCCGGCTTAATCTATCACCGCACAATTCCGCCAGCTGTTCACTTTCTTCCGCTTGCGGCTCGGCGATTGGGGCGGTGATTTGAAATTCGGCGCCCTGATTAACCGCTGAATGAATGCCAACTTTCCAGCCCATGGCATCGCACAGCTCTTTGACCAGTGCCAGCCCAATGCCGACACCATGGATCGGTTGCCCATGAGTATTGTCTGCGCGATAAAATCGATGAAAAACTTTAATTTGTTCGTCGTCGCTTATGCCCGGTCCGGTATCGGTGACGGAAAACTGAATATGCGTGGTATGAGAGGCGATCTGTAAACTCACCTCACCGCCAGCGGGGGTGTATTTAAAAGCGTTCGATAACAGATTGAATACTATTTTTTCCAGTGCCTGATTATTGCCGGTGATCCAGAGTGGTTGTTGTTCCGGGAACTGAAACTGTATATTTTTTTCTTTCGCGACCGATAAAAACGATAAGCAGACGAACTGAATAATATGGGAAGCATTGATGGGCGATACGGTGATGGAGTCCTGTGAGGAACGTGACAGTTCCAGTAATTGTTCGACCATGCGAACCATACGCAGGCCATTAGTTTTTGCCGTACTAATTTGCTGTTTTTGTTGCGCAGTGGGTGAGGCATTGAGCAGGTTATCCAGTACACCGTTAATAATGGTCAGTGGCGTGCGGAACTCATGTGAAATATTGGCGGTAAACTGATCTTTAAGACGGTGGATGTCTTCTTCGGCCTGTTTTTGTTCTCGTATATCCGCCAAAGAAATAACCAGCGGCGCCTGATCGGCACTGTTTCCTTCTGATACGGTGGCATGAACCGTGAGGGTCTGACCGGACTGGCTTTTCATAACACTTTCAAGCTCAAGCCCGGCACTGTGGCGTTTTAATTTTTGTCGATAGCTTTGGTATTTAAATAACAGTGCCAACTCTTCACCCTCATCAATCAGTTGCTCAAACGACATTGTCAGAAAATCACGGTTGGAATAGCCGAGCATTTTTGTGGCTGCCGGATTTGCCGATAAAATATTACCTTGATTGTCCACCGTAAAAATGGCGTTACTGGTGGTTTCAAGAATCGACTTATAGGAGTCGCTTTGTTGTTGAAGATGTTGCGCCTGATGTTGCAACTGAGAGCGTAAGGAATCGATGGTGAACTGATTTTCTTTTAACTGAAACGTATAGCGCCCGGACTGATGAATAAGTGATATTAATTGCGTCGCGCCAAGAATAAAGCTGAGCACCAACCAGCCGTAAAAGACCGATTGCTGTGTCGTGTTTTGTAGCGACTCAAATAACGGATGATTTTGTACCAGTGTGTGCAATAACAATATAACGGCAATAAAAAATAACGGACTGTTAAACAGGTTCATTCGTGAATACTGGCGATTGATGGACGCACTCTCGGTACTGCTTAGAGGTTGCATAAGCCCGGCAATTAAGAATAGATAGGGTGTAAACCAGAGCCAGTCTATGACGCTGCCAAAGTTTAACGAAATCTGATTAGTGGAGTGCAGCAGTTCAAGCAAATCGGCGATTAACCAGTTCAACATGGCCAATCCCAGCAGGCCATATCCTTGCCAGTTGGCAAGTCGACTTTTATAAGCCAGATACCACCAGCGCACCATCAAGTAGGCGTCCATCAGCATATAAAACAAAAAATTACTCGGCCAATACTGTTGACCGGCGGACTGCAAGGACGATGGTGTTAACACCAGATAAATAAACACACCCAGAGTAAAAGACAGAGTGGATGTCCAGATAAGTAAACTGTTGTGCGATAAAAGCTGACCGGCGTGGCGATAACTTTTTATTTCTATGGCAGCAATCATTAAGGCGTAAAATAAAAAATAACAGACGCCATTGATCAAGCTTTTAACGGAAAAAGGCAGGCTGCTCCATGCAACATTGAACACCAGCGTGAGCAGTAACCAGGATAGTGTCGCAGCACCAATCAACAGCCAGAACAGCGACGCTATTTGCGTTTGCTCCTGCTGTAGACGATAGAGAACCGTGGCAAATACAAGACACAGGAAAATGCCATCACTTAAGTGGCTTGAAAAATAAAAGCGCTGATCAAGGGACAGTATGGGCGTTATGTACATCAATGCGATTGCCGTTACAACGAGTACAACAGCGCCAAGCAGCCAAGTTTTTTTTATCATCTCAGTCCGAACAGATTGCTGGAATTTCGCTTTATTGAGTAATGGCGAATCAATCATTGTTGTTTTCTGTTGCGGAAAAAACAAGTGCTAATCATAAATAATTCAAAACTCACAAGTGTTAATAGAGGATAAAAGTTGCTTTAGCGGTAAGTTTTATCGGGCAGGCATGAAAAAGCCGGATCATGGATCCGGCTTTATGATCAATATCAAACCTACTACATATGAATGATAGGATCCGGGTTGCCATCAGGATCGTTTCCGGCCGTGCCATCGCTCGATGGGTTGCCATTACGCATCATGATCACAGCACAAGCGGCTGGAGCTGCCATGGAAGTTCCAGACATGGTGGTTGTACCACCGCCTTTTCTCAGCGATAAGATACTGACGCCAGGTGCTGCGTAGTCAACTGGTGGATTACCGTAGTTCGACCAGCTAGGCATATTGTCGTTAGAGTCAGTCGCAGAAATGGTGTAAATGCGATTACCGTTGGCTCGTGCTGGCGAGTGATTGTTGGCGTGATCGCCATCGTTACCCGCTGCCAATACAAAGTAGGCGCCTGAGCTTTGCGCTGCTGCTTTTACGGCATCATCCAAAGTGGTGCTAACGCCACCGCCCAAACTCATATTGGCACAGTCACCAGACTGAGCGTTGGCGGCTACGTGATCAACACCGGCAATAACACCTGATGTGGTACCTGAGCCACGGCTGTCCAATACTTTAACCGGAACAACAGTAGCATTAGCTGCAACTCCTACCACATCGGCGCTGTTGTCGATGGCGGCAATAGTTCCGGCAACATGAGTTCCGTGACCTTGTCCGTCATCCATGCCAGCGTCTTTGCCTTTGGTGAAGGCCGAGAAACCGCGTGTGGCATCAACGTTTAAATCGCCATGATCCAGATCAATTCCGGTATCGATTACCCAGGCCGTATAACCTGTTGCATCGACTGGGCCGCCGACACGGGTAACACTCCAGGGCGTGGTCTGGCTGCCGCTGCCACCGTCATCACCGCCGCCACCAGGGCCTTTACCCGGAGGAGGTCCCGGATTCATGGTAACCACACTGTCTGGTGTCATTTTTGAAATATCCACATTGTCACCAAATGCGGCTTGTGCTTTGGCGCACGACATATTTACGGTGAATCCTTTGATGGAATGCTTGTAGGTGTATTTTACAGCCGCATTACTGTGGCCAACTGCCTGCGCGCGAGCCACCATGCCTCTTGCACGGCCGTCAACATCAAACTTTGAAAGGTTGCTGTCCAGCTGCACAATGCATCGATTATGAACATTCATGACGTCATTATTATTATCAAACGAAGGTTGATTACCTTGATTGGCGACGACCGCCCCGCTCAGTGCAACACTGATGGACGCTGCCAGAATAGATAGTTTTTGCATATTGTTACCCCTTATTATTTTTTGGGAGTGATCCTTTGTGCTTAAGTAGCACTATTATTGATAGCACCGGGCAGACAACTGAAATAGCTCGATTCCGACATATGTTGGTCGGATCCCGACAAGTTGCACCGAAAGGGGCGCATTGCCTATAAAAGTATGATAAATAAACAGTACAGTGACTTAACACAACACTATCAATAAAGTTGTGACATAAACGTTAAACATTATTGATAGTCGTTATATGAATCTTAATTTGAGATTTGTTGCGGTGTTGGGCTATTATCTAATCAACAGTTGGCAAATTAACAGTTGGCAATATCTAAAAAAGATAATCAATAAAGATTGAAGCTGACTGATAAATCAGAAATACGAGCAACATTACTTAACCTGTTGAATATTAAGAAGTATAACGATAGTAAGTAGAAATAATCGTCAATAATACAGCAGTCATTAGTAGTGTTAGCTAAACAAGGGGTATTTAATGAGTAATACGCAATTTCGAAGCGTTCTGGGTGGGTTACTGGCCGTCGGGCTTGCGATAACTGGCATTGCCACGTTATCAGAGACTTCTCCGGAACCAGCACCTGCGACGTCTGAAGCAACTAGCTTTCTGATCCAGGGTAATGATGCCGCACAGGCCATTGATGCCATGAAGATTGCAGCGACACACCAATTGCCCATTATTAATGCCGTGGCTGCAGAGCTTACCGAATCACAGGTAGCAACCCTTAAATCGCAGGGACTAACACTGACGCCTAATTACTCCGTTAAGGCCAGTGGCCTTGCCTGGGGTCAGCGAGTTGGTTATTCACTGGCATCCGCCACTCAAATGACCAACGCCGATAAATTACATGATCAATATATTTTTGGTGATGGTGTAACCATTGTGGTGATGGATACCGGTGTAAAAACCATGACCGGTATTCGCCACGATGCCTATGGCCGTCATCGCGTTTATGGCACCTATAACGCCATTCGAAATAAAACATCCATGACTGATGATGAAGAAAGTGGTCACGGTACACACGTCGCCAGTGTTGCTATTAATAGCGAATTTGACGCAAATGGACGTTATTACGGCATTGCGCCCGATGCCCGATTAATCAGTGTTAAAGCATTTGATGCCAATGGTGCCGGTTCTTACGCCGATGTGATCCGAGGTCTTCAGTGGTCGATTGCTTATAAAGACAGTTACAACATTCGGGTTTTAAACTTATCCTTCAGTGCTGATCCGCGATCTTATTATTGGGATGATCCATTGAATCAGGCTGTTATGAAAGCGTGGCAGGCTGGCATTGCCGTCGTTACTTCGGCTGGTAATCGTGGTGCTGGCGCATTTGGTGTTGGTGTTCCGGGTAATGTGCCCTATGTGATAACCGTTGGCGCAGTGACCGATAATTACACACCAAACGATTACACTGACGATCGGCTGGCAAGCTTTTCTTCAAGTGGCCCTACGGTTGAGCGCTTTGTGAAACCGGATGTGGTGGCTCCGGGCGGTCATCTTATGGGGTTAATGGAAGATAAAATGACCTTGGCTAAAAACCACCCGGAATTTCATGACGGTGGTAAGTACTTTATGATGTCGGGTACTTCGCAAGCGGCTGGTGTGGTAACCGGTGTTGTGGCATTAATGCTTGGGCAAAATCCTGAGTTAACGCCGGATGATGTGAAGTGTCGATTAATGGCGGCTGCAAAACCCGCACGAAAATCTGACGGTAGCTGGGCATACTCACCGTTCCAGCAAGGTGCCGGTCAAGTGGATGCCGAGGCAGCGCTTAAAAGTACCGCAACAGGTTGTGCAAATATTGGTTTGGATATTGAAAAAGATCTCAACGGTACCGAACATTACGCTGGGCCAACCATGATCAATGATGCGGGTGAGTTTTACTTAGTTGATTATGACAGTTTATTTTGGAATGGAACGAGCGAAGGCGATCTATCTGGTTACTCCTGGAGTGATGTGAGCCGTTGGGGTAGCTCTACTCCTTGGAATGATGCCAGTGCATGGGGCGATGCCAGTGCATGGGGCGATGCCAGTGCATGGGGCGATGCCAGTGCATGGGGTGATGCCAGTGCATGGGGTGATGCCAGTGCATGGGGCGATGCCAGTGCATGGGGCGATGCCAGTGCATGGGGTGATGCCAGTGCATGGGGTGATGTTAATATCGCGATAAATATTTGGGTTGACCAAGAATAGTTAAATATTTCTGATTTTGTTGGTACATTAAAAGCCGTGCATTGCCACGGCTTTTTTATTGAGAACGATTGAATGATTTGTATATTGCATAGAAGACTGCTTGTTTTAATAGCGACAATTTATAGTTGTTATGGATTAACCAATAACCTTGAGAATACAAGGTTTAGACATATTTCAACTCAACAGGGACTTTCACAAAAAACAGTTCAGTCTATTTATCAAGATTCCCATGGCTTTATGTGGTTAGGTACACAGGAAGGATTAAATCGATACGATGGACGCAATATTAAAGTGTATAGACATCTTCAAAAATCAGGTATTTCCCATGATGTAATACGTGCGATTCAAGAAGATAGTGATGGTAATTTATGGGTGGCAACTCGTGGAGGTTTAAATAGATACGATGCTAAACTGGATAGTTTTGTAAAAGTCAAAGTTTACGATGATGATAAAGAAGTTTTACAGTTTAATAGTTTGTATAAAGGTAAAGATGGAACTTTATGGATTGGTACCGACGGCCATGGACTTTACTCGATTGAAAGTAAAAGTGATGAAGTAAAAAAGTTTAAAGTTATTAAAAAATTAAATACAGCAGAAGTTAGAGTTGTATATGAAGATACTCGAGGAAGACTGTGGATTGGAACCAATAATCAAGGTGTTTTTCTATATGAGAATATTTTGAAAGCTCACTTTGTCAATAGCGATAAAAAAAGTAGTCTATCGCATAATTCCATTCGAAGTATTGCAGAGGATAGTAAAGGAAAAATTTGGATTGGAACAAGAGGGGGCGGTATTAACCGATATAATGAACTCACTCAGAATTTCAATATTGATCGACATAATCCCTCAAATCCAAATAGCTTGTCTCATGATCGTGTCTATAATATTTTGCCAGATAATAATAGAGTATGGGTTGCTACTGATGGTGGTATAAGTGTTTATAACCAAGAACAAGGACATTACACTCAAATTACTCAGAAGAGCTCTCAAACAACAGGACTTAATCATAACCGTGTCTTATCAGCGTTTAAAGATAAAGCGGGTTTAGTTTGGTTTGGAACCATGTCGGGTATAAATATATGGAATCCTGTAACGGCTGTCTTTAATTACTACCGACATATACCTGAAGATGAAAAAACATTAAAAAACAATACTGTTTATTCATTTGAACAGTTAAGTAACTCGAAAGTAGCAATTGGAACATTTGGAAGTGGAATTAATATACTAAACACAAAAACACAAGATATCTCAACTGTTCTAGAATTAAGTCGGGAAGATAATAGAGCAAAACGAATAATGTCACTATTTCTCGACAGATCTGGAGAACTATGGGCCGGTAGTATTTCAAGCGGTGTTGAAGTGTATTCGGAAGATTTATCTTTAATAGATAAATATGTTTATAAGGATCATGGGGAATCTAGTTTATCAGCTAATGGTGTGACGGATATCATACAGGATGCGGATGGCGAGATTTGGATCTCTACTTATCGATCTGGTCTAAATCGCCTCGATAAAAAAAACAATTCATTTAAAAAATATAATAAAAATAATAATACTAGTGGATTGGAAAGTGAAAATATATTTTCACTTCTTGAGGATGAAGAAGGCTTTATTTGGCTGGCAACTGATGGTGGAGGAATATCTAGGTTAGATAAAAGGAATGATGAAATTATTACAATAAAGAATCAAGAAGGGAATTTAGAATCTCTTTCTGGAAATATAGCGTCATCTATTTATGAAGATAGTAAAGGTATAATTTGGATAGGAACCTTTGGAAATGGTCTTAATCGCTGGTCGCCAGCGGATAGGCGGAATTTAAATAATAACTTTAAAAAGTATGATATTAGTAATGGATTGAATAGCAGTACTATTAATGGCGTTGTAGAAGATAGTAGTGGATTTATCTGGATAAGTACCGTGAAAGGCGTCAGTAAACTAAACCCTAATACAGATGAAATTGTAAATTATGATTTAGCTGATGAAATACATGACAATGAGTTGAATCAGGGCGCTATATTAAAGGATAGTGAAGGACGTTTATATTTTGGTGGTTTAAATGGCGTGATAGCTTTTAATCCAAATGAAGTCCAAAGAAATCAACATATACCTCCTGTTAAACTGACAAAGGTTACAATTGGAAATGTACTTCATCAACCAGAAGTTTCCATCTCTAACCTTGAGGATTTAGAATTGAGTCATAAGGATTACCTTGTAACTTTGGAGTTTTCAGCGCTTGATTATGCAAACCCATCAGATAATCAGTATAAGTATAAGCTCGAAGGGTTTGATGAAAGCTGGATAAATGCAAATAACTTAGGGCAGGCAACCTTCACCAACCTGCCATCAGGACAATATATTTTTAAAGTGAAGGGTAGTAATAATGATGGTGTCTGGAGTGATGAGTCCATTAATTTAAAAGTTACGGTACATCCTGCGCCCTGGTTCTCCTGGTGGGCATACAGTTTATACGCCACATTGTTTTGTATTATTTTGTTGATATTTATTCGTCATCAGGCAAAACGTTTTGCTAAGCATGATTTGTTTCAAAACCAGGTGAATGAAAAGGTTGATGAAAAAATTCAGCTGTATATGCAAAATAATGAGACGTTAACTAAAAAAGTTGAGAAGTTGGATGCCTTGTCATTAGTGGATCATGAAACACAGCTTTTAAGTCAATCGGCCTTTATCAGTCAAGTATCGACTGCACTTGATGTTCAAAATGCGTTAGTAACAGAAGATAATCGTAATGAATCTCGGCTCTTAATTGGTTTGCTGGATGTTGATATTGATGTTAAAGAGAATAACAACCCGGCACAATGCTTGATAAAAGTGGTGCAGCAGTTAAAACAAAACAGTAAAACGAATATGGTGGTTGCCCGTTGGGATACTCATCAGTTGGCGTTATTAATGCCACTAGGTCGTGAGCGACACTTGAATAATGACGAGTCGAATAGCTTTGTCAATAATCCTTCGGACTCAATGGCGTCTGTCATGAAATCCAACTTGGATAATTTAATTACGTGTTTAAGTCATTCAGAAAATCTAAAAAGCATGACATTGAATTTAGGAGTAACCTTGCCAAGATACGCGCTGGACAGTGAACATACGGATGCTGAATTACTGTTATTGCTTACCGAACACTTAATGTACTCTGCAAAACAATATTCGGAAAAACAGTTTTCAGAAAGTACCTACCTTGCTGTTTACGAAACACGGCAAAAACTGACAAGCAAACTGATTAAAACAGTGATATCCGAAAAGTCACCATTAAAGTTGACCGATAGCTTTCAATTTTTGAGTAATATCGATAATGAAATATAAATTATAGTTTTGTAATCATATAAAAGTTATTAAGGCTAATTTGACTGACTAACCGGAAAGTTAAGTAATGCAATCGCACCTTGTTTATCGGTTCTATTCATCAGTCGAATACTTCCTGAATGTGCCAGCATAATTTGACGACAGAGGGTTAATCCAATTCCGCTACCTGAAGGTTTTGTAGTGTAAAAAGGTACAAACAAATTATCAGGGTTTGTAAGGCCCATACCAGTGTCGTTAATTTTTAGTGTAAGACACTTCTCATCTAGTGAGGCATCTATTTCAATAGTCGGCTGTTTTTGATGAGCCATGGCTTCCTGGGCATTTTTAAACAGGTTGATAATCAATTGTTCAAACTGTTGTGGGTCAACGGGTATTGTCTGCTGTTCAATAGATTTATCGATATTAAACTGAAAACTGACTTCGGGAAACAATAGCGTCAGTTTATGCAAAAGCTTAAACCAATTCACATCAACAGGGTTTGCAGGTGGTAGATGCGCTAGCTGACTGTAGCTCGCAATAAATGCTCCCAATGATTCCGAACGTGATTTAATAACCGACAAGCCTTCAATAAATCGTTCTCTATTATTGACCGTTTGTTCTCGTTCTATTTTTCTTAGCATGGTACTGGCGTAACTGGTAATGGGAGTTAGTGAGCTGTTGAGTTCATGACTTAACACACGAATTAAATTTTGCCAGTCCTCACGTTCCTTTCGACGAAGCAGTTGTTCGGCTCGGGTTAATAAGAATAATGAGTGTGATTTTCCATCGCTAATAAACCGATCTCGATAAACAATATATTCGCCTTCATATTCCTTATGATTAATATAAATAATATCGTCATTGCTTTCTGTTAAAGCCGATAAAGAAAGATCTGTTAAAGAGAGATCTGATAAAAAGAAATCAGATGAAGACGTATTGGCTGCTGTGATATCCAAGTTAGATAAATCATGTGGATTTGGAATTAATTTTTTAGCAGCGTCATTTAAAATAACAATCTTTCCCTGTTCATCAGTGGCGATTACCAATGCATCCATCTGTTGGATAACCATGTTAAATAACTGCTGACTTTGTTCGGCTTTTAATTTGTGTTGCTGTAATTTATCGGCTAACTGATTGATCAGGGTTAGTAAATGTTGAAAAGCTGGATTGGACTGTTTTCGTCCACGTAATGAATAGTCGCCATCGATCATGGCTTCAATTAGATTGGAAAGGGTATGTATTTGATAATCGGCTTTTTGTCGGCCAGTAATGGCGGCAAAGCCAATAATTAGACCAAGTGTAATGCCAAAAAATGCAATCAGATAATAACTTGCGCCAGAGATAAAAAGTACAATAAGCGTGAGAAAAAAGCCGGGTAGGCCAGCCAGTAACACAAGTTTTGCCTGCTGGTTGGCGTAGTTGGAGCGGCGCTGTCTAGACGATTGCTGCTCTAAAGACTTTTGACTCGATGGATTTAGTTTGCTCAATTATTCAAGCTCATATTTATTAATTCGACGATAATAGCCACTGCGACTCAGTCCAAGTGAACGCGCCGTCTCTGTCACATTACCATGGTGAGCGTTCAGTCTGTCTTTCAAAACTTGCTGCTCAATTTGTTCCAGAGTCAGTTCTTCGGATGTTAAATGTTGATTATAACCATTGAATGAATTTGTCGGATTATTGGCTTCTTGATTATCAAGAGGCTCTTTATTGGTAAGAAGTTCTCTATTAGCTAAAGGCTTTCTATTACCAAAATTCTTCGCTGGCAGATGCAGCTGATCTGGCTCAATAATATCATGTCGTGATAAAAATAAAGCGCGCTCTAACAGATGGCTTAATTCACGAATATTGCCTGGCCAATGATAGTGTAATAGTTGAGCTTCAGCATCGGAGGAAAGTGCTGGCTTTGCACGGTGGTACTTTTTACTAAAACAGTCTAAAAAATAATCCGCCAGTGGCAAAATATCCGCTTGCCGTTCAACGAGAGATGGCACGCGAAGTTCAATGGTATTCAGTCGATAATAGAGATCCTGACGAAATAATTGCTGCTCTATTAATGAGTTGAGATCGGCATTTGTGGCCGATATTATTCGTACATCGCATTGCCGGGTTTTGCTGCTACCAACGGCTTCAAATTGATGTTCTTCAAGAACTCGTAATAACTTAGCCTGTTGACTTAAAGGTATGTTGGCTAACTCATCAAGAAATAACGTGCCTGACTCAGCCATTTCAAAGCGGCCAATCCTTGATTCTTTGGCATCAGTAAAAGCGCCCTTTACATGACCAAACATTTCACTTTCGAATAAATTTTCGCTAATGGCACCCATATTAACCGACACAAAAGGGGCATCATGACGTTGTGATAAATCATGAATATGTTGTGCCAGCATACTTTTACCAGTGCCATTGTCACCGGTGAGTAAGATATTCATATTGGATTTTGCCAGATCAGCCAGAGTGTTGAGTAACTGCTTCATGACTGGCGAGTGAGCAACAATTGACCCAGAGTTTACTGGGTGGTTTTCGCGCATCAGTAACCGATTTTGTTGTTGGTATTTGTTAGCGCGACGTTCAGCACTTGATCGATCCAGTTGTGTTTTAATGGATGTCAGTAGACGTTCGTCGCTCCATGGTTTTTGAATAAAATCGTTTGCACCAATTTTCAAACTGGCGACTGCTAAATCGATGGTTGCCCATCCTGTCATTACGATAATGGGTAATTGAGGTTCCTGTTGATGCAGATGCTCAACTAACTGAAGGCCTTCTGTACCCGAAGTGGTATCGAGCGTAAAGTTCATATCGGAAATAATGAGATCGACCGAATGACGAGCCTGTTCAATAGCTATTTGTTTTTGATTTTGGCACGGAATAACTTGATAGCCTTCTTCCTCAAGTAAAAACTGAAGGCTGGATAATACGTTTGCATCGTCATCGGCAATAAGAATGGTATTTTTCATTAACTCTTTTATGCTTGCGTTTGTTAATTTGCGTTAATGTGGCTCAATCCTTTATGAGCCACAGGGTTTAATAAACGTTTTACTTCATTGTTTATTCTTTATTCATACCTTAGTGCAGCGCTGGGTTCAAGTTTAACAGCTTTTCTGGTAGGCAGGTAAATGGCAAGCATAACTATCACCGAGAGTAGAGTGACCACCACAGTAATTAGGGCAACATAAAGCAGCGGCGGGATCATATTTTCTGTAAAGCTTTGAAAAGCAATGGCAATCACAGAAAACACCATCATCCCTGCACCCATGCCAATCATAAGTTGCTTGCTACCGTGCTTTAAAAATAACTGGATGATATTGCGATCGGTGGCCCCCACTGCTCGTCGTACCCCAATTTCATGAGTCCGTTGTACCACGGAGTTTGCTGTTAGACCGTATATTCCGGTCAATGCCAATAGTAAGGCAAAGCCTGCGGAACCAAAGGTAATCCAGGCAACAATCACCGCGATATTTTTCATCATATCACTACTATAGGATGCAGGCTCTAATCGATTAGGCTCCAGGTTGCGGTTGAACTTAAATAAAGATTGATAAAAATACTCTTCCGCTTCCTGTTCATTATCGTGATATTTATAAATAATACGTGGATAAGATGAC
This sequence comes from Pleionea mediterranea, assembly GCF_003148745.1. Classification (GTDB taxonomy): domain Bacteria; phylum Pseudomonadota; class Gammaproteobacteria; order Enterobacterales; family Kangiellaceae; genus Pleionea; species Pleionea mediterranea. The sequence goes on along the minus strand of NZ_QGGU01000009.1, from coordinate 204,584 downwards.
GAAAATTGCAGGCCAGATAAATGCATTTCATCTTCCGAAATTTTATCACTATAGAATGAACTGCCATCGGCCAGGTTTGCAACGACGCCAACAATGGTGAATGTTTGTTCTTGCTGATTGAGCATAACGTCAATCGTTTTACCTAACACCATTTCATCGGGCCAGTAGCGCTCGACCATCGACTGACTAACGAGTACAACTCTCTGTGCGTTTTCATTATCACTTATGGATAAGTGTCGCCCTTGTAATAGTTCAGCTCTATAAAAGTCACCTTTACCAATTATTGAGAAGGTTTTGATCTTCTTGGGTAGGGTATTAATATCCTTTTCTGTTTGTATCTTTAATGTACTTTGGCCAATGAAGAAGTAGCTGAATGTATTTGTAATTTGAGGACTTTGCTCCAGTTCCGTGAGCAGTCCCTGAATAAAGTTACGTTGTTGCTGTTCGGTTGGGTATTCTTGTTTCTGTAGATTGAATGACGCTAGGTAGGTTCGGTCATAATTAACCCCAAAATCAACATTCAATAAAAAGTAAGCAATAAACGCAGAGACTGATCCCATCAATAACAGTGTGGATATTAAAAATATCTGAAAGGTCACTAACATTCGAGACAGTTTTCCAGCTTTTTTACTCTGTGCGCCTCGTGTGCCATCACGTAGTGTTGCATTGATATCCTGATTGGCTGAACGCCATGCGGGTATAAATGATGCGAGAAATATCGTTAACAATGTAAATACTATGGCCATTAACAGGGTGGGCGCATCCAGCTCCCAGTTCCACCAGAAAGGAATGTTATTGGGTAGAGCGGATTTAATAATGCTATCGGTGGTGGATAACAAAGCGCCGACTAATAACACGGATAACACACCGCCAAGCAGAGTTATGATTATGCCTTCCCACATAAGTTGCAGAGTTAACCGTTTTTGCGGTGCCCCCAGTGCGGCTCGAATGGCAATTTCTTTTTGTCGTTCAATGGCTCTGGCTAATAATAAGTTACCTACATTAATGCAGGCCAATATTAATATGGATAGAGCAATCAAATTAAAAAAGGTGAAGACAATACTGCCATCGCGATCGGTTTGTGCAATAGGAAAACTGGCCAGTTCAATGGAGAGTTCACCTTCTTCCTTATCGTACTGTTTATAGGTTAATTGATAGATTGAGTTAGCCGCGTCGGATAACTGTTGCTCGGCCTGTTTCAGTGAAATATTGTGGTTTAACCGGGCATAAATGGGATATTGCTGTTTCGATGATGGTTGAATATTTTGTAGCTGTTGCGGCAAAGGTAACCAGAGTTTGCTAACAATCGGAAAATTATAATTTTTCGGCATCACACCGATAACGGTAGTTACTGTTTCATTAATGCGTATGTTTTTTCCAACTATATTGGGATCCTGATTGAAATCGTTTTGCCAAACCGTGTGACTGAGTACAACCACTTTTTCAGCATCGGTACGAAGATCCTCCTGATTTATAGTGCGACCCATAATGGGTTCTGTACGAGAAAATGAAAACATATTGGGCTGAACAAAACTGGCGGGAATGGTTTTGCCAGCATCATTAATGCTCAGTCTTACCGACGTGTCTTGCCAGATTCCGTATTCAGAAAACACATCTTCTTGCTGCATCGCCTGCAATATTTCATAGGCAACATTAGCGTGTCGATGACCGTTATGATTGCCAAAAACCCGGTATACTGTATCGCCTTCTGGCAGAGGTAAGGGTTTATAGACAATCGCGTATAAAAATGAAAAAGTAAATAAACTGAGTGACAGCCCACCTATAAGAACCACTAACGTGAGTGCAGTAAATTTGGGTGCTTTAATCAGCAGTCGAAATGCGTATTTAATATCCAGTAACCAGCTCATGGTGCTTCCTTAACTATATAGCGGCACTGATGGGCGCTGCTGTTTGTGTTATCAGAGAGTCACGAATGATCTGTCCATCGAGCATTTCCACTTGCCTCGATGCGCATTCTGCTGAACGTGGGTCATGGGTGACCATCACGATAGTGCTGCCTTTTTGATGCAAACTATTAAGTAATTGCATAACCGCTTCAGCATTTTTTGAGTCCAGATTTCCGGTAGGTTCATCGGCCAGAATAAATGCAGGATCATTGACCAGTGCTCTTGCCACTGCAACACGTTGTTGTTGTCCTCCTGAAAGTTGTGAAGGAAAGTGGCGGGTACGATGAGACATTTCAACTTGCTGTAATACATCATTCACCTTGTCCATCATGGTTTGTTTTGACAGACCTTTTTGATAGGTTAAAGGCAGCATGACATTTTCAGCGACGGTTAAATCAGAAATCAGATTGAATGATTGAAAAACAAATCCCACTTTTTCATTTCTAATTTTGGCACGTTCATTTCGGTTTAATGAGGAAGCATCCAGCCCCGTTAAATGATAGGTGCCTTCGCTGGGTGAGTCGAGTAAACCCAGTAAAGACAACAGTGTGGATTTGCCACAACCGGAAGGACCACTGAGCGCTAAGTACTCGCCTTGTGTGATGGATAAATTAATTTGATTAACGGCATGAGTTTCCACTTCATCGGTGACAAAATGTTTGGAAATATTTTTAAGTTGTATTAATGCGGTCATAGTGTTCCCTTAATTAAGCATGATTCGTTTGTGTTTTTGCCATTTACTGCTGTCAGAAATAATGATGGTATCGCCGGGATTCAGACCTGATTTAATTTCAATCTGATTAACCGAGCTTAATCCTGTGTCTACCAATATTTGATCGGCAAACATTTGATTATCAGAAACGCGAAACAGTTTTATGGTTGAATTGGATGGCGCAAAAGTAGGCCGTTTTATATAGAGCGTGTCCGCAAGATCCTGAATAACTATTCGACCTTCAACGTTTAAATCCGGACGCGCTTCTGCTGGTAATTGTTGAGTCAAAGCAACATCAATGGTTACCAGACCGCTTTTAACCGCCGGATCAATGCGCGAGACTTTGCCTGAAATATTGCTGGATCGGGTATCTATAATAACCGCCTGTCCGAGTGAAATATCTTTTACCTGAAGTTCCTGAATCGATAACTCCGCGTATAAGTCCCGTTGATTGGCAATGGTTCCAACACTGGAGCCAATATTGGTTTGTTGCCCAAGTTCCAGTGAAAAACTTTGCACCACACCGTCTTGTGGTGCTTTCACCAGTAAATGATTCACCGACTGCTTTTTTTGTTGATAATCATTTTCTATCAATTCCAGTCTGGCATTTTGAGCGATCAGACTGGACTGCATATTGTCATGCATTTTAGACAGTCTGCGCTGTTGTCCTTTCCAGCGCTGGTATTGTTGATCCACAGCGAGTTTGGTTCGTTGGTATTCTATTTTGGAAATTGAACCACCGCCTTGGGAAATTAATTCTGTTTCAGCATCCAACTTAAGCTTTGTTGACTGGTATTGAAATTTTGCTTCTTCCACATTATTTTCCAGCTCCAGTAATTGCGACTCTAGCGCAACCTGCTTCGCCTGATTTTCAGCTTGCGTGGCTTTGAGTTCCCACTGTGCTTTCTCCAGCTCACGATTCAATTGTGGGTTGGCCAGTTGCAATAATGGATCTCCCTGTTTAACCACCGCACCAGGTTTAACAAACACCTGCTCTACCCGGCCGGCCACCTGTGTAGATACCCATCGCGTATCTTTGGGTTTGAGCACGCCGGTTCCGCGCACTTCAATGGTAAAGTTTCCACGTTCTGCTTGTGCCAGGCGCAATGATTTTTTATCGACAATGTAAGCCGTATCACCCAGAAAGTAGCGTGCCCAGACAGTGCCGGCTACCAGCAGAAAAATAGGCAGCAGATACCAATATTTGCGCCATAAAGGCGTGACTTTTATTTCCCGTTGAATATCCATTGTTAACCGTTATTTATCAGAGTTATCTAAAACAATTCAGGTTGTATGCCAATTAATAATGGATATTCTATCTTATTGATAAATATAGGAATTATGTTTTTTTTGTTGAATTGGTGATTCTACTCTGTCGCAGTTTCGAAACACATTAGCAAGATTGGTGTGTCATTTTTGAGACAGAGTGTAGAGTGATTGGCAGAGATGACGTTGAGGCTATTGGTTGATTTATTGGTTAACTCATTCGTTAATTATAAGAGTATCTGGTTCGCACGAAAGACGTGCAAACCCTACTGGAGAATGATTTTATTTGAGAGCGTTGGTTGAGTTATGAGATTAAACTGCGAGTAAAATTTGTTACAGCCAATAACTTGAAACTTGTTACTTATATATTTCATTAAAATAGAGTGCAATACGCACTCCGGCCTGTTGTAAGCGGCGTTTTAAAGTGGGTAAGTGTTTGTACTGATAGTCCCAACTTATTTTTTTCGATTCAGGATAAATGCTATCCCGAATGGCGACGCTTTCTGCAATCCAGTCAGTCGGGTTTGTGCTGGCCCAGTTACGAACATCTTGCGGAGTAATTTTTTTATTCAGCCATTCGGTCCATTCACTGTAGCTGAGTTGTTGCCGATCAATTAAGCCCGAATCCCAAACTCGATGCAAGTTGGAAGGCCGCCAGAAAAATTCCACTTTAACATTATTGCCGCCCCTGTCTGTACCGTTTCCGGCGTGCAGTGGTTGATGCAAATCCGCAATAATATGCAGACTAAATTTAAACGCTTTTTGTTTTTCTTTTAGGCTGGCTTTGGGATTGAGTAAAACCTGTTTAAACATGGCGAGTGCGGTTACTGCGTCACCCTGTTTTGGAGCACCAACCTGTTGGTAGGTTTTACCTTTAGGAACTGTTACATAATGATAGGCACCCGCTACTTCTTGCCAGAAGTAGTCCGGGTTGGAGCGCATTTGATCCGCATAAGTAGAGGCTTCGGCCAGGCTCTGATGGTTTAATATTTTGGCTATTTGTTTTTTTGCTTCATCGGATAAATGATGCTCGGCAATGGCGCCCGTTACGCGGTGACCGGTTTGACCAAAAGCAAAACTGTTAGCATGCCATAGGCATACAATCATTAAACCGATAGTCAGCGCTTTTAAGGGCATGGAAGTCATTTTATTCATTCTCTTTTATTATTTCTTTGCTAGTTATCAAAAGCATATTTATACATTGAACAACCTATTGGTCAACATAATGGACTGTCAACATCTCAAAGAACGAAAAATAAACACGCGCTAGTCTTCACTAAAAAGTAGACGTTGATTTACCCCAATATATAAAGTCGAGGTAATGGATGGACGAGGTCGGTTGTGGTATTTTTAAAGATTACAATTAATCATCTCAATCTGTATTGCAATAAGGACTTAAAATGGGTGCTGGCTTTTATATGATGATCGCCATGAGTATTATTATGTACCGTGTCGCCATGGCGGATAAAAAAACAGGCTGGATATGGAGCGGTATTTATCTTTGTGTTGCCATGTTACTGGGTAAGCTGTTTGGCTTAACCATAATGATGACGCTCTGGAGCTTTGCGCTCACGTTTTTAATAATGTTCGGTTTTAATTTGATGCAACCCAGTAAAAAGTAAACGCCTAAATCAGCCGTTTGTGATGGAGTCTACTTCAGTTTGAGTTAATGCCCGGTATTCTCCTGGCGCTAATGATTCATCCAGCAAAACACCGCCAACCCGTTCTCGATGTAACGACTCCACATGATTGTCAATTGCACCAAACATTCGTTTTACCTGATGGTAGCGACCTTCGGTGATGGTCAGGCGGTAATGATATTCGTCGATGACTTCAATTTTGGCCGGTTTTGTTCGTTTATTTTCACTGGTGAGCCAAACGCCTTTCTCAAGCTTTTTAATTTGTTTTTCATTAACCGGTGTTTTGGTTTCAACCAGATAAACTTTTTCGCAGTCGTGCTTTGGTGAAATCACCTGATGCAACCATTGACCGTCATCTGTCAGTAATACCAGGCCGGTGGTATCAATATCGAGTCGACCGGCGACACTCAAGTTTTCAATGCGGGGCTCTTCTATAAACTCTAATACCGTTAAATGTTCTTTGTCTTTGGTGGCGCAAACAAAACCAACTGGTTTATGCAGCATAAAGTAGCGATGATCCAGTTGCTCCATGGCTTCACCAGCCAGTGTGATTTTATCGTCACTGTTAATTTTACTGTCTGCGGTTTTAATCACTTCGCCATTTACCGTGACTTCGCCATCTCTCAATAGATATTTTACTTCTCTTCGCGAGTAATCGGTGGATTGGGCGATAAAGCGATCGAGCCGCATTGGAAATTTAAGTGGTTTATTTGACATAGTGAACTCATAAAGCCCGCAGCAACGCCTTGTGCCGGGGGAGCGTGGCTAATGCTGCGCTCAGGGTGTATTTCGGTTTGCCGGTCATTATATAATTGCTGCCCGATTTATCCTAGGTGTGATTTTAATGAGCAGTCTTAATGAACGATTTTGATTTTCGCTTTGGCGGAATACAGCGATTATATGGCCAGGCGGCAACACAGGGGTTTGCTCAAGCACACGTGTGTGTGGTGGGTATTGGCGGTGTTGGCAGCTGGGTGGCGGAATCTCTGGCGCGTTCTGCCATTGGCGAAATAACACTGATTGATCTCGATGATGTCTGTACTTCTAACATTAATCGTCAGATACATGCACTGGATACCACGGTCGGGCAAATGAAAGTGTCGGTGATGGCTGAGCGGATCCGGCAGATTAACCCTGAGTGTCAGGTTCATACCATAGAAGATTTTATTACGCCGGATAATCTGTCGCAATACATCGATGAACAGATGGATGTGGTGGTGGATGCGATCGACAGTGTGAAACCTAAAGCGGCGCTCATTGCCTATTGTAAGCGACAGAAGATTCCGGTGATCACCATTGGTGGTGCCGGTGGTCAAAAAGATCCCACGCAAATTAAAGTGGCGGATTTAAACCGCACAAAACAGGACCCTCTGGCGGCAAAAGTGCGCAGTGAACTTAAGCGGTTTTATCATTTTTCCCGCAATCCCAAGCGCCGTTACAGTGTTGAGTGTGTTTATTCGGAAGAGCAACTGGTTTATCCCAAACCCGACGGCAGTGTGTGTCAGTCGAAAAGCTTTGCTGACGGTTCAACCCGGCTCGATTGCGCAACCGGTTTTGGTGCCACCACCGTGGTCACGGCAACATTTGGCTTTGTCGCGACCTCCAGAGTGCTGGAAAAGCTGATGAAAATTCAGCAAAAAGCTAATCCAGAGGCCTAAAATCCCTCGGTCATTTTACGGTTTGCCGGTTGAGCAATTGTTACGGTTGAAGAGTTATCGCGGACAATTCCTTAACGTGAGCTTCCCTGTTGAGGATAAAGATCTTCATTTAAGTGCCGAATGTACAAGTTCAACTCATTTTCGGCTTCTTTGTGGCTGTTGAAAGGTCCTTCTTGGGTGTTTTCGCGAGTAATAAAAAACCAGCCATCGCCGGAATGAAAATAGCGCTCACTGCGAAACCATGTCTTTTTAAGTTCACCACTTCGTACGTTCATTGTTAATACCTCCTGTCAGCGCTCTGATTAATAGATCCAAGCCTGGAACCGTTGCACTGGCCCAAGCATCATCAGAGTGACTGTTCTTCTATTGTAATCAATTTATTCAGGGTTCCTTATGGTATTTTATTGTTAAACAAGGGTACTCTTAGACTTATCTGTTTTAGAAGATATTTAACACAAAGGTTTTTATTCACTGTATTTTTTAACACAAGGTTTATTTGAGATAGCTTCTAGTTGAACGCTGATGAATTTTAAAGATTACGACATTGGAGAATTAAAAGGCGTTGGTCCGGCAATGCGTGAAAAGCTGGCAAGGCTGGGCATCGAAAACTGGCAGGATGTTTTGTTTCACCTGCCACATCGTTACGAAGATCGCACCCAGTTACAGCGCATAGGCCAACTGGTACCGGGCGAAGCGGCTCAGGTATTGGTGACCGTCGAGCACAGTGAAATCAGTTTTCGTCGCAGGCGCTCTCTTATTTGTCGTGTCAGTGACGGCAGCGGTCTTATGGATTTACGCTTTTTTTATTTTTCTAAAGCGCAAAAAGATAAGTTGAGCCGGGGCCAAACGCTGCTGTGTTTTGGCGAAGTCAGCAGTGGCCGCGGTCATTACACCATGATTCACCCGGAAGTGAAGTATGTGTCAAACACCTCAAGGCCACCACTGGATGATCGCTTAACGCCGGTTTATCCGGTAACCGAAGGGCTTAAACAGCACACCATTCGTAAACTGACCGATCAAGTTTTATTAAAGTTAAAAGCGGGTCAGTTGCCAGAGTTATTACCCGAAAGCATTCGGCAACACTATCAACTGGGCGATCTGGCCGCTGCGTTAATGTTTGTTCATCGCCCGCCACCTGGGATAGATTTATCCCAGGTTATGTCAGGGGAGCATCCGGCAAAACAACGCTTGGCATTAGAAGAGTTGCTGGCGCATAACCTGAGTATGCTTAAACTGCGCAGTAAAATGGTGCGCGAACCGGCAACCCCAATTCCACCCAGCCAGTCGATGGTGAAAGCATTAACCGGGCAATTACCGTTTCAGTTAACCGCTGCCCAGCAACGGGTCATAAAAGAAATCGATAACGATCTGCAACAACCTCATCCAATGCTGCGTCTTGTGCAGGGTGATGTGGGCTCCGGTAAAACACTGGTGGCCGCCATGGCAGCGTTACAAGCCATCGAGCAAGGGCATCAGGTGGCGCTTATGGCGCCCACGGAAATTTTGGCCGAACAGCACTGGAATAATTTTTCTGGCTGGTTTGAATCGCTCGGTATAAGTTGCGGCTTTCTGGTCAGTAAATTAAAAGCTGCTGAACGCCGTCAATCACTTGAGCAAATTGAAAACGGCGATGCGCAAATGGTGATCGGTACTCACGCATTGTTTCAGGAAGGGGTTAATTTTAATTCGCTGGCACTGGCAATCATTGATGAGCAACATCGCTTTGGTGTGCACCAACGCATGGCGTTAAAAGACAAAGCGAAACACACGGGTTGTGTGCCGCATCAATTAATAATGACCGCCACACCTATTCCAAGAACGCTAGCCATGACCGCTTATGCGGATCTGGACACGTCCATTATTGATGAGTTACCACCGGGGCGAAAACCAGTCACCACGGTGGTTTTGCCCGATACGCGCCGTGAGCAGGTGGTACAGCGAGTGGCGGATGCCTGTCAAAATCAGAAAGTGCAGGCTTACTGGGTGTGTACATTAATTGAAGAATCAGAAGAATTACAATGTCAGGCTGCCGAAGAAACCGCCAGACAGTTGGCCGAAGGATTGCCACAACTTAATGTGGAAATGGTTCATGGCCGAATGAAGCCATTCGATAAACAGGCGGTGATGGAAGCATTTAAAGCCGGTGATATTGATTTACTGGTGGCGACAACAGTGATTGAAGTGGGTGTCGATGTGCCGAACGCCAGCTTAATGGTGATCGAAAATCCTGAACGATTGGGCTTGGCGCAGTTGCATCAGCTACGCGGTCGTGTGGGTCGTGGCAGTCTCGAGAGTCACTGTGTTTTGTTGTACCACGCGCCGCTATCAAACAATGGCAAAGCAAGGCTTGAAACCATGCGCGCCACTAATGATGGTTTCAAAATTGCTGAAAAAGATTTGGAGCTGCGCGGTCCGGGTGAAGTGCTGGGCACCCGCCAAACCGGTTTGGTGCAGTTTAAAATTGCCGATGTTATGCGTGATCGAATGTTGTTACCAAAAGTCACTCAGGTGGCAAAGCAATTGTTTCAGGAGCAACCGGAAGTCAGTGATGAGTTAATTAATCGTTGGCTTGGTCGACGAGAAGAGTTTGGTCAGGTGTGAGTCGTTAAAAACGTTAATCGATAAATTGTTATTTAGGAATTAAAAAAGGACAACCTGAGTTGTCCTTTTTTGTGCTTTCCTATTCTCTCACTATTGCGTAGTGTCGTAATCGGTTACCGAATAATAAGGCGGGTAGTTACCGCTGCTGTCATACGGGCGCTCATGAGTAAGCAAATCGCTAGTTATATTTCCCAATGCATCGAATTGAGAGTTAACTTTTAGAACTGTGTCGTCTTCGGTCTGAAATTGGCCGTCGCTACCAGAGCTCTCTCGTCGGTACAAAAGAAGTAATCTATTATCACTGAAATCGTAACTTTTAATTCCTGTAATTACATCATCACTGGTAAACCAGATGGCATCTGAACCGGCTGAGTCGTACCAATAACCCGCTGTAACAATGAAGTCTGTAATTTCTCTTGAGTTATAAAAAATGACAGTATCATCGGCGGTGTAGTATTCACCGTCGTTTCCGTTACCTGCTATATCAACAGTGTGTGTCAGTTGGAAGTTCTCATCATAAATATAATATGTACCATCTTCTAGACTATCATCGTTAGTATCCCAAACACCGTCGTCGCCGGGTGAATTAAAGGTGTAACTATGGGTATGATTGCCGAATTCGTCGTACTTTATGAATTTGATTGAGCCAATTTTGTCATCGCCCGACATCCAGACGCCATCATTACCCGAGGTGGTGTAATTGGTTTGCATGGTTTGTCGCCCATTTTCGTAGGAAAAGGTAGCGTAGTAGGCTGGGGTGTCATCTTCGGTACCAAAAATATTGTCGGCACCAGCTGCGTTATTGGACCATTGATCGTATGTGATCTGAACGCTTACCTGATTGTTTGCATTGTATTGAAATTCTTCGTACCTTTGTAAAGTAGGCGTGCTTGTACTGTCCCAACGATAACGCTTGCTGTATTGCTTTTGGTCGTTATTGTTTAACTCAATACGTGTTTCATAGCTAACAACATCGTCTGCTGTAAACCACTGACCATCGTTGCCTGAGTCAATATACACAAGTGAGCCGCCATCGACTAAATAGTCGGTGTAACCATCGATAATGGTTAAGTCAGCGTCTTTATACGCAGTGGCTCGGGTACGTCGGTTTTCATAGGTTGTAAATGTTGTGCTTTTTTCGGCTACGGTACCGCCGGTAGAATGCTTTAACCCTTCTTTGATGGTTAGTCGGTAGTCGTAATTCTTTAAGAGAGGGTTGTAAGGCGTTAAAGTAATTGTTTTCCCATCGTTACTTAAAACACGTTCAAAGGCGATTGCTGAAGCCCAACGTAATCGACTTTTATCAATTGCTAATGTCATTTCCGTTTCCGTAACTGAAGCTTCTGTAACCGGCTCAGACAAGGTTATCTCTATGTTGGTCAACACACTGACTGGACTGGCGCCATCAGCAGGTGTTATCGAAACAATTTCCGGGATCACGACGTCTATCGGATCCGGCTCTTGCACGGAACCGCCACCGCCACAGGCGATTAAAGTAGTCATTAACAAGCTAGCAAGTGTTGTTTTTCCATAAGTCATGGGGGGAATATCCTGTGAGATTAAAATGCGCAGGGAATATAAACCGCAATCCTTTGTCTATCAACCGCTAATTTGCGGGAATGTTGCTCAAAGAGCGGCATAAAAGCTCGGATAATTTCAGGCTTTTACAGCACACGGTGGCAGGGTGAAGATTACCCGCTACAATTATGCTAGAATCCGCGCCCGATAGAGGTTAAATTTCAATTCACGATCTGCGGGTTATCCCGCCGGGCGAGTGCCCGTACATCAAAGACAACTTTAAGAGGATATCAGGATGAAACAACCTGTTCGCGTTGCTGTGACTGGTGCCGCTGGTCAAATCGGTTATGCATTATTATTTCGCATCGCGTCTGGCGCCATGCTAGGCGACGATCAGCCCGTTATTTTGCAATTGTTGGATATCACGCCAGCAATGGATGCCTTACAAGGCGTTAAAATGGAGCTGGACGACTGTGCTTTCCCATTGCTGCAAGACGTTATTTGTACCGACGATCCTAATGTAGCCTTCAAAGATACCGATTACGCATTATTAGTTGGTGCTCGTCCTCGTGGCCCCGGCATGGAGCGTAAAGATCTGCTGGAAGCCAATGCTGCTATCTTCTCTGTTCAGGGCAAAGCGTTAAACGATAACGCCAGCAAAGACGTTAAAGTTCTGGTTGTTGGTAATCCTGCGAATACCAACTCGCTGATTGCTCAGCGCAACGCGCCTGACTTAAAACCACGTAACTTTACTGCGATGACACGACTGGATCATAATCGTGCCATGTCACAGGTGGCTCAAAAGCTGGATAAAGCCATCACCGAAGTGACTCACATGACAATTTGGGGCAATCACTCATCTACTCAATACCCTGATCTGTATAACGCAAAAGTATCGGGTGCTACAGCCATCGACAACGTTGAACAAGACTGGTTTGAAAATGACTTTATTCCGACCGTTCAGCAACGTGGCGCCGCCATTATAAAAGCACGTGGTGCTTCTTCTGCAGCGTCAGCGGCCAATGCCGCCATCGGTCACATGCGTGACTGGGCACTTGGCTCAAACGACAATGACTGGGTAAGCATGGCGGTTTATTCCGATGGTTCTTACGGTGTTGAGAAAGGATTGATCTTCTCTTTCCCTTGCGTGTGTAAAAATGGCGACTGGGAAATCGTACAAGGTCTGGAGCTGAATGACTTCAGTAAAGACAAGCTTAAAGCCACGGAAAAAGAACTGGCTGAAGAGCGTGATGCCGTGAGTCATTTATTGCCATAATCACCAGATGATTAATGGTTTATAAAGATTAATGGTTGATAAAAAAGGAGCGAAAGCTCCTTTTTTTATGTCTGCCGTTTTAGAAACCTGCTTTAAAAACCATATTAGAAAACACCGGCTCAATTCATTAACGTTTCGTCAAAATGACTAACCAGCGCTTTTTTAAATATACTAACTGATTGATATTATTCGAAATAATATGTTGGCCGCTTTTTTGCAAATGATTTTTTTAAAAGGTCTTTTTACAAAGCTCTTTCTATAAAGGTCATTTTAGCAAAGGTTTTTAGTAGTGAATTGAGTTGTAAGTAGATTGTTATAAAACAACAAAAGGGCAGGGTTTAATGAGTTTATTATTTAATGTGTTGTGGATTATTTTAGGCGGTTTTTTTGTTTGCCTAGGTTATATTGCCGGTGGCATTGCCCTGTGTTTGACTATAGTGGGGATTCCCTGGGGATTTCAGTGTTTTAAAATGGCGTTGTTTTCTTTGTTTCCGTTTGGCAGTGAAACACGGGCAAAACCTTATTACGATACTCACGAAACCTTAAACTTGCTGGCGAATATAATCTGGTTAATCTTTGGTGGCTTCTGGGTAGTGCTCTGTCATTTGGTTTGGGGAATTGCATTGTGCTTCACCATCATTGGCATACCTTTCGGATTGCAACACTTTAAAATGATGCGACTAGGTTTTACGCCATTTGGCCGAGAAATTTACGAGCCGCGTGCGATGCATGGTTAGAAGTTTTATTGATCGTTTGAGCAATTGACTATGAGTCATTTGCTCGATCTTCCAGAATAAAATTTCTTAACGCTCGTTCGCTACGCATAACATACAGAATAAATACTGTATTAGGCTCAACTCTATAAAACACTCGACAAGGACCAACAACAATTTCACGATATCGTGAATCACGTAAGTCGTCTGGGACTTTTCCTGATTTTGGAAAATCTTTTAAGCGCTTTACTGATTTAAATATCTTCTGGACAAGCTTTTTGGCTGCAACTGGTTTATCAAGTGCTATGTATTCTGCTATATCATTTAAATCTTCAAGTGCAGGTTCGGTCCATTTTATTTGAGCCATTTGCTCATTTTCTCTTCTGCTTCCGTTTCAGAATATACTCGTCCTTCAAAAATAGCTCTTTCACCGCGTGCAATGCCTTCTAAAATTCGCATTCTGTTTTGCATTAACTCATAGTCTTCTACATCAACAAGATACGCAGATGGTTGTCCGTGCTCTGTAATGAGGATCGGTTCTTTTGTCTCATGGAGATCCGCTAAAATTTTTGTAGCTTGTCTCTTGAGCGTGGTGACGAGTTCTGTTTTCATAAAGTGATACTATTCTATCACTTTCTTCGATGCAATGATTTTTTAGCCGGAGATTTCTTAGCCTAAAGCTAAGTTGCTGAATTTTGAGACTATTAAGTTTTTTCCAACGTGGAAGGCTTTGTTGAGTCCTTACAAAGCCTTGGTCAGATTGTGGCAGTATGCTTATTTGAGCTTGAGCTGGTATTGAACGCTGACTTTTCTGTCATTCAGAGTTTTTTGTTTAGGGGGTTGTGGCCTTAAGGGGCGGAGGCGAAGGAAGGCTGATTTAGCTACTCACCCACCAGCTCATTAATCTGTGACTCTATGGCAAGTCGCTGTTGAATCAGTTCGGTGCGTTTTTTCTTGGTGGCGCTGGTAGTATCGGCAGGATCCAGTGCTTTTATTTCATTTTCAATGCGATTGATTTCGTTGGCGTAGGTACAGATTTTTTCGACTTGCTCATCGTTCGACTCTTCAACAAACTTAGCGTGCAGTGCCTGTAGCTGACGATCCCGTGCTTTTAAATGTTCGATGGAATCTTGTTGCGCCTGTTTCATTTGTTTTAAGTCTGAGTTTAATTGTTTTTCGCGTGATTGCAGTATAACTATTCGAGTGGATTGATCCTGAAACTTGCGCGTCATGGCAAGGAAGTTACCGATAATGTCTTTGCCAGAGTCCAGTTCTTTTGATAGTAGAGAACATATTTTTTTAGCGTCGTCGAGCATACGCGTGTAGCGTTTGTTGTTAGTTAAAATAGCATCGCGATCAATGGTTTCGTTATCTTCGTAATTATTTCTATTGGTGGAGACCACTTCGGAATGTTCATCGACGGCGTCATCTATTTCGGATGTTTGTTTGATAGCATTTTCGAAATGTTCCATCAGGTTCATACCCATTTCATAGGCACGTCGAATTTCTTTCACTTCGTCTTCAAGTTGCTCGCCGCCAGCGGTGCTGGAAATACCGGACAGTTCACCAAAGGCGTCCATGCTGTTGTTGAGTTCTTCCAGCAGGCTGTTGAGCTGATCTTCATCCATCCCTTCATCAATAATGTCGGAAAGTCGCAACGCTAATGATTTAATGGTCTCTTTACTGCGTTGCAGTGTTACTAATAATTCATCGTACAGATTTTTATAATGATCACTCTCGCTGCCTTCGGATGAACCCTCCGTTGGTTCGTCTTCATTGGTTGGTTGTGTTGCAGTGCTAGGGCTTGATGACAGTTTTGCGATCACTTCTTTGGTGTTCTTTACAAACAGTGGTATTGAAAACTCTTTATCACCATCGGCGCGTAAATCACGCTCTTTGGAAAATATCAGATGGCGGATAGCCAGTGACAGTTGCTCCGATCCTACTTGTTCGTCGAGTTTATCGATGGGTTGTTCGGGAAACTCCTCTTCGTAGAAGGCTTTATTTTCATCAATTGATTGCTGTAGGAATTGCAGCGGCGGTATGGCTTTGCTGGGATCATCATTTTCATCGGCGGGCTTTGCGCTGGCCAGTTTGCGTTTTAATCGGGTGTGTTCTCGTCGCACCTTCATATTGTGTTTGCGAGCACGACGAAGCTCGCGGAAGGTAAACCATAAACCTCCGGCCAGTACCAGACATAGCAATATCGACAGTTCGAGTCCCAGCAGTAGCGGGAGGTTTTGTTCATCCATAGGCAGTCAAAAAATGTAATATTCTCAGTTAATTATAGCCAATAATTAGAATCCGCCAACGCTAGTTTGGCTAACTTTCTGATTTTTTTAAGATCTGAAGATATCACGGCCGGACATTCATGGTTAGGCGGTTGAATGATCGATGTCAAATCCGGCGCTTATGGTACAATCGCCCAAAATTCATTTCCTGATGGTAATTACAGCATGAAACAAGACTTTTTTAACCAATTGCAGCAACAAATAGAGCAGCTTCACAGTGATGGTCTGTACAAAGATGAGCGGGTGATTGATTCACAGCAGCAGGCTGATATCCATGTAACCAGCGGCGAAGACGTTATTAATTTTTGTGCAAATAACTATCTGGGACTGGCGAATCATCCGGAGTTATTGGAAGCAGGCAAACAAGCCATCGATAAATGGGGCTACGGTATGGCTTCGGTTCGCTTTATTTGTGGTACACAAGCGGTGCATAAAGAGCTGGAGCAGCGCATCAGTCAGTTTCTTGGTATGGAAGATACCATTTTGTATTCCTCCTGTTTTGATGCCAATGCGGGTCTGTTTGAAACCTTGTTAAGCGCCGAAGATGCCATTATTTCCGATGCACTGAATCACGCCTCAATTATTGATGGCGTACGCTTGTGTAAAGCAAAGCGTTATCGTTATAACAACAACGACATGACGGATCTGGAAGCCCAGTTAAAGCAGGCTGATGCCGATGGCGCACGCCATAAGTTAATCGCTACCGATGGCGTGTTTTCGATGGATGGCTATATAGCCAATTTAAAAGCTGTGTGCGATCTGGCGGACAAATACGGCGCCATGGTGATGGTGGATGACTCTCACGCGGTTGGCTTTATTGGCGATAAAGGACGCGGTACTCACGAGTATTGTGATGTGATGGATCGGGTCGACATTATTACCGGTACACTAGGTAAAGCACTGGGCGGTGCGTCGGGCGGTTACACGTCGGCGAAAAAAGAAATTGTTGAGTGGTTACGTCAACGCTCACGTCCTTACTTATTTTCTAACACATTGGCGCCGGTAATTGCTCAGGCGTCAATCAAAGTGCTCGATATGCTGGAAAGCGGCAATGATTTACGCGCCAAGTTGCGCAGCAATGCCGAATATTTCAGAGAAAAAATGACCGCGCTTGGTTTTGATTTATTGCCCGGTGAGCACCCGATTATTCCGGTAATGGTAGGGGATGCTTCTTTGGCGAAAACCTTTGCCGATAAAATGCTGCAGAAAGGCATTTATGTGGTAGGTTTTTCGTTTCCGGTGGTGCCCAAAGGCAAAGCACGTATCCGTACACAAATGTCAGCCGCGCATGACAAAAGTCATATCGACAAAGCCGTTGCGGCGTTTGAATCTGTCGGTAAAGAGCTCGGCATAATTTAAGAAAGATAACGTAATAAAGACTACTGATTAACTGATCATTCAACAAACACTGGCCATCCGGTAGCACCGGTTGGTCATTGGAGACTGAACACCATGGGTATGATGAAGACACTGACCAAAGCCAAATCAGAAGTGGGTATCTGGATGCAGCAGCAACCAAAACCCGAAGTTGGTCACAACGATGTGTTGATTAAAATCCGTAAAACAGCAATTTGTGGCACCGATATGCACATCTATAACTGGGATGACTGGTCACAGAAAACCATACCGGTACCCATGGTAGTCGGGCATGAGTTTATTGGTCAGGTAGAACAGGTTGGGCAGGAAGTTAAAGGCCTTAAAGTGGGCGACAGGGTGTCCGGCGAAGGGCATATTACCTGTGGACACTGCCGTAATTGTCGAGCCGGACGCCGTCATTTGTGCCGTAATACCTATGGCGTGGGCGTTAATCGCGCTGGTGCGTTTGCCGAGTATCTGGTGATCCCTGCGGATAACGCATTTAAGATCCCGGATGATATTAGCGATGATCTGGCGTCCATATTCGATCCTTTTGGTAATGCCGTGCATACCGCGTTGTCGTTTGATCTGGTGGGCGAAGATGTGCTGATAACCGGAGCAGGTCCCATTGGCATTATGGCAGCGGCGGTTTGTCGTCATGTGGGGGCACGTCATGTTGTGATTACCGATGTGAACCAGTATCGACTCGATTTAGCATTGAAAATGGGCGCTTCTAAAGCGGTCAATGTGGCCAACGAAAAACTCACCGGTGTTATGAAAGAGCTTGGTATGGAAGAAGGATTCGACGTTGGGCTGGAAATGTCCGGTGTTCCATCAGCGTTTCAACAAATGCTTGATACTATGAACCACGGTGGCAAAATTGCCATGCTGGGCATACCACCCGGTGAAATGGGCATCGACTGGAATCAGGTGATATTTAAAGGTCTGGTGATCAAAGGTATTTACGGTCGCGAAATGTACGAAACCTGGTACAAGATGGTCAGTATGTTGCAATCCGGGCTGGATATTTCACCAGTGATCACCCACCGTTATTCTGTTGATGATTTCCAGAAAGGCTTTGATGCCATGGGATCGGGTCAATCGGGCAAAGTGGTTCTGGACTGGGGCGAATAACTCCAGCAAAGCATGATTTCAAGTAACAGCGATTCAGGAAAAGTTTGTGACAGCCAAAAGTTTATCGATTAACTGGCAATGGTCGACGCTGGATGAATTAAGCGTTGCGGAAGCTGTTGCCATGCTCCAATTGCGTCAGGCGGTATTTATTGTCGAGCAGGACTGCCCGTTTCACGACATCGACGGTCTGGATGATCAAGCGATTCATTTATTGGGCTGGCAAAACAATACCCTGATTGCCACCTTAAGGCTGTTTCCCGAGTACGCCGATTATCAGAACCGTTGTTCCATTGGCCGTATTTGTACCCATGGCGAATATCGCCGTTTTGGTGCCGGTCGTGAACTGGTGCAGCAGGGTATCGATTATATCGAACAGCATTACCCCAAGCGGGAAATTCAAATTGGTGCACAGCTTTATTTAAAGCGATTTTATGAAGACTTCGGCTTTGTTCAAAGTTCCGATGTGTACGATGAAGACGGCATCGATCATATTCATATGATTCGACCAGCAGCTTCAACCCAGGCGCCTCAAAAGGCTTAGTGGTATGTTTCCGGTTGGACGGATTAATTCTTATCGCGCTGCGCAGGCATTCTGCGACTATCTTAATTCCAGAGGCATTACTGCACAGCTTGAGCAGCAAGATGAATTTGTCATTATTTATGTTCGGTCGGAGTCGCATCAAACGGTTGCGCAGCAAGAGTTGAACGAATTTTTGCGAAATCCAAATCATCCCAAGTATCAAGCCGCGTCATGGAATGCTGGCAGTACCAGCACTAACCATCAAACAGCACAATCATGGTCGGGCGGCGGAACAGCGATAAAAAGTTTTCTTGCTCGTACCGGCATTGCAACAAAAGTCATCGCACTGCTCGCGATAACGGTGACATTAGTAACTGGTTTTGGCACCAATTCACTGGTGTTCTGGTTTACCTTCCACAGTGAGGCGATTTTAAATGGTCAGTTGCATCGTTTGATCAGCCCTATTTTTTTACACTTTCCGGTGCTTGGCATTCCGTTTTTACATTTACTGTTTAATTTGATGTGGTTCTGGGATCTGGGTGGTCGGCTGGAAAAACGATTCAACGCATCATTACTGATTTACCACACGGTGGTGATCGGATTAATTTCGAATATTTCGCAGTATCTGGTTTCCAGCAGTAACAGCATATTTGGCGGCCTGTCAGGTGTTGTTTTTGGTTTACTTGGCTACTGCTGGTTGAGGGGCGAGATTGATCCTCGTCTTGGTTTTAAACTGAATAAAAATATCGTCATTTTTATGATGATATGGATGGCATTGGGATTTGTTGGTGCTTTGGGCTCGATAGCCAATGCTGCGCATCTGGTAGGTTTTTTGACGGGCCTGGCGCTGGCATGGCTTGATGTTAAAGTATTCAAGTTCCGTTAATGATTTATCACAGCGCTGCGACACATTTAAATTTTATATCGCACTCAGCGTAACAGGAATCAGTCAGGTGGCTCCATGCTGAGAAAAAAGAGAGTTCAAACTTATGAATCAGGCAACATCATTTAAACGCATTTCCATCACTGAAAGTAAGCAACTGCAAGATGATAGTAATGCGGTCATGGCGGATATTCGCGATCCACAATCCTATGAAAATGGACATATCCCTGACTCGGTTCATATTACCAATGATAATCTGGCCGAGTTTATTGCCAATGCCGACAAAGAACGGCCATTAGTGGTGGTGTGTTATCACGGAAATTCCAGCCAGCAAGCGGCGCAATTTTTTGCTGGCGAAGGTTTTAATGACGTCTACAGTATGGATGGCGGCTTTGAAGCCTGGAAATTGCAATACCCTGTGGCATAGATTCAAGTGGTTTGAATCAATGGGTTTTAATCTATGAGGTTCAATCTATAGTTACAAGCTGACTTAATCTGTCGGATTATTGGTAAATAAATTTGGTAAACCAGATTTCATCAACCAGTTCCTGACCGGTTTCTTCCTTTAACACACTCGCCAGTCGTGACTTGATCACCCCACGAATTTTATTCCGGTGTTCAATATTTTTGATGTCGTCTTCGGTTTGCGCGTTGATAACATCAATTAACGTATCTTCCACCAAAGGTTTGTGCCGCTCTAATAAATCGAGGCTGGATTCGGAAGATACCTGAATTTGAATATCCACCGTTACAAACCCTAAACGACGTGACGGCGGCTTTTGATAATTTGTGATGATATTGGGATCCAGATCATAATAAAGTACTTCAGGTTTTGGTGCATCAGGATCTTCGGCCGCCATAACCGGTACGGCACAAAATAACGCAATCATCAGTGCAGTAACCATGACCGTATGCAGGTTGGTTGTTTTATTAGCCGGGTTTCGCCATAAAGCGTTTCGATTGAGCAGGCCAGAGTTCATAGTATTTGTTCATCGTTGATAAGGTTAGTCTATTCATTCAGTATAGTCCGCTTCGAGTGATTCTCAATACTTGCTGTGTATGAAATTAAGCGATTGTCGGGCAGTAAACCGCAACCGGGCCAATTAAATGACAAGCCAGCCTTTGGCTTGGTGGGGTTTCGGGATACAATCCGTGACATTAAGTTGTGAATAGTATTCAGTCGCGCAGAGTATTCAACAAGAGAGTAATACTCAAAAGAAAGTAGTACTCCAAAGAAAACGTTATTCAATAGAAAGTACGACTCAATAAAAAGCGCTAACAGAAGATGACTCTAACAAGACAGTAAACCACAACAGAACATGATAAATAACAATAAAACACGCAACCGATGGGTTTGAGCAAACATGGAGCATATTAACTGGCTGAGCTTTACCGGTTCCCTAACCGAGAAGATGGAGCAACAAAGTGGCCACGCCATGACAGTAGAACTCTTGTCACAAGGCATGGCGCCAGTTTACAAGGAAGAAAGACAGTTATTAAAACTGCTGCCAAGAGAGTGGGCCTGGGTGCGCGCAGTAAAGCTTTACCTCGGTGGCGAGCCCTGGGTGGTCGCCCGAACTGTTGTGCCACCTTATTCTTTTCAGGGTGAAGTGAACCGGTTAAAACTGCTTAAAAATAAACCACTCGGACCGCTGTTGTTTCATCGTCTTAACGCCAAGCGTTGTGATATTGCATTTGAGCGGGTGCAACAGGCACATTGGTCCACAGGGCTACAGCAGCAACGCTTTTCTGATCCTCTCTGGTGTCGTCGTTCGCTATTTTATGTCAATCACCAACCCTTATTACTTAGGGAACTGTTTTTGCCCGAGCATCCTGTATATGACCATGAAAAATAAGCCAACCAATAAAGACTGGTTTTTAATAGTCGCACGGTTTATGCATCGTAAAATGCCCTGGCTGTTTATGCCGGTGACTAGCCTGTACCATCAATGGTTGCCCGATAAGGTAACGGTTAAGATTGGCTATTACTGGCAATTAATGCGGGCGGATCGACCTATCGGCACCTTTCTATTAATGTGGCCGACTTTATGGGCATTATGGTTGGCGAATAATGGTGCACCATCGTTATCACTTATCACTATTTTTCTTCTCGGTACTTTTTTAATGCGTTCGGCGGGATGTGTGATCAACGATTACGCGGATCGCAATATTGATGGCCATGTTTCGCGCACAAAGCAGCGCCCATTGGCGCAGAAGAAAGTATCCGAAAAAGAAGCATTATTATTATTTGCTTCGTTGGTGGTCATGGCTTTTTTTCTGGTGCTGTTACTGAACAGTTTTACCGTTATGTTATCGGTTGGCGCATTAGCCATTGCATCGGTTTATCCTTTTATGAAGCGTTACACTTACTTTCCTCAAGTGGTATTAGGCGCAGCGTTTGCCTGGTCGATCCCTATGGCGTATGCCGCCAGCAATAATTCAATACCCGCTGAAGCCTGGTTACTGTATGTATCCGTGTTAATGTGGGTTTTGGCTTACGATACTTTCTACGGTATGGTGGACAGAAAAGACGACATCAAACTTGGTGTTAAATCCACCGCCATTTTATTTGGCGAAGCGGATTTGGCCATTATTGCAGTGATCCAGTTTTTCTTTATGTTTGGACTGTTATTGTTAGGATTGCGATACGAACTTCACTGGCCTTATTATTTAGGCTGGTTTATCGCTGCAGGGTTGATGGGGTATCAATTCTGGATAACAAGAAAACGCAAACCAGAGCAATGCTTTAAAGCGTTTTTGAATAATAATTATGTTGGTATGGCAATATTTACCGGTATTGTTGGGAGTTTTTTAGTTAGGTAATACATTTAAAAAGGAGCTATATATGCAGAGAGTAATTCTAAGTTTGTTCATTTTTTCAGTGATGTCTGTTTTTGCCGATTTTCACAGTGCCCTTTCATTTTATGAAAAAGGCGATTATGAATCCGCTTATAACGAATTTTATGACATGGCCTCTATGGGAGAGCAACGTTCGCAATTCAATTTGGGTGTAATGTATTATCAGGGGCAGTACGTTAGTAAAGACATCAATAAAGCGTATGCTTGGATGAAGCTTGCAACCGATAGTGTTACGGCAAAAGAACACGAAAAGAAAATGTTTCAACTGGTTGCCAAGCAGGCAAGTACTAAAGAGGGTGATGCAATATATATTAAACTCAAGCAGCAGTTTGGTATGAATGCTTTAATGACTAAGTTGTATCCGGTCATACGCCCAAGTAAAAAGTCCAGTCAAGCAACTCCAATTTATATAAAAGAACCTAGATACCCTAAGCGAGCAGCAATGAAGGGGATTGAAGGTTTTACTCAGTTTAAATTTGATCTCGATGAAAGTGGTAAACCTAGGAATATTGTTTTGGTCGATTCTTTTCCGCCTGATACATTCGACCGCAACTCATTAATGGCGATTAAAAACTGGCGCTTTGAACCGGTAAAAAATGAAGTGGGTGAGCCGATTTATAGTAAAGATTTATCTTATACTTTAACCTTTCTGCTAAGTGGTGGTGAAGGTCAAAAAGAAGAAGTTGTTATCTCGCTTGATAACCCCTTGCTTTCGTTTAAGTCATTGGAATTGCCGGATTTCCCCGAGCGAATTAAGAATCAAGTTGCATCTACAAACTATCCTGTCGAAATAACTGTTAATTTCGATATTGACAGTTCCGGTAAACCGCTTAATGTTGTTATCGATGGTGATGAGCGACATGGTAAAGAAGTTATGGCTGTTATTGATGAATGGAGAGTATCAACTAACAAAGCACAATCTGATTTACGAGCTTCTGTTATCTTTGTGCAAGAAAGCAAGATTAGTTTAAAACCAAAAGCGTCGATTTTTAACAACATCAAGCAAGCTGCACTAAATGATGATCCCAATGCTCAATTAAAGTACGGGTTAATGCTTGAAAGATTTCCAATTCTTGAAGAGGCCGGACGTCAAAATGAATGGTATTTAAGATCGGCTATTAAAGGAAATAATGCAGCTCAATACCTTCTTGGTAAAAACTTGATCAAAGGGAAAGGATGTGTTGCGGATAAAGCAAAAGGAATTGAGTGGTTAACTCGTGCAGCTAGTAGTGGACAGGCAGAGGCCAGAGCAATACTCGGAGAGATGTTTATACAAAATAATGACTTAAAAAGTCATTTAAAAGCAAAGGAGTATTTGGAATACGCCGCAAATAATACCGATAAGCAACAGGTCAAACTGCAGCTGGCGAAACTGCTACTAACTTCTCCCTATAATGAAGTGCACAAACCAGAGGTTGCCCTTGAGCTTGTGGATTCTATCAATTGGGATCAAGTCGGTGACGATATCACTGAATATGAGCTTAAAGCGAAAGCTTATGCAGCAATTGGTGAATTCGAAGAAGCTGTTGAGTACCAAGAAGAAGCGCTCGAAGAAGCCGAAGACGGTGATTTTTATAGCGAAGGCATCCGGCAGCAGCTGTTGGCTTATCAGGCCAAGTTAAAGTCTCGTTAATAGTCCTCTAGTGCCTCTGTTATTCTAGGTGAAAACCCCTATACCCACTAGGGGTTGATCCTGATACTTTTTAAACGGGGGATCAGCGATGGTAATGCGCTGTAAATGATTGTCCATTTAATGTTCAGTAAGTGATTCAAACTCGCACCGATAACTGGTTTAAATGGCTGTCTATCCATTGTATCTCGCTCAAATTGCCGTTATAGGTCGTATTTACGACGGTTATGTTATAGCTTGAAGAGCTTACTGGGCATAAGATGGCACTGTTTAAATATTGCTCAAATGTCGGTAAATGAGATATTGTCGGTGGAAAAATAGCATTCATCTGGTTTAGTCTGGAGCCGCTCATGGATAAGCAGCGCACTTAAATAACACTTAAAGCGTTAAATTCCGTGGGCCATCGAGCGTTATCGACATTCGAGAGATAAGAATATAGCAAGTGTTAATCGATTGTTATCACTTGCGTAAAGGGGGTAATAATTATGATGTATCTAAAAGCTGTGTTGGTGGTCGCCAGTTTATTTTTTACGGCTGTTACTTACGCACAACCTATTGATTTAAAAATAAAAAAGAACAAGGTTATTGCAAAAATTGAGTTAGCCGGTGGTGTTGAAACGGACTTGGAGCTGAGTTTTGAAAACAGCCTGGGTCTGACAAAAGACAGCATAGGTATAACGGCAGAATTGGTGGATATTACCGATCCTGCGCTTCTAAGTCGCTTACCCAGTGCTCTGACCACTACACCAGCGGCTTTTCCCATGATGATTACCATCGAGCCACCCGCTTCGATGGGGTTAGGGTTTAATGGTGTGACGCATATTGATATCCATACCCATAATCTTGAGTACACGCCTAATACGCCCCTCCGGTTATACAAAGCGAGTCTGGGGCAAGATTTTCGTGATATTACGGTAACTACAGGTGCGGGTAGCTGGCGTGCAAGAGGCCATATGGGCGACTTCTCCCAGTTTATTGTGGTCACCGATTTGCGAACTTCTGGCACGGTAATCAATGCCAAGCTGAATCGTTTGCAAACATTACTGACCAGTTATTCCAATCAGATGGATACTGTTACTGCGACCAGTCTGTCAGATAAATACAATGAGTTGGCAAGCGCAGTTAGCCAACAAGACTACAGCCAGGCACTGGTACATGCGACCGAGTTTAATGACATAGTGTCGTCGAATCGGGGTGAGAATATTCCTGATGTATGGCGTTCCAGCCGTGATATTACCAACGTGGCAGGCGAGCTGATGGCACAGGTTGAAACATTAAGTTTTAGTTTACGACTGGCTCTGTAATTTAATTATTACGATAGATTTATTTATCGTTAAGAGTAGTTCGTGGTTAAACTTATTTATGGTTAAATTATGGTGTTATATTTGTTACTAACGTTGCGGAACACCATTTATTTATGAAAGCCCGCCTGACATTTTTATTAAAAGATCAGGCGGCTATTGATGTCGTTTTAGATTCTGATCATCGTTATACATTAGGTCGTGCTAATGATAACGATATTGTTATTACCGATCCCTCCATCTCCCAATACCACGCAGAACTGTATCAGGAAAATGACTTCTGGCTGCTGCAAGATTGCCAAAGTCAAAACGGACTCTGGGTTGATAATCAATCACTGGATTGCTGTGTATTAACCGATCAGTTGTCAGGGTTATTAGGTAATGTTCCCTTTATGGTTGAGCATTTGTCACAGCAACGTCTGGACGCAGAATTTGCTAATAATGACTGGCGTACGGCCCAATCGCAACGGATTATTTCGAACCTCGATCCTGAACAACAGGACAATATTTTTGCCGAGTACATTAGCGCTGTTGTACAACTGACCAATATGGAACGTGGGCTTTTATTATTAGGTGACAGCCTTGAAACAATGCGCATTCATGCCATCAGTGGTTTGGCGGCAAAAGAATTAAATCTGCAGGAATTTAGTGGCAGTGTTGGCGCCATCGAACAAGCATCAACGGATCGTGAAGCCTTGGTTGCAATGGATACCTCAAATCATCCCATGTTGTCTTCGAGGGATACGACAACACTTAAAAATATTGCGGCTCTGGCCTGCGTTCCTTTGCTTCAGGGCGAGCAACTTTTAGGTCTCATCTACACCGATAGTCAGACCGCTGGTAAGGTTTTACGACGTTTGGACTTTGATATTTTAATCAGTCTGGCGGATCAAATTGCAGCCAATATCTATTCTTTAAGTATTAATGATAACCTGATACGATTGATTGATAAGGTGCGAAACCTGCCGCACCAGACGCTCCTCGATATCCCGTTGGAGCGTATTCATCAATCGAAATTAGGTTAGTGCATTGACGAATAGCTGGTTTCAATTCAGTTGGGCGCTGTTTCCGTGATTCTATCGGCGGGAACGGTTCTTATCGGACGCTTTGAAATACTTGAGCCATTAGGTAAAGGGGCGCACGGACACGTCTATTCAGTGCTAGATAGGCAACTGGATTGTCAAATTGCTATAAAAGTTTTGTCCGATGAGTTAGTCCAGAACTCCCAGCAACTGTCTCGTTTTCGTGATGAAATCTTAATTTGTCGCAGAATATCCCACCCCAATATCATACGTGTTCATGAGTTTTATCACGACATTGATTGTGTGTTTTACACCATGGATCAGGTAGATGGAACAACCCTTTCCGAGTTCATTAAGAATAAGGTCTCTCTATCATTAGATGAACTTCATAATATTGCCATGCAGTTGTTTGCTGGTATCGAAGCGGCCCATAAAAAAGGGGTGATTCATTGCGATTTAAAGCCGGATAATATTTTAATTACGTCTGATCATCATGTGTACATTAATGATTTTGGTATCGCCAAACTTGAAGCCAGTGACAATTTAGAGTTTGCTACTCATGCCTATGCCTCGCCCAGTTTATTAAACAGTGGTGAGGTTAATGAGAAAATTGATTTTTATGCAATGGCTGTGACCTTATATGAACTAATGCATAAAAAACTCCCCTTTTCTGAACAACCCGCTAATCAGTTAACTGCTGAAAAAAATAAAGGCGCAAGTGCGGTAAAACTAAATCGAAAATTTAAAACATTTTCTGCATTTTTTGATCGATCTTTATCGGCGATGCCCCATCAGCAGCCAGAGACGATTGATGAAATGCGTGAACTTTGGCTTGTTGCATTTAATCAAACTCAATCAAGTATTGCATCATCCAGTCAAACTTTATGGTGGCGAATCGCAGGGGTTGTGATTATTTTCGGCTTTTTTGGATTCTTTTATTGGGGATTTAATTCTTCATCAGTCGATACTAACGCCCAGGATGGTTCCGGTAAGCCGCTGGCTGAAAAGTCGGCTAAAGCTGTGCAATCAGATAATAGTGTCGTTGATTCCATATTGATCTTACCTATGCAGACAACAGGAAGCTTGAGTGCATTAAATTACTCTTTGTCGGATGCAAGTCTAGCCGTACTTTATAATCGACTGTCTCAGTTCCGTTTAAGAATAATTGATGAAGCCAGAATGAGGCAAACGCTGGACTATCTGGGTTATCAGATACCTCTTACAAATCATCAGAAAAAACAACTTGCTGAATTACTGGGCGCAGATTACTTGCTCACCGGAACACTTACCAAGCTTGGCGATCAGGTGGATATGTCTCTGCAATTACTGGACAGTCGAACCAAACAATTAACTGAAACATGGCAGCAGCAAAAAAATTATTCGGAAAATAAAATACTCGATGAGTTATCGAACAGTGCCAGTAACATTGCTGAACATTTAAATTCGACAGAGCACACACAAGTGGATGCAATAGTCAGCGGTCGGGCCAACTGGTTGATTCGACAAACAGAAGACTTTATAAGTCAAAATAGGTTGGAACAGGCAGAGCAAACGCTGACTAACCTGAAAAAAGAGTTCCCTGAACTAAAACAGGCAAGCTTTCTTGAAGCAACCATTGCTCTATGGCGGGGTGAGCTGATAAAAGCCGAAAGCTTGTTAGAGCAACTGATTAAAAATACCCGTCACGATAGTATTTTGCATCTGAAAGCACAGGCAAGGTATTCAGAATTAAAATCTGATAATAAAAAAGTTGAACATTTTTACCAAAAGCTGATAGATATTTTGCCCTATGACTTAAGCATTAACTTTGATTTTATCTCTTTCTTAAACTCACAAGGCCAGGTTGAGCAAGCCAAAAAGCAATTAATGGCTTTATCAAAGCAAGACACTCAGTCACCAAAAATCTGGTTTGAATTGTCGAAAGCCGCTATTCGAACCGGTGACATTCAGCGAGCACTGGATGAATATTTGATGAAAGCGCTGGTAATCTATAAGCGA
The DNA here is from genome assembly GCF_003148745.1 of Pleionea mediterranea. Classification (GTDB taxonomy): domain Bacteria; phylum Pseudomonadota; class Gammaproteobacteria; order Enterobacterales; family Kangiellaceae; genus Pleionea; species Pleionea mediterranea. The sequence continues at coordinate 176,299 of NZ_QGGU01000009.1, read as the reverse complement.
ACCAAAGATCGATTTGGTGAAGCCAATGTATTGAATGCTTTTGGTGTGGCGCTTCAGCGGCAGGGGCGTTTTCAGCAAGCGGAAGATTATTACCAGCAGGCATTAAACATTCGTGAAGAACTCGATGTGCCTCAGGCCATAGCAACTTCGCTTGGTAATTTAGCAACCATGCAATCGATTAAGGGGGATTTTTCTGCAGCCAAACAATCACTGCAAAAAGCTTTGGCAATTAGAACGGAAATTAATGATTCAGTTGGTGTCGCATCAATAAATGATAAATTGGGATTACTGGAAGAGGAGCAGGGCGATTATAAAACAGCGCTTAAGTATTATCGCGATGCATTATCCATTCGTATGACACTCGACGATAACTGGCTGAAAGCTGAAAGTATGAATAATATTGGTTATATCTACTTTTTACTTTCACAATTTGATGAAGCATTGGTCTATCTAAGACAGTCGGAACAAAATTATCTGTCGGTCAATGAGCCTATGGGAATCATTAAAGTACGACAAAGTCTTGCTCAAATTAATATGCAGCAAGGTAACTGGCAGTCGGCTTATCAGGTTTTCTCGACTACCACAGAAGATGCAAAAGCATTAGGTTTAAAAGAAGAAGCATTAGTTGCGGAAGGTTTTTTAGCGAGATTATCATTCTTTCAGGGAAACTTTAAGGTCAGTGAAAATATCTGGCAGTCTATAAAAGATCAGGTGATCGCTGCTAAAGACAGTCGTGGAGAAACCGAAATTAATTTATGGCTGACTGAAATGTACATCAACACTGGCCAGCTGAATAAAGCTCGTAGAGTTATCGAAAATATTAAACAAAATCTTTCCGATGAGGAGAAGTCCGGTGAACAATATCAGTGGTATAAACTACTGGAAGTAGAGTTATTGGCAAGCAGAGGAGAATATCTGCCCGCAGTTAGATTGTTAAATGACTTTAGAGCCAGAATGAATGATAAGACATCTCCCCTGATTCAGTTTCGAACGTTGATTTTAAACAATTGGATTGCGATAAAGTCTGAAGATTATTCCGGTAACTTTATAGAAACACTGGAATCATCATTAAGTCCGGTAGCAAGTGCTCATATTGTGGACTGGTTTAAGTGGCAAGAAATACAGGCTATACACGCACTCAATCATTCGAACTGGAATAAACTGGAAAATATATTAAACAATGTGCTTCCCGATTTACGGCGGCTAGATAATTATTGGCGACAATTTCAGTTTGAAGCCTTGTTGTATGAATTAAAAAACAATAAGCAGGTACCGGCCAGTCAGTCTATTTATAAAAATTCATTGCAAAGAATATTGTTGCAAATACCAGAAAATAATCATGAAACATTTTTGCAGTTAAATAATTTTCCTGCGCTTACGGTCAGTGAGAAAAAGGAGTAGCAGGATGGCGGATTCTCGGCTGGTGGATCAAATATCCTCTCTATTACAACAACAAAAAGTGCTCAATTTACAGCTGCAAAAAAATAATCAGCAAATGCAGTTATTGGCTCAACGAATCTGGGATTTCAAAGAGCAGGAGCAAAAGCAATTAGCAAAAGAGTTGCACGATGGCGTTGGCCAAATATTGACCGCGCTGATTAACCGTTTGAACAGTGATACAGCAAAAAGTGAAGCGCCAACAGAAGAACTCGAACTTGCAAGACAAGCACTGCAAGACATTAGAGATTTATCCCGATTAATGCGCCCACCTATTTTAGATGATCTGGGGCTTGAAGCGGCAATCAAGTGGTTAGCGCGACAAATGAGCGGCGTTAATGACATAAAAATAACCGTTGTGGTAGGTGAATATCATAAAATGCCTGAATCTATTCAGACCACTTTTTATCGCATTTGTCAGGAAGCACTAACCAATACGATTAAACATGCAGCTGCTAGTCATGTTTTTATAAAACTTGACTCAAAAGACGATGGTTGGCATTTATTGGTTTCTGATAATGGCTGTGGTTTTGAGTTGGCCGATGATTCTCAGAAAGGCGTTGGTTTATCCTCAATAAAAGATCGCGTTTCTGCCTATTCAGGACGGGCAATCATTGAAACAACACCGGATGAAGGCTGTTCCATTAAAGCCTATATTCCAATGGCAAGTGCCGAGTCAACAATTACATCGGGTACAAAAATAACATCGGATAATATAGAGCTTAATAATAAAAAGGCTAAAACGAATGATTAGAGTGGTGTTGGCAGACGATCACGACATAGTAAGAGAAGGAATGATCAGCTTACTGAAAAATAGTGATGAATGTTTGGTTGTTGCGCAGGCTTCAGATGGCGCTGAAGCACTGGAGAAAGCGTTAGAGCATAAGCCTGATGTTCTTGTTGTTGATATCAGTATGCCTAAAATGAATGGACTTGAAGTAGTCAGGCGGGTTAATCAGCAGCTGCCTGATTGCCGAATTTTAGTTCTCACAATGCACGAAGAAAAAGAATATGTGATCCATATGGTGAAGTCGGGGGCTGCGGGATATCTGGTAAAAGACAGTGCCAGTAAAGAGCTGCTTGAAGCCGTTAAGCGGCTGGCGACCGGTAAGTCGTATTTCGGACAATACGCCACGGAAATATTAGCGGAGCAATACCGTAATCCAGATGATTCATTTGATGATCCCTACCAAAATCTAACCGATAGAGAGCGAGAAGTTTTTCATCTGGTGGTTCAAGGCGCAACAACCAAAGATATTGCCCGTTGTTTGGGGATCAGTGCAAAAACCGCAGAGAACCATCGTGGAAAAGTAATTGAAAAACTCGACGTGAAAAATACCGTTGAACTGGTTCGGTACGCCGCCAAAAAAGGGCTTTTGTAGTTAACGTCTCTATGGAACTGGTTTTGTTGTAATGGCAGTAAATTTTTTGTAATGGAGTCGCTTCAGCTTCTTTGTTAAAAGAAATATTAAGGGAAAAAGCATTTGTCTACTAGGGGTATGCCCTTATCCCATTCTTCTATTAATCGTGTCAGTCTGATGATTACTATTCTTTTAAGCACAAGAGTGTGAATGATTAAGCTGTTATGCCGTTACGGGCTATTATTAGGGTGTTTTGTTTATTCTCTCGCGATCCGGTCGGCGGTGATTGACCCCGCACTTAATTCATTTTTAAAGCAGTCACAGGATCATACATTGCAAGAGGTTCTGGTGACATTTGATCAGACTTATCCTGTGACCAATAATCAATTGCGTTATTTATCTGACGAAGGTATGACTGGTAGTCGCTTAAATGACTTGCCAATGGTGTTGGTAAAAGCCACGGCAACACAAATTAAAACGTTGGTAATGCGAGAAGATGTCGTTTCCATCTGGTGTAATGAGCTGCTTGAATATGAATCCATTCAGCACTACGAATCATCTAGCAGCTCGATAAAAGAATTAACGTTATTACAGCGATTAAAAGTCAGTTTGATTGATAATCAGGAACAATTAAACGCTCATCATCGAACATCTTCAGTTAGTACGAATAAAGTATCTGTATTATTAAATGATTCTGGCATCGATATTACGCATCAGGATTTAAGTTTTCCGGATGTTGTCAGGCAAAATCTGACCATTCAGCCAGAACTAAGCAGTTATTCGAATATTGCACCGCTGCGTATGCAATCTTCTTTAAAAAATACCGACATAGGTGCCGGACACGGTACCTTGGTTGCTGGTGCAATCAGTGGCAGTGGTGCACTATCCGCTGGCAAATATATGGGGGTTGCTCCTGAAACACCCATAATAAGTATTGGTTCAGGAAACAAAAAGACATTGTTTGATGCACTGGCAGGTATGGATTATGCGTTACAGCAACGGCAGCGATTAAACATTCGAGTGGTGCTGAATGCATTTGGCAGTCGTCATGACATGGGAACACCATTGAATATTTCTCACCCCATGACCATTGCCACCAAGCGTTTGAGTGACCGGGGAATTATTACTGTATTTTCTGCCGGCAATGAGGGGAATAAACCAGGATCGCTTACTGGGAGTTATAAAAAAGCGCCATGGGTCATTACTGTTGCTGCCGCGAGTCGCGATAAAAATATTGCGGAGTTTAGTTCCTTTGGAGCGCCAGTCAAAGCACAGGAAATCATCATGGATGACCGGCGATATTTTTGGCAGGATCAACCGACCATCACTGCACCGGGGCAAAATCAAATATCACTTAGAGCGTCATTATCGAGTCTAAGTGCGTTATCGCTTCGTGGAGACAGTCAGCAATTATCAGCCAGGCTTCTTGCTTATTATACCCAGGCAAGTGGAACATCTTTATCGGCGGCATATGTTTCTGGTGTTATTGCAGCTATGCTTGAAAAAAATCCTGAACTCAGTTGCCAGCAAATAAAAATAATTTTGCAGCGTACTGCTGAACCCATAGAGCAGGCTGAACCTTGGCAAGCAGGCGCAGGAGTTATCAATAAAAAAGCCGCTATTGAAGCGGCTTCAAAAAATGTTTCAGTAAACACTGGCAAGGTTAGTTCTGAATTTTCATCACTTTAGTCTTGCCGCCACTTAACCATTGCCCAGCGCGCTGTTTTTAGCAACCCTTCGCGAGTGGACTGACCGAGCATGGACATCACCAGATGTTGAATATCAGGAACACTGCCACTGATAATTAAATCGCCGCCTTCACCGTTGGCAATTAATCCGTTGCGTCGTAGCGTGCCGACGATTTGCTGAAACAAACTTTTATCAAAGGATTCCGGTGCGTAAATATTGTAAAGCGCTGAAATACGTTGTGCCAGCTTTTGGCTTTGTGTTTCCAGTTGTCCACGGCTGATGGCTTTTTGTCCTGCGTGAGTCGCTAATAATGTCAGGGTGATGCCGTATCGCTCGAGTGTTTCTTTTAAGGTATCGGCAAGTAAAATTAACTGAGAAAACTCATCGCTATTGATATCGGGTCGGAAAATTTCATCTCCGGATTTGTTTAAAATATTTTTATTGCAAAACTCTTCGACGTATTGATCGATAACTTCGGAAAGTTGATCGTCAGAGTATTGTAAAAACAACTCTCGTTTAAGCAGTGGGTAAAGGGCTTTGCACTTTGCTACCAGCTCTACAGACTTCAGGCTGCTGGAGTGTCGAAAGCAACTGGCGATTAAAGCGGGTAATGCAAATAAATGGATAATATTGTTGCGATAATAAGTGAACAGGACAGCGGAGCGTTCGGGGATCTGACATAAGTTACCCATCGGATTTTCAAACTCGTTGATGGCTCCCAGTAGCTTGGCTTCTTCTATTAAATTTGCAACATTATCATCCGACAGTTGCATATCATCACTGTAGCTGACGGATTTTAGTAGTGATAAATACAGCGCCAGCTGATTTTCAAGTTCCTGTTTTCCCAAGGTATGACGAGGGGTTGAAAGTAAAATTAAACTTACCAGATTGACGCAGTTAACCACCACACTCTGGTTAATTCGGGTCATATTTTCTTCGCCCAGTTTCAGCGCTACGTCCGATAGCCAGCTTGGCCGTTCACTGCTGTCGTGGTTATGAGTCGTTTTTTGAGGGCAATGCTCGGTCAGCCAGGACTCAAGATCGATAGGTTCGGCAAAATTCACATAAACTTTTCCGTATCGCTGTTTAAGCTGATTGCGAACTTTTAAAAGTTGCCCCATGGATTCTTTTTTCTTTTTTGCGCCCTGCATTTCGCTGATGTAGCTTTTGCCTTCCATCATGCGTTCGTAGCCCACATAAACCGGAACAATCATAATGGGTTTTCGGCAACCCTTAAGGTAATTCTGGATCATCATGCCCATCATGCCTGTTTTCGGTTGTAGCAGTCGGCCGGTTCGGCTGCGGCCACCTTCGGGGAAAAACTCCACCGGTACACCTTTATCCAATAGGGCATGAAAGTAGGCATTAAAAACCGCTGTGTAGAGTTTATTGCCACTAAAACTTCGACGGATAAAAAAGGCACCGCCACGTCTTAGCACACCGCCAATTGGCCAGAAGTTCAGATTAATGCCAGCAGCAATATGTGGTGGCACCAGTCCTTCATAATAAAGCACATAGGATAACAGCAGGTAATCTATGTGGCTTCTGTGACACGGCAAATAAACAATTTCATGGTCGCTGGCTAAATTTCTGACCCGTTCAGCGTTGTAAACTTGCAGGCCACCGTACATTTTATTCCATAACCAGGACAATAAACGGCTGACCACACGTATGGTTTTGTAAGAGTAGCTAGAGGCAATTTCATTGGCGTATTTTTGTGCTTGCTTACGGGCTTTATTAGCGGTTATTTTTTTCTTTTTCTGTTCACGCTTTATTGCTTCAATAACACCATCGTTGGCCAGTAAACTGGTTAACATTTGTTTTCGGTTGGCCACTAATGGCCCCATGGCAGCGGTCCATTGTCGGTGGAAATAAACCCGTAACGTACGAATGATTTTAAGTGCTTTGGATTCTGCACTTGAAGCGGTACTTAGCAAACTGAGTTTTACGGGCTGACCAAAATGCATAAAACTGTTTCGACCCTGAAATAATAAAATTAATAGCTTTCGGATCGGCGTCGCACTTTCGGTATCGGTAAATAAAACACGTAACAAAGATTTTTCTTTACCAGGATTTCGCCCCCAGTAAATAGAAACCGGGATTAATTGCGGTGCATCCATATTGTCGTCATGCTGCTGCAATAAGTTTTGTAATTGTCGGTTGTACTTTTTTATGGTGGAGGGGCGGCGGCCAAAAATTTGTTTGTGTTGAATAAAGAACACGCCACCGTTGGGTATTGTCTGATCCGACTTGCTGATGTACCTGGGCTCTGGCAGGCCAAGGTTTTTACATTGCTGCTGCAACATAAGAAAACTGCTGGTGGCCCGGGTGCGTAAAACATAATATACCGGTTGGTCGGTGTTGATATCGAGTGTTGTTACCGGTTGTTCGGGCAGTGTTTTAATACGCACTAACCATTTTAATGGTTGCTTGACCAAACTAAAGTAGATACTTCTTAATCCCATCATCGTATTAATCTTATTCTGTTAGACCAGCAGTTCAACTGGTGGATTATGACTTAAAAAATCTCTAGGGCTGGCGGTAAAACCATAAGCGCCGGATTGGTAGATCACAACAAGATCATCAATTTCTATTGTCGGTAACGGCATATTTTTCGCCAGTAAATCGAGCGGCGTACACAGCGGCCCGACAATGGATACCGAATGATCCTTGGGCTTATCCATTTTATTGCCAATCGCAACCGGATAATTTTTTCGTATCACCTGGCCAAAATTACCGGATGCTGCAAGGTGATGATGCAGACCACCATCAATAATGGCAAAGGTTTGTTCGCGCGATTGTTTAATGTCGGTGACTTTTGAGACGAAAATGCCAGCCTCACCGACTAAATAGCGGCCGAGTTCAAGAATAATTTCGGTTTGTTTAAACTGGGCACTGTATTGTTGATTCAATCGTTTAATATTTTCGGCAACCGGTTGCAAATTTAAGTGCGACTCTCCGGGAAAATAGGGTATGCCAAAGCCACCACCAATATTTAACGTGGGCAGTGGCATTTTAGCGGAGGCGCTTATTGATTCGGCCAGGGCATAAATATTGTTGTGCGCTTCACAAATCGCGGTCGGGTTTAAGTTTTGTGAGCCTGTGAAAATATGTAAGCCGCGAAAGTTTAATGATGCGGCTTTTATTCTTTCTAAAATTAATGGTGCCTGTTCGGCATCAATACCAAACTGTTGCGCGCCACCGGCCATTCGCATACCAGATGTTTTAAGCTCAAAATCTGGGTTTATTCTAACGGCAATATTGGCGATTAAATTGTGCTGCTCCGACAGTTGAATAATGCGCTCAAGTTCGGTGTTCGATTCAATGTTGATGGTTATGCCTGCGGCGAGCGCCATCAGCAATTCTTTTTCGTTTTTACCTGGGCCTGCAAAGCTGATGCAAGCAGGGGACTTTCCACTGTTCAGTGCGGTTGTTAATTCTTTACCGGAAGCCACATCGAGCCCATCAACTTTATCGGCGATAAAATCAACCAGAGCAGGCATCGGATTGGCTTTTATGGCGTAATGAATGCTCGCCTCGTTTTCAAATGTTTGGCGTAATTCATCGATTTTTTGCTGAATAACACTGCGATCATAGGCGTAAAAAGGCGTTTGACCGGCGCGTTGAGCTAACCGCGTCAAAGGGATGTTATTTACCAGCAATTGGTTATTGTGGGATTTAAATTGACTCATTTCACAGTGAGTCAGTGGGCTTGCCATAGTGTTTGTTCCGTTTGTCGTTGCTGCTACGTTAGCGACTGAACAATTGATCCTGTTGTTGGGTTAATTTAACCCGATCAATTTTACCATTTGGGTTTTTCGGGAGTTCATCATATTGTTCGATATGATGAGGGTGCATATAATTCGGCAGCTGCTGTTTGCAAAGCTTTAAAATCTCCGCGCTTGTCGTATCGCTATTATTGTTCAGTTTGACGGCGAGCACAATGGCCTGACCAAGCTGCTCATGGGGCACACCAAAGGCGGCGACCTCGGCTACCTGTGGCATATCAATCACCAAGGCTTCCAGTTCGGCTGGACTGATGCGGTAACCGGAACTTTTGATCATGTCATCCTGACGGCCAACAAAATAAAGAAAGCCCTGTTCGTCACGCGTTACGGTATCACCAGACCAGACGACAATTTCCTCATGCCTGCCGCCTGAAGTTTTTGGCAGAGGGCGAAATCGCTGCGCGGTTTTATCTGGTGCATTCCAGTAACCCTGTGCCACGTGAACTCCACGGTGCACCAGCTCGCCGGGTTCATTGGCCTGACATTGCTCACCCTGTTCATTCAGCACCAGTATTTCGGCATCCGGTATGGCTTTGCCCATTGATGTGGGGCGGCTATCAAGATGCCTGGGATCAAGATAAGTGCTCCGAAATGCCTCTGTCAGGCCATACATAAGATACGGCGATGTCTGAGGCAGCTTTTCCCTAAGGGCTGCCAGAGTTGGCTGGGGCATAACGCCACCACTGTTGGTGATGTATCGTAATGAATCGGTTTCACCCCAGTCCAGTTGCGCCAACTGGATCCACAAAGGAGGCACCGCAGCCAGTCCGGTGATGCGGTATTTTTCAACTGCGCGAATGACATCCCGCGGCATCAGGTATTCAAGCAGCACAACACTGGCTCCGGTTAAAAAAGCCGTTGTCAGCTGGCTGAAGCCGTAGTCAAAGCTAAAGGGCAAAACCGCCAGCAGTCGATCATCCTTGTGATTGTGCAAATAGCCAGCAACGCTTTTGGCGCCAGCCACCATATTCAGGTGCGATAAAATAACGCCCTTTGGCAGGCCTGTACTGCCAGAAGTATAAAGCAGCGCTGCAATATCATGGCTGATGCGGCGATGCGGTTGAAAGCGGCTCTCTGCATTGTCATCAACAGAAGACTTATTGTCGAAAGCCCAGTAAATGCAACTATGACTAATATAATCATGACTGGCTTGCGGATCTTGCTCGGTGGTCAGGCTATTGTCCGGGTCATCGATTAAGATAACCGCCCGCAATGCCGGGCACTGGTTTAACAGGTTTTTGCATTGGTTGTATCGATGCTTTGTGGTGACCAGAAATTCCGCACCACTGTCACTGACAATGTGACTGACCTGAGGTGCTTTTAACTGAGGGTTCACGGGCACCATGACACCGCCTGCGTAACAGCTGCCAAATAACGCGGCAAGGGTTTCAATTTGTTTCGGCAGGTAAACGGCCACTCGACCGTTGGCGGATAGCTGGTGTTGCAAAAGCAGTTGAGCAAAATTAGCGATTAATTCAGCCAATTCCTGATAGCGCCATTGCTGCTCTTTGTGAATAACGGCGACGCGACCGGGGAACTGCCTGGCAGTATTCAGGATCAGCTCATGCAATAATTCACTCATTGAAACTCGCTTTATGGTTCATTGTGGGGCTGAGGTATGGCATACATGGGTGATGATAAATTATGCTAACTCATTGAAAAAAGTTGTTAAATTGCTGCAGGCAAGGCATAGTTTAGCATGGGATAAGAGCTTCGTCAGCCAGTGAATCTTAGTCATAGGCAGCCTTTAAACTTAAGCCGTAGAAGGCTTCTGAAGCTTGTGCGTTGTTGTTTAATTCAAAAGGAATCAAGTCACCTTTATGTCTGGTTTGCGTCAAATATTTTTCATTGTCACTCTCCTGATCATCTATGGTTCTCTGTTTCCTTTTTCTTTTGAAGCGAAAAATTTATCCGCCATAAATTGGTGGGACTGGCTGTTTTCTTTTGAGTCTCGAACTACCCGGGGGGATATTCTGGGCAACATTTTGTTGTTTATACCCTTTGGCTTTTTTGGGGCTCTGGGTTTTTCGCACACGGATCCGGCCATTAACCGGCGTTATAATTTTATTTTGATTTTAGGCGGCTTTGCGTTTGCGGTGTTACTGCAAGGCTTGCAACTTTTTTTACCCAGTCGAGTATCAACCGCCGGTGATGCCTGGGCAAATGCTACCGGTTTGCTGGTGGGCATTATCTTAATGCGAATACTGGCCAGCAGTCGTGTAGCGCGCTGGTTTGACAGTGATGAGCCAACGCAAACATTAACCGTTCCTGTTATTTTGGTGGCCTGCTGGCTCGGTTATCACTGGTTTCCATTCATCCCCTCGTTTGACTGGCTACAAATTAAATTCAGTTTTAAACCCTTAAGTCACTGGCATTTGATTACACCGTTTCAATTAGTTGATCAGTTTCTTGCCTGGTTAATGTTCTGGTATTTTCTGGATAAAATAGTGCCACGCCAATTAAGTTATTATCATCGGCTGGCGATCATCTTTGTGATTATGATTGTACAGATCTTACTGGTTAGAAACTTAATGTCGCTAAACTCGTTAATCGCGTCTGTTTTTGCGGTAGCTGTTTTTCAATTCGCGGGTTCTAAAATTAAATCACATTGGGCAGCCTTGTTGTTGCTCTGGTTGTTGATAAGAAGCTGGTATCCTTTTAGTTTAAATGAAACCGATACCATTCACTGGATACCCTTTGCCAGCTATTTAAGTGGTTCGCTCTGGATCAATAGCTATCAGGTTTTTGAAAACTTATTTTTTTATGGCGCCAGTTTTTATTTATTAAATCGATGGTTACACAACTGGAAGTGGGCTTGTGGTCTTTTAACCGGTTGGCTATTGATAATTGAATTTGGTCAAATCTGGATTGGCACCCGCAATGCCGAGTTTACCGATCCATTAATCGCGTTTTTCTTATCGCTTGGCTTTGCGCGCTTACAAACCTTACCGGTTAAGCAAATATCGACTTCTCCCGTCGATTAAAAATACAACAATTGTCATACCCCTGTCATAAGGTTTCGATAACCTTACATTAAGTTCAATCGATGTTAGATGTTGGGAGTCGATTATGACAACTGTTGGTGCTATTTCTCCTTACCTGAAGGTTAAGCCTTTACTGCAAGATTTGTCAGCTAATAAAACTGGTTTGCAGCAGCCGAGTCATCACTTTCTGGCCTATAAAGCGCTCTGGCAGTCATTGAGCCGGCGAATCGATCTGTACCGTCGACAGCAACTGGACAGCTGGTTAAAGCAGCATCAATACTCGATGTCGGAGGGGGAGCAATGGGAATTGCAAATACTTCAGCAGAGCAATCAAACCAGCCAGACATTTATCGACTGGTCTGCCGAATATTTTGAGGTTGTGATCGCTGCATTACAAAGTGGATTGTTTTATTCTGATGCGTTTCAAAAACAGTTGTTCCATAGCTATATTGAAACAGGACGAATAACACTGGCACAACAGAATAAAATCCATCAACAAGCCATTGTTAATGGGAGTCAGGAGTCCATAGCATCCTATAGCTCACAGGCTAATTCGCAAGATAAAAACCGCTATGACAATATCTTGGGTATTTTATCAATGGCTACCATAACCTTGCTTTCCATCAGTTTTATTATTTAAGCCGTAATTTTTGTGGATCTCGTCAACCGCGTTATCTTCTAGAAACTCGAAACTCGAAACTCGAAACTCGAAACTCGAAACTCGAAACTCGAAACTCGAAACTCGAAACTCGAAACTCGAAACTCGAAACTCGAAACTCGCCCATCATTGCCAATTCCTGCGATGCCGTTACAATGGCTTTAATGAAACAATCTCGTTTATTTAATCCTGATGCAATTCAGTCGATCCTTGACGACTGGCCTGAAACTTTTGCTGAGGCAAAAGTGATCCAACAACGGTTGTGTGAAAAAATTTTACTGCAAGATCAATTGAGTTCCGTCAACTATATTGCTGGAGTCGATGCCGGTGTGTTGAATAAAGGACGGCAAATTCGCGCCTCGGTGGTTATTTTAAATGCCACTGATGCCACTGTGGTGGAGCAAAAAAGCGCGGTGGTGGATAATGTATTTCCTTATGTTCCCGGTTATCTGTCGTTTCGTGAACTTCCGGCGGTGTTATCAGCATTTTTACAAATAGAACAGTTACCACAATTGATCATGTGTGATGGTCAAGGGATCGCCCATCCTCGAAGGTTTGGCATTGCTTGTCATCTTGGTTTAATAACGGGCATACCCAGTTTTGGCGTCGCAAAATCTAAGCTGGTGGGCGACTATGAATCACCCAGCCTAACGCGTGGCAGTCACAAGCCTCTGTATTATCAACAGCAAAAAATTGGTGCCGTGTTATGCACCCGTGATAATGTTAAACCTGTTTTTGTGTCGCCCGGACATTTAATCAATATTGACTCCGCTGTCCATTGGACATTAACAATGGGGCGTGGATTTAAGCTACCAGAGCCTACACGGGTGGCGGATAAATTAGCATCAAGAAGATAAACAAGATAAACAAGATAAGTCAGATAAACCAATGGTTAATTGGAATTATATTTTTACAAATTATTGTAAAGACTTTTTCACAAAACTATTTTTACGAATGTATTGATAATAATATATCGTTAATAGTGTATTGTTAATAAACAAGGAGCCTTATGTTTCATCGGTTAAGCGTTAAAAAGCCATCGGAATTTAATTTTAAAATGATGGCCGCGTTAGTCTCATTATTATTTATAGCTGCTGGTTGCAGTCACATTAAAACGAGCAACCAATCGCCTAAAAATGTCATTCTATTAATTGCTGATGGCATGGGGCCTGCGCATATAAAAGCCTACCGGATATTTAATGATGATCCCTCTACTCCTGGCGTTGATCCTATGCTGTTTGATCCGCTACTGGTTGGCACCCTTAGTACCGATAATCATATTGGTCATTCGATGGCAGTGAATAATTCCGGATCGCAAAATTTAAATAACTCGAGCGATACTCACTACCAGGTTACCGATTCAGCGGCATCGGCCACCGCCTACAGCGCCGGTATTAAATCCTACAATGGCGCGATTGCTGTTGATAATAATAAAGCGCCTGTACCAACGGTGCTTGAGGTGGCAAAACAAAAAGGTTTAAACACAGGCTTGGTGGCTACCTCACAAATTGTACACGCGACGCCCGCAGCTTTTATTGCCCACGAGCCCAGTCGTCGCAATTACAATAATATTGCCGATCAGTTTTTGGATAATACTTATAACAATCAACCCATGGTAGATGTGTTTTTAGGTGGCGGTTGGCAATATTTTAAACGGGATGATCGTGACTTAACCCTAGAGCTTGAACAACAGGGTTTTGATGTGATCACGCAATCCAGCGAGCTTAAGACAGCCGGTGACAAGGTGGCCGGTTTATTTGCGGACATTGGTTTGCCAAGAGTGTTGCAACGTACCGAAAAACACCCCTCGCTTGCAGAAATGACAAACGCTGCGATAAATCGTTTGGAACAAGGTAATGACGATAAAGGATTCTTTTTGATGGTAGAAGGCAGCCAAATTGATTGGGCCAGTCACGATAATAATGTAGCCGGCATGATGCATGAAATGGATGACTTTGCCAGCGCGATAAAAGCGGCGGTGTCCTACGCAGAAAAAGATGGCGACACATTGGTTTTAGTGACCGCCGATCACGAAACGGGCGGGCTTTCTGTTGGTGCCCGAGTGGAAGATAGAGATTATTATCAATTTAATGTTCATCCGATTAAGCGCATGAAGCAAAGTTTGCCCGATTATGCTGAGCAAGTGATGCAGGAAAATTCCATCGAAATATTTTTATCGGATCTTGGAATAACGTTAACGGAGTTAGAATCAAAGCAATGGGCACAATTGCAGGGCCGTGATGACAAGCGACAGATTTATGGTTTTTTGAAGAATACGGTAAACCGAGCAAGTTTTGCTGGCTGGACAACTCATGGTCATACTGGTGTTGATGTTAACCTTTACGCATACGGTGTCGGTGCCGAGCAATTTTATGGTCACCATGACAATACCTTTATTGGTCAGAAGCTACTAAACTGGCTAAACAACCTGAGTGAATAATTAAAGGCGGAGAGTCCCATGTCAGATAAATCAGAGTCAGAAAAATCAGCATCAGAAAAATCAAAACCAGGAAAAATATTGTGGACCGATTTAACCGTTGAAGATGCCGAGTCGGTTAAACAGTTTTATAAAAAAGTGATTGGTTGGACTTCAAGCCCTGTCAGCATGGGCGATTACAACGATTATAATATGACTGTTGAAGGTGAAGCAGAACCCACCGCAGGCATATGTCACGCAAAAGGCGGTAACGCCAATATTCCACCGGTTTGGATGGTCTACATATCAGTGGATAATTTATCGGAATCCCTAAGCCAGTGTGAGTCGATGGGCGGCAAAGTATTAAAGCGTCCCGAAGGCGAAGGTAAATACGCCATTATTGAAGATCCGGCTGGAGCGGTGTGTACGTTGTATCAAGATAATTAGCGAACAGGATTATTCAATATCATAATGAATGTATCTAAAGCCATTAAACTTGGTTTCGGATGATAAGTGCAATTTAAACGATGACATGAATTATAATATTAAGTATGGAGTCTCAGGTGTTTATATGCATTAAACCATGCTTTTACTTAGCAGTAACGGTGACTCTTGTGTCTTGCAGCTACCTGTTAACACCTTCTGTTGAACCGCAAATCACCCAGTTGGAAAAAGGCCAGTATCAACTTGATCCTGAGCACACAACGGTATTGTTTAAAGTTCAGCACTTGGGGTTATCAATGTATGTGGGGCGATTTAATGATATGTCGGCCTCGTTAAATTTTGAGCCCAATAAAATGGCACAAAGTTCACTGCAAGCAAAAGTGCAAACCAACAGTGTAGACGTTAACAATAAATCCCTAGAAGACACATTACGCGGAGACGGTTGGTTTCATACCGAACAATTTCCTGAAGCGGTTTTAAAAACGTTATCCGTTACGCCAACGGAGGTAGAAAACCAGTTTCAATTTAATGCCGAGTTAACCCTGCTGGGAGTAACAAAGCCGGTCACACTTAACGCGACTTTTCATGGTGGCGCAAATAATATGCTAACAGGATTTTATACCTTAGGCTTTTCGGCAACGGGTTCTATCAAACGTTCAGACTTTGGTATGGATCAATACATACCCATGGTGGGTGATCGTGTGGATATTGAAATTTATGCCGAGTTTCAGAAAGTCGATTAAATAAATAAGCAGACTCTAATCGTATCGAAACTTAATTAACGTATATCTTATCGGTCGTATAGGTCAAATTCTCTGGTTCAAATAAACATTCCTAGTTGAATAGGAATACGGCCTGAATCCAACTTAACCGATACCGAGGCGTCTTTTATTCACTTAACCATCCACGATATTTATTTGAAAACAGCGGCAGCTTGCCTTAATTATTCTTTTATTTTGATCTAATTACTTGAATTTATTGGTAATTAAAACGAAGAAAAAATAAAACAAACGCAAATATTGTTTTGGTAACATACGCAGGCTGCCTGTTTTGCCGAAATAGAGTTAAAGGTACTTTTCGGTAAATTATTGAATATAAACAATATTTGGAATACTCTTTGCTAAATCGAGACAAAAAACAGACGCGCTGGTATTTAATGCTGGCTGCGTAAGAATCAACTGTTAAGCCTACAGGCATCTATGGACTACGAAGAATTTTTTAAGTTTATAATCGAAGGCAATATCAAGGCAGTAAAAATTGCGATTGATGGTGGCTACGATATAAACGAGCCTGACAAGTACGGATTTGTTCCCTTGCACCGAGCATGTGCGAATAATCAGCCAGAAATAGTAAGCCTGTTACTCCAAAGCGGATCGAAGTTGGGCTGCAGAGGCACTGACGATTGGACAGCTTTGCACCTCACTGCCGTAAGTGGAGCATTGGATTGTATTGAACCTTTGGCAGCAGCGGGTATTGAACTAGACGCTAAAGACAAGAACGGTTGTACCGCATTACATCTATCTGTGACTAGCCGTAATCCTAATTTAGCCAAAAAGTTAATTGAGGTTGGCTGTAACAAATGTCTTTTAAACAAAGCAGATAACACTCCCTTGCAACATGCCAAAGTACAAGGGCGTACCGAGTTTTATGATGTACTTAACTAACAAAAGACTTAACAAGCGGCAGCACCCTCGGTCTTCGGCCTGGACCTCCTTACGTTGCGCTCCAGTCGGCCGGTGTGCCGGACGTTAGTTTTATGGAGGAAATATTGTGGAAATCTGGAAGTTATTGTTCTTTATACCTGCGTGTTTTGCGCTCAATATGACTCCAGGTCCAAACAACTTATTGTCTATGAACAATGCTCGTTGTTACGGTTTTAAGTCCGCTTTCATTGCTGGTCTTGGTCGAATTGCTGCATTTGCTGTAATGATTGCTTTGGCTGCTTCAGGTTTAGCTGTTATTCTCTATGCATCTGAGACTCTGTTTCTAACCATTAAAGTTTTGGGCGCAGCTTACTTGTTGTGGATTGCCTTTAATCTTTGGCGTTCGGAAGCAAGTCCTGTCTCTGAACTAGAAAATACTCGCAACCGACTGGGTTTAGCTAAACAAGAATTTTTGTTAGCCGCTGGTAATCCAAAGGCGATCTTAATCTTTACTGCCTTTCTACCACAGTTCGTCGATGTTTCGGCGAGTGTAAATGAACAGTTCTTCGTATTAGGGGCTACGTTCCTAATTTTAGAAATGGGTGCAATATCGATTTATGCCATATTTGGAATGTACTTAAGGCAGTGGTTTACGAAGCCGAAAATGGCAAAGCGCTTCAATAGAGGTTGTGCAACCTTTTTAGCTATGTCTGGAGCAAGCTTGTTACTAAGTCGCCAGCAATAAAATTAATAAACTGTTCAAGAGTGATTCGCAACGCGTGGCATTTTCACTATGCGTTGATTTTAGTGATTAAGGTGGTGTGCGGAGGCTTTTGTATTGTGTTGCTCACACCTTAACAGGGCGTTAGATGCGCCGGAACTCTCGGAGTTAAGAGATCATCGTTGGAAATCAGAAAACTAAATACTTTACGTGGATTGGCTGCGCTTATCGTTTTTATCACTCACTTCAGTGATATTACTAACTGGCTTGATGGTGTTCTGGGTGGTGGCTCTGGGGCATACGGCGTTATGCTTTTTTTCATGTTGAGTGGCTTTTTAATGTCTTATCTCTATCTAGATAAGGATTTTAATCAGGGCAATATGATTCGATATTTCCTTGCTAGGGTCGGCAGAGTATTGCCTTTGTATTTAGCTGTTGTTTTTGGCTCGTACGTTTTAGCCTTAATTGGGAATGACAGTCTATATAATATTCCAGACTTCAATGCTCTGCTGGGACACTTGCTATTCCTATATGGTGATAGTGTCCTTTGGACTATCCCGGCTGAGATACACTTCTATTTAATTTTCATTGTCTTTTGGACTCTTGCGAAGAACAGAATGGGGTACATTTATCTATCCATTGTCGCATTGATGATCTTACTGTTTCTGACAAACTTTCCAAAATTTTATGGCGATATAAATGGTGTGCCATACAATATTTTTAGTGTATTAAGAACTCTTCCTTTCTTTTTTGTTGGTGTTGTGCTTGGGATGCAATACCGTTCTCTTGCGGTACCCGAGTACCTGAAAAAGCATTGGTTTATACTAGCCCTTTGCTTAATTCCATTAATGTACCCAGCGTTTTCCCCTCTGACCACTCCGGATAAAACAAGAATGTGGTTAAGCTACGAAGTATTGCTTGTGATGAGTACCGTTTTCTTTTGTATCGTCTTCTTGGTTCCCAATAACAACGTATTTTTAGCTAACAAGCTTGGTGATTTTATTGGAAAAATATCGTATTCCTTGTATTTACTACACATGCCAATCATTATTAAAGTCAATCAACTTACGTTATCTGTTGAAATAAAACTCTTGCTATCCTTCGTTCTAAGCGTGTTGGTAGCTTATATTTCCTACCGGTGTTTCGAAAAACCTGTTGGAAAGGTAATACGAAACTTGGCATCTAACAAATCAAGGCAGCAGGACGCGCTTACGCGCGCCTCTGCTTGAGGCGTTATCTATCAGGCATGGTCGGAGTCCTTAAGGAGGAATTGATTTAATGAATATAATTCGTAGATTTGTTTCAGCCGTATTTTGTACGGCTGTACTAGTTTTATTCGGTGGATGCGCCACCTCATCTAAACCGGACGAATATCACGTTGAAGCTAAACAGTTGGTCGAGTCCTTTGCTCGTGAAAGCAATAGCCCTGGCTTAGCTGTGTCAGTTGGATGCAAGGGCAGATTGCTTTGGTCACACGGGAGCGGTTTCGCAGATCTCGAGCAACGAGTGCCAGTCGATCCTGCATCGACGAAGTTTCGGGTTGGCAGTGTTGCAAAGCCGTTTACTGCATTTGCGTTAGCGAAACTGGTCGAAAACAATCTCATCGATCTTGATGCTCCTGTTCGTGACTACGTCCCGAGTTTTCCGAAGAAGCAGCATCAGATTTCGGTAAGACAACTTGCAGGCCATTTAGGAGGAATTCGCCATTACAAGGGAAATGAAGCGTATTTACGCACGTGGTACTCCGATGTCGTTTCTGGACTTGAAATATTTGAAAACGATCCGTTGGTCATGGTGCCGGGCGAACGCTGGTCGTACACTTCGTATGGCTATAATTTGCTGAGTGCCGCAATGGAAGCGGCTGCAAATCGGCCATTCCTAAGACTCATGGATGAAACGGTGTTCGGTCCTATAGGGATGAAGGACACGGTTGCTGATGATCTTGAGAAGATCATTGCTAATCGAGGGCGGTATTATCGATCCAATGGGGATGGTTATACTAACGAGCCAGAAGTCGACAACAGCTACAAATGGGCGAGCGGGGGTTTTTTGTCTACAACCGATGACATGGTGCGTTTTGGCTTGGCGCATCTCAATAACGAGCACCTCAAACCAGAAACGATCAAAAGCTTGTGGACGACAATGCAAACGAATGATGGTCAACCCACCGGTTACGGGCTTGGATGGCGAATTGTTAGGGATGAGAATGAAATAGTTTGGTACGGCCATGGTGGCGGGTCGATCGGTGGCACAACTCAGTTTTGGCTGTTTCCGGAGGATGGTTTAGTGCTGGCAGCAGTGGCTAACCTCACCGAATTTAACTATGAACTCTTCATGGTAGAGTTGCGGGATCATTTCTTGGATGTGGAAGCGTGTAAAAGAGCAGATAATAATTAGCTTAAGTACGCTCCGTGAGGAATAAGTGATGGCTGTCCTGATTTGACCACGCACCTGTTCGCGACGTTAATTGAAAAACTAGCTTTGAGCTTTATCGAATGAAATATAGGTTTAGGAAAGAGTCAACATTACAAGTATTGGTGCTTTGTGTAATTACTATCGGTGGTTACCTTATGTACAAGCTTTATCAGCTATCTAAAGAAATCAATAAGAATAGCAACGAAATTTCAAAGCGATTTATGTTGCTTACCATTTTATTTTTTATCTTGTCTACAATTTCACTATTATGGGGTGTAGCCAACTTGCCAGATACTCAACTTCTTAAAGCTCATTTGCCGATACATATTTTTTCGTCGGTACTCGATGTTGTTTGGATTGTGAAAGTGAGAAATCAACTGAATAGTTTATCTGGCGCGAAAAAAGGCCAAAAAGAATGGTTGAATGCGTATCTTACATCAATATTTCATGTTATTTACTTTCAACATATGATCAACAACAATTATGAAGCGACAATTAACAAATCATTGCAGCAGATTTCTGCTGAATGAGGCGTTACGTGTCACCGAGTATGCAATGTATGCCTAAATATAAAACTGCACTTTTCTTAACAGTAACATTTTTATTTATGTTCGGTTGCAGAGAGCGAAGCGCTGAACTCAAGGATATTAACAGGTATATGAAAAGCGGAGTTTCGTTCGACTATCCAGGGAATTGGAAAGTCACGGAAGATGTTGAAGATGAGGACTACAGGTATATTTTTGTAGAGTCGCCTGGTGATGCAATATCAAAGATAGAGATATATCCTAAAGGTGCCAGCTTTTCTTTATTAGAGTTCGTTAAATTGGATATAGAAAACCTCAAATCAAATATGCCGAAGTTTTTTAATCTGAATGATAAAGGTGGAATTTCTGAGATTACGCGGTCTGTTGAAGGTGAAATATTCACCGGGTATAAATATAAGTATAACTTCTCTGTATTAGGGGTTGACGTTCCCATATCTCTGAATTCTATATGTTTGAATCTGACACAGAAAGTGCTTATATTACTAATCAAGTGGCCGTCGAGGATTTAGATAAAGTTAAAGGCGGGTTCATACAAGTTATTCGAAATTTTGAAGTAAAAGATGCCCTAACAAAGCTATAAATTGATGGCTTTTCGATCGCTTGTTTTGTGGTTTAACGCTATGCTACCACAAAAAACAACTTCAAAGCCGCAATTTATGGGGCGTTATGCATCCAAATGATGCCTAGATTATGAATTTAACTAACAAACTAAAGTTAATTAGTCAGAGCAAAGGCAAAGAGTTTTTGGTGAAACGCTACTTGCTTGACTGTTGTGAAAAATTAATACGATTTCGGTCAGGCGAGTGCTTGCCCAAAAACTTGAAAGTCGCTAGAAACTTTCTTCGTGGAGTCGCTACTAAAAAGCAAATTCACCAAAGTGTATGGGAAATTGAAGGCAATGCGTTTGGAACAGAGTATTATTCTGAACTAGGTATTCGTGTTTATTTCAGAGTCAATAAAGATGTTAAGGCTGACCTAATTCAAGTGAGGATCTCAAAAGGATTAAATCATAATGATTCTAAAAAATACCTTATAGAGATGGCTTATTTTATTGATTATGTGTTTTGCCATATTCAATTTTCCTCAAATTGGTTGTTTGAAGAAAGTTGTGAGCAATTTATGTGTCCACGTTTGTTTAAGCGTTACTTTGGGAATGATGCATAACAATCGCATCAGAATGGACATCTAACAGTTGGCTTACGCTCATTCTTCGCTGATTTTAGCCAACTATTTTCCGCAATTTATGTGAAGATATCTTGTAGCCAAATATCCATAACTGAAAAGAAAATTACTCTTAGCTTAACGCCCGCCAGCATAATTAGATCAATTACTATTGAATATTATGGGTTGTAAGCCTAACAATTACATCAAGCTTGCCGCTTTGCGACTTGATCTTGCACTGCATTGTTTAATTTGTTGTTTTACGCTAGGCTACAATAAATTAAACAACTACATTACGGCCCCTTATGTGGAGCGTTATAGCGGGGAAGTTGAGTGTATGGAAACAAGTAAATTCTTTCTTTTTATAAATAGGTTAAATTCAATACTATTTTTATTGGCTCTCTTGCTAGTGACAGGTTCCATTTTGTTCTTAATAAATGAAACACAAAATCGACCCCATAAGTCACTGGAAATAGAAGCTCCTGCTGGTGATGAAATTGCTAAAGAAAAATTAAAGCTATCAAATGTACACTACGTAAGTGGACATGAGATACAATATTTATTCGCGAGAAGTACTAAGTATGGAAGGCTAGCTTCCGGTGGATATTCATATACAGACAGAAACGTTCTATTTTTGGATCGGAAAGGGGATAAACCTGTTTGGTTGTTTGAGTCAAATGACAATGTCATAATTTCAATGCGTCAACTATCCGTAGCCATTGATGAAAAAGAACGTAAAGCAAAGTACATTTACTATGTTGTGGCGTCTAGCGATACCAATAACGATGGATCTATATCTGATGACGATAACGTGAGTATTTCGATTAGCCAACCTGATGGCTCAGCCTTTAATAAGCTAGTGGATAATGTTAGTAGAGTCATAAGTTACGATTATCTTAGTACGGGTAACGTCCTAGCACTTTTAATTCAGGTTGATCGGCAAGTTCTATATCGTGAATACGAATTAGAAAGTGGCGTTAAAAAAGTAGAAAAAGTGGTGATAAAGCTATAATAAAAGGACAACTTGACGCCTAGCAGCGCAAGTTACCCAAGTGTTAGGAAGAAATTAGATAAACGAAGGAACCTTATAGAATGAGTGGAAGTTGGGATGAATACGCAACTGGGTGGGATAGCAATGAAGCCGTCATTGCTTATGCCGATAACGCCTACCATGCCTTGAAAAATATTGT
This sequence comes from Pleionea mediterranea, assembly GCF_003148745.1. GTDB lineage: Bacteria > Pseudomonadota > Gammaproteobacteria > Enterobacterales > Kangiellaceae > Pleionea > Pleionea mediterranea. Next base: position 153,847 of record NZ_QGGU01000009.1, on the reverse strand, counting down.
GGAGCTAGAGGGGCGTCGCATTTTTGATTTTGGTTGCGGTACAGGCTTGCTTACCGAAAGGTTGGCGAACAGAGCAAGCTCTGTGGTGGGTCTCGACCCTTCGCAAAAGATGATTTCAGTACTCGAAAATAAGTGCCTGAAAAATGTTGCAACAATCGCATCAGAGCTAAACCAAGATCTGATCAACGATAATAGTCTCTTGTCACCAAAGTTTGATCTTGTCGTGGCTTCCTCAGCACTGGCCTTTGTACCCGATTACGTAAAAGCGCTCATGCTTTTGAAACAACTACTTAACAAAGGTGGTTGCTTGGTACAGTGGGATTGGCTCAAAGATGAGGGCGATGAAGGGTATGGATTTACAGAGCAACAGATTAAATCGGCACTGACGGAAGCTGGGTTTGCTGAGTGTTCTACATCGGTTCCCTTTTCTCTGCAAAGTGACGGTAGTGCTTTGAATGTACTCATGGGTGTCGCCAGAAATGTCTAATAAATGCAGGTACGGCGACGCCCTTTACATTTCGCCTTTGGCTCCATTCCAAGGGCGAGCATGCTGCCAGCGTTAAAATTATGAAATTATTCCTAAACGCTATTTTTATCCTTGCTATTTTGGGTTGCGGTACTGTTAAGAATAAGCAGCAAGAACTTCCTGAATTATCTAGAGAAAAAATTCAGCTAAGTTTTAGCGAAAACTCTCATTTAGTGTTTTCAATTTACAAGGAAGCCCTGACGCAATATCCGGATTTGGCAGGTAAAATCACTCTTAGAGTAAGAGCCGTTTATAACGAACCCAATTCATGCGATATCGAAAGTGTAAGTGAGGGCTTAGAGGCTATAGCATCACAAATATGTAAGAATGTCGAAAGGTTGGATTTTGGCCGTGGAAAAACGAAGGAATTCTCATATCCAATTGTTCTTTCACCAAATTAATTTTAACAAACCAAGGTTACGTGACATCCAACCGCTCATTTTAATCGCGTTTGACTGTCACAGATTGAAGCGTTAGAAATATCAAAAAAGGAAGTCTCGTGAGTAAGTATTTACCTGTCAGGTTTCTTTTCTATATTCGGAGTATTGTTTTATATCGCTTGTACAGCCTTAGTTTCTAGACTGCTAGTGAAAGAAAGTTAATCTGCTTTTTTAGCTTTACGCTTTATATGCAACTTCTTAAATACTTTTGCTACCAGCTCGCCAGACTCGTCAATAATATCCACTTCAAACTCTGGTTCGTATTTTTCATTGATGTCAGCATGACGACGAATTTCATCCACTTGTTGTTTTGTGAGGCGAAACTCGCAATACACATGACTGCGCCCTGGGCTGATGTATTTGATTGAAGCGCCTTTGTCCCAGACGATGTAGTTGCGGCCTAATTGATTGGTCAGCATAAGCACGTAAAATGGATCCGTCATGGAAAACAACGAACCACCGTAAGCGGTGCCAAAATAATTGGTGTTTAGCAGTCCTTTTTTTAACCGAACTTTGGCGTAGTCCCAGTTTTCACTGATCGTTAAAACTTTAATGCCCGCGCCTAAAAATGGCGGCCATACATTTAATATTCGTTTAAGCCAGTTTGGACTGAGTTTCCGGCGCATTGTTTTCCTTATGAAACAGTTTGTAAAAAGAATTGATGTGAGTTTATTTTACTCAGAAGAAGCGCCCGGCCTTTTTTCCGGTTTTAGCCAGAGGGCAAATATAATTCCCAGTTCAAACAGCAACCACATGGGTATCGCTAACAAGGTTTGAGAAATAACATCCGGCGGTGTTAGCAGCATACCAACAACAAATGCTCCTACCACCAAGTAAGGGCGTTTCTCGCGTAAACTTTCGACGGTGGTTGCGCCGGTCCATATTAACAGCATGGTGGCAATGGGCACTTCAAACGCAATACCAAAAGCAAAAAACAGTTTTAACATGATGTCGAGGCTGTCGGTCATATCGGGTATGTAGCGAATGCCTTCTGGAATAACCGATGGGAAAAATTCAAACATCAGTGGAAACACCACCAGATAACAAAACACCATACCGGTATAAAACAGGATAATGCTGCTGATTAATAAAGGGATCGCCAGGCGTTTTTCATTTTGATAAAGCGCCGGGGCAATAAACGCCCACAGCTGATGCAGAATAACCGGCATGGATAAGAAAAACGACATCACCATGGTTAATTTAAACGGCGTGAAAAAAGGCGCGATGACACTGGTAGAAACCATTTCGCTGCCTTCGGGCAGGTGAGCGATTAAGGGTTTGGATACCAGCAGGTAAAGATCGTTAGCAAAATAAATCAGTCCGGCAAAAATCAGCAGCATTGCCAGTACCGATTTTAATAATCGGCCACGGAGTTCAACCAGATGGGCCAGTAGTGGCATTTCTTTATCAGTGGATTGGTTAGGCTGACTCATTTTTTTGCGGCGTCTGTTTCGGGACTATTGGAATTAAAGGTATCGGAATTAAGGTTATCGGATTGATCGGTATCCGATGTTTGCGATTGGTTGTTAGTCTTATTCGATTCGCGAGCATCCGACTCAGGTGGATGAATGGTTGGTGCTTGCGAATTATGGTGTACGTTCGACTCTTTATTCGGTAAGGGTTCAAATTCGACCGGATTGTCGCAGCCCGACATTTCATTTTCGTCATCAATATTCTCATCAATAACGTCATCAACATCGGACGATTGCGTTTGCCCGGACGGATTCGATTGTTCAGTTGGTTCCGAAATTTTATTGTCAGGGTCGCTTGTGTCTGAACTGCCGTTTTGTTGCGCCATTTCTCGTTCAAAGGCGGCGCGTGTATCGTTAATTTTTTGCTGGGTTTCGCTCAGGGTTTCCTGCATGGTCTGGTTGTTAACCAACTGCTCCATTTTTTCTTGCTGTTGCTTTATTTGCTGCTTTAATTCATCCAGCTGCAATTCACGATCAATTTCACTCTTAACCGAGGTAAAAGCTCGCCTTGCTTTGCTGACCCAGCGGCCGATGGTTCGAGCTGCCGTTGGCAGTCGCTCTGGCCCAAGCACCAGCAAAGCTATAATGGCAATAAAACACAGCTCAAAGAAACCAATATCAAAAGGCATGAATTTGTCTGCTTATTTCGTTTTTTCTTTTTCGTGCTCGGCTTCACCTTCGATGGTTTCGCCTTTTTGCTCATCCTGAGTAAGCTTTTGATCCGCCTGTTTCTCTTTTTCATTCTCTTTCTGTTTGTCGTCGTCATCCATGCCTTTTTTAAAGCCTTTAATCGCAGCGCCTAAATCACCACCCATGTTGCGCAGCTTTTTGGTGCCAAACAATAAAATAACGATCACTAAAATAATCAGAATTTGCCAAATACTAAAACCCATAACCTGTTCCTCTATGTTACCCGTCGGTATAAAAATCTATTATCAATTCTTGATCAGGCAAACGGCATGGAGCCGCCACCTAATATGTGGAAGTGGATATGAAATACTTCCTGCCCACCGCCTTTTTCTGTGTTTAATATGGTTCGATAACCCTCATCCAGCCCCAACTGCTTTGCAACTTTCGGAATCGTCAACAGGGCGTGCGCCATTAAATCTTTATCGTCTTCCTGAGCCTGATTCAAACTGTCTATGTGCTTCTTTGGGATCAGAAGAACATGAGTTGGCGCTTTTGGAGATATATCGTGAAACGCAAACAGCAGATCATCTTCGTACACTTTTTTTGAAGGAATATCACCGTCAATAATTTTGCAGAATAAACAATCGTTCATGGTGCTCTCCAATTCTGTGTTAAATCATTGGTTTGTGGGCTTTATCAGTTAATGGTAACTCAGTGGTTTAATGATACCAAGTTTGCTGCCCGTTGACGTTAAAAACTGTGTTAGCCACTGCAGATCCCTTAACTGTTTTTCACCGCTAATATAAAGGCCAGTGCAGCCCCAAGCAACGATGAGGCCGCTTCCTGTGGCATATGGGCCAGAAATAATAAGCCAGAAAACAATGTGATGCTGACGCCCAGCGAAGCATAAACCGTCATTTTTCGGCGCTTTTTCTGTTGCTCATTAAACCGCGTTAATTGCGTGACTAACTCGGTCAGTTGTTGCGGCGGCTGATTGGCGTTATCGAGAAAAGTTGCCAGTTTTTCTGGCATCTCGGGTAGTTGCTCTATCCACATTGGCCATTTATGGGTGATTTTTTTCCAGATTGCCTGTGGCCCATAATGTTGTTTGACCCATTCCCGCAAATAAGGTTGCGCGGTTTCCCATAAGTCGAGCTGCGGATACAGCTGCCGGCCAAGACCTTCAACGTACAATAAGGTTTTTTGCAGCAACACCAGTTGCGGTTGTACTTCCATCTGGAAGCGTCTGGCCACTTGAAACAGTTGAATTAAAAAGTGACCAAAGGATATTTCCGACAGTGGCTTTCCAAATATGGGTTCGCAAGCGGTTCGGATGGCCGACTCAAACGCTTCCACCGGTGTGTTTTCCGGGATCCAGCCTGACTCAATATGCAACTCGGCAATTCGGCGATAATCCCGATCAAAGAATGCCAGAAAGTTTTCGGCCAGATAACGTTTGTCCTGTTCGCCCAGTGTGCCCATGATGCCGCAATCGATGCCAATGTATTTGGGATTTTGTGGATCGCTGGCATCAACAAAAATATTGCCGGGGTGCATATCGGCATGAAAAAAACTGTCGCGAAAAACCTGAGTGAAAAAGATTTCCACACCACGGTGCGCCAGCACTTTCATATTGGTGTTCACCCGATTAAGTTCGGCAATGTTGGCGATGGGAATACCGCTAATTTTTTCCTGCACCATGACTTTTTCGCGAGTGAAATCCCAATAGACTTTGGGGACATACAACAGAGTACTGTCTGCAAAGTTGCGGCGCAATTGCATGGTGTTGGCGGCTTCGGCGCGTAAATCGAGTTCATTATAAATGGTGAACTCATAATCGGCGATAACCTGACGGGGTTTAAAGCGTTTGCCATCGGCGGCGTGATCTTCAAACCAGCCGGCGAGTAATTTAAGCAGCGACAGATCCCGTTGGATCTGTTTGCGAATGCCGGGGCGAATCACTTTGACCACCACTTGCTCGCCATTTAATAATTCGGCGGAGTGAACCTGTGCAATGGACGCCGAGGCCAAAGGCGTGGCCTGAAAATCATTAAATACACTGTCGGTGGACTGACCCAGTTGATCTTCAATGCGCGCTTTGGCGGTGTTTTCATCGAAAGGATCCACTCGATCCTGAAGGCGCATTAACTGTTCGGCCAAATCATCGGAAATCAAATCTCGGCGGGTTGATAACATTTGGCCAAACTTGATGAAAATGGGCCCCAGCTCAATTAACGCTTCACGTAATCGTTCGCCCCGCGGCTTTTGTTTTTCTTTACGGGAGGTGAGCGCAAACAGTTTTAAAAGAGGTGCGTAGCGACCCAAAGGCGTGACCTGTAAAAACTCATCGAGGCCGTGTTTGATTAACACACGATTGATGGCGAATATTCGGTGAAAGTTTTTAATGATCATCATAAATGGGTCGGCTTAATTTTGTGTCATTATTTTTTGCAATCGTTGTAACCGCGCTGAAAAGCGATTGACGTCACTTTTGAGATCATCAAGTTGTTCGTAAAAGTGTTCTACCTCGACAACAGAAGGGGTCATTAACGCTTCTTCTCTTAAGTACTCGGTGGTATTTAGTTTTGCGGTTTGCAGAATATGCTTAGCCTGTTGCTGAGCTTTTTTAAACAGATGACCTGCCTGATGAGCAATGATATCGCCGGTATAGCTTGAAAGGTGTTCTTCCCAGTCGATGGACAGACTTGACCAGAAAGTTTGAAACGATTGTGCAGTACTGATTTCGCCTTCAAAATGCACTTCGCCTTTAAACAACGCATCGCCGCCGTTTTCCTGACTGGCCATATTAAAGAAAGCAAAGCTGCTGCCCTTAAGTGTGACCTGGCAGTCTTGCTGTTTGGTTGACTCGACGATTATTTTTTCATCGGTAAAATAAAACACGTAGGTTAATGACCAGTTGGTCAATTCTATGGCGACGCGTTTTTGATCCAGCTTTTGCCGTTTACTGGAAACATCGGGATCCAGTGCAATCACACGGTTAATGATTTTTTCCAGCGCGGAAGCCGATAAAATATTAAAGGTCAGCATGGATCAGAATTTAAATCCGCGATGTAACGCGACAATGCCGCCGGTCATATTATGGTATTCCACTTCATCGAAACCAGCTTGCAACATCATTTGTTTTAAGCTGTCCTGATCCGGGTGCATGCGAATCGATTCTGCCAGATACTTATAGCTGTCCGAATCATTTACCAGCAGTTTGCCCATAGCCGGAAGCAAACTAAAGGAATAGGTGTCGTAGACTTTACTCAACCAGGGTTGTTCGGGTTTGGAAAACTCCAGTACCAACAATCGACCACCGGGTTTTAAAATACGCAGCATGCTGCTGAGCGCTTTTTCTTTATGGGTGACATTACGTAACCCAAAGGCAATGGTAATGATATCAAAGCTGTTGTCTTCAAAAGGCAGCGCTTCAGCGTTGACCTGAGCAAACTGAACCTTATTGCCGTAACCGTTATCGATCAGTTTATCGCGACCCACATTAAGCATCGACTGGTTGATATCGGCAAGAATTACCTGGCCGGAATCGCCCACTTTGTCGGCAAATTTTGCCGCCAAATCGCCGGTGCCACCGGCAAGGTCCAGCACTTTATGACCGGGCCTGACGCCACTCATTTCGATGGTAAAACGTTTCCACAGGCGATGAATGCCCATCGACATTACATCGTTCATTAAATCGTATTTGGCCGCTACGGAATGAAATACATCGGCCACTTTTTTCTGTTTGTCTTCGACATCAACGGTTTGGTAGCCGAAGTGGGTGGTTTTATCGCTCATAAAGGATCCGTAAACTGTTTAAACTCTGTGTTAATCGGCCGCAAAATAAAGCCTACCGGTTTTACTCAACTTTTTTGTATAACGCTTTGACGTCTCGTGAGCCGCCTTCTTTTGCCAGCCGTGCTTCGTACTCGGCCCAATTGCTTTCAAAGTTATCGCCTAATTCCCGAAAGGTTTGCCAAGTATACAATCCGGAATCATGACCGTCATCAAAGGTAATCTGGATCGCATAGTGGCCAACCGGTGTCAGATTTACAATTTTCACCTGCTTTTTTTCGGTGACCAACTTTAACGGACCGCCGCCGTGACCGCGCACTTCGGCTGATGGTGAAAATACACGAAGGTATTCGGCGGATAATTGATAACTGATGTCGTCGAACACCACTTCCAGCTTCTGGCTTTTCTGATGAAACTTGATGTCCGTTGGGGCTTTATCGCTCATTAAAGCAAAACCTTGTTAATTGCGTGGCTATTTGAGTGGTAACGGCTGCTTCGCCGTTAATCGTGTGCTGATTATAGCTCAGGCAGCAGGCTGAACCCAGTAAAGAAGTGGCCGAAAAACCGGATAAACCGCTCAGTAATGGGATCCCGTGACCTGTATTGGCTGCCAGTCCTGTGAGGCGATTTAATTAAGGCAGGTATATTAAACAATATTTGTTTAATAAAATTATCAACGATCGGTTGAAGGAAAAAAGTTATGACGTTTAACAACCACTGCTCACAGCAGGGATCTGTGAGCAGTGGTTTATTGGCGAGTAATCGTTTAACCGTTAACCGTAAGCGGCTTATAAAATAAATCGGCTCAGATCTTCGTCTTCAACCAGATCCGACAACTGCTGATTCACATAGTCGGCATCAATGGTGACGGCATCGGTCTGCTCTGAAGCCGTAAAGCTGATGTCTTCCAGCAGTTTTTCCATCACCGTTTGCAAGCGTCTTGCGCCGATATTTTCGGTACGCTCATTCACCTGCCAGGCAATTTCGGCTATGCGCTGAATACCGCTTTCATCAAATTCAATTGAGCGATTTTCCGTTGCCATCAGAGCAATGTACTGGCGGGTTAGTGCTGCATCGGGTTCGGTCAGTATGCGCACAAAGTCATCCACCGTCAGGGCTTTCAGCTCAACACGGGTGGGCAGTCGGCCTTGCAGTTCTGGAATGAGATCCGAAGGTTTTGACAGATGAAACGCGCCCGAAGCTATAAACAGAATGTGATCGGTTTTGATCATGCCGTATTTGGTGGACACGGTGCAGCCTTCAACCAGCGGCAACAGATCCCGCTGCACGCCTTCCCGTGATACATCTCCACCGGAGGCTTCCTGACGTTTGGCCACCTTGTCGATTTCATCAAGGAACACAATACCGTTTTGTTCCACCGCTTCAACCGCATGGTTTTTTAAATCATCCAGGTTGATAAGGCGTTCGGCTTCTTCTTCTCGCACCAGTTTAAAGGCATCTTTTACCTTCATTTTTCGGCGTTGGGTTTTGCCCGGAGACATGTTCTGAAACATGTTCTGCAATTGGCTGGTCATTTCTTCCATGCCCGGAGGCGCCATAATTTCTACACCCACCTGCTGGGCGGCGATCTCTATTTCGATGTCTTTGTCGTCGAGCTCGCCTTCACGCAGTTTTTTGCGGAATAGCTGTCGGGTTGCACTGGGCGCTTCATTCTCTTTGTCATCTTGTTCAAAATCGTTGCTGCGACGTGCCGGAGGCAATAGAGCATCGAGAATGCGTTCTTCGGCGGCATCTTCGGCACGGGGTTTAACCCGCTCAACTTCTTGCTCGCGCAGCATTTTAAAGGCTGAGTCCACCAGATCACGGATGATCGAATCAACATCGCGACCCACATAGCCCACTTCGGTGAACTTGGTGGCTTCAATTTTGATAAAAGGTGCGTTGGCCAGTTTTGCCAGACGTCGGGCAATTTCGGTTTTACCGACCCCGGTGGGGCCAATCATCAGAATGTTTTTCGGCGTAATTTCATTACGCAACTTGTCATCTACTTGCATACGTCGCCAGCGGTTACGCAATGCAATGGCCACCGCTTTTTTCGCAGAGTTCTGGCCGATAATATGGTTGTCCAGCTCGTGGACGATTTCTCTTGGTGTCATCTGAGGCATACAGTCGCTCTCTTAATCGATAAATCAATAGTCTTTTAAATCAAAATACTCATGTAGACGTTCATCGTTAAAATGGTGCTGTTATGGCTTTTTTCTGGAAAGCCAACGACAAGTCCGTCTTATTCAAATGGGTTATTCGAGTACTTCAATTCTTAAATTGTTGTTGGTGTAAACGCAGATATCGGCAGCGATGCCAAGTCCTGCTTCCACAATTTCTTTGGCGGATAATTCGGTATTTTGCAGCAGGGCTTTGGCGGCAGCCTGGGCAAACGGGCCGCCAGAACCAATCGATAGCAGGCCGCCATCTTCTTCGGGTTCTATCACGTCGCCATTACCGGAAATAATAAAGGAATGTTCTTTATCGGCGACAATCAGCATCGCTTCCAGACGACGCAACATACGGTCGGTTCGCCAGTCTTTTGCCAGCTCCACCGCGGCTCTGAGTAATTTGCCCTGATGCATCTCAAGTTTTGCTTCAAAGCGTTCAAAAAGGGTAAAGGCATCGGCGGTTCCACCGGCAAAACCGGCCAGCACTTTATTGTGATACAGTCGGCGTACTTTACGCGCGTTGCCTTTCATCACCGTATTACCGAGCGATACCTGGCCATCACCACCAATAACCACCTGGCCATTGCGGCGAACCGATAATATTGTGGTTCCTCGAAATTGTTCCAAATTCGACTCCTAAAATACTGTTTGGACACTGCAGATGGGCTATTAGTGGGGGTCAATGGCCTAAATTCAAGGTAAAAACTGGTGGAGAAAGGTATTTTTGGCACCTGCGGTAGAAAAGTCTTATAGTTAACCTCTGAGGGAGCTAAAAAGGATGTGGTTAAAGCCTCGGATAAATAATAACTTAAAGCGACAATAACAATAATTTAACTCAATAATTGATAATCATATTGGTTAAAAAAGATAGCTAAAAACCGGGAGCAATCATGCCATTTAATCAAACATTGGTGGACGAACTTAATTTAATGGTTCGTTTTAATCTTAATACGGCGCAAGAAGGCATTAAAGTTCATTCGTCGGCCGATCCCAGAGTGATTGACGCAGCGATTCGGTTGTATCAGAAAAAGCTGATCACACAAAATGATGGCGGCTATTTGACCGATTTAGGACGGGAAGCCGCTGAACACGCGGATGCACTGTTGAGTATACTTTGCGCCAACTGACGCCGAAACGCTGAATTGGCTTTAATTTATTGCCTGCGATGTTAGAATGCGCGCCCAATTTTCTACATCGGTAACAAAAGCCACATATGAACTCTGTTGTTGTTGGTCAGCGCTGGATCAGTCATAACGAAGCGCACCTGGGTCTTGGCATGGTACAGTCGGTCGAAGGGCGTCGCATGGAAATATATTTTCCGGCGGTTAACGAGTCCCGTCATTACGCCATCGAAAATGCCCCCGTCAGCCGAATAGCCTATCAGGCAGGCGATCATATTACCGACATGGACGATGTGGCGTATCAGGTTGTTGAAGTAAATGAGCAACAGGGATTGTTAATTTATCAATGTGAAGACGTTGACGGCAATCCTCACACCCTGGCCGAATTACACCTTAACTGTTTTGTTCAATTTAACGCCCCCGACAAACGATTACTCAATGGTCAACTGGATAAAGAAGACAGTTACCAGCTGCGTTACGATACGTTTTTACAGCTCGACCGTTTAAGCCGTAGCCCTGTTAGTGGCTTACTTGGCTCACGAGTCGAACTGTTACCGCACCAGCTTTATATCGCCCACGAAGTGGCAAAACGACAGGCTCCCCGTGTATTACTTGCTGATGAAGTTGGTTTGGGTAAAACCATTGAAGCCGGCATGATTTTGCATCAGCAGTTGCACACCGGGCAGGCGTCTCGGGTGCTGATTCTGGTGCCCGACTCATTGGTGCATCAATGGCTGGTTGAAATGTTGCGTCGATTTAATCTGCACTTTGCGCTGTTTGATCAGTCCCGATTTGAAACCCTGTCGCAAGAGCCGGATATTGATCTGGATACCGGCAAACAGGTGAATCCGTTTGAAATGGAACAGCTGATCATTTGCAGTTTCGATGGCCTGATGCGTCATCCGGAAATGCAAAGCAAATTAAAACAGACTCAATGGGATTTGCTGGTGGTGGACGAAGCGCATCATCTGCACTGGAATCCTGATGACCAGAGCGAGAGCAGTGATAAAGAGCCCGATCCTAAAGAGATTGATCATAAGGAGAATGATCATAAGGAGAGCGATCATAATGAGAGCCTGGATATAACCTCAGTGTCGAGTCTGCCAACAGGCGACGATTACAAGCTGGTGGAGTCGCTGGGTCAACAGGCGGCAGGTTTGTTATTGCTGACGGCAACGCCTGAACAGGCCGGTATTGAAAGTCACTTTGCCCGTTTGCGTCTGCTCGATCCTGATCGTTTCCACGATCTACAGGCGTTTAAAAACGAAGCGTCTCTGTACACCGAACATCAGTCATTAATTACTTTGTTAACCAGCGATGATGATGTGGCCGTGGCGGACATTAAACCTTTATTGGCGGAACTGCCGCAGCTGCTATCCGAAATACATTCCGAACAGCAGCTGACCGCGGAAGAAAAACAGACCATTCTGGATCGATTGATCGACCAACATGGCACCGGACGTGTGCTGTTTCGAAACACCCGATCGGCGATGGATAATTTTCCTGAGCGTCAGTTACACGCCTACCCAATGCCTTGCCCGGAAATTTACACGCCCGATGACGATGAGCCTATGAATATTGGGTTTGCCGGATTAACCCCCGAAGTTGAGCTGGTTCCGGATGTATGGCTGCCTCGCGATCCGCGTGTTGAATGGCTGGAGCAAAAACTGTCGGAATTAAAATCGGAAAAGTTATTGGTTATCGCACATCACGCGTCAACGGCATTGGCGTTACAGCAATATTTTCAGAAAAAGCACGCTTTACGCTGCACCAGTTTTCATGAAGGGTTATCGCTGTTTGAGCGTGACAGGGCTGCGGCTTATTTTGCCGATCGTGAAGACGGTGCACAGGTGTTGTTCTGTTCCGAAATTGGCAGCGAAGGGCGTAACTTTCAATTCGCTCACCATATGATCTTTTTCGATTTGCCGAATAATCCGGATCTGGTGGAGCAGCGTATTGGTCGGCTGGATCGCATTGGTCAAACGCAAACCATAAATATTCATGTGCCTTATTTAACCGGCTCGTCACAGGAAGTGTTGTTCCGTTTCTATAACGATGGATTAAACTTATTTGAAAAAAGTTTCAGTGCCGGTTACTCGGTGTTTGAACACTATCAATCACAGTTACAGCTGTGCATGACTGAGTTGACCGATTTACCGGATGAACTGATTGCCGCTACCCAGCAAACCGTTGCCGACATAAAGAAGCAAATGGAACAGGGACGGGATCGATTACTGGAATTAAATTCCTGCCGTCAACCTCAAGCCGATCATCTGGTTGAGCAAGTGGAAAAAGAAGAGCAGGCGAACCGTTTGGCCAGTTACTTTGAACGCTTACTCGAAGAATTTGGCGTTGAGCAAGAAGATCACTCAAGCCTTAGCTGGGTGATCCGCCCAAGTGATCAAATGAAACACGCTTACTTTCCGGGGCTAAAAGAAGACGGCAATACGGTAACACTGGATCGATTAAAAGCTCTGTCACGTGACGATATTGAATTTTTAACCTGGGAACACCCCATGGTGGTTGAATCCATGGATATGATGGTGAAAGGGGATGCCGGTAACGCCGCCATGACCACCATTTCTGTTAAAGGATTAAAGCCCGGAACCTTGTTGTTAGAAAGCTATTACACACTGGAAACCATCGCACCAAAACATTTGCAGTTACAACGATATCTATCACTGAAACCGCTGCGGTTACTGATTGATGTTAACGGCAAAGATTTGTCTGCCGTGGTTAGCCACGATGCGTTAAACGGTTTAAGCCAACCGTTAAAACGAAAAGTTGGCCGACAAGTGATCGCACAAATGAAATCGCAGGTGCAACACGTCATCGATAAAAGTGAAAAACACGCCGCCAAGCACATTGATGATTTAAAACTATCCGCCAAAAGTAAAATGAAAGCCGATCTGCAAGCGGAGCTGGTGCGGTTAAAAGAATTACAAAAGACCAACCCAAGCATTCGTGAAGATGAAATTACCGCTATGGAACAGCGTATTAAACATTGTGATTACTACATCGATAAAGCATCACTGCAAATGCAAGGATTAAAGTTGGTGGTGGCGAGTTAAGCGTTACTTATTTTGAGAATGTTGTTGATTTAATTATTTTTATGCTTTTATAACCATTACTAATGCCAGTGCGCATAATTAAAAAATAGCGTTTTACTAAAAATAAACTAACCCATTGATTTACTGCATAAGTTAAGGCTCAATGCATTTTTGACTGGTGTTTATTAATGCCAATGTAAAAATAATTAATAGTTATTATCTATGAATATATTTCTAAAACTTTTATTATCCGTAACAAGTGTTCTAATTGTACTTTTTGTTGCACATTGGCTATTTTTCTTTCCGACAGAATTGAAAGTAAAGTGGACATACTCAAAACATTCTGAGGTACTCAAGCAGCTTGCGGGGGAGTTAAGCAGGATGGATTTGGACAAGGAGTTTGTAATAACCGAATTAACTATTTCTAATAGCAGCTCAAAAAGAGAGCAGAAGGTATGGGAGCTTGTAAAAAAAGCTGGACTTCCCAACTTCGTGAACGACAATAAGGGTCCTCGTTTATTTATGGGTATCTTGGAGTCAGAAGGCCGTAAATTTGGAGCTTGGCTAATTTATGGCTCTCTCGAAACTCGACCAGTTTGTGAGCGAGCTATGCTTAACGACAGCGTTGGTCAGTGCGCGATAGATTTAAGTGGGCCATGGTATTATTCTGTGGACTGGCACGAAAATAACAAGTAAAGGTTGCGGATTTACAACTGCAACTTTGAGCGTTAAAAATAAAATAGATTACAAAGTTATAAAATCAATTGTTGTTGCCGTAGTGATGTACTTGGCATTCTTTTTTTCTTGGAACATGATTGTCGAGCATGCTCTTTCTGTAGACAACAAAGTGCCTCCTATTTGGTATCAACTCACAGATGGAATCGTAAGGTCTATTTTAATATTAGGTCCGCCATTCATGGCTGCAGCACTGAATAGAGGTGCTGGACTTGTTATCGGTATTGTTACAGGCGCAGCCTGCTATTTATTTAGTGTGATTATTTTAAATCCAACATTTACTAACGCTCTGTTAAGTTTTAACGGGCTACTTTTTACTACTTTTAGTTTAATTAGTAACGCTATTTATTCAGCAGTAGCGGGGCTTGCAGGAGAGTACTGCTCCTGTCATATTTTTAACAATCAAAGCAAGAAGGATGCGCTATCGCGCACCTCTTTTTAGCGCGTTAGTCATATGGAAGTAACTCTGAGAATCCCACAGAGAACCGATTATGAGGCTATTGCTTCCTGGATAGTCGATGAAAAGGATTGTGTTCGCTGGGCTGGACCCTTGGTGCCGTTTCCGTTTGTGTCGGAAAAATTACCTGAACTACTCGAGATGGATGGATGCTCTAGCTACTGCTTGTCTGATAGCAACAACGAGTGTATTGGTTTCGGCCAGTTTTGGGTGGCGGAGCAAGGAGAAAAAAGACATGGCTGTCCCAGTGTTTCGAGTGTTTCGACCTGTCCCAGTGTTTCGACCTTACACTCTTTGACAAGGTCTCTAAACAGGTGCTATAAGTAGGTCTCTAAAGGAGGTAAGTCCATGCAAACAAAATTCTCTGAAGATATTGTTCCACTCTCTGATTTAAAAATAAATCCAGGTAAGGTAGTTAACCATGCCAAAGAAACTCATCGACCTATTTTATTAACAAGTAGAGGTAGAGGTGTTGCGGTAGTTCAAGGCCTCGATGACTACGAAAGTATCAATGAAGAATTAGCTTTCGTTAAGGCAATAACGCAAGGCTTAATGGAAATCAAAGAAGGCGATACTATTGATATAAGTGATGTAAAGAAAAGGCTAGGTATTTAATAAGTGAATATTTCCTTTTCTAAATCTGCCATCAAAGATTTAGAGCAGATCAAAGAGTATTATCTAGAGCAAGGTGCTCCTCATATAGGTATCGATTTTGTTACTGCTATAGTTGAACACGTTGAAACTCTTGCAAAGCATCCTGATATTGGTCGTATGGTTCCAGAGTTTAACGATGAATTAATCCGTGAACTCATACATGTGCCATTTCGCGTAGTATATTTACGAGAGAGTAAATCAATAAAAGTAATAAGAGTTTGGCGCAGTGAAAGAATACTTCATTTACCCAAATAAAAGCATAACGAAGCGTTCAAATGGATTCAGTAATATTGTCACCAGTTAGCTCGGCGTTATGAGTCACCAAGTTTCGAAGTTACGTCCATATTTTTATGGAGTATTCGTATTATTTCGAGGGATTTATTCGGCACTACTTTGTAGAAAATGATGTGGCTTCCTTGAGGAGATTTATGATATCCAGCCTTAATAAAGTCACAGTTTTTTCCCATAAAAGGGGCGTCGGCCAGCATATGAAAGGCTTCATCAAATTGCCTGATGTAAATATTCCGTTGTGTTCGCCCCCAGCGAGCTTCTGTAAATTTAGCGATAGACTTCAAATCGTTTTTGGCTCGCTGGGTTAGAGTAAATGAAGTCACTGGCCGGTTTCATCATCAAGCTCTGCTATAAAGCTATCGTAACTATATTCCGCTGTCCCACTTTCTTCGCCGTCGGCGAGCATTTGACGCAGCGCGGAAAGCTTACTCTCGCTATCTTCAAGTACTCTCAATCCAGCACGGATAACTTCGCTTGCAGAGCTATAGCGACCACTTTCTATCTGGTGGGCGATGAAGCCATCAAAGTGTTCACCAAGGGTTATGCTTGTGTTTTTTGCCATATCTTAGCTTCCGAATACCTATTTATACCTAATTTTGGTATAAAGCTCATGGCAAGTCAATCAGCTACGCGCCTTCAGCGCCGGACGCAGCATAGCTGCAATGGTTATTGAAGCGTTATAGTTAAAAGTTCACGTGGAATAATCATGCATAAGATTTCAATCGTTTATTTTAGTAATACCGGTGTTACAAAGGCTTTAGTTAAAGCTGCGTCTGCGGAATTTAACTCGCAAGGTTTAGAGGTCTTCGAATATCAAATTAAAGGCTCATCAATTGTGGATGGGCGTTTCGTTGAATCGGATGTTTTTACACAGTTACATGAGTCTCAGGCTATTCTGTTTGCATCACCAACGTATATGGGCGGTGTGGCGGCTCAATTTAAAGCGTTTGCTGATGCCACCAGCGACTTTTGGTGTGACCAATTATGGGCCGGTAAATTAGCCGCTGGAATCACTTGTGGCAGCGCGCCTAATGGTGATCAAACCGTTAGTTTGCAATATTTATCCACATTATCGAGTCAGCACGGCATGCTTTGGGTAGGATTAGATGTTGCGCATAAAAGCAGTGAAAGCATGATTAACCCATTAGGCACTCAAATGGGTGTAGTAGCACATTCTGTTAATGCTGAAGTGAGAGAATCTGATATTGGTACTGCCAAGTATCTAGCGAACCGTATTTCAAAACTACTCAATGATAAAAGTAATAGTTTCTAAGCTCTCAATGAGTTTCATCTATAAATTATCTAACAAGAACTTACTCAATAAAAAAGTCTTTAAGGATTATAAATGAACGGACCAGCGAAATATGGCGCTCTAATTTATTCTAATGATATAAATGCGCTCGCTCAGTTTTACGTTGAGCTATTTTCTATGCAAGTAACAAGAGAAACGGAAAGTTTGATCAGCTTGGTGATAGATGACTTTAATATTATTATTCATACTCCACCATCGGTTATGCCTGAAACAGAGTTTAACTCAGTAAAACTATTCTTAACGGTCGATAATCTGGAAAACACAAAGGCAAAGGCTATCAAGTTTGGTGGTCAGGCATTTGACGGTGTTTGGTCTAATCCCTTATTTTCTGTTTGCAATATTGCCGATACGGACGGAAACCACATTCAGATTAGAGAGTTTAATCAATAGTAAACTTATGGGTGCTGGCTGTACTTAGAATGGTACTAATTAAAGCCTTAAAAGATACCTGTTAAAAATAACTAAAGCTTCATTAATTTTGACTTAAGCTTTTCAACATCTGAAACAATGGCATTATATTCATTGTTAAGTTGTTGACTGATTTGAATGGGTTGAGGTTCACTCTTATTAATATTTGGTACTTGTGTGGTCGATGATTGGGTGATGCCATTGTTAGTATAATCGCCTTCTGGTGATTGCCATTGCGTTAAAAGCACAACAAGGGTTACAACCAGGCTGGCGGCAACGGCAAAAGGCAAAGCTCTTTTTATTTGAACTATGGGATTGGAAGCCATTTCTGGATTTTGTTGAATAGTCTGCATGATGTTCTTTCGCAACTGAGGCGTAACGGTGCCATCTATGGCATTGGCATCATGCTTAAGTTTGGCTTCTAGTGTTGCATCATCGAATTGGGATTGGTTTGACATAGTAAGTTCCTGTAATCGTTTACGACACCCAGTCGGAAAGAGAGGTTTGCTCTTTCTGTAACAATGCTTTAAGCGATTGTTTGGCGCGTACCAGATTGATTTTTACCCAGGGCAAACTTTTATTGAGAATAACAGAGACCTCTTTGCCCGTATAGCCTTCTGCATAGGTTAACCAGAGTAAATGAAATTGAGCGTCCGTTAATTCGTTTTTCGCCGCCTTCCAAATATTTAAATCCGAAGTGGAATCTATTTGAGGCGTTATTTCTTCTTTGTGAGATATTGTTATGGGTGTATCTCGATAAAATCGGTTAATCGCATTAATGGCGATGTGAAATAACCAGGTGCTGAATGCGTATTTAGAATCGTAACTTGCTAAGTAGCGATGTGCGTTAATAAACGTTTCCTGAAAAATATCGTCGGCATCGGATTGGCAATGGCAACGAATACGAAGAAAGCGCATCAAAGCTTGTTCATAAGTAACCACCAGTCGCTCAAAAGACTGGTGGTCGCCATTGATACTGCGCTGAATTAAAAAGCGTTCGTTCATTATCGTTAAACGTTGATTTTTTTGAACAAAATTAAGGTTTCTTATCGACAGAGTGTTTTCTGTCATCTTTCAGTCGCTTAAAGGCCTCGACGCTACCCGAAACAGTCATTAGTAATTCGCCACCGCTTTGTTCAAAACGGATGTTGTTTAACAAATGATTTACGGCAGGATCGGTATTGCTGAATCGTTTTAGTGCAATAATTCCTTTGGCAATGGCTTTTATATTATTGGCAACCTCCTGAGTGTCGGCACTTAATCCTAATTGCAGAGTTGAGTAGTCGCCTTGTTCGGAATATGACACGGAAGCCTGTGACAGTTGCTTTGCAGAAATCGATTCAAATTGAAAGTTACTCTGCTCGAGGCCATCAATATTAACACC
The DNA here is from genome assembly GCF_003148745.1 of Pleionea mediterranea. Taxonomy (GTDB): domain Bacteria; phylum Pseudomonadota; class Gammaproteobacteria; order Enterobacterales; family Kangiellaceae; genus Pleionea; species Pleionea mediterranea. Next base: position 135,398 of record NZ_QGGU01000009.1, on the reverse strand, counting down.
GCCGTGCAGTAATGCTTTTTTGACATCAACGATCACTTCAAACATGCTGTCGGGGTTTTGCTTCGGCAGTGCGGTTGTTTGTGTCAGTTGATGCTTCAACTCTCCAAGATGATCACTCACCAATACATGTTGCGACGAGGCGATTGCCGTGTAAAGCACCGTTGGTGTTTTTGACTGCTTATCCTGTTCAGATACTTCAAACTCATCCTCAGGATCAATTAATCCTTTGGCTTTTGCCAGAGCGTGAAAGCGTTTGAGAATGTCGTTGGCAGTGTTCTGGTAAATTTCAACCTTGTTATGAGACTCATTGGAAGTCAGTCCCAGTACTTGCCATTGATTGACTATATTATTTTTGTGGCTCTCGAAGTTGCCTTTTAACAGAACAATTTTTCGTTCTTCACCAAAACCAAATGCAGTAACATCATTCAATTGCTCGATAGCGTCTTTACCGAGTAATAAATTAATGAACTGTTTTGCTTGCTGATGATCGGAGGGCTGATGTTGAACCAGTGCGCTCTGTTGCATACCTTTGACATTAAGGTGTAAATACCAGTCTGGCACTTTACTATCATTCGACCAGACATTGGATGACAGAGTAACGGTGATCGCAAAAAGACTGGTTAATAAGCCGGATAAACGCTTTCCTTTAACGGGTGACTTCATGGAATATTCTCCTGATTTTTTAATATTCATCAACTTATAGTCGCCGAATGCCCAAAAGGATACATTAGATTTATTATTAAGGCTTTTAACTGTTTTGAATGTCGGCTTACTAGTATTGGTTGTGCGACAGATGTTTCAAGTTGTGTTGACTTGTTCTATATATAAAAACTCATGAGTATTGCCCATGTGATAATAAAATGAACTTGAAGACGATGATCCACGGATAAAGTCTGGTAATAACGGTTTACTGGCTTCGTGCTTTCAGTAGTAGTGAGCGAGCCGCCGATTCTGAATAGTCTTTGTTTAAAAGGCGTTTGCTGTGTTCAAGGTGCTGTTTGGTAGCCCGTAGATTTCGTTTGTTGGCGGCTCTTTGTGCAAGTTGCCAATGTTTATTACCAAGCTCTACAAGCTTTTTTTTAGCCTTCTGTTGTTCAGGATCGGCTTTTAAAATAGCGAGATAGGCTTCTTCTGCATTATTTCCTGTCGGTGAGCTTAATTGGTTTAATTTAATTAGAGATTCGGCATTACTGTATAGCTGCTTTATTGAGATCCAGTTATTTGGATAAAAAGCCATTAATCCGGGTTTTAAAGTTATGTTAATCGGACGTTCTTTGCCATGATACACATCGATAGTTAACTCTGCGGCTAAATGATTTTTACTCAGAAAAAGTTGATGCGAGCCAGACATTAACTCTTTAACTATATAAGGAGTTTTTTGCTTAATCTTTTTGCCATTTACTTCGATTGTGGCGCCAGAGGGTTGGCTATTGATATTTAAATTGCCGATGCCTTTAATTAACTCATACTGTTGACTGGAAACTTGATTGCTATTTATTTCGACATCAACATTATAGTCAGCAAATAGCGGGTGTACTAACCTTAGTTTATGAACACCAGTGGGAACTGACTGACCAAAGTAAGGCGTTTCGCCCATCATCTTTCCATTTAAATAAACTAATGCGCCGGATGGTTTTGTTTCAATCTGCAATACTCCGCTAGGGCTATTGGTGTCAGCCGTATTGGATGTAAAAAAAGTCGTAATATAAGTGTAACTGTTGGACACTGTGTCAGTAACGGTTTCTTTTTGCCAAAAACCGATGCCTGATACACTGATGAGTAATAAAATGATGAGCCATTTCGTTCTTGATGTTGAAGAGTTGTCAAAAGATTCCGAGATGCTTTCAAAATTTAATACATCGGGCTGATTTTTTACACGAGCCTGGTAAAACTCATCCAAGATAAATTCGCGGCCCTGTTCCAGCTGTTCGATTGCATCGAGTAATTGCTCTGCCGATGAAAATCTATCTTCTTTAGATTTTGCCAGCATAGCGTAAATAAAGTCTTGATATTGACCAAGCATTGTTGGTAATTCGGGAATGGATTGATTTATGTGGCAAAGTGCAATGGTCAAGGCGTCATCGTCATCATAGGGTACGCTACCGGTTAGCATTTCATAAAACACAATACCCAGGCTGTATATATCACTTCGTTCATCCACTGCGCCCCCTTGTGCCTGTTCGGGGCTTATATAACGCGGTGAGCCTATGCTTTGTCGAGAGTTTGTTATGATTTGACTGTCTTTAATGGCTTTAGCAATGCCTAAGTCAGTAAGCTTTGCATGACCATCTTCATCGAATAATATATTTTCGGGTTTTATGTCACGATGTATAAACCCTTTTTTATGAGCGTATCTAAGTGCTTCTGCAATTTGTTTTAAATATTGCAGTGATAAATGAATCGATAAGCCCTGTTCAATTCGTTGCTTCAGATCGCCATTTGGTAAGTATTCCATCACATAAAAGTGAATGTCTTTTTCCTGTCCGACATCGTAGACGGTTACAATATTGGGATGAAATAAATTAGCGGTGGCTAGCACCTCCTGGTTAAACCGAGCGATCCAGTCCTGATTTTGCGCCATTTCTGGTGGTAAAACTTTGATGGCAACTTCTCGACCAAGCAAAGTATCTTCAGCAAGGTAAATATCGGCCATGCCACCTTTACCTATCAAGTGCTTAACTTTAAATTTACCAAGCTGTGTGTCGGTTTTAATCATGGTTACTCATTGAATGCATCACCAAAAATATCAATATTGTATTTTTAGATTATCGGTAGCCTATAATTCGGTCAACCTGTTTATGAGGCTAATCTTTAAATTAAGACTATTGGGTACTGAGATTGACGATTGATTTAAAACAGAGTTATCAAGTTTTTATTAAAGCTACTCTGGCATTTATAAGTTTGCTTTAACAGTCATTATGAAGAAGATAATGAGGTCTATTTGAATAACGAAGAGAGATTCTGCTTAAGTTTTGTGGCTACAGTGTCATAGGACATGCAATATTAAAAAGCATGTCAATTAATGTTACTTGAGTGAATGCTGATCCCAAACTATAACTTTTTACCCCAAATCTTACAGTCATTAACATCGTTTTCTTGCAGTCGGTGGCGAATCGATTCTGCTTGCCGCTTGCTGGCATAAGGGCCAAGTTGTACGCGATACCAACGACCAGAATTAGCATCGACGGGATGTATTTTGCTTTCAAAGCCCAAAAAGGCAATTTTGGCTTTCAGTGCATCGGCGTGTTCATTATTTCGAAATGATCCGCAGGGCATTATGTATTGCATGGATATTTTTTTATCGGAACGTTTCAGTTCATCTTCCGGAATGATTACTTCTTTATCTTCCAGAAGATCATGGAAAGTATACTTGGGTACTTCCGGCTGTTTGGGCTGCACCTGCTCGGTTTGTTTTGCCGTATTTTTTTCTTTTACGGTATTGTCTTTATTGACAGTTTGAGCTGTGGGTTGTGAGGGCAGCCATTTTAAATAAACCAGAAAACCAACAAAGCCGCCCACTAGAATACCCACAATCAAAACAGCAATGGTTGGAAAGCCTTGCTTTTTACGTCGAGAGGCATTGCGCTTACGTGCAGGTTTTTGATTGGATTTTTTTGCGTAATCTCTGGCCATATTAATCTAATTATTGCTCTTGATTTTTTATCGAGGCCGCAACAAGTAAACTGGTTGCGGCAAAATATTTTTAATGAGAGTTTCTATCTTGGTAATGACTGACGTTACATTTTTTCCGGTGCACTCACACCTAACAGATTTAAGCCATTTACAATGACTTGCTTAACTGCACTGATAAGGGTCAGTCGAGCATTACACATATTTTTGTCGTCAACAATCCAGCGATTTTGCTCATCGTCGGAACCGATTTGATAGTAACCGTGCAGATCCGCGGCCAACTCTCTAAGGTAATGGGCAATTACATGAGGCTCGCAGTTATCGGCGGCCGATTTAACCAGTTCAGGGAACTGACTCATTTTATCCATTAAGTCGGTTTCCTGAGCCAGCGTAAGCAGGTGCAGTTGATTCAGACCACTGTCCAAATCAAAAGTGCCACCAAGTTCCTTATGTTTTTTAAGTGCCGAGCAAACCCGCGCATGAGCGTATTGGATGTAAAACACCGGATTGTCGTTGGTTTGGGATTTTGCCAGTTCAATATCAAACGTCAATTGTGATTCGGCGCGTCGTGCCGCCAGGAAAAAACGTGTGGCGTCGCGGCCAACTTCGTCAATCAAATCGCGCAGAGTCACGTAGTTGCCTGCTCGTTTTCCTAGTTTCACTTCTTTCCCGCCGCGCATCACCGTCACCATTTGATGCAGAACATAATCTGGGTAGCCTTGAGGAATGTTTTTGTTTAAAGCTTGCAGTCCGGCGCGTACCCGGGTGATGGTTGAGTGATGATCGGCGCCTTGTTCATTGATCACCCGTTTAAATCCACGTTGGTATTTATCAAGGTGGTAGGCAACGTCTGGTACAAAGTATGTGTATCCGCCATCTTTTTTGCGCATAACACGATCTTTATCGTCACCAAACTCGGTGGTTTTTAACCATAATGCGCCGCCATCTTCGTAGGTGTATCCATTATCAATTAATGTTGCAACCGTCTGTTCCACTTTATCGGATTCGTACAGCGACGATTCGAGAAAGTAATTATCAAAATTAACCGCAAAGGCTTTTAAGTCGAGATCCTGCTCGCGTCGTAAGTAGGCCACGGCAAATTCACGGATGGCATCCATATCATCAATATCGCCACTGCCAGTGACGTGTTTGTCTTCGGCATCAATGGTGGCTTTTGCCATAAAATCTTTTGCAACATCATTAATGTATTCGCCTCGGTAGCCATCGTCTGGCCAGGAAGGATCGTCCGGTGTTAAACCTTTGCATCGCGCTTGGACCGATAACGCCAGGTTATTAATTTGCTGGCCAGCGTCGTTGTAATAAAACTCAGCGGTAACTTCCCAGCCATTGGCCGATAACAATCGACAAAGACAATCGCCAACCGCTGCGCCGCGACCATGTCCCACATGCAATGGCCCGGTTGGGTTGGCTGATACAAATTCAACTTGAACCTTTTCACCATTTCCCGACTGGTTATGACCAAATCGCTCAGACTGCTGAATGATTTGTTTGATCACTTCACTCTGGGCGTCTTGCGCCATAAAGAAATTAATAAAACCGGGCCCCGCTATATCGACCTTTTCAATACTGGTAGCATCGGGTAAGGCATCGATGATGAGCTGGGCGACGTCTCTGGGTGGCTTGCCCATAGGTTTTGCCAGCATCATGGCCAGATTAGTGGCCAAATCGCCATGGGATTTGTCTTTGGTGTGAGTCACCTGCAATCGCGGTGAAATATCTTCCGGTAACTGACCGTTCGATTTCAATGTTGCGATGGCTTGCTCAAGCAGTTTTATCAGAGTGTCTTTCATTATTAATCTGGACTTAGCCTAAAGGGTGGAACCGATAGCGGCTATTATCCTTGAAACGATGGGTTTTTTCGATAGAGAAAAGAGGTGAATATGCGCAATTCGGTTATAAATACAGGGCGTTTAAAGAATAAATGACCATTATCCCGTTATTTTATCTTTGCCGAGCCATATAAGACTCACTGGTGAATTGCTAGTTAGTCGTTAAGTGGTTGTTAGATAGTTGTTTGATGGTCGTTAGATAGTGCCAGAAGAATGAATTACACTCATTAGACCGCGATGGCAAATTAAGGAGCCTACAGATGATGTCGAATAGGATGTGGAATCGAGTTGAATTAAAAGTATTTGTGTTCCCGATAATCTTGTTGCTCGTTGCCTGTGGGGGGGCTTCCAGCTCTGAGTCAGAGCAAGATACTACGCCCGATGCCTTTGCTTTTGCTCCGGTTGAGACAGCGGCATTATCTTCTTTAATTGAGTCGGAAGCGATCGTGGTTAGCGGGATTACAGCGGCTACCAATATCAGTATTGAAAATGGTGAGTATCAGGTGGGATCGGCTGCGTATACTGCCACTAGTGGGCAGGTGACTAATGGTCAATTGGTTCGAGTTCGGGTGACAGCCGCCGACAATGTTGGAGAAACGGTTACTGCGCGTTTGACTATTGGTGGTGTTGGAGCCGATTTTTCAGTAACAACTGTTGAAAGTAGCGCTATTTTAGAGCGTGTGGCCAATGCCAGCTGCCTGGCACCGGAACAAGTATTTTCGGGCGATCCCGAGTTGCGTCTGAAGGCGGTTTTTAACAATTTGCCTGCGCTGAGTCGGCTGGTTGGTTTGTATCAGGCTCCGGGGGGATCCGGGCGATGGTATGCCATGCAACAAAGCGGAGAAATTTACTGGTTCAACAATGATGCCTCGGCCAGTCAACTGAATGAGTTTATTGATTTAAACAGCCTGGTGCGTCATGACGGCGAACGAGGGTTACTCGGGCTTGCTTTTCATCCTGACTTTGAAGCGAATGGGCAGTTTTTCGTTTCTTACACGGATAATTCTGGCGACTCGGTGGTTTCGCGGTTTATCAGTGATGGTAACTTACCGCTGGATCTTTCTTCCGAATCCGTTGTTTTGACTTTGTCCCAGCCAGCGGGTAATCACAACGGTGGGCATATTGCTTTTGGGCCAGATGGTTATTTGTACATAGGGTTTGGTGATGGTGGTGGCGCAAATGACCAGTACGGAAACGGTCAAAATACCAATAGCCTGCACGGTACTCTATTAAGGATTGATATTAATCAGGACACCGGTTACAGCATCCCTCAAGATAATCCATTTATTGAAAACACAAATGTAAGGGATGAAATATACGCCTATGGATTAAGAAACCCGTGGCGATTTAGTTTTGACACGCAAACCGGTGAGCTATGGCTGGGGGATGTTGGTCAAAATCAGTATGAAGAAATTAATATTGTTTCTGCAGGGGATAATCTTGGCTGGCCAATTATGGAGGGGAACCATTGTTTCCAGAGTCAAACATGCGATCAGTCCGGTCTTACGTTGCCGAAAATTGAGTACAACCACAGTGATGGCGACTGTTCTGTCACCGGAGGTTATGTTTATCGGGGGCAGCAAACGGAAGCCCTTTTTGGTGATTATCTGTTTGGTGATTTTTGCACCGGACGTCTTTGGCATAGCCGCTTACAATCTGATGATTCCTACAGTTTGGAACAAATTGCATTAACCGGTATGAGCATTTCAAGTTTTGCCCAGGCGCAAAACGGTGAAGTGTATCTACTGAATTATTTCGGCGATGCCGGAGAAGCCGTCTATCGAGTGGTTGATGATGGAGCTTCTGGCTCTGAAATTCCTGCCCAGTTATCGCAGGTCGGCTGTTTTGACTCTACCAGTGAAAAAACGATGCGCTCTGGTGTGGTGCCTTATCAGGTTCAGAGTCAGTTATGGTCGGATGGTGCCGATAAAACCCGCTTTTTTGCTATCCCGGATGGCGAGTTAATTGATGTAGTGGAGGATGGTGACTTCGAGTTTCCGGTGGGAACCATTATGATCAAAAACTTTGTTTATCAGAATCAATATCTGGAAACCCGTTTATTTATGCGTCATGCATCGGGTTGGGGCGGTTACAGTTATAAATGGCGGGACGATCAAACCGATGCCGATTTACTTGAAAGTGGTGACACAGTTGTCGTCGGCGGTCATCAACACATTATTCCATCACGTGGCCAATGTTTTGAGTGTCATACCAGTGCAACGGCAATTACATTAGGCCCAGAAGCCAGTCAGCTGAATAACGAGCAAAACTATGGCGGCGGGATCGGTAATCAATTAACAACGTTGTTTGAGGCCGGTTATTTGTCGGCTCAACCTGCGGCCGAACAAATTCATCCCATGGCGGAAATCAGTGATGATACGGCTTCACTGGCCGTTCGTGCCAGAAGTTATTTGCATGCCAATTGCAGCGGCTGTCATCGTCCGGGCAGTACCGCACCGCAAATTGATTTTCGGATTAGCTCGTCATTGGCAGATTTAAACGCTTGCGATGTCGAACCTGCTAATGGCGACTTAGGAATAACCGATGCGCGAATTATTGCCCCAGGCGATGCTAACCGGTCGGTTTTGTTGGCCAGAATGTCTGTGACGGATGATAACCGGATGCCACCGCTTGCCACTCAACAGGTTGATCAAACGGCGGTGAATGTTCTTCAGCAATGGATTAACCAGCTGACAGGGTGTAATGAGTGAGAAGGTTTTAGTAAAAAGGTTGAGTGAAAAAGTTTTGCCGAAACGGTTAGAGAAGATCTTGTGGGTCAATATCCAGTGACCATCTTACCTTTTGTGCCAGAGGCAAAGATTCGATGTTGGGCATTTTTTCAGATATAGCGTTATGCAAGGTTGAGCGTTGCGAAGCGTTTATCAGTAACTGAAATCGATATCGGCCGGATTTTCGACTCATGGTAGAAGCAACTGGCCCCATCAGTTGAAGATGCTGATCAAACATTGAGAACTGTTGCGCGGTGGCGGTTAAAAAATCCAGCGCGAGTTGTTTTTGGTGGGATTCGGAGCGAAATATGGCCATATAACTGGTCGGCGGAAGATCGGTTTCCGTACGGTCGTGCAATAAATCTTTTGCCAGTTGCTGAAAACTTTTTTGCGTTAATGCCTGTAACAACGAGTGTTCCGGATGATGGGTTTGAACCAGTACTTCGCCAGTTACTTCGGCCCGGCCAGCGCGCCCGGCCACTTGAGTGATTAATTGTGCGGCGCGCTCCGGTGCTCTGAAATCGCTACTGAACAGCGCGCCATCAATATCCAGTACCGCCACCAAAGACACTTTTGGAAAGTGATGGCCTTTGGCCAGCATTTGCGTGCCTACTAATAGTCGGGTTTCACCACTTTTTGCGGCATCGATATAGGATTGCATGGCGTCTTTGCGCCGGGTGGTATCGCGATCGATTCTTTGTATCGGGTAGTCGGGAAACTTCGCCGCTAAAAATTGTTCGATGCGTTCGGTTCCCTGGCCAACGGCAAACAAGTCCACCGACTGGCATTTGGGGCATTGCTTGCAGTCTTGTTGATAGCCACCGCAATGATGACATTGTAAATACCGGGATGCTTTGCCCTGATGTAAAGTCATATAACTGTCGCAGCGCTTGCAGTCGGCGATCCAGCCGCATTTATGACACAGTAACACTGGCGCAAATCCACGACGGTTAATAAACACCAGCACCTGATTGCCCTGTTTTAAATGGTGAGCGATTGCTTTTAGCAGTGGCGCGCTGAAGCCGTCTGTCATTGGCTGATTTTTACAGTCGATTAATTTTACTTGCGGCAGCTTCTGCCCGGTTGCCCGCTTGCTAAGTGTTAGATGTTGGTATTTACCGGTGAGGGCATTGTTCAATGATTCCAGCGATGGGGTCGCGCTGCCCAGTATGATCGGGATCGATTCCATTTGTGCCCGTAATATGGCCAGATCACGGGATGAGTAGCGTAAGCCTTCCTGTTGTTTGAAGGACAGGTCATGCTCTTCATCAATAATAATCAGCCCCAGATTGGTCATTGGGGTAAAAATAGCCGAGCGTGTGCCAATGATTACTCTTAAAATTCCGGCGCGTGCTTTAAGCCAGGTGTTGAGTCTTTGTCGATCGGTCAGGCCAGAGTGCAGAACACCAATCTGATTAGGAAAGCGTTGTTCAAACCGCGCCAGCGTTTGAGGGGTCAGGCCAATCTCGGGAATTAACACCAACACTTGTTGCTGGTTATCAAGCCGTTCGGCGATGGCCTGCAGATACACTTCGGTTTTTCCACTGCCGGTAATGCCATCAAGCAGAAAAGGGGAGAACTGATCCGCGCCTTTTGAGATTAACTGATGGGCTGTTTGCTGCTCATCATTCAATGTTTTGGTGCTGCCTTTGACAAATGAAGTGGCGCTTTGCCCGGCCTCAAAAGACTCAATCCAACCCTTGCTGTGTAGTGATCGGAGAGTCGAGGGCGTGATGTCCTGATGTTTTAGCTGTTCTTCCTGTACTGGTGCTTCTGCTTGTAGCAGTTGATTCATTGCAAAACGTAATCGAACCGCACGCTTGCTGAGTGTGTCAAACTCGGCTTTGCCCTGAGGAGTAATTTGCCAGTGTACTTCCGGTGTCAACTGACAAGGTTCACCTTTTAACAGTGCATTGGGCAGTGCCGTGGCGACAGTATCGCCCAATGGATGATGGTAATATTGAGACGCCTTGAGCAGTAACTGCCATACGTTTTGGGGTAAAACTGGCCGTTGATCCAGTATCTCAATGACCGCTTTCAGGTTTTTGACGGCGGGATCCGCTTGTTGCGGCTGCTCCACAACAAGACCAATCAGTGTTTGCTTGCCAAAAGGCACCTTGACCCGGCAGCCCATTAAAGATGAACCGCACTCAACAACAGAGTAGGTGAACAGTTTTCTCAAGGGTACCGGTAAAGCGACGGCTACCAGGCTCGTATCGGGCAAAGCAATGATCTTTTTATGCGATGGGTTTGTCGCTAATGGTATGCGTTCGTTTTCATAAGTAAAGTAAATATATGATTTTATACTGGAGCAGGTTAAATTTGGCTGCTTAGATGCAGCGTAGTCGTCACAGGCTTATCACTTCAAATCGCCCTACAGGTGGTTGAATTATGATCATGGTAAGAGTATGATCCGCGTCCCCCTAACTGGGTGGATGGTGTTTCTGGACTAAGAGCACAAATAATGGTAATGGCTCCCCGAGAAATAGCGATCCACGTGAAAAGAGAGATACAACAATGAAACAAGGTATTCATCCTAAATATGAAACCATCACTGCAAATTGCAGCTGTGGTAACAAGATTGAAGTTGGTTCGACACTTTGCAAAGACATCTCTTTAGATGTTTGTTCTGCATGTCACCCATTCTTCACTGGTAAGCAGAAAATTGTTGATACCGGTGGTCGAGTGGATCGATTCCGTAAGCGTTTCGGTGCTCGAAGCAGCAAGAAATAATGCATTAACTGATCGGTTAATGACAAAAAAGGCGCTCATTGGAGCGCCTTTTTTTTTGCTTGCTAACTTCGATACGTCATTATTGTGGTTAGCAAACTTTTAAGGTTTCATCAGAATTAAAAAATATCTTCTATCTCTTCATCCGGCGAATTGGTTAAGGTATTTTCCGGCTCTTTTTCAGGCACATATTCAGTGCGGAATATTTCAAAGATAGCTTTTTCAGTACTGCTATTGGCCAGCTTTCCTGTTACCGGGTTAATACGTGCGGTCACTATACCGTCAGGTTGGGGCATACTGTTTTCTGGTTTACCCGCAAGAGCCACTTCCATAAATTTTTGCCAAACAGGAAGCGCTGCACGTCCACCCCATTCGCCATTACCAAGTGCTAAAGAGTAGTCGGCAAAACCAACCCAGGCCGACGCTGCAATATCGCCATTAAACCCAGAAAACCAGGCGTCTTTTGCATCATTGGTGGTTCCCGTCTTTCCGCCTATGTCGTTACGTCTTAGCAAAGGGCTACCACTGTTGTTCAAAGTGCGCCATGCGGTACCGCGATGAATAACGTCTTTCATCATGGTATTCATAATATAGGCGTTGCGTTCATCAATGACTCGCGGGGCTATTTTATCTTCATCAATGGGTAATCTGGGTAAGGCCATCAGTTCATCAGTATCTAGGTTGTCTGTTGGCGTATCAGTGAGTTCATCAATTACTTGTTCGGATGATTCGACTTCAGCCCGTTGCTCCAGCTGTTCTTCGCATGACTTGCATACCTGAACGGGTTCTGCGGCAAATAAAACATCTTCATTCGGTGTTTCTATTTTTTCAATAAAATAGGGCAACACTTTATAGCCGCCATTGGCGAAGATAGCGTAGCCTGTTGCCACTTCGAGCGGGGTAAAACTTGCGCTGCCTAATGCTAACGAGGTGTAGGGCTCCATGTATTCATCTGGAAAGCCAAGTTTGATCAGGTAATCTTCTGCAAAACTTGGGTTAATGGCGTTCATCAGTCGGACGGAAATGGAGTTGTTTGAAAAACGAAGCGCATCACGTAGGCGCGTGGGTCCTTTATAGCGGCCACTGTCATTTTTCGGTCGCCAGAAATCTTCAGCGGTTATGTCTTCTTTTACGAAGGGGGCATCGTTTAATACACTGGCTGCGGTGTAGCCTTTTTCCAATGCTGCCGAGTAAATGAATGGCTTAATGTTAGAGCCCGGCTGCCGGCGAGCCTGAGTCACCATATTAAATTGATTCAGATTAAAATCGTAACCGCCAACCAACGCACGAATTGCTCCATTTGATGGATTAACGGCAACAAAACCACCACTGACATCAGGGACCTGGCTAAGCGAATAGGTTTTATCCTCATTGGCTTTTACCCGGATAATATCGCCTGGCGATAAAATGTCTTCGGCAAGCTTTGGCTTTTTACCCTTAGCACTGCTGCTAATAAAGGGTGCTGCCCAACTCATGGACTCCCAGTCAAGCGTATGTTGGCTACCATCGGCGAGTAACACAACGGCGCGTTGTTCAGCGGTTTCGGTGACTAACGCGGGTTGCAATTCGGTAATCACTGGTAAACTTTTTAAAATATCGACTTTTTGTTCAAGCGATTTTTCAGAAAAGTTTTCAATGACCTGCTCAGGACCTCGATATCCGTGCCGTTTGTCGTACTCTTGCAGGCTTTTTCTCAGTGCACTTTGTGCCGCTTTTTGCAGTCGGTTATCGATGGTTGTATAAATACGATAGCCATTGTTATAAGCGTCTTCGCGGCCAAAGCGGTCGATCATTTCGCGGCGAACCATCTCGGCAACGTAAGGGGCCGATACCGATAAGTCGGTTCCGTGTTTACTGGAATGGATTGGTTGTGCAGTTGCTTCATCAAAGCTGGCTTGATCAATGTAGCCTTCTGCTAACATTCTACCTAACACATGGTTTCGTCGAGCTAATGCATTTGATGGGTTGGAAATGGGGTTATAAATAGATTCACCCTTGGGGATACCGGCAAGTACCGCTACTTCATTCAGCGCAAGATCCTGAATGTCCTTACCATAATAAACTTGTGCCGCAGCGCCAAGACCATATGCGCGATGACTAAAGTGGGCTTTATTTATGAACAGCTCCAAAATCTGATGTTTACTGATTTCGGATTCTATCTTCCAGGCCAGAAACATCTCGCGGAATTTTCGGGTAAAGGTTTTTTTGCGATTTAAATAAACGTTACGGGCAACCAGTTGTGTAATGGTACTTGCACCCTGGCTGCGGGTTCCTGTTGTGATATTGTTCACAAATGCACGCATTACACCCCAAAAATCCACTCCTGAGTGCTCGTAAAATCGTTTATCTTCTGTTGCAATAAGCGCATCAATGAAAGTTTGCGGAACTTCGTCCAGCGTAACTGGAATTCGGCGCTTATCGCCAAATTCGGCTATTAGCTCGCCGTCGTTACTATAAACGGTCATGGGGGTTTGTAATCTTATCTCGCGAATTGAATCCACGTTTGGCAAGTTGGGGCCAAGGTACAGGTAAAGACCTGCAAACCCCATAAATCCTGCGATTGCGATAAGTATCACAAAATATCCGCTTTTAATTGATGCTTTCAGTAGATATTTCATAGGGCAGAAACTATATATTTAGTGGTTAATTGATAATTTTGACACAGTATATCGTTTAATAGTTGCTTCTGAATATTTTTTTTGAAAAATAGGTGAAATATCTGGTAGTTAGCGCTATTATTTAATGTGAATACACATGTAAATGGTGTAAATATATAAAGTTATAGGAATTTTACGCTTATGCTGGCTCAGCTATTTGGGACAAAAAAGCCTTCCGTGGTTGGGTTGGATATCAGTTCAACCTCTGTGAAGCTATTAGAATTGGGGCGTGTGGGCTCTCGTTATCGAGTAGAAGCTTATGCGGTAGAACCATTACCACAAGATGCCGTTTCCGAACGTGAAATTCGCGAGCCGGAAGCCGTGGGAGAAGCGATCAAACGTGTTTTGAGTCGTTCGAAGTCCAGTATTAAGAATGCCGCAGTAGCGGTTGCTGGGTCGGCGGTTATCACCAAAGTTATTCAAATGGATAAGAATTATTCTGAAGACGATATGGAAAGCCAGATTCAGGTGGAAGCGGATCAGTACATTCCTTACCCCCTTGAAGAGGTTGCCCTTGATTTTGAAGTTATTGGCGAGTCTGAAAAAGCACCTGATAAAGTTGATGTCCTGTTAGCAGCCTCTCGTTCAGAGAATGTCTACAGTCGAGTAGACGCCGTCGAGCTTGGCGGACTTGAGACAAAAGTGGTTGATGTTGAAGCTTATGCCATGGAGCGAGCTTTCGGTTTACTGGAGAATCAACTGCCGGATCAGGGAGAAGGCAAGATAGTCGCTATCGTCGATGTTGGCGCAACTATGACTAGCCTAAGTGTTCTTGAAGACTTTAAAACAATTTATACCCGCGAACAGGTGTTTGGCGGCGCGCAACTGACAGAAGAAATTCAACGTCGTTATGGCTTGTCTTATGAAGAGTCAGGCATGGCGAAAAAGCAGGGCGGCCTACCGGATGATTATGAGCCTGAAGTATTGGAACCTTTTAAAGAAGCGGTGATTCAGCAAGTGAGCCGGTCATTGCAGTTTTTCTATTCGTCGAGTCAATACAGTGAAGTGGATCATATCGTTTTAGCCGGTGGTTGCGCCGTAATAGATGGGCTGGAAGATATGCTGGAAGAACGACTGGGTGTTTCCGCCTCAATCGCTAATCCTTTTGCGGATATGTCCATCGCCAATCGAGTAAATGCGCAGGCGCTCAGTGTTGATGCACCTTCACTGATGATTAGCTGCGGATTAGCTTTAAGGAGTTTTGACTAATGGCACGTATTAATTTACTTCCTTGGCGCGAAGAACTCCGAAAAGAAAAGCAAAGGCAGTTTCTCAGTATTTTAGGATTGGTCTTTGTGCTTGGTGTAGTCGTTGTGATGTCTTATAAATACACCGTTGGTATGCAGATAGAAGCTCAGGTTCAACGGAATAATTTCCTCAAAGCAGAAATTAAAAGCTTGGAAAGCCAAATTAAAGAGATTGAAAAGCTTGAAGCGGAACGGCAACAACTGATTGATCGCATGGAAATGATCACCAGTTTACAGCAAAGTCGACCTAAAATTGTTCATATATTTGATGAGCTGGTTAAAGCCATTCCTGAAGGATTAAACCTCAAGTCGATTGAGCGGAAAGGAAATCAGTTGATCATAGAAGGCTCTGCTGAGTCTGCGCAGCGAGTGACTTCGTTTATGAGAAAAATTGATAATTCTGAATGGTTTAAAAATGGTAATTTAAAAGATATTGATTCTGATAAGGACTATGGTGCTGGACGCAAAGCCTTCTCACTAACCGTCGACGAAAAGTCTTTAAAAAGTGACAAAGATGAACAGGGGGCTGGGTCATGAGTAGCTTGCAGGACTTTAATGTCAATGACTTAGATTTTAATAATATGGGGGTTTGGCCGGCTCCTGTGAAAGCTATTGCAGGTGCGATTGTTTTTGTGCTGGTTTTAATTCTTGGTTATCAATTGTTTATCAGTGATGATGAAGCGCAATTGGAGCGAGAGAAAACTGCAGAGAAACAGTTAAAGCAGTCATTTGAGACTAAACAGCGAAAAGCTGTTCATTTAGAAGCTTATAAAAATCAAATGAAAATGATTCAAAGTTCATTTGAAGCATTGTTAAAGCAGCTTCCTCAAGGCAGTGAGGTTGCAGGTCTGGTTGATGAAATATCTTACGCCATTACTGGAGCTGGTCTAGAACTTGAAAACATTTCTTTAAAAGGCGAAGTGAGTCGGGAAATTTATTTTGAGGAGCCTCTGGAAATTATCGTGTCAGGAAGTTACCACCAGATAGCCGATTTTGTCAGTCGTGTTTCAAATATGCCTCGAATCGTCACGCTCCATGATTTCAGTATAAAACTGACTGATCGGGATGTTTTTGGCTCCGAAGGTGAAAAAATGTTGGTGATGACTGTGACTGCCAAAACTTATCGCTATGATGAAACAGGTGAGGAGTAGTTATGAGTTTAAGCAAACCAAAAATTCTAGCCTTGTCTGTTTTTAGTTTTATTTTAGTAGGCTGTGAGTCAAATACTGAAGATTTAAGGGATTGGGTTAAACAAGTTAAAGCAAAACCTGCAGGTCCAATTGAACCTATGCCGGAAGTTAAGCAAACCCCTTCTTTTGAGTATTCTGCTTCGGATTACCGTAGCCCATTTGCTGAGCTTGAGCCAGAAGTTGAAAGTGAGCTTCAGGTGATAGCGGAGGGATGTGACGCTGCAGTGCAACCGGACCCGAATCGTCGACGTGAAGATTTGGAACGCTACTCCGTTGACTCCATGGAAATGGTTGGTGCCATGTCGAAAGATAATATTAACTGGGGATTGTTAAAAATGACTTCAGGTCCTTCGAGCGGCAAAGTTTTTAAAGTGTCTAGTGGTAACTATATTGGTGTTAACCATGGAAAAATTGTTGATATCAATGCATTTAGAATTGTTGTGGAAACGCTGGTTCCTGATGGGCAAGGTTGCTGGGAAAAGCGTGTGGTTAATTTGGCATTAAATGAATAACGATACATCAGGAGAATAAACATGTTGTTTCTTAAGTCTGGGAAACTGGCGATGAACCAAGCAGTCAATAAGATGATCCTGTTGGTCGTTATGTCAATGGCGTCGCTAGTAATTCACGCGAATGAGTTAAACTCGGTTGATTTTAATGTGTTACCGGGAGATAGAGTTGAACTAAGATTTTCAATGACAGAAACCCCTTCAACACCGAAGGAGTTTTCAACCGTTAATCCGGCACGAATTGCATTGGATTTTACTAACACCAGTGTCGCACTTGCGAATAAATCATTGCCTGTTTCTGTTGGAGCTACTCGTAGTGTTACGGCAGTTGAAGCGCAAGGGCGTACTCGAGTAGTTATCAACCTGGTTGAAAGTGTCCCTTATGATACCCGTATAGATGGAAACGATTTTGTGGTGACCATAGGTGCGTACAAATCAGCAGCAAGTGATGCACAAAGTGGTGGTAGTACGTCCAGCGATAACATGTCACAGCAAACAGCAGTTTCTCAGAGCTCTAAAAAAGAAATCACCGGGATTGATTTTCGTCGAGGAGAGCAGGGCGAAGGTCGTGTGGTAATTGATCTTAGTAATCCGAACATTGGAATCGATCTTCGTCAGGAAGGTCGCGATGTTGTTGCAGACTTTGTTGGCACTGATATTCCTCAGAGTTTGATTCGCAAATTGGATGTGGTTGATTTTGCAACGCCAGCGCAAATTGTTGAGACCAAGCAAGTTGGTGGTAATGTCCGGCTGACCATTAAAACCTCAAACGAATTTGAGTTTTTAGCTTATCAGGCCGATGATATTTACACTATTGAACTTAAGCCTCTTACGCCTGAAGAAGTTGAACGTCGCCGTTTACAAGAACCACAGTACACGGGCGAACGCATGTCGCTAACATTTCAGGACATCACTATTCGAGCGGTCTTACAGTTAATTGCAGACATCGCTAATGTCAATATGGTCACCAGCGATACCGTCTCTGGCTCTATTACTTTGCAATTGCAAAATGTTCCTTGGGATCAGGCATTGGATATCATTCTTAAAACCAAAGGCCTAGATAAACGTAAAAACGGTAATGTTTTACTGATTGCGCCTGCAGATGAAATTGCAGCGCGTGAAGCTTTGGAATTGCAGTCTGAGCAGCAAATTGAACAGTTAGCACCATTACGAGGTGAGTTTGTTCAAGTGAATTATGCCAAAGCCGCAACACTTGCTGAAATTATACAGGGAGACAAAACCTCATTCTTGTCTACCCGAGGTAGCGTTATGGTGGATGAACGTACCAATACCCTAATGGTTCGCGATACTGCTAAAAAGCTCGATGAAGTTCGGCAACTTGTTCGTACTCTGGATATACCTGTTCGCCAGGTTATGATTGAGTCTCGTATAGTTGTCGCCGATGACGGTGTTGGTCAGGATATAGGGGTTCGATTTGGTGTAAGTGGAATTGCGAATAGCGGCGAGATTGGTTATTCGGGCACTAATGATGGCGCCGTAGACTTTCGAAATAGTATATTTGATGCAGATCCCCTTTTTGGTGGGGGTAGAACGCTTAATGTAGGGCTTCCTGTCTCTTCACCAGCAGGCCAAATAGGTATGACATTTGCCCGATTAAGTGATGGCATCATTCTGGATGCTGAGCTATCTGCATTAGAAAGTGAAAACAAAAGTGAAGTTATCGCATCTCCCAAAGTAGTTACTGCCAATCAAAAAGAAGCTTATATAGAAGCGGGTGAAGAGATTCCTTACCTAGAATCATCATCAGCAGGCGCTACAAAAATCAGCTTCAAGAAAGCGGTGCTTTCTCTAAAAGTTACCCCTCAGATTACACCGGATGATCGTATTATTCTGGACTTGCAAGTCAATCAAGACACTCGTGGTGAAGATACGCCTTCGGGGCCAGCCATCAATACTCGTGAAGTCGGTACACAAGTACTGGTTGAAAATGGTGAGACCGTAGTGTTAGGTGGTATTTATCAGCAGCGAAAAAATAAAGATGTGGTTAAAGTGCCACTGCTCGGTGATATTCCTGGTTTAGGCGTTTTATTCCGAAATACCTCAGAATCCGAAGCTAAGTCTGAATTATTGATATTTGTTACTCCAAAAATCATCAAAGAAGGGGTAAGATAGAGCCTCTATATCGGTGCAAGAGCCCGCTTTCGCGGGTTCTTGTTGTTTTAAGAGGTGAAAAATCTTATATATCAATAAGATAGGATAGTTAATTTTAAACAATGAAGAACAAACGAAACGTTTTCTTAGTCGGTCCCATGGGGGCTGGAAAAACTACTATTGGTAAACAGCTTGCTGATATCCTTAAATTAGAATTCATTGACTCCGATCAAGAGCTTGAACGTCGCACTGGCGCGCCAATTGATTGGATTTTTGATCTTGAAGGCGAAGAGGGCTTTCGCGAACGAGAGCAAAAAATTATTGAAGAACTCACCTCGGAACAAGGTATTATCTTGGCAACCGGCGGTGGCGCGGTTATTCGCAGTGAGAACCGACTGCATTTAGCGGGTCGTGGTGTAGTAATATATCTGGAAGCGTCAATCAATCAGCAGGTTGAAAGAACTCGTCGTGATAAACGTCGTCCGTTACTACAAAATGATGACCCTGAATCAACCTTGGTTGGTTTGATGGATGAGCGGGATCCGCTTTATCGCGAAATTGCTGATTATGTTGTGGCAACTAATGATAACACCGTAAAAGCTGTGGCGAATCAAATCGCTGAGCTGGTACAGCAAAATTAGTACGAATTGGATTATCTAGAAAATAGTAAAAATGGATTAGCTGAACATGAATCAAGTAACTGTTGATGTTGGTTGTCATCGCTACCCCATCCATATTGACAGTGGCCTGATTGCTGGCAAAAATTACTACTCACCCTTTATTCATTCCAGTCAGGTATTAGTGGTAACCAATGAGACGGTCAAACCACTGTATCTGCCAAAGCTATTATCCGCGCTCAATGATTATCAGGTAGATGTATTTACGATGCCTGATGGCGAAGCGTTCAAATCATTCGAGACATTTCAGTCAATCATCGAATTATTAATTGATAACCAGTTCAGACGAAACGCAACCATAATTGCCCTTGGCGGCGGTGTCGTGGGTGATATTTCAGGATTTGCAGCAGCTTGCTATCAACGAGGCATTCCATTTATACAGGTACCAACAACATTACTTGCAATGGTGGATTCATCCGTTGGTGGTAAAACGGCGATTAATCACCCTCGTGCGAAAAATATGATTGGTGCTTTTTATCAGCCAGAAGCGGTTATTGCAGACTTAGACTGTTTAAAAACATTGCCTGCAAGAGAGTTTGCTGCTGGCATGGCGGAAGTGATTAAGTACGGTTTAATTTATGACTTTGCCTTATTTCAATATTTAGAAGCGAATATTGACTCCATTAAGTCTAAGCAGTCTGAGCACTTACAAACGATTATTGCTCAATGTTGTTCAATTAAAGCTGAAGTAGTTCAGCAAGATGAAAAAGAAAAAGGTATTCGAGGTATTTTAAACCTTGGGCATACATTTGGCCATGCAGTAGAAAAAGCCGGTAACTATCAACGCTTTCTACATGGAGAAGCCGTTGCTATAGGAACATGTATGGCATTTGCTTTGGCAAAAAATGACGGGCAGATATCGAATGAATACTTTAATCGTGTCATTGATTTATTTCAGCAATATGATTTACCGACATTCTTAAGCGATGATTACTCAGTGGATGCGCTGATTGAAACAATGAAGCATGATAAAAAAAATAAAACTGAGAATATAACGCTTATTATTCCACTATCAGAAGGGGCTGTTGAAATTACAGAGCGTTATTCATTGGATGCGATTCGAAACGCTATATCGTCACGGCTTAAAAAATAATGTCACAGCCAGAAAGCTTTTTTCAGACACTAATAGACGCCAGCCAACAGGCCGAGCACAAGTCGTTATTGACCCTGAAAACACAGGCCATGATGCTGGAGCGACTTGAGCATTTTTCTCTCTATTCCGATCGGTTAGTATTTATTAGCGGTGAATCAGGTTCTGGCCGCTCTACATTACTTAAACTGTTTCAACAAAGAGTTCCGGATACTATTTCGGCAGTACATGTGGATTGTACGAAGCAAGACTGGTTTTCCGATGTGTTAACAAACTGTGGCTTGCATTCCAAAGCTGGCCAGCAAAGTTTTCAGTTCGGTTTATCGCAAATTAAGTCTGATAAAGAAGTTGCTTTGCTTCTGGATAATGCAGATGAACTGACCATCGATCAAATTGAGTTGCTGGCAGAAAAAGTAAAGTCGGATCATTTTCACTGTGTGTTAAGCGTCGATCAACACAGTAAAAACTTACAATGGGGCTATGAGTATCCTAAGCGGGTCGTTTTATTAAAAGCAGAACCATTAGCGATTGACGAAAGCCGCGAGTTGTTAGCTTCCTCAATAAACTTGCCCAGTTCGCAACTGGCTTTATTACTTCCCGATGATAAATTGAATGCTTTAATTAAACAGTCAAATGGCAATCCGGGAACACTGGTGACACAGGCTACTGAACTACTCGAGCAGTCCTCACAGACACGCATAACCAAAAAGAGTGCTCACAAGCCGTTAGTGTTAATGGGTTATGGATTATTAGCACTACTACTGATTTCTGTGCTTATCTTTCAACAGGAAATCAACCAGCTTATTTTTAGTGATGAAGTATCGACTTCCACTGCCGAGACCACAAGTTCTTTCGATACCAATAAAATAGTAAAGAACACTGAACAAGATAATATTGAAGCACTGACTGATGAACAACTTGCAGAGTCGTCATCGAAGGATGATGTTTTTGCATTAACCCCAGTTATCGAATCTACTTTAGATAATACTAAAGATAGCAAAGCTGGAGATACCAAAGCAGAAGATAGTAATAAAACTGAGATAGAACAATTTGAACAAGAACTTTTATTAGAGGCTGAGTCGGCACAAGCGGAGTTAAACAACACGATTCAGCAAACAGAAACAGAGTTGACCACATCAGATGAGAATAAAGTTCAAAATGAATCAGAGTCAACAGTGACTGAGAATAATCAAACTTCACCATTAAACGATTCTGTTTTAAATCGCACTGCCGAAAATAATTCAGCAAATGATAAAAGCTCAAAAAGTATTGAAGCCGCAAGCAATAAGCAATCAGTGAATAACTCAGTTACTTCGGATGCTGAAAATATAAATCAGAAGGCTGAGCCAGAAAAAGCAGGCGATGCAAATGAAGCTGAAATTAAGTCCACTGAGCAAGTGAAAGAAGTAAGCTTGGTGTCTGGCGAGACAAAACGTAGCTTCTCCGCTGAAGAAGCCTACTTGCTGTCACTGGATTCAAGTATGTGGGTGATTCAGCTATCGGGTTTTAGTTTGCTCGATAATGCGGCGGACTTTATGCAGCAGCATTTTAAAAGTGGCGAGCTGCATTTTTACCGCACTTTAAGGGATGATAAAGACTGGTATGTGGTCATTATGGGGCCGTTTTCTGATAAGGCTGAAGCCGCTCGTCAAAGAGCACAACTGCCAGACACTCTTGCAAAAACTCAACCCTGGTTAAAACCTATGAGCAGTGTAAAACGGGAAATACAAGCCAATTAAGCGTTAATAGCGGTATAATAGCCTGTAGAATGCTTTTAAATAATCAGCAGGGATAGTGTAAAATAGCCCCAAATTTATTTTGGAGCAATTTTGTGAGCCCGTTAAAGAATGATCGTTATATCCGAGCGGCATTAAAGCAGCCTGTCGATTACACTCCCGTCTGGATGATGCGCCAAGCTGGCCGTTATCTTCCCGAATATCGGGCGTTAAGAGCAGAAGCCGGAAGCTTTATGGCATTGGCCACCAATCCTGAATTGGCCTGTGAAGTGACTCTGCAACCGTTACGTCGTTTCGAGCTGGATGCAGCAATTCTATTTTCTGATATTTTGACCATTCCTGATGCGATGGGTTTAGGGCTTCATTTTGTCACAGGAGAAGGGCCAGCATTTGAGAAGCCTGTCAGAACAGAACGAGATGTAAACAACCTTTTTGTGCCTGATCCTGCCGATCAACTTAAATACGTCACCGACGCTGTTTCTACAATTCGTAAAGCTTTGAAGGGTGATGTGCCCCTGATCGGTTTTTCAGGAAGTCCATGGACATTGGCAACCTACATGATAGAAGGTGGGCCGACTAAGAATTTCTCCATCATTAAAAGCATGATGTATCAGTCCCCAGAATTACTGCATAAAGTTTTGGATGTGCTGGCTGATTCAGTCATTGTGTATCTTAATGCCCAAGTAGAAGCCGGAGCCCAGGCGTTGATGATATTTGATACCTGGGGCGGTGTATTAACGCCACGTGATTATCAGGCCTTTTCACTGCGTTACATGCAAAAAATAGTGGATGGTTTGCATCGTGAATACAATGGTGAAACGATCCCGGTTACCCTGTTTACTAAAAATGGCGGCGACTGGCTCGATAGCATGGCGAATACAGGATGCGATGCATTGGGCGTCGACTGGACTACCAACTTAGCGGATGCCAAAGTTACAACAGGTGGTAAAGTGGCCTTGCAAGGGAATATGGATCCTTCCATTCTGTATGGTTCTGCAGAGCGCATCCGTGAGGAAGTGGCAACCATTTTGGCCAGTTACGGCTCAGGGCCGGGGCATATCTTCAATCTGGGTCATGGTATCCATCAGACGGTTGAGCCTGAAAATGCCAAAGTGTTTGTCGATGCGGTTCATGAGCTTAGTCGTCCTTATCATAAGGCTCAGTAAAGTCCGTTATTGAATGATTATCGAGTCCGAATTTCAGCCGGCAAAAATGCTGGCTAATCGACATGTTCAAACATTGATTGGCCCGTTGCTGGTCTCAGTATCTCAGCAGCCGAAAAATTGGTCTGAAATAGCGTTGCCAGACGGCGATTTCATGGAAATTGCTTGGTTTGGTTCTGATAATGGCCCTTTGTTGCTGATCCTGCACGGACTTGAGGGCAGCTATCGATCACATTATATTCAACGGGTGATTAAGCCTTTTATTATCGCTGGTTGGCGTATCGCTGTTGCTCATTTTCGAGGCTGCGGTCGTAAAATTAATGCTCGCTCGCGCAGTTATCATTCTGGATCCAGCGATGATTTAACAGCAGCCATCGAACATTTGCAGCAGAGCAGACAGTTACCAACCGCTATATTGGGCTTTTCGCTCGGCGGCAATGTGTTACTGAAATGGCTTGGTGAAAATCCCGATCAGCAAGTGGTTAAACGGGCAATGGCGGTTTCGGTACCCTTTAAATTAGACGTTTGTGCAACGTCTATAGGACGTGGATTCAGTCGTACCTATCAGAAACATCTGATTGGCATATTAAAAAAGAAAACGCGAGAAAAACTGTTACTTCAGCTGCCGGGTCATCAAATTGATGAGCCTGACTGGCGATCCATCAATAATTTCTGGCAGTTTGATCATTTGGTCACGGCACCCTTGAATGGCTTTAATGGTGTTAATGACTACTATCAACAAGCATCTAGTTACCAATTTTTGCCGATGATCAAAACGCCAACATTGATATTGCAAGCGCTTGACGATCCTTTTATGAGTCCAGAGGTACTGCCTGAAGAGGCTCAGTTAGGCCCGGGTATAACGCTGGAACTTAGCCAGTTCGGAGGCCATGTTGGCTTTTTCGATCAACTTCCTCCACACAAGCAGCCCTGTTTTCTGGGGCAAAAGGCGTTTGCGTTTTTAACCTGCCAGTGATATCCATATAAATGCATTGATATGCACTAGAGCGTGTTTATCTTTCGTTCTTTGAGATGCAGTTGAATAGCGACTGGAAACCATCTGCTGCAAGCAGCTACAATTTAAGCGAGTCGGATAAGTTGGATACAGCCAAATGAAACGTACAATTTTATACCCGGGTACCTTCGATCCAATCACCAATGGTCATACCGATCTGGTTGAGCGAGCCACACGCCTGTTCGACAAGGTTATCGTTGCGATCGCAGAAAATCCGGGCAAGAGTCCTTTATTTTCATTAGAGCAACGGGTTGATATGGTACAACGGGCAACTGCCGGTATGGGAAATATAGAGGTTGTGGGATTCGATGGATTGCTAGTGAATTTTGCGGCCAAACATAAGGCAGATGCGCTACTAAGAGGTATACGCGCGGTGTCTGACTTTGAATATGAGTTTCAGCTGGCGAGTATGAACCGGCGACTAGCCCCTGATCTGGAAAGTGTATTTTTAACACCCGACGAAACCAATACCTTTATTTCTTCAACTCTGGTTCGCGAAGTCGCGCGCTATGGCGGTGATATAAAAGACTTTGTACCGCCTTATGTAGCTGAGTTATTGGCACAAACGTTTCGGAGTGACTAGGCTGAGAGTGTACGGGAGTTGCAATACGGCGTAAGCGAGTTACAATACGCGCCCGCCGGTGGTATGAATATAAATTGAGAGGGTTCTTATGTCCTTAGTAATTACTGATGAATGCATTAATTGTGACGTTTGTGAGCCCGAGTGTCCGAACGAAGCGATTTATCAGGGTGAAGAAATCTACGAGATCGATCCTGACAAGTGCACCGAGTGTGTAGGCCATTACGATGAGCCGCAGTGTCAGCAGGTGTGCCCGGTAGACTGTATTCCGCTTGATCCTAATAACAGCGAAACCAAAGATCAGTTGGTAGCCAAGTACGAAAAGTTGACCGGTGAAACATACGCGGAGTAACTTTTGTTATTTATCTCGAGTATGGATTGTTCTTTAGGTGTTGTATTTGGCTGAATATTCGATGATAAAAACACTAAATTAATGTAAAAAAGGCGGGTTCCCGCCTTTTTTATGACTGAAATTTTTTAATGAACTGAAAAATTTAATCAGCAGTTACAGCTTACCGTCAGTTGATATGAAACGGTTCCAGCTCAATATCCACCACATGAAAACCTGCCATGGTGATTAGGCCTTTATATCGGTGCTCGCGGGTTGAGGTAAACTCAAATTGAAAGTGGCGAAACCAATGCCAGTTGCCGAGTTTGTCTTTCGTTGGTCCTTGCTTAATTAGCGCAATAGAGCCATCCAGCAGCTCTACGTCGGATTCATAACAACGATTAAGCACCGCTTGATAGGCTTTGTCTTTAATTTGTTGGCTGCGCCACCAGACATAAGCCAGTAACACTGCACCCAATATAAAAAGCAGTTTACCCATTAAATAGAATTATTCAGGAAGAGTTGAACAGAACGCCAGTAAGACCGGCGTTCTGACAGGACAATTAGCGAGAACTTTCAGGAAGACGGGCAAGAACGGGTGTTTGAAAACCACCATCTCTCACACCATCAATCACCGCCATAACAACTTCGGTATTAGCTTGCTCGTGAGCTTGTACCACCACAACGGTTTTGGCGTTAGCGGCCATTTTTGCTTCGATGTTAGCACTCACCTGACGCGGATCAATGATACGGCCTTCAAAACGGATTTCACCAATGTCGGTAATTTCAATGGCGACCGGTGCGTTTTTGGAGTCGGTATTTTGAGTATTATTATTGGATGGACGCGTCATATCGAGGCCATCTTCTTTAGTAAAGGATGTTGTAACAATAAAGAAGATCAACATGATAAATACGATATCAAGCATGGGCGTCATATCGACATTTGCATCATCATCATCGTGGCGATGTCTACGCATTGGAGTACCTTTTTGTTTAAATATTACTCAATAGGAGTTATCTGTCTTCGAACTCCGCAATATAGCGGTTCCATCTGGTTAAGTCCAGATCAATCCAGTACAGCGGAGTGTGTTCTGGTCATTAATTCCGCTGTTTAGACCAGTCAGTCTGGGCAAGAATAAAACCATAAAACTTAGCTTATAACGGTATAAACGGTCAGGTTTGGCATCTGGGGCAATAAGCGGTGGCCCGTTGCTCCTGACGAATGCCCTTAATAACGCTTTTGCAGTTCCGGCATAACTCTCCCTCACGTCCGTAAACCATTAATTTTTGGGCAAAATATCCGGGTTTACCATCACTTTGGGTAAAGTCTTTGAGCGTTGTTCCGCCCTGTTTAATCGCAGCGCTTAATACTTGCTGGATTGTTTCAGATAAATGATTGATGCGCGGCTGGCTAATTCGATTGGCGGCTCGGGTTGGGTGGATCCCGGCTAAGAATAAAGATTCGGCAGCGTAGATATTACCCACGCCTACTACAACCTTGTTGTCCATTATCACCTGTTTAATGGCGGCTTTACGGGATTTGCACTGTTGATACAAATAATGACCGGTAAAGTCTGCTGACAGAGGTTCAGGGCCCAGGTTAGCCAGTAACTTTTGGGCAACCGGCTCATCGTGCCAGAAACAGCTGCCAAAGCGACGCGGATCGGTAAACCGTAACGCTTTGCCTGAGCTTAATACCATATCGATATGATCGTGTTTTTGTGCCGGTTCATGTTGATCAATAATTCGGATGCGGCCTGACATACCAAGGTGCAGCATTAGCTGCCCATGGTCAAAATTAATAAGTAGATATTTGGCGCGTCGCTCAACACTGTTGATGGTATAAGACACTACTTTTTGCACTAATGTGTCCGATACCGGCCAACGCAAACGACTGTCTCTAACATGAAATGCGGTGACCGTTTGTTGAATTAAATGCGGTTCAATACCGCGCCGTGTGGTTTCTACTTCTGGTAACTCTGGCATAGTAACTCTAGCATAATAACTCTGACATAGTGGATTCTATTGTTTACTGATTTTATTGAGGCAACCATTTGGTCAGTAGTGCACGGGGAAACAGTAAGCTTAATTGTTTATCCGTGAGCAATATATCATTGGTCATGGCATGCCCGGCTGTCGAATTCGGACTGTGCGTTTTATTTTTTTCTGTCTCGACAGCCTGGTAGGATAACTTGGGGCGATCAGCCAATTGCAGCTGCCAAAATTGTTGGTGATTTGATGGTTCCGTTTGCCGTGACTCCTGTAATTCCAATGGTTTAGGCTGCAGAGTGATAACAATGGATAGCACTACCGGTGAGTTTTTTTTCGATAGCCAGGCCGTTGGCTTAAATGATTGCCAGTGCTGTATTAATTCAAAACATTCACTTGTGCTGAGCAGTTGTTGACTTTGTTGGCACTGTTGATTGGTTTGTTTAACGTGCCAATTACCAATGCGAAGTTCTGTTAGATCCGCAAAAGGCGTTTCCACTGTGGCTGCCGGAGATTTATCTTCCATTAATTTACCGACCACGGTAAACAATAAAATCATAAATGCTGTAGCAATGATAATGACATTAAGCCACAACCGTTGCTGATTTACCTTTTTTGTTTGCGCCATAATATGACTCCTGATAATAACAGCAGTAATGGTAAAACGAACGGAATAAACCAACTTATTAAGTGGTGCGCCAGTGGCGTCAGTTTCAGATAGCGATCAACTGGCTCTACCAGCGTTGGCATTAATTCATCCGGTGTCTGGGTTAGCCAGTAAAAGATATTCAGTGCCAGCTGTTTATTATCGTAATTATTAATCGCCATGTCTGATAAAAAGTGGCTATCACCCGCAATAACCACTTTTTGTTGCCGAACACCCTGGTTTCGCTGTAAGGCAATTAATGTTTGAAACTCACCTTGCAGCTCACCCTGTTGTTCGTTAAAAGCCATGTTTTCCTGTTCAGGCTGAAACTCCGTCCAGCTATTAGGGTGGCTGGTGAGTAGTGTTTGCTGATGCCATTTAGTAGTACCTTTCGTCAGCGGAACAAGGGCACTGCTCCAGGGAAACGCAACCAATGTTTTTAGTGATTGATTAATCGGGTGATCCGTAAACGTATCGTGCAACACAATTGCCGGATGTGGTGTACCTTGCTGATAGCCTGCCGGATCAACAATCACACCGTCAAGTTTGGTAATACCCAGATAGGATTCCAGTTGCTCAAACGATATGTCTTCCGGATCGCGCAACCACAATAAATTACCGCCAGTTTGTAAATAGGTCATTAACGATTGACTGGCCGAATTCAGCCAGTCCTGACGTGAAGAGGCAATAACCAACAACGCAGTATTGTCAGGAATAGAGCCGGCTTGTTTTAGAGACAGCTGCGACAGTTGAAAACCTCTTGATTGCAATGCTTGGTTCAGTGTTGATAAATGTCGTTGTCCCTGTTGACTGATACTGGCTTCATCTTGCCCTTCAACAAATAATACCCAGTTGTCATTTCGGTGTTGCAGTACTGCCAGTGAACGCAACAAATAACGCTGCGGATGTTCAACAAAAGGGTAGTCGAGCCAAATGGTTTGTTGGTTAACGGCTGTGTTTAATCGCTGACCAGACTTGTCATTCGGGATATTGCCAATGGTAAATAAAACGCCACGGTTACTCTGACTATTGCGCTGCTGCTCTGACTGACGATTAAGAGGCTCGTGCGTAATTTTTGTTTCAGCAAAGCGGGATAAAACAGGCTGCAGCAATCGTAAATTTACTTCACGGCGAGCCGCTTCGTCGAGGCCATAGCTGGTTATTTTAATCGTTTCGGTTTGCGCCAATTGTTCCGCTAAAACGGGATGCAAAGAGTAGCGTTGATTACTCGTGGTATCGACATAATTAAGAGGAAATAAGCGTAGCGTAAACAGCAACAACAATGTTAATCCACAGGTCAGTAAAATAAACCTTGTTTTTTGTTGACTAAAACAATAACAGAGTACAATAAAACTTAAGTTAATAATCACAAAAGCCAAAATATCCTGAGCACTTAATAAACCCAGTGATAACCGATCAAACCAGTCAAACAGATTAATAACTTGAACAACATAAAAGTAATCTGGCCATTGTTGCAGTAGTTGAATGATCCAGAACAGAAACAACACACTGTAATGGATAACTAAACTGCTCAATAGTGAATTGGTTAATTGTTGCAATAACAAAAATAAGGTCATAAAACTTAATGACATTAACACCAGTGCTAACCAGTGCGTCAGGAACAGTGGCAAGTCGATGGTGGCACTGATTAATATTGGGAGTTGAATAAAAACTAGCGCTGCATAAAAAAACAGTAATAAAACCAACATGGCGTACCAGTCAGCCAGCCACAACTTAAACGATGATACCGGATAGCTACTTAATAGCCGCTGCAGGCCAGAGGCTATTCGACTCGGTCTTAACTGCAAAACAATCAAAGGTAACATCAGGAGTAATAAAAAAACGGCCAAATTATCCAGCGGCGAAAATAAAATGCCACTTAAACTTAATTGACTGGTATTGGAAGCTTGCAGCGTTATAAATTGAAAGCTGAACTGATTGCTGAATATGGCAATAACAAAACAGTAAATACTTAACAGTATTAGCCAGCGAGGGCTTTTTAACAGTTGTTTCAGTTGTAAGCGCGCGATGGATATTACCATTGCCATTCCCCACTAGCCTGATAACGAAATAATTCAGTCAAAACGGTTAACGTTTTACCCGACAATAAAATATTAGAGTCGTTCTGCAGTAGATATTGATTGAAGTTCTGCTCTTGCTGAAAACCAATAACTTTGTCATGCAGTAAAGCATCTGTTTCGTTAATTTTCGTATTGTTTATAATGGATGTATTGACCGCCATATATTTTATCGAGTCCAGATTAAGATCCAGAACCAGTCGGTGATCATCAATAAACAGCAAGCGCTGACAATGTTCAGCCAAGTCAACTAAATGATGACTGGCAATTAATGCACAGGTGTTATTCGTTTGCTGTTTTAATATTTGCCAAAACTGTTGTTGCTGAGTGGGATCGAGTCCATTCAGGGGTTCATCCATAATCAGGCATTCGGGTTGACTCAATAAAGCCTGTACCAGTGAAAGTCGTTGTTTTTGACCAAGAGACAATTGCTGTAATGATAACGGCAGCAATTCGCCAATGTTCAGTTGAGTTAATCCTTGATCGGCTAGTAAGTCATCCAGTGAGCGGGAAATATTTTTGCACGCTAATACCAGTGTTAAAAAGTCAGTAACCCGGTAGCCTTTATCATCAGGGAACTGATCAGGCACATAGCCTAGTTTGGATAAGTACTGTTGCGGCTGTCTGGTTAACGCACTGCCATTGATTGAGACTTCACCAGATTTTGCAGACAACTCACCGGCAATCAACTTAAGTAAAGTCGACTTGCCTGCACCGTTACGACCAATTAATCCGACACGCTGACCTTTAGTGAGTCGAAAATGATAGTGGCAATGTTGAGAAGTATTGTAGTGAAACTTAAGATCGGTGACCGTTAATGACACAGCGCAGCTTTCGGTTGGTTATTTTGCATCGATTGTCCGTAACTGATGATTAAAAATCAAGCTCGAATCCAGTCAGTGATCAACCGCACATAAAAAAGTTGACACAGGTTTAAGCAAAGAGTCATAAACAGCTTTTTAAATATACCGTAAAAATATCTTAAATATATCAATGCAAAGAGGCAGTCATTTTGTCGCACCACTTAATGGCTTCAAAATAGCACCGGTTAATTTGCTGCGCCGGAATATCGGGTGAAATGTTACCCCAATCGGCGTGCTCAAACTGAATCATGGTTTTTAAAATTAAACCGGCGTCGCCCTTATATTGCAAAATGGCTTGTTTAATGGTGTTGTCGAGTGGCAGGTCTTTGATAAGAAAATCGAGATCAACACCCATTAAAGAATCGATGCCCGAGAACAAACCTGTGGTGAAGAAAAGATCAGGCGATTGTTTTTTAAGACTTTCTGCCAATAGCTCACAGCTGCGACCTCTAATTAACAGGGTGCGTAATAATTCGGGAGGAGTATCGTCGTTTGATGAAAATGCCAGCAGTGCGATCCAGCGTTTAAGTTGATTCAAGCCTAAAAACACCACGGCTTCTTTAATGGATTTTATTTTTCTCGATAGACCATAGGCTGCTGAATTGATGATCCTTAATAGCCGATAGCTGAGTTCGGCATCTTGCGAAACCAGTTCGGCAATTTTATCGGGATCGGCATCTGGAGAATAAAGCTCACTGAGTAAACGCATCACCTGTTGTTTGTTACTGGAGAGCTGTTTTCCTCTTACCAGTTGTGGTCGTTCGAAAAAGTATCCCTGGAATAAATGGAACCCCAGTTCCATGCAACGGACATAACTGTCGTAATCTTCAACTTTTTCGGCAAGCAATTTGGCCGGACAGTTCTTTAATTGCGACAATTTACGTTCAATGAGCGACATATCGTACTCAAGAACATCCACTTTAATAAAATCGGCGTGTTGCAATAGGGGTTCAAAGTCTGCGGTAAAAGGATAGTCATCGAGGGCTATTTTGAAGCCTAACGAACGATAGCGAATAATGGCATCGATTAACGATTGATCCGGCACCACATTTTCCAGAATTTCCAGTACCACCTGCTCGGGTTGCACTGGCAGCAGTTCACTGGCCTTAATCAAATTCTCAGTAATATTAATAAAGGCTGGTACACGATGGTGCTCGGTGGCTTGTGACAGACTTGCATAATTATTCAGCAGTAATAAGGAGGTTGCGGTATCGCCACAGAGAAAGCTGGCATGGTCACTGTTGCTGCCCTGTCGATACAAGAGTTCATAGCCGTAGAGCTTGAGGTTACGATCGAATATGGGTTGGCGGGCCAATAAAATATCAGGAGCTATGATGGGTTCGTTTTGTCGCACAGCTTAAGCTCTACATCAGGGAGTTAATTAAACTTTAGCACAGGCTGACAGAAACAATAGTTAAAAAATCAGTAGGCATAAAAAAGCCCGGCAAAACCGGGCTTTTTTAGAATGCTTGGAGGCAGTTCAATTACTTAATTTTTGCTTCCTTATACATCACATGCTTACGAACCACAGGATCGTATTTTTTAAACTCCAGCTTGTTAGGAGTGTTACGCTTGTTCTTGTCAGTGGTGTAGTAGTGACCAGTTCCAGCGCTTGATACTAATTTGATTTTGTCGCGTGCACCATTTTTAGCCATGATCGATGCTCCTTACACTTTAACGCCGCGTGAGCGGATTTTTTCAAGCACAGTGTCGATACCTTGCTTATCGATGATGCGCATACCTTTTGCAGAAACACGAAGTTTTACAAAACGTTTTTCACTCTCAACCCAAAAA
This sequence comes from Pleionea mediterranea, assembly GCF_003148745.1. GTDB lineage: Bacteria > Pseudomonadota > Gammaproteobacteria > Enterobacterales > Kangiellaceae > Pleionea > Pleionea mediterranea. Next base: position 102,785 of record NZ_QGGU01000009.1, on the reverse strand, counting down.
CGGTGAGCGTGAAGGTTTGGTAAAAAGCGACGCTTGGTTCTGTTTTTCGCGTGAGAAACATTGTTTCCCACTGTTGGGCCTTTGCCCGTAACTTGACATACTCGTGACATAATTGCCTCCAAAACTACAAAAATTCGTTACTCTTCGCCTAATTCAAAGCTATATAACCGGCGAGCGAGGCATGCTTTTAACTGCATACCTGAGTCGTTAGAAAACGAGGGCGCACTTTATACCAGATGAGGAGTTTTTAAGCAATAAAAAGATCGTTTTTACCGCTCACTTGCCAGCGGCTGCTGTATTTTAAATGAGTCGGTCATTGCAAGTAAACAGAATATCCTTCTCTTTAATCTGTAAGAATTGATGTTAAGCATTGATATCCGTTTGAGCCTTCATTGAAAGCAATAGTCTTGCAACAATCTATGGTAGAGCTTGCTGGCTTGGCTCAGCTGTAGCAGGTTGATCGACTCGTTTGCCTGATGCGCCTGACGAATATCGCCCGGTCCCATCACCAATGAGGGGATCCCCAACTGTTCAAAAAAGGGCGCTTCAGTCACATAATTTGCAAAAGCATAGTTTGGATAAGAATCGTCTGCACAAGCTGAGTGATAATGTTGGCAGCCGTTAAACAGTGAGTGAGTACACGCACTGCTTGAAAAACTATTGACTGGCGGATACAGCGGCGAAAGTTGGGCTGATACCTGAAAGCATGACAATGCGGTGTCTATCGCCTGTTGTAACCAGAGTTCTATTTGCTCGGATTCAACCCCTGGTAGTGGTCTTATGTCGAGTTCCAGCGTGGCACTGGCACAGATACGGTTGACGGCATCGCCTGCGTTTAAGCTGCCGAGGTTAAGGGTTGAAACGGGCACTGAAAAACGTTCATCCTGACGCATTGTTTGCAGCTGGGTAGCCAGTTGTTGCAGTTGCAGGATTATCTCTGCCATGGCGTTTATGCAATTGGCTTGTTGCTGGTTCAGGCTGGAGTGACCGCCTTTACTACTCAGCGTTATACGATAAGCGAGGTATCCCTTGTGGCTGATCACTGGCTGCAGGCTGGTGGGCTCGCCAATAATGTTTAGTTGCGGAACACAAAGTTGTTCTGCCCGAAGCGCTCTGGCACCGACCATGGTGGTTTCTTCATCGGCGGTGATCACCAGTGAAATCGGTTGATGGTTATTTTGTGGTAACTGCTCCAGTGCCGTTATGACGGCGGCAAAAAAACCTTTCATATCGGTGACGCCAAGGCCATACAAATGGTCATTATGCCGCGTCAATTGCCAGGGATCCTGTTGCCATTGAGGCAGTTCGGCAGGTACGGTATCGCTGTGACCGCTTAACATCAGGCCACCTTGTTCGGACTTATGACCCGCACGACAAGCAATCAGATTCCACTTTTGTGGTTGCGTGTCATGGTTGTGTGTGGGCACCGCATAAAGCTGGCAATTAAAATTCAGCCTGTCCAACCGATCGGCAAGCAGCTCACAGTAAGCTTTATTACTCTGGTCAATCGCCGGATCATCGCTGCTGACAGTGTTATTGGCTATCATCTCTGTGAGGAAATTATGCGGTATTTGGCTGTTAAACATGGGTATAATACTCGTATATTCGAATTAATTAGAATAAATATGCATTTGATATTGCATATTTATTCTACGTCGTGTTACTTTAATTAGCAACGGGATCCTTATGTCTGAAAAACAGTTAAGGCAAACCGCCATTAGAGAGCTGATAGGCTCATCAATTGTTCCGAATCAGGAAAAGCTGGTTGAGCTATTGGCCGAACGAGGTTTGAAAGCAACGCAAACCACGCTTTCAAGAGATTTAAATGAACTTGGGATCTGGAAAGGACCTGAAGGTTATGTACTGGGTAACGAAGCTGCGCCCGTAAGGGCAACCAAAAGTGAACTTAAAAAAGTGGTGCAATCGTTAATGGTTTCGGCCGAATTGGCGAGCAATATGCTGGTGCTTAAAACGCAACCGGGACGAGCTCAGGCCATCGGTTATGAACTGGATAATATTAAGCTGCCTCTGGTGGTGGGGAATATATCCGGTGACGATACGATTTTTATTGCCACACGAAGTGAAGAAGACGCAATGCAATTAAAGCAAGAGCTGGAACAACTTAAAGGTTAACCTTGTGGGTCGAGACTCCCGCAGGGCGGGAGTTTTCGACCATGAAAAAATGTCTGATTATTGGCGCCAGTGGCTATACCGGCGCGCAATTAACGCAACTTATACTGCAACACCCCAATCTGAGCATAGCGGCGCTGGTGGTTTCGAACCACAGTTCGTTGCGCAACCAATTATTTGCCAGCGTATACCCACAATACGCTTATGCTTTTCCTCAAAACAATCTTATATTTCAGTCGATGGAAGATACTGGACTGACGCAAACATCGATTAATCCTAATCAGTCGTCATGCCATTGGTCCGATATCGATGTGGTGTTTTTAGCCACGCCTCACCAGGTGAGTGCTTCATTAGCGGAACAGTTTTTAAGCCATAATATTCAGGTGATTGATCTCTCTGGTGCGTTTCGTTTAACACAGGCGCATCAGTTTGCAGACTATTACGGTTTTGAACACCCGGCCAGCGCATTACTGTCGCAAGCGGTGTACGGTTTGCCGGAAATAAATCGACACTTATTAGCCGGCGCGAAACTTATTGCCGTTGCTGGCTGTTACCCCACCGCTGCGATCCTGAGCTTAATGCCATTGCTGGATCCTGCAAATGGATGGGTCGAGCAATTGACAGGCTTGCCAGTGATAAATGCCATCAGCGGTGTTAGTGGGGCTGGCCGCAAAGCATCTTTAACTTCGTCTTTTTGCGAAGTCAGCTTGCAGGCTTATGGTGTTGATGGTCATCGACATACACCCGAGATAGAGCAGGCATTAAGTCATGATGTGATTTTTACGCCACATTTGGGGGCTTTTAAGCGAGGGATCTACAGCACCGTTACCGTACCTATCAAACCAAAATCGGTTAAAGAGATAGCTACCAATAAAACCCCTGACAAAATGGAATTTACACAAGCGACTCTGGTAAACCTTTATCAGCGCTATTACGCCGACTCAGCGCTGGTGCAAATCAGTGACACAGTGCCAGCTTTATCCGATGTAGAACAAACGCCCATGGTTAAAATGTTTGTCAGACTGAATGCGGACAAAGGTTATCTGCAAATTTATACGGTGATCGATAATCTGTTAAAAGGTGCCGCGGTTAATGCGATCCAATGTTTCAATTTGTCTCATGGCTACCCGGAGACTGAAGGACTTTCACCGATTAATTCTGCCAATACAGCGATAGACGACAGCAAACAATTTCACGCCGAAAAACAAGATCCTCAACAAGCAAACTCGTACAAATCCAAAATTACGAATAACAAATCGTCAGTCTCTAAACCATCAGTTAATAAAATATCAGTGACAAGCAATGTCGCGGGAGGTGTTTAACATGAAATATTGTAATCATGGCGCCGATTATCCTGACGTAACTGTTTTTAAACTGTCCGGCAAGTTACTGCAGTCAGAGTCATTGTTGAGTGAAATTTTGCTGGTGATTAAAAGTTGGTGTCAGTCGACAGGACAACAGGCTGTTTTAGTTCACGGTGGCGGTCTTTATTGTGATCACTGGTGTAATGTTTTTCAGTTACCCAACAATAAACGCAACGGTATGCGGGTGACGGATCCGCAACAGTTGCCGGTGATCGCCGGAGCGCTTGCCGGTTATGCCCACACAAAAGTATTGTCAGCCTGCAAACAGGCCATGATTGATCCTGTGGGAATGACACCCACCACTGCCGATACCTTAAGTTGTCAGTTACATCCGGATCATACCGTGTTAGGGCGTGTGGGTAACGTTAGCGCAAATGATCCAACGCTGACGTTTCAATTATTGGCGCAAGGATTCTGGCCGGTGTTTCATTCTTTGGCGACTGATCAAAATGGCGAGTGTTTAAATGTTAACGCCGATGATATTGCTGTGGCATTGGCGGACTGTTTGTCTGCCAGCAAGTTGGTGCTGTTATCCGATACCAACGGATTGCTTGATGCCAAAGGCCAAACCATTCGGGCAATCACTGTTGATCAAATCAAGTCATTAACTGAGCAGCAATGGGTTTCAAAAGGAATGATCGCCAAACTGTTGGCGATTACTGAGCTGTTTTCGACCGAAGGAGGAAAGGTTGCACAGCGTTCATCGAATGTGTCTGAAGTGATTATAGCGTCAGGGCTATCACCGCATTTATTGAAAGACGCTTTGCAGGGCAGTGGTCAGGCAACCACCATTAAAATGATGGCCAATGTTCATCAGTGGCAGCAAGCGGAGCAAGTCGAAATAAAATCGCTGATGAATATTAAGGAGGCTCAGACATGAGAAACCTGCTGAGTGTTGAGCAATTGAATGCTAATGACATACTAACGTTATTTAATATCGCTAGTGACATCAAGGCGAGCCCACAACAATATTGCGATAGTTTAACGGGCTATCACTTTGCCTTGTTATTTGAAAAGCCCAGTCTTAGAACTCGCGCCAGTTTTGTTACCGGTATTGAGCAGTTGGGTGGAAAAGCGCACTTCTATGATTTGCAAAATAATAAGCTGGGCGTGCGAGAATCATTGCAGGATTTTTCAGCCAATTTATCGCACTGGTATCAGGGCGTTGTTGCCCGTGTCGATCAGCATCAAACATTACAAACACTTGCCGCATCAAACGAATATTCTGTGATCAATGCGTTGTGTGATTTGTATCACCCCTGCCAGGCATTGGCGGACTTTTTTACCTTATATGAAATCAATCCGGTTATGAGTGAATGGTCTGTGGCGTATTTTGGTGATGCCAATAATGTTTCGCAATCACTGATGGAGGTTGCAAAAAAACTCAATGCCAAATTTTCACTGGTGTCACCGGAATGTTCAGCAGAATCTTTTTGGGTTAAGCATCAGAGTAATAATAGCTTGAATAAGGACAGCACTCTTGTGAACGATGAATATTCGTTTCGTTACTTTAATCAGCCGGATGATTTGCAATTTGCCGATGTGGTTTACACCGATGTCTGGATTTCCATGGGACAACAAAATGCTGCAAATGAACAAGTGTATAAACCCTATCAGGTTACGCCAGCTTTAATGCAGCGATTAAACGCAAATTATTTTATGCATTGCCAGCCTGTTCATCGTGACAAAGAGGTGGTGAGCGAAGTGTGTGATGGGCATTGGTCCATCATGCAACAACAGGCTGCCAACCGAATGCCGGTTCAACAAGCCATTCTGCACTCTATTTTTAATGAGGTTTTATAATGAACACACAACAAACATTTAATACAGCGGCTTCTGGGTCTGTGACGACAAAGAGTCAGTATTCCAATAACCATACAGCGAAACAAAAAACGGCAGTTGATCATTCAAACACTAAATCCAAAAAGGTTATTAACGTAACTAAAGTAGTGCTGGCTTATTCCGGTGGGCTGGATACATCAACCATTATTCCCTGGTTAAAAGAGCATTACGATTGCGAAGTTTACGCCTTTGTTGCCGATGTTGGTCAGGGTGATCAAGAACTTGAGGGGATTGAACAAAAGGCATTGCAATCGGGTGCCGCGGGATGTGTGGTGGCGGATTTAAAGCAGGCGTTTGTGAAAGATTATATTTACCCGGCGCTAAAAACCGGAGCCGTGTACGAAGATGGTTATTTGCTTGGAACGTCTCTGGCCAGACCGATTATTGCAAAAGCGCAGGTGGAGTATGCCTTATCGATAGGTGCCGATGCCTTGTGTCATGGCTGTACCGGCAAAGGCAACGATCAAGTTCGATTTGAATCAGTTTTTGCCAGTTTGGCACCACAGCTTACAGTGATCGCGCCGTGGCGAGTCTGGTCATTAAAATCGCGAGAAGATTGTCTGGATTATCTGGCAGACAAAGGGATTGTTTGCAGTGCCAGTGCGGAAAAAATTTATTCCCGTGATGCCAATGCCTGGCATATTTCACATGAAGGGGGGGAGCTGGAACAACCCTGGAATGCGCCTTCGGAAAGTGTCTGGACCTGGACAAAAGCACTCGAGCAAACGCCCGATGACGCTGAGTTAATAACATTAACCATTAATCAGGGAGAGATTACCCATATTAACGATCAAGCTTTATCACCCTTTGAATGCTTATCGTTATTGAATGATAAAGCGGCCAGTCACGGTATTGGCCGTGTCGATATTGTGGAAAATCGATTGGTCGGCATGAAATCTCGAGGTTGTTATGAAACTCCAGGTGGAACGGTGATGCTTAATGCGATTACGGCACTGGAGCAACTGGTTTATGATCGCGATGCTTTGCATTTTCGACAACAACTGGCGCTGGAATTTGCCCAGTTGGCTTATGATGGTAAATGGTTTACCGATATGACTCAGGCCATATTGCAGGCCACGGAGCAGCTATCGAAAAAGTTGACCGGTAAAGTGGTGGTGAAATTATTTAAAGGCCATGCGTTGATAATCCAGAAACAGTCTCCTTACAGTTTGTATTCGGAAGATTTTGCAACTTTTGGCGATGATGATGTTTATGATCAATCGCACGCCGAAGGATTTATTCGATTGTTTTCATTAAGCAGCCGTATCTCTGCCATGAAGCAACAGGGAGGTTTAAAGTAAATGTGGGGCGGTCGATTTCAAACACAGGCCAGTGAACTGTTTAAATCATTTAATGATTCTTTGCCAATTGATTATCAGTTAGTTAAATACGATATTGCAGGCTCGATAGCCTGGGCAAAAGCGCTTAACTCAATCGATATTATTAATGATTTTGAACTGATCCAGTTAGCCAAAGCATTAACGGATATTGAGCAGGCGGTTGAAAATAATTTGGATTCAATTTTATCCTCGAATGCTGAAGATATTCATAGCTGGGTTGAACAGGCGTTGATCCAGAAGGTGGGGGATCTGGGCAAAAAATTACATACCGGACGAAGCCGAAATGATCAGGTACTAACAGACGTTAAGCTTTGGTGCAAACAGGCGGTAAAAAAACTGACACGACAGTTAAAACAAACCCATTTGTTATTAAATGAGAAAGCGATTGTTTTTTCTGACGTGGTAATGCCGTCTTATACTCATCTGCAACGTGCACAGCCGATAACTTTTGGGTTCTGGTTGAATGCCGCAGCACAGATGATCGCAAGGGATATTAAACGTTTACAAAGCTTGTCGGATTTAAGTGATGAATGTCCACTTGGCGCTTCGGCGATTGCGGGTACGGCGTTTCATATTGATCGCGATAAACTGGCGATTGATCTTGGCTTTGCTTCGGCCACGCAAAACGCGCTGGATACGGTTTCCGACAGAGACTTTGTTCTTGACTTGCTTTATTGCAGCAGCAATTCATTATTGCATTTATCCCGATTAGCGGAAGATTTAATCTTTTTTAATTCGCAGGAAGCGGGCTTTGTGTTGCTGGATGACTCGGTTACCTCCGGTTCATCGTTGATGCCACAAAAAAAGAATCCCGATGCACTGGAGTTAATTCGAGGAAAAAGTGCAGAAGGGTTGGCGCTATTATCACAGATGCAGATCGCAACCAAAAGTTTGCCGCTTGGGTACAATAAAGATCTGCAGCAAGACAAACAGCTTCTGTTTCAGTCGGTACAGTCCTGGCAACAATCTCTGGCTATGTTTAATCAGGTTATTGATACGCTTGCGGTGAATAAAACGGCAATGCGTGCTGCCGTCGAAAACAGTTTTGCCAATGCTACTGAGCTGGCGGATTATCTTGTCGATAAAGGCATTCCATTTCGTGATGCGCACGATCAAACCGGACGTCTGGTTATGTTGGCAGAAAAAAAGCAATATTATTTGCACCAATTAACTCTACTCGATTTTAAATCGGTGAATAACGCAATCGAAGAAGATATCTTTAACTGGCTTAAAGTTGAGCAGGCCATTAGTCGACGTCAGGTTAAAGGTGGCGTTGGCAGTCATGCTGAAATGTCCCGCTCGGCACTTGCGTTTCAAATTACCGATGCAACCTTGTCAGATATTTCGACCATTCATCAACTGGTGAACTTCTGGAGTGCTCAGGGCGAAAACTTACCCAGAAATGAAGAAGACATTGGCAATCAATTGAATCTGTTTAAAGTGGTAAAAAATGAACTCGGTGAAATAGTTGCTTGCGGCAGTTTGTACATATACGATGAGCAGCTGGTTGAAATACGTTCGCTCGGTGTAAAGCCAGAGTATCACGGTCAAGGACTGGGCAAACGCCTGGTATTTGCGCTGATCGCCGCGGCAAGGTTGCTGTCGCTTAAAACCGTGTTTGTGTTAACCCGACAACCAAAGTTCTTCAGCGCCTGTGACTTTGAATATTCATCCATCGAAACCTTGCCAAAGAAGATACTGAAAGATTGTCAGTTTTGCCCACGTAAAGCCTCCTGTGATGAAATAGCCATGGTTTATGATATAGGTTAAGCAAAACTTATTAATTCATATTGTTAAGTAACACGGACGTTGTTTCTCTTTTATGGGATAAATGGTTGATTGATGTGATAGATGGTTAATGGTTGTTCAGTAACGAACTGCTCAGTAATCCTTTATCCAGTAGCTTTATATAAAGTAATTATTTATCCAGTGACAGCCTATCGAATAATTGTCTTATCTATTTTGCGTAGATATATTTCTACACGTTAAATAATTTATCGCAGAAGCATGCGACCTGTATCAATCTTTTTTTAGTTGCGATCAATATAATACTTGCTGGTTTCCGTTATACTGTGATTATGAATCAGCTAAAATGTAGTGTTGTCATTTTTGGAGTTTTCGCCTTATTGGCGTGCTCGGCTAAAAAAGAGACGGTAAATACTCAAACTTCTTCCAATCACCCAACAGTGGCTAACCAAAGTGATGCTGTTAGTGACGTGGCTTGTGATGGCACTTGCCAGAGTTATTTTGACACTTCAAATAAAACTGAAGCAAAGGTTCATTCAAATAACATTTCAACAACAACGGTTGTTCAAAACAATGATGCTTCTGATCAGAAAGACACTGATCCAAAAAACAATGCTCCAAAAGACACTGAAGCCGAGACAATACAAAACACTGGTCCATCCGAAAAAAAGCTTCAAGACAAACAGATTTCAAATAAAGTTTCAACAGCGAATAAAATAAAACAGGGACTGGCGTTAGGTGTTAAAGAAACGGCAAAGTGGATTGATTCGTTTTTTGCTGATCCCGAGTACCCCAATGAAAAAGTGGATGTACAATTTGATTTGCGTCAAGAATTTACCAAGCTTGAGTCAGATCCCTGGGATCTTAAAACTCGATTCAGTGGCCGAGTTAAGCTGCCGAATGCCGAGCGAGCAATAAGTTTAACTTTTGATGGTAACGATCGGGAAGAGGACTCTCAGGGCAGTTCCAATTTAAATGATTCGGTACAAAAGTCCAATGATCAGCCAAGCCTGGGGATTGAATATCTGGAGCAGGTAAGGCCTGGTTTTTCCAAACGTTTTAAAGTGGGTTATCGCTTTGGTCGCTCATCGGCCTATGTGGGAGGTCGTATCCGGCAAAGTATGCTGCTGGGAAAAGGTTGGCAATTTCGTTTATCGGAACGGGTGCGTTGGTATCATCAGTTTGGTTGGGAAAACAGGGCGATCTTCGATTTTGATCGATTGTTACCGAAAGATGCGTTGTTCCAGCAACGACTGCTAATGCTTTGGCAACAGGATGAAAAAGACACCCGGGGTATACAACTGAATTTGCGCAGTGCCTTAATCTATCCGATATCGGATCATTCGGCCTGGCGAGTTATCTGGTCTTCCGATTACGATACGCAACCAAATCAGCGTTGGACGGCGTCTCAGTTAGGTGTGGGGTATCGAATGAAACTCTGGCAAGACTGGGTTTTTGTTGAACTTCGCCCATTTACCCGATGGGAGGAAGAGCACAACTGGCAACCCAAGTACGGCATTAATCTGACCTTTGATTTTATCATTGAGCGCTAGTTAGCTATCTGAAGCTTTTTGATAGGCATTAATTACTGGTCAAACCGACGAATAATATTCTAGACTTAACAAGTACACTTTATTCAGGAATATTATTATTTACCGCTCAATATTTTACACAGCATGCTTATTAGCTAACTTTGCGGCGGCAGAGCCACAGTCATCCATTGATGATTTACAGCAATTAAGTTTTGAAGAACTGTTGGAAGTAACGGTTGCTTCAAGAGACAGCCAGTCTTTGTATCGCGCCCCTGCCAATGTCACCGTGTTTACACGTGACGACATCCTTAATTATGGATTTACCAGTGTGCAGCAATTGCTTAATTTTGTGCCTGGCTTTTCGGCCACTCGAGACATTGAGCAGGGCACTGCCGATCGCATTTCTGTTCGCGGACGCAGTACGGCGCTTTCCGAGTCGGTATTATTCTTATTAGATGGTCAGCGGCTAAATGATCTCTACACCGGTGGAATTTCCCTGTTAAACCGACAATTGGCATTGCAGAATATTGAGCAAATTGAAGTGATCCGTGGTCCGGGATCCGCATTGTATGGCTCGAATGCTTTTTTGGGGGTAGTGAATATGATCTCCCGAAAAAGTGGCCATGAAGTTTCTGCAACTCTGGGAACCTTTGGTCATAATTCTATCAGCTGGTTTAACAGTGGCTTGTTTGAAAACGCCGATGAATGGAGCATTTATTTAAGTCGTTTTGAAGAAGATGGCGATCAGTATTTGATAACCGATGGTTTTGGTATTGAACGCTCGACTCAGGATCCGATAGAAGGTATTGATTTTTACAGTAGCGTTAGCCTTGATTACTTTAATTTCACAGCACGATATACCGAGCGTCAACTGAAAGATTTTTTAACTTTTGGCAATCACGGTGAAAATAATGAAAATATGCAGCAATGGTCTGTTGCGGCAAATTATCAACAGCGAATGAGCGATGACTGGAAATTTAATTACCGATTATCGTTGTCCAGAGATAAGTGGAACACTCGAGCAACGCTAATACCACAAGGCATAGAGTTAGAGCCTGGTGTTGCTTTGGATGAAGACTTTTATGGCGGGCCTTTGTTAGAAACGGAAGCGGCCAGTTTTCTAATGGATCATTCGTTATTTTTAAACGACAAACAGACGTTATTGCTTGGACTGAATATTCGTGAAAGCCGAGTGCGTGACGTTGCTAATGTCACCACGCATAATCCTATCACGCTGGAATATTTTGGTGGTTTGCAAGCAAACCGCGATGCGCTCAACTTTAGTGATAGAGCATCGCGCAGTGTCGTAAGCGTCTACTTTCAGCATCAATGGGACTTAGCTCAGCAGTGGCAATTAACTTCCGGGTTACGACTCGATGATTACAGTGACTTTGGTAGTTCGAGTAATCCTAGGTTGGCGTTGGTATGGCAGCCGGATCAACATTCCAGTTTGAAGTTTTTGTACGCATCGGCATTTCGTGCGCCTAATTTTCTGGAATTGTACGATAAAAATAATCCGGTTGATTTTGGTAACCGACAGCTCGATGCTGAAACGGTTAATACTTCGGAAATAAGCTGGTTATCACAACAAGGTGATTGGCGCTACGAACTCAATGTGTTCTATAACGAGTTTAAGGATCTCATTGTATTGGGCCCCCCCGTTTCTGATCCGGATAATCCATTATTGGCGCCAACGTTTATCAATGGGGGCGAGGCCAGAACATCGGGAATTGAAGGCGCTGTTGGTTATCAATCATATCTGGGCAGCGTGCAATTCAGCTGGAGCCACTTATTTGACAGTTTGAATGCTGATATTGCCGATACACAGTGGTCCTTAACTTACTTGAAGAAATGGCAAAATTATTCCTGGTCATTCAACGGCTATACCGTTAGCGATGTAGACTCGCAAAACCGTAGCGACAGACGAATAGTGCTTGGGAGCAAATTAAAATATCAATACAATGACTCTGCCAGTTATTATCTGTTAGTGAAAAATTTACTGGATAACAGCTACCAAACACCTTCGAGTGTGTTGCCAATGGGTGTAGCAAACCGGGGCCGACAATGGATCCTCGGTGGTCAGTGGCGTTGGTAGCTAAGCCGCTTCCTATTGTTATATATACCCTTGCTCAGCCAGTGATGTAATATCAAAGTCACCGACAATTAAATGATCCAGTACCCTTACCTCCACCAGCTGTAACGCCTGCTTCAGTGTGCGGGTTATGTCGATATCCGCACGGCTCGGTTCCGATACGCCCGACGGGTGATTGTGTGCCAAAATAATCGCGGCAGCGTTATGGAACAATGCGCGCTGCACGACGACTCTTGGATGCACCGATGCTGAGCTGATAGAGCCGTGAAACAGCGTTTCGTACTGAATAACTCTATGTCGATTATCCATAAACAGACAACCAAACTGCTCATTGGGACTGTCTCTAAGCAGTGCTTTTAAATATTGCCGAGTCTGCTCTGGCGATTCCAGTGCGTCACCACGTTGGATGGTTTGCTCAAGGTAGCGCCTGGCCATTTCGAGTGCCGCCTGAATCTGGACGTATTTGGCGGTGCCTAATCCTTTATTTTGGCAAATTTGCTGTTGCGACTGGTTTAAAAGTTGACGCAGGCCGCCGCTGTTTGCAATCAGCTCTCTGGAAAGTTCTATGGCATTTTTACCTTTGATACCGGTACGCAGAAAAATAGCCAGTAATTCTGCATCTGACAGACTGGCAGCGCCTTTGGTCAGGAGCTTTTCTCGAGGCCGCTCGTTAAGTGGCCAACTGATGATGGACATTATAGGGTTCCATTTTGCAAATATAATCCAGCGGCAAAGATAATTAATCCGACAGCAATTGTCTTGCAGATATTGTCGGGGGATCTTGTCGGAAATAGTTGATTTATTCTGCAGACTCGGCTGGTTAAGTTAGTGGTTATTCGCTAACATAGTCATAATTAAAGCAAAATCAGTAAGACTAATGGCCTGTAGCCCTTCTGGAATAGTAACCCTTCTGGAATAAGGGCACAGGCATGTACCGCGGAATAGTTGGGTATAATTAGGTAATGAAAAATATTCTTTTGGGGATCACTGGCGGCATTGCAGCTTATAAAAGCGTCGAACTTTGCCGCCGACTGCGCGATGTAGGGTATCAGGTTCGGGTTGTTATGACTGCATCGGCAACAGAATTTGTCACGCCACTGACCTTTCAGGCGGTTTCCGGGTTTCCTGTGCATCGAGATATATTTGATGAAGCCGCCGAAGCGGCCATGGGTCATATAGAACTGGCTCGCTGGGCGGATCGCATCTTAATTGCACCAACCACCGCTGACTTTATTGCAAAACTGGCTCATGGTCTTGCCGATGACTTATTGTCCACCATTTGCCTTGCGTCACAGGCATCCATTTCAATTGCGCCAGCAATGAACCAGCAAATGTGGCAAGCCGAAGCAACACAAGCAAATTTACAGCAACTTATCCAACGGAAAGTACAGATAATTGGTCCTGGAGTGGGTGATCAGGCTTGTGGCGAGCAAGGGCCGGGGCGGATGCTGGAGCCGTTGGCCATTATTGATGAGTTACTGCAACCGGTCAGTCAGGCATTAGCGGGACAACACTGGTTAATTACCGCAGGGCCAACTCGAGAAGCCATTGATCCCGTACGCTTTTTGTCCAACAACAGTTCAGGCAAAATGGGCTATGCCATTGCCAAAGCGGCGCAAAGAATGGGCGCAAAAGTCACTCTGGTTAGCGGACCTGTGAGCATTGATGTACCAGCCGGTGTTAGTCGGGTGGCTGTGGTTACTGCAGAGCAAATGGAGCAAGCTGTAATGCAGCAAGTTTCCGATGCCGATGTGTTTGTCGCTTGTGCCGCTGTTGCTGATTACAAGCCTGCGGCTATTGCCGAGCAAAAAATTAAAAAGAATGCGAAAACCATGGAAATAAAGCTGATTAAGAATCCGGATATTCTGCAGCAGGTTGGCGCATTAAAAAATAAACCCCTATGCATAGGTTTTGCGGCCGAAACAGAAAATGTTGAATATTACGCCAAAGATAAGTTGCAGCGTAAAAACCTTGATATGATTTGCGCGAATAACGTGGCTAAAAAAGACATCGGTTTTGATTCAGAAGAAAATGAACTAGTACTTTATTGTAAAAATGGAGACTCAGTGGCATTGGATCAAAATGCAAAATACACCATTGCTTCGGATCTGGTTTCAGAAATAAAGAATAGGTTTTTTTAATAATATCGTCACTTTGATGAAATATTAAAGTTAGTAATAGAGTTTTAGTAAACGTTTTGGTTTTAGGACTTATAGGGATTAATCGTGAAAAGAAAAGCAAACGTCCAGTCAAAAAAAGCAAGCGAAAGTAAAGCGGAAAAACCGGCAAAAGGCAAAAAGGTAAGCCCTGCATCGGGCAGTGCCAAGTCAATTATTAAAATTGGTTCACCTTATCTGATTTTTTCTTTGTTGATCATTTGTCTTGTTGCTATTTTGCAATACTACTTGGTTGTCGCAGGACCCAGTGCACAAAAGAATAAAATGTTTATCGACACCGCTTTACGAAGTTATGTTGATTCCATTTTGGTCAAGCTCGACACCTCTCAGGATTTTATAAAGGAATTTGCAAAAAACAGACAGCTAATTACTGCGGTGATAGATAAAGACCAGTCGGTGATCCAATCGTTTGAACAGCAAATTTCAAATCAAATGCCATATTCACTTGGGGTTAAAATTATATTTCCCGATGTGCTAAAGCAAGACTTAACAGCAAAGCCGCCTATTACCAATGCGGTGCTTGATTCTGTTAGAAGCTTGGCGAAGAACAAAACCTTTCATCCGGAAGTGATATCACCTGGTAAGCCTGAGCAGTTTGTGGCGGTAATGGCGCCCATCAAAAATGGTGATCAGGTCATTGGTATTGTTTTTTTAGGTTTGGATACAAAACTGATTCAAGACACCATTCAACGAATTCATAAAACCCCCGGTTATGTTGAAATCTGGCAGACTTTTTATCAGCAACACCAATTAATTGTTACTGAAGGCAATCAAGCCTATAAACAGGGCGAGCCTTTTGCCATTGGTACCAGTGATAACTCTAACTGGCAGGTGGCTTTCTGGCCGAAAAACTTATCGGAGTTTTCCGGGCAGTCTGAACTTCTGTTCTTTATGGGAGGTGTACTGTTTATTTTGCTGGTTTCAGCGGGTGTAAACTTTTTTGGTCTTCGTGTGATCCAGCATGAAGTGAAAGCCGATACAGGCGACTTGGCGAAAAACTTTCTGGATTCCGGTGAAAACTTAAAAGGTATTACATCGAGTTTCCGTATTGATTACTTCCGTGATCTGATTGTTACTCTTGTTCGAAATGATATGCGCGTTGTTCATGCGAGTGCTTCTACGGCACCGGCCAAACCTGCAACGTCAGGAACATCGGATGAACATCAGCCCAAACCGAAAAAATCCATTACTTCAGCACTGAGTAGCGATTCTGGTTTAGAGGTACAAGAGGTCTCTGATGGGACGGAGATTGATGTGCCGAAAAGTATTTTCCGGGCCTACGATATTCGCGGCATTGTTGATAATCAGCTGACGCCCGATGTTGTGCGTGAAATAGGTAAGGCTATTGGTAGTGAAGCCTTTGATCGCGGTGAGCAAAAAGTTGTTGTTGCCAGAGATGGTCGTTTATCAGGCCCTACGTTACTTGAAGCGTTAAAAGAAGGCTTGATGGCCTCTGGCCGTGATGTCATTGATATTGGTGAAGTCCCGACACCGGTGCTTTATTTTGCTACCAACTACCTCGATACACGCAGTGGTGTTATGTTAACTGGCAGTCATAACCCGGCAAATTATAACGGATTAAAAGTCGTCATTGCCGGTGAAACCCTGTCGCAAAATGGTATACAAAAATTATATCAGCGCATTACCAAAGGTGACTTTGTTAGCGGTAAAGGCTCGGAAGATTCGCGCAATCTTACGCCGGATTACTTAGGGCAAATTACTGCAGATGTTGCATTGGCGCAGCCTCTGAAAGTGGCTGTTGATTGTGGTAACGGTGTCGCCGGAAATATTGCACCACGACTATTACAGGGCCTGGGTTGCGATGTTATCGGTTTATATTGTGATGTGGATGGCAACTTCCCAAATCATCACCCTGATCCAAGCAAACCGGATAATTTGAAAGATTTGATCAATATGGTGAAAAGTGAAAAAGCCGATATTGGTCTCGCATTTGATGGCGATGGTGACAGGCTCGGTGTGGTTGCTTCTGATGGCAGTATTATCTGGCCAGACAGACAAATGATGCTGTACGCAATTGATGTGCTGTCACGAAATCCGGGTGCTGATATTATTTTTGATGTGAAATGTACCCGTCATCTACCCAAGGTTATTTCGTCTCACGGTGGTCGACCGATCATGTGGAAAACCGGCCACTCTCTGGTTAAGGCGAAAATGAAAGAGACCGGTGCATTATTGGCAGGGGAGTGTAGCGGTCATATCTTCTTTAAAGAGCGTTGGTATGGCTTTGACGATGCGCTCTATACCGCCGCCCGGTTACTGGAAATTCTTGCGGGTGATGTTCGTTCTTCTGCTGAAGTATTCGCAGCATTACCCAACAGTGAAGCAACGCCAGAATTGAATGTCACCATTTCGGACACCCGCAAGTTTGATTTTGTTGAGAAACTTGCTAAAAACGGTACCTTTGCCAACGGTCGAATTAATACCACCGATGGTATACGGGTTGATTTTGATGATGGCTGGGGACTGGTTCGAGCGTCTAATACAACGCCGTGTTTGGTGATTCGGTTTGAAGCGGATACCCAAGAAAGTTTAAATCGCATTCAGGATCTGTTCCGGGAACAAATCCTGGCTGTGGACAGCTCATTACAAGTACCGTTTTAACGATTGCTAAGGGAGAAAAATAACAATGCCTGCAATTAAAAAAAGTGGCTCGCGCCGACAGGAAATTTTAGAGTGTCTGGCGCACATGTTGGAAACGGAACTGGGCGCTCGTATCACAACTGCAAGGCTGGCGAAAGAAGTTGGCGTTTCTGAAGCTGCGCTATATCGCCATTTTCCCAGTAAAGCAAAAATGTTTGAAGGGTTATTGGAATTTGTCGAAGACAGCGTTTTTTCACGAATAACTCTAATCAGTAAAGAAAAAAAATCCTCGGTCGACAGCATTCAGTTAATCATTAATTTGCTGCTGGGGTTTGCACAAAAAAATCCCGGTATTTGCCGTTTACTAATGGGCGATGCTCTGATTGGTGAGCAGGAACGTTTGCGCGAACGTGTGGTGCAATTTTTTGATCGCATCGAAACCCAAATAAAACAAATTATTCGGGACGCACGTATCGAGCAGCGTCGTGATCATCTGGATTCGGCCATTATTGCCAATGCCATCATGGCAACAGCGGAAGGCAAAATACAACAGTTTGTTCGCAGTGGGTTTAAGCGGATGCCAACAGAAAACTGGAATGAGCAGTGGCGTTATCTCGCCAACAGTGTTTAATGCCACACGCTTCTTTATCTGAGTTCTCGCCAATTAAAACGGTACGTCTCATCCGCGCACAACATTAGGTTGTGCGCCCATTCTAGTGATTTTTTGCTCAGACCTGTTGATTGGTCGAACGGCTCCTATGATTAAGTATTCGCCATACCTTTGTTGAATTGTTATCGAGAGGTTGCATTATCGATGTCAGGCAGTAGCGGAGTAGTTGCTGAACCTATATCAACTCGGTATTGTGATCCTATTGATGTTACTAAAAGCTAACTCAAACATGCTGCACTTGATGCTACAGGGTTAAACTTCGACTCAAAATGCTCATTTACTGCTTGTAAATTGTACTTTGTTGTCAAAATTTGCCTGTCTCAGCTTCGTTCGTTATTTTTGAGGTGGCTTCTAAATTAGCAGGACTTGTTGCCTCGGTGATTTACCTTATCCCTCTGTTATTAGTGCTTTTTATCATCCTGTTTCCGGGATGGTGGGTAAAGCACACGCTTAAAAAGTATTCCATAGAGTACGATGAGTTGCCGGGTACCGGTGGTGAGCTGGCAAAACATCTGATTGAACGATTGCAATTGCCGGTCAGTTTAGAGCAAACCGATCAGGGCGATCATTATGATCCTCAGGATAAAACCGTTCGCTTAACAGAGTCTTTTTATAATGGTCGTTCTTTGAGTGCTGTTGCGGTGGCCGCGCATGAAGTGGGGCATGCGATTCAGGATCACTCCAAATACAAGTTATTGCGCCTACGCACCCAGCTGGTAAAGGTGGCGCAACATTCCGAAAAAGTTGGCAGTTTGATGTATCTGTTGTTACCCCTGATGACGGTGTTATCCCGCTCCCCGGTTGCCAGCGGTGGTATGCTGCTTCTGGCGGTTGGTGCCATGTCGTTTTCTGTGCTGGTGCATCTGGTAACACTGCCGGTGGAGTGGGATGCAAGTTTTAAACGGGCACTACCCTTGTTGGAGCAGGGCGAGTATTTGACCGCTCCAGAGTTAAAAGTCGCAAAAAAAATACTGCTTGCGGCAGCGTTAACTTATGTCGCCGGAGCCTTGATGAGTTTGGTTAATGTTTGGCGCTGGATCCGCATTTTACGAATGCGTTAATCGACTGTCGCGCCAATACAGAAATTTTGACTTTGATTTTCAGATAATGAGGTAAATCGAAGATTATCTAGATGGTTGTTATTTGATCGCTACCACTGTTATTTAGGCAGGATTATTTTGGGTTTGGCCGGGTTGCGACGAAATAACGTCAGGTTGTGGCCAACGCGCTGAATTTTAATCGCGCCAGACTTCTGACAAATTCGATCGATCATTTGATCACGCTCTTCACGTTCTTCAGCTCGAACTTTTATCTTAATCAACTCATGCGTATTTAATGCGACATCCAGTTCTTCCAGCAGGTTTTCTGTGACGCCATTTGCGCCAACCAGAACCACTGGTTTAAGACTGTGCGCCTGACTGCGCAAAAAACGGACTTGAGAGGTGCTTAATTTCATTCATTTTTCTCCAGAGTTTGCCTGAATCGTCACAATTGAGGCGGATATATTCTACCTGAAATTCTAGATACGATATAATCTAATTTCAGGTTTACTGGTTTGGCTGCGGCCAAACGATAGATTAGCGGTAGAATGCATGGGAAAAACCAAAAGCAGTCGGGGTTGGTTAAGAGAACATTTTGACGATCCTTACGTAAAAAAGGCGCAGTTTGAAGGCCGTCGCTCGCGAGCGCTGTTTAAGCTTGAGGAAATGGATAACAAGGATAAGTTATTCAAACGAGGTGCAACCGTGGTTGATCTGGGCGCGGCACCGGGTGGCTGGTCTGAATTAGCCATTGAGAAAGTCGGCGATAAAGGAAAAGTTTTCGCTTTGGACATATTACCAATGGATGCTATTGCTGGTGTGCAGTTTATTCAGGGCGACTTTAGAGAGGAGTCAGTACTTACTCAGCTTCTAAATGAGATGGGAGAACATAAGGCAGACCTTGTTTTATCTGATATGGCCCCCAATATAAGCGGCATGAGTGCTGTGGATCAGCCACGTGCCATGTATCTGGTTGAACTGGCACTGGATTTGGCGCGTCAGGTGTTGAACAAAGGTGGCTCGCTGTTGGTCAAAATATTCCAGGGCGAAGGGTTTGACCAGTATCTGGCTGAGGTCCGAACAGCGTTTTCCAGCGTTAAAGTAAGAAAGCCGGACGCTTCTCGCGCAAGATCCCGAGAAGTGTATATTCTGGCGAAAGGATTTAAAGGGTAGCACTGCACCTTTTATGTCGCAAAGTGTTACCATTGGCGGTTTGACAGTATTACTCAGTCAGTAATAATGCCAACCTAACCCGTATTTAAAAAAGAGGTCGTTAGCTTGAACGATATGGCGAAAAATTTGTTGCTGTGGGCCATTGTAGCAGTGGTTCTTATTTCCCTGTTCAATAAATTTGGTCCGAATCAGGGGCAACAGGAAAATTACACGTACAGCGCATTACTGAAAGATATTGATGCCGGTCGCGTTGACACCATCACCATTCAAGGGCTTGAAGCCCGGGCAAAAGGTGGTGTTGATCCGGTTCGCAAGGCTATTTTGCCACCGGCGAACTCGGCCTATGAAAAGTTGCTTGAAAAGGCTGAACAAAACAATGTTGAGGTAACCAGCTTAAAGCCAGACGATGGCAGCGGTTTCTGGACAGCGGTTCTCTATTTACTGCCAACAGCTTTAATTATAGGTATCTGGATATTTATGCTGCGGCAAATGCAAGGCGGTGGCGGTAAAGGCGCCATGTCATTTGGCAAAAGCAAAGCCCGCTTGATGGGTGAAGATCAAATCAAAACCACTTTTGCCGATGTTGCTGGTGTGGAAGAAGCAAAAGAAGAAGTCGAAGAATTGGTGGACTTTTTGCGCGATCCAGGCAAGTTTCAGCGTCTTGGCGGCAAAATTCCCCGTGGTGTGTTGATGGTAGGGCCTCCCGGAACCGGTAAAACCTTGTTGGCAAAAGCCATTGCCGGTGAAGCCAAAGTGCCGTTTTTCACTATTTCCGGTTCTGACTTTGTTGAAATGTTTGTTGGTGTTGGTGCCTCCCGTGTTCGTGACATGTTTGAACAGGCGAAAAAGCACGCGCCTTGCATCATTTTTATCGATGAGATCGACGCAGTCGGTCGTCACCGTGGCGCAGGACTTGGCGGTGGCCATGATGAGCGAGAACAAACCTTGAATCAGCTTCTGGTTGAAATGGACGGTTTTGAAGGTGGTGAAGGCGTCATTGTTATTGCTGCAACCAACCGACCGGATGTGCTGGATCCCGCGTTATTACGTCCTGGCCGATTTGATCGTCAGGTGATTGTTGGCTTACCGGACATTCGTGGGCGTGAGCAAATTTTAAAAGTACACATGCGTAAAGTGCCGTTGGCTGATGATGTTGATGCATCGGTGATTGCCCGTGGTACACCTGGATTTTCAGGCGCTGATTTAGCCAATCTGGTGAACGAAGCGGCTTTATTTGCCGCCAGAGCGAATCGCCGTACTGTGTCTATGGCCGAGTTTGATAAGGCGAAAGATAAAATTATGATGGGCGCAGAGCGTAAGTCCATGGTGATGAGCGAAGAAGAAAAGCTGAATACGGCCTATCACGAAGCCGGCCATGCCATTGTTGGTCGTCTGGTACCAAAACATGATCCAGTTTATAAAGTCAGTATCATGCCACGCGGACGGGCGCTGGGTGTCACCATGTATTTGCCAGAAGAAGACAAATACAGTCAGAGTAAAGAGCAGCTGGAAAGTATGCTGAGTTCGCTCTACGGTGGCCGAATTGCCGAAGAATTGATTAACGGCAAAGAAGGGGTGACTACAGGCGCTTCAAACGATATTCAGCGAGCTACCGAGATTGCCCGTAGCATGGTAACCCACTATGGTTTATCTGATTTAGGGCCAATGAACTTCTCGGAAGATGAAGGTGAGGTATTTCTGGGTCGCTCGGTAACGCAGCATAAAAACGTCTCGGATCAGACCGCAACAGACATCGATAAAGAAGTGAAATCCATTATCGATCGTAACTATCGCCGGGCTGAACAAATACTTAAGGAAAACCGCGATAAACTCGAAATGATGGCAAAAGCATTGATGAAATACGAAACCATCGATGCGAAGCAAATCGATGACATCATGAACGGTAAAGATCCTCGTCCACCTGCGGGTTGGGATGATGGCAATGGTCCGTCGGATAATGACAAGCCTTCGGGTACAGCGCCTTCGAGCGATTCATCTTCGAAGCCGCTTGGCGATCCGGCCAGTGAACATTAGTCATTGCCGTTAAACTCAGTATCATCGAAGGGGCGGTAACGCCCCTTTTTACATAACAAGCTAATAAATTAAATTGAAATAATAACTTTAGTATTATTTCCGGTATCCAGTCTTATGCATTCGCTTTATCAATCTGACAGACCTCTGGTGATGGGCATTCTTAATGCTACCCCGGACTCGTTTTCTGATGGCGGTCAATTTAATTCGTTGCAGCGGGCCACCGAGCAGGCCAAACGGATGATTGAAGCCGGTGTCGATATTATTGATATAGGCGGCGAATCAACTCGTCCCGGAGCCGGCGCTGTATCCCTTCAGCAGGAACTGGATCGGGTCATTCCGCTGATTAGCGCGATAAAGCACTTTGGTAAACCCATTTCGATTGATACCAGTAAAGCGGAAGTGATGTCGGAAGCGGTTGCTGCCGGTGCAACCATGATCAATGATGTACGAGCATTGCAGGAGCCCGGGGCGTTAACGGCTGCGGTTTCAGCGCAGGTGCCGGTATGTTTGATGCATATGCAGGGGCAACCTCGTACCATGCAACAGACACCCCATTATGAGCAGGTAACCTCGGACGTGATATCCTTTCTGCAACAACGCATAGACGCGTGTTGCGAAGCCGGTATGGAACGAACATTGATCTCGGTTGATCCCGGTTTTGGCTTTGGCAAGTCACTGGCACATAATATCACCTTGCTGCGGGAGCTTGAGCAACTGAAGGAACTGTCACTTCCTGTACTTGTTGGCATGTCAAGAAAGTCGATGATTGGTGAGATAACCGGGAAGCCAGTAGAGCAGAGGTTGGCAGGCAGTTTGGCTGCAGTAATGATAGCTGCAGCAAAGCAGGCTAATATTATACGGGTGCACGATGTTGCAGAAACGGTTGATGCGATTAAAGTGTTTCACGCGGTTTTTAAACATTTACAATGACTCTTGTATGGCAATCAATCACGATGATTGTTTTTTACACGAATATTATTTAACAAGAGTCTGAATTAACAAGAATCTGAATTAACAAGAATATAGGTACACTCAATGAGCGAACGGAAATATTTTGGCACCGATGGTGTGCGCGGCACAGTTGGTGAGTACCCAATTACCGCCGATTTTGCCCTGAAACTTGGCTGGGCAGTGGGTAAGGTCTTGGGCAATGAGCATGGAGGCAAAGTACTGATAGGCAAGGATACCCGGATATCCGGGTATATGTTTGAATCCGCGCTCGAAGCCGGACTCATTGCCGCCGGCGTCGATGTATTACAGCTTGGGCCAATGCCAACCCCTGGCATCGCTTATTTAACTCGAACCTTTCGTGCTGACGCTGGCATTGTCATATCGGCTTCCCATAACCCGTTTAACGACAATGGCATAAAATTCTTTTCGAAAGATGGCTTTAAACTGCCGGACTCTGTGGAACTTGAAATAGAAGCGATGCTTGATCAACCGATGCAAACCGTTAGCTCCGCTGAGCTGGGTAAAGCTAGACGGGTTGAAGATGCCCGTGGGCGTTACATTGAATTTTGTAAAGCGTCCATCGCATCGTCGTTTGATTTTTCAAACCTCAAAGTAGTACTTGATTGCGCTCATGGGGCAACCTATCACATTGCGCCAGAAGTTTTTTCCGAACTAGGCGCTGAAGTAGTGACCATTGGCGATAAGCCAAATGGCCTGAATATAAACGAGGGGTGTGGGGCCACCAATACCAGTAAGTTGGCAGAAACGGTTCTGGCCGAAAAAGCCAACATTGGTATAGCGTTTGATGGTGACGGTGACCGTGTAATGATGGTGGATGAAAAAGGCGAGCAGGTGGACGGTGATCAATTGCTGTTTATTATTGCCCGTGACGCCAAGAAACGCGGCTTACTTGATGGTGGTGGCATTGTTGGAACCCTGATGACCAATCTGGGGATGGAGAAAGCTCTGGAAAAATTGGAAATACCCTTTGTGCGGGCAAAAGTGGGTGATCGCTATGTAATGGAACAGTTAAGTAAAAATAACTGGTTATACGGCGGTGAATCGTCTGGCCATATTATTTGTCTTAACGTCACCACAACCGGTGACGGTGTTGTTGCCGCACTGCAGGTCTTATCGGTTATGGCACGACTGGGATTGTCATTGCATGAACTAAAGTCTGGCATGACCAAGTTTCCTCAGAACATGATTAACGTTCGTCTGCCGTCAAAAAACAGTAAGCCTCTCGATAATGACGTTGTTAAAGCAGAAGTTAAAGAAGTCGAGCAACAGTTGGCCGATAAAGGCCGTGTGTTATTGCGCGCTTCAGGTACCGAGCCTTTGATCCGTGTAATGGTTGAAGGTGAAGACGCCGCATTGGTAAAACAATGTTCGCAGCATTTGGCCGAAGTGGTCAAAAATAACTGCTAATTTGTCTTGTCACTCTTTGGTTCTAAAGCGGTTGGTGGTTCATTGCACTGACCGCATCCTCATCTAGAGCGTGTTTATCTTTCGTTCTTTGAGATGCAGGCGTTTATTTTATGGCACAACAAGACAGAGGGAGTGATGAATAGTTATTCTCGACTTTGTCTCCTGAGTCGTTCTCCCTCCTACGTCCTGTAGTCGTATTTGAATGACCGATAACGCGGTTGTGCCATAAAAATAACCCCTGCCCGATGGGTTGAGGCTAAAACTAAGCCATTCTTTGTTGAGAATTTCTTATTTAGAATAACTAAACCTCAAAATTCACGCCGCGACTGGCTTAGTTTTAGCTCTCAACATCTCAAAGAACGAAAGATAAACACGCTCTAGTCTGTTTCAAGCACTTTGCTTTTCTCTGTATTGCATATTGCGTTATGGCGCTTTGCAGCATAAAAAAATACGCTAATTACCTAGTGAAAACGGCATCTTTGTGATTTACTTATTATTAAGTGAGTCTGATTTGGCCGGTTAGTCCAAGCCGTAAAATTTGTCATTTAACCGGCATCATAAACATGCTAATTGAAAGCTAGTTACTAAGTTAGCTATTGAAAGAAAATCACTCGCTGCATAACAAATCGAAACCTGACATTGAATCAGTGCTGCTCATAGGAGTTTTTATGCTTAAATCCGTTACCACTCGTGATTACATGACATCGGCATCCATAACGTTAAAACCGGAACTTGATATTCTAGAAGCAGCCGAAACCTTGCTTGAATACAATTTAACGGGCGCCCCTGTCGTTGATGAACATCGAGAGGTGATTGGGTTTTTGTCAGAAAAAGACTGTCTGCATGTGGTTTTGAGTGCTATTTATAACGGCGATCTGGGTGATCGCGTGATGGACAGAATGAGCAATACCGTAATGTCGGTTCATCCCGATGACAGTATTGCCGATGTCGCAGAGAAGTTTTTAAAATGTGCCTGTCGCGTCTTTCCAGTGATTGAAAAAAATGTGCTGGTGGGCATGATTTCCCGTGCTAATGTTCTGCAGGCAATGGAAAAGATCGGCGTAAACTGGAATTAGCAGATTATTTATCGGTCGTATGACCTTAATTGCACAGGTGACCTTTATTACACAGGTAATGTAAACCATTAAAAAGCCCCGCAATTGCGGGGCTTTTTAATGGTGTTTAACAAAGACTCAATAATTTAATGCTGCTGAGAAATATTAATTTCCGGTTGGTTGTGCGCGGCTTCTCGTCGCATTTTTTCCTTACGCTTCTCACAAGGTTCATCGCAATCGCATACTTTTTTTATACCTAATGTGGACATGCCGCCGCAGCTGCCGGTAATTGTTTTTCGCTGAATGATATAGCCAATGGCCATGATGGCCACCACAATTAACATGGTAAAAAAGGTAATAAGAAAAACAGTGGTCATTAAATTTCCTGTTACTGGGTTGCTGATTTTAAGTAAGGCTTAAAGGCATCATTATAATACTCTTTAAAGCCATCGTCAGATTTGATTATCATAAAAACCGGTAAGTTATGCTGCTGGGCAAAGTCTTTTCCGGCTTTTTCGCCTAATACCATTAGTGTAGTCGCCATGGCATCTGCGGTCATGGTAGACGGATGAAGTACCGTGATAGACGCCAGTTTATGCTCGATAGGGTAGCCGCTAATGGGATTTATGGTATGGGAATAACGTTTACCGTCTTTTTCAAAAAAATTGCGATAATCCCCGGATGTTGCCACGGCCATATCAATTGGTGTAATGACTTTTTGCACTGAACGGCTGCCAGGGTCGGGAGATTCTATGGCAACTGTCCAGGGCTTATTATGAGCGTTGTTGCCATTTACTCTAAGTTCACCGCCAATTTCTACCAGATAGTTTTGAATGCCGTATTGCTGTTCCAGAATAGCAATCAGTTCGTCCACAGCGTAGCCTTTGGCTATGGCTGACAAGTTTATCTGCAGCAAATCGTTGCCTTTGACAATGCAGCCCTGCTCTTGTCTTACCTGTGTGTCGGTAAAGTTTATCATCGCCTGACGCTCTTTAATCAGTTCATCTGCCGGAACTTGATTGTTGATTTGTTTTTTATCAAAGCCCCAGAGTTCTATTAAAGGTCCAAGACCGGGATCAAACGCACCGTCACTTAATTGATGAATGCGTAGGGCTTCTGAAACAACTGCCAAAGTATCCTGACTTACCTTAAAACAGCGACGGCCTACGGAGCGATTAAGAGTCGTTAAATCAGAGTCATCTATATAAGTAGAGAGGTTTTGATTCAATTGCTCCAGTCGCTGTTCCACTTGAGCTGACAATCCGTCAACGGACTGGCTCTCCGGTTTAAATTGCAAGGTGTAATAGGTGCCCATTGTCTGGCCATTAATTTTTACGTATTCCTGCTGTTGGCAGGCGGTAAGAAATACACTGAATAGTAATAGATAAATAATGTAGCTGGTGCGCATGGTAACCCTCGTTTAGTGACCAATGTAATGTATGCCGGTACCTTCTTGCCGGTTGGCTTCGTCCAGAGCGCTTTTCGCTTGCTGCATAAATTGCGTGAAGTTTTCGGTATCCAGATGCAGGTGAGTGACGCCAAGCGCAATTTTAACGGTTGCATCCTCTAGTTGGTACTGTTTCAGTGCTTGATGAATGCGTTCAAACACAGCCCGGGAATCATGGGTATTGGTGTAAGTTAGCGCGACAAGAAACACATCAAAATGGATCCTGCCGAGCAGATCGGTGGTTCTTAATTGCTGATCGAGCTCGGAAGCTACTTGTTTTAAATATCGGCTAACCGGTTCTCGCCCTAGTTTTGTTTCGGCGTCATTTAATCCGGTAAATTGAACTAATGCCACGGTTAATGGTTGATGGTAGCGCTTGGCGGTTAAAAACAGTGTTTCAAGTTGAGTAAAACAGGTGTGAGTGTTCTTTAAGCCGGTAATATCGTCAAGGGTGGTTAACTGTCGGATGGTTGCCTTGTGTCGCTGATTTTGCAGAAGCAGAGCCAGTGTTGAGATAAAGAATATCAGACTGAGGGTGATGGTGATTGTTTCTAGCACAAGATTCTCAACTAATGATGGATCTTAATTAACGTTTGGGATTGAAAAGTAACGAGCCTTAAAAAACACAGGGTTCCTGTTAGAAGCTATCTTAAAAATTAAAAGCTATCTCAAAAATGTTGCCCTTGATGGTACCGCGTTAAAATTCGACTCAAAATGCTCATATACTGCGAGTAAACAGTGCTTTCTCGTTAAAGTTTACCTTGTTCTTCCAGTTATAACACAAAAAAGGCGGCTCTCAGAGCCGCCTTTTTTGATTTTTGGAGTTAGCCACCAAAATCATCGAGGAAGATATTATCGCGTTCAACGCCTAAATCTTCGAGCATCTTAATGACTGCTGCATTCATCATGGGTGGTCCACACATGTAGTATTCACAGTCTTCAGGCGCTTTATGATCCTTCAGATAGTTTTCATACAGTACTTCGTGAATAAAGCCGGTGTAACCTTCCCAGTTATCTTCAGGCATGGGATCTGAAAGAGCGGTATGCCATTCAAAGTTATCGTTTTCGTTCGCCAGCATATCGAAATCTTCCACATAGAACATTTCTCGCTTGCTACGTGCGCCATACCAGAAAGTGATTTTACGATCGGTATTGATGCGGCGTAATTGATCGAAAATGTGAGAACGCATTGGTGCCATTCCGGCGCCACCACCAATAAACACCATTTCATTTTTGGTGTCTTTGGCAAAGAATTCACCGTATGGTCCAGAAATAGTTACCTTGTCGCCCTGCTTCAAGTTGAAAATATAAGAGGACATTTTACCCGGTGCCAGACTCCAGTTATTGGGTGGCGGGGTAGCGATACGCACATTCAACATGATCATACCTTTTTCTTCAGGGTAGTTGGCCATGGAGTAAGCGCGGATCACAGGCTCCTTAACTTCGGAAACCAGATCCCAGATTTTAAAGCGATCCCAGTCCGGGTGGTATTCCTTATCAACGTCCATTTCGCTGTATTTGGAAACATGCGGTGGACACTCGATTTGGATATAACCTCCTGCTTTAAAGGGAACAACTTCGCCTTCTGGCAGCTTCAAGCGTAATTCTTTAATAAAGGTTGCAACGTTATCATTGGAAATAACTTCACATTCCCATTTTTTCGTACCAAACACTTCGTCGGGCAGCTCAACTTTCATATCTTGCTTAACAGCAACCTGACAGGATAAGCGATAGCCTTCGGCAGCTTCACGTTTGGTAATGTGGCTTTCTTCGGTTGGCAAAATTGAGCCGCCACCGTCGAGTATTTTGCATCGACACTGGCCACAGGTGCCGCCGCCGCCACAAGCGGACGAAACAAATATGCCACTGTCTGCTAATGCGCCGAGTAATTTGCCACCGGCATTGGTTTGAATGGACTTATCAGCATCATCGTTAATGCTGATATTCACTTCACCACTGGCGACCAGTTTTGATTTGGCGAATAAAATTATCAGTACCAGCGCAAGGACAACCCCGGTAAATACTGAGACGCCTAATATGATCTCTTGCATGGGTAATACCTTCTCCTAATTACAGCTGAACACCGGTGAAGGACATGAAGCCCAACGCCATTAAACCAACAGAAATGAACGTGATGCCAAGACCACGTAACCCTTCAGGTACATCGCTGTATTTCATTTTTTCTCGAATGCCGGCCAAGGCAACTATTGCCAATGCCCAACCAAAACCACTGCCTATGCCATAGACCACAGACTCACCAAATTGGTAGTCACGTTCAACCATAAACAGGGTGCCACCTAAAATGGCGCAGTTTACCGTGATAAGTGGCAGGAAAATTCCGAGCGCGTTAAACAGGGCTGGAAAAAACTTATCCAGTGTCATTTCAAGAATTTGTACGATAGCGGCGATAACACCGATGTAGCAAATCAGACCGAGAAAACTTAAGTCCACTTCGCCAAGACCGGCCCAGGCCAGTGCGCCGTCTTTCAATACGTAGGTAAACAATAAGTTATTTACCGGTACGGTGATGGCTTGCACCACAATAACCGCTACACCAAGACCCATTGCGGTTTGTACTTTCTTTGATACCGCAAGAAAGGTACACATTCCTAAAAAGGCAGATAGCGCCAAATTTTCAATAAAAACAGCGCGAACAAATAAACTGATATAGGCTTCCATTACGCGGCCTCCACCTGATTTTTCTTCCAGGAACGCAATGCCCAGATGAGTAGTCCAATAATAAAGAAGGCACTAGGGGGTAATACCAATAAGCCATTGGTTTGATACCAACCACCATCACGAATCGGGTCTAAAATGGTGTAGCCAAATAATGTACCTGAGCCAAAAAGCTCGCGGAAAAATGCGACAACAAGCAGTAACGCTGAGTAACCCAGTCCATTACCTAAACCGTCAAGAAAACTCATGCCCGGACCATTTTTCATGGCGTAAGCTTCAGCACGTCCCATTACAATACAGTTGGTAATGATCAAGCCAACAAACACCGACAGCTCTTTCGCAATTTCATAGGCGTATGCTTTTAACAGTTGATCAACAACGATTACCAGAGACGCAATAATGGTCATCTGAACTATGATTCGAATGCTGGAAGGAATATGGTTACGGATCAAGCTTATAAGCAGGTTTGACATGGCGCATACAGTGGTCAATGCCAAACTCATGACAAAGGCTTTGTCCATTTTTCCCGTTACCGCAAGTGCACTACAAATGCCAAGTACTTGCAGAGCAATTGGGTTATTATCGAAAATCGGCGTAGTAATCACCGATTTTGCTTCTGCTTTATCAAACGCCATGTTTGCCTCCGCGTAATTTTTTCAGGAAGGGGCCGAAGGCGTTATCGCCCAGCCAATAGTTGATCAAGTTTTCAACACCCGTGCTGGTGTAAGTTGCACCGGAAAGTGCATCCACTTCGTTAGGCTGTTCGGCACCTGTTTTTACAACTTCTAAATTGGGTTTGTAATCTTCGCTGAGCACTTTTTTTCCATCCCATTGGGCTATCCATTGTGGGTTAGTAATTTCTGCTCCAAGGCCCGGTGTTTCTCCGTGCTCGTAGAATCGTATACCAGCAACAGTACGAGTATCGTTTTCAAGCGCTACAAAACCGTACATTGTTGAGAAGAGTCCGTAACCGTGTATTGGTAAAACGACTTTGGATAACTTCCCATTCTCTTTAACCAGGTAAACTTTACCGTAATTTGAGCGGCGTTTGATGCTGGCCGGGTCGTCTTTTTTCGATAACTTAACGCTGGTTGCAGGATCTTTAGCTGCTTGGCGCTGGTCAAAATCTTTTGTCGATTTGTCAGACGCGACTTCACCGGTTCCAAGCTCAATCACTTGCGCCTCAATTTTGTCAGCAAACAACTGACTAAAGTTTGCTTGCTCGTTTGGACCAACGATACCTGCGGCAATTAAAATACTGCGTTGTACATCGGCTGCTTTATTGGCCTGTTGATCTTCTTTCAACATAACTGCTGCGCCCGAAACAACGAGCGAGCAGACTAGGCAAAGCGCAACCGCAACAAAAATAGTTTTTGCGAAAGAGTCGTTACTAGCTGACATGACGACGAGCCCTCCGTACGATGTTTGACTGAACCACAAAGTGGTCGATAAAAGGAGCAAACAGGTTGGCAAAAAGAATAGCTAACATGATGCCTTCAGGGTAGGCGCTATTCACCACACGAATAAGGACGGTCATAATACCGATCAGCGCACCGTAATAATATTTACCGGTATCAGTGAGTGACGCGGATACCGGGTCGGTCGCCATAAACATCATGCCAAACGCAAAGCCGCCTGTAACCAGATGCCAGTACCAGGGCATGGCGAACATATGATTGCTTTCACTGCCGATGGCATTAAACATTAGTGTGGTTGCGATCATGCCGAGCAGGACCCCAAGGACGATTCGCCATGAAGCGATTCGGAAGTACAGCAGTGCAAGACCACCAATCATTATCATCAAGGTTGAAACGCCACCAAAGGAACCGGGGATAAAGCCGTAGAAAGCATCCCACCAGTTTTGGTCAAGTGCGTATTCCAGTTGACCGGCTGCCGCTTGTGCCAGAGGTGTTGCTCCTGAGTATGCATCGATAGCGGTCCAAATGGTTGAGCCGGACATTTCAGCAGGGTAAGCGAAGAATAAAAACGCACGACCCGCTAGCGCCGGGTTTAAGAAGTTTTTACCGGTACCGCCAAAAATTTCTTTCGCAACCACCACACCAAAGCTGATGCCCAGGGCTACTTGCCACAAAGGAGTATCGGGTGGCAGGGTTAGCGCAAACAAAACAGAAGTGACGAAGAAGCCTTCGTTAATTTCATGCTTACGCACACTGGCAAACAGAACTTCCCAAAAGCCACCGACGATAAAGGTAACGGCGTAAATAGGCACAAAATAGAGTGCGCCCAGGAACATGTTGCCGAATATCGAGTTAACATTGTACTCAATACCAAACATGCTCATGATGGCGCCGCGCCAGCCTTCAATTTCGGTCATACCAATGGACTGCATAGCCATAGTGGCTTGCGCACCAGCGTTGTACATTCCCCAGAACATCGTTGGGAAGGTACAGGCCCAGACGAATATCATAATTCGCTTGAGATCGACGTTATCTCTGACATGGGAAGTGGTGCTTGTAACATGCCCCGGTGTGTAAAAAATGGTGGTTACGGCTTCGTAAAGCGCGTACCACTTTTCGTATTTGCCGCCTTTCTCAAAATGAGGTTCGAGGTGGTCAAAAAAATGTCGTAACTTCTTCATTACCCTTCCTTCTCAATTGTGGTGAGCGCCTCACGCAAAATTGGACCGTATTCAAATTTGCCAGGACAGACGTAAGTAGCTAATGCCAAATCTTCTTCGTCGAGTTCTAGACAGCCTAATGCTTGAGCTGTATCTGTGTCTTTGCTGACCAGTGCTCTGAGTAATTGAGTGGCCAGAATATCCAGCGGCATGATGCGCTCGTAACTACCAATTGGCATAATGGCACGTTCACTGCCACCGGTTGAGGTGTTGAAGTCGAACTTTTTGCCGGGCATTAAGTGAGATATAAATGATCGGGTAACCGAAAACTTATCTTTACCGGCGTGAATCCAGCCAAAGAATTCTTTTTCACGGCCTTCTGGTAATAAGCTAACCTGATTGTGGAAACGACCAAGAAACGCACGTGCGCCTGTGGCAGAAAAGCCACTGAAAACAGAGCCTGATAAATGACGGATATCGCCTTTTTCAACTTCGCCGTCCAACACTTGTTTTAATGACGCGCCCATTTGGGTTTTAACCAGTTTGGGCTGTTTTGCGCTTGGGCCGCCAATAGCAATGATACGGTCAGTAAACAGCTTGCCTTCGGTAAACAACTTGCCTGTTGCAATCACATCTTGATAACCAATGTGCCACACAGGATGCTGATTAGATGCCCCGTGTAAGAAGTGGATATGAGTACCCACAAGACCTGCAGGGTGAACCCCATCAAACGACTCTGTGACTATTTTGTCGCTGCTGACAACGTCAAACTTGGCATCAGGTGCTGTACAGACAAACACTTTACCATCGGTTAAATGACTTAATACACTAAGACCATGGTTGAAGGCGTCGTTATTTTCGCCAATCGCGATGGCCGGATCAGCGGCTAACGGATGAGTGTCGATGGCCGTAACAAAAATAGCATCGGGCGTGCTATCTAATTCGGGCACTTTCGAGTAGGGGCGGGTTCTAAGCGCCGTCCACATGCCTGAAGCAACCAGGTTGGATACCACCTGATCGCGAGAAATAGAGTTAAGGCTGTCTGCAGAATATTGATCGAAGCTAACAGCGTCATCACCTTCAATATCAATCACTACGGACAATAGCTTTCGCTTTGCGCCTCGGTTAATCGCCGAAACTTTTCCGGCTGCGGGTGCCGTATATTGAACACCTTCGGTTTTTTTATCGGTGAACAGCACTTGGCCGCAAGCGACTTGATCGCCTTCTTCCACCATCATAGTCGGCTTCATACCGACGTAATCATCACCTAAAACAGCCACCTGAGTCACCGACTTGGTGTCCTTGATGGTTTGTTCTGGTTCTCCACTGATTGGGAGTGCTAGACCTTTCTTAATTTTAATCATACGCGTGCGCCGAAATCGTTAACATTTTGAAGTTAAAACGAATACTATAGTTCAAGCTGCCGACTTATGCCGGTGTAATGGACGTAACAAACCCGGTCTTGATGTTATATAACCCAAAACCTGAGGCTTAATACGCAAGTGATTGAACTACAAGAATTCCAAGAATAAAGTTTCACCTCATTCAGGGCGCGATATTATACTGCTTTTGATTAACGGATCGCCAGTTTCCAGCCAGATTTATTAGAATTTCTTTGCTTATCTTGATTTGACAGCGCTTAAATAGGTGCCAAACTTAAACAATAGTCGTGGCGATGGGCTGCAATTGATTGTATTTTAAGCAAATCCAGTCACCATCAAATAATAAATACGTGATCGGTTAAAGCAGTTTTTGCAAAACTGCAGGTGGAGATGCATGGGCGTATGTTAAGCCTTTGTCGTAAATTACACTTTGATGATTGAGGCTTCCCCAATCATCAAAGAGGGCTTATTATCCAGTATAGGGCTGGGTAGTGTAGATACTCCCCCACCGAATTCAATGGGCGTGCTGAGTGAATAAAGTTGTTAAAAGGATAATCTCAGGGTTTGTCATAGGTTATATGGGGCTTAGTGCTGCTCGTGAAACAGAGGAGCGGATACGCTCTACAATTCTGGTACGTATACCGCAACTGATAACCTGGAGTGAAAACAACGATTTTAACCAGCCGGATATTTCTTACCGATTATGTATTTATCGTGATCGCACCTACTTTAATTTTATTCGTGACTATCTGGGCAACGATGAAGCTACCGTAAAAGGTCAGCCTATTGAGTTATCGTTTACCCGGAAACTGTCGGATCTTCAGAACTGCCATGTTTCTTACGTAGGCAATATTTCCACCAAAGATATCAACCGAATTGTTGAGGCAAAATTATTAGAAAGCACCATTGTTGTGGCTTCCAGCGAGCAAAGTGCCGAACGTGGTTTGCATGTGCGCTTATTTGTCGGCTCCGCACAAACCATTGATATCGAGTTGAATCAGACAGCATTTATGGCACATGGCAGCGAGCCAAGGGTAAGCTTTTTAAAGCATGTGAATAAAGTTTACGGTCAATCAGCGCAGGAGAATTTATAATGCGTTGGCATGCTTCTATTCGTTCTAAGCTAACTCTGACCATTGCTGGGATATCTATGTTAACCATCAGCTTGGGTTTTGTGGTGGTCTCCATCAGTTTTTACAACAACTTAAAAGAGTCGTTGCAAAATGACGCCGTTTCACAAGGACGGCTGTTAGCGGAAAACAGTGTTCCTTATATCCTGTTCAGTCAGGCGAAACAGGTTGAGAGTCAATTATTAAGTAATACTTCGATCAACGCACCTCATAGTATTGCTATTTTCCAGGGGCTCGGCGGTGTATTTGCCAAGACAGAGTCGGGCGGCGGATATATTCATACCACCGATTACCGCGAAGGCGAGTCGATAATCTGGGATAACCGCTGGCTTCATGTTTATCAACCGATCAATGACTCTCTTGGCGAGCAAATAGGAACGCTTTATTTGCGGGTTTCTACGGCTCCGCTAGAAGAAAAGCTCGGTTCCTTTATTTTAACTCTGGCACTGTTATTGGTGGCCATGGTTGTGCTGTCTTTTTTATTGGCTCGTGGACTGCAAAAATACATTTCTCAGCCCATATTGAATCTGCAAAGCATCAGTCATCAGGTGACGGACAGTGAAAATTATTCATTACGGGTACCGGTGGTGTCGCAGGATGAAATTGGCAAGTTGTCACATACCTTTAATGACATGCTGGAAACCATTGAACGGCGGCAACGAGAGCGAGATGCCGCAGAAGAAGCCTTGCAGTTAAATAAGCGACGGCTTGAGCGTGCGGTAAAAGACTTACAGTATCTGGCTAATTATGATGCGTTAACGCAATTGCCAAACCGTGCTTTGTGTATGGATAGAATCCGATACGCACTTAAACGAGCCGGTCGAACACGGACCTATGCAGCGGTACTGTTTCTTGATCTGGATCACTTCAAGGATGTTAACGACTCGCTTGGTCACGCGGTGGGTGATGAGCTGCTAAAAGCGTCCAGTAAACGGTTGCAATCACTATTGCGAGAAGAAGACACCCTGGCCCGCCTGGGCGGTGATGAATTCGTCATAATTTTGAATGAGGTGGAAGACACCGAAGACATTATTACCGTGGTGGAGAAGATTGTTGAGAATTTCAATCAACATTTTAACCTGGCGAGCTACGTGGTGAACTCGACGGTCAGTGTGGGCGTCTGTGTATATCCGAACGATGGCAACGATGTTGATGAATTAATGAAAGCTGCCGATGCTGCCATGTATAAAGCCAAAGAAGTCGGCCGAAATACTTACGCCTTTTATGAGTCAGAAATGAATGAACTGGCGCTGAGGCGGCACCGCATTGCTAATGACCTAAGAGTGGCTATCGACAAAGGTGAGTTAAGTTTGGTGTATCAGCCTCAGGTTGATTTAAAAGAAAGTCGGGTAATCGGTGCTGAAGCCTTATTGCGATGGACGCACTCGGAGCTGGGCTTTATTTCGCCTGCCGAGTTCATTCCTATTGCCGAAAGTACTGGGTTGATAAAACAGATTGGTATGTGGGTATTGGATACCGCTTGTGCCGAAGCGCAGCGTTGGCAAGACAATGGTTTTAACGACTTAAAGCTGGCGGTTAATTTGTCACCGGTTCAATTCAGGCAGTCTGATCTGCCTGAAATGGTTGCGATGATTTTGAAAAAGTATAACCTTCCGGCAACAACATTAGAGCTCGAAATCACCGAGAGTATGTTAATGCGTGATGTTGAGCAGGCAATTAAAACACTGGAGCGAATGAAACGAATGGGGCTTCAAATTGCGATAGATGACTTTGGTACCGGTTATTCATCATTGAGTTATTTGCGCCGATTCCCGCTTGATTCATTAAAAATTGATCGCACCTTTATTGATGAGGTAAGTGTTGATCCGGATGACACGGCTATCACGCTGGCGATTATTTCGATGGCAAAAAGCTTGCGTTTAAAAGTGGTTGCAGAAGGTGTGGAAACCTTTGAACAATGGAATTTCCTGGCGCAACACGACTGCGATGAAATTCAGGGCTATTTGGTTAGTAAAGGCATTCCCGGAAAGGATTTTCTGGTCTTTATTGAAGGCTTCAGTGCCGAAAAAGTGGCTGCAACCAGCGGTCAAAACTGATCGTTTTATTTCTCTGTAAGCCAGTCCAGCAGCAGACTGGCGTCTTTATAACCAGTTTGGTTTCTATGTTGCTCATAAAATAGGTTAAAAATACGCTTTCTGCTTGTATCCCCTTGCGGCTTTGTGTAACATTTGCGCCCGCTTCAAGATGTGGGGAATAGTATGAATCGTCAGCCAATGGTTGCTGGAAACTGGAAAATGCATGGTTCGCCAAAAAGCATAAACCAGCTAATGGATGCCTTGACAGAGCAGGATCTTGAAGCGCTCACTTGTGAAGTTTTAGTTTGCCCACCAGCGTTATTTATTGAGCAAGTTAAGCGTTTGACCAATGATAAGATTAAGGTTGGTGCGCAAAATATAAGTGAGCATCACAAAGGCGCTTTTACTGGTGAAGTAGCGCCCGATATGATTAAGTCGCTGGGATGTCAGCACGCAATTGTCGGACATTCGGAGCGGCGCCAGCTGTTTCGTGAAACCAATGAACAGGTGGCACAAAAAGTAAAAGCATTGTTGGACTGTCAGCTAACACCTATTTTGTGTGTTGGTGAAACCTTGCAACAGCGTGATGCTGAGCAAACCATGACCGTGGTCATCGCTCAACTTAATGCGGTATTAGAAGTTGTTGGTATTGATGCTTTTGAACAACTGGTGATTGCTTACGAACCTGTCTGGGCAATTGGAACTGGTAAAACAGCCTCACCAGAGCAGGCACAACAAGTGCATGCCGAGGTGCGACAATGGTTATCGTCACACAGTGAAGATGTCGCATCTAAAGTAAGAATTTTATACGGTGGTAGCGTTAAGTCAGAAAACGCTGCTGAGTTATTCGGTCAGAAAGATATTGATGGCGGCCTGATTGGTGGGGCATCATTGAAAGCTGACGATTTTTATCAGATTTGTAAATCTGCAGGTTAAATAACATGCAAGACATATTATTAATAGTATTTTTGGTAGTGGCATTAGCGTTAGTGGGTGTCATTTTATTGCAACAGGGCAAAGGCGCCGGAATGGGTGCATCTTTTGGTGCTGGTGCTTCGGGAACGGTATTTGGTTCTTCAGGCTCGGGTAACGTACTCACCAAAATAACCACTGTGTTAGCCATTATATTTTTCGGCATTGCTTTAACACTGGGTTACATTGCCAATGGTACCGGCAAGGTGGCAGAAAAAGATCTGTTTGATCAAGCCGAAGAGCAGACTGCCCCAGTAGTAACGGGTAATCCTGATAGTGATATCCCGGTTGATGCTGGTAACGCAACAGGTGATTCTGAGTCGGACATCCCTGTTTCAGAAGCGCCTAAAAGTGATATTCCTGCTGTAAAAGACGCCAAGCAAGAAAAAAAGCAAAACTCCTCTAAAGACGATAGCGGTGATCAATAACAAATTTGCCCAGGTGGTGGAATTGGTAGACACGCTATCTTGAGGGGGTAGTGGCCGTAGGCCGTGCCGGTTCAAGTCCGGCTCTGGGCACCATATTATATAAAACCCGGCTTTTAAGCCGGGTTTTTTATGGCTAAATAAAGCCTCCTCTATCAATGCGTGAAACAGTATTTGAATCAGAATCAACAAAAGATCATTCAGACTATTCAGCAAATTCCCGCAGGCTGTGTTGCCAGTTATGGCCAGCTTGCGGATTTGGCTGGCTTGCCAGGCCGTGCCAGATTAGTGGGTAAAGTATTGCGCTCGGCGCCCGACGATTTGAAATTA
Organism: Pleionea mediterranea; assembly: GCF_003148745.1. Taxonomy (GTDB): domain Bacteria; phylum Pseudomonadota; class Gammaproteobacteria; order Enterobacterales; family Kangiellaceae; genus Pleionea; species Pleionea mediterranea. The sequence continues at coordinate 64,634 of NZ_QGGU01000009.1, read as the reverse complement.
CCCTGGTACAGAATACTCCGTGCGAACGGTGCTTTGGCGTTTAGTGCCGGCAGCGAGCAGGCGATGCGGCAAATTGATAGACTGGCGGATGAAGGGGTGGAAGTTATTCGCAACAAAGTGGATATGAAAACCTATGGCTGGCAACCAAGTCTGGCCGATATTCTTTTTAAATTGGAGCAGTAGCCCTATGCAGCAAAATGATCAAAATAAAACCAGCGACGGTGTTGCAAAAATGGGCAAAGGAATGTGGTTTGCGGCGTGGATCATGGGAATTTTCTTACTCACGGTGTTTTTTAATGATCAACTGGAAAAGCAGGAAAATCCTAATCAAAATCCTGATTCCAGAATGGCCGGTGATTACACTGAAGTGATTTTACAGCGCAATCGCTTTGGTCATTATATTTCCAGTGGCGAAATTAACGGTTATCCCGTTGTCTTTATGTTGGATACCGGCGCCACAGGCGTGTCGATACCGCAAGATATTGCAAAGTCGATTGGTTTGCGCAAAGGTGCCGCATTTCAAACCTATACCGCCAATGGTATTGGCACCGGTTATCGAACGGAAATCGATTCTTTGTCGATTGGGGATATTTCGGTGGGTGCCATGGATGCTGGTATTGCTCCTAATATGCCGGGCGGGCAAGTGCTGCTCGGTATGAGTGTACTGAAGCAACTGGAGTTTACCCAGCGTGGTGATAAACTCATTTTAAGGCAATATCGTTAAGGTATTAGTTTTGTCTATGTGATTTATTTTTTCAATTACTTTCCAGTGCTAAACCGTTTGCTAACGACTGCTGTTTGTCGAACAGAGACTTTGGAAGTAATTTTTTGAACCTGAAAACCAACCTGTTTGTATCTCATTTTGAATTATTTGTAGGGCGTTCTGCTGTACTGAACTCTCAGTAAGCGGTTTCAGTTCTTTTTTCTGCCAGGAAAAGTGTGTAGACTCGAAGTGTAAGCTAAGTTATTGATGAAACATAAGTTATTGATGTGAAACGTCGAGTGCGGGTTTACAAAGCCGTCATCTGCAACTAGTCTTAAAGAAAAAAGAGCTGATAACAGCATGTTAGAGAACTACCTACCGATTCTGGTTTTTATTATGTTGGGATTAGGTCTGGGCGTTGGCCTGGAACTAGTGGGTTTTATTCTCGGCAAAAATAAACCAGACGATGCAAAAAACTCTCCCTTCGAATGTGGATTCGATGCCTTCGAAGACAGCCGCTCCAAATTTGATGTTCGCTTTTACCTGGTGGCCATTCTCTTTATTATTTTTGATCTTGAAATCGCATTTCTTTTCCCCTGGGCCGTGGTTTTTAATGAACTGGGTTGGTTTGGCGTAACCACGATGGCGGTTTTTCTTGCGTTGCTGGTGGTTGGTTTTATTTACGAGTGGAAGAAAGGGGCATTGGAATGGGAGTAAATGACGGTAAAGGTTTTTTTGTCACTTCCGCTGATAATCTGATCAATTGGGCGCGTACGGGGAGTATGTGGCCGGTTACTTTTGGCCTGGCTTGTTGTGCTGTTGAAATGATGCACACAGGGGCCTCGCGCTACGATATGGATCGCTTTGGTGTTGTTTTTCGACCTTCGCCCAGACAGTCGGATGTGATGATTGTGGCAGGCACCTTGACCAATAAAATGGCGCCAGCATTGCGCCGGGTTTATGACCAGATGCCAGAGCCACGCTGGGTTATTTCGATGGGATCCTGCGCTAATGGTGGCGGTTATTATCATTATTCCTATGCCGTGACTCGCGGCTGTGATCGCATTATTCCGGTTGATATTTATGTACCGGGTTGTCCACCGACGGCCGAAGCTTTGTTATACGGCATTATTCAATTACAAAATAAAATTAAACGCACTAGTACAATTGCGCGAACCACTTAGGAGTGTCTGTGGAGTCAAACGCCCTTGAGCAATGGAAACAACGATTACAACGACAGTTAGCAGACGATATTTCTGACTGTTGGTTGGTTAACGGTGAAGTGACGATTGAAGTAAAGACTGAAAACTTAATTGCCGTGGCACGACGTTTACGCGATGAAGACGGTTTGCACTTCGAGCAATTGATGGATCTATGCGGAGTGGATTATCTTGCTTATGGTAAAGGTGAGTGGGAAACCGAGCATGCCTCCAGCGCTGGCTTTTCCAGAGCCGTTGAGCAGGGGCAACAGGATGCCGAAATTAAATGGACGAAGACCCGCTTTGTGGTGGTTTACCACCTGTTATCGATCACCAATAACCAGCGACTCAGAGTGCGATGCAATGTGCCTGACAAATCGTTAATGATCCCATCGGTGACCAGTGTATGGGCCGCGGCCAACTGGTACGAACGAGAGGCGTTTGATCTGTTTGGGATCCGGTTTGAAAATCACGACGATCTGCGACGGTTATTAACCGACTATGGTTTTTCGGGGCACCCGTTTCGAAAGGATTTTCCTTTGATAGGTCAGGTTGAAATACGTTACGACGCCACAGAAAAACGCTGCGTCTACGAACCGGTATCGATTGAACCAAGAACTCTGGTGCCGAAAGTGATTCGGCACGATTCACGCTATCAGAGCGAACAGGAGGAGTCGAACTGATGGCTGAAATCCGCAATTACACCATGAATTTTGGCCCGGTACATCCGGCAGCGCACGGTGTGCTTCGGTTAGTGCTTGAACTCGATGGCGAAGTGATTCAACGGGCTGATCCACACATCGGATTGCTGCACCGGGCAACCGAAAAGCTGGCTGAAAGCAAACCCTATAATCAGAGCATTGGTTATATGGATCGACTCGATTACGTCTCGATGATGTGTAACGAACACGGCTATGTGTTGGCGATGGAAAAACTGCTGGGCATCGAGGTGCCAAAACGTGCGCAATACATTCGCGTTATGTTTTCCGAAGTAACGCGAATTTTAAATCACTTATTATGGCTTGGAGCACACGGTCTCGATATTGGTGCCATGACCATGTTTCTGTATTGTTTTCGTGATCGCGAACCTTTAATGGATGCTTACGAGGCTGTTTCTGGCGCGCGAATGCACGCCACTTATTTCAGACCGGGCGGTGTTTACCGCGATCTGCCGGATACCATGCCGCAGTATCAGGCGTCAAAATGGCGCAGTGAAAAAAATGCGGAACAATTGAATCAGGCGCGCAGCGGCTCTTTGCTTGATTTTCTGTGGGACTTTACTGAAACCTTCCCAGATCACATTGACGATTACGAAACCTTGTTAACGGAGAACCGTATCTGGAAACAACGCACGGTTGGTGTCGGTGTGGTGTCGCCCGAACGAGCGTTTCAACTTGGTTTTTCTGGTCCAATGTTAAGAGGTTCCGGTGTAGCCTGGGACCTACGCAAAACCCAGCCTTATGAAGTTTATGATGAGCTGGATTTTGATATTCCTATCGGGCGAAATGGTGATTGTTACGATCGATATCTGGTACGAATGGAAGAGTTACGCCAGTCAAATAAAATTATTAAACAGTGCATTCAGTGGCTTAAAAATAATCCCGGTCCCGTGATTGCCGAAAATTATAAAGTGGTACCGCCCAGCCGCGCTGCCATGAAAGACGATATGGAAGCGTTAATTCATCACTTTAAATTATTCACCGAAGGTTTTTGTGTGCCGGAAGGCGAAGCTTACGCCGCCGTTGAACACCCTAAAGGTGAGTTCGGTGTTTATCTGGTTTCTGACGGTGCCAACAAACCTTATCGGGTAAAAATTCGTGCCCCCGGCTTTGCGCATTTGGCGGCAATGGATGAGGTTGCTCGCGGTCATATGCTGGCCGATGTGGTGGCGCTCATTGGTACCATGGATATTGTGTTTGGGGAGATTGATCGCTGATGAGTTCAGAAGATCCTAAACGATTAACAACCATGATTTCTGCGAAGGCAATTGAAGAGATTGAACATTGGCGCAGTAAATACCCTGCTGATCGAAAACGGCCACCTATTATTGCGGCATTAAAAGTGGTTCAGGCAGAAAATGAAAACTGGCTCAGTGAAGAACATATGAAAGCCGTCGCCGATTATCTTGATGTTCCTCATATAGCGGTTTTTGAAGTTGCTACTTTTTACACCATGTTCCATTTAAAACCGGTGGGCAAAAACGTAATTTCTGTGTGTACTAATTTATCCTGCATGATGTGCGGTTCAGATAAAATTGTTGAACACCTGCAATCACGTCTTGGTATTAAACTCGGAGAAACCACTTCCGATGGCCAGTTTTCATTAAAAGAAGTGGAGTGCATGGCCGCTTGCGGTGGCGCTCCTATGTTAGAAGCCAGTGAAATCTATCACGAAAATTTAACGCCCGAAAAAGTGGATTCAATTTTAAATGACTTAGGGTGGGAGGCATAAGATGGCAAACGAAGTGTGTTTCCGAACCATGCATCTTGATGAACCCTGGACATTAGAGGCTTATAAAAGCGTCGGTGGTTACAAGGTCTGGCGAGATATTTTAAAAAATAAAACTCCAGCGAATGACATTATTGAGCAATTAAAAACATCTGCTCTTCGTGGGCGAGGTGGTGCAGGTTTTCCAACCGGTTTGAAATGGAGCTTTATGCCTCGCGGAATGCCAGGACAAAAATACGTGGTATGTAATTCCGATGAAGGTGAGCCGGGTACTTTTAAAGACAGAGATATTTTGCGTTTTAACCCACATCAGTTGATCGAAGGTATGGCTATTGGCGGCTATGTTATGACAGCAACAGTGGGTTACAACTATATGCGCGGCGAATTTTATGAACCGTTTGCACGAATGGAACAGGCGTTAAAAGAAGCTTATGATGAAGGGTTGCTCGGTAAAAATATTCTGGACTCCGGCATCGACTTTGATCTTTACAATCATATGGGCGCTGGCGCATATATTTGTGGCGAAGAAACCGCATTAATTGAATCCCTTGAAGGTAAAAAAGGTCAGCCCAGATTTAAACCGCCTTTTCCGGCGAATTACGGAGTGTTTGGTCGACCGACAAATGTGAACAACACGGAAAGCTATGCTTCGGTGCCGGTTATTTTACAACACGGTGGGCAGTGGTTTCTCGATTTGGGCATTCCCAATAATGGTGGAACAAAAATATTTTCCGTGTCTGGTCATATTAAACAGCCCGGCAATTATGAAGTGGCGATGGGTATGCCGTTTAAAGATTTACTGCAGCAGTGCGGTGGCATGCGCGGTGATAAACCGCTGAAAGCCGTGATCCCCGGCGGCTCTTCGTCGCCTGTATTGCCCGCATCAGTAATGATGGATATTACGATGGATTACGACGCCATAGGAAAGGCCGGATCCATGGTTGGCTCAGGAGCGGTCATGGTGATTGAAGAAGGCACTTGCATGGTTGAGCTGGCTGCCCGTACCGCCCACTTTTATTACGAAGAATCTTGCGGTCAATGCACACCCTGTCGAGAAGGTACTGGCTGGATGTCCAGGGTATTGCACCGAATTCTCGACGGCGAAGGAAAAATAGAAGATTTAGATAACCTTCAAGACATTGCAGACAATATTATGGGGCGAACCATTTGCGCCTTAGGCGATGCTGCTGCCATGCCGATGGGGGGCTTTTTAAAACATTACAAACACGAATTTGAACATATGATCCGCACCGGTCGACGTTGGGTCGACGATCAGCAAAATGCAGCATAAGTGTGGATCAAGCATTAAAAAGTTGAGTGTCATCACTCAGGTATTTTCTGTTGAATGGCATTAGATTAATTAACGTTACATAACCAAGAGATAACTATGGGTACAGTCACGATCGAAATTGATGGTGTTTCGCTTGAAGCGGAAACCGGATCGATGATCATTGAAATTGCTGATGATGCAGGCATGCATATTCCGCGATTCTGTTACCACAAAAAATTATCGGTAGCGGCCAACTGTCGCATGTGTCTGGTGGATGTGTCGAATTCTCCAAAAGCAGTGCCCGCGTGTGCAACGCCTGTCGCAGATGGCATGAAGGTGTTAACCAACTCAACCAAGGCGCGAATTGCACAAAAGTCGGTGATGGAATTTTTGCTTATAAATCATCCTTTAGATTGTCCCATTTGTGATCAGGGTGGTGAGTGTGAGTTGCAAGATGTTGCATTAGGATTTGGTAACGATGTGTCGCGATTTACCGAAGGTAAACGAGTGGTACAGGATAAAAATATTGGTCCACTGATAGAAACGGATATGACACGTTGTATTCACTGTACTCGTTGCGTACGTTTTGGAACCGAAGTGGTTGGTATGCGAGAAATGGGCGCAACCGGTCGCGGCGAACATATGGAAATTGGCACTTATATCGAAAAGTCCATTGAGTCGGAAGTGTCGGGCAATATTATCGATTTATGCCCGGTGGGTGCTTTAACCGCAAAACCATCGCGTTATAAAGCACGAGCCTGGGAGATGCAGTCGACCGCCGGAGTTTCTCCGCACGATTGTTTGGGCACTAACATCGAGATACATCATCGTCGTGGTGAAGTGATTCGGGTTGTGCCTCGAGAAAATGAAAAAATTAACGAAGTCTGGATCAGTGATCGTGACCGATTTTCCTATCAATCGGTTACCGATAGCGAGCGACTGACACAGCCTAAAATAAAGAAAGATGGGCAATGGCAAACTTGTGACTGGGAAACGGCATTAACGCATGTTTGTGACCAGTTAAATAATATCAAGCAATCTGAAGGCGTTGAAAATATTGGGGCGTTAATTTCACCCTCTGCAACTCTGGAAGAAATGTATTTAACGCAAAAATTAATGCGAGGATTAGGCAGTCACAATATCGATCATCGCTTAAGGCAAGTGGATTTTTCATCACAGTTTGAAGCGCCGATGTTTCCCGGAATGGAGTTTGATATTGATGCGCTTGAAGACATGGATGCCACATTATTAATCGATGCCGATTTAAGGCGTGAACAACCATTACTTGCCTTGAGACTTCGAAAATCTACGCGGCATGGTCGTGTGATGTCGGTTCACTCAGGAGAAGTCGAAAACAATTTTAAAGTGTCGCCCAATGTTTCGGTGCCTGCTTCAGATTTATTAGCGCAGTTGCAAGGTATTGTTGCAGCATTAATTGAGCAACATAAAGAAGTGAGTGCTGAGCTTACGGAGTTATTTGTTGATATTAAACCAACACCTGATCAGCAAACCATCGCCAGTGAACTTCGAATAAATGATAACGCCTGTTTGTTAGTAGGGCAGTCGGCACTGGAGCATTCAAAAAGCAGTCATATACGATGGCTGGCGAAAACAATCAGTGATTTGTCCGGTTGCGCCTTTGGTGAATTGACCGCGGGTGCCAATACCGCAGGCGGTTACATTGCCGGAGCATTACCACACCGTTTATCAGCTGCAGAAGAAAGTAATATTTGTGGTTGGAATACTCAGCAGATGTTGCAAAAAGGCTTGTCGGCTTATTTATTAATGAATACTGAGCCGGAACTCGATTCCAGTTACCGCGATGCCGCAAGAGTATCATTATTAAAATCGAAGTTTGTGGTTATGATGACGCCATTTGCGAAAGGTGAGTTTCTCGATTATGCCGATGTATTATTACCAATTGCCGGGTTCACGGAAACCTCAGGTACCTTTATCAATGTGTGCGGAGAATGGCAAAGCTTTACCGCTGCAGTAAAAGCAAAAGGCGAAGCAAGACCAGCCTGGAAAGTATTGCGGGTATTGGGTAATTTACTGGAGCTCGATGGGTTCGATTATGTTTCGTCGCAAGAGATAAACGCAGCCGTAAAAGAACGCTTTGAAAGCACAACCGATGCAAGGGTGGGACATTTTCAGCGGCCTGATTCGCTTGAGTCCGGTGGCGAAAAACCTCGTCCTTTGTCCATGTACGACATGGACAGTTTGACGCGTCGCTCCTTGTGTTTGCAAATGTCGGTGCAGGGGCAGGACAACTGGCGCCGGGATCAAATTGAACATTTGGTGGCTTCTCAATCATTGCCAGAAACCGAGTCGCCCGACAGTCTGATAAATCTTTCGGCATCGTCTGCTGAATCAGAAACCGCTTCATTGCAGGAGTCCTCCGATGCTTGAATGGTTTAATGAGTTAATGTGGATCCTGTTGAAAATAGGATTTATTTTATTGCCATTGATCCTTGCGGTTGCTTATACCACTTACGCCGAACGCAAAGTGATTGGCTATATGCAACTACGAATGGGACCTAATCGAGTTGGCCCAAAAGGTTGGCTGCAACCGTTTGCCGATGTTATCAAGTTGGCAACAAAAGAGATTGTACTGCCATCTGGTGCTAACAAACCGATGTTTTTATTGGGGCCAATTTTATTTATTGGGCCATCGCTTGCTGCTTGGGCGGTTATTCCGTTTGATGCCGAGTTAGTATTGGCGGATATCAACGCAGGATTGATTTATTTATTGGCGATGACGTCGATTGGAGTTTACGGAATTATCATTGCCGGGTGGGCATCCAACTCCAAATACGCTTTTTTAGGCGCTATGCGTTCGGCATCTCAGGTGGTGTCCTACGAAATAGCAATGGGCTTTACATTGGTTGGTGTTTTGATGTGCGCCAACAGCATGAATCTTGGCGACATTATTACTCAGCAGTCGGGCAGTGTTCTGGACTGGTTTTTTATTCCACTGTTTCCACTTCTGGTTATCTTCTGGATTTCAGGTGTGGCAGAAACCAATCGCGCACCCTTCGATTTACCTGAAGGCGAATCGGAAATTGTGGCCGGTTTTCATGTTGAGTACGCCGGTACGGCTTTCGCTTTATTCTTTCTGGCTGAATACGCCAATATGATTCTGGTTTCCTGTTTAACCGCCATCATGTTTTTTGGTGGTTGGCTCTCGCCGTTTCAGGGCATTCCGTATCTTGATGCCATGACCAGCTGGATTCCGGGAACCTTCTGGTTATTATTAAAAGCCGCATTTTTCTTATTCGGTTTACTCTGGCTTCGCGCCACGTTTCCACGGTTTCGGTATGATCAAATTATGCGGCTGGGCTGGAAAGTATTTATTCCGGTGACTATTGTCTGGATTGTGGTACTGGCGGCCTGGATAAAATTGCAATGGTGGCCCTTTAATGGTTAATCGAATGTCGCTTAAACAAGTCAGGTGTCTTTATGCTGCTTAAGTTAAAACAGTTTTTTGATACATTTTTTTTGGTTGAGTTGTTAAAAGGGCTCAGCGTCACCGGTCGTCATTTGTGGAAACAGAAAATTACCGTTTTATACCCAGAAGAAAAAACACCCATGTCACCACGGTTTCGTGGGTTGCATGCGTTACGTCGTTATCCTAATGGTGAAGAGCGTTGTATTGCCTGTAAATTATGTGAAGCGGTATGCCCTGCGCTTGCCATTACAATTGACGCAGGGCCAAGGCAAAGTGACGGTACTCGTCGAACAACCAAGTACGAAATAGATTTATTTAAATGCATCTATTGTGGCTTTTGTGAAGAGTCATGCCCGGTGGACTCAATCGTTGAAACACGCGTGTTTGATTATCATTTTGAAAAACGCGGTGAGCACATTATGACCAAGGCAAAATTACTGGCCATTGGTGATAAGTTGGAACCACAAATTGCGGCTGATCGGGCTGCCGATGCTAAATATCGATAATGATGATTAACGATAACAATAAAATGACAATCCATAAAAAGATAAACCGAGCAAAAATAATATGGAACTGACTTTTCAACAACTGGTTTTTTACGGCTTTTCAACGCTACTGTTGTTGTCTGCCCTGATGGTTATTCTTTCGCGCAACAGTGTTAAAGCCGTTATGTTTCTGGTGCTTTGCTTTGTCGCAACGTCAGGTTTGTGGATGTTGTTACAAGCAGAGTTTTTAGCCGTTGCATTGGTGTTGGTTTATGTTGGTGCAGTGATGGTGTTGTTCCTGTTTGTGGTGATGATGCTCGACATCGACATTGCCGCACGTCGACATGGTTTTACGAAATTATTGCCATTGGCATTGCTGGTTGCTATTGCGTTTTTATTTATACTGCACTGGCTTGTGGGTGATAATCACTTTGGGCTTGAGCAAATGGAAGCGCCATCGGATCATGATGCCAGCTACAGTAATATTCGTGAGCTTGGAAAAATGCTCTACACCGATTACTTTTATCCATTTGAGTTAGCTGCCGTTATATTGCTGGTGGCAATGGTTGCTGCCATTAGCTTAACGTTTCGAGGCAAGCGCAGTCGCAAAAGTCAGGATATCGATAAGCAGGTGAGAGTAACCAAGGCGGATCGATTAAGAGTGATAAAAATGGAATCCAGTTCATCGAGCCAGCAAACCGACAGTAAATCAGACGAAGAGAGCAACGAAAATAAAGATAAGGAGCAGGACAAATGATAGGTTTATCGGATTATCTGTTTGTTGCTGCAATATTATTCGCCATTAGTGTTGCGGGCATTATTATTAACCGAAAAAATGTCATCACTCTGTTGATGTGTATTGAGCTGATGTTGCTATCGGTCAATATCAACTTTATTGCATTCAGCCGTTACCTTGATGATCTTCAAGGTCAAATTTTTGTGTTTTTTATTTTAACGGTGGCGGCCGCTGAGGCTGCCATTGGTCTTGCTATTTTGGTGGCACTTTTTCGAAACCGTTCAACCATAGATGTTGAAGAGCTTAATCAGCTAAAAGGATAAGCCATGCAAACCACACTTCTGACCATCGTTTTGCTGCCGCTTATGGGAGCCCTTATTGCCGGATTGTTTGGTAAACAAATCGGCGAGCGAGGAGCGCATGGGGTCACGATTATAGGTGTCGGTGTTGCCTGCTTATTATCGTTTCAGTTGATGTGGGGAATGATTGAAGGCGATATTCCAAATGTAAACCTGACCATCTATCAGTGGGGAACCATGGGCGGTTTATCGCTTGAAGTTGGGTTTTTACTGGATTCTTTATCCGCTTTAATGCTTTGTGTTGTGACTTTTGTTTCCTTGATGGTTCACATTTACACCATTGGGTATATGAAAGGTGATCCGGGTTATCAACGTTTTTTCAGTTACATAAGTTTGTTTACGTTTGCCATGTTAATGCTGGTATTGGCAAATAACTTTTTACAATTGTTTTTCGGTTGGGAAGCCGTTGGACTGGTGTCTTATTTACTGATTGGATTCTGGTTTAAAAAAGACTCCGCTGTTTTCGCAAATTTAAAAGCGTTTCTGGTTAATCGTGTCGGAGACTTCGGCTTCTTAATCGGTATTGCCGGCGTTCTGTATTATTTTGGTTCACTCGATTATCAAACCGTTTTTGCTCAGGCGACAGTTGTTGCAGCAGAAGGCGCGACCTTATCATTAGGATTTGGTGAATGGTCGGCGATAACGTTTATTTGCATTTGTCTGTTTATTGGCGCCATGGGTAAATCAGCGCAGGTGCCTTTGCATGTCTGGTTGCCAGATTCAATGGAAGGCCCAACACCCATTTCAGCACTGATTCATGCGGCGACTATGGTGACGGCCGGTGTGTTTATGGTGTCGCGAATGTCTCCATTATTTGAGCTGTCGACTACAGCGTTATCCTTTGTATTGATCATTGGTGCCATTACCGCCTTTTTTATGGGGCTGTTGGGTATTGTACAAAACGACATAAAACGAGTGGTGGCCTATTCGACCTTATCACAACTGGGGTATATGGTGGCAGCACTGGGCGCATCCGCTTATGCAGCAAGCATGTTCCATCTAATGACCCATGCGTTTTTTAAAGCGTTACTGTTTTTGGCGGCAGGCTCGGTTATCGTTGGCATGCATCATGTTCAGGATATTCGAAAAATGGGGAATATCCGAAAGTATATGCCGATAACCTGGATCACCGCATTAATCGGTACACTGGCGTTAGTGGGTATGCCGTTTTTCTCCGGCTTTTATTCGAAAGACGCTATTATCGAAGCGGTTGGTCATGCATCTCTGGTTGGCAGTGACTTTGCCTATTACTGTTTATTGTTTGGGGTTTTCTTTACCGCACTTTACAGCTTTCGAATGTTCTTTCTGGTGTTCCATACCAAAGAACGTATGAATGCCGATACCCGGCAACACTTGCAGGAATCTCCGCGAGTTATCTGGATACCTCTGGTGCTGTTGGCGATTCCTTCGGTGATGATTGCCTGGTGGACCGCAGAGCCGCTGCTATTTGGAAACTTCTTTAATGACGCGATAAGGGTGCAGCCAGAACATAATACCTTGGCCATGGTTTCGCGTCAGTTTGTTGATGTCTGGAGTTTCGCACTGCATGGCTTTCAAACGTTGCCTTTCTGGTTGATGATGGCCGGTCTGTTTACCGCGTTGCTGGTTTACGTCATCAAACCCTCTTTGTCCGAATCAATAGCCAATCAGTTTGCGCCGCTCAAACGTCTACTCGATAACCATTATTATTTTGATGCCTTTAATCAGAAAGTGATTGTGCCGATCACCATGATGGCCGGTAAAGGGCTCTCCAAATTCGGCGATGAAAAACTGATTGATGGATTGGCCGTTAATGGCAGCGCTAAATTAGTCAATGCTGTTGGTCAAATCAGTCGTAAATTTCAAAGCGGCTATTTGTATCACTACGCATTAATGATGTTGATTGGATTGTTGGCCGCATCGATATGGTTCTTTTGGCCACAACTTAATGTTTAATGCAGTTATCAATTGAACTAAACGTTTAAAAAGGTTAGTGCTATTCGCATGATGAATCAGAACAACAAAAAACGGATGATGGCATGACATATCAAGTCCCATGGTTAAGCCTGTTAATATGGTTGCCGGTAATCGGCGGCTGTATATTGCTGTTCAGCACGGGTGAGAAAAAACAAACCTTCAGTAAATGGTTTGCACTTACCGTGGCGATTGCAACCTTTTTACTGACCATTCCGGTTTATCTGGCGTTCGATAATACAACGGCAGCATTACAATTTGTTGAGCGGGATATCTGGTTTGATTCGTTAAACATTGAGTATTTTCTCGGGATAGATGGTTTCTCGTTGCCCCTGATAATGCTGACATCGTTTATTGCAGTAATTGTTGTGATTGCTGGCTGGCGTTCCATCGAACATCGGGTCGCCATGTATCTGGCAGCTTTCTTAATGATGTCCGGATTAATGAACGGTGTTTTTGCCTCCGCCGATGCGATTCTTTTTTATGTGTTCTGGGAAGCTATGTTGATCCCGATGTTTCTGGTGATTGGCATCTGGGGTGGTCCAAACAGAGTTTATGCCACCATTAAGTTTTTCCTTTATACCTTTTTAGGTTCGGTTTTAATGTTGATTGCCCTGATTTATCTGGGCATAGAGGCGCAAAGTTTTTCGATTAAGTCGATGCAGCAATTGCCATTGCCGATGAATGCGCAACATTATATTTTCTGGGCTTTTCTTTTGGCATTCGCCGTAAAAGTGCCAATGTGGCCAGTGCATACCTGGTTACCTGACGCTCATGTCGAAGCGCCTACTGGTGGTTCGGTTGTGCTGGCGGCCATTATGCTGAAAATGGGCACCTATGGATTTGTTCGATTCAGCTTACCGGTGACGCCCGATGCGTCATTTTACTGGGCCGATATGATGATTGTGTTGTCGCTGGTGGCCATTGTTTATATCGGGCTTGTGGCTCTGGCACAAAAAGACATGAAAAAATTAATCGCCTATTCGTCCATCGCTCATATGGGATTTGTGGTACTTGGATTTTTTATTGTGTTTGCTTTAGCGACAGACAATAAAACAGACGCAGCGATTATGGGGTTGCAGGGCGGCTTGGTACAAATGTTGTCCCATGGGTTTATTTCTGGCGCTTTGTTTTTGTGCATAGGCGTGCTGTATGACCGGTTACACAGTCGACAAATTAACGATTACGGTGGCGTCGCCAATGCGATGCCTAAATTTGCCGCTCTTTTTATGGTGTTTGCTATGGCCAACGCAGGCTTACCCGGTACATCCGGTTTCGTCGGTGAGTTTTTGGTTATTCTGTCCTCTTTTCAAACGAATATCTGGTACGCGCTCCTGGCGGCAACAACTTTAATTCTGGGCGCTGCCTACACCTTGTTTATGTACCGACGGGTTATGTTTGGCGCTGCTAAAAATAAAAAAATTGCGGCACTGGATGATTTGTCTCCGCGCGAGTTTTGTATGTTATTGCTGCTTGCCATACTGGTGATTATGTTTGGCGTATGGCCGGCGCCTATGTTTGATGTAATGAACAGTTCCGTTGAGCATTTAGTGGAGTGCGGCATACAAAGTAAATTAACGCTGGAAGGGATGTGCATAGAATGAATTCGTTTGATATTACCCCTTTTCTGCCGGAAGTATTGATGTTGATACTGGCGTGTCTGGTATTGATGATCGATCTTTATTCCAATGATCGAGAAAAACAATTGTGTTACGTGACCACTCAAATTGGTCTGGTGGCTATTTTGGTTTATTTGTTGGGCCAGGTAAATATTGAACCGGTAGTTGCATATGGCGGCACCTTTGTTAAAGACTCTCTGAGTCAGTTATTAAAAATAGGGATTATTATTATTTCGGGTGTGTCATTGGTTTATGCTCGGGTATTTATTCGAGGTCGCCGCTTTTTAAGAGGGGAGTATTACAGCCTTACTGTTTTTGCGGTACTCGGTATGATGGTGATGGTGTCGGCTAATCACATGCTATCACTGTATTTAGGATTGGAATTATTATCGTTAACCTTGTACGCCATGATAGCGATGGAGCGTGACAATAAACTGGGCGTTGAGGCTGCGATTAAATATTTTGTCACAGGCGCTATTGCTTCCGGCTTTTTGCTTTATGGGATATCGCTGCTTTACGGGGTTACCGGTCATTTACAACTGGATTCCATGGCAAAAGCTCTGGCAGTTGAAGGTGACTTTTCGTTGGTTGCAAAATTTGCAGTTGTGTTTGTGGTGGCTGGTCTTGCTTTTAAGCTGGGGCTGGTTCCGTTTCATATGTGGCTTCCTGATGTTTATCAGGGTGCACCGGTGTCGGTTACTGCTTTAATTGCTAGTGCACCAAAAATTGCCGGATTTGGCTTTGCCATTCGGTTGTTGGTAGATGGACTTGAACCATTAGCCATAGACTGGCAGCAATTACTTCTGGTGGCGGGTATTGTTTCCATTGCATTAGGTAATCTTGTGGCGATAGCACAAGATAATTTTAAACGGCTGCTGGCTTACTCTGGTATAGCTCATATGGGCTATTTTATTCTGGGGTTTTATGCTGGCGATAATGGCGGCTATGCCGCATCTATGTTTTACGTGCTGGCCTATGCATTAATGGCACTTGCCGCATTTGGTTTGATTGTGTTTATGAGTCGCAGCGGCTATGAATATGAAACACTGGACGATATGCGCGGGCTGGGTCGCAAAAATCCCTGGTATGCATTAATGATAACCTTTGTCATGGTTTCTATGGCAGGATTACCTCCGTTTATTGGCTTTTGGCCAAAGCTCGAAATTTTTCGCAGTTTAGTTGCTTCGGGTTATTGGCAACTGGCCGTTTATGCCATCGTCTTTTCAGTGGTTGGACTATACTACTATTTACGAGTTATAAAAGTGGTTTACTTTGATGCGCCAGAGCAGGAGTTTTCATTTTTACCGAGCCGAAGCATTCGTTTTGCCATTACCTTTAACTGTATCTCGTTACTCTTGTTAGGATTGATTCCGGACAGTATTTATCGTTACTGCCTGATGGCACTGAGTTAATATGTTTGAGCAACTGCAGACTTTCGCAGACTTTATCAAGTTGTGGTTACCCAATCCCTGGATACAGGCAACACTATGGTTGGTTGCAGGATTGGTGTTATCGTCTTTTTCAACTTTTATTTTTCGTCATTTGCATTGGCGTGGTTCTTCAAAAACAGAAAATAAACTCGATGACCTGCTGGTTGAAAACTTAAAGACACCGGTACGTTGGAGCATTATTTTTATAGCGCTCTACTTTGCTTTTCAGAGTTTCTCTCTTGAGCCAATCTGGCTTGAAATTTTAGTGTCTATAGAAGCAACCTTTGTGGTTATTTTGTGGGGCAGCTTTATTTATAAGGTGGTCCACTTTGCGTTAAGTAAATCTGCAAACTCAGAGCGCACCAGCCGATTTGTGCAAAAAAGAACATTGCCTCTATTTGAAAATCTATTGCTGATTTTATCCATTGTTACAGGCGCTTATTTTATTCTTGTGGTATGGGATATCAATGTTGGGCCAATTATTGCGTCTGCCGGGATATTGGGTCTGGCCATGTCATTGGCAGCCAAAGATACCATGGCCAATTTATTTGCCGGTGTGTTTATTATGGCAGATGCGCCTTATCAAATTGGTGATTATATTGTGTTAGATGGAGGTGAGCGCGGAAAAGTGACGCATATTGGTATTCGAAGTACCCGAATTTTGACCAGGGATGATGTTGAAGTCACCATTCCCAATGCCATCATGGGCAACAGCAAAATCACTAATGAGTCTTCAGGTCCCCATGAAAAATACCGTATCAGGGTTAAAGTTGGACTTGCTTATGGATCTGATATTCAATTGATTCGAAAAGCACTGATGTCAGTCGCAGAAAATAATAAGTCGATATGTGATGATCCGGCAGCACGGGTCAGGTTTCGAAATTTCGGAGACTCATCTCTTGATTTTGAGCTACTTTGCTGGGTGCCTAATCCTGAGTTAAGAGGACGAGTTTCCGATGAATTAAATGAACAAGTGTACAATGCATTAAATGAAAATAACTTGTCCATTCCTTTTCCACAGAGAGATGTGCATCTGTATCAAGTTCCTGAAAAGAATAATCACTCCGACTAAACAGAGCGACTTGATAAAGTTTTAATGGTTTAAACTACTGTTGTCATTGCCAATGAGCTTTAATAACTGGTTTTGATTCAGCGGCTTTGACAGTAAGTGGCCTTGAAAGTAACTGCAGTTATTAGCCTCTAAAAACTTAAGTTGCTCACTGTTCTCGACTCCTTCGGCGACCACCTCTACACCAATGGTTTTGGATAACTGAATAATTGTTTTGATGATAGCTTCGGTATTGCCATCAATGCCAATACCGCGAATAAATGAACGATCAATTTTGAGTCGATCAATATCAAAATCTTTAAAGTGGTTCAGCGAAGAGTAACCGGAACCAAAGTTATCAATAGCGATTTTTAGACCAAGATCCTTTAATTCTGAAAGCAGTTGTGCAGAGTTACTTTTATTTTGCATTAAGGTACTTTCGGTAACTTCTAGTTCAATATTGCTATAATTAATGTCATGTTCACGCAAACGGTTTTTGATAACGCCAACCAGATCATAATTTAAAAAGTGGTTGGCCGATAAGTTGATTGAAAACTGTAAATGTTGCAGTTCTTCTTCATGTTGCTCTACCAGGTAACATACATCAGTTAATAGCTTATCAGTAATTGGTAATATTAAGTTGAGCTTTTCTGCTACCGGTATAAATTTATCGGGCTCAACATGTTGTCCTGATGACTTTCTCCACCGAAGCAACACTTCAACTCCAATAACTTTTTTCGATTTGCATTCATATCGAGGATGAAATACTGGATAGAGTTCATTGCTTTTAACAGCAGCTCGAAGCTCTTGCTCCAATGTATGTTGTTCATCAGCCAGCAGAGTCATTTCTTCCGAGAAATAATTGAAAGTATTTCGACCATTACGTTTCGCATGGTACATGGCCATATCGGCATGCTTTAGTAGTTGTTGAGTGTTTCGGCTGTTATCAGGATACTGACTTATTCCCATGCTCGGTGTCATAATCACCGTATGGTTTTGCAGTTTAAATGGCTGCTTCATGATTTCTAGTAAACGCTGGCAAAGAAAGTCTATCTGCTCTTCATGAGCAATCTTTTCAAGCAAAATGACAAACTCATCACCATTAATTCGTGCTAGTGTATCATCTCTGTGCAAACAATGCTTCAGTCGGGAAGATACTTCTATTAATAATTCATCCCCGGAGCGATGCCCAAGAGAGTCATTGATGGACTTAAAATGATCCAGGTCGAGCAAGATAATTGCCAGACTGTGTTTTAAGTGGTTCGCTTTATCAATCGCGTGATCAATTCGTTCTATAAGAAGCTTTCGATTGGGTAGCTGTGTTAATGCATCATAATTAATCAGTTGTTTAAGTTTATGACCGGTTTGTTTGAGTGCACTAATATCGTTCCATATAAAATAATAAAGCCGTCTGTCTTTTGAAGTGGTTCGGCCTACTTTCAAATAAGTAGGAAGGTTAGATGTTTTCTGACTTCTAAGCCAACTTTCACCAGACCAATGTTCATCCTCATCAATAATTGATATTATCTGACTGAAAAAATCCACCGGCTGTTGCGCTGTTTGCAGAAACTCAATGGAGTTGTTTAGTAAGTCTTTTTCTTTGTAGCCCGTTAATGTAAGCAGTGTTGGGTTGGTTGACACGATTTTTAAGTGTTGATCGATTATGGCTACGGCATCATTAGTATTTTGAAAAGTTTGCTCATATAAATTGGAACTATCCTGATAGTTTTTACTCTGGGTGATATCTGTATATGTGCCCATTGCGTGTAAGGCAACTTCTTTTTTAACATCAGTCATTTCTCCTAAATCATGTACCCAGATAAAGTTACCTTGATGGTTAAGTCGATAAACACAATCGAAGCTATTGCTTTTTCTCTGAACAAAAGCACTCCACTTTTCGATAAATAAGTTTTTATCGTCGGGGTGTATTTTACTAATATGATCAGACAGACTCATGGCTGTAAAGTTGTCTAAATAATCTGCTCGCTTATATACTTCGTCATGCTTAAATTTACTCCAGTCCCAAAGCCCGCTGTTAGAACTCGTTAGTGCCAGTTGCAGTCGTTTTTTATTTGCCTGGTATGAAGCCGTATATTGTTGTTTTCTTTGTTTGTACTTGAAATAAAAAGACAAGCTTAAGCCAGTCATTAATAATAAGACCAGTACATAGGCAACTAAAGCAGCATCTGTAAGCCATAGTGGCGGTGCAATAGTAAAAGGTAGTGACAAATTTGCCGTTTCTGGTTTGCCAGATACACCAATATGCAAAACGTGGTCACCATAGGGCAAGCCAGCAAGCGTTATCATGTTTTGCGTGGTAGCTATTGGATCCCGTTTTGTTTTTCCTTCAATCCAATAATAAAAGTTTGTCTTTTTAGTGCTGAAATAATTTTGGTCGGTAATAAATACATTAAAGCCAATGGCGCTGCGATCAAGAGTGAGCGTTTCGACCGATGGAATGAAATAGTCGTGGGTTTGAAAAGGTTCTATTAACTGAATTTGACTGATGGTGACCGGATAAGCACTTTTTGATTCTCGGAAAATATTTTTGGGTTGTATTTTAAATAAACCGTTAACACTACCAAAAATTAATTCACCTGAAGGGAGCTGGGTATGTGCTCCCTGATTGAACTCTTCTTCGGCAATGCCATTAAAGGCTGTCAATTGAGTAAAACTATTATTTTCAGTGTTGAACTTAATGATGCCCTGATGGCTGGCGATCCAGAAATTACCCTGATGTTTATACAAACTGTAGAGTGTTGAATCTGGCAGTCCATTCTTGCTGCTGTAATGTTTTATTACTTCGCTGCCTTCGTCTTTAACTCTTAATTTATACAGCCCCGCCCCCGAATAGGCGACCCATAATTCATGCTGATTTTCACGATGGATGGCAGATGCCGTTAAAAAAGGATCGTCGGGTTTAAAGGTTTGCTGGAAGATTTTTTTAAGCGTAAAGTCTTTTGTATTTGCACGATATAGTCCTTTGTTGGATGCTAGCCAGATATCATCAAAACTGTCCTGTTGTATAAAAAAGACCGTTTTATCAAATGGTTGGTCAGCAGTGTTGGTAAAATCATTTAAAAACTTTTTCGTCTCTAAAGAATAAACAGAAACGCCGTCACTGTGTCCAATCCATAAGTTGTTGTTATTATCTTTATGTAAAGCGGTATAGCTGCGTTGCTTTATAAGTTGTTTAAGTGCCTTGTGTTTGTCTGGTAACTCGGCGGTTTTTTGAGAAACAGAATCAAATACCCGAATGCCGTGGTAGGTGGCAAGCCATAGTTGATAATCAACATCGACAATTTTATAAACCGCTCGTTCAGTGTGATGCCAGTCTTCAGGAGTTATCTGGTATTCATTGATTAATTCAAAATCGCGGTTAAATTTAAATAAGCCGTTTTCTGTACCCACCCAGGTGTTGTTCTCGTCCGCATAAATCGACCAGATATTTGAAAACTGACCATAGCGAGAAGAATCTTGTTGATTTCGTAAATAAGAGGTAACCGATAAGCTCTGTGGATCCCACTGGAATACACCGTTGCCAGATGTGCCCATCCATAGGTAGCCTTGTTGATCAAATAGCAGACTGTAAACCGCATTGTTCTGACTGACGAAGTTACCATTATTCAAATTAAATACTTTGGATAAATGTTGAGTACTGTGATTAATTTTATAGACACCGTCTGCAGTGGCGACCCATGTTTCATTATTAAATTGACGAAACGAATAACTAATAGCAGGTACCAATACGGGCGTTCGTGTGATCTGGTTATCGATAAGTGCATCAATTGAAAGCTGGAATAAACCTTGTTCTGTGGCGATCCATATATGCTGCTGGATTACTGCTATATCACGAACAGCCGCGTCATTAAGTGCAGGGTGGTTAAGTTCGGCAAAGCGTACTTTTTTTAAGCGCTGTTGTTTTTTGTCGGTGACATAAAGTCCCCGTGTTGTGCCGATAAATATTTGCTGTTGAAATGCGGCTACACTTAAAATTCCTTCGTTGTTGAAATCTATTTCGGTCAGAGGTGTTTTAAATGCTTTGGCAACCTGCGTGCCTTGTTCCAGATAATAAATACCATCCCATCTGGCAAACCAGAGAGTATCATTGCTGTCCTGTTTGATTTGCAATACAGGGTGAGAGGTCGTTTGGCTGAACTGATCGCCTTCAAATAACTGTTCTTTAATATTAAGAGTGCCTGGATCTATGGAATAGGCTGATTTTTCGTTGGCTACCCATAAACGGTTACTTGAGTCGAGAAATAAATCTGAAACTAGGGAGCCTTCAAAAATATTATCCGGCCCTTTAATATCGATAACACGGTAACTGTCGTATCGTTGTAAGCCGTTAGCAGAACCAACCCAGATAAAGCCATAGGGATCCTGAGCCAGGGTTTTGACCCAGCGGGAATTCAATCCTTGTTCTTGCGAAAGTTGCTTAAAATAGGGGGTTGAATGAGAAGGCTGGTGTTTTGCTGAAACAGTAATACTGAACAGTAGTACACAGAGGCTTCGAAAAATAACGCTCATCATTAAGTATTAATATCCTGTTTGACGCATGGCTTACTGTGGCCAAAAATTTATTCGTCTTATGCGAATTCAGGTTAATTATGCCTTATACTTGTGATTCTTGCTCGTATTCGTTAAAATTCCGGCACTTTGATGCGGGGTGGAGCAGTCTGGTAGCTCGTCGGGCTCATAACCCGAAGGTCGTTGGTTCAAATCCGGCCCCCGCTACCACAGGTTTTTATATCAAAAAGCCCCGTTTTATGGGGCTTTTTGTTAGGCAAAGCGAAAATAACGGTGCGGTATTTCGCCCACAGGTTGTTTGAAAAATGGGCGTTTTATGCCCATTTTTTGTTTATACACACGGTTAAGAGGTGCTCTGGTGGCGGTTATAGAAGAACTGAATGGTCTGATTGAGCCTGCCGTTGAAGCGGTTGGCTTCGAATTTGTCGGGCTTGAGTACGTAGCAGAAGGACGCCACTCGGTACTGCGCGTCTTTATTGACCATGAGCAAGGCATAAATGTTGATGACTGTGCCACCGTCAGTCGCCAAGTCAGTGCCATTCTGGATGTCGAAGATCCTATATCGGGTCATTACAATCTGGAAGTGTCTTCGCCGGGAATGGACAGGCCATTGTTCAAGCTTGAACACTTTCAGCGGTTTGAAGGTGAAGAAATTAAATTAAGAAGTCACGCACCCGTTGACGGGCGGCGTAACTTCCGCGGCGTACTGCTTTCTGTAGAAGGTGAGCAAGTACTAATGAACGTCGATGGGCAGGTGTTTACCATTGCCTTCGACAATGTCGATAAAGCTAATATTGTCCCAAATTTTGGTGAGAAGTAAGTACAACCGAGGTTTAACCTATGAGTAAAGAAATACTATTGGTAGTTGACGCTGTATCCAATGAGAAAGATGTTGAGCCAGAATTGATTTTTGAAGCTCTGGAAGCAGCTATTGCAACAGCGACCAAAAAGAAAAATGGCGGTGAAATTGATGTTCGCGTTGCCATTGATCGCGTCTCGGGTGAGTACGATACTTTTCGCCGCTGGGAAGTGGTTGAAGATACCGATACCGGCCTTGAATCGCCTTATACACAGATCAGCTTATCGGCTGCTCAGGTTGAAGAGCCTGAAATTGAAGTTGGCGGCCATGTTGAAGAGCAAATTGAATCGATAGAGTTTGGTCGAATTGCGGCACAAACTGCAAAACAGGTTATCGTACAAAAAGTTCGCGAGGCTGAGCGAGCTAAAGTTGTTAAAGCATTTGAGCACCGAGTGGGTGAGCTGGTCACTGGCGTGGTTAAAAAGGCCAACCGCGAAAGTATCATTCTTGATTTGGGTAACAATGCCGAGGCAATTATTCCGCGTGAAGAAATGATGACGCGCGAATCCGTTCGAACCGGCGATCGTATTAGAGGTTTACTCTATGCGGTTAAGCCTGAAGCCCGTGGTCCGCAATTATTTGTCAGCCGTACACGGCCTGAAATGCTGATTGAATTGTTCCGTATAGAGGTTCCTGAAATCGCTGAAGAAGTGATTGAATTGAAAGGTGCCGCTCGTGATCCTGGTTCTCGCGCCAAGATAGCCGTTAAAACCAATGATAAACGAATTGATCCTGTGGGTGCCTGTGTTGGTATGCGCGGTTCTCGTGTTCAGGCTGTCTCAGGGGAACTTGATAACGAACGTATCGATATTGTTCTGTTTGATGATAACCCGGCACAGTATGTGATTAATGCCATGGCACCTGCTGAAGTGGCGTCTATTGTTGTGGACGAAGACAGTCACAGCATGGACATTGCGGTGGATGAAGATCAGTTGGCACAAGCCATTGGTCGTACCGGTCAAAACGTACGCTTAGCCAGTGAGCTAACCGGCTGGACGCTGAATGTTATGACCGAAGCCGATTTTGAAGCGAAAAATACGGTTGAAAGCGAAAGTATTGTTAAGAGCTTTATGGACGATTTAGGTGTTGATGAAGACTTGGCGGCTGTATTGGTGCAGGAAGGCTTTACCACGATGGAAGAAGTCGCTTATGTACCGCTGGCAGAAATGTTAGAAATTGAAGACTTTGATGAAGATTTGGTCGAGGAGTTGAGAGCTCGTGCCAAAGATGTTTTATTAACCAAGGCGATTGCCAGCGAAGAAAAGTTAGATGCTTCTGAACCTGCTGAGGACCTGCTTAATATGGATGGTATGGAAAAGCAGCTGGCTTATAAATTGGCAGGCATGGGCATCCGTACCATGGAAGATTTGGCAGAGCAGTCTGTCGATGAGTTGATTGAAATCGAGGGGATGACCGAACAAAAAGCAGGCGAAATAATACTCGCAGCTCGGGCACCCTGGTTTGAAAATGAAGAATCTTAATTCTGGGGGCCGTAACGAATGTCAGAAGTAACAGTCGCAAAACTCGCTGAAACCGTTGGCACTCCAGTAGAAAAGCTACTGGAACAGATGAAAAGTGCCGGACTCAGCATGACCGGAGCCGACGATGTTGTGTCCGATGAGCAGAAACAAACATTGCTCGCGTACCTCAAACAAAGTCACGGTGAGAAAGAAGGTGGTGAGCCACGGCGCATCACTCTAAAGCGTTCAAAAAGAAGCTCGCTCAAGGTTACAGGATCCACCGGTAAGGCGAAAACCGTAACCGTTGAAGTTCGAAAAAAGCGCACCTATGTGAAAAAAGGTGGGGCTGAAACGGCAGAACCAGAAGTGCTTGAAACAAAACCGGAAGAGCAGGTTACCGAAGCTCCGGTTGACACTAAAGCAGAAGCAGTCAGTTCAGGTGAGTCAGAGTCTGCCAAAACCGAAAGCACAAAAGATACGGCTCCTGCTAAAGCTGAAGACGCTGCTACCGAGCAGCAAGAAACTGCGAAAGCCGAGCCATCAGCAGCGGATATTAAAGCGCAGCAAGAAGCCGAAAAAGCGGCTGCTGAACGCGCGGTTATGGCCGATAAAATGAAAGCCGAAGCCGAAGCCATGACACAGGCAGAAGTTGAAGCGCGCATTACCGAGCAGGTTAAGCGGCAGGCAGAAGAAGCAGCCAAAGCCAAGCTTGAAGCAGAAAATGCAGCGAAAGAAGATAAGAGTTCAGGGCCTAAGCGATTACGTCCTGCAGCACCGCCAGCGGATGCTCGAGCAGACGCTACGCCATCGAAGAAAAAGCGCAAAAAGAAGAAGCGTGGTGGCAGTGAGTCGGATAATGATGACATCATCAGTCGTTATTCATCGTCGCGCAGAAAGTCTGAAAAAGTAGACTTGGCGCCGCGCTCTGCAAAACCAATGAAAGCCCCTAAAGCACTGCAGCACGGCTTCTCAAAACCACAGGATAAAAAAGTTATCAACGTAGAAGTTCCTGAAGAAATCACCATCGGCGATCTGGCTCAGTTAATGTCGATCAAAGCGGCCGAACTGATCAAAAACTTAATGAAAATGGGCACCATGGCAACCATCAATCAAATGATTGATCAGGATACCGCTATGTTGCTGGTTGAAGAGATGGGTCATACAGCAGTCGCAAAACAAGATGTTTCCGCTGAAGCCGAGTTAATGAGTCAGGCTGATGAAAGTCAGGATTCCGGTGAGTTGTCACCGCGTGCTCCGGTTGTGACAATTATGGGTCACGTTGATCACGGTAAAACATCGCTGCTGGATTATATTCGAACCGCTAAAGTTGCCGATGGCGAAGCCGGTGGTATTACCCAGCACATAGGTGCCTACCATGTTGAAACCGCTCGTGGCGGAATCACCTTCCTAGATACGCCAGGTCACGCAGCGTTTACTTCTATGCGTGCTCGTGGTGCCAATGCAACGGACATCGTTATCCTTGTTGTTGCTGCAGACGATGGCGTTATGCCTCAGACTATCGAAGCCATCCAGCATTCAAAAGCGGCCGGTGTGCCAATGATTGTTGCGGTTAATAAAATGGATAAGCCTGAAGCGGATCCAGATCGTGTGAAAAATGAATTATCACAACAGGATGTACTGCCAGAAGACTGGGGTGGTGACACTCAGTTTATTCATCTTTCTGCTAAGTCTGGTGAAGGTGTGGATGAGCTGCTTGATGCTATTTCACTTCAAGCAGAACTGCTTGAATTTAAAGCGCCACGAGAAGGGCATGCCAAAGGTCTTGTGATTGAAGCAAGACTCGATAAAGGCCGCGGTGCGGTTGCGTCGGTATTGGTTCAGTCCGGTACCTTACGTAAAGGCGATATTATGTTGGCCGGTCATCATTATGGTCGAATTCGGGCATTAATTGATGATCAGGGACAACAGGTTCAAGAAGCCGGTCCATCGACTCCGGTCGAGGTATTGGGTCTGTCTGGTGTACCTTCTGCGGGCGATGAAATGCTGGCGGTTGAAAATGAACGTAAGGCACGAGATGTTGCGTCATCTCGTGAAAGCAAGCAGCGTGATGACAAGTTGGCCAAGCAGCAAAAAGCCAAGCTGGAAAACATGTTTGCCAATATGACCGAGTCGGAAAAGAAAGTACTCAGTGTTATTGTTAAAGCGGATGTTCAAGGTTCGGCGGAAGCCATTGTTAAATCGTTAACCGATTTATCCACTGATGAAGTGTCGGTCAATGTGATTGCCACAGGCGTTGGCGGTATTGCTGAAACCGATGTGTCATTAGCGGCAGCTTCAGATGCTTTTATTGTCGGCTTTAATGTACGTGCTGATGCCGCTGCCAGAAAAGTTGCCGAAAACGAAGCGGTGGATTTACGCTACTACAGTGTTATTTATGACGTTATTGATGAAATCAAAGCGGCTATGTCCGGTATGTTATCACCAGAACGTCGTCAAGAAATTATCGGTCTTGCGGAAGTTCGTGACGTGTTCCGCTCACCCAAGTTTGGCGCCATTGCCGGCTGTATGGTGACTGAAGGTTCCGTAAAACGAAACAATCCTATCCGTGTATTGCGCGACAATGTTGTGATATACGAAGGTGAACTTGAGTCATTACGTCGATTCAAAGACGATGTGCAAGAAGTCAGAAACGGCATGGAATGTGGTATTGGTGTGAAAAACTACAATGATGTTAAGTCTGGCGATCAAATCGAGTGTTTCGAAGTGATTGAAGTTGCACGTACCATTTAATCGACTGTTACTTGAGGAAAACGAACCATGAATCGAGAGTTCAGTCGTACTGATCGCGTTGCAGAACAACTGCAGCGCGAACTGGCACTCATACTACAACGCGAGATCAAAGATCCTCGCGTTGGTATGCCAACGGTGCTGGCCGTAGAGATCACCCGCGATCTCCAACACGCCAAGGTGTTTGTTTCCTTTTTGGGTAAAGATGAACCTGAGGAAATTACCGAAGCCTTGCGTGTTCTGGAAAAAGCGGAAGGATTTATACGCACTACTCTGGCGAGTAAGGTGCGTATGCGTGTAATGCCGCAATTACACTTTAAACACGACACCTCAATTGTCCGGGGGCAGGTCATGTCCTCTTTGATTGATAAGGCTCGTTCGAAAGATACCGATGTGAATAACAACGGAACTGACGAAAACGAATAATCCTTATTCATCATCTATAACTTACAAGATTACCTTAATATATGGCTCGTCGAAGAAAAGGTCGCCCATTGGATGGCATACTTCTGTTGGATAAACCCACCGGAGGCTCGTCTAATTTCGTTCTGCAACAGGTTAGACGAATGTATAACGCTCAAAAAGCCGGTCATACTGGCAGTCTTGATCCTTTAGCAAGCGGTATGTTGCCTATTTGTTTTGGTGAAGCCACCAAGTTTTCCCATTATCTACTGAACTCAGATAAAGCCTATAAAGTCACCGCTAAATTAGGTGTCACCACGACAACTGCTGATGCCGAAGGCGACGTAAGAGATGTTCGGGAAGTTTCGGCGACAGAACCAGAATTACTTAAAGTAATCCAGTCATTTGCTGGCGAATCGATGCAAATTCCATCGATGTTTTCTGCACTAAAACACAATGGCCAACCGCTTTACAAACTGGCTCGTCAAGGAATTGAGGTAGAA
This sequence comes from Pleionea mediterranea, assembly GCF_003148745.1. Classification (GTDB taxonomy): domain Bacteria; phylum Pseudomonadota; class Gammaproteobacteria; order Enterobacterales; family Kangiellaceae; genus Pleionea; species Pleionea mediterranea. The sequence goes on along the minus strand of NZ_QGGU01000009.1, from coordinate 37,434 downwards.
AGGAAAGCAAGAGCCATCCATATTTACCGCATAGAACTGACCGAGTTTACAGCCGATTCGTTCTCAATGTATGTTGAGTGCAGTAAAGGGACCTACATACGCAATCTGGTGGAAGACATTGGTGACCAGTTAGGTTGCGGTGCCCATGTAACAGCCTTGCGACGTGAGTGGGTTGCTCACTTTAAAGCACAAGATATGATTACCATGGCTGAGCTCGAGGCTCTGAGAAATAACGATGCTTTTACCGATATGGATGATTTATTGTTGAGCAGTGATGAATCGTTGATGGGGTATCCTCATGTGACTCTGGATGACGAGTCTGCAAACTTTTTTCTACAAGGGCAGCCAGTAAATTCTCCTGATGCAAAAGATGAAAACAGCCCGGTTATCAAAGTTTACGATGAAGCCCATCGCTTTTTAGGTGTGGCGGCGCTTAACGATGAGTTCCTGTTAGCACCAAAACGACTGATTGCTAATTTAACGCGTTAAGGTTTTTGTGGCCACCAACTTGGTGAGTTTGTATCAACATTATAGTGCGGTGTTTCATTCGCTTCATTTTGAGTTTTTTCTTGTTGCATCAAAGGTTTAACTTTCAACTGATAGCCCGTATTTAAAACGGTTTCAATGGAAACACCCGATGCACCCGGTTGCTTGAGTATGGTTCGCAACATACAAATGGCATGGGTTAAGCCTTTTTCGCCAATGTAATAATTTCCCTTCCAGACACGATTGATCAACTCTTCTCGTGTCACAGGTTTTCCCTGATATTCCATCAGAACGATCAATAGGTGAAACAGTTTAAGGCGTAAGTGATGTGAGGTTTCATTGATGATTAGAGTCTGGTTTTGAAGATTTAGTGTAAGGTTACCGAGCGATATTATTGAGGGAAGATTACTGTTGTTGCCTGACGACGATAATTGAGATGACCGCTGCTTTGCATGACTATCTGGCTGATTCATTATTGTAGGTTCCATTTGTTGTTACGACCATGATTATTATTTAAGCAGTTATAATCTGATTAATGCGTGTCGGGCTGTAATAAATTGTGTCAAATGTGTATCTGGATTCAAAGCTGCGTTGGAAAGTTGCGCTGGATTGTTATTGCAAATTTGGGTAGGAATTGGAGTGTGTTTTTTAAGTTAGTTCATACCTGTTTATCTCAGGGCGCGCAAACCTGTTGAATACGACAAAAGTGTGTAAAATATAGAAAAAATTTTAGAGTGATTGATACATGGTTTCCCAGAATATTGAACATTGGAGCGGCTACTGGTCGCAAGGCAACATCACGTCGCTGCCGGTTGGTTTTCGTGATAATTACGATCGAGAAATTAAACACTTCTGGTTCGAGCAATTTAAACAACTGCCTGAAAGCGCGGTCATATTGGATGTTTGCACCGGTAATGGCGCTATCGCATTGTTAGCGGCGGAGTTTTCCGATATCCATCAAAAGAACTTTTCTATTATTGCGGTTGATGCCGCTTCAATCGATATTGCAGCAATTAAGGCACGTTACCCTCAGTTAGAGCCGTATTTAAATCAGATCCAATTTAAGCCATCGACAAGAATTGAAGAGCTTAGCTTTGATGATGATTCATTTGACTTGATATGCAGTCAGTACGGTATTGAGTATTGTAACTTAGGTGTTGTCGGAGTGAAGTTATCTAAGTTATTGAAAAGTAAAGGTACAGTTGCAATTGTTTCACATACTAGCGACGCACGTATTCTTGAAGTTACAACAAACGATTATAAGCTACTTGAACCTATATCTTTTTTTAGTCGAATTAGAAAGTTAGTTCGAAATGATGCAAGTCAAAAAGAACTCCAGCCTTTAATGAAGCAAACCTTCGATGAACTAGATAGAAGTTTACTTACAAAAGCATCACCGATGCTTAAGCTGTTATTAGAGTCCTGTAAATTTGTTATTTCTGCTGAACCTACTGTGTTTATGCAGAATAAGCACAGATTATTTGATTTTTTTCAAGCGCTTCAAAATGGCAAGGCTAGAATGCTTGACTTAGTAAATGTGCATAAAATGATGAAGGATAATCCAGTTTGGTATAAGAAAATCGAGAACAATGGCGTTGAATTAATAGAGAAAGGCAACTTGATTTATAATAATAGTCATACCGCTGGTAATTACTTTATTTACAGAAAGGTATGACTGTTATTGCTCTGAGGCTTGAGCTCAGGTAGAATCGCGTCCGATGTTGTAGCTTTGAACTGAATTAGTGATTGGTTCTGAGCTATTTTTTGAAAAGTCACTAACGGAGAAATATATGTCATTAAGTGCAGAAGCGAAAGCGAGCATTGTTGCTGAACACGGTCGTGGTGAAAACGATACTGGATCACCTGAGGTTCAAGTAGCGCTTTTAACCGCTCAAATCAATCATCTTCAAGGCCATTTTAAAGCCAATAAACACGACCATCATTCGCGTCGTGGATTATTAAGAATGGTAAGCCAGCGTCGTAAGTTGCTGGACTACTTGAAGAAGAAAGACCAGGGTCGTTACAGTGACCTAATCAGCAAACTGGGCTTACGCCGATAAAAGTTTGAGTTTAAAGGGGCTTATTAAGCCCCTTTTTGCTACTGAATAATCGCACTTTTCAATAGACTACACTGGCATTTAGAGCAAGGTTCGTTTTTAGCCAGAAAGTGACTGATTTTTTTATCAACAATTACCCGTCGTTCGGGTTTCAATAAAAAGTCAGTCACTTTCTGGTTAGTCTAAAAACACCATTCTTTGCTTGTGAAGTCTAATTTAACTACAACGAAAACAATTGCATAAGCAATTAAGGACTTTAATAAGTGAATCCAATTAAACGAAGTTTTGAATTTGGTGGCCGTACCGTCACTATGGAAACTGGTGAAATCGCACGCCAAGCATCATCTGCGGTTATGGTTGATGTTGATGGAACAACCGTATTGGTATCGGTTGTCGGTAAAAAAGAGGCCAAAGAAGGTCAGGGCTTTTTCCCATTAACGGTTAATTATCAAGAAAAAACCTACGCGGCAGGTAAAATTCCTGGCGGATTTTTCAAGCGTGAAGGGCGTCCATCTGAACGTGAAACATTGATTGCTCGTTTGATCGATCGACCAATCCGTCCTTTGTTCCCCGAAGGTTTTATGAATGAAGTTCAGGTTATCGCAACGGTTGTGTCTATCAACCCTGACGTAGAGCCTGATATTGTTACCATGATTGGTACATCAGCAGCATTAGCGACTTCCGGTATTCCATTTAGCGGACCAATTGGTGCGGCCCGTGTTGGTTATAAAAGCGGTGAATACGTACTTAATCCTGCTCTAAGTGAAATGGATGACAGTGCTCTTGATCTGGTTGTTGCCGGAACTAAAGACGCAGTATTGATGGTTGAATCAGAAGCTGACCAGCTGTCTGAGTCTGTAATGTTGGGTGCTGTCATGTTTGGCCATGCAGAAATGCAAGTGGCGATTAAGGCGATTCAAGAGTTTGCTGATGAAGTTGCGACACCTGCGTGGGACTGGAAGCCTGAAGCTGAAAACACCGAGTTAACAACTCGCGTGGCCAGCATGGTTGAAGCGGAAGTAACAGAAGCTTATCAGATAGCTGATAAAATGGCGCGTAAAGATAAGCTGAACGAAATTTGTGATAAAGCGGTTGAAGCTATTGCCAGTGAAGAAGGTGAGCCTTCTGCTGACGAAGTTCGTGATGTTTTCCACGGCATTGAAAAATCCGTTGTTCGCAGTCGCATCGTTAACGGCTCTCCTCGTATTGATGGACGTGATAACGATATGATCCGTGCCTTATATGTAAAAACAGGCGTTCTGCCACGGGTACACGGTTCTGCGTTATTTACTCGTGGGGAAACTCAAGCATTGGTTGCAGCCACATTAGGCACCGAGCGTGATGCACAAATCGTTGATAACTTGCTTGGTGATTCTAAAGACACCTTTATGCTTCACTACAATTTCCCTCCTTACTGTGTCGGTGAGACAGGTTTTGTCGGTAGCCCTAAGCGTCGAGAAATTGGTCATGGTAAGTTAGCGAAGCGTGGTATTCAGGCGATGATTCCGGATCAATCTGAATTCCCTTACACGTTACGAGTGGTATCAGAAATCACAGAGTCAAACGGTTCAAGCTCAATGGCATCTGTGTGTGGCACCAGTTTGGCGCTTATGGATGCTGGTGTGCCTCTTAAAGCACCGGTTGCCGGTATTGCAATGGGTCTGGTAAAAGAAGGTGAGAAGTACGTAGTCCTTTCAGACATTTTGGGCGACGAAGATCACCTGGGTGATATGGACTTTAAAGTGGCTGGAAGCGACGCCGGTATTACCGCTTTGCAGATGGACATTAAAATTGAAGGCATCACCAAAGAAATTATGGAAGTGGCGCTACACCAGGCAAAAGCCGGTCGTTTGCACATACTTAAAACCATGAATGAAGCGATTCATACACACCGTAGCGATATTTCTTCTTACGCGCCGCGTATTACATCATTAAAAATTGACCCAGAGAAAATTTCCGAAGTGATTGGTAAAGGTGGTTCAACCATTCGATCCATTACTGAAGAAACGGGCGCTACCATTGAAATTGATGATGACGGTACCGTGCGAATTGCAGCGGTTGATAAATCGGCGGGTGATGCCGCGGAACAGCGTGTTAAAGATATTGTTGAAGATATCGAAGCAGGCGCAATTTACGAAGGTAAAGTGGCCCGTTTAGCAGACTTTGGTGCGTTCGTTAACATTAAACCTGGCAAAGACGGTCTGGTGCATATTTCACAAATCGCTCACGAGCGTGTGAATAAAGTAACCGATCATTTAAGCGTTGGTGATGTTGTAAAAGTTAAAGTACTGGAAGTGGATCGTCAGGGACGCGTGCGTTTAAGCATGAAAGAGCTGCTTGATCCGCCAGCTAAAGATGATAACGCTGGCAACGAATAATCTTCAGGATTTATTCAATGTTGATAAAGCCGTTTACTGAAAAGTAAGCGGCTTTTTTTTACCCATAATTTACAGGTTTAATTTAAACTGCAAACTTTAAACACTGAAATTAATTAAACAAAAACACGTTAAAAAATTCTTATGGACAAAGTTATTAGGTTGAATCAGTTATTTATTTATCCGGTTAAGTCGCTGAAAGGTATTGAGCTTGATGAATCAGTGGTTACCGAGAAGGGACTTTTGCACGATCGTCACTGGATGATCGTGAACCCAAAAGGAATGTTTATCACTCAGCGGCAGTTTCCACAGATGGCGCTGTTGAGCACTCACATTAATAACGATTACCTCGTTATTGCCAATCAACAAAGCGGCCAATCAATAGAGGTTCCGCTAGTACCAACCAAGCCGCTCCCAAAATGCGAAGCTACTGTCTGGAAAAATAAGTGCCAAGTTTTGCAAGAGTGTGATGATGTTGGACGTTGGCTTACCGAGCAGCTAAAAACCCCTTGGCCGGTGCGCCTGGTTAGGATGGCTGAAGGTTTTACCAGACAGGTTGATCAATCGGAAAAATTTGGTGTTGGCGATCATTTTGTCGAAACACAATTTGCAGATGGGTTTCCATTTTTAATCGCTAACCAGGCTTCATTGGATGAGCTTAATCGTCATCTTGAAATGCCGGTTCCAATGAATCGTTTTCGGCCGAATATGGTGATTGAAGGTTTGGAGCCGTTTGAAGAACACAGAATTAAGTCATTAGTGAATGAAAGCATAAGATTTGACTTACGGTATCCCTGCGAGCGCTGCATTGTCACCACCGTTGATCAGAAACTGGGTACCAAACACCCATTGCAAGAACCATTAAAAACGTTAATCAAACTTAACCCCATGCCGAATAATAACAATGCTGCGGCGTTTGCAGAGAATGCGACCGTGGTGATAAAGAATAACCACCCCCTAAAAAGAGGCGAGCAATTTTACTTTACTTAGAACTATACAAGTGCTGTTTGTAAGTGAGCTTTCTAACGGTACTTGGGTAGATCTCAATGATGCCATTATCTGTACTGTTATTATCTGAGAATGCTTTAATTATGTCGTTTGTGTGAATTTTATACAGGCTAAATGGTAGTTTATCTGCTAAATTTGATAACAGTGTTTGTTTTTTAAACAAGGTTGGCGGTAATGCGGGTAACAACTGTTCTTAATATAATTATTTTTCTGACAATGGTGGTAGTGAACGGATCTGCTGTTGCAAAAAACACAAAAAAATACGGTAATACAAGCACTTACATGGTTCAATTGACTCAGCCTCCTCTGGCTCAATACAAAGGTGGGATTGGTCATTATAAAGCCACAAGTATCGCGGTAACCGGTAAACGCAAGCTTGACGTTAAATCGGCAAAATCGAGAGCCTACACCAATTTCCTTAAAGTTAAGCAGGATGAGCTTTTGGTCGCCGCGAGTAAGGCGTTAAATACCACACTTACACCAAAGCGCCGCTTTTCAGCGGCTCTAAACGGTTTTACGGTTGAGCTTACTGCCAAGCAAGCGCAAACACTGCTGCAATTGCAGGGGGTTAAATCGGTACAGCCGACAAAAATCTATAAGGCTCACACCGACCGTGGGCCAACAATGATTAAGGCGCCAGATGTCTGGAACGGGATATTTAATAGCACTCAGGCCAGAGGCGAAGGTGTAGTTGTTGGTATCATTGACACAGGTATCCGTCACGATCATCCTTCATTTGCGGAAGTCTCTCCTTCTGACGGTTACACCCATATCAATCCATTGGGAAACAACGTTTTTCTTGGAGACTGTGTTACACAGCCCAGTTTGTGTAATAACAAGTTGATAGGCAGTTACAACTTTGTTGATGGTAACTCAGAGCCTGGTGATGAAGGCGGCCATGGTACACATGTTGGTGCGACAGCTATTGGAAATACGCTGGATTTTGATTTAGGTAATGGCAATAGTTTTGAGTTATCTGGCGTGGCGCCAAGAGCGAATGTTATCGCCTATAAAATAGCCGATGCAGAAGGGACTTCTAGTGGTGGCGCATCTTCTTCAGCAATTGAACAAGCCATTTTAGATGGCGTTGATGTTATCAACTATTCCTTTGGTTCCGACTCGGTGGGTTCTCCCTGGAATGATTCCACTGCTATGGCTTATTTATCGGCCAGAGAAGCAGGAATTGTGGTTATGACCTCTGCAGGTAATTCAGGACCAGCGGCAGAAACAGTGGGATCGCCTGCCAATGCACCCTGGTTAACCAGTGTTGCTGCAACCACACACGATCGAGGTGCTTTCCCTGATAAAAATTTAACCTCAATGACCGGTGGTAGCACCACACCACCGTCCGACATTGTCGGTCGAAGCCTTACCGGAAGCATTACCGCTCCCATCGTATATGCCGGTGATTTTGATAATGGTGATACCAACCCTGAGCAGTGTCTTTCTCCTTTTCCTGCAAATACATTCAGTGGCCAAATTGTGCTGTGTGATCGCGGTGAAATTGCTCGGGTAGCAAAAGCGAAAAACGTTGCTGACGGCGGTGCCGGTGGCTTTATTTTGGCTAATTTACCGGGCGGTGCGAGCAGTATAGTCGATGATATTTATGTTATCCCCGGCATACATATCGGTGCGTCGGATGGTACTAATGTGCGTAACTGGGTAACCGATGGTGGTAGTGGTCATATGGCTACAATTACCGGCACCAATGGTTCTGTGGGGGTTGATCCTTCTGCGGGTGATATTGTTGGTGGATTCAGTTCAAGAGGACCCAATGTTAATCCTTCATCGATTCTTGCGCCATCACTGGCAGCACCGGGTGTCTCCATTCTGGCTGCCGATATATTGCCAGTAGATTATGGCTTTAAAAGCGGAACCTCCATGGCCAGTCCTCACGCAGCTGGTGCCGCTGCGTTATTAATACAGTTGCAGCCTAGTTGGACGCCAGCGCAAATTCATTCCGCACTATCGACTTCAGGTTCTATTGCACTGACGAAAGAAGATGGTACAACAACCGCGGATGCTTTTGATATTGGCGGTGGCCGGATCGATATTCCCTCAGCATTGAATGCCGGTTTGCTAATCAGTGAAACAGGCACTAATTTCAGAAACGCTGATCCGGCTTCTTCGAGTCCGACTCTGGAGCCAAAGGAATTAAACCTGCCTTCCATGGCAGACAGTAACTGTTTGTCGGACTGTGCATGGTCTCGAACGCTTACTGCAGTTGGTGCGACAACGTGGAATGTTGATATTACTCAGCCAGCAAACGGCACCATTTCTGTATCGCAGAGTAGTTTTTCTTTAAATGCCGATGACTCCATTACTCTGGATGTTGATTTGACGGTCAATGGGGCAGCTCAAAATGAATGGTTAATGGGCGCGGTAATTTTAGTTCCAACAGGTGGTGGCTTTACGTCAACCAGACTGCCCGTTGTTGCAAAAAATATTAACAGTTCTTTTGCGGGTCATATTGATTTGGTCAGTAGCGATACATCTGGTGCGCATCAATTTGCAGATGTCATCAGTATTGCTGAATCAAATGCTACCACCACCGTTTTCTCTAATCAGGCAACAGTCGAAACACTGAGTTTAGCGGAAGATTCCGATAATACCGATGTTTATGATGACTTATCGGATGGTGTTGCTTTTCGTACCGTAACGGTTGCTGCAGGGACTCAGCTTCTAGTGGCTAAAACGGATAATTCCAGTGCGACTGATATGGATCTTTATGTGGGTCTTGATCAAAATGCCAATGGTCAACCCGATGAGTTCGAAGAGCTTGAAAGCAGTACTTCTCCGGATGCGGATGAAGCGATTGTGATCGATTTTCCTGCTGCGGGTACTTACTGGATTCTGGTGCAAAACTGGAGTGCGAGTGGTTCTTCAAACGATAGTGTCGACTTAAGCTATGGTGCTGTTGGCAATACTGAGAGTACAAATATTACATTAAGTGCGCCAACCACTTTGGATGGAACAACCAGTTTTAACATTGATATGGCCTGGTCTGGGCTGACTCAATCGGGGGGTAAATGGTTGGGGGTTGCTGCTTTAGGTAATGCATCGGATCCGGATTTTCTGGGAAGGCATTCGTTTGTTATTAGCAGACCTACTGAAGCTAATGCGCCAGAAGCAGACTTTAGTTTTACAACAAATGATCTAACGGTTACTTTTATCGACGCAACCAGTGGCGGGCAGGGAGCTTTGAGTTACGCCTGGGATTTTGGTGATGGCAATAGCTCAACGTCTCAGTCTCCAACTCATACCTATAGCACTGCCGGTAGCTATGCCGTGCAGCTGACAGTAACAGACAGCCAGAGTATTAGTGATACTGTCAATCGTTCCGTTACTGTTACAGCCCCTGCAGATTCCGGTGGTGGCGGTGGTGGCAGTATTCCACTGTTAATGCTATTGGGGTTATTAGCGCTTTATATAAAACGTCGTTAATTAAACGCTAAAACCAAAAAAGCCGTTCAATTAATTGAACGGCTTTTTTATTAGTGCGCCAATAATAATGGGATTTTTTCATTATCGAGCAACTCTTTGGTGGTGCTGCTGAACAAGAGTTCTCTTATGTTGGAGTGGTCGTAGGCGCCAGTGACTAATAAGTCGTAATGATGATTCGTTATTTGTTGCTCTAATAATTCACTGATGTCTTTGTCTGACTTATCTTGATCAATCATGTCAATTGAAAGCCCATGCGCGTGCAAATATTGCAGCATGCTTTTTTTCGAGGCTTCGTAATCAGTAATGGAAACATGTTCGCCACGAGCACAAAATAACGTGATGTTATTTGCCATGGTTAAAAAAGGAAGTGATTGATGTATGGCACTTGAGGATTCAACACTGCCATTCCAGGTAAGAAGAACATTATTGGATGATGCTTTTAAAGGTTTGTTGTTTGGGATCACCAAAACAGGGCAGCTTGTATGCACGGCTATGTCGGTGGCCGGAGGTTTTACTTGTAATAGCGGATCACCATCTATTTCATTGGTCATTATGATTAAGTCATTAAACAAACCCAGCTCGGACAATACACGTCTTGTATTACCCCGTTTAGATTGCCAATGTATCGATTGCAAAGACGACTGGCGAATCGATTCAAGTTTGTCTTCTATGCTTTTCTTTTGCTGTTTTACCCGCTCAATGTGTGGCGTTAATTCATGAGTGACCGGCTCCGAAAATTCATTCATGCAGTTGGTTTCACTGGCTAAAGAAGCAGGAATTTGAGGCTCTACATAAACACCATGTATATCCGCATGAAAACTATTGGCGATCAAAAGAGATGTTTTCAAACGATCATCACAGGTATTGCTGTCATCAAGATGAACCAGTACGCGTCTAATACTCATAAGCTTACCTCTATTGATTGCCGTGTTTCATTGATCGGTTCTTTCTTCATTCCAGAGAATTAATGTTCAATTAATTTGGGTTGTTTTACCACTCGATTAGGCAGCACACCAAAGGCCTCTGTAATTAGCTCGAGCAAATATTCTCTGATGGTGTAAAAGTGATCATCAAACATTTGCTGCATATCACCGCGTAGCTTAAGTAACGAACGGTGATTTGCCTGTGTTTCCTTTAATAACCGGTTAATCAGAACCAATTGTCGAGTATTATTGTTGTTCAATGACCGTGTTTTACTTTTGCTTAACACACGCAGTGTACTTGCAGTTTCTTTGAGCGCATCATCCAGTTCAACCATGGCCTTTTTATGTTCCAGATAATGAGCCTGATCAAATATTTTATTGTTTGGTAACGGATTGGTTATACGGATAGTGAGCTCCTTTAAAGCTGTAAATCAGTGAGCGAATTAAAATTCGTTTAATTTTCTGTGTAAGATGTTGCATGTTATATGCCAATCATAAAATTAAAAAAGATAGGCATTTACAGGCGGTTTAAACGCTTGGCAGGATTTTGAAGTTTTTTATGCGGGGGATATGAGCCAGCCCGCAGGGGGATATGGCTCTATTAATTAGAGAGCAAGTTGATCCAACAGCGAATTGATCAGACAATTAATCAAACAGTAAATTTTGCTTCGTTGCTGCGGTTATTGTTTCAAAGCTCAAACTTTTTCATTCGGTAACGCATGGTCTCGCGAGTAATTTTTAGCCGCTTGGCGGCAGCGGTGACATTATTATCTTCAAGTAGCAGTGCTTTGGTGAGCATGGCCAGCTCAACATCTTCCAGCCCCATGGTGCCGTCAATAGGGATAGAGATATGGTCTGCACTGGGCGCTTGCTGTGCATTGTAGGAGCCGCTAGAACTCAGTTGTAACCATTCATCGGGTAAGTGTTCATTGTTGGATAACAGTACACATCGCTCCAACACATTGCGCAGTTCTCGCACATTGCCGGGCCAGTCATAGCTTAAGAGTTTTTCCCATGAGGCATCGGAGATGTGGTTAACACGTTTATTGGCCTTGGTATTAAACTCGCCAATAATACGTGGCACCAGCTCCATTAAGTCATCTTTGCGCTCACGCAGTGACGGTAAGTGGACTTTAAATACGCTGATCCGGTGATACAGGTCATCACGAAACTGACCCTGGGCAATGGCTTCATTCAAATTAACACCGGTTGCGGCAATCACCTGTACATCAACATGGATTTCTTTTTCACTGCCAAGGCGGCGAATGGTTTGATCTTCAATGGCTTTGAGTAATTTAGATTGCAACTCAATATCCATATCGCCAATTTCATCGAGAAACAGTGTGCCACCATCGGCCTGTTCAAATAGACCGCGAAACTTTTTCGCCGCACCAGTAAATGCGCCAGACTCATGACCAAACAGTTGCGACTCAAGCAAATCTTTGGGTAATGCCGCACAATTAAGCTCAACTATTGGCCCATCGCTGCGCAATCCGGAGTGATGAATAATTCGAGCGACCAGGCCTTTACCTGTACCGGTTTCTCCGGTGATGATCATGGCACTGATGGGAATATCCACCAGTTTATTGAGCATGGTTTTTAGCGATTTGGCCTGCTGACTTGAGCCATAAAAACTGTCCACATGATATTTTTGTTTATGCTGGCTGGAGTAGCTTTGCGCCAGCCGTTCGGTTAATACCGTTCGCAGTGCGCGCCGGGTGATGGTATCGAGGCGTTTTATATCGTAAGGCTTGTGTAGAAAGTCGAAGGTTAAATCGTCAATTCGGGAGTCATCGCTGCTACTGCCGGGTTCATAAAGAAATACCCATTCGGTCAGGCCTACCTGTTCTTGCAGTTCTTCGAGATGATCGAGAATGTTGCCATCGGGTAAACCCAGATCAGCAATAATGACGTGAGGGTTAAATTCATCTTCGAGCAGTATCGACTTTGCATCGTTAACACCTAAAGCGGTTTCAACCTGCCATTGCCGTTGACGAAAGTGCTGCACAAGATGATCGTTCGATTCGGCATCATCTTCAATTATCAACAGTCGGTGGGCCATAAATATCCTGCATTATCAATATTTTAGACATTATGACCGAATAGCGGTTGTTTGCAAAGTAGCGAGTATTTAAAGAACGCTCTAGTGTGTTTGGTTAAGCAGAAAATCTCGAGTTAAATTTATGTTTGCCTCAAAGGTGAATTTAATTTTCAGGCAAAAAAAAGGCGGTTGGGGAAACCGCCAAAGTACTACTGGACTAAAAGAATTACTGGATTAAAAAGAGCTACTGGATTAAAAAGAACTACTGAATTAATTTACGACAGTAGCAATCAGGAAATTGTCGCGCGCAGCATCCAGGCATTTTGTTCATGTTGACCAATACGATCGGTGAGTAAACCGGCGGTCATAACATCATCGCAATTTTCCGCTTCGGCTACCGCCTCTCGAATACGTCTAGCGCACATTTCGTTGCCCTCCACCAAAGAGGCAATCATTTGTTCGGCGCTCATTTCTTTTTTATCTTCTTCCAGAGCGGAGTAGTTCATAAACTCGGTAAATGTACCGGGTGATGTAAATCCAATGGCGCGAATACGTTCGGCGATATCATCAATGGCGTCTGCCATATCGAGGTACTGCTTTTCAGTCAGTTCGTGGATGCTGAAAAACATCGGACCCATGACATTCCAGTGAACATTCTGGGTTTTTAAATACAGCATATAGGAATCCGCCAGAGCTTCTGACAAACGCATGGCCAGCATTTTTCGATCGCCTCGTTTAACGCCGATATCCATTTTTGATTCTTGAGATACTGATTTTAGAACGGCTGTTTTTGTCTTACTCATATTGTCTCCTATGTTTTATAAAAATAACTGACTAAGAGTTGTTAGTGTGTAAAATATAATTGTATTTTGTCTCTAGGTCTGAATAGTGCAGCTTACATGCCAACCTATTAAAAACCATGGTGTAAGGGCTGTAGAGACGAGTCGGATTAGACGAAATAAGTAAAAGGGGCATATCACCCGCTGGTAACAGCAAATCCACAAGGCTGCGGTGATTTATAATTCGAATGATAAACACGCTCTAATCTTTGGTTTAATTTTTTTGAATTGAAAAAGCCGACACATCTGATCATTTTAAGGAGTAGCAGTTATTAATCACTTAAATAATCTTAAAATAAAACTTTTAAGCACCGAATATCCCAGGTGGCGAAACTTACTTTCAAACAGCATTCTTGCGGTATTGGTAACCGGTATGGTGTTTGCTTTTTGGACTGTTTACTTCACCACTCCTGAAGCTACTTGTTATCAATGGATGCTTTATTTTTCTGGCTTCTGGTTGATTGCGCAATGGTTGGTAATTGGGTTTATGGTGATGAGTCATCAACTACCAATGATCGCACGACAATCCATAACCTTGTTGATATTGATCAGTAATATCTGGTTTGGCTTATTGATATTTTCTTTACAACCCTGCGGCGGTTAAATGTCGTTTGTTTATTTTTTCGTAAGGATTGCCAAATCTCAAATTGCTGCTTAAACAATTAAACCGTTAACCTATTCATTGTTTTGAAATAGAGCGTGTTTATCTTTCATTCTTTGAGATGTTGAGAGTTAAAATTAAGCCAATCGAGGCGTGAATTTTGAGGTTTAGTTATTCTAAATAAGAAATTCTCAACAAAGAGTGGTTTAATTTTAGCCTCAACCCTTCGGGCAGGGGTGATTTTATGACACAAATGCGTTATCGGTCATTCAAATACGACTACAGGACGTAGGTGGTAGAACGACTCAGGAGACAAAGTCGAGAATAACTATTCATCACTCCCTCAGCCTTGTTGTGCCATAAAATAACCACCTGCATCTCAAATAATGAAAGATAAACACGCTCTAGATATAACCATTTAATCTATTGTTAATTGACATCGCTGTCACAAAAGTGAAATCATATGACAGCGATGTCATTTTGTTGCTGTTATGGTTTTAAATGACGCAGTTCGCCAATTCTACCTTTGGCAAAGGATGGCTTCGTTGTTGGGTAGCTTATTCAATGACCAACCAACCAGTCATCGGCAAATGATGAAAAGCTGCTAGTCCGATGAGGCGATATTTTTACTCCTCACGTTACGGTGTATTGCCCGGTACAAATGTTGGTTTCGATCACAGTAGGGCAGGTTTATGAACACTCGTAATTCTTTCTGGCTGCTAATTGGCAGTCTTTTGTTTGCAACACCCTTGTTAGCGGTTGATTGCTCCCCGATAGATGTTTGGCAAAGTAATCAGGTTTATACCCAGGGTGATCGGGTTAAAACCGATCAACAGGCGTATCAAGCTAACTGGTGGACGCAAAATCAAAACCCGGGTGATAACTCAGGGCAATGGCAGGTGTGGCAGCGTCTTGGTAGTTGTGATGGTGGCGACGGTGGAAATCAGAAGCCAGTAGCCGAAGCCAATGGGCCTTATTCTGCCCTGGTGGCGCAAGATATAACATTTTCCAGTGACGGATCGTCTGATCCGGATGGCACTATCAGCCGTTTTCAGTGGGACTTTGGCAACGGGCAATCCAGTACACAAGCCAATCCTGTCTACCAATATGCGCAAGCCGGCCAATACACCGTATCGTTAACAGTAACGGACGATGACGGCGCAACGACAATGACTGAAACTCAGGTAGCTATTACTACCGAAGGCGGTGGCGGTAACTGTGTAGCGCCGCAATATGTGGCGGGAGCCAGCTATCAGGTTGGCGATGAGGTCAGTAATGTTGGACGTCGTTTTCAGTGCAATATTGCAGGCTGGTGTTCCTCCGATGCGGCCTGGGCCTATGAGCCCGGTGTTGGCGCTCATTGGCAAGATGCCTGGCAGGATCAGGGGCCATGTAATGATAATGGCGGCGAAAATCAGTTACCGCAGGTAAGCATAAATGGTCCGTATACAGGGCGAGTCGATCAGGCCGTGTTGTTTAGTAGCCGGGGATCGGTTGATGCCGATGGCAATATTGTTGAATATCTGTGGCGCTTTGGCGATGGAGCCGAAAGTAATAATGCAAATCCTTCCCATGTTTATCTGGCGTCGGGTGTTTACACCGCGCAATTAACGCTCACCGACGATCAGGGGGCTATGGCCAGTGAAACGACCCGGGTTACCATTTCTGAAAAGGATAGCGACTCGCCATTACCGGAACATTTGCTGGTGGGCTACTGGCATAACTTCGATAACGGTTCTGGCGTTATTAATATGGCCGATGTGGATACCGCATGGGATTTTATAAACGTTTCCTTTGCTGAAAATAAACCCGGTGGCGCAGAAGGCGAGGTTGCCTTTGTTCCTTTTGCCGAAACCGATGAAGCGTTTATCCAGGGTGTTCGTTATCAACAATCACTGGGCAAAAAAGTATTGATTTCGTTGGGTGGTGCTAACGCGCATATTCAACTGAACAGTGAGACTGCACGAGAAAATTTTGTTCGAACCATGGGCGATATCATCGAACGCTATGGTTTTGACGGAATGGATATTGATTTGGAAGGCGGCTCGTTAAACATGACGGCTGGCGATACCATCAATAACCCGAAAACACCGGCAATCGTCAATCTTATTGCAGCAACGAAGCGTTTAAAGTCTCGTTTTGGCTCTGGCTTTATTCTCACCATGGCACCAGAAACCGCCTATGTTCAAGGTGGTTTAAGTAATTTCTCGGGTATTTGGGGCGCCTACTTGCCGTTAATTCATGCACTCAGAGATGATCTTACCCTGTTGCATGTTCAGCATTACAACACCGGCTCGCTTACCGCCACCGACGGTAATATTTACAGCCCCGGAACGGTGGACTTTCATGTGGCCATGTCCGATATGCTACTGACAGGATTTAATGCTGGTGGTGAACCCGATAATTATTTTCCACCACTGCGACCGGATCAGGTAGCCGTTGGTTTACCTTCCGGCACGTCGTCAGCCAGTAGCGGTTACACCTCCCCAGACAAAGTACATCAGTCGCTGAACTGTTTAATGGAGCAGTTGCAATGTCAAAACTATCAGCCTGCGCAAGCCTATCCCATGTTTCGCGGATTGATGACCTGGTCAATCAACTGGGACGCTCATCGCGGTAATGAATTTTCGGCACCGCATCGTGCGTTTCTGGATCAAAAATTTTAGAGCAAACAAAGCGAATGCAAAAGCAATCGGCCGGTTTATATCGGTCGATGTTTTTGCACCTGAAATCGCGTACACACTGTGTGGTGCGCAACAGGATTATTAAACAAAACACAGTTAACAAGAACGTTTATTAGCCAGAATGTTTGTTAACAAAAGCGTTTAGAAGAATAGAGTTAACAGGAGACAAATTATGAAAATTAAAATTAACATCACCGGCTTGGGGTGCCTCGCCGCTTTATTATGCCTGCCACAATTGTTGCAGGCTCACGGA
The DNA here is from genome assembly GCF_003148745.1 of Pleionea mediterranea. GTDB lineage: Bacteria > Pseudomonadota > Gammaproteobacteria > Enterobacterales > Kangiellaceae > Pleionea > Pleionea mediterranea. The sequence continues at coordinate 20,723 of NZ_QGGU01000009.1, read as the reverse complement.
TATGTGAGCAGTCCTGAGTCACGCTCATTGCTTTGTCACGAAAGAGTCAATAGCAACTGCGGGCCAATTCAATGGGAGCCGCAAAGTGTTGAAGGCCTGGATCGATTTCCGGAAACAGGACCCGCCGATGGTGAAATTGCTTCGGCAGGGTTGGAGCAATTTTCTCAGCTTAACGAGCAAACGATTTCTCGCTGGAGCAAAGTAGACATCGCCAGTGGGCAGCAATCTTTCAGCTGGCGTTTTACTGCAAACCACGCCAGTCGGGATTGGCGTTATTACATCACCAAAGCAAACTGGAATCCGAACCAGCCATTAACACGGGCATCATTTGATTTGAGTCCGTTTTGTACGGTAGACGGAAATTATCAGCGACCGCCAAAACAAATGACTCATCAATGTTATGTGCCCGAGCGCAGTGGTTACCATGTGATTTTAAGTGTTTGGGATGTGGGCGATACGGTGAATTCGTTTTATCAGGTAATTGATGTGATGTTCGCTGGCGATCAACCTCCACCAGAGTGGAACGATATTGGTGATATTAATCCGGTTATGGATTTACAAGTCGGTGATAGCGTCGGCGCACGATTTTTCAGCGAGCAGGGTGAGCAAACTGATTTACGAGTCGATACCAATATTGAAACCGCACAACAAGGTGATAAAAACAGTTGGCCAAAACAACTGGCAGAAGCGGTTAACCGAACCCACAGTCATTTGAAAGCTGGAATAAAAAACAACAATGGCGATATTGTTCCCAGCAATGGTAAAAATGATGTTTTTGCGGCTGTTGGCAGTAACATCGTACGGGCCGAAATAGAGATATCTCCGGCAACACAGCAGCCGGAATTTACTGTGACAGGCTTAGCGTCTTCCTACGACATTGAAAATGGCTCTGCGACTTTATCTTTTGAAGTGCATCCTGAAACGGCATCGGCGGATAATGTTATTTCTCTTAGTGCAGTCTTGTACAACAGCAGCAGTGCAGAAGTAGTCTCTGACACAGCAGAAGCCACGTCATCACATTCGTTTACTTTAACGGCGCAAGCGGTTGAAGCGGGTGATTATACTCTGGTGATCATTGCAGAAAACAGCGATGGACAACGCGAACAACAAAGTTTTGCTTTGGTGTTGACGGAGGTAGGCGATCAGCCATTTGATTTTGTTTATCCTCAAAATATTGAACAGTATGAGGCGGGTACTCGAGTGAAAGCTTCCGATGGCAGTATCTACCAGTGTAAACCTTACCCGTATGATGGCTGGTGCAGAGTTTACTCACCAAATGCCAATCATTATGAGCCAGGTGAGGGCAGTCATTGGCAGGATGCCTGGGTAAAACTTTAGTGCAATAAAAAGATAAACCCGTTTAAAGGATATCTTGGTTTCAAGTATTGTTTTAAACGGGTTTTATCGATTTTTTTGATACTCAAATTTAACCCTGTCCGGATTAAGTATCAATGTTGATACATTTCACAGATGTTTTTATTGATAAGTAATTACATTCGCAGCTGTTACATACGTAAGCTGTTACATACGTAAATATGACGCACCATTCACATCGATAATGGTGCCGCTGCTAAACCGACTTTTATCTGATGCCAGAAACAATACTGCGTTGGCCACTTCTTCTGGTTTGGCAACGCGGTTCAGCGGACTTTGCGAGCGAATGGCATCGCCTTCGGTGCCTTTTAATTTGTGAGCGGTCAGTTCGGTATCGACAAATCCGGGGGCCACGGCTGCAACAGAAATATTAAATGGAGCGAGTTTAACCGCCAGTGACTGGGTCAATGCATTAATCGCAGCTTTCGATGCGCCGTAGGCTGGCTTATCCGGTTCACCACGAAAGGCGCCGCGGGATGACACATTCACTATACTGCCTCCACCATGATCCATCATATATTTTGCTGCGCAAAAACATAGATTGCTTGGGCCAGTTAAATTGGTGGATAAGGTTTGCTGCCAGGCTTGTTGCCATTGCTGATAATTAATTTGTTCAAGCGGATGGTAATCGCCAATGCCGGCGTTATTCACCACAACGTCCAACCCTCCCAGTTCACGGGTTACCTGTGCGACCATTTGCTCAACTTGATCAGGTTGACTGATATCGGATTGCACTTTTATATGATGACTGCCGTTAAGCGATGATAATGTTTGCTCTGCAGCGGATTGATTCTGTTTATAAACAATGGCTACGTGAGCTCCTTGTTGGGCAAACGCCTGAGCAATGGCTTTGCCAATTCCCCGGGAACCACCGGTGATTAATACTTTTTTATCCTGAAACGACGTCATAGAAACCTCATATCAAATGAATGATTGTTATATCTAATTTGCAATAAACGATTGTGATCGAAATTGCCGATACGTTTAATTGATTAAAGTGTGCCGAGTTATAACTTGAGTTTAAACCCTTCGTGCGTATCTTTGAAACCCAGCGAGCGATAAAAAGCCAGGGCATCGGTTCGTTGTTTATCGGACGTTAACTGCACGATGCTGCATTGTTTTTGTGTCGCTTGTTGAATTGCCCAGAGAAACATTTGTCGGCCATAGCCTTTACCGCGAAAACGTTCATCAACCCGTACGCCTTCAATTAAACAGCGCCAGGATCCCAAGTGCGTTAAGTAGGGAATAAACGTCAACTGTAAGCTACCTATGATTTGGTCATCCCTTTCAGCAATAATCAATTCATTGTTGTCGCTGTTGTTAATCGCTTCAAAGGCTTTTATGTAGTTTTGATGAGGCGGTGACTGAACTTTTTTACGTGTTTTACCGATAGGATCGGCGGCTAATAATTCAACCAAGGTTGTTAAGTCATTTAAAGTTGCGTGTCGAAAAGTTAAAGACATAGTAAACATCCTGTTGCTGAAACGGTGATATAGCGTTTAGTGGTAACCAAGATTTGATCTTATGATGGTAACATTTTACTGTTAAGCTATTCATTTCCATTAAAAATGTTTGTTAAAAACTTCTTGTAAGAGTGTCTATTAAGAGTTTTTATTAAGCACTTATGGATTAACTCCATGTTTAATTAACACGGAATCAGGAGAGAGTGTAAAACACCATGAATCAGCTGGAGCAATTAAAACGATTCACCAAAGTTGTCGCAGATACCGGAGACTTTAGTGCCATTGAGCAATACCAACCTCAGGATACTACCACCAATCCGTCACTGTTATTGAAAGCCGCAGAGCAGCCCGAATATTCCGGGTTGATAGAATCCGCTATTGATTTAGCAAAACGTGATTTAGAAAAATATGAATTAGCAAGCAATGAATCTGATATAACGGATAACCGCAGTTCTAATCATTTGGTCGAAGCGGCGTGCGATCACCTGAGTGTGTTGATTGGAGCGCAATTAATCGAACGCATACCGGGACGTAATTCCACCGAAGTCGATGCGCGTTTGTCGTTTGATAGCGAAAAAACCGTGGCCAAGGCAAAGCGGTTAATCGATTTGTACCAGCGACAAGGTATTGCGGCGGATCGGGTATTAATTAAAATTGCTGCGACCTGGGAGGGCATTAAAGCTGCCGAGCAATTGGAGCAACAAGGCATTCAATGCAATTTGACGCTGCTGTTTAGCATGGCACAGGCACGGGCCTGTGCAGAAGCGGGCGTGTATTTAATTTCACCCTTTGTTGGCAGAATATTAGACTGGCATAAACAAAAACATGGGTTAAGTTCGGTATCGGTGGAGCAGGATCCGGGTGTCATCTCGGTGACCGACATTTACAATTATTATAAAAGCCGTGAGTTTTCCACCATTGTTATGGGCGCCAGCTTTCGCAATAGTGATGAGGTGTTGGCGCTCGCCGGTTGCGATCGCTTAACCATCAGCCCTGCGCTACTAAACGAGTTGCAACAATCAGAGCAATCGGTTCAGCAAAAATTATTCGCCGAGCAGACCATTGTGCCGCGCGATAAGCTGCTAACGGAAGCCGAATTTCGTTGGCAGTTGAATCAGGATGCCATGGCGACGGAAAAAACTGCTGAAGGCATAAGGGCATTTGCCGCCGATCAGGTTAAGCTGGAACACATAATCTCGGCACGGCTGAATTAAGCTTTGTTCAGTGTGTTTGTGCCGTTGTGCAAAAAGACAACGTCCTCATCGATAATTTCAAGCGACATTTGCCAGTGTCTGGCAATCCAGTTAAAGGTCTGTTCGCTGTAAAAACAAATATGCGTGGGATCATTTTTATAGTGCCAGTTTTGAAACCGGGCCTGATCAATCACCCGTTTGGTCATAATGGCTATCAGGCCTTCAGGTTTAAGCAGCTGCTTTAGTTGGCTCAAGACTAAATCGGGTTTGCCCAGATGCTCAATCACTTCGGTGCAAGTAATGAAATCGTATTTTTGTGATAGCACATCATCATCGGGAAAGTAGTAGTGATCATACAGCGCCATTGAGTGGCCATGTTGCTTGAGTTGTTCTGCCAGCGCAGGTGCCGGGCCACAACCAAAATCAAGTCCAGAGCTATTAGCAGGCAGGCGCTGCAGAAGCGGTTGATAAGTTCGCGATAAAAAATTCAGATAGCCTTTATCATCCAATGCATTTTGATGCTTATCGTACTCGGCTTTTTCTTGCTCGGCGGTCAAGTGCATGGACTCTGGCACAAACACCAATAAACACTCGGGGCAGCGCATATAGTCGCGTCGCTTGTCATGGGCAAAGCGATCAAAGGTTTTGCTGTGGCATAAGGGGCACGCCAGTGGCTTACTCATAGTCAACAATCTTTTAAACAATCATTCAGTCAGGGTGTCTATTATGACAATAATTCAGCAATCTGGCGAAGAGTTGACTATATTTAAACTCAGATATTTAAAGTCTGGCGATAGTTTGATGATTGTTTGATGATAGCTTGGTAGCCGTTTTGAATGAAAAGCCGCCTTTAAAGATCTTCAACAATAAAGCATCAATTGAACATCAAGTGATGAATGGAAAGTCGCCCAATTATCAACGCAGTGTATTTCCAAAACTTAAGCATTAGAGCCTGATTATTATTCATGTCAAAAAACCTGTCTTATTCCACACAATCCTTATTGCATAAATTTAATGAATTTCAGTTGCCGGTCAGTTGTGATCTTGAAAACGTAAAGTCGGTTATTAATCAACCGGGCGCTTCAACCAGTGATATTATCTCGCTTACCCGGCACGACCCTGTGTTTTGTTTATACGCACAAAAACTGGCGGGAGAGCGACAAAAGAAACGGGCGGGTGAAGTCTCTGGATTAACCCATGCGTTAAGCCTGTTAGGCGTTGATGGTGTGCGCCAGCTGGTTGCCCGGTTAGCTATTCCAGAAAAACATAAGTATCCAGAGTTAAAACAAGTTCTGGCAGAAAGTGTTTTGGCATCCAGTATTGCCGCAAAATTGGCGGAACTTAAGGGCAGTCCCATTCATGAAAATGAAACCAGCGCTTTATTTTCCCGCACTACCGAATGGCTAATGTATTGGCTGCATCCTCGCAAAAGCTGGCAGTTACGACGCATGTTTTATCGACGTCCATTCAGTGCGGATCATGTCAGCGAAATATTGTTCAACTTTAAGTACAGTCATCTGCAGCAGCAGGTCGCAGAGTCATTCCACTTACCCTATTTAAATCAACGGCTGGCAAACTTTTATTTTTTTAAGGATACACGGGAGTTGCTTACTGCAGTTCGACTGCATCGACAGAAGCAATTGTTATTGGAAGACTGCTCTCGTTCATTCCGGTTAAAAATTGGTGCGCCTGAAATGTTGCCTGTGGTGGCTAATCGGTTGGCTCAGGCTGTCTGTTCACCCTGGTTGAGAAATGCCTGGGGACGATGGTTGGACATTGCCTGTATTCATACCCATAAGTCTAAAAAGAAGATTCAAAAATGCGTGTTGTCAGCTTGTCGCGAAATGATTGAGCAGGGCGTCGATTTTCAGCAGTTTTTCCCAACCAGTGCGCTGCTGAATAACGCATCGGAAACTCCGTATCAAGGCTATATGGTTAATCGAAAAAAAGTTCGAACAAAGGTGCTGTCTGCACTTAATGCCCTTGAGCTGGAAAAAGGTTCAGCAAAAAAACAATCAAAAGCAATTAAAAGCAAGCCGTTAAAAAAATCTTTGTCAGATACTTTGACAGACTCTTCGAGAGAATCTTCAGTAGAGAATTTGACTGACACTTTGAGTGAGTCTCTCGATTCAAAAAAAACGACAATGGAAGCCATTTATTTACAGTCGCAAATCAATAAAATAAGAGCCTATTGTCGACAATTAACCGACAAGCCGGAACGATTTAATAATACAAAGCAGGTTCTGCAAAAAAGTCTAACCGAACTGGTTGAGTCTACGCCCATTGAGCGTGTTGCATTTTTGGTGATTCAACCCAATGGAAAGATACTCAATTACTTATCCACGCGAGCCAAAAAATTATCGGCAGGCAGCCAAGTCGATGAGCCAGAGCTTGATCTAACCACCACTTTTAAGCAAACCCCTATATGGTATAAATTTACTCAGAAAGCTTCGTTTTTGTGTTTTGAAAAAGTAAAGCACGCCAAGTATTGGTCACAACTTCCGGACGCTATTGACAGCGATGAGCGAGTTAACCTGTTTTTATTCAACTCACTGGCTTATGGTGGTCAAGTAAGAGCTTTTTTGTATGCCGATATGGCACTTAGTCAACAATTACCATCGGAAGAGTTAATGAAGGATTTTCGACGACTCGCTCGTGCGTTAAGTGTTGCGCTAAGGTATCATCGAACACAAAAGGCACATTCCTGATTTTTGGCATAGATTTTTAATATAGACATGCAACATAGATTTTTGGTACGGACTTTCAGCATGGATTTTCAGTATCCATTTTAAAATGAATGTCTTGCCAAATGCAGAGTTTAAAATAGAACTTATCGAGTTTAATATGTTGAGCAGAAGGATAAAAAAAGCGGTTGCATCACTGAGTAAATTTATCCGGCAACCGAAACGGCGATGGCAGCAACTGCAAATTGGTGTCGGTATTTTCTTTCTTGCACTGACTACTTTTTTTGTTGCAGCCTACCTGCAGTGGCAATGGTTGTTTTATGTGGCTGTGATTATTTTTACCGTGGCGGTTCTGTTTGTGCTTCCAGCTTATCTGGCTTTATTGATTTGGCGGTTAACAGAAAAACCGGAGGATAAAAACAGTTGAATTTGTTATTAAAAATTGATGATATTTGAAATCTAGATGTCCTTTCTTAATAAATCATCAATAATTGCACAAGTCATGCACTGGTTGGATAAAATTATCCTTGAGGCATGAACCGTCGAGGCATGCAAGCGTAAGCCATGAAAAAGTCGTTTCATGCAACTGTTTTAACGTGAATAGTTGCGTGATTTAAAAGTCATATGATTTAAAAGTAGTATCATTTAAATGTTATAGCACTTAAAAATTGTGTCACTCAACAATAGGAGTTGACCGAATGAAAATATTTATTACCGGTATCAGCGGCTTAATAGGCCGTCACTTAGCAAAAACATTCAGACAATCGGGGCATACCGTATCGGGTCTAACACGCAATACTGAGCGAGCGTCAAAAGTGTTGCCCGCTTCTGTTTCTCTGGTTGACCGTTTGGACGATGCTCAGGACTATATGCCCGATGTGGTGATTAATCTGGCTGGTGCACCCATTGCTGATAAGCGCTGGAGTGATAGCCGTAAGCGCGAACTGAAAAGTTCTCGAATTAAGCTAACCGATGAACTGGTTGACTGGATGCGGCAGATGAAACAACATCCAGATGTCTTTATATCAGGATCGGCGGTTGGGTATTATGGACGACAAGGTGATAAAGACATTACCGAAACCAGCGAGCCGCACCCTGAGTTTACACATGAGCTGTGTCAGGAATGGGAACAAGCAGCATTAAAGGCAGACGATATTTGCCGAGTTTGTTTGCTGCGTACAGGATTGGTGGTCGCACCAAAAGGTGGCTTTTTAGACAAGATGAAACTGCCTTTTGCACTTGGACTTGGCGGACGCATTGGCAGTGGCCAGCAATACATGAGTTGGATCCATCTTGACGATATGGTGAGCGGAATTGAACATTTGATTCAAGACAGCACGTTAAGCGGAGCGTTTAATATGACCGCCCCAAACCCGGTTACCAATCAACATTTCAGTCAGGCTTTGGCGTCCAGCTTAAATCGTCCTGCTATTTTTCCAGCGCCGGGATTTGCACTTAAGTTACTGCTTGGCGAAATGAGCGATCTATTATTAACCGGACAAAAAGTGTTGCCGCAACGACTGACACAATCGGGGTTTCAGTTTCAATTCCCCAATGTCGAGCCTGCTTTGGTGCAAGTGATGGATAAATAATGAAAGATAAACACGCTCTAGATGTATCCGAAGTTGTTTCAATCTATCACGATGAAATAGACGTAAGTACCAGAGTCAATAAATGATTAAAAATAATTAATGCTAAAAGCAAAGACTGTTGAAAAGCGATAGCATTTAAAAATCTGAATAGACTTTGTATCAATCTGTTTCCAGCGACTCAAGGGAGTTCGGTGATTATGATAAAGTCGATGGCTAGTTTTTACAGCTTAAGCTGAAAATTAGCGACAGAGTGTTGTTTATAAAGAGGCAATAATGAATTCAATCGATTCCAGTTACATTAAGCGTTTTTTTCAACAAGAGTCCGCCGCCGGTATTTTATTGATGGTCACGGCTCTGTTAGCCATTCTGGTGGCTAACTCTCCTCTAAATTATTGGTACGATATGCTTATGGACACACCCGTGAGCATTCAGGTTGGCGCTCTGATTATTGCTAAACCATTGTTGCTCTGGGTTAATGATGGCCTTATGGCGGTGTTCTTTTTATTCGTTGGTCTGGAATTAAAGCGCGAAATTGTTGAAGGTGAACTTTCCGATAAGCGAAATATGATCTTGCCGGGTTTAGGGGCATTAGGTGGCATGGTGGTGCCTAGTGTTATTTATATTTTATTAAATAGCCACGATAAAACTTACCTTGATGGTTGGGCCATTCCTGCCGCAACCGACATCGCTTTTGCTCTGGGTATATTAACGTTGCTTGGCGATAGAGTACCCACCAGCTTAAAGGTATTTTTAACGTCACTGGCCATTTTTGATGACGTTGGAGCGATCGTTATTATTGCTTTGTTTTATAACGATCAACTGTCGTTGATGGCGTTAGTGGTTGCTGGTATCTGCTTATTGGTATTGGCCTATTTGAATTACCGTCAGGTTATGGCAAAAAGTATGTACCTTTTTGTTGGCTTGATTATGTGGGTCGGACTATTAAAATCCGGCGTTCATGCAACGTTAGCAGGCGTAATGTTGGCTATTTTTATTCCGATTAAGTCGAAAGACAATCCTGCAGAATCACCGCTAAAAGAATTGGAACACGATTTACACTCTGCTGTTGCGTTTTTCATCTTACCGATATTTGCATTCTTTAATGCAGGGCTTAACTTAAGCGGTGTTGGACTTGAACAAATTACTCATTCTGTTCCATTGGGCATCATTTTAGGATTGGTCGTCGGTAAGCAGCTGGGTATTTTTGGCTTATGCTGGTTAGGTGTGAAACTAAAATGGGCCGAGTTACCCAAAGGTATGGACTTGGGTAGTTTGTATGGTGTTGCTGCCTTATGTGGCATCGGTTTTACCATGAGTCTATTTATTGGTTCTTTGGCGTTCGAAGAGACCGGGGTAAATCTGTTATTTGATGAACGACTGGGTATTTTAATTGGTTCAATCGTGTCTGGAATAATTGGCTTCCTGGTGTTAAATAAAACCCTATCGAAACAGTCGGGCTAATATTTTTTAACGTCGGCTATAAAAACATTACCACACAAAAAAGCCCGCAGTTAATGTGCGGGCTTTTTTGTGTATTCGCGAGACGAACCGCAGAATCGTTTTAATTGCACTTAGTAATAAGGATTCTCGCCTTCGGCGTGCTCGGTGACGTCTTTAACACCTTTACACTCGGGGATTTTTTCCATCAGTGTTTTTTCGATGCCTTCCTTCAAGGTCACATCAACCATGCCACAACCCTGACAACCGCCACCAAACAATAAGATGGCGTAGCCGTCGTCGGTAAATTCCATCAGGTTTACTTTACCGCCATGATTGGCCAGTTGCGGATTGATTTCTGACTCAAGCAGGTAGTTAAGACGATCCGCCACGGGGGCGTCATCGGACACCTTACGAACTTTTGCGTTGGGCGCTTTTAAGGTTAGCTGGCCGCCCATTTTATCGGTTTGATAATCGATTAAGGCTTCGTCCAGGTAAGGCGCCGACTCCTGATCAACATACGCCGAAAAACCTTCGTAAGGGTATTCGGTGTCGGATTCTTCCACGGCGTCTTTAGGGCAATAAGAAACCCCGCATTCGGCATGAGGGGTGCCTGGGTTAACCACAAAAACACGAATGTTGACGTCTTTATCGTCTTGTTGGCTTAGGAGTTTTGCAAAGTGCTCCTGAGCGGACTTGGTAATTTCTATCATAGTATCCAGTTGCTGCTTTAAATTCTGACTGCAATTTTAACAGATTGTGGCGTCAACACTAAACGATCTGTGACGATAAGCGCAAAACAGTTGTATTTAGCAGCAAAATTATTGCAATAGTCTTATTTTCTATGGGGTTACTTTAATGCGAAACCGGCTGGAATTTGCTATAAACGTGCTTCAGTTCAAAAAAAGCATAATGATATACAACCCTATGATAAAAAATATTAGCACCTGTCTGACCTTGATCATTTTGGTACTGGTTTCTGCTAGCTCTGCGAACGCAACGTCAAAACCAGATTTAAATTATTATTTTGGCACGCAAGCCCCGTTTGATGACACCCTGACCTTTGATCCCGATGTGCCCACACCGGAATCGGTTCTTGGTTATCAAGTGGGCGAGTGGCATGTACGGCCAGAGCAAATCGCGGAATACATGTACGCACTTGCGGCCAGTTCCAAGCGGGTCTGGGTGGAAGAGATTGGTCGAAGCTGGGAACAGCGTCCGCTGTTATTGGTGTCTTTTTCCAGCAAAGGCAATATTGCAAAGCTACCGGCCATTCAACAGCAACAAGTGAACATTAAACAGCGCAGTAAACAGGCGCCTGCAGTGGTCTGGATGGGCTATAGCGTTCATGGCAATGAAGCCAGTGGCAGTAATGCGGCGGTATTACTGGCGTATTATTTAGCGGCGGCGCAGGGGCAGCAGGTGCAGCAGTTTCTAGACGATACTGTGGTTCTTCTCGATCCCATGATTAATCCGGATGGCTTAGCCCGATTCGCCAGTTGGGTTAATTCGCGTAAAAGCGCACAGCTGATTTCGGATTCCAATGATATTGAGCACAACGAAGTATGGCCCCAAGGTCGCACCAATCATTACTGGTTTGACTTAAATCGCGACTGGTTGTTAGCGCAACATCCCGAGTCTCGAGCACGACTGGAGCAGTTTCACCAGTGGAAACCGTTGGTGCTTACCGATTTTCACGAAATGGGCACCAACAGCAGTTACTTTTTTCAGCCGGGTGTACCGAGTCGGCAAAATCCCATCACCCCTCAGAAAAATTTTGATCTAACCGCAAAGATTGCCGAGTATCACGGCAAAGCGCTCGATACCATTGGCAGCAGTTATTACAGCAAAGAAGGCTTTGATGATTTTTATTACGGCAAAGGCTCAACCTATCCCGATGTTAACGGCTCCATAGGCATTTTATTTGAGCAGGCCAGTGCCAGAGGGCATGCGCAAGATTCGGTCAATGGAGTGTTAACATTTCCATTTGCCGTTCGTAATCAGCTCACCGCATCTTTTTCCACTTTAAAGGCGGTTCACGAACAAAAAGCAGCGCTGCAGGCTTACCAAAAAGAATTTTATTCGTCGGCAGAAGAGCTGGCCGATGATCATAAAATAAAAGCCTATGTGTATGACGCCGCTGGCGATAAAACCAAACTGCGGGAATTTAATAAATTACTGGCGCAACATAAAATTGAGTTTCATGCATTGGCAAGGGATCTTAACGTTGATGGTAAACAGTTTAAAAAGAGCAATGCGTATATTGTTCCAACCCAGCAACCACAATTTCGTTTGATCCGCAGTTTTTTTGAAACTCAAACCTCGTTTAAAGACAATACATTTTATGATGTGTCGAGCTGGACTTTGGCGTTATCGTTTAATTTAAATTTTTCTGGCCTCGACAGTGGTGACTTTTCAAGTCGTATGTTGGGTAAACCGGGCGATCAGGAAAAACAGCAACCAGTTTTCGTGTTGGATGAAAAAACCATCGCTTTGACTATTGACTGGCATGACTTTAATGCAGCAACACTGACCACCCGACTGATGAAAGCCGGCGTACGCTTAAAAGTAGCCACCAAAAGCAGTCGAATGAAAACCTTAAGCGGAGAGCAAACTATTGCACCCGGCTCGGTAATTTTACCGCTGGGTATTCAGGATATTGCCCGTGAAGAGCTGGCGTATTTAATCGGCGACAGTAATAAAGACTTATCGGTAGCGGTTCAACAAATCACCTCTGGATTAGCCACACAAGGGATTGATTTAGGCAGCCCATCCATAAAGTCATTGATTCAACCAAAACCACTGCTGGTAATCGGCTCGGGCGTTTCTTCTTACGATGCCGGAGAAGTTTGGCATCTGCTGGATCAACGTTTGGAAATCCCTCTGGTTAAAATCACCCAGTCGCAATTATCGTCGATACCTCTGCACGACTATACCCATATTATTTTGGTTAACGGTCGTTATGGGTTTTCAGACAAGACCAATCAAAAAATTGAAGACTGGATCGATCAGGGCGGTCAGCTGGTTGTCAATCGAACCGCTGGTCGCTGGTTGGCCAAGCAGTCCTGGTCGCCGATTGAAAAGGTCGATGATGAAGAGATTATTACCAGTGATATGAGCTACGCGGAACGCGACGATTATTTGTCGGAAAAAGTAATTGGCGGCGCTATCTTTAATACTCGTGTGGATGTTACTCATCCTCTGGGCTTTGGACTGACTGACGAAAACTTACCGGTGTTTCGGCGTGGCACAGACGTATACCGTTCGAAACAAAATCCGTTTTCAACCATATCACGCTACACCGACTCGCCACTTATTTCTGGTTACGCATCAAAAGAAAATCAGGAAAAAATAGCCGGAACCCCAGCCATTGTTGCTGTGCGAAAGGGGCGCGGCGGTGTTATCTATTACGCGAATAATATGAACTTTAGAGCATTCTGGTGGGGCACCAGTAAATTGTTTAGTAACAGTTTGTATTTTCCCTACGCGTATTATTCATCCTATAAGTAGATAGTTTGTAAGTGATACTGTGTTAAAAAAAGGTTCTCCGTTAAAAAAGAGACCCTACTAAAAAAATTGACGAGAAACTAACATGAAAAAATGTCTGATCAGTTTATGCAGTTTGTTAATGGTTTTGCCAGCATTTGGCGAAACCATTAGCCGCTTCACCCAATCCATGTCGGCTAAGCCTGGCTTTTTTGATCTTTACTACGATGCAAAAAAAGCAGCGGTGTATCTTGATGTGGATAAGGTAGATGAAGAATTTATTTTAATGCACAGTTTGCCTTATGGACTCGGATCGAACGACATTGGTCTCGATCGCGGGCGTCAGGGCGGCAGCCAGCTGGTTTTTTTCCGTCGTGTGGGTGATAAACTTTTTTTAGTAGAAAAAAATACCCAGTATCGGGCCAACAGTGATAATGCCGCCGAGCGACAATCGGTTCGCGAAGCATTTGCCGAATCGGTGTTAGCCAGTTTTGATGTGGTGGCGTCCGATAAGGATTCTTACCTGATTTTAATTAACGATTATTTATTGTCCGAGCACATGGGCATAGCTGATCGAATCCAGCAGGTTAATCAGGGCAGTTTTCAGTTAAACAAATCCTTATCCAGTATTGATGAGTCGGTGATTAAATCGTTTCCTGACAATACAGAGTTGCAGTCAATTTTAACCTTTAGTGGAAAAAAGGCCGGCAACCATTTGCGACAGGTGAGTCCAAGCGCATCGTCTTTCACCTTACGCCAGCGCGTTTCGATGGTGGCATTACCGGACGATAATTATAAGCCTCGTGTGTTTCATCCCTATTCAGGTTTCTGGTCGTTCAGTTATCACGATTATGCCGCCGGTTTAACCGAGTCGATGACGCAGCGATTTATACCGCGGCATCGTTTAACTAAGAAAAATCCAGCGGCGGAAAAAAGTGAGGCGATAGAGCCCATTGTATATTATGTGGATCGCGGCGCTCCGGAACAGGTGCGTAATGCATTATTGGATGGCGCCCGCTGGTGGAATCAGGCTTTTGAAGCCGCCGGTTACATAGATGCGTTTCAGGTAAAGGTATTGCCCGAAAATGTCGATCCCATGGATGTTCGTTATAACGTGATCCAGTGGGTGCATCGGGCAACGCGAGGTTGGTCATACGGTGCCGGTGTCACCGATCCCAGAACCGGAGAAATCATTAAAGGTCATGTGACATTGGGATCACTTCGTGTCCGTCAGGATCTGTTGATTGCCCGTGGTGTTACCGCGCCTTTTGACAACGAGCCGGATTTAACAAGGCAGCAACAAATGGCGTTAGCGCGAATACGACAATTATCGGCGCACGAAGTGGGGCACACGCTGGGTATCGCTCATAACTTTGCCGCCAGCGCCGATGGCCGCGCTTCGGTAATGGACTATCCACATCCGTTGTTTCAAATCGAAGACAACAAAATAGTGATGAGCAATGCTTACGATACCGGCATTGGTGAGTGGGATAAACAGGTGGTTAAGTACGGTTACGGCGATGCTGTTCAAAATAATTCAGATGATGTTGATATTAACAGTGATGACCAAACAGCAATCGAGAAGGATTTTTTAAACAGCATAATTGCCGAGTCGAAACAGAAAGAGCTGAGTTATATCAGCGATCCCGATGCCCGTCCGGCATCCGGTCTGCATGCTACGGCGCACCTTTGGGATAATGGTGCCGACGCCGCAAAAGCACTGACGCATATTATGTCCATACGCGAACTGGCGCTGGCAAATTTTAATCAGCAAGTGATCGCCGATGGCGTGCCTTTTTCCCAACTGGAAGAAGTGTTGGTGCCGGTGTATAACCTGCACCGGTTTCAGGTGGAAGCGGCGGTTAAGTTAATTGCAGGGCGTCACTATCAGTATGCGGTAAAAGGTGAAGATGAATTTATTCAGAAAACAGTGGATAAACAGAGTCAACAGGCCGCACTGGATGCTTTACTAAAAACATTGACGCCCGAATTTTTGGCGCTGGATCAACGTATTGTTAATTTGATCCCGCCCAAGGCATACGGTTATTCAAAAAGCCGCGAAAGCTTTAATGGCAAAACAGGGTTGTCGCTCGATCCCTTATCCATTGCAGAAGCGAGTGCCAATCACACATTAAGCTTGTTGTTAAATAAAGAGCGCTTAACGCGACTGGCACAGCAATCGAAGGACAATCAGTTAACCGCAGGCTCTGTATTACGTGCGATAAGCAGTCAGTTAGTGGATACCGACTATCAACAACAGGACGCGTTTCAAATAAATATGCGTGTACTGCATGCTTACATAACGCAGTTGATTAAACTTTATAACTTAAAGTCGTTGCCGATTGAGTCTTTATCGTCGGTGGTGACAGAGCTTGATTATCTGCAGCACTGGACCAAAAAACGACTTGGGCGTGCCCGTAAGTCCGATGACAGTTATGGCTATTACAAAAGCTTACAGTCGTTGTTAAACACTCGTGAAGAATCCTTTGAAGGTGAACGACCTTCGGTGGCATTACCGCCGGGTTCACCAATTGGTAATAACTAAAAAATATTCTTATTTGAGTTTATGGCAAACCAATCGCTTTTTTTAAAAGCGATTGGTTAAACATGCAAAATAAAAACAGCAATATCAACGCTTATGTAATAAAGCGACGCTAAATTTGACTCAGCTAGTGATAAACAGGTTATAGAACAGCTTGTAGAATTATTATCGAACAATGAATGCCCAAAGAGTCAACTTTGAATAATAAATGACTGATCGGTGAATAGTCATTGTTCAGAGATAAAAAGCTAGAGACAAAAAGCTAGAGACCAAAGTCATACACATCAGGTGTAAGGAATAACTGAATTTATGAATCAAAAAGAAGACAATGAGAACCGCCGGGACAATCGTCAAGCGTCTAAGGGAGGGAGTTCCGAAGTTCAAACGGAGCAGACCTCAAACGATCATTCTTCTAATCAGCAAGGTTCTAACGAATCGTTAATGCAAACGCAACAAGCGTCGACTAATCAATCCTCCTCGTTGGATCAAAGCGGGCAAATGCCAGAGCAGGAAAAGCCCCCCGCCAAACAGTCCGTTACCCAGATGACCGAGTCGGTTTTTCTCGCCGCAAAAGCAAAAAATTATTTTCAGATTAGCGGCATTATTTCATTTGCGATTATTTTTCTGATGGCAACCATAGGTACGGTGGTGTTATTTGTTTCGCTACTGACCTTGCCGCCCTGGTGGTTGATTGTGATTGAAGTGTTGTTATTAGCTTGGCTGGCTTACTTTATGATTTCTGTTTATCCAACGAAAAAATATCAGCGCACAAAATGGCGTTTTGATGAGCAGGGACTTTATATACAGCAGGGGATCTGGTGGCGAAAACAATACGCTGTACCGCGATCACGTGTGCAACATATCGACGTTACCCAGGGGCCATTACAACGTAACTACAACATTGCTCAGCTTATTTTGCATACCGCAGGCACCATGAATGCATCGGTGTCTTTAACCGGCCTTAGCCACGAAAAAGCCGTAGAAATTCGCGACGAATTACTGATTCAGGAAAAATATGACGCAGTATAAGGACACGGATATGAGCAATGCGGTGAATACGGAAAAACGGCTACACCCCATGTCGTGGCTGTTTATTATCATCGAATTTATCAAACACTTTTTTGTACCCTTGCTGGTTGCGTTTTTTGCTGGCGGTGGTGACAGTTATGAAACCTTGGCTGCAGTATTTGTGATCCCCGGTGTGTTATTTGCGATCATTCAATACTGGGTGTATCGCTACACATTGGCCGAGAATGAAGTGATGATCCGTGAAGGCGTGTTAATTAAAAATGTTCGACACGTTAAGTACGAGCGCATTCAAAATCTTAATCTAACCCGCAATCCATTACATCGATTGTTTGGTGTGGCACAGCTTGAGCTGGAGTCGGCCAGTGGCGGTAAACCGGAAGCGGTTATGCGCGTGGTATCGCTAACCGCCGTAGAAGAAATCAAACAAAAAGTATTGCAGGCGAAAGCCGCTGTGCATCACGACGATGAAGAAACCGACGAAGCAAGTGATTCGGCAGACCAGCGTCCACCGTTACTGACCATTCCTTTATCAGAGTTAATAAAAGCCGGGGTTATTTCCAATAAAGGCATGCTGGTGGTGGCGTTTGCATTTGGTTTACTGGCACAAACTCGCGCACTGGATAAGTTTTTTGATTGGCTTGAAGTATCCATGGGCGGCTGGTTTGAGGGTATCAATTTTAATATGGATCATCCGCTCAGCATTGCCACTATGGTTGTGCTGGGCATTATTGCCTTTTTTATCTTTATCCGATTGTTATCGATTATTTTTATGGTGTTCACCTATTACGGCTTCGAGTTAATGCGTTCCGGCGATAAGCTTGCGGCACAATATGGTTTGTTAACCCAGTTTAACGCGACCGTACCTGAGCAACGCATCCAAATGGTGTCGGTATCGGAGAACGTATTGCATCGTTACTTTGCCCGGTCATCGGTGCGGATTGCTACGGCAGGCGGTAACGCCGCTGGTCAGCCAGGCGGTGCCCGTAAAATGCTTCGCTGGATTGCGCCGATTATTGATTCGCAACGGGTGAATGATTTTTTAGCCGCTATTCAACCAAAAGTTTCACGCAATGTTGAGCAGTGGCATTCGGTTGCTTTTCGCGGTTGGAAACGCATTGTGCGTGCTCAATCTCTGGTAGTCACAATCATAGTGGCGGTGTCCTGGTTTAAGCTTTCATTTCATGCACTGTGGTTTTCGCTGCTTATGATTTGGGTGGTTATTTACGCACGAAAAACCGTTGCCAGTATGCGTTATGGTTTTTCCGACAATGCACTTATCTATCAAAGTGGCTGGATGGTACAGCACACAACCATGGTGCCAATCAGTAAAATTCAATCCGTTGAGCTGCGCGAAAATCCGCTCGATCGTCGAACTAAAATGGCCTCGGTCGCCATAGATTTGGCCGGACTCGATATGAACCGGCACCATATTTCTATCAAATATCTTGAGCGAGATGTGGCCGAAAAGTTGATCAATACCCTGTACGATAAAGTGAGCGCCACGGTTTATCGTTGGAAGTAATTGAGTGGAAAGCGGTTGCTGTTAATCCATTCGTTATCATTTGGCGTATTGGTTTTGAATGTAAGTGCGATTCAAAAAAATATTTTAAGGATGCATTATGAATTTATTACGATTATTCATCGGGGCTTTGTTTTTTACCTGTGCAATGCTTGTGTTTGCATCCAATGATAAGGTTGATGGGTCGAATAACGATACGGCTTCTATGCAGAAACCAAGTACTGCCAATAGCGACACTTCTTTATTAAGTCTTGAATCCGCCACAGAAACCTTGCACGAAACTGTCATGGGTATCGTTAAAAACTTTATAGCTCATACGCCTTATTTAATCGCCGGGTTATTTGTACTTATTTTAACCGGCCTGTTTGCCATGCTGCTGGGTAAAGTGGTATTTAAAATGACCGGCAAAAGCAATATGCGCACATCACTGCGTGAGCTTTTAACTCGAATGACACGCATTTCGGTGTGGCTGTTTGGTTTTTTACTGGCTGCGATGGTGGTGTTTCCCGGTTTAACCCCTGCCAAAGCATTAGGTGGTTTAGGGCTTGCGTCTATCGCGATTGGTTTTGCTTTTAAAGAAATTTTTGAAAACTTTTTTGCCGGTATTTTATTGTTGTGGAAATACCCGTTTGAAACCGGTGACTTTATTGAATGTGAAAGCATTGTCGGTAAAGTTGAAGATGTGTCGGTAAGAATGACGCAAATTCGAAAAACCAATGGCGAATTGGTGTTAGTCCCCAATTCATTTTTATTTAAAAATCCGGTGTATGTGTTAACCGAACAAGATGAACGTCGAATGACATTAATGACCGGCGTCGCTTACGGTGAAGACGCCAATGCCGCGCTTCCTGTTATTGAAAAAGCCGTAGATGCCTGTGAATCAGTCAACAGTGATCAACCGATTCAGGTGTTTTTGCACGGTTTTGGTGACAGCAGTATTGATATTGAAGTCACCTGGTGGACCGAAGCAACACCCGTAGGGCAACGACGTTCACGCAGCGAAGTAGTCGGTGCCATCAAACAGGCTCTGGATGATGCCGGAATTGAAATTCCATTCCCATACCGTACATTAACGTTTAAAGAACCGTTAATGGTTAAGCAGTCGGCAGAGGGGTGAGTTTTGGGTGTTCTGCAGATTTTTGCACTTCCGAAAACTTATCAAAAAATTTACAGTCGCGGTGGATGAATTCAACACGAGATTTGGCATATTGAATAATATTTTATTACTATTATTTTTGGGAGTTAACTTAAAGCTGACAGCAAATATCCCTGTTGTATATACTGCGCTAGATGAAAAATTACGAACTAATGTTGTAAAATCTTTTCAATTTAGTTCAAAAGGTGCTGTAGATTATAGCGAACTGTGTGACAGCAATAACTTATTAGAGCAGTATTATTGTGTAGTTAAAAAAGAGACGTTAGCGTCTAATGAGAAAATCGTGTTGTTAGAAAATCTTGGTGATAAAGGAGTTTACTCCGCGTATCTTTCTCTTGCAGAGTATTACTTCAACTTAGAGGGGCGAGTAAATTCAAAAAAAGCTGTTAGTTATTATAGAAAACTATCTGATAAAGGTGATGTATATTCTATAAAGAAATTGGCTTTATTTTATTTCGAAGGTGAGATTGTTGAAAAAGACTTAAATAAGTCTAAACGATTGCTTCAACAGATACTATCGTATGATGACGGAGCAGTCAGCTATAATCTATCTGTAATTAGTGAACAGCTTGGTAATATTGGAAAGCAAAAGCATTATTTATTGAAATCTGTATCTCATGGTCACCCGCAAGCACGAAGGAATCTTTTCTCGATATATATGGATAATGGGATGGGGAGAGAAGCTATCAAGTTATTTGATAAAGTTAAAGAAAAATCATTGGAGGATTGTTACTTTTTAGGAATGGCTTATCTTAATGGAGACGGTGGTATAGAAATTGACTACCGAAAAGCAAAGGAGTTTTTATTAAAGGCTGCTAAAGGAGGAGTTGAAAAATCTTATCGTCCACTGGCTTTTGTTTATGTTAAAACCATGAAGACTAACAATGATTTTGAAATTGCTGAGCATTATTATATTAAAGATGCATGTTTAGGAGGTTTTGATTCATTAATCGATTTACTAGAGTTGTACAGGGTTGTGTCTAAAGTTGATGGGTTTGAGTATTTAGAGAAAAAAATATTTGATATTAAGAATAGTGGTAAAGACGGTTTGTCGTGTTTTTCTAATTAAAGTGAATAAGTGATGGGTGATGCGATAAACACCTCCCTACTAACGGCGTCATAATGCGCCATACTTAGTTTTGGAACTTAAGTGATCAGAGAGGTATTCATCATGAATAATATTAAACTAGTTTCTATTGATTTAGCAAAGAACGTATTCCAAGTTTGTGGTATTAATCAGGCAGGTAA